>JAUICN010000010.1 GCA_030427835.1 Polyangia bacterium | reverse complement strand
GCGACAACGTGAAAATGCAAGTGGAGCTCATCACCCCGGTGGCGCTCGAAGACAAACAGCGTTTCGCCATCCGTGAGGGCGGTCGAACCGTCGGCGCTGGCGTCATTACCAAGATTGCGGAGTAGACAAGGTACAAGGAGTAAAGACGCATCGCACATCGAATCCAGATCGTGCTCGCCTGTGAAGAGTGCGGAGCAAGAAACTACCAGACCACAAAAGCCCGTCGTCACTCCCAACCGGGAGCTCCCCCCGAGGGAGGCGCGACGGGCCGTCTGGTTCTCAAGAAGTACTGTTCAAACTGCAGCAGGCACACAGAACACAAGGAATCCAAATAGGAACAGCCATTAAGACAGTTTTCGGGGGCAACCCCGTTTTAGGCCAGTAGCTCCAACTGGTAGAGCGGCTGATTCCAAATCAGCATGTTGGGGGTTCGAATCCCTCCTGGCCTGCCACGCGATGGATTCCCATCGACTTGAAAACCCTGGAAATCCGGAAAAACAGTAAAGTTTCTGAAGACAACGACCCATCGACCCTAGGAATCACGTGAACCCAACCGACACAGACAACGAGGACGACATCACCGCAGGCCAGGATCCGTCCATCTCCCATGGAGCAGACGATGGCGGCTTGCCCGCCACTGACATCAGCCGTCCGCTTGGGATCGCCCGTTGGGTTCAGTTTGGGTACATTGCCCTTTTTGCGCTCTCTTTTTGGCTGTTTGATCGGATCACAACGGTCGTTTGGGATCAGTTCGCTGAACCCAATGCCGCCCTCATCTCGGGCATTGCCGCTGCCATCGCGGGCCTCATTACCTTGGTGATGTGGCGCAGCACATCGATCCGTAGTTTTGCACAGGACTCCGCTGGAGAGCTTGCCAAGGTGACCTGGCCGAACAAGAAAGAGACCTGGTCCAACACCGTTGTGGTTATCGTAACATCCGTCATCGCCTCCCTCATTTTGTTCACATTCGATGCAGCCTGGTCTGCCATCACGGACATGATTTACCAGTAGCGCGTACCCAGAACCGTAGAACACCCGCAGAAAACCCGTATCTAGGCAAAAACAATGAGTGACGCACCCGCAGAAATCGGACAAGAGAATCCAAACCCACCCTCCCAGGAGGTCCCTCCCGTACAGGAAGTGGGTCCAGGTGTGGGCAACGAGGGCACCCATTCCACATCGGGAGAGTCCGTTGGCGTGGATTCCGGGGCACCTGAATCTGCCACACCCGGGCCGAACTCAAAAATGAAGTGGTACGTTGTGCAGGCCTACTCCGGCTACGAGAGCAAAGTAAAGCTCGCCCTCCTGGAGCGTATTCGGCAGGAGAGCATGGAGCACAAGTTTGGCGAAATCCTGATACCAAAGGAAAACGTTCAGGAAAATCGCGCGGGAAACAAGAAGGTGACCACCCGAAACTTTTACCCGGGGTACATCTTCGTCCAGATGGACATGGATGAACTCAGCTGGCACCTCATCAAAAACACGCCCAAAGTCAGCGGTTTTGTGGGAGGGCAGGCCCCAACACCCGTACCCAACGCGGAGATTGCAGCCATCGCCCAGCAGGTGGCCGATGGCGCTGCCAAACCCAAGCCACGGGTCGTGTTTGAAATCGGCGATCACGTCAGGGTCATCGATGGTGCATTTGCCAACTTCTCCGGATCCGTAGAAGAAGTGAAGCCAGAGAAGCAAAAAGTGAAGGTGTTGGTGTCCATTTTTGGAAGGGCCACACCGGTGGAGTTGAATTACGGCCAAGTGGAAAAAACGGCCTAATTAAGGAATTAGTCCCTAAGAAGTGTTGAAAAGGAATCAGGTATCGTTGTGAAAAAGGTCATCGGCCAAATCAAACTGCAGCTCCCCGCTGGACAAGCAAACCCCTCTCCCCCCGTGGGTCCGGCCCTAGGTCAGCACGGTGTAAACATCATGGGCTTCTGCAAGGAGTTCAACGCCCGCACCCAAAAGGAGGCTGGGCTCATTATCCCAGTGGTGATCACGGTATATTCCGACCGATCGTTCACCTTTATCACCAAAACTCCCCCCGCGGCCATCCTGATCAAAAAGGAAATCGGCCTGACCTACGGTAAAAAGCCCGGGTCCGGATCCGCCCGCCCCAACAAGGACAAGGTTGGCAAAATTACAAAAGATCAGCTTAGGAAGCTTGCAGAACAGAAAATTCGCGATATGAACGCGGGCTCGATTGAGACGGCTGTCAACTCACTGGCTGGCACCGCTCGTTCGATGGGGGTCGACGTCGTCGATTAACTGATGGGTCGACTAGGGTTTAACTCCCAAATCACTCACTCCATACCACCTTCCCCCAAAGGTGGGAGGTTCTCCAGAAAGAGAGCACCGCGAGGAGAAACATGAAGAGCCACAAGAAAAGGCAGCAATCCTTCCAAATGGTGGAGGGAGACAAGCGATACGCACTGAGCGAGGCATGCGCACTGGTGAAGGCAGCGTCCTTCGTCAAGTTTGACGAAAGCATCGACATGGCGTTTCGGCTAGGCGTGAACCCCAAGCATGCGGACCAAATGGTTCGAGGAGCGGTCGTTCTTCCCCATGGTACGGGAAAAACAGTTCGGGTCGTGGTGTTCGCCAAGGGTGAAAAAGCCAAGGAGGCCGAAGAGGCCGGTGCCGATTTTGTGGGCGCCGACGACCTCGTCGCCAAGGTGACCGAGGGTTGGACAGATTTTGATACCGTTATCGCCACTCCAGACATGATGGGTCAGGTCGGCCGACTCGGTCGGGTGCTTGGTCCCCGCGGTCTGATGCCAAACCCCAAGGTCGGAACGGTGACTTTCGAGGTCAAGAAGGCCGTGGAAGAGGCAAAAGCCGGTAAGGTGGAGTTCCGGGTGGAGCGCGCAGGAATCGTGCACGCCCGCATAGGCAAATGCTCCTTCGGAGAAGATGCCCTGGTGGACAACGCCCGTTCCATTTTCGACGCACTGATGCGAGCCAAGCCCGCCTCTGCAAAGGGCACATACATGAAAAGCGTGACGATGAGCTCCACCATGGGGCCTGGCGTCCGGATTGATCCCAACAGCGTTGGAGCGGAGGTCTAAATCATGGCGACCTTGAACCCAGTCATCGCCAAAAAGGCGGAATCTGTCACCGCGATCAAGGAACGATTTGATCGGGCCGTATCTGCCGTTCTTCTGGACTTTCGCGGCGTAGATGTGGAGAACATCACGGCGCTCCGGGATAAGTTTCGCGCAAAAGGTATCGAATACAGCGTGGTGAAGAACACCCTGGTGCGCCGTGCCCTTGCGGAGACCTCTCTGGGTCAGAACGATGAGTTTAAGGCACAGCTCAAGGGCCCCACCGCGGTGGCCTGGAGCTACGAAGATCCTTCGACTGCCGCAAAGATCATCAAAGACTTCCGAAAGGAAGGTCCTGAGCAGGAAAAGCTAGAGATCAAATGCGGAGTCCTGTCCGACGAGGTCTTTGCCGCAGTCCGTGTTGAAAACGAGTTGGCAACCCTGCCCAGCAAGGACGAAATGCGCGCCATGCTGCTGGCCCAACTCAACGCGCCGATGGAAAGCTTGGTACGCCAGCTCACCGCTCCTGCACAAAACTTTGCCTACGCTCTGGATGCTAAGGTCCGGCAAGAGGGCGAAGGGTAGAAACGAGTACAACAACAAGAGTTCGCCGTGAGGGTTTCACGGCAAAAAAATGGAGAAGATGAAGTGCCAAGCATGAACGTTGAACAGATGGTTGAGGAGTTGAGCTCGTGGAGCGTCATGGACGTTTCCACACTGGTGAAAACCCTCGAGGAAAAATGGGGAGTGTCCGCCGCTCCCGTAGCCGTAGCCGGCGCTGCTCCTGCAGCCGGTGGTGAGGCTGCTGCTGCGGAACAAACCGAGTTTGATGTGGAGTTGACCGAAGCGGGCGCCAAGAAAATCAATGTGATTAAGGCGGTTCGTGAGATCACTTCCCTCGGTTTGGCTGACGCCAAAAACCTTGTTGAAGCTGCCCCCAAAGTAATGAAGGAAGGCGTTTCCAAGGAAGAGGCAGAAGAGATCAAGAAGAAGCTAGAAGAAGCAGGCGCCAAGGTCACTGTTAAGTAGTGCCCTGGGCTCTGTCCAGATTTCTCTTTGATGGGCCACGACCCGCATTTCGTGGCAAATGGGTGGGGTGCGTCCGATGGTCATTCGCATCCACCGACAAGTTCATGCTTTGACCTTAGGCAGATGAAGGTCCTTCCTCGCGTCCAACAGGGCGCTGGGGCTGGGCCAAAGAACGTCAGTTCAGGGGACGTCACACATGGCAAACACAGTTCAGACAAACTTCCGCGTACGGCACAGTTTTGGCAAGGTAGACAGGGTCGTCGAGACTCCAAACCTTATTGATATCCAAAAGCGTTCCTACGCAAAGTTCCTTCAATCCGAGATCCCGAACGAAGAACGCCAGGACACCGGCTTACAGCAGGTGTTCAAGAGCGTTTTCCCTATTCGTGATTTCAATGGAAGCAGTGAGCTGTTTTTCGCTGGATATATCCTGGAAAAACCCAAATACGACGTTGACGAATGCCGCCAGCGCGGAATGACCTACTCCGCGCCGATCAAGGTCACCATTCAGCTCATCATCTACGACGGTGGCGGCGATGGACCCGACAAGGCTGTGCGAGACATCAAGGAGCAGGAGGTTTACTTCGGTGAACTTCCCCTGATGACGGACAACGGTACCTTCATTATCAACGGTACCGAACGTGTTGTGGTCAGCCAGCTCCACCGTAGCCCTGGCGTGTTCTTTGACCACGACAAGGGAAAGACCCACTCCTCGGGCAAACTGCTCTACCAAGCACGCATTATTCCTTACCGTGGTTCGTGGCTCGACTTTGAGTTCGACCCCAAGGATATTCTCTACGTTCGTATCGATCGTCGTAGGAAGATGCATGCCACGGGCCTACTCAAGGCCCTGGGCTACACGACCCAGGAACTGCTCGACTACTTCTACGACAAGGAGACCATTTACCTCGAGTCGGGTAGGAAGTTTGCCCGTTCAATCAACTTCGAACTACTGGCTGGCCAACGCGCAACGCGGGACATCAAGGTAGGCAACGAAGTCTTGGTTCGTAAGAACCGTAAATTTACCCGTTCATCCATCCGTAAGCTCCAGGAAGCCAAGGTGGATCGTCTCCCCATGGACGCGCTCGAGGTTGTGGGTAAGTTCGCCGCAGAAGACGTGGTGGATGAGAGCACCGGTGAAATCATTCTCGCCATCAACGAGGAGGTCACGGAAGAAAAGCTTGAGGCTATCCGAGACTCAGGAAGCAAGGAGTTCCGCGTACTCTTTATTGACGGTCTCAACGTTGGAAGCTTCCTTCGCGACACCTTGGTCACCGACAAGATCGATACCCAGGACGACGCGATTATCGAGATTTACCGCCGTCTCCGGCCCGGCGACCCCCCCACGCTGGAAACTGCTAGAACGCTTTTTAACAACCTGTTCTTTAACCCGGAGCGGTACGACCTTTCAAACGTCGGTCGCCTTAAACTGAACTACAAGTTCTACAAGGACGATCCGGACAAGCCAGACCTAGAGCTGGGCGTGTTAACCCGACGCGACATTCTGGAGACCATCCGGCACCTTATCGATCTTAAGAATGGTAAGGGAACCGTAGACGACATCGATCACCTGGGTAACCGCCGCGTACGTGCGGTCGGTGAGCTCATGGAAAACCAGTACCGAATTGGGCTGGTACGTATGGAGCGCGCCATCAAGGAGCGAATGAGCATGTCGCAGGAGCTGGAAACGCTCATGCCCCATGACCTCATCAACGCGAAACCCGTCAGCGCGGTTGTGAAAGAGTACTTTGGATCCAGCCAGCTTTCCCAGTTCATGGATCAAACCAACCCCCTCAGTGAGGTGACCCACAAACGGCGTCTGTCTGCACTGGGGCCTGGCGGTTTGACCAGGGAGCGTGCCGGTTTTGAGGTGCGCGACGTTCACACCACGCACTACGGACGAATTTGCCCGATTGAGACCCCTGAAGGCCCAAACATCGGTTTGATTGCCTCACTTTCCACCTTTGCCCGTGTCAACGAATACGGATTTGTGGAGACCCCCTACCGCATGGTGAAGGACGGAAAAGTCACGGATGAAATCCGTTGGTACTCCGCCCTAGAAGAAGCCGGACACCATATCGCGCAAGCTACGGTAAAAATCGAAAACAAGAGCGGCAAGCTCACGGACAACCTGGTGAGCGCGCGGCTCAATGGGGACTACGTGATGGTTCCTCCGGATAGCATCACGCTCATCGATGTTTCACCCAATCAGCTGGTATCGGTTGCGGCCTCGTTGATTCCATTCCTGGAGCACGATGACGCCAACCGTGCGCTCATGGGATCCAACATGCAGCGACAGGCGGTGCCTACCCTTCGTAGTGATGCCCCGATCGTGGGGACCGGCCTTGAAGGTAAGGTTGCCCGGGATTCCGGCGTGTGCGTCGTGGCCAAGCGTGATGGGGTCGTGGATTCTGTGGATGCCACCCGCATCGTGGTGAAGACCACCGGCAAGGACGGCGCTCTTCCGGATATCTACCGGCTCAGCAAGTTCCGACGGTCCAACCAGAACACAGCCTACAACCAACGCCCAATCGTGCGCGCAGGTGAGAAGGTCAAGGCCGGAGACGTCATTGCTGACGGCCCTTCATGTGACACGGGTGAGCTTGCTCTTGGCAAGAACATCGTGGTCGCCTTCATGCCCTGGGGCGGATACAACTTCGAGGACTCCATCCTCGTATCTGAGCGCATTGCGAAGGAAGATGTGTTTACCTCGGTGCATATCGAGGAGTTTGAATGCGTCGCCCGGGACACGAAGCTCGGCAAGGAAGAGATCACCCGCGACATTCCTAACGTGGGCGAAGAAGCGCTCATGGATCTGGATGACTCCGGAATCATCCGTGTGGGCGCCGAAGTCCATTCCGGCGACGTGCTGGTCGGTAAGATCACACCCAAGGGGGAGACTCAGCTCTCACCCGAGGAAAAGCTTCTTCGAGCCATCTTCGGTGAAAAGGCGGGAGACGTACGGGACAGTTCCCTACGGGTACCACCAGGCCAAAGCGGCATCGTGATCGAAGCCCGTGTATTCGGGCGTAAGGGCACCGAAAAGGACGAGCGCGCCCAGTACATTGATGACCTTGACCGGGTTCGCCTTGAAAAAGACAAGGCGGATGAGGTGAAGATCCTTCGGGAGTCTGCCCTGGAACGAATCCAGCGATTACTTGCCGGTCAAGCAACCCTATCAAAGGTGGTGGACGACAAGGGCAAGGTATTGATCGCGAAGGGCGCCGTTCTGGATGACGAGACCATTGCTCAGACACCCTTGAAGTACCTCGGGTTCATCGAGGTAGACAAGGGCAAAGAGAAGCTTGAAGAAGTGCTCACGTTGCTAGCAGAACAAACTGCTGTAATCGATGAACGCTGCAAGGAAAAGATCGACAAGCTTGCCAAGGGAGACGAACTACCCCCCGGTGTGATCAAGATGGTGAAGGTCTACGTCGCCATTAAGCGTAAGCTTCAGGTGGGCGACAAGATGGCCGGTCGTCACGGAAACAAGGGTGTGGTCAGCCGGATTCTTCCGGAGGAAGACATGCCCTACCGTGCCGATGGCACACCGGTGGATATCTGCTTGAACCCACTGGGTGTTCCAAGCCGCATGAACGTGGGGCAGATCCTTGAAACCCACCTGGGTTGGGCTGGCTACATGTTGGGCAAGCAGTTGCAGGCTGCCGTGGATGAGCAAAGGGCAAACGCGGATGACATTCGCACTCGCCTCCTTGCCATCTACAAGGACGGTCCCATTCACGAAACCATCAAGGGCCTTGCCGACAAGGAGCTACCTGCGTTCGTCAAAAAGGTTTCCACTGGCGTGCAACTCGCCACACCCGTTTTCGACGGTGCAACCGAGGCAGAAATCAAGACTCTGCTCAACCTCGCAGGAACCAAGGACAACGGTCAGTCTGTCCTATTTGACGGGCGAACGGGAGACGCGTTCGACAAGGACGTCACCGTAGGCATCATGTACATGCTGAAGCTTCACCACCTGGTTGACGAGAAGATCCACGCACGTAGCATCGGACCCTACTCGTTGGTCACGCAGCAACCCCTGGGCGGAAAAGCTCAGTTCGGTGGGCAGCGACTCGGTGAAATGGAAGTGTGGGCCATGGAGGCGTACGGTGCAGCCTACGCCCTTCAGGAGTTCCTCACCGTGAAGTCCGATGATGTACAGGGAAGAACTCGTATCTATGAGTCCATCGTCAAGGGTGAAAACAAGCTAGACGCAGGTCTTCCGGAGAGCTTCAACGTTCTCATGAAGGAGCTGCAAGCGCTCTGCTTGAATATTGAGCTGGTTGATTCGAGTCGGTTGTCCAACAACGGTGGTCCAGCCATCGCTGCAGAGGAGGAATAGGCCATGAAAGACATATTTAGTTTCTTTGAGAAGCCCAAGGATCCTCTTTCTTTCTCAGCGATTCGTATTTCGCTGGCGTCACCTGAAAAGATCCGAGAGTGGTCCCACGGTGAGGTAAAGAAGCCTGAGACCATCAACTACCGAACCTTCAAACCAGAGAGGGACGGCCTTTTCTGCGCCAAAATCTTTGGCCCAGTGAAGGACTACGAATGTATCTGCGGCAAATACAAGCGCATGAAGCACCGAGGAATCGTGTGCGAAAAGTGTGGTGTTGAAGTCATTCAGAGCAAGGTGCGACGTGAACGGTTGGGTCACATCACCCTGGCCACTCCCGTGGCACACATCTGGTTTCTGAAGAGCCTTCCCTCCAGAATTGGGGCCATCCTAGATGTGACGCTCAAGGATCTGGAGAGAGTGCTCTACTGTGAGAACTACATCATCGTCGATCCCCTGGATTCTGGTCTGGAAAAGGGTGAGATCATCACAGAAGAACGTTACCAGGAGCTCTGTGACGAGCTCGGGGACGGATCATTCATGGCCGGCATGGGCGGCGAAGCCGTGCTTGAGCTTCTCAAGGACCTGGATGTCCATGGGCAAGCGGAGCAGCTGCGTATCGACATGCGCGAGGCCACAAGCGAGGCCAAGCGAAAGAAGTACGCCAAGCGACTGAAGGTGATCGAGTCCTTCAAGGATTCGGGCAACCGTCCCGAGTGGATGATGCTCTCCGTGATTCCGGTGCTTCCACCTGACCTGCGTCCGTTGGTTCCCCTGGATGGCGGCCGTTTTGCCACATCCGATCTAAACGACCTCTACCGTCGGGTGATCAACCGCAACAACCGGTTGAAGCGTCTGATTGAACTAAACGCGCCGGACATCATCATTCGTAACGAGCGTCGCATGTTGCAGGAGGCCGTGGACGCCCTGTTTGACAACGGCCGCCGTGGCAAGACCATCACTGGCCCCAACAAACGACCCCTGAAATCACTCAGCGACATGCTGAAGGGAAAGCAGGGTCGCTTCCGCCAGAACCTGCTTGGAAAGCGTGTGGACTACTCCGGTCGTTCCGTGATTGTGGTGGGCCCTGGCCTCAAGCTGCACCAGTGCGGTCTTCCCAAGAAGATGGCGCTCGAGCTGTTCAAGCCTTTCATCTACAACAAGCTAGAGGAACGTGGCTACGTAACCACCATCAAGAGCGCAAAGAAGATGGTGGAAAAGGAGAAGACGGAAGTCTGGGATATCCTGGACGAGGTCATCACCGAGCACCCCGTCATGCTCAACCGCGCGCCAACGCTTCACCGACTTGGCATTCAGGCGTTTGAACCCGTACTCATTGAGGGCAAAGCGATCCAGCTTCACCCCTTGGTGTGTCAGGCCTTCAACGCTGACTTCGACGGTGACCAGATGGCGGTACACGTGCCCCTTTCCATCGAAGCACAGATGGAAGCTCGTGTACTCATGATGAGTACCAACAACATTCTGTCGCCCGCCAGCGGCAAGCCCATCATCAACCCGACCCAGGACATTGTTCTCGGGCTCTACTACACGACCCGCGAGAAGCCCCTTGCCAAGGGGGAGTACCGTGAAGACGCCGAGAAGAAGGGTGACTTCACGGGTATCTACGGATCGAGTCAAGAAGTCCGAATGGCGTACGACGCGGGCGAAGTGGATCTCCACGCAGCCATCAAGGTACGTACTCGAGGCAAGATCTACCGCACCACGGTGGGCCGAACCCTGGTGGGAGAGCTGCTGCCAGAGGCACTGCCCTTTGAGCTCGCCAACAAGGTTTTGGACAAGAAGGCGCTTACCACGCTCATCGATCAATGTTACCGAACCTGTCGTAACAAGGAGACCGTTCTCCTGGCAGATAGGTTGCGTACACTCGGATTTGAAATGTCTACCCGTGCGGGTGCGTCCATCTGCATGGACGACATGGAGATTCCAGCAAGCAAGGCCGTGATTCTTGGCCAGGCCCAATCGGATGTTGAGACCGTGATTGAACAGTACCAGGAGGGTCTCATCACGGATGGGGAGCGCTACAATAAGGTCGTGGATATTTGGGCTGCTGCGGCAGACCAGGTGGCCAAGGACCTGATTGAGGGCATTGGGCACGACACGCTAACGGATCCCTACACCGGCGAGAAAGCGGAGACGGTTTCCTTTAACCCCATCTTCATGATGGCAGATTCTGGCGCCCGTGGTTCCAACCAGCAGATTCGTCAGCTGGCCGGCATGCGTGGTCTGATGGCAAAGCCCTCGGGAGAAATCATTGAGACGCCAATCACCGCGAACTTCCGTGAGGGGTTGACGGTGCTTCAGTACTTCATCTCCACCCACGGTGCCCGAAAGGGTCTCGCGGATACGGCCTTGAAAACAGCCAACTCAGGTTATCTGACCCGTCGGCTGGTGGATGTGGCCCAGGATGCGGTGGTCACAGACTACGACTGTGAAACCTTGGACGGAATCTGGATCTCCAAACTCGAAGAGGGTGGGGAGGTGGTGACCACCCTGGGGGAACGTATTCTTGGGCGAGTTGCACTGGAGGACATCGTGGACCCGGTCACAGGCGACGTCCTTGTGGAGGCCAACGAAGAAGTCGACGAAGACAAGGTCGAGAGGATCGAAGACGCTGGAATCGAACGAGTAATCATTCGGTCCGTGCTCACGTGCCAGACTCGACGAGGGATCTGCGCCAGGTGCTACGGGCGTGACCTTGCCCGTGGTTACACCGTAAACATAGGTGAGGCGGGCGGCATTATCGCGGCCCAGTCCATCGGTGAACCCGGTACACAGTTGACCATGCGTACCTTCCACATCGGTGGTGCAGCGGCGCGAGGCAAGATCGAACAGTCGAGCCTCGAGTGCCGTTCCAACGGTGAGGTGCGTTTCGAGAACGCAAAAACGATTACCAAGAAGGATGGCACCGTCGTCATCATGAACCGCCACGCCGCCGTCAAGGTGGTGGACGGTTCTGGTCGCGAGAAGGAGCGTTACTCCCTGAACTACGGCGCATTTACGCTGGTCACAGAGGGTCAAAAAGTCGAGCGCGGAACACCGCTTGCCGAATGGGACCCATACGCCATTCCGTTGCTTACGGAAACCTCGGGTGTCGTGAAATACGGCGACCTTGTGGAAGGCGTCACCATGGAGGAGAAGCTGGACGAAGTAACCGGTTTGTCCCGACGGGTGGTGATCGAGTCCCGCGATCCAAGTGCGCGCCCCCGAATCATGGTCTGTGACCCCAACGATCCTGACAATGTAGATACCGCAGCGAAGTACTACCTACCGGTGGCTTCAAACATCACCCCCGTGGAGGGGCAAACCGTGGAAGCTGGCGAAATTATTGCCAAGATTCCGCGGGAAACCACAAAGACCAAGGATATTACCGGTGGTCTGCCCCGCGTAGCCGAGCTCTTTGAGGCCCGAAAGCCCAAGGACCATGCTGTGATCTCCGAGATCGACGGTGTAGTGAGCTTTGGCAAGGACACCAAGGGTAAGCGTAAGGTTGTGGTCACCCCTGAGGTTGGTGAACCCACCGAATACCTCATTCCGAAGGGCAAGCATTTGACCGCCAAGGATGGCGACCACCTTCGGGCGGGCGAACCGTTGATGGATGGTCCTGCGAATCCCCATGACATCCTCAAGGTAAAGGGTGAAAAGGAACTGGCAGCCTGGCTTGTGAACGAGATTCAGCAGGTGTACAGACTCCAGGGCGTGACCATCAATGACAAACACATTGAGGTCATCGTTCGTCAGATGTTGCGCCGCGTCCGTATCAAGGAAGTGGGAGATACGACCTTCCTTTTGGACGAGCAGGTGGAGAAGAACGTCTTCGAGCGAGAGAACGAGCGAGTGATTGCCAAGGGCGGTCAGCCCGCGGTGGCCGAGCCCCTGTTGCTTGGCATCACAAAGGCGTCCCTGTCTACGGATTCGTTCATCAGTGCGTCCTCCTTCCAGGAGACCACCAAGGTTCTCACCGAAGCGGCCATTTCCGGTCGAGTCGACTACCTCCGTGGTCTCAAGGAGAACGTGATCATGGGTCGTCTGCTTCCGGCCGGTTCAGGGCTAGACGCCTACAACCGTTTGGACATGGTGGTTGAGGGAGAGTCCCGTAAGGGTGCTGAAGCTCCCATGGCTGCGACCACTGCTCCCATGGCAGCTGCCAGCGAAGCGTAGTGCCGAGCTTGCATGTGGCGGGTCCGATTTCCGGATTCGCCACATGCAATAGGAGAACCTAGCGGGACCCTAGGACCACTCCGGCTTCCACGAGCTGCGCAAGCAGGGTACCGAGGCCGGTAATGAACTCACCATTCTTGGTGATGTTCCGTTGTTCTATTACCTTGTCCACCACCTCCTTGGCCGTATTCTCGTCAGATTCCCACCCCTCAAGCAAAGCTTGGGCCAAAGGGTTTAACGCCATGCTGCGCACCCGGTGGCTCTGTGGATCCCTGAACACGCATCGAGAGACGTGGGTTCGTTCCACCAGGTGATCAGCCACCAAGTAGGCTTTACCTGCGACCAGGGGCGCCTCCATCCGCATCAGTTGTGGAACATCAAAAGTGGATTGGTACAGGCTTGCGCTGGGATTCAGCACAACCCGCTTGTCGAAGTCAAAGGGCACAACCGAAGATGAGGCCTCATGGGGAATATACGATGTGCGCCAACGGAGCAGCTCATAGCGCATCAAATCCTCGGTCCAGCAGGCGAGACCCTCAAATGGATTTCCCTGGGCAAACACATGGTCAGCAAACTGAACCGGAAGTTCCCGAAAGTATGGGGTTGTGGGCGGTGTGCTCTCTAGCCAACCCGCGTACCAGCCTTGGGTCACCCTATCGCCAAGAGCTAGGAAAGTTCTCGGTAGGGCGGTTTCCACCATGCGTCGGATGCGACTTCGGACCATCTGGCGATAGATCATGAAGCGTTTTGGATCCCCAAACCGTTGTGTATTTTCAAGCTCCAGCGCTTCTGAAAAACAGGCTCGAATGAATGCGTTTGCGTGTCCCATGCAATTAGCCCTGATGAAGAGATTCCGGTCGGACTCCAACGCCTGGTAGAGTAGCATCGCTTGAACTCTTTTTCGTCCGTTCAACGATCGCCTTGAGAAGCTCCAACTCCTGAAGCAGCGCATCGAGTGGGGGGTAGTTACCATCCCTCTCTAGAAGTACGGGTTTTGGCCCCGTGTGTTCCAACGTGTATTCGAGGAGCTCATACACGTCGTCGCATACGGGCTCACCGTGGGTGTCGATACGAAATCCGTCCTTGCGAATGAGGTGCCCGGCCACATGAATCTGGATCACTCGGTCCGCGGGGATGAGGTCGATCCATGCCTTCGGATCAAATCCTAGATTTTTGCTATTCACATAGACGTTGTTGACGTCGAGCAGCAGTAACCCGTCGGTGGCTTCCAGCGCTTCCACGATGAACTCAGGTTCACCAAGAGTGGATTCAGGAGATTCAATGTAATAGCTGATGTTCTCGAAGGCGATCGGGGTATCGATCCGATCTCGAACCTCGGTCATGCGTTGCACGACCGTCTTCAGGGATTCCTCGTTGAAAGGCATGGGAAGCAGGTCGTGTGCATACATACCCATGTCTGAGGCGAAGCAAAGGTGGTCGCTATGCCATGGCGTTTCCACGTCGCTTAAAAGGCTCTTAAGTGTGTGCAAATACGCAACATCATGGGGTTGTTCTGCGGCCATACCCATGGTCAATCCATGGGTGACTACCGGCCAGTGGCGCAGCGCCTGTTTGAGGTTGGCGGGGTAAACTCCGCCGCGGTGCATATAGTTCTCGGGGTGAATCTCCAACCAGTCCACGCATTCCGGTTTTCGCTCCAAAAGCTCCCGAGCGTGTTCCATGCGGAACCCAATACCCACTTTACCGTCCAACGAAGCCATCGACCCTCCCCACTCTAGACAACGATGCCAACAAAGGGTGTTCAAAGCACCCGAAATTGCAAAACGCCATGCCGGAAACGGCATGGCGTTTTCATAGTTCACGCTAAAACAGGCGTACTATTCTTCTTCGTCTTCTCCGCCACAGGAACCGGCTCCACAGGAGGATTCACCTTCAGCGGCACTGCAGCTACCCTCGCCGGAGCAGTTTCCCTCGCCGGAGCAGTTTCCCTCGCCGGAGCAGTTTCCCTCGCCAGAGCAGTTGGCTTCGCCACCGGCGCTCTCCGCCTCGGCACCACTTTCTGCAGCTTCAGCGTCGCTGGAGCCACAAGCCGACGCGGCAATACCAAATGCGCCCGCTGCCATACCAATCAAGATCTTCTTTAGGTTCGAATCCATTGTTTTCCTCCACACTAACATTCACAGTTTGATACCAGTGCCTACCGACCTATTCGGCACACAACCCTCTGGTACGTGTTTGTCCCAGGTCGGTGAGACCCAAAACACCCGGAAGCGACGCTATCCGAGCAATCTGCCCTATGCAATAGAAACAACACATATCCATTTGGGAACACATGCACAAAGAGGTACCCGAAGCACCTAACCTAGAGGTACGAATGGGTTCTGTGTCGGTTTCAAAGAAAGTGCCTGGGTTGCAAAGACTTGCCAGTTTGCTTGGCGTTTTGGCCGTGATGGGTGCCTGTGGAGGTGGGTTTGGGATCCGTAATAGTCCATCTCGAAACCAAGTTCAGAATGTACGCCCTCAGGATCCAAACCCGTTGGTTTCACAAATACTGTGGAGTTACAGAATAGTCTCCCGCAATTTTATGAAGGCCCAGGCCCGTACTTCCGATCTTGAGGTGGAGTTGTGTACTTCGGAGCAACGCCCATTTGAACTCAAACCCGAACGGATCGAACTACTATCGGCCTTGCGAGGTTCACCCCGTGTGGTGTGTGCAATGGGTTCGCTCTGTGATGGGCAAGCCATGGGCGAACGGCCACCCGTGGTCACGGACGACGGGATCTCCGTAGTTCCAGTAGGTGGTCAAACCTGCCTTCGATATCGTTTGTCTGTTGCCCGTATGGTGCAAGCTGGGTGGATCCCACGTGCCTGGCCCAGTGCGCTTCTTATTCCCACGTACACCTGGCTCTGGAAGCCGTCTGTCCTAGACCGCACCGCGAAAAATGCGGTGCGCCTCAGTACGGAAGATCCATTTCTGTTGCTTCCCGACCATCAGGGAACAGGGGCTCTTTTCCGTTTTCTTTCTTACACGGTGTTGGGTACCCATCACGCGACAAGCCATATCTCGGGAGAAAACCTCCTGGAGCGAATAGTACAGGTTCCAAAAGCGAATCATGATGACCAAACGTTGCTGCGATGGTCGTCCAGGGTAGGCCATCTGGCGCGGAAACTCCCAGGGTTCATCCCTCCGGAAGATCTCACATGGCTGTGGGTGGAACCCAGTACAACTCCGTCCGTGCAGGCCAATGAGCCCTTTGGTTTTGGAATGGCGACCCGCGGGGGGAACCCTACGATTCTCCTATACGCCCGGCCCGGGTTCACCGCCAACGCCATGGCAGGTCACTGGGTTCCCATTCACGAGTTGATGCATTTTCTCACGCCACTTGTGCAGCCCGAGGGCACCTGGCTCACGGAGGGGATTGCCACCTACTATCAAATACTACTGCGCGCCCGCGGGGGGGTGATCACAACACAACAGGCCCTGCAGGAGTTGCATCACGGGTTAAGCGCGGGCACCCGGGGTGGCACGGGGCGTACGTTGCGGCAGGAAAGTGCGGACATGCGGCAAACCCGAGCCTACCAAAGGGTCTATTGGTCGGGCACAGCGTTCATGTGGCTTGCCGATCTACAACTGCGGCGCCTCCACAGTGCCTCCCTAGATGAAGTGCTTGTACAGCTTCAGAGCAGCTACCCCAACCCCCAAAGGCGGTGGGGTGCAGGCCAACTGTTGGCCATGTTGGACAGGATTTCACAAACCTCCACATTCACAGGCTTATGGTCCACGTGGGCCGACCAATCTGGTTTTCCAGACACGAAATCCGCGTTCCAATCCCTGGCCGTAGAGCGTAGCGCCACAGAAATACACATCGATCCGTGCACGAGCGAACGAGAAAATCAATGCCAACTCCGTCGTGCGCTCTTCGGCAATGCAATGGAAGTTGATTCGCTCTAACGTCCAACCCGGCCGAGAATCAAGGAAGGCAGCACGTTAGCTGACGCGGACGCCGGCGAGCTCGTGATGCGGTAGCAGCCCATCGCCGCTTCCATGGATTGTTCCACAACCTTGGTGGATCTACCGTGCAGGGTCAGAAGCGGTTGTCCCTTCTTCACCCGATCGCCCACCTTGGCGTGAACTTCCATACCGGCACTGGGGTCCACCACGTCTTGCACCCGTTGGCGCCCAGCACCCAACCCGACGGAACACCATCCAAGTGCTTCCGTATCCATCGATTGTACCCAGCCGGTACGAGGTGCCAACACGTCCAATCTTTTTCGAGCCATTGGAAGTCGATCCGGTTGCTCCACCATTCCCGCGTCGCCGCCCTGGGCTTTTGTGATTTGCATCATCTTCTTGAGGGCTGCACCGGAGGACAACGCGCGTTCCAGTTCACGGCGTGCATCGGATCGCCTTTCAAACGCCCGGGAAACAACGAGCATCTCTGTGCCTAATACCAATGTCAGTTCGCGCACGTCTTGCGGGCCTTCCCCATGGAGTACTTCCAACGCCTCCCGTGTCTCCAGGGCATTTCCAATCGTTCGACCCAGGGGTTGGGACATGTCGGTGAGCAGTGCTGAGACCCTCAGGCCCGCGTTCTTGCCAACCCGAACAATCGACCTTGCAAGCTCCTTGGCGTCATCTTTGGTTTTCATGAACGCGCCCCGGCCGACCTTCACGTCCATCACCAGGGCTCCGATGCCTTCGGCAAGCTTCTTTGATAGAATGCTTGCCGTAATCAGGGGAATACTTTCCACCGTTCCCGTCACATCGCGAAGTGCGTAGAGTTTTCGATCGGCGGGAGCAAGATCCGCCGTCTGCCCGATGAGCGAACAACCCATTTTCTTCACCTGGTTTCGAAAGGTTCGCACATCCAGATTTACCTGAAATCCGGCGATGGCCTCCAGTTTGTCCAGGGTGCCACCGGTATGGCCCAATCCCCGGCCGCTCATCATGGGCACCGCCGCCCCACAGCATGCCACCAGGGGAGCCAGGCAAATGGAGATCTTGTCTCCCACACCCCCCGTGGAGTGTTTATCCACCGTGGGCACGGAAACGCTTGTAAGGTCCACGCGACGGCCGCTGTGAAGCATGGCCATGGTCCAGTCCGTGGTTTCCCTTGGGGTCATGCCGCGTAGCACGATGGCCATGGCAAGGGCGCTCATCTGATAGTCTGGAATAGTCCCCTTGGTGTAGTCCCGAATCAGGCCCTGGATCTGTTCCGTAGACAGCGCGTGGCCGTCACGTTTGCGTCGAATACTTTCGACCACGGAAAAAGGCAGGGTACTCAACCCCGGTTCCCCTTACTGTTGGAGCTTTTGCCTCGACCACCCTGGCTTTTCTTTGGCTTGCCGCCGCTTGAGGTACCCCGTTTTGGCCCCTTCTTGCCAGAGGCAGTGCGGCTTCCGGAGGCAGTGCGGCTTCCGGAGGCAGTGCGGCTTCCGGAGGCAGTGCGGCCGCCACTGGACCGGCCCTCGCTAGAACGGCCCTCGCTGGAACGGCCCTCGCTGGAACGGCCTCCCGAGCCCTGTCGCGTTGCGGATCCCCGTTCCCTGGGCTGCCCTCGATTTTTCTTCGGGCGCTCGTCCTGCTCCCGGGAAGGTTTGGCGGTCGTTTCCAGATCCTCGTTGGCCTTGGATTCGGTGGAAGACAGGAAATCACCCAGAACTTCCCGTCGATCCAAGTTCACTTCCGTGATCGTGAGTTTCACGCGATCCCCCATGGTCCACCGTTGGCCGCTCTTCGTGGAGAGGCGAATGCCCAAACTGTCCAACTCAAGCCCATGGCCCAACCGCTCGCTTGGGATCAGCACGTCGGCAAAAGGCGAATCCAGGGTGACGTAAAAGCCGTGTTCCGCCACTCCAGAGATCGTTCCCTCGAACTCCTGTCCAATGCGATCTGAAAGGAGCAGCGCACGGTAGAGGTTGAGCACGTCCCGTTCGAGCCCCGCGGCCTTTCGTTCAGCCAGGGAGGCCTCAAAGGCATATCCGTCGAACTCTTCCACCACATCTTTCCCCACCGCAGGCTTCCTGCGCAGCAGGGCCCGCACCTGTCGATGCACAATCAAATCCGGGTAGCGGCGAATGGGAGAAGTGAAATGCAGGTAATGGGGCGCCGCCAATCCGAAGTGGCCAATATCCTCTGTCTGGTACATGGCCTGCTGCATGGATCGAAGTAGCAACATGTTGAGCATGTGGGATTGGGGGTGATCCTTGATGGATTCCAACAAGGGGCGAATCACCTTGGGGTCCGCGATTTCCTCGGGCTCTCCCTCAAGCCGAAAACCCAGCGCCTGGGCCAGGGTGGCAAAGCGTCCCAGCTTTTCGGTGTCCGGTTTTCCGTGCACCCGGTAAATGGCAGGAACGTTTCGAGAATGCAGTTCCTGGGCCACCACCTCATTGGCGAGAAGCATGAACTCCTCCACCAGTTGGTAGGCGCCGCGCACACCAGGGTCACCCTTGCTGCGCACCACGTCCACGGGCTCCTCACCATCAAACACCACCTTGGGTTCCGGAAGATCAAAATCCAACGATCCTCGCCGCATCCTACGTTTACGCAACGACTGCGAGATCTTCAGTAGGGTGCGAAGGGTTTCGATCCGAGTTTCTGCAGCAGGTTGGGTTTCCCCCTGATCGGTCAACCCAAGGGCCTTGGCAACGCCACCATAGGTTAACCGTGCGCCCGAGCGCATCACACCATCAATAAACCGGTAACTCTGTATGGCGCCCGCGGGGCCCAACTTCACCTCCACAGCCAGGGTGAGCCTGTCCTGTTTTGGAACCAAGGATGCCAGGTTGGAGGACAACTCCGGTGGCAACATGGGAATGGAACGGTCGGGCAAATACACGGAAAAGCCGCGGCGCTGTGCTTCCAAATCGATTTCGGTGCCCGGTTGCACGTAGTGGGAGACATCCGCAATGGCCACGATCACCCGATACCCTTCGGGGGTTTCCTCCGCCCAAAGCGCATCGTCATGATCCCGGGCGTCATCCGGGTCGATGGTACAAAGATCAATCTCCCGCAGGTCCTCGCGGTTCTTGCGATCTCCCTTCTTGAGAACCCGGGAGAATTTCTCCGCCTCCCGCACGACCCCTGGTGGGAACTCTTCCACCACACCGTCGCGTAGTTTGAGTTTGGCCACCTCCACTTCCGTGTCGCCTGACCGTCCCAGCACGTCCATCACCCGAACTTCCAGGGGGTCCTGTGGGCTATCGGGGTACCGAACCACCTCGGCTGTGACCTGGTCTCCAGCCTGCGCATTCTTGGGCAGACGATCCACAACCATCAACGGGCCTGGAACACGCACATCGTCCGGATCGAGCCAAACGCGACCGGCAGATCGTCGCAACACCCCACCGAGGATCCGAAGCTCGTGGCCCGTGACCTCCAGTACCTCACCCTCACGACCCTTGGGGCTAGGCCACGCGCGAACGCGCACACGATCCCCATGCACTGCCGCACCCACCCTGCGGGCAGAAATGAATACATCGGGGCCACCGCCCTGTACCGATACAAACCCAAAGCCGTTGGGGTGAAACGTAATACGCCCAGACAACTCCACGTTGTCACGGCTGTTCGAAGAACGGCGGGTGTCGCCACGATCCCTGTCCCAGGGGCGGGGTCGGCCGCCAGGCCTTTCCTGTCTGTCGGGCGTTCTAGCCGGACTGCGCTTGCCACGTCGGGCATCGTTTGTCTTTTTCACCTCGCGATGGTGCACGGCTTCACGGGCTCTGTCGAGGCGGTACGCCCCTAGGGAGAGGTGGATCCCGTTCGATTCATCCCCGGCACGCCGGTCGTTCCATCCCCCGCGGTGGGCCTATGGGTGACCACACGGTAAATGTGACCACTGTCAGACCCAAAGTAGACATCGTTTAGGGGGCCCAGTGTCGCGGTGGAATCCACGTCGTGCCCCACGTGGATCCTCCAGACGATGAAGCCATCACTGCTGCGTAGGGCGTACACATGGTCATCCTGACTTCCCACAAACAGGGTGCCCCCTTTGCCAATACGTGCGGATGAACGAATACGCCCCAGTCGTTTCGACTTCCAACGGAGTGTACCGTCCTGGGCCACCGCATACACATGGCCGTCATAGGAACCCACCACGGCGGTGCCATCCTCGAGTAATGAGGGCGTGGCTCGGATTTCTCCGCCGGTTGCAAAACTCCAAAGGAGCACGCCGTTGCTCCCGTAAACCTGCAACTCACCCCTGGCGGTGCCCACGTACATGCGGTTGTGGGCGTCCACAGAAACACCGCCGCTGATGCTGCTCCCTGTGGGCGTACGAAATCGCACCATTCCGTCGGGGTTGACGGCAATGAGCTCACCAGCAACCGTGCCAAACACCACAAACCCCAGGGGGTGCCAGGCCGGTGCACCCGGGAGTTCGCCTTCTATGGGCGCGTGGAACTGATGCACCCCTTCACGGCTAAAACGGTGCAGGCCGTCGCTCAGCACGTACACGTTGCCTTGCCCGTCTAACAATATCGGGGCGTCGATGGGTCCGGGTAAGGTGCGTTGCCAACGCAGGGATCCATCGGTGGAAAATGAATAGAGATTGCCACCGTGATCCCCCACATACACGGACTGTTCTCCAGTTTTACCCGTCCGATCCACTGCGGCAGTGGAGTAGAACTTGTGTTCCCCGGAGAACCTCCACAGGGTTTCACCGTTGAGATTGAGTGCCAGAAATGTCCCATCCAGGGAACCCACATAGAGACGACCTTGTCTCACATCGTCGGTAGATGAAGGAACAAATACCGGTGAGGCAAAAATCCGGGAACCGGTTTTCACGTGCCAGTCGATGGTCGGGTATGCCGCCACGTCGTTGGAATCGGCGCCGTCATAGGGCGAGGCACCGCTTCTGGAGGGGTCGCCCATGAACATGCCCATCCCGCCTTCCATCCCGCCTTCTACCCGGCCTTCCACCGTTGGTTTCATCGAACGCACACAGGGGTGGTGGTTCCCATGGCGTTCGACGTGGCTTGGTTGGAGGGGCGAAGCCGGGCGCGGTGGTTGCGCCCCTCCACAACCCATAAGAGTCGCGGCCGCGAAAAAGGGGGCACCCCACGGGGAAAGGATGAACGGCATGGCCCAGATATCCCACGGGCCCCCTAGGGTGCCAAATCGACGACGTGCACGACTTGATCCTGGACATAGGCAACGCGGTTCCCATGTGAAGATATGGCCACATCCACAATCGATCCCTGGTCTTCGGTCCACCCCCCGGGGCGCACCAACTTCAACCCTGGCCTGGCACCCCGCCGTACGACCGCCAGACCCTCCGGCAACGGCAGTACATAGTGGTAACCCCCAGGGGCCACCACTCCAGAGCGCAGGGGCCCGGGGAGTGCCCTGGAAGCTGAGAACCGCGAAGGTTTCCCAAGAGATTTGCCGTCGCGGACGGGCACCACCCAGGCTTCCCGAAGTCCAAGGACCACCACTCCCTGGGGAGCCCAACCCACCACATACAACCCTGCCATTGATCGGACCGGGTTGCTCGCCTGCCCCAGATCTGGGCAAGGCGCCTTGCGATCCGTGGCAGCCACCAAACGGCGACTGGGGATTCCCATGGCGTGGGAACCCATCCGTTCCACTGGGTTCCGCAGACCGTTCTCCTGCAGAACAAGAGTGGGAGCCACACACTCGCCGTGAAACCCAAGGACCGTCCATTTTCCGGAGGGCGATTGAATATCCAAGTTGTCCGTCACCGAAGGTTCGGTTCGCTCGTCATCCAGTACCTGCACTGGAGGAGGGGGAGAGGCCAGGTACAGGCGTGTCCGATCCAGAAAACGAATCCCTGAGCGGCGCGTGACAGCAATGGGCGGTGGTACAAATGGTCCATGGGAAAACTCGCGTACAGGCCGCTCCGCGGAGGCGACGAGTGTCTTCCGGTACCGAGTATCATCACCCTGCAAAGCGTAGGGCTCCAGAGCCTGTTTCCAGTCCCCAAGCCAAGCGGACACGGAGGCGCGTGCGTATTCCAAACTGGTTTGCAACTCCTGATCGTCACATCGTTTTCCAACCTTGTCTCGCCCAACGCGCAATTCACCCTCCGCCGAGCAAAAGAATCGAGCGAGCCTGGACCACCGGGCGATCTCCAACTTCCTTTGCACCCACACGTTGCGTTCGGCTTCCTGGAGTGTTCCAGGCCCTGCGCCGCGTTCTTCGTGTGAGCCTATTTGCTTCAGTTTTTCATCCAACGCCGCGCGGATGGGCGTCATTCCCGTTGCCAGTTCACTTACCGTTGTCCTGAAGTTCCGTTCGTAACCGGAAGGGCGGTGCAACCATTCCCAGTGGAGCACGTTGCGGCTTGAGCCCTGGCCTCTTCCGGGCGGTGTCGACCATTCTCCCATATACCAGTCGAGCTTCGCGTCGAGTTCCCGGTCACCATCCAGATCCTCGAACGTGACAGCCAAGGAAAGGTGGGTCAGCAAGTCCGACGACGGGTAGGACCATTGCAGTGTCTCCAGTACGTTGAGCGCGGGCTCCGTACGCAGCAACCACCTCAGCTCCGTGTCTTCGAGTAGCTCTGCCGATTGGGTTCCCACCGAGATGACGACCCGTTCCTCTCCGCCGTCCATTCCGCAATGCCGAACCGATAGGGGCCCAGGTACCTTGCGCGCACTCAACTCCTGAATGGACGCCGGGCCCGATTTTGAGGCATCCAGTCGAAGCAATACCACCGTATCGGCACGGGCGGCCACGGCGAGCGTGAATCCCTCAAATGGGAACGCCGCATAAACAGGATCCTCCAGTTCAAAGGTGCGCCCGCCCGCGATAAGCGACCGAACTCCATCCGGGTACATTCGAGCTTGATTCCCTTTGGTGTTTTTTTTCGGCCTTGCGTTTTCACCGGTATCGGTAGGGTGGTGCGCCTGGTCCTCGACCGGTGCTTCCTGTAGGCCAAATGGCACCCTGGGTTGGTCTGCTCCCCTGCAATCGGAAACCCTGCAGTCGGAAATACCGCATCCGCATAGAAAAAACACGAGTGCCCAGCTCCGGGCCATCGATCCACTCATTTGCAACCTATTGCGCCGTGCCATGGAACCCCTTCTACCACAGGGAGCGCCTGGGAACGTCCCTAGGGAGTCACGGTGATCAACGTCGTGATTTCGTCCACAGCACCGTCGTTGTCACTTACGTGAAGGCGTACCCTGCCGATGGTCTGGGCGCTCAACACGAGCACAGGGAGGTTTACCGTGGTGGAGAACGGGGTGGCAGTTGTTGGATTGGCTGAAACGGCGGTGGCTCCAAGCAGTGTGAATGTCTGCCCGTCCACATCCAGAAACACCTGGTAGGTCACGTTGACCGACGTACTCGACCGGCTCTCCAGGCTCCCCGAAATCATGATGGCGGACCCCTGCTGCGCCTGGCTTGGTGCGTTGACAGGGCGCGCCCACACCCAGGGTTCAAGTACGTCCAGGGTGGTATCCACAGGTAAGGAATACCGGTGCTGTGTTTGCCCGGACGGCCACATCACCGTGAGCATCTCCACCTGGGTATCCGTGCCCATGCCAAAATGAACGGAGGGCTCCGAAACGGAAAGGTAACCCCGGTTGGGATTGTACTCACGCAGTTGAGTCGCGGAAGCTTGATGAACCTGTACCTGTGCCCCCATGGGGGTTTTCGGGCTCTCCCGCCCCCTCAGCATGAATCGCACGTAGTGCCCGGGTGTGGGGGAATCGTTTCTCCACAACACGGGGGCCCCCGTTAGATTTAGTTGCAAGATGTCCACGTCGCCGTCCCCATCCATATCACCGAGTGCGGTCCCCCTGCCGTAGCCCCCATCTTCCACTCGTGCGGACTCACTCACGTCCTGGAACGCGGGCCCGGCGCCTGACAAGCCAACGCCCAGATTGCGAAACAACTGGTTGCGGCTGTGAACTGCATTGGAAATGGTGTCGTCCGCCGGGATATGCCCATTGGAATAGTAGAGATCTTCCCAGCCATCCTGATCAAAATCCACAAACGCTGCCGTCCAGCTGGTGGACAGTAGGGTTGGAATGCACATGTCCTGGCCCGCTTGTACCCCGGAAGCCAGTGCCACATCCGTAAACGCGCTGCCGTCGTTTCGAAGTAGATATTTGTTGCCAATGTTTGTCAGCGCGTAGTCCAGGTCCCCATCCCTGTCTGGGTCTCCCACACCCAACCCCATGCAAAACACTCCCACGTCCATTCCCGTGGTGCTCGACACGTCTGCAAAGGTACCACCCATGTTTCGGTACAATCGGTTGGATTGCACCGTCGCACCGAAGTCGTTGCAGACGAGCAAATCGATCCAGCCGTCGCCATCGTAGTCCGTGAATCGACTCATCAGGGTGGTGCCCGTTCCGGCCACGCCCAGCAACGTAGTTACATCCGTAAACGTACCGTTTCCGTTGTTGCGGTAGAGCACGTTGGGGTAGGGCGTGTGGTTGGGAAAGCTCAGTTGAGCCACGTAGTTGCCCACGTAGAGATCCAGATCCCCGTCCCGGTCGTAGTCTCCGAAGGCGCCGCTTGTGGACCAGGAGCCCTCGTTCACCCCAGTCATCGCCGCCACGTCGGCAAACATGCCTGTACCGTCGTTTTGAAGAAGAAGATTGGGTCCATCCAGGGTTACGTAAATGTCCGTGTCTCCGTCGTTGTCGTAGTCCGCCGCAGCGAAACCCGTGAACTGTTGGGAAGAAACCACAGGTATTCCCCGTGTTGTAGTTTCATCCAAAAACACTCCGCTGGACTGCTGTACATAAAGAAAAAGCCCGCCCAGCTCCGTGCCCAACAGGGCGTCCAGTCGTCCGTCCTGGTTCACGTCGATCCATCCAGCCGATGCCCCAATCCAATCTCCGCCCGTGATGGCGGAACCAAAGCCCCCCAGGCCCATGGAGGTGGCCACATCGGAAAAACAAATCCCGTCCTCGCAGGCGGTGGACGTGGGGGGCGTCACGCTGCCCTCGCAACTTCCGCTCGTGCACTGGTCTCCGCCAGTGCATTGATTACCGTCGTCGCACGCCGTGCCATCCGGTCTGTTCGTCGACTCGCAAAATCCGTTGTTGGGGTTGCACTGCACCGATACCTGGCACACGTCCGGGTCACCGCAGGTGCGGAGCGTTCCCTGGCTACACACGCCGGAAACGCACCGTTCCCCAAAGGTGCAAAGGTTGCCGTCGTTGCAGAAGTCCCCTTCTAGCTTTCCGTCGCAGGCCGCGGAAAGTGCGCCATCTGGATCCACATGGCCGTCACCCATGTCTCCATCCGTGGCAAGCCCTCCGTCCAGGGTGTGGATTCCACCATCTCCAAAAACGGTTCCGTCCATGCTGGCGTCTGCTCCACCGTTGGAACTCGACGGGCTGCCACAACCCACCTGGAAGAGAACCACAAGAGCAAGAACAAACCACCACACTCCCCAAGTGTACCTCGCGCCCGACCGTTGCACACGGACTTGCATGGTTCGTAGGCTTACCAAGCGTACATGGAAAGATGCATTCCGGAGCACATGGGAATGGTCTCGCTATCGCGGGTGACGCGTATGAACACGCGGGCGTCGTTGGAACCTTGGCAGGTGTAGGCCATTTCCAGTAGGGCACTTCCGTATTGTCCTGAGTCGGTTTCACAGCCCTTGTGGGAGATCCCGTTAGGATCTTGGTGGTCGACGGTTCTTGCATTTCCGCATTCCGGGCGCGCCGAACCGGCTGGGCAGTCCACAAAGACAGCGAGCTCGTAGCCCGCGGGTCCGGCCATCTCAAGGGTGGGGTGAGGCTTGGACCAATCGCCCCCATCTTGCACATCCACCACAAACCAGCGTGAGGAACCTGCGACAACGCGCGGTTGAACCACAATGGGGTCTTCCTTGTGTTTGCCGTTTTCACGGTAGTCCTTGTCGTTGATGCTTCCCAGCAGGGAGGCAGTCACCATGGAGCTGGAGTCACCAAACTCGTCGGTGCAGTACACACACTGGCCTGAGCTTGAGCAAAGGCCGTTTTCTCCACATCCGCCACATGAAATGGAGTTGCCTGCCTGGTCGGTTTGTTCACCGCACTCGTAGCCCAGATCGCTGCAAAGGTTTGCGCTGGTTTCACACAATCCCTCGGGAGTGCAGTAGGCGTGCTCACCTTCCAAACCCGTGGGGCAGGGGGTACCGCAACCCTGGGCACATCCCACGTCGGGGGTGTTTTCCTGGTTCTCCACGCAGACCGAACCGCAGTAGTGGTGTGTGTTGGCAGCGCAAACAAAGGATCCCGAGTCGCTTGCGTCGGTAAGGCCACTATCTCCTGTGCCCTGGGGCTCAAACACAAAAGGTTCCACCTCGGCCCCCTGGGCACACCCCCCGAGGAATGTGGCTCCAGACAAAAATGCCCCAGGCAACGCCAGCGCGAGGAAGACCCAACGCGTCATCCAAGGTTTGTGATGGGGGGACTGCATGATGAGATTCATAAGCAATTTCCATACCCACCCTCGGAATCGAGCATTCATCTTTCCGTGGTTGAAAACGGAGTCCCCACACCCCAGCCACAACAGGAAACGGACAGTGCTGTGTGACGTCGCTCCTGATCCACCACATCAGGCAAGATCCATCAAAAACATCAACAATTTCAGTCATGAAATCGTTTGCTCAAATGTTGCCCTAGGGCAAATCCCAAATCTTGCCACGGGAAGCATCTCAAGTGCACAAGCCCGGGTAGTTTTGAAAACATGCTCCCCGGGAAAAAGTGAGATCCATGAAATCATTGTCGATCTCACGACCCTGGGTCGTTTTTAGGGGGCGTTTGTGGGCGCGGGTGTGCCGCGCGTGTGCTGGCGCGGCGTGAGGGCCAGCGTTGGCGGCAGCGTCGGGGGCAGGGTGAGCTAGCTGCCGCAGGCGCTGACAGGGGAGGAGCCGGTGGGGCAGGAGTTGCTGGTGGTCACGCATTCACGCACAAGGCCGTCGCACCAGGTGCATCCATCGAGGTTTTGGCAGTCGTTGCAAGTGCTGGTGGTGTAGCAGCGTGGGCAAAAGGTGACGGCGGGCATATTGGATGGGCAGGTGTCCTCTGTCCTACAGGAACCTCCGCCCGCGCCGTTGTCGCACCAGTCGCAAAGTAGAGACGAACACTCCGAGCAGGTGCTGGCGGTGTTGCATTGGGGGTCGGTGCCGTCGTCCGGGTCCACAATGGTGGAGCAGCGGCTTGGGCTGGTTTCCCAGGAGGAACTGTCACATTGCAGGTTATTGCTACTGCTTGAGCCCGACCCACCCAAGTCGTACCCACAGAGCGCGCTCGCAGCACAGTAGCCGCAGGGTGTCCATTCCGTGCAGGCGTCACAGCCGCTCAGTTGTTCGCAGCATTGCTCGGGTTCCGTGCGCCAGTCGTTGCACAGGGCACCCAATGGGCCGTATTCAAGCCCCAATCGGCACACCCCGTCACACCAACCGCATTTCATATCTCCACCCGGGGTCACCTTGGTGCAAGGCGCGCAGGCATCCGCGGACGAAACACCCTCACCATTGCGGTTTTGCAGCGATTGGGAGCCACAGTACCCGTCTGGCAAGCCGCAGGACCGGGTATCCCCAAAGTCCCATCGTGCGCAGGTGTCGGCCGTGGAAGGGCCGTGAATCGCCCCGCGAACACACTTGCGCGTACTGCTGCCGGCCACGGTGCACCACCCGCAGCGGGCATCCACGCACCCGGTGCAACTGTTCTCACCCTCGCAGGTCCCCGGAGGGGGAAAGCAGACCCCACTTTGGCAGCTGAGCCCTGACCCGCATGTCTCGTTGGCACAGCACGGCACACCCGGGTCGCCACAGCGGGCCACACACTGTCCATCGGTACAGTCCAGCCCCACACCCACACAGGTCCCGTTCTCACAGCAGGCTTTTCCCTCAGTACCACAGGCAGTGGACGTGGATTCCGGGATGCAGAAGAAGTTCACCAAATCACAGGTAAGTTCCTTGCCACAGAGCCCACCAGGGCAACATTCCCCATCCAGGGCACCGCAATCGCCGCGCTTACACCCCGAAAGCAGCAATGAACCCAACAGCATGCCAAGCACCAAAAGTGCAGCCCATGCTTGGGACCGGGCCACCTGGCCCACAATTTGCTCTTTGCTAGCCATTGCTCCTAAACGTTTCACAGCAAAACCCATGCCCCGCGCCATTCCAACCACAATACACCGAACAAGTTCCCCAGGGACAGGAACCGGTGACGCCCACGTGGCTGCACATGGGAAGGAAAATTGCTGCTACACTACAACAACGGTGAGTAGTACAAGCACAGGACGCAACCCGCGGGCCCTGGTTTCGCCATGGTGCTTGGTCGACAAAGCACCGTTCAGCACGATGGTGCTCGCCGCTGCAGTCCTACTTACCGCGGGCCTATTTGTTGGATGCAAGCCTGGCGTCATCGGTGGTGGGGCCAACTGCGGTGTGCGCAGCGGCAGCACACGCCAGGCCATCGTGTACGGCCGAGATGATCGCCGTGAGATCTTTCGCCTGGAGGGCAGCCGTGCCCTGTTCAAACCCATCGCCGAACAGAGTATTGCCCTGCTCACCCAGCCCCACATGCTGGATTTCACCACCGACGACGAATATGTGCGGTTCAGCTCCAGCGCCCTCTACGCCCTGAAAGAAGGGTACGAAGGGAGCCTTTGGCCCGACAGCGCGCCCCCCGGCGCCCCCCGTGGCCCCCTTTGTGCCGGGGAGGCCTTTCGCGATCAGCCCATCCTAGGCCATTGCTCCGGCACGCTCATCGACCACGACCTGGTGCTCACCGCTGGCCACTGCGCCATCGGTGGTTGCAACTCCAGTACCGTATTCGTTTTTGGGGTGCACTACGACGAAAACGCCCAGGGCCCCTACGACCTCAAGGTTCCCGCTGAAAACGTGTACGGCTGCCGCAAGTGGGTCACCAACTTCAACCAAACCGACGACAAGGGTACCCCCCAGGAAACGAACGGCCTGCTCATCGACTACGCCATCGCCCAGCTGGACCGCCCGGTGGAGCTGCCCTTAAAACCCGCCGAGGTCGCGGATGTCTCCACCCGCCCCAGGTCCGGTGAGGAAGTGCACGTCATGGGGTTCCCAAGCGGCATCCCCATGAAATACGGCAACGGCAAGGTACTCAGCGCCCGCTCCAATGAGCCTGACTACTTCCTGGTCAATACCGATACCTTCAAGGCCAACTCAGGTTCGGGCCTGTTCAATTCCGAGGGAAAGCTGGTGGGCGAAGTGGCCGCCGGCTTTGCGGACTACGCCTACGACGGCACCTGTGGTTGCGCCCGGGTCGCCAACGTCCCCAACGATGGCGGCAGGTTGCCCGGTGAAACCGTGATCCGCTGGGAGGTGGCAAAAAACGCCCTGTGCGACGCTCGCCAGTGGACAAGCCAACTCCTGTGCAATCGTCCGGCCATGGTAAACGACGGTGAGTGTGTCTACCCCGAGACCCACACCACATCGCCTGAAGACTGCCCTGACGAAGTCTGCGGAAACGCCTACTGCGACCCGGGCGAGCGGGCCACCTGCCCCGAGGACTGCCCCGAGCCCGTGGACAACACCCCCGAGGGCTGGAAAACCAGCGCCTGCGGCATCGCCACCTACGATACCGGCGATGGCTGCCACTGCGAGTGCGGTGCCGTGGATCCGGATTGCGCCAAGGAAGGCCAGCGAGTCCTGCGCTGCCGCTACGCCAACTCCACCTGTGAGGAGGGCCTGTGCAAGGACCCCGAAACCCCCGCCGGCGTGCCCCCCGAGTGGACCCGCTGCGGCGCCAACCGCTACAACGACGGCAGCACCTGCGATTGCGATTGCGGCGCCCCCGACCCGGATTGTGACGGAACAAAGCCGACGTTCGGCTGCTCGTCAGGCCAGGTCTGCAGCACCGCAGGCATCTGCACCCAGCCCTCCTCCCCGTCCAACTGGAGCTGCGTGGGTGCGTTCGGCGGCAACGACGGCTGCGATTGCGACTGCGGCGCGCCCGACCCGGACTGCTACGGAAACGGCAACAACACGGCGCCCAACGGCTGCTACTACCTTTCCCTGGAGTGCAACACCGCCGGCCTCTGCGAAGATACCCAGGGCCGTTCCCCCGCCGGCTGGAACTGCAACCCCCACGACTACGGCGACGGCCTCCGCTGCGACTGCGACACCCGCTGCGGCATCCGCGATTCCGACTGCGACGTCGACCCACCCGTACTCCTGGGCTGCGACGGCCCCAACTGCCAATCAGGAGGAACCTGCAGCGTCACCAAAACCGCCCCAGCAGCCGGAGGAGATGGGTAGAAGAGACCCCTTTCCTCCGTACAACACGGGTCCACAACCCCCACCCGGCCGTCGCTGAATGTGCCACCTGGCACAGATCAGACCGAAAAACGGAACCTAGAGCGCTCCGGGTTCCCAGAATCACGTGCCAAAACACAGAAAACTCCCCCAAAAATCATTGGCCCACAAATTGCTTTGAAGAGAACCACCATGAGCCGACTACCCGTACCCACCTCCCGCTTTCTCCAAGGTCTCGCCCTAACCGCCAGTCTCGCTGCCGGCCTTACCATTGGCCTCACCGCCTGCGACGCTCCCGCGGCTCGTCACACCCGAATATCTAAGGGCACGATCTCAATAGCAGAAGCGGAGGTCCCATCGCTTGGATTGGTATTCGCCACCAAGCAGCGGCCAGAATTTGTTCCAGCGGCGCAAACGCTGGTCGCGGAGGGCTCATTCCCGACCGTTTCCACAAATGGTGAAGTTCCAGAACTGCTCGGGACCGCTTTTTTGGTGACCACGGAACTCCAGAATGGATTGGCGACCGCAATGGCCACTCACAGCACCATCCTGGACTGGAAAGGCACATTGCGAACCTCCCTTCCCTACCTCTGGGTGTATTTTCCTAACGTCGACGGCGGAAAGCCGTTGGTATTGCCCGTCCAAGACGTGTTCCCTCACCCTAGCTGGTCCGGGTACACGTACGAGAATGGAGTGACATCCACCGGCAACGGTAGGAACGGCGAAAACGACAACTCACCCTCAAACGTACTGACAAGCATAGAAGATGCCGACGCAAAAGTGTTGCTGGCATACTTCCAATCCCGGAGCCATGGGAGTCCCGCCGTTGATTCGTTGACCCTTGGTGGTCGCCAGGTCCCTGCCCATGAACTGGAAACTATCGAATCTGCGATTCGGGAAGTCAATCTGCCGGTTGTGTTGGACAACAAGTTTGATCACGAAAAATCGCGGGATAGGCGTGATGCAGGGGAATTTTGGTATCGTCTCTTGCGCAAGGGCGCTGTGGAGCAGGGCGAATACATGTCCAACACGCGGATTGCTGACCTATCTACCTCGATGATCTGGTGGTCCAGTATTCTCCGACAGGTGGCCCCGGAAAACAGAACGCCGACCCAGCAAAACAGCGAGAGCACAGAAGCAATCCAGCTGCCACCGAACTCCCATTTCGACATGGTTGCCCTGTCACTTGAACTTCCTGCAGGCCTGGATCCAGAGAGCCTATCTGGAGCAAAACTGGCAGGTACGGTTTCCACCGCCATTCGGCACCCCCTCGCCCAAACCACCCGAACACTGAATAACCAGTTCCTGGTTCGGGAGGTGGTAACGATCACAGGTTACCGATACCAGCCCGAAGTGGACATCAAGCAGGAGGGGATGTCCATGGTGTTTGCTCCTCCCATATTTCTGCCCCAGCTCCAGACTGAATACCTCTGGGCAGGACTGGTTTCCCATGAAAAAAAACAAGCTTCTTTAGAATCAGAGAAGACTGAAGAAGGAGAAAAGAAAGAGGAGCCGCAAGTACTCCACGAGCTTTGCGTGAACGGCCTCGCCGATCTGTGCAAAGTCACGATCGCAGTGCACCACCACAATACTTATTGGCAGTGTCTAGCTAGAGATTTGTCGGCATTAGCCCAACCCACAACTCAAGCGCCAACCCGGGTTGTGGGAGCGGGTCCCGTAGGCGTTTCAAGCTCCACAGACCCGGTGGTGGCAAGTCGGTGTGTGGCCTTGTCCTATTCCCGAGCTTGGAACAACTAATGCTCCAATTTGGAACGGCGAGCGCTCCAGGCTCCAGCGAACTGTGCCGATCTGTGCCACTTAGGTGGATCTTGCAGAGCATATTCCTTGAATTTACTTAGTTTTTTTATCTTCTCAGAAATAGAAGCTTGTTGGATCGCGTCTTGCATAGGTATTCGGAGAGTTCGCAGCGCCAGCCTGTGCAGTGCAAATCAGCTTTAGAGGAGTCACCCATGGAAAGTAGTTCGTACCCATCCCCCCTGAATAAACTGAGCCGGAATCACGCTCGTCGGAACCGAGTCGGCCGGCAACTGGGATCGGGTGCCCTTGGCCTTACGCTTGCCTCCATCGTCGCCCTGGGTTGTCAAGAGACCCCTGTTTATGACTACACCCAGGACCCACAGGACGAAAACCCCAACGAGTACGATCAAGGTCAAATCGTGGGCATCGAGTCCCCCTGTGTGGCGGGTGAAGAGCTGCACGCTTACCAAACTCCACCTATTCTCGTGCCCCTCCACGAAGGCCTTCCCCTGGACATCGACTACCTGGGAGTGATGCTCGATTCCAATTTCCAGAAGATTAGTACCTTGAGCGGTACACCCACGGTCATCGACGGGCCCACCCGCACCGTGCAGCTCAATCGAGTCCGTGTGAATACTGAAAACGTCACCGACACCACCACCGCCAAAGCGCTCTTTAGCGGTGCGGGGCAAAAGTGGAGTGCCAACGTGTCCGCTGTCTACAGTGGTAAAGTACAAACGGCCTTCACGGACGCGCTCTATATGAGTCATACAGTTCGATTTGATGCGTCCTCCCACTACAAACTGAACGAGATTACGAACGACGCCGCCTACATTGTGGAAGAGATCATGTACGGAGCTGGCTTTCGAACGGTTCTTTCTACGGAAGACACGACTATCAACCTCAAGGCCGCCGCCTCGTTTGGAGATGGCGTTCAAAACATCTCCATCGATTGCACCCAGGCTGCCGTCGATCGGTACGACACACTCGTGAACAAATTTGAAACTCTCCACAAAGAAGCGGTAACTAGACTAAACGGCTACCGAAACGACCAAGTTCGTGCGGGCGTGCAACTCAAAGATCTCGAAAGCGATACGATCTACAAACAACTGCAATCGGATGTCGCTAGCTACCAGGCACAACGAAATCAGGCACAGGAACGATGGGCTAAGAATGTGGAGTGTCTAGGCCAAGGTAGTCCCACAACCGGTGGTTCCGGTGGTGTAGGTGTGAGCCTGGAGTTCTTGAGGCAGCGCAACGCTGTATCCGTCAACGTGCAGGGCTATGGCGTGACTCCTAGGAACGACCAAGCGCTCCAACAAACCGATTACGAGTCGATTAAGACGTCCTGGGGTTCGGCTGTGGACGGAGTAGACTATATCCCCATCTTTGCGGTGCTTCGCGGTGCACCCACCTATGCTTGTGTAACCAAAACCAAGCTCATTCCTGGTGCCAAGCCCACCGACCTCGTCATCAAGGTGCACAGCATTACGCCGACCAAGGGTGCAGTTGTCGACAAGTGGGGTGGCCTGTGGGGCAACAAGAATACGGATCAGCCCCAGTGGACCTTGAACCTAGGGCTTGAGGTAGGGCATACGCCCGCAGGCGAAGTTGCCATCTGGCGTGATCCCGTGGACGTGCAAAACGGCAAAGCTTCACAGGTCGAGTACACCTTTCAAGCACGCGGAATGCCCGGTCAAAACATCTCTCTGAAGTTCACTGGGACAAAAACGTCCACGCGCTACCCTTCCCAGAGCAGCAGCATCACCACCCTGGTGGAAGACCTTTCGCCCATCATTGCGGAAATCGAACCGGGACAACAAGCCCCACGAACTTGGATCACGACGGGATCCTACGATACTCAGTACAGGATCCAGGCAACGGTGATACGACCCTTCGACAACTAGTTGCTAGACACAACGTAGAGAACACCGCCTCGGAGCAACCCTCCGGGGCGGTGTTGTTTCTGAAGCGTTGTTGTGTCTGGGGTGTGTGTGCCCCAAGGGGTGTCGGGAACTGTGCCACATGGCACGTGCCACGGCTTCGTGATTGAAACGTGCCGCCACAGGAACCGGCTGAAACGCCTGGTTTTACGAGATTTCACCGCTTGGATCGCCGTTTGCAATGCAACGGTGCATGTCTTTCTTATCTCTTAAAACACACCCTTATCTTACCTTTCTTGGTCTAACGCTAGTGTCGGGGCTCTGGGCGGCGTGCGCCCAGCAGCCACCGGACCTCAACGGTCGTGTTGGCAACCCACCTCCCCCGGGCCAACCCCTCTTGCCAGACAAACCTATTGGCACTGAAACCACCTGCAAGGCAGGCCAGCTGCACGCCTTTCAAAGCCCCCCGTTGCTCATCCCCATCAGCGAAAGCAACCCCATTGGAAAGGACTACCTGGGCTTCCCCCTGGACGAAAACTTCCAGCCCATCAAAAACGTGGGCCCCGTCATGGAGGGCGCACGCATCACACAGCCACTCAAGCGTGCCCGCATTCACACCAAACTTGTCACCGATACCGTCACCTTCAAGGCCGTGGCCAACGTAAGCAAGGCCATTCCCATAGGCAAAAAGGATCTGTTGGCCATCGAATCCAGCGCCACCCTGAACTCTGTCAGCCAAATGGCCTACAGCGAAGTCATGTACCGCAGCCACATGGACCGGTTTGACGCCTCCGCCGAATACGACATGGAGAAAATCACGGCCGAGCAGGCCTACGTGGTTACCGGCATCGTCTACGGTGCCGGCCATCGACTCATCCACACCGACAAAAGCAACACCAATGCATTCAGGCTCTCCGTGTTTACAGAGACAAAGGGTGAAGAAGGGAAAGTCGCCCTAGAGGAATGCACAGAACAGGCAGTGGCGGCCTACAAGACCCTATTCGACAGCTACGAAATCAAGCACCAGGACGCAAAAGCAGAGCTCACCGAATACAAAGAAGAAAACAAGGACGAACTGGCACGGAAGAAAGAAGCCAAGGAGGTCGATCCGCTTCTCAACGATCTAATAAAAGACGTCCGCAATGCAAAGAAGACAAGCGGCTACTACCAAGGGCTTTGGGAAACCAACGTGATGTGCGCCCAGGCCCGCGGAAAATCCGTGGGAGGATCTGGCGGGTTTTCGGTCACCTTCGACTACCTCCGATCCAACGACCTCGTGGACACCCATTTTGAACCCTACGGCGTAAGCCCCCGCACGGACATGAGCATTCTCGCCATGACCAAGGACGACATCGTCAAGGCCTGGGGAACAGCGGTGGATGGCCAAGACTACGTGGCCGAATCGGTGCTGGTACAACCCATGCCCACGTTCCGTTGCGTCACCGCCATTCGACCCCTTCCCGTGGGCCCCTCAAACGATCTCGTGCTTGTGGTGCACAGCATCACGCCCACCCGGGGAGCCTCTGTGCAAAGCTACGGGTTCTGGGGCCAACACACCGACCAGCCCCAATGGAAAACGTTCATCAAGCTAGGCCTCGGCTACCAAGAGGTGGGCAAGAGCACCATTTGGAAGGATCCGGTGGACGTAAGAAATGGCCAGGAGAGCCAAATGGACTTCACCTTCCGTGTACGCAACGTACCGAGCAAACCGCCGGTGATTCGTTTCGGTGGCACGCACACCACCACCCGTCGGAAGCAAGATGGGGATCCAGAAAAAGACCTCGCTTCCCTGAGGGTCGATCTGAAGGACGTCATGAAAGACTTGGCACCCGGCGAAGAAATGTCCGGCACCTGGAACACTGGAGGCCGATACGAAACCGGTTACCAGGTCCGCTACACCCTCATCCGACTAGCGAACTAGGACCAGCCAGCCTGCGTAGGGCGAGGATGGGCGTTCACGGACCCCCCCCCGTGGGCGCCCCGTTCTTGCGTTACGGGTAGGTCTGTCTAAGATCGGCCTGTGTTCTCCACCCCGCCCCTGACACCATTTGTGAAAAAGGTCCTGATCATCCTGGGGAGCCTTTTTGTGTTCATGCTCGTTGTGGAGCGTATCACCGGCCTTCCACTGTTCATGTTGAGCGCGCTTTCGCCCCATCTGGGTATCCCGTCCCTGTGGCAGGTGTTTACCCATGTGCTGGTGTACCCGCCGGCGCCCGGCTCCGTGCTTTCACTGGCCATCTCACTGTTCTTCTTTTGGCTTATTGCCGCCCCCTTTGAGATGCGGTTTGGCCCCAAACGCACGTTGCAGCTTTGTGCCCTGGCGGCCCTTTCCTCAGGGGTGGCAGCCCTGCTTGCGGGTCAGGTATTGCCTTCCACCGTCATGTACGGAACGGGGCCGGTGCTTTTGGCTATCATCGCGGCCTACGCCATCTCCCTACCCCCTGAGGTGGAGCTTTCATTCTTTGGGGTGCTTCCCCTCAAACCCCGGGCGCTGATCGGCGTGGTGCTTGGGCTCAGTGCGGTCATGGCCCTGGCCGGTGAAAACTACGCCGGGCTTGTGGGTGACCTGGCGGCCGTGGGCACAGCGATCGTGTTCATGCGTTGGATGTTGCGCCCACCCTCCCGCAGGAAACGCTCTGCCCAAAAGAAGGCGTCGTCCAATCCTCCCCTTCGCATCGTGTACAGCGGCGACAAGAACAACCCGCCCAAGTGGCTGAACTAGTTTACTGGAGGTTTGGAGCAAACCTCCCTCCCCCGAATGCGATTCGGCGGAGCCTCCCACCAACTCCGCTACGCGCCGTCACTATTCGTTCCGGACGGGCAAGCGTGCAAACCTCCCTCCCCCGAATGCGATTCGGCGGAGCCTCCCACCAACTCCGCTACGCGCCGTCACTATTCGTTCCGGACGGGCAAGCGTGCAAACCTCCCTCCCCCGAATGCGATTCGGCGGAGCCTCCCACCAACTCCGCTACGCGCCGTCGCTATTCGTTCCGGAGGAGCTCACCGTCTAGCGAGGAGGGTGATGTGAGCCTCCCACCGACTCCGCTTCGCGCCGTGGCTATTCGCTCCGGAGGGCCAATCGCCCCGGCGGTGCCTACCGGTTGAACAGGCAGTTGTAGGTCGTGGTACCGAAGGTCACGGTCAGGGCCGTGCAGCTGCCCGTCCACTTGGCGCCACCCGTACCGTCCGCATTCAGGGTGAGGTCATAGGTGCCCAAAGGAATCTCGTTCCAGGTTAGAAAATCAATGCACGGGGTAGGGGTGCTCACCACGTCGTAGTCCGCAGCGCTTGAGGCGTTCTCCAGCACGTAGGTGAAATCTGTCACGCCCGCGTCCGTGCACGAGCCGTAGTCCTCCCCAGCGCCCACGGTTTTGTCAAACATCAGGTTCGCCACAAGGGCGCGATTGGTGGCAAAATCAGCGGAACCCAGCGTGTAGTTGGTGGCACCAGCGGGGTCGATGGTTAGCGTGTCAGGGTCATCGTAGGCAGCCAATACCAGGCCGTCCGCATCCAAGGCATGTGTGGAAACCAAGTAGCTTCCCGCCTTGAGCACGGCTGTGGGAGAAGCGTAGCTGCCGTCCCCACAGGGCGCGGACATCACGGTAACACCGCTCCCCCGGGCAAAGTCCGAACTGTCGTAAAGAACCACCTCAACGCTCGCAATTCCCACGTTGGTGCAGTTGTCTGGGGTGGGCAATTGCGAATCGATGGTCCAGTTCGTGTTGAAGCTGGCATCGGTTCCAAGGGGATTGAATCCGCTGGTCACAAAGTCCGCGCTGGCAAGAATCGCGTGTCCGCCAAACGCCAACACACCGGTGTCGATCAAGAGTGACTCTCCCCGTGCCACCTCATCACCATCGGCGTTGTAGGCACGCCATTGGGTGGAAAAACGCTCCCGGTCCAGCACCAGGTCGGGTCGGGTGTCAAAGCTGCCGTCGGAACAGGGAAAGCTAAACGTACTCGGAAACCGGTACTCCACGCCCCCATCGTAGAACACCACCTCCACCGTCTCGATCCCAGCGTTCGCACAGGACGTCGCGTCCGCAACTGCCCCATCAATCGTCCAAGCCCCGGAGGCCGACACATCATTGCCCAACGGCGAGAAATCAATCTCAATAATACAAGACGCCAGCACCAAAGGCGCCAACAAAACGGTCAATGTTGCGAGTGTTCTTAGATCGAATGGTTTCATCATAAATCCTCTAAAAGGCACCGACGAAGAGTACCACTAGTCTATTCAACCAAGCCACCGTCTTGGCCTCAGGCGCAGACGTACGCACAGGCACCCACCCATCTCCCGTTCGAGGGTCAGGCCCAGACACCCCCCAACCTCCCGTTTTGAGGGTCAGGCCCAAACACCTGTGCGCGAAGACCACAGCTCAACAGAAACCGCTGAATTTGCAGTCACCAACCCGTGGGGCCTGACCCGTTGCTAGCGTCGAAGCGAGGAACCAAAAACGAAGCGCCTCCCAGTTTCACCCAAACCCACCAGCACGTCACGGTAAGCCACAACCGAAGCGCCTCCCAGCAAAACACTACGATACAAGCGAAGCTCCTACTCAAACGCCTCATCCATGAGCTGTTGTTGCTCAATGCCGTGGGCCCCCTTGGAACCGGTGGCGGGGCTCGCACTTTCAGGTCGGGAAATGCAACGAATGCTCCTACCTAGGATACTTGGAAGTCTCGCGTGCATGTAGAACCAGGCACCCATGTTCCAGGGCTCCTCCTGAAGCCAAACCAAGTCCACGTTTTCGTTGTACCCTGCCACGAGGGTTTGAAGTTCCTTGGGTCGAATGGGGTAGAGCTGCTCCATGCGCACTATGGCCACATCGTCTACGCCCTTCTTCTCCCGTTCGGCAACCAGATCGTAGTAGACCTTGCCGCTGCACAACACCACACGTCGGGCCTTCTTGGCGTTCACCTCGGTGTCGCCGATGATCCGTTGAAAGCCCCCTTCGGAAAGCTCCGCAATACTGGATTTTGCCCTGGGGTGACGCAATAGGCTCTTGGGCGACATAATCACAAGGGGCTTGCGCCAGGGCCTCACCACCTGCCGACGAAGCGCATGAAAAATCTGCGCCGGTGTCGTAAGGTTGCACACCTGGGTGTTGTCCTCCGCGCACTGGGCCAGAAACCGTTCCAGCCGTGCACTGGAGTGCTCCGGGCCCTGGCCTTCAAAACCGTGGGGCAACAGCAATGTCAAACCACAAAGCCTGTGCCACTTATCTTCAGACGAGCAGATAAACTGGTCGATCAGCACCTGGGCCCCGTTGGCAAAATCCCCAAACTGGGCCTCCCAAATACAAAGAGCATCCGGTGAGTCCAGGCTGTACCCGAAATCGAAACCCAGCACGCCTGCTTCCGAAAGTGGGCTGTCGTACACACTGAAGAGTTCTTCACTCCCGTGCCCATCCACCTCGGGCCCCATGTGCTGCATGGGCAGGAATCGATCACCGGTGTTGCGGTCGTACACCGCCGCATGTCGGTGGGAGAACGTGCCCCGCCGCGCGTCCTGCCCACTAATGCGCACCCGGGTGCCCTCTGAAACCAGGGAAGCGTAGGCCAACGTTTCGGCCATGCCCCAGTCCAGAGGTTTGTCTTCGGTCACGGCAGCAATGCGTTGCTTGAACAGACGCGCAATTTTGGGGTGGGGTTCGAACCCATCGGGAATTGCACAGGCCTCCGTCATCAGGGTCTGGAGCTGTTCCTGGGATACATTGGTGCTCACATCGGCAACCCGTTCGTCCGGGCCACCCTGGTACTTCTTCCAGTGCCCCTGCATCGTATTGACGCTCTCGGAGTAGTCGCCGCTTCGGGTTTCCTGAAGTGCCGCTTCCAGCTCCACGCGCCTGCGTTTCTCGATTTCCTCCGCCTGGGCCTCAGAGATCTCACCGGTGGATACCAGTTTCTCCACAAACACCTCGCGCACCGTACGCTTCTTATCCACGGCACCGTACATCACAGGTTGGGTGAAACGGGGCTCGTCGCCTTCGTTGTGCCCGTATTTGCGGTAGCAAAACAGGTCCACAATCACATCCTGGCCAAAGTACTGTCGAAACTCCGTGGCAAGTCGCGCCACCTGGGCCACCGCTTCCGGATCCTCGCCATTCACGTGGAATACCGGGCACCGCAACATGCGGGCGATGTCGGTGCAGTAGCGCGTGCTGCGGGAATCGCAGGGCATGGTGGTAAAGCCCACCTGGTTGTTGATGACCACATGAATGGTACCGCCCGTTCGGTAACCCTCGAGCCCCCACAGGTTCAGGGTTTCGGTCACAATGCCCTGGCCCGCAAACGCGGAATCCCCGTGCACGATCAGGGGAAGCACGCTCTTGCCCTCGGTGTCTCCGCGGCGGTCCTGTTTCGCGCGCACGCGGCCCTCCACCACGGGTGCCACGAACTCCAGGTGGCTTGGGTTGAACGCAAGGGTAAGGTGTACTTCGTTGCCGCCCTGCGTGGTGCGGTCCGAGGAGTAGCCCATGTGGTACTTCACATCGCCGCGCCCAATGTGCTCTTCCGGTGCATTGTCCTCAAAGCCGGCAAAAATCTCATGCAGCTTTTTGTCAAAGATATTCGCCAGCACATTCAGCCGCCCACGGTGGGCCATGCCCATGACCACTTCCTGCACGCCCTGGTCCGCGGAGTGATCGATCAAAAGGTCGACCAACGGTATGAAGCTCTCCGCACCCTCCAGGGAGAAACGTTTGGCACCCACGTAGTTGGTGTGAAGAAAGTCTTCGAAAATCTCGGCGTCGGTAAGCTTGGAAAGAATCCGTAGCTGCTCCGCCTCGGTGAGCTCAACCCGGTTCAGGGTGGATTCCATGCGCTGGCGCAGCCACCGGCGGATCTCTGGATCCTCAATGAAGCTGTACTCCACACCGATGGATCGGCAGTAGGTCTCCCGAAGCCGGTGCAGGATTTCCCGCAGGGGAATGCTCGTGGGGGCCAGGTCGCCCACCGCAAACAGGGTTTCTGGATCCACCTGGGCAAGCCCGTAGTTTTCCTCCAGGTGATCCTGTTCGGCCCCGTTTTCAAGGTTCAAGGGATCCAGTTTCGCAAACAGGTGGCCCTGGGCGCGGTAGGCATTGATCACAGCCGACACGCGGCCCTGCAGTTCGTTTGCCGCCAATACGGTTGAAGTGGGTGCAAAGGATTCTCGACGCCCCCGCTCCATGTCGCTTGGCATGGGGGTTTCCACACTGGGCGGGATCCAATCATCGCCCGCCAGGCCGGGCCCGCCCGCACTCGCGGCCCCGTTGCCCGTGGAGTGCACACCGTTGGCACCCTGGGGAACGGTCGCTGCAGGTAGGTTTCCGGCGCTGGTGAGCTCTGGAAGGTCGCTCGGGGGCAGTGCGTCAAAATACGTTCGCCAGCTATCCGAAACCGAGGCCGGATTGGAGCAATACTGAAGGAACAACTCCTCCACTAAAGCCTGATTCATTCCAAAATCTTGCATGGTCTTTCCCTAATTCCTAAGCCAGTACGTCCGTGGACCGGTAGTAGAGTACCCCGTGCCCCAAAAAGCCACCAGATGAACCGAGCAGGACGGTACGCTCGGCACGATGTGGGCGCAGAACTAGTCCATATTCATGGGTGTGCAATGGCCGCCCTGCGGTGTTCGCTCGCGGATCAACCTGTCAGCCCAGCCCAGCCCAACCCAACCCAACCCAGCCCAGTTCAGCTCAACTCAGCTGCAGGTGCACCACGCCCGTGGCAATGGGCTTGTTTCTTTCCGATTGCCAGGCCTCCACGTGGAGGCTCGCCATGCGGCGCCCCATGCGGGTCACCTGGGCGACGCTGTAGGTATCTTCTGGCTTACCTGAACGCATGTAGTCCACCGAAAGATTCACAATCCGGGGTAGGGTGTACCGCGCCTCTTCTTCCGTGTCCGGGCTCATGGCACGTTGCCACATCATTTCCGTAAGGGACGTACATTCAAGCAGGGCCCCCACAGTCCCCCCGTGAAGGGCAGGGATGTCCGGGTTGCCAATATGGGCTGGCGTGAATCCCATGCGAACCAGGCATGCTTCGCCCTGCAAGCGGACACTCACGTTGAGAAACGAAGCGTAGGGGATGGCCGCCAGGGCATGGTTTGGGTCCCGGCGTTGCACGGCTTCCCTGAGAAGCGTCTCCAGTGGGTGTGTCGGGTTCATTCGTGGGTTCCAAACGTGTTGGTCCAGCCATCCTCCGGGCTCGGCGTGCCGCGCATGAACGTGCCCACGCAGGAGGCCACGGGCCGGTCGACCTCATCCGGGTGAAACACGGTACAGCGTGTAAATGCCACCTGGCGCGCCAGGTGGTAACAATGGGCGTCTGCGTGGACTTCCTTCCCTGGAGTAGCTGCGCGCAGGTAGTCGATGCGCAGATCCAGTGTGGCAATGGGCTCTGGCTGATCCAGCGCCAGAAACGCCGCAGCGCCACTTGTGGCATCCGCAAGGGCCGTGATGGCGCCCCCGTGCAAGACCCCGGTGTCCGGGTTGCCCACAAGCTTTTCGGAGTAGGGCAGGGCCAAAACAACCCGGCCCTTGGCGGTTTCCACGGGTGTGAGCCCCAACGCCATGTTGTGGGGAACCCGTTTGGCAAACCGAGCCAGCATGTCCAACAGCTGTTCCAGTGGTTCGGTTCCCATGGTGGAGTAGCTCGGCTAGTCGAGAATCTTGAGCAGCTCCACATCGAACACCAGCACACCCTGGGGGCGTCCGGGTTGTCCGTCGTAGGCGAGGTTGCCAGGGATCCAAAAACGGGTCTTCTCACCCTCCACCATGAGCTGCAAGCCCTCGGTCCAACCTGGAATCACACGGTTGAGTGGGAATACTGCAGGTTGCCCACGGGTGACCGAGCTGTCGAACATCTGGCCGTCGGTGGTCCATCCCGAGTAGTGCACCTCCACGCGGCTTGTCTCCTTGGGGTGAACCTTGCCCTTACCTGCTTGCAAGACACGCCAGGCAAGGCCACTTGAGGTCTTGGATGTGCCGGCGGGCGCAGCGGCCACGTCCTCAGGTACTGCGGGGGGTTCTGGAGCGGCTTCCATGCTCAGAAGTTCCACATCAAACACCAACATGCCCGCAGGGCGACCGGGTTGGCCCTGGTAGGCAAGGGCTTCCGGAATCCAGAAACGGCGCTTTTCTCCCACCACCATGAGCTGCAGGCCCTCAGTCCAACCCGCAATCACGTGGTTGAGAGGAAACGTGGCCGGTTGCCCACGCTTGGCGGAGCTGTCGAACATCTTGCCGTCTGTGGTCCAGCCTGTGTAGTGCACGGTGACCTTGTCCTTGGCCGCCGGGTGACCTTCTCCGGTTCCCGCCTGCAGCACTTTAGAAGCGAGCCCGCTCGCCGTGGTCTGGGCATCCGCCGGGGGTGCCGCCACATCCGCAGGAGCTGCAAATGCATCGTTGGAGTCGCCCGTGGCAGGGGGGGTGTTGGAGTCGGTATTCACAGTGTCGGTCTTCTTTCCTACTTCGGCGGAAGACGCGTTCTCATCCGCATTGGCCTTGTCCTTCTTCGTGCAACCCGCAAACCCGAACAGGGCGGTTGCCGCAAGCAAACCAGCGGCTGAAACAACGGAGGAGTTCGCAATTCCAAGCTTAAAACGCATCATCCCCGCTACCTACCCCAGGTCCACCACCCTGTCGAACCACCCGCTGGGGCCTCGAATCCCCAGCCGACCAACCGAACACAAAATGCTCCGCGGAACATGTTGTGTTCCAGCCCCACGGCATGTCGAGTGAGCTTTAACTCATTGAATTTAAAAAAGAAAAAGACGTTTAAAACGGTGTGTCGCGAGACGAGTCCCTGGAACATTCCCTGTTCCAAGAAACTGGTTTAACGGCCTTTTTGCCATGGCACGCGATGTGCAGAATCGGGTTCAGGTAATTGCAATGGAAAACACATACACGAACCTCGCCCATCACGTCTCCCCACCTCGCACCCTAGGGCTGCTGGCCCTCTCGCTAAGCCTAGTCGCCTGTGAAACAGCTCCAGCGGCAACCGGAAAGAGCACGTTGGCAACATCTGCGCCCGCGGAGGTGCTCTACACCCCAGAGGAATTGATGGCCGTGCGCGCCATGAGTGAGGAGTTGGCGAACCCTGATTCAGATGTCTATTCCGACAACTCCGCTGCGGACAACCTCGCAGTGAACTTTGATGAACAAAACCGACAACGCTTTGCCGCCAATGACGCAACCCGTACAGTCGAGTTCAACCCCTTTGGCCAACAGTACATCAAGTACTGCGACGGCGATCTTTACGAGAGCCCCCAGTGCACCATGTACCGCCTGCAAGAGTTCTTCGGCGTGCCAGAGGTTACTGATGAGGTGGTCGCAGGTTTGGAAGACGCCTACCTGCGGACAGTCGATGAGACCCGAAAAGCACTCAATGACTATGTCGCTCGTGGTCATGCGCCAGACAATCATCTCTCCCTTGATGAAATGAAGGCCCTTCGCTCGGAATTCGAGGCAGCGGTAGTCGGCCACCAGGGTGGCTACCTTGGCCAGGAGAACACGCTCCAAACCGCACGCATGGCAAACTTTCGCGGTACGGACGCACAGAAGAAAGCCCACGTGATCATGATGGGCATGGAACAAATCCAGATGCACCACGCCAAGGCGGACAGCCGATGGGCTTGGAGGGATGTTCGAAACCTGGGCGAGTTTGCCTCGCTCGCGGGGTGGGTCATCCCCTGGCACCTGCTCGTCCTCAACCCTGTGCTCAAGGTGGCCGCTGTGGGCCTTGCCGCGGCCAAGCACGGTATGCACATGGTGTTTCTGGGAACCAAGCACGTGGTCACCGCCGCAGGCCGCACGGTGCTGCGCCCTGTCTACGCTACCGGAAAATGGCTCCAGCAGAGGGGAGTGTTGTTTAAGGACATCCTCCGCGGCAACGTCAAAATCCGTATCATTACCAACTACGCGGCTCTACAGCGGGCCTACAGCTTCCCGGGCGCCGTATTCCCCTGGTCCCTCAGATTTGACAAGGTAGCTTCCCTGAGCGACGAGTTTCTGACTCTTCTTAAGGACGGCGGGCGGTTCAACACATTCCTGGACATCGTGACCTACCTGGAACAACGGGGCCTCGTCGCGACCGGGCTCGCGAGGGTAAGCCGGGGAACAGGCACGGCCATTGTTCAGCTCAACGATGAGGGATACCACCTCATTGTGCGCGCCGGGAAATCCCTCGGTAAATCCGTTGAAGTGACCAAGGCGGCGAAGCACGCGGGTTACGGTGAATGGAAACTGCCGGCACTCGTCGATGACGTCGTCACCCTCGAAGCGTCGGGTGGGGGTACCATTCAAGTCATCCTCGCGAAGGCAGACGTGCCGCCCACATCGCTTGCGACGATGGTTCCCACATCCTGGGCGTTCAAGGCCGAAACCGGATTCGAAAAAGCCTTTCTCCGTGGGCTCGTCCATGCCGGGACACGGGAAAGGGCTGCCGTTCTTTCAATCCCGCAACGCGTGAAGGATTTGGGGGGAATCGGAGCCGTGCGCCCAGGGGACATTCTCGTTCCCCTGCGAACGAAGTGGCGCCCCGCGTTCAGAGAGGCCTTTAAAGCAGTAGAAGACGGAGGTGAAGGCTGGAGCTTTCATATCCCTGAGACCGCAGTGAACCAAATCCGGAACATCATGGGTAGCGACACCGGCAAGGTCATTGAGGCGCTCAAAAAGCACACGCTCCCCAGCGTTTCACGAAACGTAAGATCCGCCACCGGTCGACCCAGCGGCGTCGACAAGAGCAAGTGGGACATGGCGAAGGGTGTCTTTGACGACCATGCCATGTACCTACCTGATGAAGGCATCTACGGTGGGTTTCACTACAACGACGCGGTGAAGGTAGTCAAGGAAGCCCCCGTCTGTATTCTTCACCCGGGTGTGTAGGGTTCCCCAAACTGCCTTTGGCCCCAGAAGTTCTACGTAAGGTCTAGGAATTCCTGGAAAGGAAGAGGGCCACGATTACGGCGAGTAGTGCGGCCCAGATGAGGGCGTTCCACAGGGTGGGTTTGGCTTTTTCAGCAGTGGCAGATTTGGATCCGGCGGCATCCTTGAAGCCCTGCACCATGCTTTGCATGATGCCCCCGCCCTGGGAGGACCGAAGTGCGTGGGAGGACCCATGGGCCTGACGCCGGCGCCTTCGTTTGCGTTTGCTGCTCGCGCCCACGGTTCGGGATTTCGGTTGGGAAGAACGGGCAACCACAGGCCATTCCTAACACATACACGGCTAGGTCATCCACCGAATCCAGGCTACTATGCTAAGGGCGAGAACCAGTAAACTGACAACCAACGTAGCCAAGGAAACGCCCCATGGCACATCCTTTCCTGCGCAGATCCACCGGCCCTGAAGCCGAGGGCCCAACCACCAGCTCCCAGACCCGAGGGCAAACGCCACAAGCGTGGAAAGTTGGTAGGCTTCCACCGCGGCATCTCCCCAAACACGGGCGTAGGCTGCCGGCCCACCTAGGTGCACCAGCCCGAGCAACGCGGCCACTACCACGGCCCCGCTCCAACGGCTCCAGCCAGCCATGCGCTGCGGCCAGGTGAGTTGGGTTGAACGTGGATGGGGCGGGGTCCCCCCGGGTACGATCTGGGCGAGTCCCACGCGCCAGTACAACACAAGGCCCAGGTACATCACCCAGGGGAACAACGTGATCCACGGGTGCAACGTTTCAGGTCGGGCATTCCACCAGGAGGCCTCCCCGACCATCCAGGGGGCAGATCCAGGCTCCGTGAGTACCTGTTTCATGGAGCGAAGTGGCCAGGATGCCACAACCAACCCGAGCGGGAATGCCACAAGCCACAAGCCGTTGAGCAAAGGTTGTGAATGGGCCCACTGTCGAATGGAAGCGCCGGGTCGGCTCCAGCACACACCCAGGGCCAGCGGCGCCAGGCTACCCAATGCGGCGCTCCAAAAATACCTTGGGCGCAGGGCCCAGTTTGGCAGCGGGTAGGTGGATTCCCCAAGCTCGTGTACCAGCCAGGGCCCCAGAAACGTCACCGCCCAAAGGTTTAGGGCCGCAAACCACACCAGGTACACCCGCAGGGGCAACCGCAAAGCCCCACGATCCCCCAAATCCCGGATCCGCCCTGGCTCACCTGGTCCGTTGGGATCAGACTGGTGCTTTGGATCCCCGTGCAGCGCTGCGTCCACCATTCCGTACGTTGTACAACGTACCTCCACAACCACCTAGCCCCGCAAGGGGTGCCGGGCGTACTCGGATGCGCCATCCTCGCTTTCGCAGGTCTCGGCCTGGGCTGCACCACCTCGCAACAGGCGGCGGGCTTTTCGGCGGCACCCATTACGGGGGGCACGCCCTCGCCCGGGTCCGTCTCCATCGTGGAAGTGCGTCTGGACGGGGAGAGGCATTGCACAGGCACCCTGGTGCACCCGCGGGTGGTACTGACTGCCAAGCACTGTCTACAGGGGCCACTTCAGAACGATCCCTACGACGTCAGCCGCGTTTCCGTAGTCATGGAGGACGCGTTTGGCATGCGCACAACCCTGACCGTTCAAGGTCTACAGGTGCCCCCCGGTCTCTACGCGGTGACTTCCACGGGGTTTACGGGAAGCATTGTGGGCAACGACATCGGCTTTCTAGAACTTACCCATGCGGTCGTGGGCACCCCTCCCCTGTCCCTGCAAAGCCAGGCCCCCACTCCCGGGCAAATGCTAACCGTTCTGGGGTTCGGTGAGGATGACGACGGCGACGCGGGTGTACGTCAAAAGGCCATGGCCACGATTGGCCAAGTGGACGCAGGGACCTTCCAAACAGAAGCGGTGGCCTGTGAAGGCGATTCCGGAGGGCCACTGCTCGACGTTTCCGGCGTCATCCTCGGAGTGATTTCCTACTCCACCGAGCCCATGGGCATGACCGCGTGTGGCAGTGCGACCGCCATGCTCGTGGCCAACCGAATGGACGACTGGGCAGATGACCTACAGGCCTTCATCGACGGCCTGGCCCCCGACGATGCCGGCCTGGGGGACGCCGGCCTGGGGTCGGATTCTGGGTTTTTGGACGCGACTCCTCCCACCCCCCCCGGTACGACTCCAGGCGAACTCGGCGGGGCAGGGTGTCAATGCAACGCCGGCCTGGATGAGGGCTCCTCCAAGGCCCCACCCCATCCGCTTTCGTTGTTCTTTCTAGTCTTCACGGGCGTGTTCCTGCTCCGCCGTCGTTCACTTTCCTAAATACCTGTAGAGAGTCCGTAAATGCCAACGGTTTCAAAGCATTAAGACACGATCACGCATAAAATAAAATTATCTGCGCGGCATAAAAATAAATTACACATGAATCAACCTGGGTCGAGTTGGGAAATGTGAGTTTCATCCAGGTTTTAAGGGGTTTGCGTGAGGCAGGTGTTGCCGTTAAACTAGAAAATAGCCGTTGTGTTGAAAAATATGCTGAAGAGTAGGGGCGAATACCTGGGAGTGAGGGGTATTCAAGCTCGGGTCATTCCTGTCGCCTTTTTGGTGGTGATGGGGGCCCTCCCCGGGTGTGAGCAGGCCGATGCCCCTGCGGAGGGGGTCACCCACTCCATTGCGGGCGGCACACGGGAAACCGGTGAGCAAGCCGTGGTGTTTGTCCGCAGTATTTCCGGCACCCTGTGCACGGCCACGCTCATCACACCGCGGGTGGTGCTCACCGCCAAGCACTGTGTGCAGGATTCAGGCGACGCGGGGCCCGAGCCCGCAAGCTACCTCACCGTTGGAATCGGCGACGACATGCGTAGTTACATGGAGGCCCACAAGGTCTCGGCCCTGCGCACCACACCGGGCGCCTACGTAGCTGCCAACGGAGACATCACCGGTGAGATGATTGGCGTCGACATTGCGGTGCTTCTCCTGGAAGACCAGGTGACTACCGTAACACCCATGGTGATTCGCCGTACGGATCCCACCCCCCTGGTTGGAGCGGCCACCATCAACATCGGCTACGGGTACACCGAAACGGGTGAAGCCGGGCGCAAGTACCGGGCCGACTCCATGATCACAAGCGTCAACGAAACCCTCATCTACATCGGTTCCCAAACCTGCCAGGGCGATTCGGGCGGACCCCTCATCGATGCGGCCACCCGTGAGGTGGTGGGAGTGGTGTCCTTCGGCTCCGTGGGTTGCGGCGTGGGCTTCGGCGCCATGAACCGCATCGACACCCACCTGGACCTCATCGACGAAGTCATTGCCCTTTCCCATGAGGTTTGCGTGGAGGGAGCAGAGGAGCTCTGCGACGGCTACGACAACGATTGCGACGGTGAAATCGACGAGACGTGCCTCATCCTAGGGGATCCCTGCACCGAGGGAGACACCTGTTCCCAGGGGGCGTGCCGGCCCACCGCATCTGGACACTTCTGTACCGACTCCTGCAACCCCACCACGCCGGCCGAGGGATGCCCAAACGGAATGTACTGTGCCTTCACAGAAGCGGGCGCCTGCGAGGGTGTGTGTTCGCCAGCCGCCGACGCAAATGGAAACTACGACGACCACGCCTACCCGCTGGGTCACCCGTGTGAGCGTAACACCCAATGTTTGTCGCTGGTGTGTCTTGCCGGTAGCGACGGCGCCTCCCATTGCGCAGCCCCGTGCACGGCCGATCAGGGCCAGTGTCTCGGCGGCCAAACCTGTGAAACCGAAGGAGCAACCTGCGGTTTTTGCCAAGATGCAAACGTGGATCCAAACCAACCCACAGGGCTCTCCGGCCTGGGCGAAGATTGCAGCGAAGACCCGGACTGCAGTTCCAACCTCTGCGTTCAGGACGGCCAGACGCGGTACTGTTCGGTGGCCTGTTCCGATGGGCAGGGGGAGCCGTGCGGCGGTGGGTTCTATTGCAAAAGCGACCTGTGCGTGCGCGGAAGCCAACAGGCAGTGGGCGGCCCCTGCTCCAGCAACGATGACTGCACGGGTGACCTCCGCTGTGCAGGTGAAACCGACAGGTGGTGTACCACGGGCTGCAGCAACGCCTCCCCCTGTCAGGAGGGGTTCACGTGCGAGTCCATCCAGGGCACGCTCCTGTGCACTCCTGAAAAATCGATCTTGGGTGCCCTGTGTCAAGCCCAAGACGACTGCCAATCCTCCCTGTGCGTGCAGGACATGTGCGCATCCCCCTGCCAGGGAAACAGCCAGTGCCCAGGGGGCTTTGAGTGCGTCCAGGCGGGGCCACAGGATTCCACGGTTTGCCGCCGACCCCGCCCCCGTGGCATCTCAGGGAGTTGCAGCCTGGGTGAGGGTTCAGGCCATTCAGGGGGCGCCGGAAACCTGCCGTGGGTATTGCTAAGTTGTCTGTTTGCGGCCCGTCTTCGGCGTCGCACGAGACCGTGCTAAGCCTCCCGGGTGCCGACTCGCAGAACCTCTATTCGCTGGCTTCCGTGGGGTTGCCTGGTGGCATGCCTGTGGGCGGGGGGGTGTGACACCCTGGCTGATTTTTCCGGCGACTATGAGGGCACGATTGTGGGGTCCGACGGCAACGATTGTGATCCGAGCGTGACGCCCTGCAGCTTCATTCGCCGCGGCTTCCCCGAAGGCACCACCCTTTCGTTGACGGGCTTCGATCCCTCCGTCATCGAAGGGGAGGTGGGTCGCCTCAGCACCCAGGGGGCGAGCACCTTTGAGGATCTCCCCCTGCGAACCATCGCTCCGTTGCAACACGATCTACTGAGCCGGTACGAGCTACCCGGAAGTGCCCGTGTAAAAAACTTCATCTACGTGGCCCGACCCACCCACGGGAGCCTGGCCGGCCGTCGCCCCTTGGTGTTCATTTCACTGATGGACAAGGATCGCATGGAGGTGCGCGTGGTCTCCGGTGAGGGTGAAGAGTCCGAGGGGGATCACTTTGGTTTGTTTCTCATGGAGCGAACGAACGCCCAGTAACTCAACGAATGCCCAGTAGCCCAACGAACGCCCAGTACCCCTACGTTTTAACCTACCAACTTTCATCCACCCGTCATGAAACCCGAACACCTACGCGTACTTGGCATTGAGAGCTCCTGCGACGAAACCGCGGCCGCCGTGGTGGACGGCACAGGCAGAGTCCTTGCCGATCAGGTCGCAAGCCAGATCGATGCCCACGGGCCCTACGGTGGAGTGGTGCCGGAACTTGCGGCCCGCGAACACCTCCGTGCCATTGGCCCCGTGGTGGAACAGGCCCTTGCTGTACTTCCTGGAGGCTTGGGCGATCTCCATGGAATTGCGGTTACCCAGGGGCCTGGCCTGTCGGGCGCACTTCTGGTCGGCACCCAAATGGCCAAGACCCTTTCCTGGGCCACCGGCCTTCCCCTGGTGGGTGTCGATCATCTCACAGCACACCTGTTGTCACCGTTTCTCCACTACGAAGCACTCCCTAAACGCACAGACGCCCCAAAGCCCGGACCATCTGTGACCGAAGCTCCACAGGTTCCACTGGAGTTTCCCTACGTGGCGCTTCTCATCAGTGGTGGGCACACCGCACTCTACGAAGTGCAGTCCCCGTCGGACATTGCCCTGCTCAGCCAAACCCGGGACGACGCCGTGGGCGAGGCCTACGACAAGAGCGCCAAACTGCTGGGCATGGGCTACCCGGGTGGCCCCCGCGTGGACAAACTTGCCGCCCTTGGCGACCCTGCGGCGATCCCCTTTCCCTTTCCCATGCCGGGTCGTGACAACCTGGAGTTCAGTTTTTCAGGGCTAAAAACCGCCGTGGCCCACCACGTGAACAAACACGGCGCGCCCGACACCGAGTCCCAACGGGCAGACCTCTGTGCGTCCTTCCAATCGGTGGTGGTGCGCAACCTCACCCAAAAGAGCCTCGCCGCCTGTCGCCTCCACAGCATTCCACGGCTGGTCATCACCGGAGGCGTTGCGGCCAACCGGGGCTTGCGTGCCCACGCGGAAAAGCAATGTGCAGCGGTTGGCGTGAATCTACATATTCCCCCGTTCCGTGCCTGTACAGACAACGCGGCCATGGTGGCGTTCGCGGGCACCCATCGACTCCTGGCCCGGGAGGACGACGGCATCCAGTGGACCCACTACACACGCCCACCCAACCGTCGCCGCGGCAAGTTCCCCGCCCGCAACTAGCTCCGCATTTGGCCCCCCATTTGGCCCCCCATTTGGTCCGTTCGCTACTTCCCCAGTAACAAGGCGTCTCGCTTGCGTGCCAGGGATTTTGCGTCCTCTTCGGGCACGCCAAACAACGGGAACTGGCTTTTCCCCTCCACGCTGCGGGCCTGTTTCAATGCCCAGTGTACCGAGGGAAACGCAAGCGCGTTCCAGGGAATCTCCTCCCAGGTGTAGAGCCCCACGTCCTGGCTTTCCGGGCCAGCGGCAAAGGGCGCACCCTGCCCGTCTTCTATCAGCGTGGCGCGAAAGAACACCTGCACCTGGCTGATGTGCGGAAGGCTGTAGGTCGCCAACATGCAATCGATCTCGATGCGTGCCAACGCTTCCTCGTGCACCTCCCGGCAGGCCCCTTCCTCGAGGGTTTCACTGAGTTCCATGAAGCCCGCCGGCAATGTCCAATACCCCACCCGTGGTTCAATGGCGCGCCTGCACAACAGGTAGCGGTCCCCGCTGTACACCACGGCACCCGTCACAATCTTTGGATTGCGGTAGTGAATGAAACCGCAATGCCCGCAGACCTCCCGTGGGCGCTCGTCGCCCTCGGGCGTTTTCTGTTCGAACACCACGTCCAGTCGTTTCCCCGCCGCGTCGTGTTTCCCCGCCACAGATGACTTCTAGCATGCCTTTCCCCACGGGCCTGTTGTCGCTAGACTTCCCAGGTGTCTGAGAAAACCGAGCCCGCCACACCCAAGAAGCTGAGGGAAGCGCGCAAGAAGGGTGAAGTCGCCAAAAGTCGTGACGTCTCTGGCGCGTTCCAATGGTTGGTGTGGTTGGTTTCAGCCGCCTACTTCGGCCCCAAACTGGTGGATTCCTTTCACGAGCTCTGGGCGCTCACCGTGCAGCAAGTCACCCAAACCCAGGTGGCAGGTCAGGCCCCTTCCTCTGCGGTTCTGCGCTCCTCCTTTGCAAGCCTTGGGGTTTCTGTGCTCCTTCCCTGGTTGTTCTTGCTGATGGTCTCCGCGGCCCTTGCCCAGTTTGCCCAGGTCGGCCCCCTGCTTTCCCTGAAAGCCATCACCCCAAAACTCGACCGCCTGAACCCCGCCCAAAAACTCAAGCAGATGGTGGCCCCCAAACAGGCCGTGGAGTGGTTCAAGTCCTGGCTACAGTTGGGACTGATCGTTTGGCTTGCCGTGGTCGCTTTTCAGGAAACCGCACCCCTGTGGGCCACACTTCCCAACTCGCCGGACGGCCCTTCCATCCTCCGTGTGTTGGGGAGCTCGGCGAGCGTGCTTGGCTGGAAAGTCATTGGCATTCTCATCGCCGTGGCCCTGGCAGACCTGGTGTACCAGCGTTGGCAGTTCCAAAAAGATCAACGCATGAGCAAGGACGAGGTCAAGCGTGAGTTCAAGGAATCGGAAGGGGATCCCCACGCCAAGCAGCAGCGCAACCGCATGCATCGCGAGATCGTGGAGCACAGCACCTTGGAGGAGGTTCGCCGCGCCGATGTGCTCGTGGTCAACCCCACGCACCTGGCCATTGCATTGCGCTACGACGACGACGAAGACGAGGACGACCGCGCACCCGAGGTGACCGCCAAGGGCCAAGATGGTCTGGCCAAGCGAATGATCGATGCCGCACGGGAGGCCGGAGTGCCCATCATGCGTGATGTTCCCCTGGCCCGGGCCCTGTGGGACATGGAAGTGGGCGACGAGATCCCAGAAGCCCTGTACGAGGCCGTGGCCGCCATTCTCAAGGCGGCCTGGGAAGAGCGGGAAGCCGAAGAGGAGGCAGAGAATCCTGGAGCCCCACCCGCAGAGGGCGACCCAGAAGAAGACCCTTGAGCCTGGGAAACCCCGTGCTTTTCACGCCGTCACGGTTCTTCGGTTGCCATCCGGTTGGCGTCGCCCGGTGGGTATGGGCCTGCTAGCGTACCCCGTGACCGGCAGTCTCGAATTGCCCCTACCAGGGGTGCAGAAGTCCACCGCTCGGAAGCCCGAAGATCCCGGCCCGTCCTCCAGTGCAGCCCCGTTTTCAAACGGGTACGTGGAAGTGGCCATCCCTGTGCCCCTGCGGCAGCGGTTCACCTATGCCCTTCCTGCCAACGGCGGCAAGCCACCTGTGGGTGCCCGCGTCGCCGTGCCCTTTGGTCGGCGCAAGGTCGTTGGCGTTGTGCTTGCACACACCGACTCTGCGCCACCGCAAGCCAAGCGCATCAAGCCCATTGCAGCCCTGGTCGACGAGGCCCCCGTGGTGGCCCCCGAGCTCCTCCATTTTCTCCAGGAGATGGCCGACTACTACCTCCACCCCGTGGGTGAAGTGTTGCGCGCCGCCACCCCGGGGCTCACCTCCGCCAACGACCGTGCCCTGCGGGATTCTGGGTTTGTGCAAAAGGGGCAGCGCATCGCCCGCCACCGCACCACCGAACCCACCACCTGGTATGTTCAGGCCTGCCCCACCACAGATCCAACAGCCGCCCCCCCCCGCCTGGGTAAGTTGCAAAAGGCGTTGTTGGAAACGCTAGGGGACCAGCAGTGGTCCCTCGAGGCCCTGCGCCCCCAGTTCAAAACCGCGCGGAACCTGGTTCGTGCTCTCGCAGACAAGGGCCTCGTGCGATGGGAGGAACGCCCCGCTCCCGATCCGTTTTTCACCCAGCCCGTGGAACAGGTGCCCCCCCCCACATTGACGGGGGAGCAGCAACAGGCCGTGGATCATCTGCTTGCAAAGTTGCCCAACGGGTTACCCAACCCAGTGGCATCCGAATCGGTTTCCGCCGAGTCACCGCCTCCCATACCTGCCACGCTGCTACAGGGCGTGACCGGTTCTGGAAAAACCGAAATCTACCTGCGCCTTGCCCAACAGGCCCAGTCCAGAAAACTCGGCACCCTACTGTTGGTTCCCGAGATCGCACTCACTCCCCAGTTGGTCACACGGTTCCGTGAACGGTTGGGAGATCAAATCGCGGTGCTCCACAGCGAGCTTACCCAGGGTCGCCGTGATCGTTTTTGGACCCGACTTCGCCAGGGGGAAATTCGCGTGGTTGTTGGGGCCCGCTCCGCGCTCTTCGCGCCCGTGGAAAATCTAGGTTTGATCATTGTGGACGAGGAGCACGATCCGTCTTTTAAGCAGGAGGAGGGGTTTCGCTACCATGCCAGGGACATGGCCATGCTGCGCGCCCACCGTGCCGGTGCCCTTTGCATTCTAGGCAGCGCGACCCCGTCCGTGGAAACACGCCATCTCGCACATGAGGGGAGGATTGATCGACAGGTCTTGACCCAGCGCCCCACCTCCCATCCGCTACCCAAGGTAGAAGTGGTGGACCTGGCCCGTCACCGTGAGGGCCCAAGCAAAAATAGGTGGCTTTCGGCTCCACTGCACCGCGCCCTGGACGAATGCCTAAAACGCGGCGAGCAAGCCATGTTGTTTTTGAACCGCCGCGGCTTTGCCAACGCACTTCGCTGTGACAGCTGCGCCACCACCCTGGAATGCCCCGCCTGCGCCGTGACGCTCACCGAGCACCGTGGCCGCAACCTCCTGCGGTGCCACTATTGCGACTACCAAATCCCGGTCCCCAGGGAGTGCCCCGAGTGCCACTCCCACAGTGGGTTCCTATCCATGGGAACGGGAACCGAACAGCTGCAAACCCTACTCGCCGAACAATTTCCAGAGGCCAACGTGGGGCGGCTCGATCGCGACACCGCACCCCGTGGCTCCGAAGCGGCCGGTGCAGAATCCATTCTTTCCAACTTTCGATCGGGAAAGACCGACATCCTTGTGGGAACCCAGATGATCTCCAAGGGCCATGACATTGCAGGCGTGACATTGGTGGGAGTAATTGCCGCCGACCAGTCACTGGCCTTTCCTGACTTTCGCGCCACCGAGCGCACGTTCCAATTGTTGTCCCAGGTGGCGGGTCGGGCTGGCCGTGGCGACAAACCCGGTCGCGTCATGTTCCAGGCCTTCCAGGGGGATCACCCCGCCATTCAGTTTGCAACCCAGCACGACTACGAGGGGTTCTTCAAATACGAAGTCGCTGCACGGCAAGAGGTGGGCTACCCCCCTGCAGCCCGCCTGGCCGCCCTGCGCGTGGACGCCGGCGACGAAGCCCAGGCCAAGCAAGCCATGCAGACGCTTGCCCATCGCGCACAGCAGGTAGCCTCCGGCCTTCCGTCTTCCAGTGCCGTACACATTGTGGGCCCCGCACCCGCACCGATTCTCAGGATCCGTGGCCGCTACCGGTACCGGCTATTGCTCAAATCCGGGGACCGCCGCGCACTGCGTCATGTGGTGCAATCGGTGCTTCCGCTCATGGAGGGCCCGTTGCGACCCGCCCGCGCTCACATTGATTTAGACCCCGTTTCCATGCTGTAACTACTTGAAAACGGTCCGATTCCACTGAGGTCGATTCAGTGCTAGACCTCCCCTAGGGAATCTAGGGCATGGGCAAGCACAGAAGAGCTGTGGTGGCGGATCATTCGCCCAACGGCACCGAGATCGTATCTGCCCTGCAGCACGAGGGGTGGATGGTTCACCTCGTACGTCAGCATTCAGTGACTGGGGTCCAGCTGGCGGACCTGGTCATTCTAAAAGGCGAGGAGCCGAATGCTCTTGAGGTACTCAACCAGCTGCGCAACACGCCGCACTTGCGAGACATTCCCGTGGTTGTGGTGGGCATCCCAGATGGGGCCAATGCGGAAATCCGTGCGGCCCTTACCCTGGGTGCAGATGCATTGCTTCCGAGGCCTGTGCGACCCGAGAAACTCATGGAACGGGTGGATCTCCTTTGCCCCGCGCCGGACGAGTCCACCAGTATAAGTACACACACCTCGCGACCACCTGCGGGTGCCAGCACAGTGGGCATTGCGAAGCGGCAGGTTGGAAAGCTCCAGAGTTTTTACCCCGACACGCGCCCCCCCTCCTCGTTGCCCGCACCCGCGTGGGGCACGCACCGCGATCCGGTTCTTCCCTCCGTCGAAGAACCGGCCGTGTGGGACACAAGCTCTGACCCACTGTCTTTCGAGTCGAACCACCGAGCTGTGGAAAGCCCCTTTGATGAACCTCGCGCTGAAGATTCTAGCCCAGCGCTGGATGTACCGGTGCAGGATTCCATCGCCACAGACGCCCGGCCTGAGCGTACCATGCAGCTGCAGGTGGAAGATCCGAGTGTTGGTTTTATGGAGGCCGCCGGAAATCAAGGCGGCAACTACCAGGGGGGCCACACTGGAGAAGTGATGCTCCGCGATGTGGGCGTGGGCGAATCCCAGGGGTTTGCGCCGCCGCGCAGTACCTCAGGGGCCCTGCGTGACCGTCGCACTCCTGATATTTCCAAGGGACTCCAGGACATGTTTCACAACGCCTCGACCCGGCTGTTCCCCGAGGGCTCCGTCCAGCGTTATCAACTGCCCACGGCTCCCACAGCGGCCGCCGAACTGGTGCCTGATGAACTCCTGGAGGCGGTTTTCCTACCCCTGGACGACACTCCGGATCCGCTCGATGCCTTTACTCCCCACGGCACCGGTACTCCCCATGGCACGCCCCACGGCTCGTACGCTCCCCAGCAAGATTCCCTACGTGCTCCAACCCACCGAGCCCCAACGACTCGGACCCCAGCAGCTGAGGCCCCAGCGGCTCGGACCCCAGCAGCTGAGGCCCCAGCGGCCCAGACGGGCGCTGGGGAAAACGGCGCCCTAGTTCCAGAGAGCAAAGCGGCGCCACCGAAGAGGTTGGATACTCCTCCTGAATCGGTAACCCCACCAAGCGCAGCGGTCACGGGTACTCCCTTGGTCACCTCTGCCAAACAAAAACCATCCGCACCGGCTGCGCTCAGTTCACCAGCGCCTAAACCTCCTGAGGCCAATCAGGAGCTGATCAAAGAAAGTTTCGCTCTGGCGCTGGACGGGGATTACTTCCGAGTTCTTGGCGCATCCCCGGGAGACACCTTTGCCCATATTCACGATGCCTATCGTCAACGCGCCCAACAGTTGCGCACCCTACAGGGCACGGCAGACAGTGACCCCGAACTCGAAGTTCAACGGCTCCAGGCCCTCGAGGCCATCGAAGAAGCCTGGGAAGTTCTCCAGGACGACCGTCTGCGGCGTAAATACCAAACTGCGCTAGCGAGCTAGACAAGGCCCGTTGCACCGGCCGAGGTAAAGAAGTTTCCGTGCATCACTCAACACCCCAACCTCGAATTCAACGAAAGCCATTCACGCTCCTGTTCCTGAGTCTGTTTTACGCAATCCTGGCTACGGCATGTGCGGTGCCGACGGCGGTGAGCAAGCAAGCGAACCAGGGGCTTCCAGGTCATCCGCTCACGGAGCTTGAGCAGACCGCCGTCGGGCACCTGTTCCAGTGGTTGGCGGAGACTGGCCAGGCCTGGCTGCCCACGCGACCTACGAAGATTCCACGCCGCCAAAAGAACGGGTTGGAAGGACAGTGTGCCCACACACTCCAGAGCCTGATCAAGTTGGGTCCCCAGTGGTTTGCCGCCATGCCCACCCGCGTCGAGAACAACCAGGGCTACGCTGCCGCCGCAGGGTTGGATCACAACCAGAAGCCTTTTCTTCTTGTCACGCCGCTGCTTGTAAAACTTGCCCTGAGCGCGCCACGTCATCTGCTCAGCTACCTTGTGGAGAACTGGGCTCACACCGACGACTCTCTACCCATTCATGGCGACAACGTAGTGAACCAGCCCTGCCTGGAGCAGCCCGACATATTCCTATCGGGCTATCGGGACGTCATGGCACGAACCGCCTTTCTTGAAGCCACCCTGGGCAACCAAGCCATTCCCAACGAGCCACGGGGAAGCACCTCCACCCTTCTTCTCGAGAACCAAAAAGAAATGCTAGCCACGGCCGCAAAGGTGCTCCATGCCAGCCACTCTTCTCTGTTGAACGCCCAGCGTTGGAACCACGGAAAGAAGCGAATCGGGCAAGCCTATGGGCCACCGTTGCACACGTTACAGATCCTATCTCAAGTGAATCAGCTACTCAGTACAGAGTCTGGGCAAGAGCAGGTCAAGAAGGCCGTGTTTCTATCTTTTCAGAAGGAAATAAGAGATCTCAGAGCCGATGCCGATCATTACTTTGCTCTTGCAAGCACCTTCGACCCATCCACGCGCAAGCTGTCAACAGCCGTAAACTTTTCTGAGGTTGTCCACTTTATCCAACGTCTTGATGTGGTCGTTGGGTGGTTCTCTGGGGCAGACCCTGAAACGGTTCAAAAAACATTTTCAACACTTCCTGCATATACCGGGTTCGAAGCCGAGGTGGACACCCATCTCAAATACTTCGTGAACGTCGGCCCCATTTTCATGCGCAACCTACAGCAGGCGAGGGATCAATGGTTTGCAGACATGTGGGCTGAAACAGCCGAACCCGGTTTCGCAGAGTTTGAGCAATGGCTTGCCAATCGCCTAGTGCAACAATTCCGGGATCCCACAGATCAAGATCGCGTGGACATCCAACAACGCGTGGAAACCCTCTCCGACGCACTCAACCAAATCCGAAAAGGAAACCCCGCCCGTCCACGCCTGTAGGAGGACTAGTACCGCATCAGGGTATTTCGGAGGTTGATTAACTCATCGATGTTCAAAGAAATCGGTCCTGTGGAGGAAAGGTCCAAACGGAGCGCGTCAGCACCCAAAACCGTGGCCACGTTGTCCATGGCCCTCCACAACTCTACTTCATGGCACGGGCAGTCGGTCCATTCGTCCTTGCGTTCGCATTTTTTCGTTTTACTTGGACACAACTCCTGTACGTTGAAGTCTAGACCTTTCTGGATGGCGTAGAACTGCCCGAAATTTCCTCCTTGGATGTGTAGGTGCCTTTCATCCAACGGGATCTGCGCCACCACCCGTAGGCTCCCCATCGGTTCCTGTATGTTTCGATTTGAGATTTGCTCCCTGGCCGCCCACGTCACCCTGCGAGTCAGTGTTCGAGTGTCCGGCGGAGCGTTTTCAACATCACACTCCGACGGTTCCCACGGATAGATCCAAATCACAAGGTTACCTAGCTCGACCTCCCGGGCTCCTGCGGGAAGGGGTGCCACCAACGTATTGGCAACGCGACCCGGGCACGTGCCCAGGTCCACGTGAAACTCACCCCTCTCCACAGCAAGGTTGGGTCCGTGATCCAACGCACATGAAACAAAGTCCATGTTGGAAGCCATACTTGAAAGAGAAATCCGTGACTGGATCAACTGAGTCACGCGGCCCACGTCCACTGACCCATGGGTGACCACCCCCAGGAGTTCATTCTGACCGCTGAGCATCACACTGCCACGGTCCTCCACGTCCCAGGTGCTCCGTGAAGTCCCCTGCCAAACATCCTCGTCGTCGTACACCGCGTCTAGCGCCGCCACGGAGGGCATCCCAGTGCTGGGGCTACCAAAACCAGCCACCCCGTGCCTGGAGTAGTCGGTTGCGGGCGAGAACAATGGAAGGCGCACTTTTTGTGCAAGCCGTTCGTTGGGTAGGGGCACCGTACCCATCAACAGGAGCATTCCATGGACCCCGCTTTCCAAATCTTCTTCGCCCCAAATGGGCGACTGGTTTGGATCCCGCCCACTATGAACCATGGCAAGCTGTGCGGATACTGTAGAGTCCACCCGCAGTTCGCCCACGCCCACACGAAGTGGCCAATACATATCACCCTCCGAGCCCTCCACTGCGGTAAGGCAACCCGCAGCAGTCACCGCAGCCCATGTGTAGGGGGCTGGCAACTTCACGTCCAACAACGCTCCGGTGCAGGTGAGATAAGACACATCGTCCCTATACGTCAGTACGTGAAGCGGAAAACTGCTTTGGGTTTCGAACTCACTCCTCCTTGTTGCAGAGGGTATCTGGCTATCCAAGTTGGAGAGTATCGTTTGCAGGCGAGACGTGTAGTCACGTAAATCGGCACGAGGACCTTCACCCAAGAGCTCTGAGTTCATGAAGCGTTTGGAGATCGACTTAAACGGCCTCTTGGATACGAAGTCAAAAACCTGCTTTCGATTCCTAAAAAACTGGTTGCAACCTGGAATATCTTGCGACCCTGGGGCGCTGCCGTGGCGCGCCAGCACGGCGTACGTACCTGCTCTGGAGAGTCCTTTGTGAAACGAGATCGCCTCCTGTACGGCTTCGCCGCGGCGTAGCGTCACCGTATTCTTCCACGCCACCGTGTTGCATTCGTGGTGAACATACACCTGGTTGGAAGCATCAAGGGTGAGTGACCATGCGTCCCCAAACCAGCCGTTGCCAAACCTGTAGGTAAACACGTCCACATCGGGGATGCCCTTGGTAGAAAATCGCTCAGAACTCCCTGCAGGCGTGCAGCCGCAGAGCAGGCAAAGGGTCCAGAGATACATCGGCGTGCATCTCCAAAAAATTCTTCTTTTTCGAACGGCTTCAAATTTCGGCCGGCCCACCATAGTAAAGTCCAGGGTCGAAATATTCTTCATACCTACGTTCATCTTGCTTCCTAGACAGAGCTCAACTCCTTCAGCACAGAGCGTGCCAGGCCATGTAGGGCCAGATCTTTTCAAGAATATCGCCCTGCCGGGTACCCCATTCCAGCCTGTTGCGTCGGCGCGTGGAAAAAGCGGAAGCCCCGTTTGCCACCCTGTAGGCGCACTAACTTCGTGATGGAATGCCCTTGGATCCCCAGTCCCTAGAAAATAGACAGGTAGGCCGGTAGGTCAGCGACAGTGTCTAGGCGCCCTTTGCCATACGCTCTGGGGTTGCTGGACCCCTAAAACGGCCCCACATTAGGGGCATGGCGGTTCGTACCATTCTGCACTACCCGGACAAACGGCTCCGGATCCCTGGCAAGCCAGTGGAGGACTTTGGTGAAAGTTTTCAAGCTCTTGTGGATGATATGGCAGAGACCATGTACGCAGCCCCGGGTGTGGGGTTGGCTGCCACCCAAATCGGCGTGGCTCTCCAACTGTTCATCGTGGACGTATCCACGGGTGAGGATGAGCCCAGTGACCTTCGGGTGTTCGCCAACCCGGTCATCACAGAAAAAATCGATTCCATCAGTTGGGAGGAGGGCTGCCTCTCCTTTCCAGGAGTGCAGGAAGACGTGAAGCGGGCGGAGCGAGTAAAAGTGAAAGCCCAGGACCGCAACGGCGCCCCATTCGAGCTTGAAACCGACGGTTTGCTTGCCATCGCCATTCAACACGAATTGGACCATCTGGATGGCAAGCTCATGATCGATCACCTGAGTCCCCTGAAACGCCGCATGGTCCATCGTGCCATGCTCAAGCGTGCAGCCGGTGGCGGCCACTCCATGGACGAAGCGGTCTAGAAAGCTCCCCGGTTCCATGCGCATCGTTTTCTTTGGAACCCCCCAGTTCTCGGTTCCAGCATTGGACGCCTGTACCCGCGTGGGTGAGGTAGTGGGTGTGGTCACTCGACCCGACAAACCTTCGGGTAGGGGCATGCAGTTGAAGCCACCTCCCGTGAAACAACGGGCCCAAGAACTGGGCATACCCGTACTGCAACCCAAGGGCGTTCGAAAACCAGAGTTTTTAGATCAGCTGCGCGATTGGTCGCCGGACGTGGCGGTGGTCATTGCCTACGGCCGCATTCTTCCCGCTTCAGTCCTCGAGCTGCCGATGCACGGTTGTATCAATGTGCACGCGTCGTTGTTGCCGCGGTGGCGAGGCGCGGCCCCGATTCAGTGGGCCATTGCCCATGGGGATGCTGAAACCGGGGTGTGTCTCATGCACATGGATGAGGGGCTCGACACCGGGCCAGTGTACACGCGTAAGGCCACGCCAATCACATCTGAGGATACAGGCGAGAGCCTGACAGAACGGCTCTCCCAGCTCAGTGCGACCCTCCTAGATCAGGAACTCCAATCCTGCCTGGACGGCACCCACAAAGCCCAACCCCAGAACCATGACCTAGCCACGCTTGCTCCTATTCTAACCCGTGAGCACGGCCACATCCGGTGGAACAGGTTGGCGGAAAGTCTACCTCACCTCATTCGTGCCATGCACCCCTGGCCGGGAACGTTTACAGTATGGGGCAACAAGCGGATCAAAATCTTTGCGGGTTCCGCAGTGGGCTCCCCGTTGGGGAAAGAAACTTCACAGAGCGATCACCCGGCGCCCGGCACAGTGCTTTCGGTTGGCCCTGAAGGCGTAACCGTCCAATGTGCCGATGGAAAGTTCCTCATCACGGATCTGCAGCTCGAGGGCAAAAGGCGCATGGGCGCACAGGAAGCTGCTCCCGGGTTGAGATCCATGATAGGAAACCAACTTATATGAAAATCTACACCACCAAGGGCGACGACGGATTCACGGGTTTGTTTGGGGGAGGCCGAGTTGCCAAACACCATTTTCGTGTCGACTCCTACGGTCAGGTGGACGAACTCAACAGCGTTCTTGGCCTTGTCGCTTCACTGGAGATAGGCGATGCCATGAAAAAGAGCTTGGTCCGAATTCAGTCGGAACTGTTTGATCTGGGCGCAGAGCTCGCCACGGAACCCTCGGCACGCCAGGCTTCCACGGTGGCCAAAATTGACGACGATCAAGTGTCCACGATGGAAAAAGAAATCGACCACATGGAAGCGCAGCTCAAGCCGCTCACCACGTTCATTCTACCAGGCGGGTCCGTGGAAGCCTCCCATCTGCATGTGGCACGCACCTCGTGCAGAAGAGCAGAACGGGCCGTAGTCGCGCTGAGCCACCAGGACACGGTTCGTGGGGAGCTCATTCGCTACCTAAACCGATTGAGTGATTTACTTTTCGTCATGGCACGGTTCGAAAACCACCGGCGCGCCATCCCTGATGTCCCCTGGATGGGCCGCCACACCACCCCCACAGAGCCCTGAATCTTCAGATATTTCTGCTATTCTTCCCTCTCACGCGCCCGTAGCTCAGCTGACTGCATTTCGGGAGGAACTTCCGGGTTCCTCCCGCTGCGGGCAATACATCGCCCTTGCTCCCACCTACCGTGGCGCTCGACTGCTCGCGTTCACTGAATCCTGGCACGCCCGGGAGGACTCGAACCTCCGACCATCGGCTTAGAAGGCCGCCGCTCTATCCAGCTGAGCTACGGGCGCGTGAAAGGGTAGGATAGCAGGCGAACGCAGTAGCAGCACTCGCTGGAAAATACCTTTTTTGGACCGGTTTACAGAACGTCGACGCCGGCTTCGCGCAGTACCTTGCGCTGCATCTCTACCAAGCTTGCAATGCCTTCCAGGGCCAAATCCAGCATGGCGTGTAACTGGTCCTTGGGAGTTGGAGTCCCCTCTGCGGTTCCCTGAACTTCCACAAGTTCGCCTGTAGCTGTGGCCACCACATTCAGATCCACATCGGCTGTGCTGTCTTCTGGGTAGTCCAAATCAAGTACAGGGCGCCCGTCTACCATACCGACACTCACCGCAGCCACCAACGTTTTAAGAGCGGTGGGCTTCACCAGGCCTTTCTGGTGCAGCTTGTGAACAGCGAGGGCCACCGCAATGGATCCCGCGGTAACCGATGCGGTTCGTGTCCCCCCGTCCGCATCCAATACGTCACAATCCACAAACATGGATCGGGGGCCCAATTCCTTGAGGTCCAAACAGGCACGCAGGGACCGTCCGATCAACCTTTGAATCTCCGTACTCCGTCCATCCACGCGGCCCTTGCGTCCATCTCGGGATTTGCGGTCAGGGTTGGACCGGGGGTGCATGGCATACTCCGCAGTCAGCCAACCCTTGCCCTCCTCTTCCAGCCAGCGGGGCACCTTTTCATCCACCGATGCCGCGAGCATCACACGGGTTCTCCCACAGTCGTAGAGTACAGAGCCCTCTGGAAAACGTTGAAACCCCAGCTGCACCCGTGTTTCTCGGCATTGATTGACCGCACGCCCATCGTGTCTAGGGCCCTGGGTTTGTTCGTCAGTTTTTGAAACCGTCATGAAAGATACCCCGAAATGGAATGAACCATCCTGTTGATTACGTCGTCTAGCTCGTTTGCGTCGTTGACGTAGGCAGCGTTATCACAAACATGGTGCCTTCGCCCGGCTTTGATCGACACAGGATGCTTCCCCCGTGTGCCGCAATGATTTGTCGAGTGAGCGGGAGCCCCAACCCGGTCCCCCGTTCCTTGGTTGTGTAGAACGGGTCAAACAGGTTTCGTTGGGTGCTTTCATCCATGCCCGTGCCATGGTCTACCACTTGAATTTCCAGAACTTCAACCGCCCCACGCCCTTCACCGGTGGTGTCTGCAACGCGTGTTTTGGAGGCAGAAAGTTGCACCTGGCCGCCGTCCACCATGGATTCCTGGGCGTTGCGCAATAGGTTCACCATGGCCTGCCGAAACTGATCGCGGTCCAACCCCACAATGGGAAGGTCCTCGGAAACACTAAGATCCAAAGTCACGCCAGTGTCCCGCATTTCGGCTGCCATGAAATCCGTAATTTCCCGAAGCAGTGCTCCCACATCGGTTGGGCTGAGCACCGGGGAAGGTTGCCGAGCCAGGTTCAAGTAGTCATCCGTAATCTGTGATAGCCGTTCAATTTCCCGTTGGACTGAATGAACCAGTTGGGCGTTTTCCGGTCGAAACTCCATCGCGTCTTCCGCCAATAGCTCCATATTCAAACCAATGCTGGACAGGGGGTTGCGCACCTCGTGGGCTACGTGAGCCGCCATCTGTCCCACGGCTGCCAGCCGTTCGCTGAGAATCAATCGCTCCTGCAGGGCCCGGGTAGCCTGAGCCGCTTCCCTCAACCGCTGGTCCCGCGCCGACAGGGCCATCACCATCCGTTCGAACTGAATCTCCAGCTGCCCAAGCTCTCCAGACTTAGGGACATCAAACTCCCGGGAAAAATCTCCCCGTGTCACTGCGGTGACGCGACGTTGAAGCCGTGTAAGTGGAAGGAGCAGGCGGTAGGACCACCACAGGACGATCAGTCCCACCACGATTGAAATGATGGACAGCACCGTAAAGAACCTTGAAAAATCCTCCTGCGTTGCGGTGGAACGGTGTGAAATTTCCCGAAAACGAGAAATCGCCCTTTCCCGAGAAACTGCCAGCTCCCGCGCGAGCAAACGTTCCCGTTGGCGCAGCGACTTCAGTTCCGCAGAAGTATTCAATGCGGCGGGGCTGTTGGGTTTCCCAACCAGGAGGCCGGAGCTCACCTTCTCATCCCAGCGATCGTGCACAAGTTCCAGCTCGCGCCCGATCTGAATCGCCGCAGATACGTGGCTGCGAATATGGTGTGCGGCCGGGTCCTTCGCGAAACCGGTATGAATGAGTAGTTGTTGAAGCTGTAGTGTTTCCTTCAAGCACGTTTCAAGTTGGGAGGTGCGTTGGCGTCGTAGCACCCGCAGGTGCGGTACCGCGACAGGTCCACCCGTTCCTCCCAGCGCGCTCAACACCATGGTTTGCGTGCGGGTCACCCCCTCGAGGCATGAGATTGTGGGAAAGTAACCCCGCGTGAGTACCTGTGCAGCCCTCGATGCACCCTCCCGTTGTTGAAGCCCGACCCAAACCAGCGCACCATAACAAGCGAGAGTGGCCGTAAAACCCACAAAAATGCGAACTGGAATGGAAAAGCGCATGGTGGTTCGGGCGGGGTATCCGCCTAGAGAGGATCCGCCCTGTCATCCATATCTGTTTGTCGGCAGTACACTTTCGCGGTGGAACTTGCATAGACCCCCAACGTAAGAATAAGCAGTGCGCCGTTGAAAATGTTGACCTGGTTTTCGATGGTAGCGATTCCCTGGGGGCAATGGCGGCGTAGATCCGTTTCCTCGTTCAGATCGATCAACCCCCACATCAAATAGCTGCGCCATTCCCGAAGTGCTGGGCGCTCCTCCCGAACCATCCCCGCGACCCGGTATTCATGGTGGTAACAGGCGGACAAATTGCCTCCTCCCACGGCAAGCAAAGTCAAACATGCCGATACTCTTCCGAATCTAGACAAACGTCCCATGGCTGACCATTCAACAACGGCCAACCATGAACGTCAACCAACGGCTACCTCCGTGAAAATCAGGAGGGGTCAGGAGCCTTGGTAGGACGGTTGCGAACCGGTCGAACCACAAAGGGGCGTTGAATTGCCTCACTCTTTGCGGCTTCCGAGGCCCGCCTACGGGATTGCTCCAACAACGCAGCCTGGCTTCGAACGGTGGGCTGCCCGGGGATTCCCGTGGCGCGCACATAACTTCCGTCGGCCTTAAGTTCATGGGCCTTGCTGTTGTCCGCCAGGGTAATCCGAAGCTGAGCGAGGGTTTGTTCCTTCAGCACAGGATCCTCAATGGGAAACATCACCTCCACGCGGCGCTGAAAGTTCCGTGGCATCCAATCAGCACTGGACCCGTACACATCCTGGGCGCCCCCCGCTTCAAAATAAAAGATCCGGCTATGTTCTAGAAAACGGTCCACCACGCTTCGCACCCGAATACGATCGCTTATTCCCGGGACCTGCGGTCGAATGCAGCAAATCCCCCGGACGATAAGATCAATCTCCACACCCGCCTGTGATGCCGCGTACAAGCCTCGAACCACATCCGGATCCACCAGGGAGTTCATCTTCGCGATGATCTGTGCTGGCTTTCCTGCCAGGGCGTATTGGGTTTCTCGGTGAATCGCAGCCAAAATTCGTTCGTGGAAACCCAACGGAGCCACCGTGAGTTTTCTCCATTGCAGCGGCGCCGTACACGAGGTCAGCAGATTGAAAAGCGCTGTGGCGTCCTCCCCAAACGCCTGGCCTGCAGTAAAAAAACTGAGATCCGTGTAGAGCTTTGCGGTGTGCGGGTTGTAGTTTCCGGTACCCAAGTGCACGTAGCGTCGCAGGGCGGGGCCCTCCCTGCGCACCACCAGGGAAACCTTACAATGGGTCTTCAGCCCCAAAAGGCCATAGATGACGTGCACTCCTGCATTTTCCAGGGCCTGGGCCCACTGGATATTGTTTTCCTCATCGAATCGAGCCTTGATTTCCACCAGGGCGGCCACTTCCTTGCCGTTTTCCGCCGCAGTCACAAGCGCCTTCACGATGGGGCTATCGCCGCTGGTCCGGTACAGGGTTTGTTTGATGGCGAGAACGTTTGGGTCCACAGCGGCCCTGGAAACAAAGTCCACAACCGGATCAAAGGAGTCGTAGGGGTGATGCAACAACACGTCGCCCTTTGAGATCACATCAAAGAGGTCCTCCGCATCCTCGAGGTGGGGGTACTCCGCAGGTGTAAACGGTGGGTCCAGAAGCGGGGTCTGTTGCTGTAGCGGGTGTGCCAAGCCTTGCAGGTCCTGTGGTGCCAGAGGTCCATCCACCAGAAAAACGTACCGTGGATCCACCTGCAGGGACTGCTTCAGTAGGGCAATGGCTGGGGCTTCCATGTCGCGTCCCACGGTGAGGCACACCGCTCGGCCCTGGTCCCTTCGACGCACCTCTTCCTTGACCGTTTCAAGAAGATCCTCGGCCTCTTCCTCGTCGATTTCGAAATCAAAATTACGAATCACCTGAAACGGCCACGCACCCAGGCACTGAAACCCGGGAAATAGATCCCCAAGGTGGGCAGCAATCACGTCTTCCAACAACACCACCCGTTGGGTGACGCTGCCGTCCTCCGCGGCAGGGGGCGGGTCCACGTGCACGAGCCGGTGCAGCACGCTGGGCACCTGAAGCACGGCAAACGCTTGGGTTGCGGGGGAGTGTTGCCGGGAGAGGATCGCCACCAAGTTGAGGCTGCGATTGCGAATGTGGGGAAATGGGTGGCCGGGATCGATAGCGAGCGGCGTGAGAACCGGAAGCACCTGCCCTCGAAAATACGCTGTGAGCTTCATCTGCTGCTCCGAATCCAAATCCTCGGGTCGTACCAGCTGTACACCGTGAGAAGACATGGCAGGCAGCAGTTCATCCACCATCAGGCGGTGAAGTTGGTCGATCATGCCGTGACAGCGGCTAGATATGGCCTCCAGTTGTTCCCCAGCAGTCATTCCATCGGCAGGAACGTCCATCACTTCCGCCGCCACCTGTTCAAACAGGCCTGCAACACGCACCATGAAGAACTCATCCAGATTGGTGGAGGTGATCGCCGCAAACTTCAGGCGTTCCAGAAGTGGCACACTTGGATCAAGCGCTTCTCCCAGCACCCGTCCGTTGAACTCCAACCAGGAGAGCTCTCGGTTGATAAAGAGTTCAGGGTTCCACGGGTGGGGTGCAGTGGCCGGGCACATGTCCCCATGATAGCAGGGTCCCAACACCGCCGCCTACGTGGCAGACATTCTGGTCAACCCACTACTGACACAATCCAATGCCGCTGGGCGTTTGTGGTTGCTGTACACAGGCCGCGCCACCGCAGGATGTCGTTTGGGAAAGGTCACACAGCTGCACACATCGGCTCTGGGCAATAGCCCCCACACAGGAAAAGCTTGGGCCACAGCTATTGATATGGTCGCAGGCATCGCCCTCACCCAAGTTACCCGCAGTGAGGCACTGTGTATCTCCCGTACCGCTCACCACGTAACAGGATTCACCCTGGTCGCAGTCTGAGTGGAGAAGACCGCAAGTCCGCACTGGGGCGCAAAAATGCCAATCCGTGGCCGTGGCACCCGCAAGTACACCAGGCAAGGTACAGGCATCCGTGACTCCACAGTCGTTGTCCTCACAGCAGGGGCGTGCACACTGTGCCGTGCCCTCCACCAGGGCGCAGGCCAAACCTCCCGCGCAGTCGGCGGTGTCCGTGCAGGCCGTACCCTCCAAACCCGTACCGATCCCCAGCGAAGAGCACACCGCCACGGTTCCTGTCAGCAAGCAATGGTCCGTGCCACATCCCTCGTCCGGTGTTCTTGGGTCACAGTCCGTGGGGCAATGTTGTGGTGCCACCGTAGTCGCCGTACGAGTCGGGTTCCCAAAGCTCCCATCCGCCACACTGCCATCCAGAAATACTCCGCCATCCATGGAAACACCGGCGTCCACAAAATCGTGTCCATCCGGGTAATCTGCATCCCCATCGAAGCCCAGTTCGCAACCCAAAGAACCCGACGCGAGAAGCATCCAGAGGCCGACTACCGGGTGAATAGGCAAGTCAGCTCCGCAAAAAAAAGGGAGGAGGGCCCCTAAGAGCCTCCTCCCCGTGGTCCCATTTCTCAGATGATTTTTACGTACACAATCCAACGTCGGTAAAACCCGTCAGCAACACGTTGCACGGATTGCCGGTGCCGCAACCATCGGCATCCCCAAAGGTGCAGAGGGTCTGACAAGTGCCGGTTCCACCGTTGCAGGTGGCGCCAGGCACGCAGTCGTTGGCGTTGGTGCAGGCGTTGCCCACTGCGGTGGAGCCACCGGAAACACAAAGAACGCTGTTGCCGCTCCCTGTGGGGTAGCAGCCGTTACCCGTACCTGTGCAATCCTGGGCCACCAGATCGCACTCGTCAGACGCGGAGCAAAGCCCCACTCCCGTGGCCCCGGAAGGCCCCTCTAAACTAATGGCACAGGCCTGGCCAGACGGGCACTCGTCCGATGCTGAGCAGCAGTAGGCTCGGCAAACCTTGGGGTTGCTGGCCATGTCGCAGCCAAACCCGGGAGCACAATCGGTGTCCGCCGTACAGGTGGTTCCGTCCGTGCCTACGCCATCAGGTTCGCAGGTAGCCGTAGGTTCCCCCCCACCGGTGGGCGTCACAAAATAGCAGGCATAGCCCGTGGAGCAGCCGCTGCCGTCCAAGATATTGCAATCGTTTCCTCCACAAGCGTAGGTCACGCTACCGTCGTCCACGGATCCATCCAGGATGCCTCCACCCGTATCATCCTTGTCCTTGTCCTTTTTGCAGCCAGAAAACGCAAGCGATAGAACTGCCAACGCACCAAGCATTGGTAACACCGACCACATCACAGTCTGTTGATTCTTCAATCCCATGGGTAGCTCCTTATTCGTTTCACAAAGATGATCAAAACAGCGCAATGCGGTCCAGTCGCATGCCCTGGTTACAATGGACGCCCGACCCTAACATGGGATTCACTTGCGAGAACAGAGTCTCGCCAACCCGGCTCCGATCGAACCCTATTCCGCCAAGGGACGAGATCCAATAGGAGATGAGATCCTAGTGAACGACAGTGTCCATATGGGGACCCGTGGATTCCTTGGTGCTGTCCCCATGGGCGGGTGAGCCGGTGGCTGCGGCGGAAGCTGTCCTGTCCGATACCTCCGCGGCGGTTGCCCGTTGCACCCGGCGTTGAAGTGCAGCGCGCACAAACCTCACAAACAATGGGTGAGGATCGTGGGGTCGGCTTTTGAACTCGGGGTGAAACTGGCAGCCCAGGAAGAATGGGTGGTTGGGGATCTCTACCATTTCCACAAGGGATTCATCTGGAGAAACCCCTGAAAGCACAAGGCCTGCTGTCTCCAACTGCTCGCGGTACGCGTTGTTCACCTCGTAGCGGTGACGATGCCTCTCCTGCACTTCATGGGCTCCATAAATCTGCGCCGCCAAGGTCCCAGCTGTGATGGTGCAGGGGTACGCTCCCAATCGCATGGTTGCCCCCTTGTCACGGATGTGACGTTGCTCCGGAATCAAATCCACCACGGGGTGGGGGCAGTCAGGTGCGAACTCAGCGGTATTGGCGTGCTCCAAACCACAGACATGGCGTGCGTATTCCACAACGGCCATTTGCATTCCCAAGCAAATGCCAAAAAATGGAACGCCGTTCTCCCGGGCGTAACGGATCGCTTGGATTTTGCCTTCGCTTCCCCGGTCCCCAAAGCCACCTGGAACCAACACGGCGTCGACTTCGCTCAGGCGCGCGGCAACACCGTCTGCATCGAGTTGCTCGCTGTCCACGTAGGTAAACTCCACCGCCACATCGTTCACAAGGCCACCATGCACCAGCGCCTCGTGCAGTGACTTGTAGGAATCGCGTAGATGCACGTACTTGCCCACCACCGCAATCGATACCTTGCCATGCGTGGGGTTGGTGAGTTTTGCGGCGGTCTCTTTCCAGCGACTCAAGTCCGGTTGTCGTGACCAAATGTTTAGGCGCTCCGCAATTTCGCTGTCCAAGCCCTCTTCGTGCAGGGCCACTGGCACCTCATAGATCACGCGTACGTCCGGATTGGAGATCACCGCTTTCACAGAGACGTTGCAAAAGTGGGCCACCTTCTCCTTGAGAGATCGGGGAATGATTCGATCCGTCCGACAGATCAGAATTTCGGGTTGAATCCCCAAGCCCAACAATTCTTTCACGGAGTGCTGGGTGGGCTTGGTCTTGAGCTCGCCGGCGGCAGCAATGTACGGCACGAGTGTCACGTGAACGCACACCGCATTGGCTGGGCCCGCTTCCACCTTCAGCTGCCGAATGGCCTCCAGGAACGGTAGCGATTCAATATCACCCACAGTTCCCCCGACCTCCACAATCGTGATGTCGATGCCCGCCGACGCCTCCCGTACCCGAGCCTTAATCTCGTCGGTGATATGGGGAATAACCTGGATCGTTGCACCCAGGTACTCGCCCCGCCGCTCCTTGTTGATCACGGCGTCGTAAATACGGCCGGACGTGAAGTTATTGGCCCGTGTCATCCGCGCGGTGGTGAACCGCTCGTAGTGGCCCAAATCCAAATCCGTCTCGGCGCCGTCGTCGGTAACAAACACCTCGCCGTGTTGATAGGGAGACATGGTGCCCGGGTCCACGTTGATATACGGGTCAAGCTTCAGGTGAGTCACCTTCAGGCCCCGGGCCTCCATAAGAGCCCCGATGGAGGCCGCCGCGAGCCCCTTGCCGATAGAGCTCACCACCCCGCCGGTCACAAAGACAAACTTCGTCTGTTTTCCCGTGTTAGTCGCCACGGGCTGGCACTGTATTGGAGGTCACAGGAGAGTCAAACCAAGTCCCATCCATCCTCTTCAATAAAATTAACAAATAATTAACAAGCGTGGCATTCGGGTAGGCGTATTAATCGCCCAAAAACACGCATCGTTGCCTTGAACAGTCGTGCTGCACCGCGTAACAAAGAAGTTCAGGGTGGTTGATTTGTTAATCACTCGAAGCGACCCTGTGTTTTCTCACAGGTCGCAAAGCCAGGAACACGGTACCAAGAACGACGGTAACTGAAACACAGTGGCGGGCACGGTGCGTTGGGCGCGGCGGAGTCGTAAAAAGGAGCAGAGAGTGAGCATGATTGAACAGGTAGGAGTTGTGGGTTGTGGGTTGATGGGATCAGGAATCGTAGAGAACGTCGCTTCTCGTGGGCTCCAGGTCGTTGCAGTCAAAGCCACTGGTGGTGATGTATCCCCCGCCCGTGAAAAGCTCGCCCGCTCCCTCGACCGGCGTGTACGTAAGGGCAAAATCAGCGAAGCCGATCGAGATGCCATTCTTGGCCGAGTTCGATACACCACGGAACTTAGCGACCTTTCCGACTGCGACCTGGTGATTGAGTCTGCGGTGGAGGCACCTGAAGCCAAAATTACATTGTTACAAAAGATCGAACAACAGCTTAGCCCTGGCGCCATCCTTGCCAGCAACACCTCTTCGTTGCCCCTGGAATCCCTGGCGAGCAACCTGAGTCGGCCCGCCCAGTTCGTTGCCCTGCATTTTTTCAACCCGGTGCCTGTCATGAAGCTGGTAGAACTCAGCACCGTGGAAGCCACCGCACCCGGTGTCCGCGAAAGTGCGAAGGCCTTTTGCGAGCGTATCGGTAAGGTGCCAGTCCAGGTCGCGCCGAGCCCTGGATATGTAGTGAATCGCCTGCTCGTGCCCTACCTGCTGCACGGGATAGAATCCCTCGAGGCCGGCATTGCGAGCGCACAGGCCATCGATCAGGCCATGACCCTGGGGTGTGGGCATCCCATGGGCCCCCTTGCCCTTTCGGATCTGATTGGCCTCGATGTGGTGCACGCCATGGCCAAAACGATGGATCGGGAATTGGGCGACGGGCGCTACAAGGTGCCTGCCCTGTTGAGCCGTCTTGTGCTGGCGGGGCAACTTGGTCGAAAAACCCAGCTTGGGATCTATGACTACGCGGGAGATTCACCCGTACTGAACGGGGAGATCAAGATCACCGCCCCGGGCGGCACCCCAGAAGCCGCCGAGGCCTAAACCCCGAAGCGGTCGATGCACACACATGTTCATGGACAGGCGCCGCCGCGATGGTACGGTGCCTAGCCTGCATGTCGTACACCGTTCTTGCGCGGAAGTATCGCCCCCAAGTCTTTTCGGATCTCGTGGGCCAGGATCACGTGGCCCGCACCCTAGGTCGGGCCATTGAAACCGATCGGGTCGCCCACGCGTTCCTGTTCACCGGTGTGCGAGGCGTGGGAAAAACCACCTCCGCCCGTTTACTCGCCAAGGCCCTCAATTGCGTCAAGGGGCCCACACCGGAACCTTGCAACGCCTGCGACCCTTGCAAGGACATCACGGCGGGCCGCGACATGGACGTGCTCGAAATCGACGGCGCCTCCAACAACAGCGTGGATGACGTTCGCAAGCTCCAGGAAACCCTACCGTTTCCACCCACGCGGGATCGGTACCGCGTGGTCATCGTAGACGAGGTCCACATGCTCTCCGGTGGAGCGTTCAATGCGTTCCTCAAGACCCTGGAAGAGCCGCCCGACCACATCAAGTTCATTTTCGCGACCACCGAATCGCACAAGGTGCCCATCACCATTCGTTCACGGTGCCAACGTCACGATTTCAGGCTCATTCCCGCGGCCACCATGGCCAAACGCATTCGTGAAATCCTAGCCATCGAAAACATCGAGGCGGATGACGACGCGGTACTCACCATCGCCAGGGAGGCGCAAGGGTCCCTTCGCGATGCCCTTACCCTATTGGATCAGGCCATCGCATTCTCGGAAGGAACACTCGTTGGTGCTGAGGTGTGCACCGCCCTGGGTGTCGCATCCTCGGAGCGGGTGTACGCCACGGTTGAAGCGATCCTTGCGGGGGATATGGACACCTTGACCCGACACAACCGGGATCGCGCGGAACATGGGGTGGATCCTTTCCAGTTTGCCCAGCAGTTGCTCACCGTGGCTCGCGACCTTGTGTTGGTGCGGGTCAGCAACAACGAGGCGGCGTCGCTGACGGGTTTGTCTACCGACCAGCTCTCCCGGCTCCAGAAGATGGGCGAAAAGAGCACACCCCTGGAGCTTCAGCGATTATTTTCAGGCTTCAACCAACTGGCGGAAGAAGTGGGGCGCGCGCGTCTCGCCCACGTCAGCTTGGATATGGGCCTTATCCGCATGGCCACCCGACCACGTTTGTTAGACATGGCGAGTCTTCTGGCACGGCTTGAACAGTTGGAACGCCGCCTCGGAAGCAATCCCAGTGCACCAACAGAACCCCAACCTCCAGGAGCTTCTCAACCTCCCGGAAAACCCCAGGCCCCTAGAAGCTCCAAGGCCCAACCTTCCACTCCACAAGTTTCCTCAACTCCCAAATCCGCCGCTGCACCGGAAGTTTCCTCCGGCGCGGAGACCACCGCAGCTCCAGAGGTTGCCCCAGCTCCAGAGGTTGCCGCAGCTCCAGAGACACCCAGTTCACGGGTTCCGTCTGCGGTGCTCGATGGGAGTGAACCGCACGATCTTTGGGAGCAGGTTGTTCAGCAGGTCCGTCAACAACGGCCGGCTCTCGGGGCCATTCTCGAACACGGCGTTCCCCGTCACGTGACCCCAGAACGGGTGGTGGTGGAGTTCGAAGAAACGTCCTTCTTCGGTCGCCAGGCCCAGGACAAGGACTCCGTTGAGGCGATCCAGGAGGCCGCCAGCTCACTATTGGCCAGCTCATTATTGGGGAGCACCCCAGAAGTGAAGGTCGAGTTGGTGAAAGAACTCGCGGCACGGCAGGGCAACACCCTGGCCCAACAGGCGGCCCAACGGCGGGAACAGCGCCTGCAGGAAGTGGAACAACAGGCACGCACCCATCCCGTGGTGAACGATGCCCTTGAGGTATTCTCAAGCGGGCAGGAACAACTGCGCGTTTCGGTGGAACAGGGAGCCCTGGACGGAAGCAAATGAACAACAGCCCCATCCAACGTCTTGTGGAGCTGTTGTCGCGGTTGCCTGGCGTGGGGGACCGCACGGCCCTCCGCCACGTATTTTCCATTCTGGAAGATGATCCAGCCTACGCCGCAGCCCTTGCCGTTTCCCTGGGGGAACTCCACGAGAAAGTACGCCGCTGTGTACGTTGCGGAAACTACGACGCCCAGGATGAGTGCCACATTTGCAGGGATCCCAATCGGGATGCGCGCTTGCTTTGCCTGGTCGCGCGAGTGCCCGACCTCATGGCGGTGGAGCGGGCAGGCAGTTTTCGTGGTCGGTACCATGTGGTCCACGGGTTGCTTGCTCCCCTGGAGGGCATGGGCCCGGAGAAACTCCCCCTGGCCGGGCTCATCCAGCGCATTCAGGAAGATGCCGTCCAGGAGGTGGTGGTGGCCACGCCCCTGAGCGTGGAAGGTGAAGCCACCGCCCTGTACGTGGCCCAGGGGCTTCGCTCCACGGGAGTCCGGGTGTCGCGGATCGCAAGCGGTGTCCCCCACGGGGGCGAGTTGGAGTTCACCGACCAGGTCACACTGGGGCGCGCATTTGAGGGTCGGCGTGCACTTGAATAGCAGTCTCATAATCGAGTAGGGGAGGGCCATGGCGAGTACGACAGGTGTAGGGAAATCCAAAAACGTCTGGGCAGACGTCACCCTGGCGGTGTTCGTCATGCTCATGGTGGGCATGATGATCCTGCCCCTACCCACGGCCCTGTTGGATATGCTTCTGGCTACCAACGTGGCCCTGGGCGTTCTGATGATGCTGGTGGCCCTATTCGTAAGGAGCGGATTGGAGTTCACCGCTTTTCCCACCGTTTTGCTGGTGACTACGCTCTACCGCCTTGCCCTGAATGTTTCTTCCACCCGGCTCATCCTTCTCCAGGCCGATGCGGGTGACGTGATTCACGCCTTTGGGCATTTCGTGGTTCGAGGAAACTACGTGGTGGGTGCTGTCGTGTTTCTTATTCTCACGCTCATTCAGTTTCTCGTGGTGGCCAAGGGGTCGGAGCGCGTCGCCGAAGTGGGTGCGCGGTTTACCTTGGATGCCATGCCCGGCAAGCAAATGAGCATCGATGCAGAACTCCGTTCTGGGGCCATCGATCAATCTGAAGCGCGCCGCCGCCGAGGAGTGCTCCAGAGGGAAAGCGAATTCTACGGTTCCATGGACGGCGCCATGAAGTTTGTGAAGGGGGATGCCATTGCCGGCATCATTGTCACCGTCATCAACATCCTCGGTGGCCTTGCCATCGGGGTAGGCATGTCCTCCATGCCTGTGGTGGAAGCCCTGCAAACCTATGGGCTGCTCACCATCGGAGACGGGCTTGTATCTCAAATTCCCTCCCTGCTCATTTCTACCGCCGCAGGTCTGGTCGTGACTCGAGTCTCGTCGGAGCAGGAGGATTCTTCCCTCGGGAGCGACATCGCCCGCCAGGTGTTTGGAAATCCAAAGACCCTTCGCATTGCGGCGGTTTTCTTCATTGCATTGGCCATCGTTCCCGGCCTACCGGTCCTTCCGTTTCTAGCTCTTGCGGCCGTCATGCTCGTCATGGCGTACCGGTCCATGGCTTCCTCAGGGGTCAAGGCCTCTGCCCTGGCCTTTGTTGGCGTGGGGCCTGGCATGGATGGCGCGGCCCCGTCGGGCCTGGGCGGCCCCCAACCCTCCATGGACGAACAGGCACCGGGAAGCTGGGTTCCCTGGGTATTGCCGGTGTCGGTGGAGCTGTCGTCGGATCTGGCGGACCTTCTGACCATACCCCCATCCACCGGAGGTGCAGCAGCCTTGCCCTCAGACTTCCCCCAGATGGATGTTCCCGTGCAACAGCTCCGGGCAGATCTATTTTCGGAACTGGGCATACAAATGCCCCAAATCTCCATTCGTCGTGCGCCCGCACTCGCGCCGGGCGAATACCAGCTGTGGTTTCAGGAAACCCGCGCCGCCCATGGCCAGATCCCCACCGGCAATTCCCAGGTGGCGCATTCCCAGGTGGCGCATTCCCTGGTTTCCTCCCCAGAAGCCGCAAGCGAGATCATTGTGGATCACCTCGGTGTCGTGGCTCGCCGTCGTGCCAAAGAATGGGTAGGTCTGGAGGAAACCCAGGCCATGTTGGATCGCTTGGAGGGTGTGTACCCCGCGCTGGTACGGCACGTGGTGCCAAAACCGGTGCCTTTGGCACTGCTCGCCGACGTGTTGCGCCGCCTTGTGGATGAACGGGTAAGCATTCGCCCCTTCCGTGAGGTGCTCGAAGCTCTGGCCATGTTTGCCCCCACCGAACGGGAGCCCGTGCAGCTCACGGAGTTGGTCCGAAGCCAACTCAAACGCCAAATTTCCTTTCGCTGGAGCCAGGCAGGTGTGCTTCCAGTCTACCTGTTGGACCCGGAAATCGAACAGGTGATCCGCGGCGCCATCCAGAAAACTGCCTCCGGGAGCTATCTTGCACTTGCTCCGGATGAGGCCCAGGACGTGGTCGCTGCCATACGTGCTGCGGTTGCCAAAAGCGCCACTGCCCACGGTTCAGAAGCCCGTGTTTCAGAAAGCGACGTCGACAGCACAGGAGAGCTGCAAAGTGCACCTGCGCAAGTACAACCTCCACCACCGGTCATCGTCACCCAATCCGATGTGCGAAGATTTGTCAGGAAGCTGCTGGAAGTGGAGTTTCCAGACCTGGTGGTTCTCGGGTACCAAGAACTGGACCCGGAGATTCAGGTGGAACCCCTGGCTCGAATTTCTATCTGATCTGCAGTGCCATTTCGATGGGGCCCCAAAGCACACAAAATGCAGTAGCATGGCAAACAGCAACATGACGACCCTGCCATTTGTTTCCCGTTCACTCACTGCTCCCAGGCGCCCCAGCCCCGGGCCGCTTGTTTCTGCGGCAACCCTTTTGTGCCTGGCATGTGCATGCAACCCCGTGGACCTAGGGCAATGCGACGAAGAGTCCGCCCAGGAAGTGTATTTTGATTTGTCCGGGTTCCCGGCCTACGGGGGGCAGGCCCTCACCCAGACCACCTGTGGTAACGGGTCCGTCTGCCACTCCCAGTCGGCCAACTCCGAGCTGCGGGTCGGTGCGCCTGGGGATCTAGATTTCGATATGGTGGGCTCCAGAACCAGCGACGACACCGTGCCCGACACGGACGACATTGCATCGCTTCGTCGGGGCCGAACCAAGGTATTCGACCATCGCTTTGCCATCTTTGAGGAAGTAGAGAACGGCACCATGCCACCTGGAAGAGCGGGCGAGGAGGCGGTGGCTGAACTTTCCTACCTCAACACGGACGGCGATCCCCTTCCCGCACTGGCCTCCAAGAAGGGCAGAGACATGCTTAAGAATTGGCTTTCCTGCGGGGCCCCCGTGGTGGAGCGCACAAGTGACAGCGGGCCCGGTCGTCCAGAGGGCGCCATGTGCCCCGGTGGCGAAGTCGGCGACTGTTACGTTCGCAGCTCGGCCCAGGTGGTGAACCCCACGTGGCAAGACATCTACACCAAGGTGTTTGTTCCCCAGTGTGTGGATTGCCACAGTTCAGGTGGAGTCGACTTCGTAGAAGAAAGCCAGTTGGACCTAGGCTCCGCCGCTGTGGCCTACGCCGCCCTGGTAGGCATGGCTTCCGCGGGGCAAGACTGCGCATCCTCAGGCACCACGCGCGTCGTTGCGGGCAACCCTGACGATTCCCTGCTGATCCACAAGGTGGATGGATCCACCACTGCAGGCGATCCCGTTTGCGGTGATCCCATGCCCACCGGAACAGCCCTTTCCAGCCAGCATATCGCGGCCATTCGACAATGGATACAGGACGGCGCCCTCAACAATTAGGGGTGAGCCGGTGAAACTTCCCCCATTCGATGGTAGTGAACTCCCAGGATGACTTCGGCGGACACAACACCAGGCAAGCCTGAACAGAACATTCCGGGGCCGTTCCACGGGCAGAGCCCCAGGCAGAACTTGAGTGACGCACTGGCCTCCGGCGGCCTCGTGTTGGACGGTGCCATGGGCACGGCCCTGTACTCCAAGGGGTTGCTCTATTCCCGCAGCATGGACGCGGCCAACCTGGACCAAGCAAACCTCGTCGCCCAGGTCCATGGCGAGTACGTCGCCGCGGGCGCCCAGGTGGTCACCGCCAACACCTTTGGCGCCAACCGGTTTCGGCTTCGCCCCCACGGCCTGGAAAACAAGGTCAGAGACATCAACGTGGCCGGCATTCAACTCGCCAGGACCTCCAATCCAAACGGATGGGTACTGGGATCCATGGGGCCCACTGGAATGCTGTTTGGAGACAGAGCCAACCCCTCCACCGATCAGGCCCGCGAGGGATTTCTGGAGCAGGCCCAGATACTGGTCGAATGTGGCGTGGATGGTTTGGTGCTCGAGACGTTTCGGCAGCCCCAGGAGTTGCAGCTCGCGCTTGATGCCGTTCGCGAACTCCAAACGACGTTTCCTGTCATCGCTTGCGTTTCCTTTGATCCACAGGGAACCCTGGCAGACGGCACTCCCCCCGAGGCGGTCGCCGATTCCATGGTTCGGTGGGGCGCCACCGCCATTGGCGTCAATTGTGCGGACGGTCCCGCTGGAGTGTACGAAATGGTCATTCGCATGGGATCCCCAGGTGTGCCTGTGGTGGCGGTTCCCAATGCGGGGTTGCCAAAGCGCGTGGACGGCCGTTTCGCCTACATGGCAACACCCGAATACTTTCAGCTCTATGCCCGTCGCCTATTCAAGGCAGGGATTTCCGCCGTCGGTGGTTGCTGTGGAACCACGCCCGATCACATTCGTAAAATCGCCGCTGCCGCGCGCATGGTGGGAAGCCATCCCACCGAATCCGGGGGAGGCGGAGCGCGCGACCCTGCTCGCAGCAGTGCTCCTACCCCTAGCGGTGCCCCTTCCGTCGTGTCCCCAGGTGGCCGTCCAGCCCAAGTCGCCCAGGAAGGCACGGCAGCCCCAGGGGTTGAGGTCGTTCCCACGGAAAAAAAGGGGCCACTGCCCGCCAAACTTGGAAAACAGTTTGTTGTATCGGTGGAAATCAACCCCCCTGCGGGGATGGACCTGTCCCGTGCCCTTCGCAGCGCAAGAACCCTTCAGGAGGGCGGGGTAGACGTGATCAACGTGGCCGACGGCCCCAGGGCAAGCGTGCGTATGGGCAATATGGCGCTTTGCCTACGCATTCAAGACCAACTTGGAATGCCCAGTCTCATGCACGTCACCACCAGGGATCGAAACCTGCTGGGTCTCGTGGCCCATCTCATGGCGTCCCACGAACTGGGGCTGCGCAATCTGGTGGTCATCACAGGTGATCCACCCAAAATGGGCGACTTCCCGGATGCCTCCGCTGTGTACGACACCGATTCCATTGGGTTGCTTCGGGTGGTGAACGGCCTCAACCACGGTCGTGATCCAGGGGGCAAACCCTTGCAAGCAGCCACATCGTTCTTCTGTGCCACGGGTGCGGAACCCGCGGCGGTGGATTTCGATCGCGAAGTTCGCCGGCTGCACGCAAAGGTACAGGCAGGTGCCGAGATGATCATGACCCAACCTGTCTACGATCCAGACGTACTCGATCGTTTTCTCAAGGTGGCCGAACCCCTAGGGATCCCGGTACTGGTGGGTTTGCTTCCCTTGGCCAGTGCCAAGAACGCCGAGTTCATTCACAACGAGGTTCCAGGCATGCGCATACCCACAGGCGTGCGTGAGCGTATGGGACGTGCGGGCTCGGGCGATCCGGGCCGTCGGGAAGGCGTGGCCATTGCGCGCGAGATGCTGGAGGCCGTCAAGGATCGCGTTCAGGGTGCCTACATCATGCCTCCTTTTGGCCGGACCGATCTTGCGCTTCAGGTCATCGAAGGGATCGTACGTTGAATACGGCAGGCCCGGGCACGAACAGATACCCTTTCCTCGATTCCTTTTGTTGGGCCAGGGTTGGTCTGGCCACGTTGTTTGTGGTTTTGTTGGCCGCCACCGGGCCCACGGGCTGTGGTGGTGCCTCCTGCCCCACCTATCCCCACGAACGTGCAGCCGAGCTCATGGGAGCACACCACCGCATGCGTGCCCCCGTACGAACCGTGCGAGCAGTAGCAGAGGTGGAGCAGTGGGGTCCCAATGGACGCATTCGAGGCAAGGTTCGCATGCTGCTTGCCATGCCAGACAGGGTGCGTTTCGATGCCATCGGCCCATTTGGCCCCGTCGCAACTCTCACCAGCAACGGGAGCGTATTTGCCATGCACGACATGCGAGAAGGAGCTTTTCTTGAAGGCCCCCCCTGTGCCGAGAATGTTGGACGGCTGCTGGGTGTTGCCGTGCCAGGAAACGTGCTTGTGGCAGCCCTTTTGGGCCAGGCGCCGCTGCCCCTACACACCGCCCTTGGTGGTGACGATCCGGTTCTCTGTGACGACCAAAAGAAAAGCGGTGGGCGCCGAAACCGTTACCAAGGCCAATACATGGTAGAGCTCGGGAACCCTAAGGCAAAACACCTCATGACCTTCCGCGTGAGAAAACAGGACAGGAACGCTCCCATTCAAGAGCAACACCTGCGCATGGCGAGTTACCGAGCGGTATCTCCCGAGCAAGGCGTGCTTTGGAACCTGCACTACGCAGACCACGTGCTTGTGGCCGACCGAGCCGGTGGGCGTCACCCCTCCGGTCACCCCTGGGGAGTAGCTTTTCCACGCAAGGTGGAGTTCGAGGTGCCCCGCTCGGATCTGAAGACTCACGTCCGATTCACGGACATGGACCTCAACCCCTCCATACCCGAGGAGGCCTTTGAACAAACGCCGCCACCGGGTCTGCCAATACAAAGGGTTCCCTGTCCGTGAGTGGTCTGCCCGTGAGTGGTCCGCCCGTGGATCAGGCTCCGGTACGTTCATCTGCGGCAGGTTCCCCGTCGGCATCCACAAACACCGTTCCCTGGGAGCAAGCGCTACTTGAGGTGCAACGGCTTACAATTGGATTTGATACGGCGCGTGGTCGGGTAAACGCGGTGCGAGGAGTATCCCTAGAAGTGCGCCCGGGCGAACGGGTAGGCCTCGTGGGCGAGTCCGGTTCTGGAAAGAGCGTCACGGCCCAGGCGCTCATGGGCCTGCTGGCTGAATCCAACACCCATTGGGGCGATGGAGAAATCCGTTGGAAAGGAAAACGCTACTTCGGGCCAGACCGGTCGGACTACCGCGAGCTTCGTGGGGGAGCCATGGCCATGGTGTTTCAGGAACCCATGACAGCCCTGAACCCCGTGTACACCGTTGGTTCGCAGGTGGCAGAAGCCGTGCGTGCTTCCTGTAGAGGCGCCAATGGTGATGCTAGCGGTGATGCCAACGGATGTTCCCGTGCCCAGGCCAGAAAGCAGGCCGAAGACCTTATGGTGGAAGTGGGTATTCCACGTTCCCGGTTTCATGCCTATTCCCACGAACTTTCGGGGGGCATGCGCCAGCGCATCGTGATTGCCATCGCGCTTGCTCTCCGGCCCGCATTGCTCATCGCCGATGAACCCACCACCGCCCTGGACGTGACGGTGCAGTCGCAAATCATGAAGCTCATCGATGCGCTACGGGAGAAACGCAACATGGCGCTGCTACTGATCACCCACAACCTCGCCCTGGCTGTGGATTCCGTGGATCGTATTCTTGTCATGTACGCCGGAAAAATTGTGGAAGAAATCCCCGCCGATCGGTTGTTCTCCCACGCAAAACACCCCTACACCCTAGGGCTGTTGCGGTGCCTTCCAGACCGGGAATCCGGCCCCAAGAAAACCCACTTGCCCGTGCTCGAAGGGGTGCCGCCCAACCCCATCCTCCAGCCTGACGGGTGCCCGTTTCTTGCCCGGTGTGGCACTGCCAAAACCCTTCATCAAAATGTAAGTGCAACAGAGGCATCGCGTTGCAAGGAAGACCAGCCGCTCATGGCACTTACCGGGATCTCGAAATCGCACCGTGTGGCCTGTTGGTACGCTGCCAGCGACCGCCCAGGGGATCCTGTTCCATGAGTGCGCCCATCGTGGACCTACAGGGAGTTCGCAAGACCTACGTGTTGGAACGCAACCTGTGGGGCAAGCCCCTGCGCACCCTGGGGGCCCTACGGGGGATTACCCTTCAGGTCCGAACAGGAGAAGTGCTCGGCATCGTGGGCGAATCCGGTTGCGGAAAAAGCACCCTGGGGCGCACATTGATAGGTTTGGAAACGATGGACGAAGGGAGTGCCACAGTCGCGGGCACAGATCTGGCATCCCTTTCGAAACGGGAACGCAACACACTTTCTCGCCAGGTTCAGATGGTATTTCAGGATCCCTTTGGTTCCCTGAACCCGAGACGCACCATACTGCAAACCCTCTCGGAACCCCTATTCATTCACCGCGAAGTTCGCAACAGGGCGCAAGCCCGGGAACGTGTTGAGCAGTTACTTTCCATGGTGGGGCTAAGCCCGGAGATGCAGCACCGCTTTCCACATTCGTTTTCAGGGGGCCAACGGCAGCGAATTAGCATTGCTCGAGCTATCGCCGTTCGCCCCACCTTGCTCGTGGCGGATGAACCCACAAGCGCCCTGGACGTCTCCGTACAATCCCAAGTGCTGAACCTCCTTCAGGATCTCCGTTTGGAGATGAACCTCACCCTACTTTTCATTTCCCATGATCTTTCGGTCATTCGGCACATGAGCGATCGGATCGCTGTGATGTACCTTGGCAACGTGGTCGAACTGGGCCCGGCGGAAATCCTAGGGCACGCACCCCGCCACCCCTACACACAAGCGCTGCTCGAAGCCCAGCCCGGGCGTGCAGTCATCCCAAAATCATTAAATAGGGGCACCCTAGGCGAATCGTTTCGGGATGAAGTGCCGAATCCGGAGTCCCCACCCACGGGGTGCGCGTACCATCCACGGTGCCCTCGTAGGGTGCCGGGTACCTGTGACCGGATCGTGCCCCAGCTTACGGATTTGAAAGAGCCGTCGGAAAGTAACCCAGAGGCAAGAGAGCGAGAGCTCTCCCATCAGATCGCGTGCCACAACCCGATACCGGCCAAATAGAAGTACTTGTGGCGCTTGGATTCCACTCCAGACTGTGCCCTTGACCACCCCAGGGCCGCCGGGTAGATCGATTTTGATGGAACGCACCGCCGCCCTACTGAAGCGTGAAAGAGAGCTGCGGCAGCTTTCCCTTGGGGAGATCTCCCACGCCACACGTATTCCGGTGCGCACATTGGAAGCACTGGAGGCGGGCAAAACCACAGAACTTCCCGACCCAGTGTTTGTGCGCGGGTTTGTGCGTAGTTATGCACGTGTTCTCGGCATCACGTTGGATACGGTTTCCACTCCTGAGTTCAAGGGTGTAGTGAGCACAGACCAGGTGACCAACACAGCACCTTTCTCACTGGTCGCCCGGGCTGAAGGGGCCACCGGCCATCATCGGTTTGGTCTTGCGGTAACCCTGGCCGGGCTTTTGATTCTTTCCGTGCTCGCGCTTTCGGTGATGCTCAAGCCGCGTCAACAGTTTGGTCTTGTGGAGTTATCCTCGGCGGTAGACGTCATTCCCAGCACGACTCCGTTTGCTTCGCACCCCAGCTAAGGTGGCCTCCGGCTCCCCATCCCGCGCCCGTTCCAGCGTCCCCACAAGGGCGCTCGTTCTTCGAACCACAGATTATCGGGACTCGGACCGGATCGCCGTATTGTTCACGGAACAGTTTGGCCTGGTGCACGTACTTGCCCGTGGTGCTCGCAAAAGTGCCCGACGTTTTGCCAGCGGGCTTCCCGCGTTTGCGGTGCTGCAGGCCCGCTTGAGCTCAGGCACTGCAGAGTTAAGAAACCTTCAAAGCGCGTCCATGGATATGGGGTATCCAACCGTGCTCGGGGATCTTGAGTGGATGAGGCTATTGGGTTCCGCGTGGACCGCCTTGCGTACCCTGCTCGCACCCCACCAGCCCGAGCCTGAGCTATTTCAATCCTGCGTAGACCTACTTCAGGTCTTGAACAGTCATACCTCACAAGAGTTACCCGAGCGCGATCGCAATGATCTGCTTTCCTGGAGGTTGTGTTCCTGGCTAGTTCACGTACTCGGCCAGCTCGGCCAGTGGCCCGATCTTGAAAAATGCGCGACCTGCGGCCGGAGGGCACGGCCCGATCAAAGCGCGCTCATGGATTCCAGGTCCGGTGGGCTCCGTTGTCGCAGTTGTGGCGGTGGGTCCGTTCGGCTTGCCGCCAACCTCCGTGCCAAACTCATGGCGCCCACATTTCAAAGCGGGTTCAAGATACCGGTGCCGGAACTTTCCATGCTTGAACATGTGCCGTTGATCCCACAGGCCGTCCCTGTGGTTCGCACAGTATGGGAGCATGCGACGGGTAAGCCATTGACCTGGCCCTGGGAACTGTAAAGTTGTCGCCTAGGCATGGATACCCAACTCCCAGCACCGGTAGAGATTCGAGCCCCTGAGGGAGCACGCACCATGGAGATACTATGGTCCGACGGTGTCACTTCGGCATTGCATCACCGAACTCTCCGGGGGTTTTGCCCCTGCGCCACCTGCCAGGGGCATCAGGGTCCTATCCGGTTTTTAGACCCAGAGAAAATGGCCGCGGTGAACCTGGAACTCAAAACCATAGAAGAGACCGGGCGTTACGCCCTCCGTTTGGGCTGGGGGGATGGTCACGAGACGGGGATTTACACCTTCCGTTACCTACGAACCCTGGGTGATCGTTCCGATGCCCTGGGCGAGAAGATGAGTAGCGAACGGTTTGAACGTTAAACGAGATCATGGAATCGATTCAGATCAAGATATGTGGTTTGCGTCGCGTGGAAGACGCCCTCGTGGCGGTGCGGTCGGGCGCCAGCGCCATAGGCCTCAACTTTTGGGAAAAATCCCCACGCTGCTGCACGGTGCAGATGGCGCGGGACATCACCCAAGTGGTGCCCCCCCATGTGCGCAAAGTGGGTGTGTTCGTGAACGCCTCCGTCGAAGAGATTCTTGAGACCTGCACCCGCGCCGATCTGAATTGGGTGCAACTTCACGGTGACGAACCGGTGGAAATGGCTCGGTTGCTGGGCGCACAGACCATCCGGGCGTTTCGTTTGGGTGACAGTCATCAAGCCCGTGCCACCGAGGATTCTATCCACCAATGGCCACAGGGTATGGAGGTCTTGCTCGACGCCTATGTGCCGGGGCTCCCCGGGGGCACGGGAAAGTTGCTCGATTGGGGTCGGGCGCAACCCATTGCACGGCAACGAAAGGTATGGCTTGCCGGGGGCTTGCATCCCGGCAATGTGGCTAAAGCGATCCAGGTAGTTCAACCGTTCGGGGTGGACGTCGCGAGCGGTGTGGAATCTTCTCCGGGTGAAAAAAGCCCAGACGCCATTCGTGCCTTTATTGCGGCCGCCCAGTCGGCGGTTCGTTCCTAGTCTCGCCGTCGCCGTCGTCTCAGCAAGGCGAATCCTAGAATCGATAGAAGCCCAAGTAGCTGAGGACCCGGCTCCCGACCAACGGCAGTGGCCGAGCAAGCAAACAGAACCGGTTCGCATGGGATTTCATGAAGGTTGTGGATGGTGTTGTCCATCACCGAAGCGTCCAGTTGTGCAGCGCCTCCGTCCTCTCCAAGCGATCCAGCATCTGCCACCGCAGCATCTGGGGTGGACGCATCGGCGCCTGCACCGGTTGACCCAGAGTCCGCGGTGCCACCATCACCTGCGCCACCATCACCCCCGCCACTGTCCCCAGTACCACTGTCGGCCGTGCCACTGTCCGTCGTGCCACTGTCCGTCGTGCCACTGTCCACCATGCCCGAGTCCCCGGAACCCGAATCCGCCATTCCTCCGTCCATGCTGCCCCCCATGGGGGTCTCACACAGGTTGGACATGTTGCAAACATCGCCCATGGGGCAATCTGTATCCAAAAGGCACTCCACACAGGCACCCTCGCCACCACCCGCACTAGGGTCGCACACCGGCGTGCCAGAGGAACAACCCGTATCTACGGAAGGGTGCACGTTGTCGTCCACGCAGGCCCTACACGTATTCGCAGGCATGCCAGAAGTTCCGTTGCAAACACCCGTACCGGTTCCTAGGGAACAGCTCGTACCAACGCTTTCACCACTATAGGAACAACTCTGGGCGATACAGGAGTCCTGGGTGCAGTCGTTGTTGTCAGTGCAGTGTACAGCCAGGAAGCATTCCACATCGTCGCCACCGGAATGGGGGTCGGTACCCATGACGTTGACCTCGTGGCCGTCGTTTACACCACCATCATCCGTATCCGAGTCGGCGGGGTCAGTATCTACTCCAGGCGTATACCAGGCATTGGGATCTTCCACGCCATCGCTAAGGCCATCCCCGTCCGTATCGGGGTTGCACGGATCCGTTTCCATACCTCCGCTGGTGCCGGTTCCTCCAACGGTTCCAGTAAAGGCTCCGTCCATGGTTCCAAGTTGGTCCGAGTGGATCTCCTGTTTTTCTTCGTACCCGTCGCCGACTCCGTCACCGTCACTATCCTCGTTGGTGGGGTCAGTCGTGCAGGTCGGGTCTGCGTCCACGATGTGGGTCTTGTGGTCCGCGATCCAGTGCCCCACGTTGAGAAGGTCGGTGCCAAGATATGGTATTCCGCCCGCGCTGGTCCCGCTGGACGCGGCGTTTTGGTTGCCCACTTCCATTCCATCCGGTGCGTAGTCACCATCGGTATCCCACCACGTCGGGTCTGTTTCAGACGCGCCCTGGGCACCATCCTGGTTGCTATCCTCGTCGCCATCCACAAGTCCGTCGTCATCGCTGTCCGCATCCGCGGGAGAAGTCGTGGTGAAGGGGTCCGCATCGGCAACAAACACGCCCAGGGCAGTATCAATACCCACGTCGGCCACGGTGAGTCCGCATTCTTGGCCGTCCAGCAGCCCGTCCCCGTCCGTGTCAGCAACGGTGGGGTCGGTATCTACACACCCTTGCACGTTCACCGTCCATCGAATCCAAGCTTGCCCAGTACCGTTGCATCCGGGAGCTGTCCACGTGTAGTGCGCCCCCTCCTTGAGGCCCCAGCGAGCAAAGGAAAAGCCGCTCAGTGTGCCCCACGGCCCAAGTCCGCAGTCGGAGTTGGTGCCCCAGCTGGAATCGTCGAAACCAAGTTCGTTCCAGGTGGAATCCCCTTCCGGGTTGCCCATGGTGTACTTGGGAAGAGAAGGGCCTGTTACTGCCACCACTTCTTCCCCGGACTGTTGCAACACCATCATGATGCCACCCGCGCCGCTGGGGTTGTTTGCGCGGGCCGCGATCACGTGGTTCCCTTCAGTGAGGTTTGCTTCGTAGTAGTCCGGGTAGGTCCAAAGCGATGCCCGAAACTTCAGGGTGCCGACACTCGTACCATCAATGAACAGGGCGTCGTAGCTATTGTCTGCGGAGATACCCAGCCGCACCATGGTGGGCGGACCCGCCACAAGGCCCACTTCCTGGCCATCCGTGAGCCCGTCGTCATCGGTATCTGCGTCAACGGCGCTCGTCCCGTAAGAGGCCTCATCGGCGTCGGGGATTCCATCACCGTCCCCATCCTGGGCTACTGCGGCCATGGGCATCGCAAAACAGAACCCCCAAATTACCCCAAAGGAGAGGACAGCAATGACAACGTTGAATCGGGTCCAGAACACGATACGCAAATTTTCCCCCGGGCAAAGAGAGCCCAGAAGGGGTATCGGACGAATTCAAGTAAAAATGTAGTATTGCAATAAAATTCAATTTCGTTCAGCGTAAGGGGATGCAAGGGCGACAAGCACACGGGGTAGTGTGGGGGGTTGTTGTGCTGCTGTCTCTCCTTTGTGGCTGTGGTCGCATGGGATATCAGGACTGCGATCCGTACAGAATTCACGGCCTGGATGGCGGTCTCCTGGACAGCGGCCTGCCGGGTGACAGTGGCACCAACACTTCTCAACAATAGCCCACCCGTCGGGCGTGATAGCTGGCATCCGGTCCAGCAAACCACCATAGTGGGGCGCCATGCCGTCCAACCCGTCCAATCATGAGTTTGGCTCCTACGGAGGCCGCTATGTTTCTGAAACACTCTTTCCAGCGCTGAACGAGCTAGAGCTTGCCTATGCGCAGGCGCGTAGGGACCCAAGTTTCGAGGCAGAACGTTTTCGTCTGCTGCGTGACTATGTCGGCCGCCCCACAAGCCTCTACCACGCGGACCAACTTTCCAGTTCTCTTGGTGCAGAAATATGGCTGAAACGGGAAGACCTCTGTCACACCGGCGCCCACAAAATCAACAACACGGTAGGGCAAGTTCTGTTGGCCAGGCGCATGGGAAAGAAGCGAGTCATTGCAGAAACAGGAGCAGGGCAGCACGGGGTTGCCACCGCCACCGCGTGCGCACTATTCGGGCTGCAATGCGAGGTATTCATGGGTGCGCAAGACGTGGTGAGGCAAGCCCCCAACGTTCAACGTATGGAGCTCCTGGGAGCCACCGTTCACCCGGTGCATTCCGGTTCCAAAACCCTGAAAGACGCCATGAACGAGGCACTCCGTGACTGGGTAACCAACGTCGAGAGCACCTACTACTGTGTAGGATCAGCCGCGGGCCCCCATCCCTACCCCACCATTGTAAGGGATCTGCAAGCCGTGATCGGCGAAGAATCCCGCGCCCAGATACGAAACCGTATTGGTCGCCTTCCAGACGCGGTCGTGGCCTGCGTGGGAGGTGGCTCCAACGCCATCGGCATCTTTGCGCCTTTCCTAGGGGATGCCTCGGTAAAATTGTTTGGGGTGGAGGCAGCCGGCGAGGGTGTTCACGGCCAGCGTCATGCGGCTACCCTTACCAAGGGCAGTGTTGGAACGCTGCATGGATCTCGCAGCTATGTGCTCCAGGACGAGCACGGCCAAATCCAGGAAGCCCATTCCATCAGCGCCGGCCTAGACTATCCTGGTGTGGGCCCCGAACACGCCTGGCTTAAGGACCAGGGGCGTGTGAACTACGTGTCCGTCGACGACCAAACCGCTCTCCACGCATTTCACCAGCTCGCACGTACGGAAGGGATTGTTCCCGCCCTAGAAACGAGTCATGCACTTGGTTACCTACCCACCCTTGTACAACAGTTTAAAGACCAGGAGCCAGACGCACCACCCAGGAAGAGTCATCGCGGGGAACTTGCACGAGGCTTGCATGTGATCGTCAACCTTTCGGGCCGTGGCGACAAGGACCTGCAAACGGTGCTTGCCACAACAACTAGCGAGGGATCTGCGAGTCAAATCACTACACAGGAGTCCAGCGGGGAGGCCCCATGAGTCGTATCGAGCAAGCCCTCTCACGGGCCCAGTCCGAAAACCGTGCCGCGCTCGTTGCCTATTTGTGTGCGGGCGATCCCGACCCCCAGTGGACCCCTGCACTTGTACGTGCGGCAGCCCGTGGCGGTGCGGACATCGTGGAACTGGGAGTGCCATTTTCGGATCCCACAGCGGACGGCATCGCCATTCAGCAAGCAAGCGCCCGGGCCCTCGGCAAGGGCACCACACTTGCACGTGTCTTAGAGATGGTTCGGGAAATTCGAACAGACTGTGACGTCCCCATCCTGCTGTTTGGTTACTACAACCCGATCCTGAAGTATGGTGAAGAACGGTTTGCCCAGGACGCGGCCGATGCGGGAGCGGACGGAGCGCTCGTGGTGGACCTTCCCCCAGAACACGCATCCGTGCTCCGGGGTCCACTCGTCCAGCATGGGTTGGACTATGTACCGTTGCTCGCCCCCACAAGTGATGAGGGCAGGGTTCAACAGGTGGCGAATGTGGCCACATCGTTCATCTATTTTGTCTCATTGACGGGCGTGACCGGGGCGGCTGCCCCTGACCTGCGTGCGGCGGCGCAACAGGCAAAGGTACTGAAAGTGCAGACGGGGCATCCCGTGGCAGTCGGGTTCGGAATCAAGTCCGCCCAGGACGTGGCCTCCGTGGCACGCGATGCGGATGGGGCCGTGGTGGGAACCGCGTTGATCAAGTTGCTGCAGGAATGCGAAGAACTCCCGGTTGCAGAGTCAAAACTAACCGCATTGATTTCAGAACTGGCAGCAGGTACCCAGCGTTAACGGGTACGTCAATTGGCCTATGCACGAGTCACTTGTTGCGCTCCGAGGCCGCAAGCGACGCAAGAGCCGCCTGAGCCACCGTTTCCCGGAGCTCGTCTTGCTCCACCGAAGCAAGCATGCGTGCCAACTCGGGAGGAAGTTCGGTTACGGCCCGATGTTTGCGAGTAACTTCCTCCTCCACCCGGATCTCCGGCATGGGCCCCACCAGGAACTTCAGGGCACGGATACCGTGTCCCCGCTCCTGGAGCAGGGCCTCAAGCAAATCAGACTTCATGGCCTCCAGTTCCTGGCACCAGGTGCTGTGTGTGGTGTGTACCACCAACGTCGCACCCTCCACCCGTACCGGGCGCGCAACCTTACGGATGCGTTCCAAAATACGGGTATCCCAGGCTCGAATGGCTGCAATAAGCCGCAACGCCCGATCTCTTCGATCCGGATAGACCTGCCTCACCAGGCCCTGGAGTAGGGCCGGTTGGGCCCGTTTGCGTCGAAACCCCATGAACTTCCACTGAGCTCTAGCGGTTCTGTTCCATGGCTGCCACATTCCACCCATGAAAATCCAATGGATACGGACAGAAACTGAACTGGCCCAAGCCTGCACGGTACTTTCCGCAGAACCACGCATTGCGGTGGATGTGGAGGGGGATGGCATGTTCCGGTATCGCCCAAGGCTCTGTCTGGTTCAGTTGGCCACGCCCTCCGTTGCGTTTCTCCTGGATCCCTTCGAGGTGGAAAACCTTAAACCACTAGATGCCATTCTTAGCGGAAACAAGGTTCAGAAGATCATCCATGACGTTTCCTTTGATGTTCGGCTTCTTGCCACACGAAAACTCAGGTTGGGGCACGTTGTGGATACCTCCATTCTTGCCCGCTTCCTGGATGAGCCCGCAACCGGACTTGCCGCCCTGTTGGAACGCCATCTACAGGTGGAAGTTTCAAAGGCCCTACAGCATGAAAACTGGGGTCGGCGCCCCATTCCCGAGCAATGGGAATCCTACCTTGTAGGGGATGTCCAACATCTCTTCGGACTTGCAGATATGCTCGTCAATCTTGCGGCTGAAAAAGAAATCCTCGAAGAGGTGGATACCGAGTGTCTCTACACGCTGGGCCAGGCATCGAAGGATGTGGATTGGAATCAACCGGATTCCACGCCCTGGACCCGAGTGAAAGGGTACAAATCTGCCTCTGACGAAGTGCGCGCGAGAACCCGAGCGCTGGCATTGCTCCGTGAAAACATGGCGCAACAACAGGATGTTCCACCGTTTCGGGTGTTTCCCAACCATCTCATCGCGCGACTGAGCAGCACGCCTCCCCGTTCCCCAAATCATATGAGTCGATTGCTTGGTAAGTTCCGGTCCAACATAGACAAGGCCTCCCAGCACGCCATGTTTGAGACGCTGAAGAACCCCCAAGTGCAAGAGCCTGCCCGTCCGCCTGCACCCACCGAAGAAGAACGGGCCGCCTGGCATCTCCAGAAAAAGATAGAGAAAGCCCTTTCCCGTTGGCGCGAATCCAAGGCCAAGGCCAAAAACCTCTCCATTCACGTAGTCCTTCCGGGGCACTGCCTGCGGGACATGGTTTCTGCGGGGGTGAGTAGCCTAGGTGAGCTTGAGACGATTCCAGGGTTTGGCGCTGCGCGATTGTCCCAGTACGGCACGGAACTGCTTGCCGTACTGGAGAGCGCACGGGCAGATTCTTCTGAACAAACAAGTTCCCCAAAATAGCCCTAGGGGTGTCCAGTCTAGGGTTGGGCGGCCGTAAGCATTTCCTTAGCCGCTTCTCTCGTGGTTTTGGAGACACGTGCGCCGCCAAGCATGCGCGCCACTTCCTGGATGCGTTGTGATTCATCCAGGGCAAAGATGCGGCTTTGGGTTCGGCCATCCTTCTCAATTTTTTCCACCACAAAATGGTGATCCGCAAATGAAGCCACCTGGGCCAGGTGGGTGATGCAAAGAACCTGGTGGTGTTGGGCCACTTCTCGCATTTTCTGGCCGATGGCGTCTGCAATCGCTCCGCCCACACCCACGTCGACTTCGTCAAATACGTACAACCCGGCCTGTCGAATCCCCGCCAGCACGTGTTTGATTCCAAGCAACGCTCGGGAAAGCTCCCCCCCACTGGCAATCTTGCGTAGCGGGCGCACCGGTTCTCCTGCATTGGGTGCAATGAGAAACTCCGCCTGATCCATCCCCGTCCGCGTAAAACGGGCCCCGTCCACAGTCACGTCATCCGCCCGGGGGTCCAGGGTGGCGACACGCACCTCAATACGCGCACTGCCCATTCCCAAATCCCGAAGCTCCCGGCCAAGGTTGGACGATAAATCACTTGCCGCCCGATGGCGTCGATCCCGAAGCTCCTGGCCCACGCTCCGAGCCCTGGACTCCTCTCGGCCCAAGGATTGCTCCAACTCCAGTCGAGTCTGCTCCACATCTTCCAAGCGTGTAAGCTCCAGGCGGGCCTGCTCCTGCCGTTGCAACACTTCAGAGAGGTCACCACCGTATTTGCGAATCAACCGCCGAAGACCTTCCAGCCTTTCTTGAATGCGATCCAGTTGTGCGGGGTTCGCATCGATGCCCTGTGCGTAACCACCCAGTTCGCGCCCCAGTTCTTCCGCCTGGGTGCACAGGGTTTCCAACTGCTCTGCGTACTCGGTGAGAGAGGCATCCATCGTGGCCGCATGACGCACTTCATGGGCCGCCCGGGTCAATCGCTCCGAAACCGATCCATCACCGGAGTAGAGCACTTGCCCCACCTCGTTTGTGGTGGTGCGCAGGGTTTCGGCGTGTTGCAGCCGGTCCCTCTTTTGCTGGAGCTTTTCCAGTTCACCCGCCTCTGGCTGCACCGAGTCGATTTCCTGAAGCTGATAGCGGAGCAGATCGAGCCGCTCCTCCCGTTGCCGCATGCTCGCCTCAAACTCCCGAAGGGCGCGGTGGGCGCGGCTAAGGTTCTCATAGGCTTCGGAAGCTCCCTCCCGAAGGGGCATCAAGTCTGCAGCGGCATCCAGGAACTCCAAGTGGGCACGTGGATCGATAAGGCGTGTATGCTCATGTTGAGAAGAAATATCCGTCAATCCCTGGGTGACCTGGGCCAGCTGCTGTGCTGTGACCATTCTTCCATTCAAGTAGGCGCGTGTTCTTCCACTTGGAAGCAGTACCCGTCGGACCACCAACGGCTCCCCATCGGCCCCCTCGCGGTCCGCATCGACTTCAACTTCCAGGGCCCGCAGTTGTTCGGCCAGCTCCGGATGACCCTGGATGTCAAATAGGGCCTCCACTTCTGCTTGTTTTGCACCCGTGCGAATACTCTGTCCCCGGGGCCTGGCCCCCAATACCAACTGGAGTGCTTGAATCACAATCGACTTACCCGCGCCGGTTTCTCCTGTAAGCACATTGAGCCCAGGCCCCAGTTCCAGTTCCAGGGAGTCAATGATCGCGAAATTGCGAATTCTTAGGCAAGTCAGCACGGCAAAACAACCATGGGATTCGGTATCACCTTCCAGCCCCGGATCAAGCCTGCGACAGACGAGCGAATGGCCCGGCGACCTGCTAGGGTGTTCTGGCTTATGTGGCTTCAATTACGTCGGGTAGGTGTACCCCCCTTGGCCCGGTTATCCCAGCTGGTTCGATTGACCCAGCTGACGCGGTTAACCCTACTCGTCCTGTGCGTGGTTTCCGCGCCCTCCGTGAGCCTGGCCCAGGCATCGGGCGGTGAAGCGGGCCCCAAGAAGGTGGTGGTTCAGAGTTTCGTCGGGCCACGTGCCGCCGGCCTCCGTTCTGCCCTAGTGAACAACCTGGAGACTGCGGGCGGCATTGTTGTCGTACCGCAGGACGAGGTGGTTCAAACCGCCGGTTCCCTAAATATCCACCGGCGGGTGCTCAAGGAAAACGAGTACACCATTGTGGCCCGGCCCCTGGGCGTATCGGCGTTTCTTTCCGGGCGGGTCACGCGGAGTCGTCGTGGTTGGGCCCTATTGGTCACGGTTCGAAACGCGGCCACAGGCTCTGTTCTTGGTTCCTCCACCTGGTCTGGCCAGACGTTTACTGGGCTGAACGCAGTGCGCACCACCGCATTTCGAAGGCTCAACGGTTACCTGGATGCCGCCCAGCCCCCAGCCGCCCAGCCCCCGGCCGCCCTAGCCCCCGCCGAACCTTCGACGTCAGGCGAAGGCACGACCGCGGGATCCGAGGCCACGGGGCAAGCAAGTCCTGGCACGGGGCCATCGGGGGCAGACCAGGGCACCTCCCCAGGCGAAACTCCGGCGCCCTCCACAGGTCAGGCCGCGGCCCAGGACTCCACACAGGGAGACGGTAAGGAAGCCTGGTATCAACAGGGAGAGGTAGAAGCTCCGGATGAGCAGGGCATCGCCATAGACCCCGAGGGTGTCGAGGGTGAGGCTACCTACGACTATGTGGAATATGACCCTGAGGCGGAATACCTCGAGGGAGCCTACGAAGAGGTCATCATTGAAGTCGACCGCCACCCCTGGGCCCATGTTCGGTTCACCGGTGGTGCAGTGCGTCGATCCCTCAATGCCACGGCCCTGGTGTTCAACAACGGCCGCGACCCTTCAGGCACCAACCTACTCACCGAAGAACGCCAATACAAGAGCGCGGGGCTAGGCCATATGGAGATTGGATTGGAAGCTGAAATCTACCCTTGGTCCGCTGGAAAACAGCAAAAAATGAACTGGTTTGGCCTCGTTGCCGGGTTTCGCCAGTCCCTATTTCTAAGTTCGGAAACCTGTCGCCGACGGGACTCCCTTTCGGCTCCGTGCACCACAGACGACGTATTGACCGTTCCCACCAACCAGATGGAAGTCTTTGGCGGCGCCCGCCTGCGCTTCCGGCTTGGGTACAAGGAAACCGATCCCAAACTGAAGTTTGATCTAGGCTACGGCATGTTCGCCTTCACCTTTGACAGGCAGACCCTGTTGGACGTGGACCCCCAACGCATCGTTCCTCCCCTTCGCTACAGCTACCTGAACTTCGGGACTAGCCTGCAGTTTCAGGTCGTGCCCACCTACCTGGACATCATTGTGGGCGGTGCCTATCGGCAAGGCCTTTCAGTGGGGACCGACGCGCTGCAGATTTGGGGGACGGAGACAAGCGGGTTTACGGGGTTCGATTTCAACATCGAACTGCGGTCCGATGCGCCTTACTTGGGCGATGGAGTGTACTACGGCCTTCGTGTGGACGTATTCCAGTTTCGAACCCTGTTTAAGGGGCAAGCAGTGTGCCTCGTGCCCGGTGGTGCGTGTACAGGAACCGACCCCTGGGAACCCTGGCCCTACGATGGTGAAGTCACCAACGTGACGGGAGGCTTTCAGACCGCCGTGCCCGACAACTACTTGCGAACCAGCCTCGTGTTGGGCTACCGGTTCGACTAATTTTGCCCGTTCCGTTGGCTCCATCTGTTCCATTGATCCCATTTGTTTCGCAGGCATAGATACCCATGACTTCCACAGCGGCCGATCTCCGTTCCCGATTCCTGAGTTACTTCGTGGCCAACGGCCATGAACAGGTGCCCTCCGCACCGCTGGTTCCCAGCAACGATCCCACCCTGTTGTTTACCAACGCGGGCATGGTGCCGTTTAAGAATCTGTTCATGGGCAAGGAAACCCGGAGTTACACGCGGGCCACCACCTCCCAAAAGTGCATTCGAATCAGCGGAAAACACAACGATCTTGAAAACGTTGGCGTAACGGCCCGGCATCACACCTTCTTTGAGATGCTCGGAAACTTCTCGTTTGGTGACTACTTCAAGGAGCAGGCCATCACCCTTGCCTGGGAGTTTCTTACCAAGGAGGTGGGGCTAGACCCCAACCGAATGGTGGTCACGGTGTTTGGAGGCGAAGAGGGAGTGCCCGCCGACGAACCTGCGGAAGAGCTGTGGCGCAAAATAAGCGGCCTACCGGATTCGCGGATTTTGCGGTGCGGTGCCGAAGACAACTTCTGGCAGGCAGGAGATACCGGCCCCTGCGGCCCCTGTTCCGAAATCCACTATTGGGTCGGAGAAGGGCAGGGTGACCCCAGCCGTTTTCACACGGAACCCGCACCGGACGGGACCGGTTGGACGGAGATCTGGAACCTGGTGTTCATGCAGTTCGACCGGGATGAATCGGGTAAACTCACACCGCTACCTGCTCCCAGCATCGACACGGGCATGGGGCTTGAACGGCTCGCGGTGGTCGCACAGGGAGCAAAGAGCAACTACGACACGGACCTATTGAGGCCCATTGTTGACCATGTCTCCACTCTCACGGCGACTCCCTACAACGGTTCCATGGAGGCAAACGATGTCTCCAAACGGGTCATTGCGGATCATGCCCGAACGGCAGCCTTTCTCATTGCCGAAGGGATTTTCCCAGACCGGGACGGTCGTGCCTACGTTCTGAGGAGGGTCATGCGTCGTGCCATACGCCACGGGCACCGGCTGGGTCTCAAGGATCTTTTCCTGCACGAATGCGCGCTTGAAGTCGTCAACCATATGGCCGGCGCCTATCCGGAGCTCCAGGAGCGTCGTGCCCTGATCGAAGACGTGTGCCGCCAGGAGGAACAGCGTTTTCGCCGGACCCTGGACCGGGGCCTCACGTTGCTCACCGAAAACAAACAATGGCTAGAGAAAAACGGCGCCCGTGTGCTCCCTGGAAAGGTGGCGTTCCAGCTCATGGATACCTACGGGTTTCCCCTGGACCTACAGCAAGTGATTGGCACCGAGCAAGGGTTCCAGGTGGACGAGCTCGGGTTCACCAAGTCCCTCGAACAGGCGCGGAAACGAAGTGGAAAATTCAAAAACGCGCAAGACGTGGTCAGCACCGCCTACCTCAACATCCTCGAACAACACGGGCCCACTGAGTTCAGTGGATATGACCTTCATACGGATCAGGGCATCATCACCGCACTGGTGTACGGCGGTGAGATTCGGCCATCCCTAGAAACTGGAGACGAAGCAGAATTGGTCACGAATCGAACTCCCTTCTACGGAGAATCGGGTGGCCAGGTGGGTGACCATGGAGTGATTTCCACCGCTGAGGGAACCTTTCAGGTTCTAGATACCCAGGTGCCCGTGCAGGGCCTGTTTGTGCATCGTGGAAAAGTCACCGATGGAACCATCACCCAGGGGCACACCGCCCGGCTGGACGTGGATCAGGGCCGCAGATCTTCCGTCCGTAGAAACCACAGCGCGACCCACCTGTTGCATTTCGCACTTCGTACGACCCTGGGTCCCACCGCCATGCAGAAGGGTTCCCTTGTGGGCCCAGACCGCCTCCGTTTTGACTACAGCGGCTCCAGCCCACTTACCCCGGAACAACTGAGAACCATCGAGGATCGGGTCAACGAACGCATTCTGAAGAACGTGGCGGTGCAAACCGACGTATTGCCCATGGATCAGGCGCGGTCCCGGGGTGCCATTGGGATTTTTGAAGAAAAATATGGCGAAGTGGTGCGCATGCTGACCATCACCGAGGATTCCGTTGAGCTGTGTGGCGGAACCCATGTGAGTCGCACGGGGGACATTGGCATGTTCCGAATCCTCTCTGAACAGGGGCTTGCCGCCGGAGTGAGGCGCATCGAAGCGGCCACCGGAACCGCCACCCTGGAGCACGCCCGCCACGCCGAGAATCAGTTAGAAGCCCTGGCGGCCACCCTCAAGTGCCCGGTGGACCAGCTCGCACCCAAGGCCTCGCGTCTGCTGGAGAAGCAACGGGAGCTGGAACGGGAACTGGAAGCCCTACAAAAGAAGCTGGGTGCCGGCAGTCGACAGGATTGGAATGACCTTGCTCAACAACGGGAGGACGGTCGATTTCTTTCTTCTATTGTGGAGCTGAAGGATCCAAAGGCCCTTCGTGAGATGGCCGATTCCTTGAGAGACAAGCTCGCACCCGCCGTGGTCCTGTTGGGAGCCGACACCGGAAAGGGCAAAGCGATCCTCGCCTGCACGGTATCCAAGCAGCTCACCCCAAAATATAGGGCGGGAGACATTATTAAAGCGGCCGCAGAAATCCTTGGGGGTAAGGGTGGAGGGCGACCCGACTTTGCCCAAGCCGGCGGCCCCGACGTGGAGAAACTGGAGCAGGCCGTGGCGGTCCTTCATACGTTGTAACAGCGTGGGAGTGGCTACGATTCGAACTCCGTGAACAGTACCTTTTGACATCCTGCACCGTGTCGGCGAGGCTTCCGTTGTGGGAGATCGGAAGTACGACCTGGATCGCATCGACCGGGAACTGGAAAAACTGGGTTTGTCTGGCGGCGAGCTAGAAATGGTTCGTAAGAAACACAGTGTACGCCCAGGGTACTCTGGGCGCCCCGTGGCGTCGCCCGTCGCTGACACAACAGATTCTCCCATGGAGCCCACCCCTGACAGTGCCGCTAACGCGGCTCCTTCAGAACCGGCAGCCTCCCCCTTTGACGACGAGACCGCGGTGGCTTCTCCCGATCACGCTCCCACAACCGCTCTTTTCCCTTCAGGGGCGCCCGTATCGCTTGCACCAGAACCCCGGGACTCAAAGCCTGAGGGGGTTGTTTCCACGGAAGCGCCTTTTGAATCCGCAACCGTCGAGGCAAGTGCCTTCACAGAGGAAGAGCTACTGGAAACCACAGACCCGGTTGAGGACCTATCCGAAGAAGACAGCGACGACGTGTTTGAGGTGGAAGACTTTGAAACCGTAGTGGACGATGGAACGATCCAGTTGTTGGACGAGTCCCTAACTCAAGACGTTGGGGCGCCGGACCAGGATGACGAATCCCATAAGAGCAAGAAGAGACCCAGCTTTTTGGACCGGATCCGAAAAAAGGGTAGGTGAACGTCTTTCTGCGCAGCGCACCTTCCTGGGCATACCTCCACACACCAAACGACAGTCCAAAGGTGCGCAAGACTTTTGCTGCTCCCAACTCCTATGCTACTTTGATCATGTGGACGTTCTGCTCCGCAGAGTTGGTAGGAAATCAGGTCGAGCCGTCGTAGGTCGACTTGTGCAACCGCCCCGAGAGGGTTCGGTGGTTGTGGTGGAGTTCGCCGATGGCCTCCACGAGTACGTCACCACGCCTGTCAAACGTATCCTACGCCTCGCCGGTAGTGATGTGATGTATCTGCAAACCTCCAACAGCAGATACCGTCTTGAGTTTCAAGAAGAGACCGCCATGGCCCTTGAGGCGCCCGCCGCCCGCTGAGCCACTCTGGGTCCAATGACCCCGGGTCGAATCACTCTGGGTCGAATCACTCTGGGTCGAACCACTTTGGGTCGAATCACTCTGCACTGAACTGAGTATTCGACATCGAACCTGTGGCGTTTGCTGCGTTTCCCAAGGTTTACACACTCACATGCAGCAGGTCACAGCCCGTTCCAAGGCAAAGCGCTCGCTTGAGATCCAGCTCGATGGCAGCTCGTGAAGACTCGGGTGAGTCGGCGCAGACTTTACTCACACGTTCCCTTGGTGAAAGCTCACTTTCATCATTTAGCCAGGCACTCCAGGTGGGATCTAGGCGGTACTGGGCCATGGCCACCGGTGGCGCCGGGTGCCGTTGAATGGGGGTCTCCCAAACAGGGGCCAATGCGGCCACCACGGCCTCGGGTGCCATGCATTTCACCCCGTCGCGCAACAGCTCCGGCGTGCTGTCTCCAAAAGTGACCATTTCCTCACCGCTTGTGACCCGCGGAACAAACATCCAGCTGCCCTCGCTCCATTGAAACGCCTCCAGGTATCGTTGGCGCAAATGGCTTTGAATGGCCCGAAACAGATCCATGGGGCGGAGCACACCCAAACTCACAAGAGCATCGCCGATACGCCCCTCAAACCGTGAAAGAATGGCCAGAGCACTTTCGATGTCCTCGCGCTTGCATTGACCGTTTTCCACCAGAAACTCACCAAGTAGTTCTGACTTGTCTGTGGAACACACGAACTCCGGGCGGCCCTCCACAAAATAGATACGCTTTCGTCGCTCCCCGTTTCGAAGGCTCAACACACCCGTGCCAAAACGGGTACTCACCTCGTGAATGACATGCAGGATCGGGGCTGTCGGAAACTCACCCGTATGGGTTGCGTCTGATTCGGGCGGATCCTTGTCCCATCGGAGGGCAGCGGAGTTCAGAAAACGGCGAAACTCGGCCAGGGCGTTGGCAGGGACAAAGTTTCCATCCTTTTTGCACACAAGGGTGCTGGAGCTCACCTTCCCGCTCATGATCCGGTCGATGATGCTCAGGTAGGTGATAGGACCCTCAAGTTGGCCGCTCTCAGAGAGCATTTTGTATTCGGTGCGGGCGGGAGGAGGCTCCCCTCCCCGTTGACCCACGCCTAGTTTTTGCGGTGAGGTGCCCTCGGGCATACGAAGGGGAACACTGTTGGGTTGGGTTGCGGAGTTGGGGTCAAAGCCCTGCAGGGATTCGTCGCCCAGAAGTCCAAGTCTAAAGAGAAGTTGGGAAAGGCGGTGAGGGCCCCGGGCAAACCCACGCTGCCGCATCAGTTCGTCCAAGGCACGGGCAAGTTTGCTGGCGGACGGCCGCTCATCTGGGCTTGGGCGCAGGCCCAGTCGAAGTACCTGCTGCACATCCGCATCGATGGGTACGGGCGCATCGTCCAACGGGCGAAGATCCACGTCCCGGATACGCAGCAGTACGTCCATATTGCTTCCCGTGCCAAAGAGTGGCTTTGCCAACAACATCTCTGCCAGCACTGTGCAAAGGGTAAACACATCGCTGCGCCCCGACAGGGATTCTGCCATCACCTGTTCCGGCGACATGTATCCTAACTTCCCGCGCACGTGGCCCCGGTCCGTGAAAGTTTCCTTTCCAAATGCACGTGCAATACCAAAGTCGCTGAGCTTCACGTGGCCGGTATAAGTCAAAAGAATATTTGCCGGGCTTACATCACGGTGAACAATGCCAATAGGCTGCCCCTGGTCGTCCCGTGCGCCGTGCGCATAGGCCAGGGCATGAGCGGTTTGGGAGGCCACGTGCAGCGCCACCTCCAGGGGCACCGCTTCGCCCTCCGCTGCCACTGCGCGTAGGAGCCGGTTAACGTTCGCTCCTTGCACAAGTTCCATGGCGATGAATAGCTGGCCATCCATATCTCCAAAATCAAAGACCTGAACAATATTGGGATGGGTCAGTTTGGCCACAAGTTGGGCCTCATCAATAAACATCCGCACAAACGCACGGTCCTTGGAGAACTGCGGAAGAATACGTTTGAGGGCTACCCGCTTAGAGAAGCCGTGGGCGCCACGGCGATCCGCAACGAACACCTCCGCCATGCCGCCCGCAGCAAGCCGCCGTTCAATCACATACGGACCAAGTTCGGTTCCAGTACCTTCCATAGTTCCCAACGGTTCGCCGGACCCTGAAGCCTTGTGAATAGAAAGCTCCGATGGGTACGGCCTATTCCATGGAGTCTACTTCAAGTTGCGGCAGTCTCGTTGGTTTTGTGGGGTGGGTGCTTCCCACACAGACACCGTCATCAGTTCCAGTAGGAACGAAAAAAGTCTGAATACGTACGGTTTCATGTATGCTTGCGGCAGAAAGTTCCAGCTCTCGATCATTGCCCTATGCAACGAAAATCAAGAAGCAGCTCACGCGACAATAAGGACCCCTTAATCGGAAAGGTCGTGGCCGGTCGCTATCGCCTTGAAACCCAGCTGGGTGAAGGCGGGATGGGCGTTGTCTATCGCGCCCGTCACGTTCTCATCGACAGGGTGGTGGCACTCAAGCTCATCCGCCCCGACCTTCGCGGCGAAACCCATCTGCGTGCGTGGATGTTGCGGGAAGCCCGCGCCGCCAATCGCGTCGACCACGCCCATATCGTGGACATTCACGACGTGGGTGAAACCGAAGATGGCGAGCTCTATCTCGTCATGGAGTACCTGGTAGGCGAATCCCTGTCCACCGAGGTGTGCCGGGGCCCCATGGACATCGCCCGTGCGGTGGATGTGTTGGAGCAAATGTGTGCAGCCCTTGCACGTGCCCACGATTTAGGGGTGGTGCATCGGGACTTAAAGAGCGACAACATCATGCTCCTGGTGCGCGGTGGTCGTAAGGATTTTGTGAAAATCCTGGACTTCGGACTGGCAGCCCTCACCCGGGATCCACGGCTCGCACCCAAGGGTGCGGTGTTTGGAACCCCGGAATACATGTCTCCTGAGCAAGCTCGCGGAGAAGACGCCACCGCCTCAAGTGACCTGTACGCCCTGGGTATTCTCTTTTTTGAAATGGTTACTGGGCGTCTTCCCTTTCGATCCAACGATAGGGATACGTTGCTGGAAATGCAGCGTACGGGCCCCGCTCCAAGCGTCCGTTCCGTACGTGCCGATCTTCCAGAGGCGGCCGAACGCATCGTGCACAAGCTATTGGAGAAGGGCCCTGCGGACAGGTTCCGTGACGGCCACCACCTTCAGGATGAACTCAAGGCACTGCAGCGCATGATGCCCTCCAAGGCATGGGATGTTCGCAGTTCCGATGCTCAGCCGGCGGTTCAGGCCGCGCCTCCGCCTCCCCCCCCCGCCCCAAGCCCCGGCGTGGTGGAATGGAGCCGCCGGGCCTCCAACTTCCTTAGGCTCGTGTCCCGTGCCTACCCCGATGGGCACAGCCCTGAGGCGGTGCGCAATGCAGGGGACCGAATGTGGGAGCTCGCGGCCCGGGCTTCCCGCTTGGAAGGGGAACTGTCCAGTCACTCCAAGCGTTTGGAGGCCATGGAGCGCCGCGGTCGTGGTCTCCGTGCGGAAATCGGCCGTAAGGTGGAAGAACTTTCCCACGAAGAATCACGAATGGCCCGGGACGCCAGTTCCGAACTTGAACGGGCGGCGGCCGTGGAACGTTCGATTCGAGAAGCGGAACAGCAATACGCGACCGCAGAAAAGGACGTTCAAACCATGGAATCTTCTGGAAACCTAGCCGGCGCTCGGGGCATTTACGAGCACGCCGCGTACGTCCGGTCCCGCATGGAAACCCTGCGTGAGGTTCAAAAAGAATACGAACAGGTCGCCCGGGAACGGGAGGAACACGCCTCGGGGTTGCGCCGGCAAGTGGGTGAACTCCGCAAGCAGTTGCAGCAACAGGGGGAAGCCCTGGAAGCCGATCTCCAGTCGGGCCGCGAGCGTATTGCAACCCGTGTGCGGGAGGCCCTGAGCTATGAACGGGCCTTCACCGAGGCATCCGCCATTCTGATTCGACATCTCAAGGATCGCCCAGAATGTCGGGAGCTCATGGAGGAACTGTCCTCCGAGATGGGCGAAGGACCAGAGGCCAGCTCCACCAGCGGAGACGCGCCCCAGGCCGAGGTCACCCTTCGCCAACTCCAGGCTTGAGTCCATTCCCGTTCCAAAAGAGTGGACCGACAGAGAATCACACCTATACTGCGCCGACTTTCCCAACTCAGGCCGAGTGGCGGAACTGGTAGACGCGCCGGATTCAAAATCCGGTGTTCGAAAGGACGTGTCGGTTCGAGCCCGACCTCGGCTACAAAGGAATCGGTGTGAGCGGACCCGCTCCGGGCACCTCCACCGATGGGCCTCTACCGGATACCTCCAACAGGATGCCTCCGGTAGGGGGGCTCCAGTAGGGGGGTCTTGCAGAGAAAGTGAAATACACATGTCACCCATATCCACACTCACCCCCGGGGAACTCGAGCAGGCCCTGCAGAAGATCCCCCGATGGTCCCTGGAAGAGGGCGCCCTCACTTGTACCTGGGTGGGCGACGACTTTCGAACGGTGCAACGGTGGGTCAATGCCATTGCCGACCTGGCCGAAGAGCAATGCCACCACCCCGATCTGTACTGGTCCTACAACCGCCTTCGCCTTCGTTTGATGACCCATGATTCTGCTGCAATCACCTCCAAGGATGTGGCCCTGGCCCAGTCCATCGACAGGATTGGCCCCCAATCGCCAAACCCCTAGTCGCCAAACCCCTAGTCGCCTGGCCTCCAGGAAGCTGGTTCGCAGGGCAGATGGATGGCCCTGAAAATGCACCCTGTTTGACCCATTGCCTGCACTTTCGGTAGTCTCGTTACCTGATAGGGACAAACCCATGTGTATGGGCGACGTTCCCTTGTGGATACAACCCCATGGTAGCGTACCCAGTGACTCATATTCTTCGAACAAAACACCTGTTCGCTCCCGTTATTGTGGCGGTTTTTAGCCTTCCCCTGGGCACTGCCCTGGCAGACGGTTCGGAAGTGAAAGGAAAGATTGCGGTGGAATCCGCCCCCCGGGAAGCTCCCAGGGAGACCTATCTCTCGATTCACAACGGGGCGCTGCCGCTCCAGGCCCAGCCCTTTTCGGTCCGTCGACACCTGGCCGTGGTTCTGGAAGGTACCGCCACCACGCAAATCACGGAGTCCACCCTTCAGATTCGCGGCGGCGACTTCTACCCAACCACCGTGGCCGTTCGCTCTGCCACCTCCATGAAGATTCAAAACACCGACCCATGTGACCACGCCATCCGTTCCAGTGGGTGGGAAGGTGAGACTATTCCCCTCGTTCCAGCGGACACCAAAGAACATGCGGTGCCCTCCACGGGTGTTTGGTGGATGCGAGATGTCACCTACCCACACATGCAAGCCTACGTGCATGTACTTCCAAGGTTGGTGTCCATCGCCGAAATCTCTTCGCGGGGGAACTTCACTTTTGAAAATATCGAATCAGGGGACTACACCCTGAAAGTGTTGTTTCAGGATCGAGTCGTGCACACCCGGGGAATTGTGGTGGGCGAATCTGGCGCGGTCACGCTGGAAGATTCCATTGCACTTCGTTTGGGGCAAAAGCCATGACGTTAACGCGAGTTTGGGTGGGGTTGGTTTCGGTAGTTGCATGTGTGGCTTTTAGCGTTGCTCTTGGCCTTGCGGGTGGGGCCAAACACCGATCGTCAGAGCAAGCTCTCCATGATCTCTATCGGGATCAGGGTGAGTTGGAGTATCTCCTGCGGTCCGATGCCCGAGCACGGGTAGAAGCCCTCGCGGCCCTGGCTGCAGACGATCACGTCCGAAAGTTGCTTTACCTGAGTGGGCCCGGCGCAAGCCGTCGAAAGCGCTCCATACGGGCGGCGCAAAAAGAGGTGCGCGAAACCCTCCCCGGTTTGAACCAGGCCCTGGGTGAGCTTGCAGGTGAATTGCTGTTCCTCGTGGACATGCGAGGGAGCATTGTTTTTGCAATGGGCGTGAAGACCGTCCCTGAGGGAGCAGGCCTCGGGGAGTTCCCCCTGGTTCGCCAGGCCCTGGAGGGCGTCGTAAGCGATGACGTCTGGCCCTGGAATAACCACTACTACCGCATGGCAGCGCGACCCGTCATGCAACGGGACCGGTACGTGGGCGCCATTGTACATGGGATCCGTTTGGACGAACGGTTTGCCAACAAACTTGGAAGCAGGTTTAGGGGAGCGTCGCTGTTGTTTTCAGCAGACGGCAAGAGCCTCGGCGCCGCAGAAAGCAACACCCTTGCGGAAAGCGAGGCCCAGGAGATCCTTGCTCTCACTCGCGATCCCCACGCTTACAAACTGGACGCAAACGAAGCGGGCTCCGGTGGGAAAGGTACTCCGTCATCCAAGGTACCGGCAAAACACGTGGGAGCGAGCCTTGTTGTGTTGGGTGCACTGAAGGGCGATGGAGCGGGGGTTCCTTTGGTCTACGCCCTTTCGCAACCCATGCCTGCCCTGGGTGATTTTGCAAACGCATTGGCGTCGGGAGCAGGAAGTGCGGTTCCCATGACTTTTTGGTTGTTGGTGTTGCTTGTGGGCATGGTGTTGCTTGGGTCGGGCCTCTACCTAGTCTGGAAAGAGCACAGCAAGCCTGCAAAGTTGTTTGATGCATTTGCGGTAAGCGTGGCCCAGGGTGAACTGGAAAGGTTCCCCCTACACGAGCTCAACGGCGACTACCGCAACCTGGCGGAGAGAATGAACCAAGCCATGGATCGCATGGTGCGCCAACTCTCCAGCCAGGGGATGGCCAGCAGCCCCGAACAACTTGACGCATTGCTTCAGCAGAATCGGGGTGAAGGTGGAGAGTTTTTTGAGTTCGCTGCGGATGCCCCAACCACCCAACTGCCTGAAAACGGCCCGGGCACGGCACCTATGCCAGGTGTTCCTCGAAAAGCAGATACAACCGCCAAGGGCACCATGGTGGGAATGGGCAGTGTGCCCAAGGAGCCCATGGGGACCTCGAGTACGATGCTTGCTCCAGGCGCTACCCCAGCAGGTGCTACCCCAGCAGGTACGACCCCAGTAGGTGCTCCTATTCCGTCCCCACCGACACCGCCCCGTAAGCGTGCCTCCACTCAAATGATGGGGGCAACCCCCGGCGGTCAGTCGCCTGCAACCTCGCCCGCCACCTCGCCCCTCGCAAGTGCCGCCCAAGCTCGGGGTTCGGCAACGATTGTGGGTGGCGTCGCACAAAGTCCATCAGGGGAGCAGTCCCCTCAAACGGCGGGAACCGGTACGTTGAAGGTCGATGGCACTCCGACTAAAAAACGTCCGGAAACCCAAATGATGGCGGCCCAGTCACCTAGGAACCAGCCACCAAGTGCCCAAGCGTCAAATGTCCAGACGCCGCAGGAAATACCCTCCAAGAAAAAGCGCGCAGCGACGCAAATGTTGGCCCAGGCACCCACTTCCAAAGAAGTTGTGGCCGTCACTGGAAACACGACCGATAGCGATAAGCTCACCCCGAACCAAATTGCTGCCCTTACGGAAGAGCAACAGGGGTTCTACGAGGTGTACCAGAAGTTTCTGGCGCTCAAGCAGGAGTGCGGCGAAGCCACGGAAGGGATCACATTCCAGAAGTTTGAGGGAATTCTCCTGAAGAACCGAGAGGCCATCACCCGCCAACATGGGGCCACACAGGTGGCCTTCAAGGTGTACATCAAGGACGGACGTGCCGCCCTCAAGGCCACCCCCATTCGCTAAATCGGTTCGCTAGACTGGTTCGCTAGATTGGTTCGCTAGATTGGTTCGACAGACCGGTTCGAAGTTGGAACAGGACTGCGCGAGCACGTCTCTTTCAAATTAAGTAAAGCCAGGCGCAAAAGGCCTGGCTTCAATGGTAACAACCGTTTTGATCGTGGCTAAACATTTCCGAACCCCCGCCATAGGCAGGTGGGAGCCGGTATCAGATGCTTCAGGCTCTCCGGTGAAACGAGCCGGATCTGCACACCACATCCGAGAAAGCCCCCGGGTTCGAACAAGTCGGGGATTCATATGAAAGTCGCTCACGCATCAAATAGAAGTACCTTGTACCAAACTAGGCATGGGCAGGCGCCAGGTCAAGCCTTGCGCGCTTTGGCACGAAAATAGAATCGGGGCGTCCTTCCGAGTGAAAGACGTTTTGGTCGGGGCGACAGGATTCGAACCTGCGACCTCAAGCTCCCAAAGCTTGCGCACTACCAGGCTGTGCTACACCCCGAATGAAACCCTACAAGTAAAATTCCACAAAAAATTCTAGCGGCGGTGCTGCGCCCGTTCTCTTTCCAACTGCTCCTTGTAGGCCACGCTGTAGCGGGTCCAGGGGCGAAGCTCCAGCCTCTTGTAAGCGATGGGCTCTCCGGTCCCTTCGCATACACCGTATTCGCCTTCCTTTAACTTCACCAGGGCGTTCTCGATTTCCAAAAGCAACTTACGCTCCTTGTCAGCAAAACGAATCAGGTAGGCCTGCTCCGTGGAGCGTTGGGCGATATCCACCTCTTCGGTGAGCACTTCTGTGCCCACAGTGGCTTCCGAAAGGTGACGGTCAAGACCCGAGGTGACCCGATCCCGCTCTTCCACAAGCTTTGCGTAGAGCAGTTTGATCTGCGCCTTGGTAACCTTTGCATCCTCGTGGGCCTGTGGAACAAATGCCACCTTGTCTGCCCCGGCTTCTTTCGTGGAGGTCTTCTTTGTTGCCATCGTATGCCTTACCTTATCCCTTTACGTCGGGGGCAGGGGAAGGTTCCCTCCTAGCCGCCGACCAAAAAGCAGCCCCCTGCGTGCCACAGTTCCTGCCCAGATTCAATACCACGGTCCCATATTGAACCGGGCGCGCCACCCATCTTGCGTTGAGTCACTAATGATACCTGTCTTCCGATTTGCCTTTCGGTCCAGGACCGTCTAGAACTGCCGACCCCGGAAACAAGGATGACCGGGCCCTAGGAGAACCCATGGCTAGCAAGGCAAAGATCGCCCGAAACAAGCGCAAGCGGAAGCTTGTAGACAAGTACTCTGACCTTCGAACCGAGCTGAAGGCTACCCTGGTGAGCGAAAGCGCTTCCGACGAGGAAAAAGACCAGGCCAGCCGTCGACTCCAACGTTTGCCAAGGGACTCCAGTGCAATTCGAATCCGGAACCGTTGCTTTCTGTCGGGTCGCCCTCGCGGTTACTACCGTAAATTCGGTCTCTCTAGAATTGCTCTTCGGGAATGCGCCCTCGCCGGCGAGGTCCCCGGAGTCACCAAGTCGAGCTGGTAAGGAAGAAGCATGTCCAAGTTTTGTCAGGTTTCGGGCAAGGGCCCGCTGGTGGGCAACAAGGTTTCCCACTCCAATCGTAAATCCAAGCGTCGTTTGCTTCCCAACCTCCAACGTCGGAAGTTTTGGGTAGAGACGGAGCAACGTTGGGTCACACTTCGTCTAAGCACCTCCTCCATTCGTGACATTGATCGCCTTGGCATCGATGCCGTATTGAAGAAGATGCGTTCCAATGGCCAAAAGATCTGAAGCCAACGGCTGACGTAAGCCCAGCGCTGGCACCAAAAAAGCCGACAACAGCCTTCCAACACCCCGTTGGATGGAAGGTTGAGGACCTACAGCGGTTGATAAGGGCAACGGTTTGCCCTAGTACCCCCTGCGATGAACTCCAGCTCTACTCAACCAGGCAGTACGCAAAACGCATTTGCACGGTTGTTTAGGATTCCTGAGGGCACGTCCCTCGGCCGGGAGCTGATGTCTTCGGTAGTGGTGTTCCTTGTGGCACTGCCACTGTGCATGGGCATTGCCATTGCTTCAGGCGTACCGCCTGCCATGGGGCTCATCAGCGGAATCGTGGGCGGCGTGGTGGTGGGCATGTTTGCAGGCGCACCGCTACAGGTATCTGGGCCCGCAGCTGGGCTGGCGGTGCTGGTCTGGCAGATGGCCCGGGAGCACGGGCTTCAGGCCCTTGCGCTGGCTGTTCTAGGAGCCGGGCTTATCCAACTGATTAGCGGTGTGCTGAAGCTGGGCCGATGGTTTCGGGCGGTTTCTCCAGCCGTGATTTCCGGCATGCTTGCAGGCATTGGTGTATTGATTCTCACAAGCCAATTCCATGTGATGTTGGATCACAAGCCACCCGGGGGAGGCTTGACTAACCTGGTATCCATTCCCGGGGCCGTATTGGATGGCCTGTACCCACCCACCAGTACCGCCCACCACCTTGCCGCTGCTGTGGGCGTCCTGACCATTGGTACCATCCTGGCTTGGAACACCCTGCGGCCCAAACAACTGAAAATGATTCCAGCGCCGCTGGTGGCCGTGTTGGTCGCCACCCTGGTTGCGTCCCTCATGGGTCTTCCCGTGCAATACGTTTCTATTCCAGAGAACCTATTTGAAAGCTTCCGCCTTCCCGAAATCAGTGACCTATCCATCTTCTTGAATGGATCCTTTCTTTTGGAAACGGTGGCCATTGCGTTTATTGCTAGCGCCGAGACCCTGTTGTGTGTGACTGCAGTGGATCGACTGCATTCGGGGCCCCGGGCCAACTACGACAAGGAGCTTGCGGCCCAGGGCCTCGGCAACATGTTGTGCGGCGTTCTCGGTGCCCTGCCGGTGACCGGGGTAATTGTACGCAGCTCGGTCAACGTGGAAGCGGGCAGCAAAACCCGTATTCCCGCGGTGGTGCACGGCCTATGGTTGTTGGCCTTCGTGGTGGCCCTACCTTGGATGCTTGAAAAAATACCCACGGCAGCCCTTGCCGCGGTGCTGGTGTACACCGGGTTCAAGTTAATCAACGTTCCAACCATTCGAAAGTTAGCCAAGGCCGGTCGAGGCGAGTTGGGCGTGTACGTGAGCACGGTGGTGATGGTCGTGGCCGTGGATCTACTGACAGGTGTACTCGTGGGCTTTGTGCTTTCTGCGGCCAAGTTGCTGTACACCTTTTCCAAGTTGGAGGTGGTCGTGCTTCCCGATCTGAAGTCGGGTCGTATCGATGTGAGCCTGGAAGGGGCCGCCACTTTTGTCCGGCTGCCGGACCTGGCAAACGCCCTAGAAAAACTCCCCAAGGGTTCTGAAGTGCACATTCACTTTGGGGCGCTGGCCTACATCGATCACGGTTGCCTTGAGCTGGTGGAAAGGTGGGGACAAGGGCACGTGGCAGCTGGCGGTAAGATGGTGGCTGAATGGGATCGCCTGCGCGCTCGCGGTGGCAGAAACATTACCCTTCCTGGCGAGTCCATGTTTCCCCAGGGGATCGCCGCCGGGGCCGACAAGTTGGCGGACCCAGCTCCGTAGGCTTACTTACTACCCACCTCGTTGTTGAACTCTTCCATGCCCACCAGAAGGGAGTTCCCACCGCTGTTGCCGGTCTGTTGTGAACCCGATCCCTGGGTCGTGGTGCTGCCGTTCGCACCTTCCACAGGGGTAGCTTGCACGCTCTCGCCTGTGTTGCTTGCTTCTGTGTTACCAGCGCCCGTCCCCTGTGCGCCCGTCCCCTGTGCGCCCGTCCCCCGGCTTGGATTTCTACCCGTTCCTGCCGATCTGCGTATGGAACGTGCTCCCCCCGCGTTGCTGGGGGAGTCTCCGGTCCCAGCTGAGATGGCTTCCGGTGCCTCTTCAGATACCTCGGGGGCGGTCTCGATAGCCACGGGAGCCAGTTCCTCAGGGGGCAAGCGGGCTTCTTCTGGCGGGGTCGCGCGCTCGGTTGCGGTACTCCCCTCATCCGCAATCTCAGGTTCTCCCAAAATGCCGTCGAGTGAGCCGCGCGTGACGAGAAACCATCCAAACAAAATTCCAAGGGTAACCACAAGGCCAAGCGTAATGCCCACCCAGGGCCTGGCACGGGACTTCGGGTTCGCGGAGGTACCCCGCGGCCGGGGGCTTAGGGTGAACGAATCGGGGGAAAGGGGGCCAGGCGATGCCAGGGCGCGCGAACGGCCCTCACCCTCTGAATGGGCGCCTTGCAGGGCACCAGACGCCACGGTTTTGGGCTCCCAGTTGCGTACCGCCCGTGTGGAGCGGGTCACCCGCGTGGCCTCAGCCAGGTCCACGTCCTGAATTTCTTCCGGTTCCACGGTGGAGACGGTGTCCCTAAGGGCAGAACGAATACCGTCCTCCACCCGTTGCAGGGCACGACCGCCGTACTCGCGAACGAACACGCTAATATCCTGGGGTGAAGCCATTTCCGAATGCACCGCACGGGTCACAGCATCCCCAAATTCACCGCAGGTGGAAAAGCGTTCTTCCGGGTTTCGCTGCAATGCACCCGCAATCGCCTCCGCAAGTGCGGCCGGGACCTCCGGGTTGAGTTCGCGTACATCCGGTATTTTGGCTTCCACCACTTTTGACAAAATATTGAGCGGGTTGTCGGCTTGAAAAAGCCGTTGCCCCGTCATGAGTTCCCAGCCCACCACACCAAGCGCAAACACGTCCACCCGGCGATCGATGTTTTGGCCCAGGGCCTGTTCGGGAGCAAAGTAGGCAACCTTGCCCTTCATGTCGCCGCTGCGGGTCTGGGTGGCCCGTTGAAGTGCGTAGGCAATACCAAAATCGGTAATGAGTGCCCGCCCGTGGATATCCACCAGCACGTTGTGGGGTGAAACATCCCGGTGAATGATGGAAAGCGGGTCGCCCGTGGGGGTGCGCGCTTCGTGGGCATCGTGCAGCCCCCGTGCGGACATGGCCAAAATGGCCGAAGCGATCGGCAGGGGAAGCTTTTCTTCCCGGGCGCCCGTATTGCGAATCAGAGCGCGCAAGGAAACGCCCACCGCAAGTTCCATCACCAAGTAAAGCGAGTCGTCGTCCGCTCGCCCCAGATCCAATGTGGAAATGACGTAGGGGCTTGAGATGTTGGCTGCCAGGCGCCCCTCGTCCATGAACATCTGTACAAAGCGATCGTCTTCCGCCAGGCCTGGAAGCATGCGCTTAATGGCCACGAGCTTCTGAAACCCACCGACACCGCGCACCTGGGCAGCGTACACCTCCGCCATGCCCCCCGACGCAATGCGAAAGAGGGTTTCGTAACGACCGAGGCGTGTGTGACTCGATTGGGACTCGGATGGGGCCAACACTGCTGTAAGACTAGCAGTTGAAGGGATTTCCAGTCCACCACACCTGCACACCCTGGGACGAATCAAGAGGGCAACGTACGTGTGCAACACACATGGGAGCACGTGTCTGTTGCAAAGAAACGGGATTGGAGATCAGTCGATGTCTTCTGGGCTTCCAGGGGTTGGCTCTGGGCTGTCCCCTTCTCCCTGGCTACGCAAGCGTTGAAAATGTCGACGGGCCACTCCGGCCGCCCGGGCGGCATCGGTGACATTGCCATCATGTTTTTCCAACATGTGGCCCACATAGGATTCCGTAAAGGCCTCCAATGCTTGGGCTCGGGCGTTGCGGAATGGCAGCTCTGACCGCGCCAACTCGTCCAGGGTGCGAAGCCTGTCGGGACCTTCCACAAACCCAGATTCGCCAAGGAGAGCCAGGCGTTCCACGTAGTTTCGCAGTTCACGAACGTTGCCCGGCCAGAGGTGGGTGCCCATGCGCCCCAACACCTCCTCCGTAAGGGAAGCGTCGTCCAATCCAAAGTTCTTGAGGAACAACCGTGCGAGCATTTCCACATCACCCCGTCTCTCACGTAGGGGTGGGATGCGCACCACCGAGCCACCCAGCCGGTGGAACAGGTCCAGCCGGAAGCGGGATTGCTCAATCTCCTTTTCCAGGTTGCGGTTGGTGGCACTCACCACGCGAACATCCACGTCCACCACCTTTTCGGAACCCACCCGACGCACCTGTTTGCGGTCCAGTACACGCAGCAGTCGAGTCTGCATGGTCAGGGGAAGTTCGCCGATTTCGTCCAGAAAAACTGTGCCTCCGTGGGCTTGCTCGAACGCGCCAATGCGGTCGCGCATGGCGCCCGTAAAGGAACCCTTCACGTGGCCAAATAGCTCGGATTCGATCAGGTTTTCGGGCAGCGCACCACAGTCCACCACCACAAATGGCCCCTTGGAACGGGCCCCCTGTTCGTGCAGGCCTTCCGCCAGCAGCTCCTTGCCCGCGCCCGACTCCCCCTCCAGGAGGACGGCCAGATCGGACCGGGCCAGGCGCCGCAGTTCCTTGTACAGCGGCCGAAGGACCCGGGCCGACCCCACAAAACGTCCGAAACTGGTAATCTCTTCGTCGTCCACCGGCGAGGTATCGCCCGGGTTTCCTGGGGCAACGCTGTTGGAAGCGTCGGCGTTTTCCACCGTAATCACGGTTTCTCCCACCTGAAACGACTGCCCCAGTTCCAGTTCAGCATCGTACAACCGCACGGCACTGGACTCCCGGGACCCACCCTTGGCCACAGACCAGGTCCCATTGCGGCTGTCCTGATCCACAATACGCACACCCGTGGCACAGGGGCGCACTTCCAGGTGCCGGCGTGAAACCGTGCGGTCTTCCACCACCACGTCGCATTTGTCTGAAGATCCCAACGTCAGCGGGCGATCCACCAGCACGACGTGATCGCCCGAACCCACACGCAGGTGGACGGCTTCCATGTCGTCTGTGACGGGGGCAATGGCCCGGGTAACCTGTGAACCCATTCCCAAGAGGGTAACTTACTCTTTTGCAGAGGGAAATGCCGGATGGTCCACAACGGTGTCATTTCCTGGTGGAGTGTCGGAGGGGCCCTCGGAATAGCGATCCTCCGGGTCATCATTCCCCGGGTCATCATTCCCCGGGTCGTAGGGGTGTTGATCCAGTACCGTCTGGTCGGAAACCGTGTCCTCTTGAGAGCTTTTTTCCCTGTTCGGCGCTCCAGTCCGGTCGACCACGGTCTTTTCCAGTCTCTTTCCGTGATCCAGGGCCCGTTCCAGGGCAACCCAGGTGGAGGTGCCTTCCAATTCCATGGCGCCGTGCTTCCCCAAAGCACCACCTTCCGGAGAAGATCCTTCCAAGAGGTCTGATCCAGTCAGGAGTTCGCTTACCCGTTGGCGCCGTGCCTGGATCTGGGCGCTGCATTCGGCCTGGAGAAACTGGGCCACGTCCCGTTCACTTCCTCCCCGACCTGCAATGGCGGTTTCCAACGTGTCGGCCACCTCGCCCATGGAAAGTTCCCGTTGGTCCACCCGCTTGGTCAGCATGTGTTTGACCAAGGTGCGTACGGTCCGTGGAATGGTGTCCGGTAGGGGAGGGGGGGATTCCCGTAGAATCGCTTTCATGGTGGCGATGGGGCTGGCCTTCAAAAACAGGTAGTGCTGGGAGAACAGCTCGTGCAACACCACCCCAAGGGAAAACACATCCGTGCGCCAGTCCAGGGGTTCTCCCCGGGCCTGCTCCGGCGAAAAGTAGCTGGGTGTTCCCTTCACGATGGCGGTGGCGGTCAACTCCCGTAGGGAGCTGCGCGCAATCCCGAAGTCGGCCACCTTGGTTACACCATCTTCGGTAATAAGTAGGTTCTTGGGGCTCACATCGCGGTGGATCACGGCCAGTGGGCTGCCATCCGGTGCGGTGGCGTGATGGGCGTGATGCAGGCCACGGGCCACGTCCGCTCCCATCCGCGAGGCCACCGCCCAGGGGATTTGCCCCCCCTCTTCTCGCAGCAGTTCCACTAGGCTTTGCAGCGAGGTGCCCTGTACGTATTCCATGGCGAGCGTGAGACCCTGCTCCGACTCAAAGAGGTCGTAGATGTGCACCACGTGGGGGTGATTGAGCAAACCACACAGGCGCGATTCCTGAATCAAGCCCTCCCGGGCCTGTTCAGCCGTGGCCCCCCGACCTCCGACCGCCCGTTTCAGCACCACCGGCCGAATAAAACCTTCCGCACCCTTCAGGGCCCCAAAGTACACATCCGCCATGCCCCCGCGACCAAGCAACATCAACGGGCAATAGCGAGAAGGTACCACACCCCAAGGCTACCAGTGTTGGGCCAAAAAAAATAGAACCCGCGGACGCTCCATTCGCGCACGCGGGTTCACAGGTTGGGTTCTAGAAGGGGACTAGCGGGCCCGGGTGACCGACCACTTCACCTGGTAGGTACCCAGGCTCGGTTCGGACTTGTCTTCCAGCATCAGGGGTCCCTCGGGGCAAAGCACCACCCCCTCGTCACAGCGGTTGGTGTCTTCGGCAAGGTCGATGGTTACCGAGCTCTCAGGCAGGCTGTGGCTGTCCGTGCCCACCTTGGGGGTTACAGAACCCTCGATGCCCAAACGGAGCTGTTGGCCAGGCAATGCACTGAGAACATAGGACCAGCTACGGGTGTAGGTGGTGTTGTCCTTCACGTTGGTTTCATTGAGCACGGTAGCCGTCTCTTCCGCAATGTTTACACGGTTGCCGTCCAGGGAAATCGCCGCCTGTACGTTCCACTCCGAAGGAGGGTTGGAAATCCCAAAAAGAACATCTCCAATATTTTTGCGACCATTCTGGTACACCTTGATGGCCTCGGCGCGAACCTCGTACTCAATGGGATCCGCAAGCTCCAGCGTGCGGTCCGTGGGCAAGCAGGTCCGGGGTACGCTCATGAACACCAGTTTCACCACAGCCAGTGGGCCAAACTCGGTGAAGTTGTTCTTCACGTCCACATCGTTGGCCACAAACATGGCGCCGTTCGTGTTGGGAGTAAGGCCGTTGGTGTGCACGGTGGTGGTGGCGTTGTAGGTCTGACGAATGTACCGGGTCTGAAAATGGTTGGAGTTCAGTTCATCACCGTCGGTGGTACCGCCCTGGTTGATGGTGCCTCCCATTTGTTGGGCGCCGGGCACGCCGTTGCCGATTTCGGCAACCAAACCGCGGTGCACCTGGCGTGTGGTCCCGTAGGTGTAGATATCCAGGGATCGGCCCATCTTCACCTCGGCCAAGACGTAGGCCGCCTCGGGCGGAATGGGCTTGGTGCGTACGACCCCGTTCACGAAATCACCCACCTTGTTCACCGAGAGGTACTCGGCGGAATAGCGAACCATGCGGACGTCCTTGAGGTCACCCGTGGTCACACCGGCACCTAGGCTGCCCCCAACTGCAGAGAGAACGCTGCTTAGAAGGCCGGTGGCACTCAAGGTCAGAAACAGGTTCCGTTGTTTTTCGTACACGGTGCGCTGGGCCTTGAAAGAACCAAGGGACACGTTACGCACGGGGACCTGGCCTTCAAATAGGCTGCCGCCGGCGGAGCCACGGTAGGGCTGCAAGTCACGGGTAAACAGATGCCCAATCAAGCTGGCATCCACGTTGTCGGCCCGGGGTACCTCGATGGTCGTGCTGTCAAACACAAGCTCGTACCCGTCTGGGCAGACCGGGTCAGCTCCTTCCAGATGGGCGGGGGGCAGGGGAATCGGAGTTGGGGTGGGAGTCGGCGTGGGAGTGGGGGTCGGGTCGTCCTGGCGAGCCAGGTCCCAGGTCTGCACCTCGCCGGCACATGAAGTAAGTGCGGGCGCCAGGAGCAGGCCCACACTGGAGCACATGCCCACACTGGAAAACAGGAGAGCCCCCACTCTCTTCAATACGGCTGAACTTTGGTTGTCACGCATGATGCTCAAAGTAACAGCAACAACCGTGCCTACGAAAAATGACGCGAGTTGGTGAGATTAGAGCGTTTTTGGGAATGGAAGGGGGCCAACAAGCCCCACGATCGCCCGGCCTATTCACCCCACCACGGCCCCAGCTGGACTCCCCAGACCCCACCGCGTTTCAGGTCTCAAGGTGATGTTCGTGTAGAATTAAAAATTCTGCCGCGCAGATAAAGTGTAAAAATGAGGCGGTCTACAAAATCACTGGCAACCCCGTGGCAGGAACCTGGCGTTCATGGGCGAAGCCGAATACCTTCTTCCTACCCAAGGGGGGGGCAGCCCCGTCGGGGGCGTCCTATGCCATCAGCGATTTCAACACGGGCCCGGTTCCCCCAATGGGCTGGATTCTCCCCATGCGTTGCGGCGCTTGCACCCCTGGTCTGCATTCTCTCTCTAGCCACCCCAGTGAAGGCCCAGGGATTAAATCAATCCGGGAGCCAAAACTCCTCGGAGGGGCAACGTGCCCTGGAACCGGAAGGTCAACGCTCCCTTGAAACAGTGGAGTTGGATCAGGAAACCCGCGTGGCGCTGGCCCGTCAGCTCTTTTCCCAGGGCAGCCGTGCCGCAGAGGAGGGCCGTTGGGCCGATGCGGTCGACCGATTTCGCCGCGCCTACGAGCTGGTGCAAGTGCCAAGCGCGCTTTTCAACATGGGTGTGGCCCTCCGTGCATTGGGCAAACACCTGGAAGCACGCAACGCCTTTGACGACTACCTGCGGCGTTACCCTGACGGAAGCAACCAGGAGACCGCGACCCAATATCGGGCCGAGGTGGCTGCCCGCGTGGCGATTCTCGCCCTGGTGGGCCTAGACTCCGCCGTTCTGCACGACATCCGAATGGACGACCGTGGCCTCGTGGACCGGCGACAACGCCCCATGGAAGTGGAAGCCAACGCAGGTCACCACGATCTCATCGTGCAGCAGGACGGCTACAAGCCCTTCATTTGGCAGGGGTCCATTGACGATGGGGAGCGCAAGGTCATCACGGTGCAGTGGGAGAAGAACCCATCGGGCAAGGCCCTACGCAAACGGCCCGGCTTTTGGGTGGCCGTGGGTGTGGCGGCACTCACCACGGTCATCGTGACCAGCGTTCTGCTGCAGAAGAACGCACAGCTGGATCCCGGCTCAGACAGGAGCGTTTCCCTATGAGGCCCAACACGATTTCCCCAAAGGTGCAGGGGCGGAGCGCGCGTGCCCCCAACCGCCCATTGGCGACCCCGCGATTCACCCTGCTGTTCATTCTTGTGGGCCTCGCATGGGGCACCGGTTGCGCACGCAATGCCTTTCTGGAGATCGAGCTCCGGCTGCCAGGTGTTGAAAATGGTCTCCGTTACGTGTCCACCCAGGTACGTGACCCCGGATTTGCATTTTCGGTCAACTGGGATCGTTCCGGCGACCCCGCCCCCGTGGATCTTCAAGACGTGGACGTGGAAAACCTGAGCGTGGAGTCCAAGGATGAGTCCAAGGACATTCACATCAAGGTGCTGTTCTGCACGGACCCCAACTGCACGGACGCCAACACCAACACGCCCCAGTTTTGGTTTGCGGTGGAACACCCGTTCTACATTGGTGAACGCACCCGGTGGACACGTACGCTTACTAGCCCCACAGCCCCCCCCACGGAGGAACCCCAGCCCGGCAAGGATACCTACATCGACAAATGCGAAGTCCAGGGTTGCGCTGGCGGCAGCACCTCCGTCACCAACTTCTGTGTTGGAAGCACGAACACGCACTTCTGCGAACGCTAGACCACGACGAGCGGGACCTCAAAAAGTCCCCCGCTAGGACAAGTCCCGAAGCATCTTCTTGAGCTCCATGGTGTGCTGCTCTTCGGTGGCAATCTGGCCCCGCGCATATTCTTCCAGGTACACCGATGCGTCCCGCACGGTGTCCAATAGATCCCGGTAGAGTGCCAAGGCTGCCAGTTCGTGATCCAAGCTCTCCTGAAGGATGTCCTCTGTGGAATGCTGGTGGGTCTCCTCAATCGCCGCGATGTTCAGGGTAGGGTGCCCTTCAAGCCCTGTAAGAAGTTCGCCCGCCTGTTCCGCATGGGCAAGGGACTCCTTGGCCTGGGCCTTCAAAAAGGACACCAATGGAATGCGATGGGGCCCCGATACCATCAGGGCGTAGTGGGTGTAGCGCACCACCCCCGCCAGCTCGAACTCCATGACCCGGTTGAGAATAGAAATCGCTTTTTGTTGAATCGACTGTTCCATAATTGACCCTAACATGGCACACCCATCGCACGAACTGCAGCACATGTCGATTCCTGATTCCAGCCGCCGGTCCCCAAGTTTCCCCGTGCGCGTCATGGTGGCACTGGGCCCCCTTTGGGCCCGGTGGGAGTCCTGGCAACAGAGGTTCAGGTGGGCCGTGCGTCGCCTGTTGGGCGTTCCCGTGCGCCCACGCATCCACCCCTACCTTGGCTGGGGAACCCCACACCAGGTACGGATCCGCGCCAGGGTTCTCGAGCATCGACCGCTGCCAAACCCCAAACTCGCCCGTGGTCTGTTCGGCGGCATTTGGGCATCTGTTCTCCGATACCGAACCGCCGAAATCCCAGGGGTTCAGGTGCAGATTCATTGCAACGGGCACAGGATTGTGGAGGCATCAACCGACGACGAAGGCTTTGTCGACGTAACCTGTGCACTCGACAGCTCTGGCGGACCCGGGCCCCTGACACCGGGTTGGCACAACGTGCTGCTCTCCACCCGGTTGGGCAAGCGAGAGCACACGATCCCCTGCCAGGTTTGGGTTGCAGCCTTGGACCCCTCCGTGGAACCGTCGGCGCAAGGACGGGCACAAATACGTGCGCCCCTTGTGATTTCGGACATTGACGACACGATCATCGACACCCATGTCACAAGCCGCCTCTCCCGGGCCCGTTCCCTGTTCCTTGGTGAAATCACCAAGCGCCCCCCCTTTGTGGACGTTGCCCAGGCCTACCAGGCACTCGCCGGGGGGCGACCCGTCTTCTATGTGTCCAGCAGCCCCGTGAACGTGCACGACCACCTCACCCACTGGCTCGAGCACCACCAGATGCCAAGGGGCCCCCTGTTGCTACGGGATTGGGGCCCAAGCATGCAGGGCTTTGCCCCAGACGGAACCCACGGTCACAAACAACAAAAGGTGGAGGGGATTCTCCACTCCCTACCGGTGCAGAGCTTCATTCTCGTGGGGGATTCAGGCCAGGAGGATCCCGTCATCTACCAACAGATCGTTCAAAACAACCCCGGGCGAATCGCGGGCGTGGCCATTCGCAAGGTGCCAAGCAAACCCCACAGGGTCGCTGTTCTAAATGAAATCAGAATTCAGTGGCCCAAAACCTATCCCGACATTCCATTTTTACTATTTGAGCACTCCCGCGAACTCCTTCGTTTTGTGGATCAAATCCACCCAAACACGAACCCCGGCACCGTCGCCACTTGACCGCGGCCGGAGCTGGCGCTTTCTTGGTGAAGCGTGATTGCAGGGCTGTACGGCATTGCGCCGCGAAACAAACACGTAGCAACACCAATCCCCAAGGAAGATCCGCACCATGAAAAAGCACCTCACCGTTGTTTCCCCCCAAGGCACTCCTTCTGAAACGGCCCTATCCGAACAGAGCTTGAACATTGGCGTGCAGGTCTCACGGAGACAGTGGTTGCAAACCGTGGCCACGGGCACCGCGTTGGCGGCCGGTGCGGTCGTCACTGGAGGGGCGCTGCTCCAGGGCTGCGGAAGCAAAAACAAGGAGCTTGCCTGCACCGATCTTGCCGGCCTGAGCTCCCAGGATCGCACCACCCGCGAACAACTCAAGTATGTGGACCATTCCCCTGACGCGGCCAAAGTCTGCGAAGGTTGTCGTTTTTGGCAGGTCGCACCGGAGCCCAACAGCTGCGGCGCCTGCACCCTCGTCAAGGGCCCCATCCATCCAAAGGGCCACTGCAACAGTTGGGTCCCCACCGAAACCAGCTAGGCCAATCGAGCCACTCGGCCAGTAGCAGCGCTAGGCCAATCGCGCTGCTAGGCCAATCGAGCTGCTAGGCCAGTAGCGGCGCAAGAGATTGCAGTGCTGCGGTCAACTGAGTGGGCCCCACAGACGTAAAACAGAGGCGCGCCCAGTTCCCGTAGTCCTCTCCACACGCAATGCCGGGTGTAAGCAACACGCCGTGGTCCAGGCACCGTTCCAGCCACGCGCCTAGGGTGCATTCTCCCCGGGCCACCGCCGGAACTTCAAAGAACGCAAAGGTCCCAGCATCCACTGAGACGTCGGATTGGCCCGTCCACTGACGAAGCCATGCCGACACCTCCCCGGCAGCCATGCCGTTCTGTTCGCGCAGGTCCGCGGCCCAGGCTTGCCCCCGCGTAAGCAGGAGTGCCGCCACTTGCTGCATGGGTCGGGGGGCGCAGTAGGAGTGGAATGTCATCACCGAGCGGAGCCGCTCCATAGCTCGAGCGGCACCATGCACGAACCCAACACGGGCTCCCGCAATTCCGAACGACTTCGAAAGGGTGTGGCAGGAAATCACCTGCCCCCAGGCCGGGTGTTCCATGGCCACCGCAAGGGCAGAGTTTCCCTCCGGGGGAGTGCGGTTTGCTGGATTCGAATAGATCAATCCATCATAGGCAAGATCCAGCACAACCCAGAGCTTTCGCGCCAGGGCCATGTCCAGCAGCGCACGCAAGGTGGCGTGGGAAAGCACCTGCCCCGTGGGATTGTGGGGGGTGTTCAGGTAGAGCAATCGCGTACGGTCCGTACATTTTTGTTCAATGGCGTCCACCGGATTGAAGTCTGGGTTCTTCAATCGGTCGAACATCGGAACCTCCACGGCGTTCGCACCCCGCCCACGCACAATGCCACGGATGAGTGGCCAAAACGGTGCGGGTATCAGAACCTCGTCTCCTGGGTTCAGCAGTGCCTGGCACACCACACTCAACCCGCCCGTGGCACCGTGGGTGACTACCACGTCATCTGCACAAACCCGGAGCGCCAGGTCCCCGGGCATCCAACGGGAAAGCTGCGCGCAAAATGCAGCCCGCGTTTCCTGGATGCCCGCGGGCGCACTGTAGTGAAAGGCACCCGACGCTTCCATGATGCGGGCGCAGGACTGGGCAAGATCCGCCGGGAGACTCCGGTGGGTATCCCCCACGTGCAGCGGTGCGGGGGCAGGTGTACGACTGCGGGCACGGGATTGCAGTGCGCCGAATACCTGATCGGAGAGTGCGTTCGTCGACTCGGAAAAGGCAAGCTCCTCCTGTACAAGTGAACGGTTCCCGTGACTCACGGGAAACCCCACCCGAACAACAGCACGGTCCCCACCGCGATCACTCCCACCAGGAGTTGCAGGGGCACACCCAGGCGCAGAAAGTCCGAAAACCGGTAACCACCCGGTCCTAGGACCATCAGATTGGTTTGGTAGCCGATGGGCGTGGCAAAGCTTGCAGATGCCCCCATCATCAAAACGAACAGGACGGGCTTCGGCGGTACTCCCAACATGGTCGTAAGCGACATGGCCACCGGAAACATGAACGCTGCAGCCGCATTGTTGGTGGTGACCGCGGACAACAACGCCGTGAGTAGGTACACCGTGGACAGAAGGACCCGCATGTCGGCGCTCTGTACTCCGTCCCCGGAAAGCAGGGGGGCAATCGCCTGGGCAATCCAGTCCGCCGCACCGGATCGTTGCAAGGAAAGGGCAAGGCCAAAACTTGCTGCAATGGCCACAAGGATCCGCAAATCCACCGCCCGCTGGGCCTGCACGGGGGTGAGCGCACCCAGTACCACCATGGCGGCTGCGGCGAGCAACGACGAAGTCACCAGAGGCAGCAGGCCCGTGATCGTGCAGGCCACCATGGAGCCCACCACCACAAACCCCAACCAGGCACGATCGTGTTGCACCGGCGTGCTGCCCTCCACCTCACTCACCACCGCAAAGTCTGGGTCGTTGCGGTACAGTTCACAGAAGGAAGAGGGGGCTTCGAGCAGCAACGTATCCCCGGGTTCAAACACAATGTCACCAATACGTGACTTCACCCGTTGTCCACGGCGGTGAACGGCGATGACCGCCGCGTGGTACCGGGTGCGAAATGCGGCGTCACGAACACTTTGCCCCACAAGCGGCGATCGGGCAGCCACGGCGGCTTCCACCAAGCGCCGTTGCCGGTTGGGTTGCATCAGTTTCCCCACCTGATCCTCGGCGGGCTCCAGCCCGCGCAGATTGCGCAGATCCACCACGCTTTCCACCTCGCCCGCAAAAATCAGCACGTCCCCGGATTGCATGGGGGTGTCTGGCCCCACAGCCACAAGGCTTTGCCCCGCCCGTTGGATCTCCACCAGAAACAACCCAGGCAGGCGTCGCAGGCCCGCTTGCTCGATGGTTCGGCCAGAGACCGTGGTGGAGGCGGTCACACGCATGGCCACCGTGTACTCCCGTGGTTCCGACAGCCGCGAACGGGCGCCTTCCCGTGCGGGCAGCAACCACCGTGACAGCACCAAAATGCTCACGATGACCGCCACAGCGATCGTCACTCCCATGGGTGCGAGTTCGAAAAGGCCAATGTGCAACGTGGGATCCCACGCACGGGCCATACCCACGACCACCAGGTGCGTGCTCGTTCCAATCAACGTACACAGCCCACCCACGATGGCAGCGTAGCTCAGGGGCAACAGCAGCTTGGAAGGTTGAACCCCAATGCGCTTCGCCCAATCCGAAACCGTGGGCACCATCATGGCAACCACGGGTGTGTTGTTCAGAAATGCGCTGGCCAACGCCACCGGCCACATGAGTCGAAACTGGGCACCCATCACGGTGGAGGGTCGTCCGAGTACCTTTGTGGCCACGACCTGAAGGCTCCCGGTCTCCCGAAGGCCCCGGGCCACGATAAGCAACGCACCCACGGCAAACACCATCTCATTGGCAAACCCAGAAAACGCATCCTCCGGTTTCAGGACACCCAGTACCACCAAAACGACCAGTCCGCCGAAAAGCACCACGTCGGGACCTAGCCTGCTCCAGGCCATCACAAGCACTGTACCCGCACACACCGCCAGGCTTACTATGGCCTTCCAATCCACTAGACCGCGTCGGAATTTAGATGAGTGAATGATCGGTGCCCAGCGGAACCTCCAGGGCGTGACAGTTGACGAGGCAATGCCGAGTATTGGTGAGGAGACTGGAGGGGCATGGTGGTTTTGCTGGGTGCCGAGGGTCGATCAGATAAATTCCGACGCGGTCTAGTCTGTGCCCATCGGCTTGTCCTGCAGGCCCGTCACGCCAAACCTCGCAGTTTCCGACGTGCCCTAGGACACGCAGGGCCGAACCCTAGCAGGTTGCGCCTGGGGTAGGGAGCCCAGAAGGCAGCTCCGGCAAGGATCCCCGCCGAGTTCACGTGCTAGCCTTAAAGAAGTGCGTAGGTTTTACATACTCTCGGGCCTATTTTTGGCCTTTCCTCTGTCGTCCCAGGGCTGCGGGCTCATCGTAAACCCTGATACAAGCCGACTCCAGCTTACCTCAGACGCGGGTACCGGTGACGGGTCCACAGGGCCTGTGGACGGGGGAGCGGATGGGGGACTGGAAACCGATGCCACCACTGGCCCACAGGACGGCGCAATCGATGGGGAGATCGACTCAGGGACTTCCTGTACGGGAGCCGCGACGTGCACGGCGGGGGTCTACCGTTTTTGCAGCGGAGGAACCGAGGTGACTGAGGTATGTACCCTCGGCTGTGCAACCACCGCCACCCGCTGTGCCCAGGTGGTGCCGTCCAACGTTTCAAACGGCACGGACTTCAAACAGACGCCCCCAGCCACACTGATTGTGAACAGTACCTTCACGTTCGACACCACCGCCTGTTCTTCCCCCAGCACGGACACCGCCGTGGAATCCCAAAACTCGGGTTCCGTTCAAGTATGCGTGCTGTACGCCAGAAACCTGATCGTTTCCGCAGGTGTCACCATGAAGGTTGTGGGCGACAAACCGCTGGTCATTCTTGCCGATGGGGATGTGACCGTACACGGCACCATCGATGCTTCGGGTTCCACAACGACCGCGGGTCCCGGTGGCGGTGCCGGTGGAACCTCTGCGGGAGGGAACGGCATAGGAAACGCGCCGGGAGTCGTGGGTAACCCCAACGGCAACAACCGCGGCGGAGGGGGTGGTGCTGGCCACTGCACTGCGGGTGGCGCAGGAGGTACGGGTGGTCCCATGGGAGCGCAGGCCACGGGCGGCGCGGCAGGCGCAAATATCGCCGCAACCCTAGAACCCCTAGAGGGGGGCAGTGGTGGCGGGCGAGGCGGAGATCCGAGCCTAGGTGGCGATGGCGGTGGCGGTGGCGGCGCCCTTCAAATTTCCTCCACCCAGTCCATCACCGTTGCGGGGTCCATCCACGCGGGGGGCGGCGGCGGAAAAGGTGGAAGCAATAGTTTTGGCACGGTTGCCAAGGGCGGCGGAGGCGGCGGAGGTTCCGGCGGCGCCATTTTGATCGAAGCACCCCTCGTCCAATTTTCGGGAAGTCACCTGGTTTCAGCGGCCGGCGGTGGTGGGGGTGGGAGCGCGAGTGGCATTCAATCGGGGAGCGACGGTGCGGACGGTTCCGACGCATCCACCGGCCTTGCTGCTGGAGGAGCCAACGTGGCAAGCGGCGGCTCCGGTGGCGGTACTTCGAATACTGCCGGGGCACCCGGTGCAGACCGCACACTCAACAACAGCAGCGCGGGCGGTGGTGGGGGTGGTTCCGGATGTGTGCGCATTCAAACCGCCACGGGCTCAACGAGCACCGTACCCACCACCAACCCCACCTCAGGCAGTGGCCTGTCCTACGGCACAATCACCACAGACTAAGCACTACTGCCCACTGCACCAAGGTCGCTAATGTCGCCAGAGGGCACGCGCACGGCGCCAGGACGAAATCTGCGTACCGGTGGGTTGCTCGCTGGACCTTCCAGCCTGTTGTCGGTCCTTCGTTGCACAGGCCACGGCAGCGGCCACTCCAAGCGAGATCAGTTCCTCCTTGCTTGGTTCCTGTGGTGTCAGCAGGGAATCCTGATTGCGCGCAATAAAACCAGTATCGTACTCCCCCTCAAGGAACCCCGGGTGCCTCATCAGCGCCATGTGAAAGGGTAGGTTCGTGGTGACGCCTCCCACGACGTATTCTGAAAGCGCACGGGCCATACGAGCGCAGGCCGCCCGGCGATCCGGCGCCCATACGCACAGTTTCGAAAGCATGGGGTCGTAGGCACTTGTGACCACACTTTCTCCGTAAATCCCTGAATCGTTGCGGACTCCCGGCCCCTCAGGAACACACAGTTGGGTGATCGTCCCTGGGCTGGGCATGAAGTTCTGGGTTACGTCTTCCGCGTAGACCCGGCACTCAATGGCATGGCCCTGGCGAACCACGTCCTTCTGTTCAAATCCCAGGGTTTCCCCCTGGGCCACTCGGATCTGCTGCTTTACGAGGTCCATGCCCGTGATGAGCTCCGTCACCGGATGCTCCACCTGCAGCCGGGTGTTCATCTCCAGAAAGTAGTAGGAGCCATCCTGGGCCAATAGAAACTCTACAGTTCCCGTGGAATGGTAGTTCACTGCCTGGGCCGCCCTCACGGCCACTTGCCCCATTTCTTCCACCAGGGCCTCCGTGGCTAGCGTGGAAGGCGATGGGGTCTCCTCCACCACCTTCTGGTGCCGGCGTTGCACGGAGCAGTCCCGTTCAAACAGGTGCACCACGTTGCCGTGGGTATCGCCCAGCACTTGAATCTCAATGTGCCTTGGCTGCATGACCGCCTTCTCCAGGTACACCCGCCCATCGCCAAAGGCATTGAGCGCCTCCGACTGGGCCCGGTTGTAGGCCGATTCCAAATCTTCCGGGGTCTCGACGAGCCGCATACCCTTACCGCCACCGCCCGCTGCTGCCTTCAGCATGATCGGAAACCCCACCTCAATGGCGGCTTTGGTCAACTCCTCCACCGACTCCACATGCGCACCGGGTACCACGGGAACCCCGGCTGCAATCATGGCTTCACGGGCACGGGTTTTGTGCCCCATCACGTCCATGGCCGTGGGCTCGGGCCCAATAAATACAATGTTCGCCCCGGCGCATGCCCGAGCAAAATCAGCGTTCTCACTCAGGAAGCCGTACCCCGGGTGCACCGCGTCCGCCCCGGTTTGCTTGCAGGCGTTCAACACCTTTTCAATGGAAAGGTAGCTTTCGCGGCTCGCGGTGGGCCCCACATGCACGGCCTCGTCCGCGTGCTGGACGTGCAATGCATTTCGGTCGGCGTCACTGTAGATCGCCACGCTTTGCAGGCCCATCTCCCGGAGCGTTCGTAGGATTCGAACCGCAATCTCGCCACGGTTTGCCACCAGCACTTTTTTGATGGCACGCCCAGTCGTCTGCTGTTTCGTCATAGTTCGTGGATGTTGATAGCCCACCAGGGAGATGTTCACCAGTCCCAGGGTCTTGATCCAGCCTCTTGACCTGTCGCCCGGTCAGGCTAAGCGGATTGGCGCATGGGGCAACTACCGGAATTGAAGCGTCTGCCTGGATTTCGACCCGTACAGGGCCCTGTGGTTCTCGTGGTAATGGACGGGATTGGGGTGGGGCCGGGGGACGAAGGCGACGCGGTGCACCTTGCCCGCACACCCCACCTGGATCTTCTCGGAGTCCAGTCCCTCTCCACCACCCTGCGTGCCCACGGAAGATCGGTGGGGTTGCCCTCGGACAAAGACATGGGCAACAGTGAAGTGGGGCACAATGCCCTGGGCGCGGGTCGCGTCTTCTCCCAGGGAGCGACCCGGGTCAATCAGGCCATTCAAACCCGGGAGATCTTCCGCGGGAAAACCTGGGAACAGGCCACAAAAACGGTTCGTGAAAGCGGGGAGCCCCTTCATCTGCTTGGCCTGCTCTCGGATGGCAACGTGCATAGCCACATCGATCATTTGCACGCAATGATTGACGCAGCCGATCAGGGTGGGGTTGACGCACTGCGAGCGCACGTGCTGCTCGACGGCCGCGACGTGCAAGACGGAACATCCATTGGCTTCATTCAGGAGCTGGAAAAACACCTAAAGAAACTGCGAGATGCAGGGCGGGACTATCGCATTGCCTCGGGCGGTGGCCGCATGGCACTCACCATGGATAGGTACGGCGCGGATTGGGCCATGGTTCAACGGGGATGGGAGACCCACGTGCGGGGAAACGCGCGCCTCTTTGAGGACGCAGAGCAGGCTGTACGGATTTTGCGTTCCGAAATGGGTTCCCCGTCCGATCAATTCCTTCCCCCGTTTGTGGTGGCCAACGATCGGGGACAACCCTGTGGTCCCATTCGTGACGGAGCTGCGGTGATCAACCTCAATTTCCGTGGCGATCGCGCCATTGAAATCTCCCAGGCCTTTTCGGACGATGTCTTTGCACACTTCGACCGCAGCCCCCGGCCCCACGTGTATTACGCCGGCATGATGCAGTACGATGGCGATCTCAAACTCCCCCAACACTACCTGGTGGAACCACCGGAAATCGATCGGACCCTAGGTGAATACCTTGCACGGCAAAAAATAGAGCAGTTTGCCTGCAGCGAAACCCAAAAATTTGGCCACGTCACCTACTTCTGGAACGGCAACCGAAGCGGAAAGTTTGATGAGAAATTCGAGCGTTATCTAGAGATCCCAAGCGATTCAACACCCTTTGACGAACACCCGGAAATGAAAGCCCATGAGATCACGGAAGCCACCCTGGCCGAGATCGGCAAGGGAACGCGTCACATTCGCATCAACTATGCCAACGGCGACATGGTCGGTCACACCGGGAACCTTGCTGCCGCCATACGAGCCGTGGAGACCGTGGATCAGTCCGTAGGCCGGCTGCGGGCCGCGGTGCAGAAGGCCAAGGGGGCACTCATTGTCACCGCAGATCACGGCAATGCCGACGAAATGTGGATGCGAAAGGGGGGCAAAATCCTGGAGCCAAGGGCTGCCAAAACGAGCCACACTCTCAACCCGGTACCCTTCTACATGGATGCTCAGGATCCAGACGTGCGGGTGGCGCTCCGATCCGATCTAAAGGACATGGGGCTTGCGAGCGTCGCTTCTACGGTACTCCATCTTTTGGGTTACGTTCCGCCTGAAGGTTATGAACCTTCGCTGTTGACGTCTCCTTTGGCGTCCCCATAGGCTTGGCCCGTTTTTGATCAATAGGCCGCCAAGGAGTCCACGGCTACCATACCCCTCACGGTGACATCGGGGTCCACTGCCAGGTAGACATCCACCTCACCCGAGTCGTAGCGTTGCAGTTCGCGGCCCACCGCTTCTGATTTCAGAATAGCCACGGTCCTGCCTCGAAACTTCACGCGGGTACCCTCGGCAACACGAACCATGGGGTAACTCTCCTCCCTTTGGATGGATGCTGGGATACCACGGGTGGCGTTGTCTTCCGGATCACTACCGGCCGCTGTGCTGCTCGTTACCCGACCACCGGACACGAGATTTTCGTGGGGGCCAAGATAGCCCACCAGGGTGGGCCCGTTGCCTATCCGGACGGCGCGCCAATCCCCTGACTGTCGCACCACTTCCACGGGTACCGCTGCCTGTCCCGCGGCAACCACCGCCACCGGATCCCCTGAGGGTTTGTTCACCAGGGTGAGACTGCTTCCTACCGGCAAATGGTGGGTTGTGGGTTGGGTAGAATCCCTCACGCCGGAGCCCCCAAGTCTGGAAGCTGGATAGATCCCCTCAAAGCGCTCTGCCCCATCCAACCCGGTCGGCGTTGCAGCTACCCGGTAGATTCCATCCCTACCGTCCATGGGGCCGAGCACGCACAGCACGTCACCGGCCGCCACAGATACTGGAGTGCCAGGTATGCGACCCTTTTGAGCAACCACGGCTCCGAGATCCTGGGCCCGTGTCCAGCCCCTGGTTTTTAGCGGTCCGTCGATCACCACACGTACGCGGCCCTGTTCGACCGCCCCAACGGTGCGCACCGCCATGCCGTGTTTGAGGTACCCGTAGCTTGCCGCGCTAGGCTGGCTTGATTCGTAGAGCCCAGGTCCAGAAACTCCCTGGTACACCATGGCCGGGGGCAGTTGGGTACCCTCCGTAACCAGTACTCCCTCACAGGGGTTGGTGACACGGGCGACCTGCATCTCAGAGCCAATTCCTTCCAATCCAATACCATCCTGTAGGGTGCCCCCAGAATTGTCTTCCCCACCTGTTCCGCCTCCCGTGCCCGAAGGCGTAGCGGTTGGGTTCCCACCGCAACCGAAAGCCAGCAGCGTCAAAGCGCAAGTTCCCTTAGTTAGGAATTCCACCAGAATCCGTTTTGTCCCTAGGGACCCGGTTTGGGTTTTATTCCAAAGATATGAAGATCGCACCCAAGTAAGATGGCCCATGGCAAAGCAAGCTACCACAGATCCCAGGCTAACTTCACAGCAGCGAGCCCCACACTGAACAGCAACATGGTTCTGGCAAAGCTCTCCCCCTTGGAGAGGGTATGAAGGGCCCCTAGACGCGCCCCCACCGTCGTTCCGAAAGCGAGCACCAAGCCCCTGAACCAATCTACCTGCTCCCCCCAGTAGAGGAAGGCCAGGAGCACGGGTAGTGTTAAGACCGCAAGGACAGCCACCTTGATTGCGTTTCCGATCACCAAGGGCACGCCAAAGCCGCGGGAAAGCGTCAGGAGAATGAGCACGCCCGCCCCGGCCTGAAGAAATCCGGCATAGGCCCCAATGGCGGCGAACAGCAGCATCACCGCGGGTTTTCCCACCACATGGTCAAGGCCTACGTGGCTGCTTTCGGGAGTTCCTGCTCTCTGCCTGCGTGTATTTGATGAAGGCGGGCTTGAGGGAATCGATTTGGCCGTGGTGGCGGGTTTGGATGGGACGAGTGACAGTACCGCGAACACACACATGGCGATCACGATGGATCCCTGGAGCTGCCTGTGAGTAAACCATTGGGCGGCCACCCAGGCTCCTCCCAGGGAAGCCACAAGGGCAGGTGCCACCAGGGTCCAGCCCACACGACGATCGAGCCTCACTCCACCCTGGTGGTAGGTCCACCAGGCTACGGTTAGCTGAATCAGTACCGCAACTCGGTTGGTGGCGTTGGCAGCGCTGGCATCCAAGCCAGAAAAGATCAGCGCGGGAAGGGTGAGAAGGGATCCTGCACCCGCAGTGGCGTTGATGTACCCGGCAACAAGCCCTGCCCCTACCAGTACGGTAAGGGTAAGCAGGTCCAATTTACCTTCTCACACGCAGCTTCACACCTAGGAAGTCTGCAATGGGTTGCGCCAGTGGTTTCGTAAGGCTCCCTAGTCGGGACTCCACGACTGCGCGTGCGTTGGCATGGGGTTCACCCTTAAGGGCAGGAAGAACAGCTTCTGTCCATGCTCGCAAGGTTTTCCCGTCCGCCCACTCCAGGGCCACCTTAAGCGCAGGCTCTAACCTACGTTGGTAGGCCACAGAAGCGGAACAAAGTGCGACAAAGGTTTGTACGATACCGTGCTTACCTACGTCGCTAGTTTCCGCAAAAGCTCCTGTAATTTTGTCGAGATGCTTTGCCACCCGTGCCGGCGCCACCCGGGCGACTCCAGGTAGTGCTTCTGCGCAGGCTTGTACCACACGCTTGTTTTCTGAGCGGAGACCAAGCACAAATCGGTCCACAAATGACGTCACCGATTCGGGCTTTTGCACCGCCACCTCGTTGAGCACACGGGCTGCCTGGGTTTGGGCAGTGGCCTTCTCTGATTCCAGCTCCCGCACCAAACCCTGAACGGCGGCGTTGTCACCTTCCTCTAAAATGCGGGCGGCAGTTGCCTGCGCGCCGCCTTTTGCCACACCATTGCCTTTGGATTCCATGGTTTTCTCTACAGCTTCCACTTTGGTTGCTGCCTTCTTTGAGCTCGTCGCTTTTGTCGTCGCCATTCAGGACCTCGAGTGCGTGGCGCCCTATGTAGCACATGGCGTTGCTGTCGGTGGAAAAGTCGGAAAAAAATGCGGGAAAAGTGCACGCCACAGCCCCACGGTTGGGTCACCGCAGGAACCTAGCTCGGTGCTTCGAAGCCTATTCACGCTTTCCTGCAGCTACATTGCCCGTGCCAATATTCATTGCCACAATGTTTCAATGAGAGGAGGCAGGGTGTGCTCGTACCGCCAGCTGGTCCCGCGGTGCCCACCCGGGAACTCTTCATGGTGTAGCGCCACTCCCTTGCTTTCGAATGCGTTTGCCAACTGACGCGATGCAAACTGAAGCCCGTATTCGTCGTGGTACCCTGCATCAATCCACGCGAAGCGAACACCTTGGAGCGCGTGGGGGCAGCAATTCTCTACCGTATGGACGGGGTCTGCCCCCAGCCACAATCGCCAGATCTCTTCATTTCTTTTCAGCGTCTCCGCGTCATAGGGCATATGAGCATAGGGCAGCGCGCCACGTACATTGGGAGAAAACGCGGCACCACAGGCGACGGCAAACATGGCACCGTAGTCGGCTCCCTCGAATCCTCGGGACAGCACCTGCGGCACGTAGGCTTCGAGTCCTCCCATACGTTGAATGTGAATAGCGGCATGTTGGAGGATCGGGGGCATGGTTTCCTTGAAAGCGCCGTCTGCGGCATGGGCGCCAACCACAGAAAAGGCGTCCGGTCGATCCAGCACCAATCGCAGCGCCCCAAAACCACCCGAGGAACGCCCAACCACAGCGTGCCTTTCAGGGCCAGTCGCCACATGGAAGTGCTGCGTCAAAAGGGCTGGGACCTCGTCCGCAAGAAACCGCTGATGGTGACCGTGCACGGGTGAATCTAGGAACTGACTCCCACCAAGGCTGGATACCGCGTCTGGAAGCACTACCAGTGCAGGTTTGCATACACTGGTGCGCATGATGTGGTCCAACCGTTCGACGAGGTTTGGGCGGAACGGATCGCAGGCGACCATGCTTCTGGGGGTACTTCCGAATCCGCCGAGCACCATGACCCATGGAAGTGCAGCGCTGGGTAGGTCGCCTGGCTCATACACCAGGACCTCCCGTCTGGTGGGATCCCCGAGAAGGTTACCCTTAAGAGCGTGGCTTTCCACGTGGAGCACATGGAGTTTCCCCCAAAGGTCAAAGGATCGTGTGAATCCATGGGGTGTTGTTGGAGTGACTGTCACCTTCTCTTACTACCAAGAACACAATCCGAAGGCACCCCCCTGAACCGCCCCAGGGTCATGCATCGCCACTTCCCTTGCCCCCTGAACCGCCCCAGGGTCATGCGTCGCGCGCACCTCTTACCGAGCCCTCGCACCCCCAACACCCACGCCAGGCACGCCTCCAGGGAGCCCAAAGCCCGCCTTCGTGACCCGAGGGGACCTCTCGACGCCCTTCCTTCCCCGCTTCAGACCCCCAACACCGTCCCAA
>JAUICN010000021.1 GCA_030427835.1 Polyangia bacterium | reverse complement strand
CGGCATGGGGCCGTCCAATGCACTCACCACCAGGATGGCGCCGTCCATCTGCGCTGCTCCCGTGATCATGTTCTTCACGTAGTCGGCGTGGCCAGGGCAATCCACGTGCGCGTAGTGACGGTTGTCCGTCTCGTATTCCACGTGGCTGGTCGCTATGGTCACGATCTTTGAGTCGTCGCGAACCGTGCCGCCCTTGGCGATGTCGGCATAGGCGATTGCGGCTCCACCGAACTTTTCGGCCAGCACCTTCGTTATCGCTGCTGTCAATGTGGTCTTCCCGTGGTCGATGTGACCAATCGTTCCGACGTTGAGGTGGGGCTTTGTGCGCGCGAACTTTTCTTTCGACATCTCTTCTTCCCTTTTCTTTGGTTGCTTACTGCTGCTTCTGAGTTTTCGGTTTGCGGTTTGCTGTTTTTGGGGAACTTGGTTTCAGAGCCCAGGATGAGGATCGAACTCACGACCTCCTCCTTACCAAGGAGGTGCTCTACCACTGAGCTACCTGGGCGGAATATTTGATTGGGGGTGTTTGCTTGGTTGGACTGATGGAACGGGTTGGGCTGACGAAATGGGTTGGGGTTCGTGAAAATGGGTGACCTAGAGCGGGAGACCGGGTTCGAACCGGCGACGTTCAGCTTGGAAAGCTGACGCTCTACCAACTGAGCTACTCCCGCGAATTCATGGATGGAGAAAACCCTTGGGCCTCTTCCTATTGTCTATTGCCTTCTGTGTCTGCTCTCTACTCTACTTGTCGCTATTGGTGTTTCGCATGGACTATTTCCCATCGGATTGTGGTGACCAAAGCCAGTTTTCACTGGCCCAGTGGAGGGTAGTGGATTCGAACCACTGTAGGCATACACCGGCAGATTTACAGTCTGCTCCCTTTAACCACTCGGGCAACCCTCCGTTATTTTTTTGGACACCACAACCTGTCCGGTGAGCTGACGATGGGACTTGAACCCGCAACCGCCGGTTTACAAAACCGGTGCTCTACCAATTGAGCTACGCCAGCCGATGCGCTTGACCACAAAGCGGGCAAACGCGGGCGCGGGATCTACGTTAGGGGTCAAACGCTGTCAAGGTACGGAGAAGGGACCGTGTGATGGGCTCTCCTTAGATATTTCCGTCTTCACGGTCCTTGTCGGATTCGGCCAGGGTTTGTTCGAGCAGGGCCACCCGTTCCCGTAGGGTGGCCAGATCCTCCCCAAGGCGCTGACTCCAGCGGTTTTCCACACCCGTGCGGGCAACCATGGCCTCGGTGAGCTCCCAATAGCGGACCGCGTGGTCCAGAAGAGGTTTGAGGATGCGCGCCAGGCCCAGGCGGTATTCCCGGCGGTAGAGTTCCAGAAGTTCTTCTGATTCGATGGGCTCCTGGGGTTCAGGGATGGGCGATTCCATGACCATGGTCCAAAACCCGTCGTACATGCTGCCGATTTGGTAGCCAGATGCTGCGGCCCAATGGGGATGCTTGGAGCCCATGGCGTCAAAGTAGGCCCGTTGGGCCTTGAGCAGCAGGGCCGCCCGGGTTTCGAGCGTGGCGCGCTGGGTTGCCAGTGCCGCTTCGGGGATTTCAATGGCTTCGGACCGCATGCGGAGGCTCTCGGCGAGCACAAAATGGGCCATTCCCAGGTAGAAGTTATTGGTGATGGGATCCTCATCCGACCGGGTACGGGCGTAGGAAACCGCACGGTGGGCGGCCAATTGGGCAAGATCCAGAGCAGGTTTCTGCAGAGATTCCTCCTGGGGCGACGCGCCCTCTGCGGTTTGCGACTCCGGAGATTTCGGTTGTTGATTTTCTTGGGCGCCCAATTGGTGGGTGGCCAATTGTTGGATGGCCATTTGAAGGTGGGCGTTGGCGTAGCGGCACAGGGCCTCCAGGCGCTCGTCGGGGTCCACATCGGGCAGTTTCTCTAGGGAATCCGCCAGAGTTAAGACCTCCTGCCAGCGACCGAGCTCCCCTAGCACCCGCATGCGTTGGAACTGGGCGTCCCGGGCGTGACCGGTGCCCGGGTGGTGATCTACGAGCTGTTTGAAGCGCGTTTCTGCCTTGTCCCACTGGCTGAGCTGCAGGTAACACCAACCCGCATTGTAATAGGTGGGGGGGCGCAGCGGATCCTGGGGAAATTCCTCGAGTAGGCGATCAAACTGGCGAAGCGCCGCCCTGTATTTCGCGTCTTCCGCCAGGGCGACTCCCCTGTCGAACAGTGCGGCAGCGTCGTAGTTTGCGCCCAGTTCTCCAGAAGGATCCGCCACGACCTTGAGCGGCGGCATATCCACAACCGTCCGTGATTTGGGCTGACGGCCTCCGCAGCCCAAGGAGGGAAATGCAGCGGCGGCGCAGGCCAGGGTAAGAAAACTGGTGAGGAATGGACGGCGCAAGTGGGGGCGGGCCAGGACCGGAGAGCTCATGGGGGCTGAGCATGGCAGAAGTGGGACACAAATCGATGCTTGACGGTGGCGTTGGGGTTGGCCCAGGCTGCGGGCATGGTTTTTGAGGCAGTGGACCCCATGGGTGAGAGTATTCAGAAGGCGTCTTCCCGGGCGGTGAAGCTTGGTGTTTCCAGGGCGGTGCGCCTTGTGACGCAAAAGGTGAGTCGGCGGGTGGGGATTCGTTTGCTCAATCACTTGCCGGAGCCCCTGACCAGCGTTCGGGTGCAAACCGAGTACCGGGGCCTTAGGTTGGAGGTACAAACCAGTGAGGTGGTGGGGCGCCGTATTTTCTTTGAGGGTTTTTTTGAGCCGGCCCAGGAAGACGCGTTTATTCAGATGCTGAAGCCCCGTGGTTTGGTGTTTGATATTGGCGCAAACATTGGTGTCTACAGCCTGCTTGCCGCCCAGGCCGGGTGCCGGGTGGTGGCTTTTGAACCGAGCCAACGGGTACGCCCCATTCTGGAAAAGAACATCCAATCCAACGGTTTCGGCAATCAGATCCAGGTGGTTGGCCAGGCAGTTTCGGACGCCGCAGGTGAGCTGGACTTCTTTGAGGGCAGGGAGGGGAACTGGGGCGTGGGGCGTATCTTCAGCTTTGGGGTGCGCGATTCGGGCAACTGGGAACCGACCCGCGTGCGTACGGAACCCCTCCCCCACTACGCCGAGCAGTTTGGGGCACCTGATATGATCAAGATGGACATTGAGGGTGCAGAGCTGCTGGTGTTACGCGGGGGAGGTCGTGTGCTGAGCCACCCGAGCGCGCCGGATCTGCTGATCGAGCTTCACCCCGGTGAAATCGAGCACCTTGGGGGCACAGTAGACGAATGCCTGAGGATGTTGGAGGACCACGGCTACAGCCGATACACCGTGATCAAGGGCAACTCCCAGGGGGCTCACCACTGGTACGTGTTTTCCAAGCGTTCCGACATTCCTGCGAACTTTGCCCCAGCGATGGGAACCGCTCGGGCCCTTCAATAGGGTTCGGCCCGATCCGGCCGCTGCCTACGTCGCAGCTGGCGCTCTTTTCACGGGATGCTCACTTCATGGGTTGCCGTAGTGTCACCTGTCACTCCTGGGGTGACACTTTCGTGGTGTACTAGGGCCGTAATTCTGTTCGAGCTGTTGGTTTTTCAGCGTGGTTCGCCGTTTGGAGTTGGCACGGAGGTTGCTTTTTATGGGGGTGTTGCACTTTGGGTGTGACACCTAACCCCCCGAATTGAGGCCGTAACCATGCCCCCCGTACCCATGTTTTCCGCGAAACGTTTTTGTGCGCCTGCCAAGAGTATCCCGAAGAACCCAGAGGACCTGGAGCTGATACGAGGATTACTCGCCAATCGGGCGGATGCCTGGAGAGAGCTGATACAAAGGTTTGGGCCGATCATGCAGGCTCGCATTCGGCGAATCATTTGCCGGTTCCCTGGTCTGGTGTCGTTGGATGAGGTGGAGGATGTGTACTCCAACCTCCTGGTGGCCCTGAACGCACGGGACATGCACAAGTTGCGTTGCTACGAGCCGGGGCGCGGGCGGAGTTTGGCTTCCTGGCTAGGGATGCTGGCGTCCCACTCGGCCTGGGACTACCTGCGGTCCGTGCAACGGCGTAGGTCCACCCAGGCTACCTCCGATGTGGAGAACCTGCCCTGTGTGTTTGGATGCCCTGAGGAAAGCCTGTTGCAGGAGCAACGGCGCACGTGGGTGTCTTCCCTGCTTGCCGATCTGTCCGACCGCGACCGGGACTTTGTGCGCCTCTACTACATGGACGGTGAAGAGGCCGAGGACGTGGCCGCCTCCATGAATATCTCCGTGAAGACGGTGTACACCAAGAAGCACAAAATCCAGGCCCGCCTGGCTTCCGAAGTGCAACGGGTGGAGTTGGCCACGGCGTAGAGTGCCCTACCCTGGTCACGTCCAGGGTCTCGTCCGGTGCCGTTCCGTGCTAAATTCGGCCGGTGCTTTCAACCATTTCAGCACTGACAGCCAGGGAACTCACCCTGATCTCTGCGGCCCGGGAAGAACCCACGGGCTACGTCGCGGGGGCGGGAACGAAGGCCATAGAAACCGCGGGTGACAAGGTGGCCGCCGTTCGGGACGCGTTGGTGGTGTTTGAAAAAGCGGGAGTACAGGCGGCGTTGCTTGAGGAAGGCTCCCCAGATCCCGACGGGGGCTGGTAGGTGCCTCAAAGGCACTCGTAACAACTCTCAACCAGGTCAGGATTTAGTCACAGGGAGGGGCAGCTGGTAGACCGAGTGTGGTAAGGATTTCCGCTCCATCCATGGAGGGGTTCTGGTGGACTGCCCACCCTTCAAATGAACTAGGATCCACCCTACAGCCCAGCAAGTCGTTTCGCTGTTGCACGTGTTTTGCGCGCTTTTCTTTGTAGGTCGCCTCGTAGTGATCAAATGCCCGTTGCGCACTTTCCAGAGCGGTTTCGTATTTTTTCTCCATCTCATCCGTCGCTCTGAGAAAACTCTTTTGTTGTGGTGCGTCCACCTCGCCTTGAAGTGCCCGAAGCCGCGGAAACCACTCCCGGGAGAGGTAATGCAAGTTGTTCTGAAAGAAATACTGCAACGGTGAACTGTCAAAAGTCACATTCTGCCATCCCGTAAAATCCAGAGGGTCCACGGGCCCTAATCCAACCATGGCCTCCTCATACCGCTGGGTAATCGATTCCATTTGGGCAGGTAGCTTAACCACTACGGGAATGGCGACACGGAGACTTGCCCCTGAAGAACCTCGCAGGCGGTCCAACTCCATGGTTGCTACAAAATCATGACCGTAGGTCTTGCTGAAGGATCGAGTATGGGATTCCAACGAGGTGTGCGATGCCAGCGTACTCAAATGGGTATGAAAGTGGTTGGCTCGAGTTTGACTGTGGCGACCGAGCTTCTTTTGGGATGTGCGTAGCGCTTGAAAGTACGTGTGCTCCACCGCCATGGCCCGTGCTTCCACATGAAGCCTCTCTTTTTGCGTAAGTCCACCGATCAATTGAATCTCACGAGCCTCCCACGGGGCTTCGGACCAACCACAGTAGCCATCCACGATATGGCTGAGCTCGTGAAGAACAACCGCCGCACCGGCGTCCGGATCCACAAGAAGATGCAGTACATTTTCGGCAGTTCCGCCAAACAGGTTGATTTTTTCGGGTGGTGCTTTCCCTTTCGTTGAATCCGTTGGACCGAACATCCCGAAAGTGCTGCCGGAAGGAATGAAGTTAAGTTTTCTGATCCACGGACGCGCTTTCTGGATCAGACCCGGCAGATTGGCTCCACAGTTGGGATCACTACGGAACGGAATGGGGGTTTCACTCGTTCCGGCTAGCTGAGCATCGGCGTGATCCAACAAGTAGGCGAACACTGCTTGCATGGCTTGCTGCTGGTCATCGGTGTGGGGTGCTTTGGTGTAACCCCCAACTTCGCTCGTGCAAGCGTGGGATACGAATACCGCGCACCAACATAGAATGGGCGGCAACCATGAAACGCAACGCATTGATTTCCGGATGGCGAATGGGAACGCGATACGGTTCATACAAGCTGACTCTGCAAATAGCGTGCCTTCGCGCAAAGCCAGACAATCCAACCTGAACTGGGGCTAAGAAACCCCAAAAAAGGCACAGTCGCTGTATCATTGACACGGCGCGGCGGGGCGCTTACATGGTTTGGGACTTCGGGTGAGGCTGCCCGGGGATGTTTTTGGAGGTTTCAGCGTGAAGATTTTGGTTCCTTGCAAGCGGGTGAGTGACCCCGACAATGCCAACAAGGTGAAGATTGCAGAGGGGGGCACGGCGGTTGTGGCCGACGGGCTGGAGTTCAAGCCCAACCCCTTTGATGACTGGGGGGTGGAAGCGGCCCTTCGATTGAACGAGAATGCCTCCACGAATGAGTCGCTTGGGGAAATCATTGTGGTTTCCTTTGGGCCGGCGGAAGCAACCCAGACCATTCGGCAGTTTTTGGCCATGGGTGCGGACCGGGGCGTGTTGGTGAAGAGCGAGGACGCCACGCTGGACAGCTACGTGGTGGCCAAGGGCCTCAAGGCCATTGTGGACAAGGAACAACCGGACCTTGTGCTCATGGGTAAACAGTCTGCGGACGGTGAATCCGGCGCCGTGGGAGCGATTTTGGCGGAGCTTTTGGGATGGCCGCTGGCATTCAGCGCCGCCACCCTGAAGACGTCCGACGGGGGCAAGACCCTGGAGGTGGGGCGCGAGGTGGATGGAGGCATTCTGAATCTTTCCATCGATGGGCCTGCGGTGGTGACGGTGGGTGACCGAATCATTGCACCCGGTGCGGTGAAGAACGGGGTTACCCCCGACGACCATGCCTACCCGGAATCGGACAGCGGGCGGTACGCTTCTTTGAAGGGGATCATGAAGGCGAAGAAGAAGCCCATCGAAGAGATGGAGCTTTCTGCTCTGGGCGTGGAAGCGGCACCCACGGGAGACTACAGCGATTTTACGATGCCGCCTGCACGTTCCGGAACGGCCACTTTTGTGGAGTCGGTTCAGGAACTGGTGGAGAAGCTGCAGACCGAGGCGAAGGTTCTTTAATCGCCCCACCTGAGTCCTTGAACGGACTTGCATCATGATTTTTTTCTAGCGGATTTTTGGAGGACGAGATGGCAAAGGTTTTAGTGATTGCAGAGCTGACCGAAGATGGTGTGCGTAAGGCCACCCTTTCAGCGATTTCATTTGCGGCACAGGCCGCCGGCGGAACCGGTGGATCTTTTGATGTGTTGAGCATTGGCGCGGCGGCTACGGGCGCGGCAAGCAAGCTTGCGAGCTACGGTGCGGGCAAGGTCTTGACGGCCACGGTCGATGGCGGCTACGTGGGCGAGCGCTACGCTGCAACGATTGCGGCAGCGGTAAAAAACGGCGCATACGATGTGGTTGCCTGCTGTGCCACGGCCTACGGCAAGGATTTGCTTCCACGGGTAGCGGTCAAACTGGAGGCGGGCATTGCCAGCGACATCGTTGGGTTGAACGTGGACGGCGGCACACTGAAATACCGCCGCTCCATGTACGCCGGCAATGTGCTTGGGACGTTGACTCTGTCTACGGCGCTGCAGGCCGTGTCCGTGCGTCAGTCGGAATTTGAGCCAGCAGCGGAATCCGGCGGAGCCAGTGCCGTGGAAGCGGTGGACGTGGTGGACGATGCCGTGGCCTCCAGGATCCGTTTTGTGGGCGTGGACGTGGTGAAGAGCGAGCGCCCGGAACTGACCGAAGCCGATGTGGTGGTGTCTGGCGGGCGGGCCCTCAAGAGTGCCGAAAACTTTACGAATGTGCTGGAACCACTGGTGGATGCCCTGGACGCGGCCATGGGAGCTTCGCGGGCGGCCTGCGACGCGGGCTACGTGCCCAACGATTTGCAGGTGGGCCAAACCGGTAAGGTGGTGGCACCCAAGCTGTACCTTGCGGTGGGGATTTCCGGGGCCATTCAGCATTTGGCGGGAATGAAGGGCTCCAAAACGATTGTGGCCATCAACAAGGACAAGGAAGCGCCGATTGCCCAGGTGGCGGATTACTTTCTGGTTTCAGACCTCTTTGAGGCCGTACCTGCCCTGACCGAGGCTGTGAAGGCCGCCAAAGCGGGCTAGACGCTTTGGCGGGGTTCCTGTGCCCTGAATACCGTTGAGATCTTGAGGGGTTTGAAGGTTCCTTGGGGTTTGGGTGGTCTGTGGTTAGAATGGGAAGATGTACGTCTGTTGGATGGGCGTACACCTGACTAGAGAAATGCCATGAAGATTGCCTGCGGTAGCTGTGGAGCTAAATATTCTGTCGCCGATGAGAAGGTGGCGGGTCGGGATTTTCGTATTCGCTGCAAAAAATGCAGTTCCACCCTTACGGTGCGAAGCGGAGCTGTGAGCACACGGACGCCTGACGGGCAGGAGATTGGGCAAAGCGCACAGGAGATTGGGCAAAGCGCACAGGCGACTCCCCCCCAGGAGGCCTCGCTTACCCCCACTGGATTGGACGCGGGCAACGCTGGGGCGCTGGGGCAGGAAGAGGCCACAAGTGTTTTTGGTGCTGGAAATGCACCGGGAGTTGCCAGCGGAGATGCAAGCGGAGATGCAAGCGGAGATGCAAGCAGCGATGCCAGCGGGGACTCCAGCTCCGTAGCTGTGAACTCCGAGCAGGTGGAATGGCACGCGCTTGTGGGCGAAGAACAGCGCGGACCGATCACCCAGGAAGAGCTCGCGACTATGCTTTCCCGGGGGGAAATCGACTGGGAGAGCTACGTTTGGCGAGAAGGTTTGGCGGAATGGCAGCTTGCCAAGGATGTTCCTGACCTTGTTTCCGCCCTTGGAGGATCCTCGGAAACGGCTGGTGGTTTCGGGGATCAAAGCGCATCCGACCCATTGGGTACGGATCCGTTCGCACCTGCATCAGAACCCCCCACGGCGGCGTTCAGCTACGATCCGGCGGCGGGCCATGCCTCTGTTGCCACGGAGGGTGTTTCCAGTGGGTCAGACCCTTTTGAGCCCACAAACTCCAGTGCCGAGGCGTACAACGGGGGGCCCGAGGGTCAGGACGAGCCCGCCACGGTCTCCCTGTCCGCCGAAGAGAGCCTGAATCTGGCCTCCCAAAGCCAAGCCCAGTCGTTGGTGGAGCAGGAAGCCGCGCTGGCCAGGGCGTCGGATCCGCTGCCCTCCCTGGGTGGCCCTTCGGAAGGTGGTGTACCCCAGGGTTCAGGGGGTGGGATGTTTGGGGATTTTGCCCCGGCGCCTGCCCATCAGGATGGGGCGCCCGGGGGTTCTGCTCCCATGATTGGGCAACGCAACGAGAGCTCGGTTCTGTTCTCCCTGGGAAACCTCGGCCAGGGTGGCGGAGCGAACTCGGGAAGCACTGCAAGCCCTGGCCCCTCCGGAGCAGGCCTGCCTGGCCTTGGGGATTCGCCCATGGCGGGGGCCGCGCCGGGAATGGCTGGGGGCGATGCTTCGGGGCTGATCGATATTCGTGCGTTGGCCCAGGCCAAGGCGGTTTCGGGCGGTACGTCCAAGGGCGGAGAAGAGGCCAAGATCGATGAGATCATGGGAATCGGCACGGGCGGTACGCTGGGCTCGCCCATGCTTCAGCCAGCGGTGCAGTCTTCGCACTCCACGAAGAAATGGCTGATTGTGTTGGTGGTGGCGTTGCTTGTGCTGGTCGCAGGTGCTGCGGCTGCGTTGGTCATCGTGCTCAACCGGGAGCCTGTGGCACCCGTGGTTGTGGCGGGGACTGGCTCTGAAAACACGAACGGCGCGCCAACGCCTTCCACGGAGGTGGGTGCAACGCCCACTGAATCTGAAGCGTCTAGGGACTCGAAGCCAGCGCGGACCGCTGAAGAAACGGCCACCGCTGGATCGGGTTCCGGGGAAGCGGCCACTGAATCGGAGGAGGAGACTCCGGAGGCCACGACCGCCACGGGCCCAAGCCGTACCCGTGCGGTTCGCAACCGACCGAGACCCCGCCCAACGCGGCCGACCACAACCCGTTCTGGGGGGGGGCAAACCGCAAGCGGTTCTGGAGGCAACTCTGGGGGCGACATCGATAGTCTGCTTCAGGGTGCATTAAACAACGGGGGGGGTGGCTCTGGAGGAGCGTCGACAACGCCCACAACAAACCTCCCGGAGTCTCCCTCACGCAATGACGTGTTGACCGCCATGCGCGGAGTGCAAGGTGCGGTCACTTCATGTGGCAACGGTGAGCATGGCGTGGCCACCACAACCGTGACCGTGGCAGGCAGTACTGGCCGTGTCACCAATGCCTCCGTGAGTGGCCCCTTCGCGGGAACGCCCGTGGGCGCATGCGTGGAACGGGCCGTCAAGCGGGCCCGGTTCGTGAAGTTCAAGCGCTCCACCTTCCAGGTCACCTTCCCCTACCGGATTTGATGGGGCTTACAACAACGCTATTGGTGTTGTTGTGCCTGTCCTGTGGGCATGGCAAGGGCCGTGCCCCACGTGAAGAGACGGCAATCGCCGCCAAAGCCCAGGAGGAACGGCCGCTAAACACACCCGCCACCTATGCTCCTCCATTTCACTGCGTGGACCAGGCGATGGACCGGGCAACACCCGCGTTTGAGGAAACGTTTCGCAGCATGGGTTTTCTGGAAGAAGGCGAGTCGCTGCGTCTCGATACCCACGCCGAACAGAGGGCCCAGTGTGTTGAGGCGGCTCCACTGCGGGACCTGGACGGGGACGGCGTGGACGATTTGGACCTGACGGCGGGTTGCCAATGGAACAAGGTTTGGTCTCACGCCATTTTCCTTTCCAAAGGGTGCCGCTTTGTGGGGCTGTTGATCGACGCGGACCTACAAGTGATGGAAACCCGCACGGGCGGCATGGCGGATATGGAAGCGACATCCTCCCTGGGGTGTGCCGGGCTCAACCTCGCCTGGAACCACTACGAATGGAACGGTGAGGAGTACGAAAGCGTAGACGAGGCTTTCTGCTATTTTTGTGAGCCTGATCCCGTGCCGGGGGACGTGGAGGCAACCGATGCTGCACCCAACCCTAAGGTGTGTGAGAAGTTACGTCCCGAATGGAAGTAGCTCCCCGTTACACTTCCTGTGAGGCGAGTTGTTCGACGAAGGCGACGGCGGTGGCTACGCCAAAGCCTGTTCCGCCCTTGGGTTGGTCCTTGTGGGCGGAGTCTAGGAAGGCGGGGCCGGCGATGTCGTTGTGGACCCAGGGGCATTGGCCCACGAACTCTTCCAGGAACAGGGCGGCGGTGATGGAACCTCCGTAGCCGTCGCCGCAGTGTTTGAGATCGGCGATGGGGCTGTCGAGCACCTTGCGCAGGTCACGGTCGAGCGGCAGCTGCCAGAAGGATTCGCCGGCTAGGCAGGCGGCCTCTTTGTATTGCTCGGCAAGTTCGGATCGGTTGGAGAAGAGCCCGGCCGTGTGGTGGCCCAGGGCGACCATGCAGGCACCGGTGAGGGTGGCGTGATCCACGATGACGTCCGGCTTAAGTTCGCAGGCGTAGTCCAGCACGTCGGCCAGGACGAGGCGGCCTTCGGCGTCGGTGTTGATGATCTCTACCGTTTTTCCGGAGCGGGCTTTGAAGACGTCCCCAGGGCGGTAGGCGCTGGCGCCGGTCATATTTTCTGCGGCACCCACGATGGCGTGCACTTCAATTGGAAGCCCGAGCTGGGCGATGGCATGCATCGCACCAAGGGTGGTGGCGGCACCGCCCATGTCGCATTTCATGTCGACCATACTCTTGGCGGGTTTGATGCAGAGCCCGCCGGCATCAAAGGTGAGGCCCTTGCCCACAAGAACCACCTTCTTTTTGGCGCCCTTGGGGGCGTACACCGTGTGGATGAGCTGGGGGGCTTGCGCGCTACCGCGGCTCACGGCGAGGAAGAGCTCCATGCGCTCCTTCTGGAGTTGTGCCTTTCCAAGAACCTTGCAGGTCAGGCCCAGTTCCTTGGCCCAGGACTTGGCAGTTTCTGCCAGGGCCGTGGGGGTGAGATCGTTGGGGGGCATATTGACCAGGTCGCGGGCCTTGGCGGTGGCGTCCGCGATGACGGTGGCCCGGTGGATGGCCTGCTTGGAGTCAGGAATCTCTGCGATCACGCCCAGTTGAATGGAACGCAGTTTGCTCTTCCTTGGGGCAGAAGCGGTGCGGTACGCGTCGTACCGGTAGGTACCGAGTAGGGCAGATGTGGCCGCTACCTGGAGCTCCTGGCCGGTGGTGGCAGGCAATGCGATGTACAGGGTGGACTGGCGTCGGACGGCCGAAACGGCTCGGAAACCAAGCTCACGGCAGGCGGCCACCGGGTGCGGGCCCTTGCCCAGGCCGACAAGCAGCAACCAGTGGGGGCTGGAGCTCCCCGGAAGGGCCAACTCAAGGGTTTGCCCGCGTTTGCCCTCGAATCCCTGTTCCTTCGCCCGGGCCACGGCCCATTCACGGATACCCTTCGCAAAGCTGGTAAGCCCGGCCGCCTTGGTAAGTTTTCCCTCTGCAACCCCCACAGCGACCATATCGACGTTGGATTTTGTGGGTTTGGTGGTGACGACCTTCAGTTGCATGGGGAGTTCCTTCCTGGGCGAGAATGGGAGCTGGGCGACAATGCCCGCTGAGCACAAATGTCAGCTGCCGACTCAACAGTCGAACGGCAATAGGGTGGGATGGTGCCACTTCCAGCAAATGGGCACAAGGGTGGCGGTGGCCGGCGGATGGCGGCGGGTTTTGGCCCCCGGGGCAGGTAAACACCCAAGATGATTGGATCCCGCCTACGGATCGGTCCCTGCAAGGGTATGGGTGAATCGAAAGTGCCGGGCTGGAGCATGGTGTTTCAGCGACGTGCACCGAATGAAAGAAGAACGTCATGAATCAGAAAACGAAAGAACCAATCCGAAAGAACAACTCCAGCGGCTGGCTTAGCCAGGGCCTGAAGGCTGGCCTGTGCGTAGCGGGCATGGGCCTGTTGTGTGCGATGTCACCCGTGGCAAAGGCCCAGGTGGCTACTCCGGCACCTGAAACCCAGCAGGGAAGTACCGCAGGGTCCCGCGATGGCGCTGGGTCCACAAATACCACAACAACTCAGCTGAACCTCAACACTGCCACAGAGGCGGAGCTTCAAACGCTTCCTGGCATTGGGCCCTCCAAGGCTGCGGCCATCGTGGCCTATCGCACGCGAGTCAAGCGTTTTCGCCGACTGGAGCAACTGATGCGCGTACGGGGAGTGGGTTCCGCGACCTTTCGAAAGCTGCGCCCCATGCTCACCCTGGAGGACGCGCAACCGTGAGGCGTTGCCAGTGGTTGTCTGCCCATGGATGACACGGGTAGGCATTTGCCGGGGCAGGGGTGTGGCCGTTCACGGCAACGCTCGCCCCGGTACGCTGCTGCCAGGGGGTTGGCTGCCAGGGGGTTGACTCCCAGGGGCTTGGGAACCATCGAGGGTGCATGACCGTTCGACTACGACGGGCCAATCGCCAGGACTGGGAGGTGGTGCACGGGTTACATCACGAGCTCTACGTGAAATTTCGGCGCAGCGCCTTTGATGCGGCCCGCTGGAAACTTACCGCCTACCGAAACCTCACCACCGTACTGCGCTCGGATGTGGACCGCCTGCTCAACGACCGCAGCGCGTTTGTGTTTCTTGCGGAGAGCGTTGGATTCGAGGCGGCAAGACGCGGCGATGAGGCCACGGAGGCCCTGGGTTACATCACCGGGAGGACCGAAGTGGTGCCCGAGCGGGAACTTTCACGCCGGGGGATTGTCGAGGATTGGTTTGTGGTGCCCGGCCATCGGGGCACAGGCGTGGGAGAACAGCTGCTCACCAAAGCCACGGAACATTGCCGAAGCATTGGCTGCGACGTCATGGAATCCACCACCTGGCCCGACAACGAGCGAGCGGTGGCGCTTCATGAAAAGGCGGGATTTCTCCCGATTGAACTTAAGATGCGGCGCCCGCTGTAAGCGCCTTCAAAAATCTCTGGATTTCTGTTTGGTGGAGTTTCATGGCCACACGGTTGGCGATGACCACGGTGGAAACCTCTTGAATGGTTTCGAATTCCTCGAGCCCATTTTCCTCAAGGGTGCGCCCACTTTCCACGAGATCCACAATGACGTCCGTGAGCCCCACCAGGGGTGCAAGCTCCACAGAGCCTTGCAGGTAGACGGTCTCAATGGGCCAGCCCTTCTTTTTGAAGTGCTGCTGTGCAAGCCCCGTGAACTTGGTTCCCACTCGAAGGGGCCTGCCGTCTTCCCGCTCGCGTAGGGGTTGCCCTTTTTTACCGGCAACGGCCAAGTGGCAGCGGCCGATTTCAAGATCCAGGGGGATGTACACATCGCCGCCCCGCTCTTGCAGGGAATCCCGCCCGACAATTCCGAGGTCAGCCACTCCGTACTCGACGTAGGTGGGGACGTCGTCGGGCTTGAGCAGGAGAAATCTCAGTTGCCCCGCGTCATCCATGCGAATGAGGGTGCGGTCATCGTCGAGCAGGCTTTGTACATCCGTGCCTGAGCGGGACAATCGAGGTACCAGTTGCTGGAGAATCCGCCCCTTGGGTACCGCAATGGTAAGTGGGCGGGACGTTGTGGCTTCCTCGCGGGTACTGGGTTTAGGCATCGCCACGGATCCTCTCCACCTTTGCACCCACGCGGGCAAGTTTTTCTTCGATTTTCTCGTAGCCCCGGTCCAGGTGGTAGACGCGGCGGATTTCGGTCACGCCCCCTGCCACAAGCCCGGCCACCACGAGGGACGCACTGGCACGGAGATCGGTGGCCATGACCGGTGCGCCTTCAAAGGTGGTGGGCCCCCTCACGCTGGCGGTGTTTCCGTTGATTTGAATATCTGCGCCCATGCGGTTGAGTTCACCCACGTGCATGAAGCGGTTCTCAAAGATGGTTTCGGTGATGCGGCTTGTGCCACGGGCAAGGCACATCAGCATCATGAACTGGGCCTGCATGTCGGTGGGGAACCGGGGGTACGGTGCCGTGGCCAAGCTCACGGGCTCGAAGGGCGGTGTGCCGGACACACGGATTCCAGTGCCCTCCCGTTCAATGTTCACGCCGGCGGCACGCATGGCATCGACAACCGAGTGGAGAGTGTCAAACGATACTCCGTCCACCAGGACATCCCCACCGGTGGCGGCGGCGGCCACCATGAAGGTGCCCGCTTCGATGCGGTCTGCTGCAATGGCGTGATCCACGGCGTTTAGGGATTCACGGCCGTCAATGGTAATGACGGAGGTTCCCGCTCCCTGGATGGAGGCGCCCATTTTGTTGAGCACCAAAGCAAGCTCCTCCACTTCGGGTTCACGGGCGGCGTTCACAAGGGTCGTGGTGCCCTCGGCAAGGGTCGCCGCGGCCATCAAGTTCTCGGTACCGGTGACTGTGGTCATGTCAAAGATCACTTCCGCTCCCTGGAGCCGCCCCCGGGGCACCTTCACATGGACGTTGCCGTGGGTGAGTTCCACCTCTGCACCCATGGCTTCCAATCCCATCAGGTGTTGATCCACCGGCCTTGCGCCAATGGCACAGCCCCCGGGGAGAGAGATGGTGGCGCGACCGTAGCGGGCAACCAGGGGCCCCAGTACAAGTACGGAGGCGCGCATTTTCTTCACGTGCTCATAGGGGGCTTCTGGGGATATGACCGGACGGCCGACCATCTCGACTGTGGAGCCGTCGATGGTGACGTCGAGGCCGAGTTCCCGCAGCAGGGCACCAAGGGTGTTCACGTCCCGGAGGGCCGGCACATTGCGGAACCGGTGGTTCCCGTCGGCCAGAAGGGACGTGCAAAGAATGGGAAGGGCTGCGTTTTTCGAGCCACTTACGGGAATGACGCCTTCGAGACGCCGGCCACCTTCAATTCGTAGGGAATCCACCGCGGGAGGCTAGCAGGTATTCGCCCGATCAAATACCCGGTCCTGTCTTGGGTCCCACGGGACCGCGTCGGGGTCTAGATGAGGTAGGCGGCCAGGGCGACACACATACCCAGGGCCATGGTCGCCCACGTGCCCCGCCGTTTCCCCAGGGGTCGGTTCTCCTCGTCGTAGCCACGGCGACGCAAGTGGAGCGCCGAACCGAGAATCAGGGAAAAACCGATCCAAGGCAGGAAGGATGCCGGATGGATGGGTTGGGAATGTTGATCCAACTGGGCCTGGTAGTGCACGAGGGCTTCGCTTCGGGTGAGCGGGCGGTTCGAATTTTCGGGACCTCGATGAAGGGAGACCGTGCCTGGTGGATAGGCCTCAGCCAACAGGGAAGCGATGTGTTCGTTTGCCTGGGACAATCGATCACGATGGGGAATCCAGACGCTACGGGTGGACAGGATGGCCGCGCGAATCGCACGCCAATGTTCAAGGGCCAAGGCGCGCTCCGCACGATGTTCGGCCACCATGGCAAGGCGGCGGAGGGATTCGAGCGCGATGGGAACATAGGGGTTGAAAGGCACGTACCAGGATGCGGCCCGTTTGTACCCAAACGCCGAATCGTTGGGGGAACCCTCCGACATGGGGGCGGATGACGAGGGGTTGGGTGCCCCACCGGAACTGGAACGAAGGGGATCCAACTGTTGGGCCCGATGGAGCTCCCTGCGAGACTCGAGCACGGCGCGGGTCCAAAGAAAGGCCAAGGACAGAACAACCAGCGCAGCCACAAGGGCAACCCTGTGCTCGCCTTTCGGGCGACCGAGTCGGGATCCTGCTGCCAGACTGCGGGAGGAACCTAGTGATGAACCCATGCCACTGCCTGTTGACTCTTGGCCACAAACTCCACCTCGAAGATACGAGGCCAGTTCTTTCCAGTCAGGAGAAAGTGTTGGCTTGGGGTGTGAAACGCAATGCCGTTGAGGGCCTCGGGCGGGGGAGGATCCGGCATGTCTGTGTTCGTCAGAGAACCCGTGGGAAGCCTGTCACGTAGGGACGAAGCATCGATCCATTGCAGCACGCGGCCTGTCTTTGCATCGATGCGGGCAAGGGTGTCGCGTTGCCAGATGTTGGCGTACACATCGTCACCCACGCACTCCAACTCGTTGAGGCGCCGTACCGGGACGTTTCCTCGCAGGACCTTGACCCTGCGCACTACCTCAAAGGTTTCGGGGTTCCGAAAGCGCAGGGTATCCGTTCCGTCACTCATCACCAGGTGTGTGCCGTTAAAGCACAGGCCCCATCCCTCACCTTCGTATTTGAGGCTGGCCTGTGCCTGGAAGTCACTCAGGTTCCATCGAAGCAATGTTCCCGTGGTCCATGTGAGTTGGAATAGGGTGCTCCCTACCCTGGCAAGGCCCTCCCCGAAGAGTGAACTGTCCAACGACACACTGTGGGAGGCGACCTCCTCACCAAGCCGGTAGCGTTGAAGGGTGGATTGGCCACGAAGCCCCGTACTCTCGTAGAGGAAATCACCGTGCCACAGCAACCCCTGGGTGAAGTTTTCCGGGTTGTGGTTGTGTACCCGATGAACCTGCACCGTCATGGATTCTGGGAGTGCAAACCCCGGGTTGCCTTCTGAGCCTGAGCGCGATGAGTCCCCCGACGCCTGATTGCAGCCCCCACATCCCGCCACGCCCATTGAAGCGATCCCCAAACCCAGAACCAGGGGCACCACCCGCCACACATTCTCCACCACGCCCTGCATGTCTCCTAGGTACTTCGCCCCACCCCACCGCTCAAACCCAATTCACCGATCCATTCATGCATAAAATATTTTTCTGCCGTGCAGACAACACGAACCTGGGTCGTTTTTAGTAAACGAGGGATCTGTGCAGAAATTTTTATTTTGCTGCATGTCAAATTTTAAGGACTGAGACATCCCCTCTGAATTATTTTGGAATTTTGCTTCTTTTGCCTGGTTGCTTAGCGGCTGAGCGCGTGGCGAAGTGCAGATTCCAGGTCCGGGTGACGCCATTCGAAGCCTAAATTCTGCAGAACCTGGGGTGCAGCAGAGAGGTCGGCGAGGAGCGCCTGGTCTGCCAGCTCCCGCCCAAATACCGCTCGAAGGACTGCCGCAGGGGCCGCAATGGGGGTCGGGCGGCTCAGCACGCGCCCCAGGGTGCGTGTGAACTCTCGATTGCTGACCGGGTGAGGACTCACGGCATTCATTGGACCGAAGATTCGTTCGTCAAACACGCACCAGGCCACCATGTCGAGCAGATCGTCCAGGGACACCCAGGACATCTGCTGCCTGCCATGCCCCAGTACGCCGCCCAGCCCAAGAGCAAACGGTGTGCGCATCTTCGCGAGCGCCCCACCCTGGCGCGCGAGCACCATGGAAATGCGTAGGTGAACCACACGCACTCCAGCATCTACGGCAGGTTGGCAAGCCTTCTCCCAGGCCTCCGTAAGCTCCGCAAGAAATCCATCTCCTCGAGGTGTCTGCTCCGTGGCCGGCGTGGGCAACCCCGAGCCGTAGAAACCAATGGCTGAGGCACAAACAAGAACCTTAGGAGGGGACTTCATCTGCGCCATTTTGGAGGCAAGGAGCGCGGTACTTTTGACCCGACTGTCCCAAAGCTCCTTTTTGACGGATGCTGTCCAACGGGAGGCAGCAATGTTCTTACCCGCCAGGTGCACCACCGCATCCAGCCCTTCCAGTTGGCTGGAAGAAAGTTCGCTGTTTGCCGGGTTCCAATGACGTTGCTCGACGTTGCCGTTGTGAACCGGCTCACTCCTCACAAACCGCACCGGCACGTGCCCCTGGGTTTGCAAAAAAGGAACAAGAGCAGACCCCACCAAGCCCGTGCTTCCTGTGATTCCCACGGTGTGGGGAGGCACATGCGTGAATCGATTCGTATCCATCATCGTGGTGGAATAGAGGGGCTTGCTTTTCTGCGGCGGAGGGATGCAAAAAGGGTGAGTGGTTCGTTGGATGCTCGAAAGCGGACGTCCGCGCCCACACCGATTTCGTGGGACCGGTGGGGGCCGTCCAGGTAGAGGCAGCTTTGGCCCATGCGATTGCGAATACGCAGCTCTTCCCCTTGCTCTACAAAACCCTTCACCCACTGCAGCGGACGGCCGGTGCCGGTGTAGGGTTCGCGCACCACGTACTCAAGCTGTTCGGAACGGATAGGGAGTACTTTGCCACCCGCGGATCGAGTGGCGGCGGTGCTTCCAGCCGCCGTACTGATCCATACGCCGCTTGAACGTTGGTCTTCGTAGGTTTCACCGCGGTACAGCAAGTAGCGGGATGTGGCCGCGGGGCAAGTCGCGGAGAACAGCACATCGTTGAGCACTCGGGTGGTGACCAGTTCTCCATCCACCTCCACCTGCATTCGTGTGAGTTCCGCCGAACGTATTTTCCCTTGGACTGCCCTCTCCAATTGCTCCGAAGCAGAAGCTCGATCTGCCGCGCAGAAGTACCCCACCGAATGCATGGGTGCCGTGTTGATGCCTAACATGGGAACCCCGGCACCTACCTGGTGAGATGCCCACAACAGGGTGCCATCCCCCCCGAGGGTAATGACCAGGTCTACCCCTTCGGTAGAAAATGGACTTTGCAGCGGGTAGTAGGATGCATCGATGCCCAGGCGTTCCAGTTGCCCTTTTACCTCGTCCACGGTTGCCAGATGGTCCTCGTGGGCGTGGCGCATGCGGGTAACCGTAGGATCGCCGTGTTGGAGCAAATCCAGTACCCGCGGGTTCTTTTCCTGGAGGACAAGGCGCTCGTAGCTGGTCTGTTTGTGAATGACGAGCGCGCGCATGGTGGTTCCTTCAGGGAGTGGATGTGCAGCGCCTAGGACTTGGCTACGCCGGCGTCTTCCAGGAAACGGGCCAGGCCAATGTCGGTCAGGGGATGTTTCAAAAGCTGCAAGATGACCTTGTGGGGCAGCGTGGCCACATGGGCACCGATCTCGGCCGCCTGTACCACGTGCAAGGGGTGACGAATGCTGGCGGCGAGCACCTGGGTGTCTAACCCGTAGTTGTCATAGACCTCCACGATTTGCTCGATGAGGTCCATTCCGTCACCGCCAATATCATCGATGCGACCCAGGAATGGGCTGATGTAGGTGGCACCCGCCTTGGCAGCAAGCATGGCCTGCGGGAGGCTAAAGCACAGGGTGACGTTGGTGCGGATCCCTTCGTCGGTGAAGGTGCGTACGGCCTTAAGGCCATCTGCAATTAGGGGAACCTTGACCACCACGTTGGGGTGTACCTTGGCGAGCGCGCGGCCTTCCTTGAGAATGCCTGCCGTGTCTGTGGCAATGACTTCAGCGCTAATGGGCCCATCCACCACCTCGCAGATCTCCGGCAGGATCTGATCGAGCGGCTTGCCCGCCTTGGCGATGAGGGAGGGGTTGGTGGTTACGCCGTCGATGACACCCATGGCCTGGGCATCACGGATTTCGTTCAGGTCTGCCGAGTCGATGAAGATTTGCATGGGCGCTTTCTAGCCCCCATCAGCGGGCCCGTCGACCCCATTGGCGTCTCCCGACCCACCGTCTTCAAGGCCGGCGTCCATCATCCCGGTTTCAACGACGGGGATGCGATCCCGGTCGAAATCAAGAAGGAACTGGCACCCCGTGGCGCTGAACAGGGCACCACACACGAGCAGCAAAACAACAAGGCTCCAACGACCCATCAAAACCTCCCGTTGGCGGTGAGCACGGCCCCACCCCTTACGAACTCAGGCACGAACCGGACCTGCGCGGACTGCCGGTCGGGGCCCTGACGATTTTCCGCCTCTACCCCCGGGTCGTTGCGGTGCAGGGTGAGTACAAGCGTGGTCACAGCTCCCATGAGGGAGACACCGAGGGCAAGGTCTGTCATGAGTGCCAGGCGTTCTCCCTTGTCCGCCAGGGCTTCGCTGGGCGCCTTGTCAAACTCGGTTTGGGTTTCCGAGGCCTGAATCCCAAGAAAGGTTCCCGCAGCAAGGCCGGCAAATGTCACGCCTGCGGCCACCCAAATTGCCTTGGGGATGGGGCGCTCCTCTGCCTGCACCATGGGCTCCAGGGTTTCTTCTGGGCCCGATTCTTCAACCACCTCCACGGGCTCCACTGGCGTGACTGGTTCAGGCGTGACTGGTTCAGGCGTGACCGGTTCAGGCGTGACTGGTTCAGCCGCTGTCTGCTCTGCAAGTTGTTCCCCTAGGGCCGGCCAGACCACGGTTTGCCCCTCAGGAACGGATACCCATGCGTGTTTTTCGTCGTCGAGGCCCGCATCAAAGGAGCCGTCGATCAGGTGGTTCCCAGCTACCACGGGAATATCCACGTAGCTGGTATCTTCCGTAAGTTGTACGCCCAACCGTGCGAGTAGCTCTGGCACTGGGATTTCGTCCACGGTGGATGACATGGCGACTGGATCTTCAACCCGAAGACGAAGGGTTGCCGGGTGAGACAGGTATTCATCGCGCAGGGCCACCAGCTCCGGCACCTCTGGAGCATCCCCGGGTGCTGCGTCCAGGGCAGATTGCAGCGCGCGCAACGCACTGTAGTAGTCGCCCTGCTCGACCATCCCTGCCGCCAGGAACTTCTGCTCTTCTACAAGTTTGTCAAACCCTACGGGATTCTGCGGTTCGCTGACGGTCGCTTCGCCGACGATCGGTTCGGTGGCTGTCGGTTCACCAGGATCCGGTTCAGCGGCTGCCGGCTCCTGCTCCAGGGGCTGGGCGTTCACTTGGGAGGTAACCAGAACCAGGCAGCACAACCACCCCGCCCCAAAGGCCCATGGGAGATGCCGCACCTGATGTTGGGTTCGCCTTGTCATGAACGTACTAGTTGTCGTTGGTTCCGTTGCCCGAGTCAATCACTGTGGTCACGTCTTCGCAGGAACTTTCACAGGTGCCCCGAACCGACAGGGTGGCACTTGCTTTGCAGCACATGAGGCTACCGCGGCAATCGTTCTCTTCCTGGCAGGGCTCACCTTCACCCACACCACAGGCGGCGATGAAAAAGCAGGTTGCAGCGAGGAAGGGAAGATAAGAAGTCACAGGTCGACAATAGCGCTTCGGCCCGTGCGGTCCAGATCTGGGGGACTTCTTTTCGAGGATAGGTCGGTTTTTCGCCGATCCGATACCTGCACGGATGTTGCTCCTTGTGGGAAGCCCCCGGGATTTCTAGGATGGGAGCATGGAAGAAGTGTCCGAACCCCCTTCAGGGGGTACCGAAACCGTTGATTTCGAAACGTTCCTGGCGTTGCCGAAAACGGATCTGCACGTGCATTTGGACGGATCCCTCCGCGTTTGTACGATTCTTGAGCTGGCGAATGAGCAGGGAGTGGAGCTTCCGGCGGACACCGAAGAGGGGTTGGCACGGGCCATGCGACTTGGGGAGAACACCGGATCCCTACTGGAATACCTCAAGGCCTTCGATATTACCCTGAAGGTGCTGCAAACCGGCGAGGCACTTCGGCGGGTGGCTTACGAGCTCGCCCAGGACGCAGCTGCCGAGAATGTGCGGTACATGGAGGTGCGCTATTCCCCCATGCTGCACACCCGGGCAGGCCTGCCGCTCAGCCGGGTGGTGGAAGCGGTACTGGAAGGTTTGAACCAGGGCCATGATGATTTTGGCATCGAATCCAATGTGATCATCTGCGGTATTCGTAACATCTCCCCGGAATCCTCCCTGCAGATGGCCGAGTTGGCTGTGGCCTACAAGAACCGTGGCGTGGTGGCCTTTGATCTGGCGGGCGCGGAGTACGACTACCCACCCAAGGACCACCTGGAGGCCTTTCAGTTGGTGCGTGGCAACAACATCAACGTGACCATTCACGCGGGTGAAGCCTATGGCCCCGAGTCGGTGCACCAGGCGATTCACGTGTGCGGCGCCCACCGGGTGGGCCACGGCTGCAGGCTTCGGGAGGATGGGGATCTGTTGCACTACGTCAACGACCACCGCATTGCCTTGGAATGCTGCCCCTCGTCCAACGTGCAAACCGGGGCCGTGGAGAGCCTGCAACGGCACCCCCTGCGCCTCTACTACAACCTGGGCCTACGGGTCACGGTGAACACCGACAATCGCATGGTGACCGACACCACGGTTTCCAAGGAGCTGTGGCTTGCCCACACCAAAATGGGCCTGGGCATGGCAGACATTCGCCGTGTGATTCTCAACGGCTTTAAATCCGCGTTCCTTCCCTTTCACCGTAAGCAGGCGTTGCTACGGAGGATCGTGAAGGAACTGGATGGCCTTTAACACCACCATTCTAGGAATGGTGGCCCCAATACCGTCCTCAAACGGTGTCAATTTCCGTAAAAACGGAAAAAACCGCTCATTGTTTCCTTAGAACCTCCCGATGCAGTACTAGGGGGCACGGATTTTACCCAATCCATATCTGATCCATTCCTGAACGTACTCAACAATTGCAAGAACCTACCTACGAACCACAAATCAGTGGGCGGACGCGTGTGTTGTTGGTGGAGTCCGACGACTCCGCCTGCGCGGAGTTTCTAGAGTTTGCGGAACCCCATGGATTCCTTGTGCACGTTGCGCGAACACCTTTGGACGCCATCCGCATGGTGCAACGGACCTATTACCCCCTTGCGGTGGGCGATCAGGGGCTGTGCACAGACGACGGACTGTTGTTGTCGGAGCAACTTGTCACCATCAGCCCGGATACTGCATTTGTCACATACGCGCCCATTCCCGCGATTCAACCGCTGACCACGGGGGCAACGAGCGCCGTACGTACATTGCGAAAACCCTGGTGCGACACCGAGCAGCTATCGGCACTTCATACTGCCCTGGAAACCACGACCACGGGTACGGCGCTTGAGGCGTTGGATATTCTGCTCTTGGAGGACAACCCCTCTGATTCGGAATTGTTTGTGACTCAGCTCGAGACGTTTTCCAATTTCCTTGCAAACGTGACTGCGGCCAACTCCCTAAAAAGCGCGCTGAACCTGGTGTCCGAACAACAACCTGACGTCATCATTGCTGATCTTTCCCTTCCGGATTCTTCCGGCCTGGACAGTGTACGTCAACTTGCTTTTGCCTCGCCTCGCAGTGCGATCATTGTGCTCACGAACATGCAAGACCAGGTGCTTGCGCTTAAGGCGGTTCGATTGGGTGCCCAGGACTACGTGGTCAAAAAAGATCTCAAGGGCGCACAGCTCCCTAAGTTGTTGCGGATCAACCTGGAACGGAAACGAACCTCGCTGCGCCTGGCCCAATTGGCTCATTGCGACGCCCTCACGGGTCTTGCAAATCGTACTCGGTTTCATGAGCGCCTCGACGATACATTGGCCACCTCACGTCGCCACAACCGATCTTTTGTTCTCGGGGTGGTCGATGTGGATCAGTTCAAGCACCTCAACGACACCTACGGGCATGGGGCGGGTGACCAGGTACTCCAGGAGATTTCCCAAAGACTCCCAAGTGCCCTGCGCACCACCGATATGGTTGCACGGCTCGGGGGCGACGAGTTCGCAATGCTTCTCGAGGAGGCCAATGACAAGGAGGGATTGCAGACGATCATTCAACGTGTCTGCAAGATCATGGACGCACCCTTCCTGTTGGGAGACGATCTTGTCCAGGTGACATTGAGTATCGGTTTTGCCTGCTTTCCAGAGGTTGGCGATACTATCAGATCCCTGTTCAAGTCTGCGGATGACGCCATGTATCAGGCAAAACGCAAACCTGGCACCTCAGCCGAGATTGCAACGCCCCAAGTCACACCTGAAACGGGGACACCGCGGCTTCAGCGGCTTCGTGAACTTCGCCACGCCGTCGAAGACAATCGTTTTGTACTTCACTATCAGCCCCAATACGAGTTGCGTACCGGCAATGCGTTTGGCACGGAAGCTCTTATTCGTTGGAACCGTTCGGAAAACGAACTTGCAGGCCCCAATACCTTCATTCCCTTGTTGGAACAAACCGGCGGGATCGTTGCTGTGGGTCAATGGGTATTGGAGCAGGCCTGTGAACAAACCGCCCGGTGGAACGGCAAAGGCCACCGCCTACACGTTTCGGTCAACGTATCTCCCGAACAACTGAGTAGCCCCGGGTTTGCTAGAATGGTTGAACAAACACTGCAGTCCTCTGGCCTTCCGCCGGAGTTTCTGGAGTTGGAGATCACCGAAACCGTGTTGATGAGCGACACCAAACTCGTTCGTGACACGTTGGAGGAGGTGCATCAGATGGGTGTTCGCCTGGCCGTGGACGATTTTGGGACCGGCTACGCTGCGCTTACCTACCTCAACCTATTTCCTGTGGATGTCCTTAAGATCGATCGTTCGTTTGTCATGCAAGCACGATCTGGGCAGCGGGGGGCGTCTGTCACCGCAGCCATCGTAGCCCTTGGCCACTCCCTGGAACTGGAGGTGGTAGCCGAGGGGATCGAACAGGAGTCCCAACGGCAACTTCTGTTGAACTGCAACTGCGATCGCGGTCAGGGGTACCTGCTAGGGAAGCCCCAGCATCCTGACGATTTTGAGGTGGTTTCCAACGCACCCCGGACGAGCATGATTGTGCTCAAAAAAGGGATATCCCAAGAAGGCAGCCGACTCGCTTCCAATGACTGATGCACGGGAACGCACACCGTAACGGGTGCGGTCTAGTTGGCCTGTGTACCCGTATCCTGAGGTGATGGGCTTTCTAGGGGTTCCACGGGCAAGGTGAACGAGAAGGTGCTGCCCTCGCCCGGCGTGCTTTGTACTTGAATGCTTCCACCCTGGCGTTCCACAATTTTCTTGGTGACCGCTAGGCCGACTCCAATTCCGTTGTATTCGTCCCTATCGTGTAGTCGTTGAAACATTTGAAAGATCTTCGCCGCATACTCCGGGTCGATCCCAATGCCGTTGTCCTGCACATGAAAAGTCCAGTGGGTTGAGCCCTTGGGTTCGGCATACACTCGTATGTTTGGGGAAAACTCCCCTCGAAACTTGATGCTGTTGGAAATCAAGTTCTGGAATACCTGCAGCAGCTGAAAGGAGATTCCCCTGACGGTAGGCAGCGGTTCAACCTGAATTTTCGCCCCGTTGTCTGCAATGGCGACCTCCAGATTCTTCAGCACATCTTTCATCAACGTGTTGCAATCTACCAAGCCCATACTTCCCTGATGTTCCGCGCCCACACGCCCGTACTCAAGTAGACCGTCGATCAACTCTCTCATCCGGCCGGCTCCCTCCAAAACGTAACCAAGGTAGCCGGTGGTTTTTGCATCGAGCGTATCCTGAAGCTTGATTTGTATCAGTTCGCAGTAGCTGGTCACCATGCGAAGTGGTTCCTGTAGATCATGGGATGCCACGTACGCGAACTGCTCCAACTCCGCATTGGAACGCTCCAACTCTTCCCCCCGCTTCTGAACGATTTTGCTTTCCTCCCGAAGTGCGGCATTTGCCCTATCCGCGTAGGCCACAGCCCCACGGTTTGCCCTTGAAATGGAAAGAAATAGAAGGAGCAGCAGTGTGTCGATTGCGAGGCCTCCCCACAATATGGTCCAGGGTTGACTGCTCCCGGATGCGAGCCGAAACGCTGTTGTACTTTGAATATCAAAGCTCCACTGGCGCCCATAGAGGGTGGTCGCAATGGTTTTTTGGTACAACGGATCGGGGTCAAAGTCCGGGTCGTTTTCGATGTGTTCGTTGTATATGTTCTCGCGTCCGTCGTTGATGCGAATACCCACATGCCGTTTTTGTTTTGAGAGGGTTCCCTCCATCAACTCCTTCACAATGAACGGAGCATATATAAGGCCCACAAACCTCGAACGCCTATCACCGACAGAGGTCTGGGGCCCGCCCTTGTACATTGGCGCGTAGAAGAGGAAACCAGGGGTTTGTTTGGCGTCCTGCACGAGAACAATGGGGCCTGTGATTTGCGCCACGCCGGTGTCCCTGGCTAGCTTTGCAGCCGTGTATCGGTTGGTTTCATGGGCCATGTCCAATCCCACCGCCCGTAAGTTGTTCTCCACTGGCTCGATGAACGTGATCGGGAGGTATTCTTTTCTTTCTTGAAAAGGATGAACGCGAAAATCCGGCTGTTGGATACGCTGATTTTCGAGAAAGGTGTCCAGTTCGTCGGGGGCCACACGATAGATCACCCCGATTCCGCTAATGCCCGGGTACTTTTTTTCAATGCTCAGGGTGTGTGCAAACTTCTTCCATTGAAACCAATCGACTCTATCGCCCATCGCACGGGCGGCACCCACGCCTCCCCACAGTGCGTCTTCGTACTTCTGCATGCGTTCCACAACGAGATCGACCACTTGAGAAGCCTGACGCTCGAATTGGTTTTGCACCTTTTCCTGAATCTGCTTTTTGGAAAAGTACCATGCAAAGAAGGTCAAAAGCAGCGATGCCGCCACCACCATCCAGTGAAACCAGTGCAGGGTGCCTGCGCGGAGCAACCGCTGTCGCTCCTCTCTGATTTCCCCTGTGTGCTTGTTGTTCTTCAAGGTCCCCCCGGCCTTCGCCCCACGCGAGAGGATAAGGTATCCCAGATCATAGGGTTTCTAAAGGTGCGACGTATGTTCAGTCTGTATTCACGGTATGGGGAAAACCGACCCGCCGTGACTAGAACCCATCTCATAAATCCCGCGGCGCCTTGAAGCCCATGCAAACGCGGCTGCTTTGTTGGCAAGGATTTGAAATACTCGCGGTATTCCTGCACCTTA
>JAUICN010000028.1 GCA_030427835.1 Polyangia bacterium | reverse complement strand
CGCCGACTCCGAATTGCACCCCATGCCGATGACCTGAGCCGCTTTTGAACGTTTCGCTCCCTCCAAAGGCTGCCCCGAATGCGTTTGAGCCCCCCTTCGGGCATCCAATCAGTACCTCCGGACACCACCGAGCCATCTCACGTGGCACTTCCCAATCATGACCGTGGGACGGATTTTATTGGGTAACGTTCGTGGATTCGAAGATTTGGTCGGCGGAGTCGGCGATGAATCCGTCGTAGGGGGTTTGGCTGCCGTGGACAGGGTAGCGTTTGGCGAACTCGTAGTAGCAACTGCGAATCTTGTGGGTGACGTCATTGGCGAAGGGCCACTCGATCCAGCTGGCCTTAGTGGAGCTCTGTACCAGGCCCTGTTCTGGTGTTCCTTGGATGTGCGGTGGGGCTCCGTTGAGTTCGTAGCCCTCGCCCATCAGGAACGTGTTGATGGCGGCGATGTCCTCAAATGTGGTGAGTGCGTTGGCCTGCACGGTGAAGTGGTTGGCCCGAATGCCGAATGCCGCAAGCCAGGCGGCGTACTCGGAATGGCCCAGAAGTTCCTGGTAGGTTTCAAGGGTGACGGGTGCCCAGGTGGGTTGTTGGGTGAGCAGCTGCTCGGGGGCCCAAGTGCTTAGGTTGTCCACTAGGGCTTGGCAGATGCGCTGAACGGAGTCCGGAAACTGCTCGAGCAGAAGCTCGGAGATAAACACCCTGGGAAGGGTGGGGTGGCTGTAGCTTTTGGCGAAGAGCTTTTTCTGTTGGAAGCGGTACTCGCCGGAGGGCACGTAGCCCGAAGTCAGGAAGGGCTCGGCGAGCCGGTCCACACTGACCGACGGTCGATTGAATGTGCGTAGCGCAATGTGATCATTGACGACGGTTTCGCCGCGGGCTTTGAACAGGGCATGCACCTCTGCTGCCTGGGGCGTGGTTTTGAGGTAGTCCTTCCAGAGGTGATCGAGAATCGAAGCGGCTAGGTTGTCCATGACCCAGGTGAAGCACCTGGGTTGCCGGAGTTCAAGCCGTTGGACCATCCACCCTATTCAGGATTGTTCTTCTTGGGTGCTTCTCTTTGGTTGGTTGGGGGGTGTTGGACAGTGTCAAAAACTGTTCAGTTAAAACTTTTTTTGAGCTGTTGTTTTTTTGAACTCTGGGGTTGTTTCTACCGATTGCGGAAGCCGTAGGCAACTTGGTAGGGGGTGTCAAAGGGGACGGGGGAGTAGGGGTTGCTGGGTCGTCCAGGCATGGGGCGGAACCCAAGCACGTTCCAGGTGGAGGCCTCTTGCAAGGGGGGCAGGGTGTTTTTGGCCTCCTGGACTACGTACCCGAGTACCGTGACCTCCGACTGTTGGATGGCTTTGGTTTGAAATCGCCCTAGGATCTGTTGCCAGGTTTCCAGGGAAGCCAGCCCGTCCACGAGATACGCAGGGGCCCTGAACGAAGCAAAGGTGCAGGGGCCCCCTTGGTGGATGACGTCCGTGTTCGTTTGATTTCCGATCATGTTCTGTACGGGGGTGCCGCAGGTGGGGGTGTAGAGCACACGTGGGCTCTCCTGAAGTGCCAGGGGGTTGGTTCGCAGCCATGTGAACAGGGATGTCATGACCGGCGACGGCTTTCGATCTGCGGTTTCGAGGATCACTACGTTTGCGCTGGCGATGGCTTTTTGAAGCGCGGGTCCAGGTGCCCCTGTTCCCATTTGGTTTGCGACGGTCGTGGCTCCAAGTTGCCGCAGTTTTAGGGTGGAACTGTGTTGCCGGGAGGTGTACCTGCAGTCGAAGTCACCCGCGCCAAACCGATCGCAGTGGGGGGTTGGATCGAGGGAATCTTCTAGATATGCTCGGGTCCAGTCCATGTGGGTGTGGTAGGCCTTTTCACCGGTTGGAAAGTAGAGCCAGAGTATGTTGATGGTCTGCTGCCAGTCACCGTAGGGGGGGGAGAAGTTGGTTTTGTCGGTACCGTTTTCGTACCGGTACACCTGGGGCGAAGCTTCTGCAACGGAGGGGCTACCGTTTTCGCCAGTGGTGGTTGCCGAGTTGGATTGGAGTGCTGAGCCATTGTGCAACCCACAGGCAACGCGCTGCTGGCGGGTGCCCGAGGTTCCTGTTTCGCCTGCAGTTGTTTCGTTTATTATGGTTTGGTAGCCAAAAAAGTGCTCGAGTGTGGTGTGTTGACCTTGCAGGTCGGGGCTCTCCTGGCTTGCCCATTGGCGATACTGCTGCTGGATTTTACTGGCTTCTTCTTGGGAGGTGAGTTCAATGCCTCCAGGTGCCCAGACGGAAGTGACCTGCTTAAAAAACTGTGTGGTCGCAGGGCGTTTGATTGTTGGAACGACCACGCACTGGGGCATGCGTTCGGGTTGAGCAGGGTCGCTTGTCTTGGCGATGGACGCTGTGGCGAGAGATTCTGTGGCCAGGTCCGCCGTACACGCTGGGGCAAGCAGTAGGGCCAACAGGAGTACGACCGAGGAATGGAGCAGGGCACGGACCTTGGGTACAACCGGTAGGTGCATTCCCACAGGGTACCAGAATTGTCTACCTTCTTAACCTCGCATTCTCGGGCAGTCGCGGGGTGGGATCGAAAAGTGAAACCTATTCTGAAATGGAATGTTTCAGGGTGGTTGCGTGGCCCAGTTTTCGTGCGGCCCGGGGGGCCTTTTTGTAGTCGTGCACATGGCAGTGGGGGGTGCGTTGCAATTCTGAAACGTTGGGCAACGTGCCCACAAAGTTCTGCATTGTGGCGGCATGGTTCAGGTTTGTGTCACCCAGGGGGAGGCCGCAAACGGCACGCACATGGTTTTCGAACTGGCTTGTGGACGCGGCCTCAATGGTGAGGTGACCCGAGTTGTGAACACGGGGTGCGCATTCGTTGGCAATCAACTCTCCCTGGCACTCAAATAGCTCAAGGGTGACCACTCCGACCACCTGGTGGTGTTCTAGAAGTGTGCGTAGGTACTGTTCTGCCAGGGGTTGCAATGGGGCGGTGTTGGGTGCGGGTGCGGTGCTGGTGTCGAGGATCCCGTTCACATGGTGGTTTTCGAAAAGCGGGTAGAATTTGCACTGCCCATCCTTGGCTCGCACACCAATGATGGAGAGTTCCCTATCGAAGGGGACCTGTGCTTCCAGAATGGCTGGGGTGTCGCCGAGCTGTTCTTGTATGGCGGGGATTTGATCCGAGGAAGTCAGTCGCCACTGGCCCTTGCCGTCGTAGCCGAACCGTCGGGTTTTGAGGATGGCGGGCAGGCCCGTGCGCTCTGCGGCGCGGGTGATGGGCGCGTGTTGATCTACGGGTGCGTATGTGCCTGCGGGGATGCCCAGGGATTCGAAGTGTTGTTTTTCCAACCACCGATCCTGGGCGATGGCGAGCAGGCGTGGGCTGGGGTGAATGGGGGTGGATTCGCCGAGTGCCACAAGGTGTTGGACATCCACGTTTTCAAACTCATAGGTGAGCGTGGAGCACCGTTGGGCAAGAGCCTGAAGGTCCCCTGCGCTGTTGTAGCTCCCCACCAGGTGGTCGCTTACCAGGGTGGCTGTGCTGCCCGGGGCGTCGGTGAGGACCAGGGTGCGAAGCCCGAGTTGCTTGGCGGCGATGGAAAGCATCCAGCCCAGTTGGCCGCCGCCAATGATGCCCAGGTCGTAGGGGGATTGGGGCAGAGGGTCGGTGGGGTGAAGGCGTTTGGGGGTGGTCACGGGTGGTCTAGGAAAGGGTTTAGGGTCGGGGCACACGTGGATCGGTGTGCTGGAGCACGGCGTCGGTTTGCTGTTGGCGGAACTGTTGCAGGTTCTGACGGACGGTGGGGTTTTGTTGGGCGACGATGGCGGCGGCAAAGAGGCCTGCGTTTTTGGCACCGGCCTGGCCGATGGCAAAGGTGGCCACGGGTATGCCCCCCGGCATCTGGGCGATGGAGAGCAGGGAGTCCAATCCATTGAGGGCCTTGGATTGCACGGGAACCCCCAGGACGGGGACCGAGGTTTTGGAGGCGATCATTCCCGGGAGGTGGGCGGCTCCCCCTGCTCCGGCGATGATGGCGAGAAGGCCACGCCGCTCCGCCGTGGATGCGTACTCAAACATACGATCCGGGGTGCGATGGGCGGAAACGACCTGGACTTCGTGGGCCACACCCAACGACTCTAGAATTGTGGCGGCCTGTTCCATGGTGGGCCAGTCCGAGGTGGAGCCCATGACAATGCCGATATCCGGTGAAGTGGCGTTCGGTGAGGTGGCCTGCGGTGAGGTGGGGTGACTCATGAGGCTGCCTACGGTAGCCGAACTTGTGGCGGGCTGCAGGCCAAGATAATTTTATTGCGCACCTCATTCGATCGGATCGAGTTTTGACCTTGATCTTTGGCCCTGGAGCCGCGTCGTACGTGCTCGCCGTAGCTTTGGCTACGCCTGCGCGCGCCTCCTCGCTCCAAAACCAAATCTGCAGCGGCCAAATTCTCAATC
>JAUICN010000009.1 GCA_030427835.1 Polyangia bacterium | reverse complement strand
TCAGTCGAACCGCTTCCTCACGAAACTCCGCCGTGTATCTTTTTCCAGATCCATTCATCGAACACCTCTCCTTTCAGTTTAGGTGTCCACTTTTTCGAGACCACTCCAGACTTGAGGCCGCAGTTCGCGGACTCAGTGGCAATCGTACATTCCACACATGTGCTGTCAGCAGTATCACAAGCAGGCACCCCTGTGAGATGAGAGCAATCGTTGTTACCACTGCAACCAATACACATTCCCGAACTGCAAACAGAAGCACCGGCGCTAGTACAGTCACTGTTCTGCAAGCAAGCTACACAAATCTCATTCGCAGTATCGCACAACGGCGTCGCACCGGAGCAGCCCCCGCAAGGCCCCACGGTGCCGTCAGATTGGGCGTCTGACATGCCAGCATCAACATGAACGTCAGAATCCGGGAGACTCACAGTTTTGGTAGTCAAACACCCACCCAAGAACAACAACATCAGTAAAAACGAAGGGTCACACCATGCAAAAACCTGCAAAAACACCCTCTGAGAAGATGCTGTTACAACTGTTCGAATATGGTCCATTGGATTTACGTTAGATCAAGTCTACGGCCGGCAATGAAGAGGTGAGTCTCCGCATGAAAGAACACTGGAGCAGTCAAGCCCCCCGCCACACAAATACGTGCAAAACCCTGCCCCGCTACCACCCGAAGGACAGTATCCATCTGCCAAGCCAGTCTCGCCACAATCTGTGTCAACCGTGCATGCCACATTCTGCGTATCTGAAATGCCCTGACACGTCGTCGATGTAGGGGGCATACAGTACGTGCTGGATTGACCATCAATACTCGTAAGAATGGTAGGGTTTCGGTAGGGTCGCATGGACATGTTAGTATCACCACAGCCAGCGGTTGCCTGCTCCGCAAAACAGTACGGGCCGAGTGGGGTCGTGCCAAAGGTGTGAACCACACATTTCCCATTTGAGCACTCGCTGTCGGCTTCACAGGAATCGCAGGTGCCTAGGCTGGCGCGGTCGGTACTGGTACACGTAAAATCACTGAGACGGCAGGACTTCGTGCCGCACTCCTGGGCTTCCGTATCAGCCGTGCACTCCACGCAGGTTTGGGATGGCTCGTCACAGACGGGAGTGGCAGAAATGGCGGAACAGTCCAGATCCGCAAGACATTGCACGCACGTGTTGGAAGACGTGTCACACACGGGTGCGCTTCCCGCACAATCTGAACTGGCCAAACAAGCTACGCAGCTTGTGGTGACCGTATTGCACACCGGAGTTGCACCGGAACATCCGCCACAGGGGCCGGCGTCGGAGGATCCGTCTGCCAGGGTGCTGTCCATGTTCACTCCGGCATCTACGTAAGCATCAGAATCCGGACGACTCACGGTCTTCGTCGTCAGGCATCCGCCCAAGAACAACAGCACCAGTAGAGCGGGAGGGACACACCTCGAAAACAACAGCCAGGACGTCGTTTTGGAAGGCATCATTGCTATTGTGTCGGTGGGATTCATTGACCTACTAGTTCAAACGCAAAAAACGCCGCTAAGGACACCCCGCACCAGATCCACCGGTGCAACAATAGCGGGTACTCTCGGTACTACAGCTTAGACCGCTGCAGTGAGTAGTTGATGAACAAACGTATGTGCACTTGTCTTCAAGACTATTGCTACGGCACAATCCGTCTGCGACCCCAGACGCGCCACAATCCGAATCCGCATTGCAAGTAGTATTGTAGTCAATCACTGATTCACAGGTTGCCTTAGGCGGCGGAAAACAGTACGTCGCAACGACGCCACCAATGCTGGTCGCAGATGCAGGGTTATCGTAAGGAGAAGAACAGCTTCCTGACGCTTCCCTAAGGCAGTAGTTCCCGTGAAAACTCATGGAAAAATCAGTACCCACACACTTAAGACTGCCTCCGCCTTGGGTACACTCGGTATCTGAAACGCAGGTTTCACACACCCCCAATGAACCGACTGCAGTCGTCGTACATTCACGGGTTGTGGGGTTGCAGGAGTTACCCGAGCAATTCGTGGACTCGGTCGCCGTTGTGCACTCCACGCAAGTGCTGTCAGCAGTGTCACACACAGGCACCCCTGCGAGATGACTGCAGCCTGTGTTGTCGGCACATCCACCGCAAACACCTGCATTGCAAACGGATGCTGCGACATCCGTACAATCGGCATTCGTCAGACACGCAACGCACGTGTTACTCACGGTGTCACACAGAGGCGTTGCACCACTGCAGCCGCCACAGGGGCCGGCGTCGGTGGATCCGTCTGCCAACGTGCTGTCCATGTTCACCCCAGCGTCGGCACTGCCCTTCGACTTTGTGATGACGCAGCTGGAAGATACGCAAAGAAGGATGTTGATTGCGCCGAAGGCGAACAGGCGTTTCATATTAGAAGGTCCCCTTGATGTGAATCGATGCAGACGTATTGGAAACTGCGGGTTGAACCGTGACGGGCGAGCCTCTCACCGGACGCGCTACCAAGAAGTACGCTCCTCCACCGGCAACAAGCAGACCTGCAATGCCTACCCCTATCGCCATCGGTCCAAAGAACGCCTCTTCCCGAAGACCGCCGGGCGTTGTGCAATCACCACTGATGCACTCACCGTGCTGCAAGCCCGTTCGAACAGAGGTTGCAACCATCGGAACCGATGCGGCGATGAGGGCTCCGCCGATGATGTAATCCCAAGGGACGCCACCGCGGGCGCTTGGCTTGGCAGCTGCTTCATCCACCTCCGCCTTTGCACCCACCTTCACCAGGGCGACCTCCATCACTTCAATGTGGGAGGGGTCATCCATCAAGGTGATGGTTTGGGTGGTTTCTTCGCGGTCTACGGCGGCGACACGAATCCGGTGATCGCCGGGAGCGAGGCGGACTTTGCAGGGTACCGTGCCCACGAAGCGGCTGCTGCCGTCCACGTAGACGAACGCACCCACGGGCGTACCGTTGACCTGGAGCCAGGGGCCGGCGCTTATGTCCATGGCGTGTAACACCTTGTCCACAAGCCCCGGGATCTTCTCCAGCATCTCTTCCATGGGCACACCGGGGTCGATTTTTTCGTCCTCAGAATCCCCAGTATTTTCTTCAGCTTGGCCCAGGGTTTCGTCCACTCGGCCGCCGTGGGCATCCAGCCCTGTGAGCGTCAAGACAAACGGGCCATCGGTGGCCGCGCCCCGACCTTCCACCGCAGGCCACAACGAAACAAGCACCATGGCATCGGCCGGCACTTGCTTTAACAACTCAGGCGCGCAGTCCGTATCGGCGCAGGAGGAGAGTGCCTCCGGTATGCCGTGGTCCCGCTGCTCCATAATCGCACCCAACACCACGGGCGTATGCCCCGAAGAGCTCAACGCGCGCTCCATGGAATGCTGCACCCGCGTGAACACCTCAGCATCCACCTGTGCGGCATCCACCGACCCTCGAACCACAATCCGATCCGCCCGCGCCACCGACGCCCCTGCCGCCCAGGCACCCGCCGCGCACACCGCACCCACTACAGAACACAGCACAGGCAGACAAAACGCCGCCAACCCTCTGAATCGAAATGAAACCCGCACGGGGGGCAGCTTAACGGATCTTTGTTGTTTGAACACCGGCATTTAGAACCTTCCATTCCACAGCAATTGGCCGCCGCCCGCCGTTGCTGAAACCGTGACGCTGCTGTCACCCAGCTCACCTTTTTGCAGCCCACCTTTTTGAAGGACAAACCTCAACGGCACCGTAAGCAGGGGCGCCGCCACGGCAAAGTAGCCCCAGGCCCGGCCCGCATTGGCCCGCACCTTCGTGCATGGGCCGGTCTCTTCGATTTGTAGACAAACGAAATTGTCCTGGAAGGCAGCATGTACACCCAGCCCAAGGGACACCGCACCCACGCCACCCACGGCCCAGGCCCAGGCCGGCGTGGGGTGCCCCTGATCCCGGTAATCCCGGGCCATGCCGCCGAGCAGGCCGGCCACCCCCCAGCTGCCCAGGGCCATGCTGCTAAGAGCGAGGGTGCCGTAGAGCAGGCGGGTTTCGTCCTCCCGGTAGTTGTCGTACCGATCGCGCCAGACCACCCAGGTGCCCACCGTGGCAGCGGCACCCAACCCCAGGGCCATGCCGGCAAACGCGGTGGAACTGGAATCGGCCGAGCCTGATCGATCGGCGTGACGCCGTTGCGCCCGGGACTGCCGGCGAGATCGGCCCCGCCGTTCGGGCGATCCGGTGGAAGACGCCTCGGCCTCCGAAAGTTCGTCGCTGCCCTGGGCCTGGAGTTTCTGCAGGTACGGGCGCAGGCTGATGCGGTTGACCAGAAAGCTGGGACCCCCGCCCTGGCCCACGCCCACACCCTCCATGTACCCGAAATACTCAGCCACAGGCATGGAAAGGGCCTCCATGGGCGCGGTGGCCCGCCAGGTTTCCACGGGCTGCATCGACACCGGCGCGTCAGCCCCAATGTGGGTGTCGTAGCGGTTGTCCCGAAAATCCAGGCTGGGCAGCACCCAACGGGTGCGATTGGGCGCACCCGGGACCCCGGGCAGGATTTCCACACTTCCCTCGTCCACCCAACGGGTCATGATGTTCATGAGGTTTTGGCTGCCAAAGAAATCGGGGAAATACCCCGTGGCCGTCACCCGGCCCGTTTGCAAATCCATGTAATCCACCTGGAGCCCGTCGTGGGGTATGGCCGAGACGACCCAGAGGTGGCCGACCCCAAGGGTGCGGGCCAGGTACAGGGAATCCGCATGGCGCAAGGAATCCTCTTCCTGCTCGGTGGGGTACACCATCCGCACGAACTGGTCTTCGAAACGCACATCCCGATCAAACCGCATGTCCACGTACACGGCCTTGGGCACCTCATCGATGTGCACCCTGTGTACCCGGCTCCAGGTGTTTTCGGTGTGCCCCTCCTGGGGCGGGCACGTGACCTCCACGTGGTGGTTGCCACGCATGGCCCGTTGCCACACGTAGGGTGTGGTGCCCCGTTCCCGCCCGTCGATGTAGGCCGTGCACTGGGAGGGCTTGCTGTGAATGGTGAGGCTTGCCACCGCCTCGGCGCGGTTCAGGGCCTGGGCCCGCCGAAACACACGCTGCACGTTGGGCGGGTGCAGGTTGCCGGCCGGGCGAAGATCCGGAATCGTGCGGTTGCATTCCCGGGCCTGCGCCAACCCATCGGACCGACGCCCCATGTGCAGAAGCGCGCGAACCATGTAAAAGCAGCTGTGGTGGGCCGCCCGGGCACGGGCCGAATGGTGATTGATGGTGGGCATCCACTCCCGGGCACGGGCCCAGCAGATCTCCCCACGCGTTTTGGCGTAGGCATCTTCCTCCGCAGCCACGGGAACCAGCGCCGAATCGTTGCATTGGTGCAGCCACTTGAGATCCCGATCCCCAAACTCAGGGGCGACAAACGAGTGTTGCTCCCCAAACAGGTGGGCCGCATCGGAAGGGGAAACCGTGGCTTCCCCCATGGACCGCAACGTCCGGGGCAGGGCCGCCACCAGGGTGTTCATGAAGCGCGAGGGCTCCCCGTGGCCGGCCCCCACCACCAGGTGCGCCCCCGACCGAAGGGCCGCCGCGTCACGCACCGGAGAAACCCCTGGCAGCGTCGATGCGCGGCCGCCGTGAGAAGCCCCACCTGTGGCACTGCGGCTAGCAGACTGGGCAAGGGCGTTCCCAGGGAACCCCGCGACCCACATACTGAAGGCCACCGGCACGCTGCAAAGGGCCAGCGCCCGTCCAACGGACCCCATTCCCCTAACCTGTGGTCGACCCAACACGAACGCGGAGTCTACCCCCAGATCGGCAGGTTGTTTCGTTTTTTTTGCCTGTAAATTCATGTCCAAGGTGTGTCCCTCCACCCATGCGCACCAAAGCAGCACTCCGCGCCCATCAACGCAGCCGGAATGCAAAAACCTGAAGTTTTGTCCGCTTATCGGACAGAGCGTTCCCCAGTTGCGTGCGCCGGTCATTTTTCTCAAAAAAAACCGTCACCCGCGGCCTACCTCGTGATGGAGAGTGTGGGGTGCAACTCACGGCAGAGCGCCGCGTAGGCCTTGCCACGGGCCCAGGGGGTTGGGCCCAGGGTTTGGTAGCCCTTGAGCGGTTTCCAGGTGGTGTCCATGGGCGCGTACCGGCCCCCCCGTTGCCAGTGGTGCCGCGCGCTGGACCAAAGGTAATCGGTGGGAGTGCGCACCAGGCCCTCCTCCACCGGCAACATCTCCTGGGCCGTCCAGGTGTGAAGCGGTTCATGGAGCGGCGCCGACACAAACCGGTCCGTAAACAACCGGCCGGAGCTTCCACGCTTCCTGTTCCAGTACCACACGTAGGCCTGGGCGTGGGTCTTCACGAACTGGGCCAGTCCACGCACGTTGTGGGGCGTCACCACCAACCGCACACGTTCAGGCAACAGCACCCAGCCATGCAGATCACCGTGGCCCTGTTTCGCCACCTCCTGCAGGTTCCACAGGTATTGCTTGTAGTCCGACGGAAACGAAAACAATCGTTTCCCGGCCACCGCCTTCATTTCAATGAGGTGGGGATCACCCACCTGAACCAAACGAGCTTTTCGCACGTAAGGTTCTTCGGGGGATGCCTTTCCCAGTTGCGTGGGCACCCGAATTTTTCCCCACGGTGGGGTACACGCCCTGGGGCCAAGACTAGGGCCGGAGCACCACCTGGCCGGATTCCAACCCCAGGCCCACACGGTGCCCGGACTCCATGCCCGTCAGGTGCAGTTCGCCACCCGCCACCTGGCCGCCAATCCGTTCATCCTTTGTAAAGCCTTGCAAAATCGAATCGCCCGCCGGTTCGCCATCGGCCCGCCGGTACACCCACGCCCGGGTGGCACAGGGCCCGCCCGCCGGCTCAACCGCCCGAACGCGGTACAACTCGGCCACGAATTCACCCCACAAAAAACTTTGAACTTTTTTTCCGGAATTCCCTTCGGAGGGACACACCTCCAGGGAGGCAGGGACACGCCTGCGCCATTCGAACTTGCCGTTGTGCAATGAAAAGGCATGGGTCTCAAAATGGCCCCAGGTGTCCATGGCGCGCAGGGTGAGCACCCCGTCGGCCACGGTCACCCCGAGTTGTGGCCACTGGGACGGGCCCACCAGGGCACCGAACGCATCGGCCACGGTGGTGGGATCCACCTGCAACCGGTACACCCCCTGCCACCACAGCTGCTTTGCACCCCCGGCACTTGAATCCAGGCGGCGCATCACCATCTCCACCTCAAACTCCTCCCGGGGGCTGGGGTGCACGTCCAGCACCTGACCGTCACCGGTTCCTGGCCCGTCCCCCAGGGCAAGCGCGTACATGGGGGGCTCGTCGGGCCATTCCGTACGCACCCACTGAAACACCGCCCAGGTGGTGGCCACCGACAGGAACAGGGCAAAGCCCACCGCAAACCGCTTGCCCCGCAACTGGGGCACACGCACCCCGGACAGCCCCACACCCGATTCCCCAACAGTAGGTCCTGAAATATTGGGTTCGGCAATACTCGACATGGGCCCAATCAAGGGCAGGTGGAGGGCCCAGTCAAGGCGACCCGCCAAGGCGACCCGCCAAGGCGACCCCGCAAGTGAGCCTGGCCAAGGCGACCCTTCAAGTGGACCATGCTAGGGATCCGCCATGTCGGACGACGCCCACTCCACCCCAGAAGGCATCCACGCCGAGGTGGCCGCCCTGGCCACCCGCGCCAAGGCCGCCGCACGGCACCTGGCCCGGGCCAACACCGGCCAAAAGAACCAGGCCCTACGAAACGCGGCCGCCCAACTGGTGGGGCCCTGCCGAAAAGACATCCTCGAGGCCAACGGGCGCGACATGGCCGCGGGCGCTGAGGCCGGCCTGGGTGCCGCACTCGTGGATCGATTGTTGCTCACCGAAGAGCGCCTTCAAAAAGTGGCAGACGCCGTACTGCACATTGCCGAGCTGCCCGATCCCGTGGGCACCATCACCGACCTTGTGCCCCGGCCCAGCGGCATCCAGGTCGGATCCATGACCATTCCCCTGGGCCTTGTGTCCATGATTTACGAATCCCGCCCCAACGTCACGGCCGACGCCTCTGCCCTGTGCATCAAAAGCGGCAACGCCTGCCTGTTGCGCGGCGGCAAGGAGGCCTTCCATTCCAACCACGCCATTGCCCGGGCCATGCGCGCGGGTGTGGCAGGGGCGGGGTTACCCGAGGACGCGGTATCTCTTATTGCCACGACCGACCGGCGGGCCACCGATGCATTGTTGGAACTTGCGGGCACCGTGGACCTTGTGATCCCCCGGGGCGGCGAGGCCCTCATTCGCCACGTGGTCAAGCACGCCACCATGCCCGTCATCCAACACTTCAAGGGCGTGTGCCACCTGTACGTGGACGGGGACGGAAACCAGGACGACGCCATTGCCATTGCGCTCAACTCCAAGGTGCAGCGGCCCGGCGTGTGCAACGCGCTAGAAACCCTATTGGTAGACCGGGCCTGTGCAGAAACCTTTGTACCCCGGGTGGTGGCCGCCATGCTGGAAGCGGGCGTGGAAATCCGTGCCGACAAAGCAAGCCAGGCACTGGTAGGCGGAACACTTGCGAGCCAACTTACGGTTGCCACCGAGGAGGACTGGGACACCGAGTACCTGGACAAGATCCTCGCCCTGCGCGTGGTGGACGGCATCGACGGCGCCATGGACCACATTGCCAAGCATGGGTCCTTCCACACCGAGGCCATCGTGACCGAAAGCCACGGGAAGGCCCAACGGTGGCTGCGCGAGGTGGATGCCTCCATGGTGGTGGTCAACGCCTCCACCCGGTTCAACGACGGGGGCGAAATCGGGCTCGGTGCGGAAATCGGAATCTCCACCACCAAACTGCACGCCTACGGCCCCATGGGCCTCAACCAGCTTTGTGCCAGGAAATGGGTAGCCCTTGGCAACGGCACCATTAGGCAGTAAGCCCGCTCCCTCCCATGCCCACAAAAAAGACCACCAAAAAGCCCCTCCCCACCCCCAAGCGAGCCAGCAAGGCTGCTCCCAAGGCGAGCAAGCCGGCCACTGCGAAAAAGGCCCCAACCCTAGAGGGAGAGGCGTTGTGTGAAGCCATCGCCCGGGCCGCCCAGGAGCGAAACGCCACCGACATTGAGATCATCGATGTGCGCGGCAAGGTGGACTACACCGACTACGTGCTCGTCATGGCCGGCCGAAGTGACCGCCAGGTCCAGGGCATTGCCACCGGCATGGAGGGCGACCTGAAAAAGAAGCACAACGTGCGCGCCCTTGCCGTGGAAGGCCTGACCCATGGCTCCTGGGTGTTGGTGGATTTTGGGGATGCCATTGCCCACGTGTTCCACGAGGACGTGCGCGGCTACTACGACCTGGAGAACCTTTGGATGGACGCCACCCGCATTCCCACCCCTTCGCTCATTCCCTCGGAAGCCCCATCAGGGGATCCGGGCCAAACCTCCTAGGGAAACCTGAACCCGTGCGTATTCTCGTCCTGGCCGTGGGCAAACTCAAGGACCGCGGCCTGCGCGCCCTGGTGGACGACTACGCCAAACGGATCTCCCACCATGCCCGCTGGGAAGAGCACGAACTCAAGGACGGAACCGACCCAGAAGTCACCGCCCGGTTCCACTCCCGCATTCCAGACCGGGCCCACGTGGTGGCGTTGGAAGTCCTGGGCAAACCGCTCACAAGCCTGCAGCTCTCCAAGCACATCGAATCCGTACAGATGCAGGGCTGGGAATCCATGGCCCTGTGCATCGGCGGCAGCCACGGGTTACCGAAGGCCATCACCGAACAGGCCCACCTGCAGCTCTCCCTTTCCAACATGACCCTCCCCCACCGCCTGGCCCGCCTGGTACTCGCCGAACAGATCTACCGCGCCTACACCATTCTCAAGGGCCAACCCTACGACCACTAGTGCCAACCCTACGACCACTAGTGGCGTGGCCACGACCGCCAGTGGCCTAGCCACCGCCACCCCCCCAAGGAAGCATTCCCTACAGTTTTCCGGTGGAACACCCTTTGCTTCATGGGTTCACAACCATGGCGACGTCCAACGTTCAATCTAGAGTCCAGTGGGGGGTACTCGCGATCACCACCCTCGCCGCGGTGGGCTGTGCCACCCCGAACCAAGACTCGAACCCTACCAAAAGCGCCTACCACCAACCAAGCTCCATGCCCGAGTTTGAGGTGCTGCCCAGCGCCATGCCCTTTCTAGAATCGGAAGGCGCCCCGCGGTTGAACATTGTTCTTGCCACAAGCCTACCGAACGAAAACCGTTTCAACGGCACGGGGGACCCACGACAGCTCGCCCTGTGGCAACGGGGGTTCTGGACCTGCCAAACCTCCCTCACGGGACAAACTCCCTACGCCGGAACCACCTGCTCCCACCGAAACAACAACCGAGCAAACCAGGCCAGAATCAACATTGCGCCATGGGCCCACCAATACACCGTACCCGAAGATCCCTGGGCGGTTCAGGGCCGATGGCGATCCATCGCAGAGGTCTCCCCACAAGTGGAACCAAGGCGCGCCCTGTTCCTGCCCGTACGTTATTGGGTGCAAGCCAGCCGACCTCCCGCCTACGCACTCATCACCTCTCCCTTGGATCCGCAACATGCCACGCACAAGGAACAATCTCCGCCCATCCAGCTTGGAAAGATCAAACTGTGCAACAACACCTCAGATTGTGAATGGACCTGGGTGTTCCTGGAGAACTGGCTCCCCCTCTCTTGGATCCACGCGCAACCCTTGGGGCCTCCACTCACGCCGGGTGCCTTCCAGGACCAACGGGAGACTTCCAACCACCGCGCACTGGCCCACCAAGTCTTGCAAACCATGAGCCTCGAGGCAGAGGCACTGCCCACAATGCAAAGTGTTCTAGGGCAGTGGCCCAAAACCGTGGAGCTGACGGACGACGCACTAGACCTAAACCCCGAGACCTTTGAAAGAATCACGAACGAGGCACATCGTAAGCAACACCAGGCACACGAGGCACGCCTCTTCTTGCACGCAAGCTACTCCTGTGTGGCCGAGCAGTTCTTCTGTTTTCGCCGAGCCTTCGTGCTTTTCCATGCCCTTGCAGACGCCCTACGCCTGGTGGAAGAAATCGCACACGCGCTCCCCGGAGACCCAGGCACCGCGCTAACGGCGGAAATGGAACTTCGGTTCCCGGACAGGATCATCTCGCTCGCACAGGACCTCGCCAGTACCGCACCAAGCAATGCCTATGAACTGGGTGTGCAGTTCCTGCGTGACACCGCCACGCACTTGCCAACCGCAACCTTGAACACCTGCACACCACGGCCCCAATGGAGCTATGCCGTCGCAAGGGCAAACACTGCGACAGACACGTTGCTCGAATACTACGGCTCGCACCTCACAGAGAACGACAGGGAAATCGTGTACGACCTTCATCAACCTCCTAGAACACCTCCTCCCCAGCAACCAACCGACATCATTCACCTAGGAACCGCCCCCCCACCATTGCGAGCCGCAGTATTGATTACCCGGCAGGTCGTAAAACATGTGGGCGCACGACTGCAAGACCGAAAACTGTAGCTTTGCCCACTTCCATGAACAGTCCCACTCCACACGGCTTTCGAACCACCGCGGGAACCACAACAATCCTCGTGCACCTGGCCTTTCTTGGGTGCAACCCGCTACAGGGAAACGACAAGAGCGCCCGGCACACACCCAGCTCCATGCCCGAGTTTGAGGTGCTGCCCAGCGCCATGCCCTTTCTAGAATCGGAAGGCGCCCCCCGGTTGCACGTGGTCCTTGCAGCCAGCGTAGGGAAGCAAGCCGTCGGAACGTGGGGAACGAACTCGAAACTAGAGGACCTGTGGAATCGTGGGTTCTGGACCTGCGCGCACCCTCCACCGGGAAACCCCTGGCCCGGCATCACCTGCAACGCCAACAAACGGGACTACGTACGCATCACCCCGTGGGCGAAACAAAAGGCATCACCTCAGGACCCGTGGCTCGTGCAACGCCGTCTGAGGGAGGTGGCCTCGCAACGCCCCGGGCAGGTACCACGACAGGCGGTGTTTCTCCCAGTACACCCTTGGGTTCAGGCAGGCACAGCACCAACGCATACCTCCCGCGCCTATGCGCTCGTCACGTCGTACCCGGGCCCAGCCTCCAATGAACACCAAGACCGCAACGCAATCCAGAACTTCCCTGTTCAGCTTGGGAAGATTCGCCTGTGCCGCACCGCAAGCAACTGCAAATGGGTGTGGGTCTATCTAGAGAACCACGCGGCCCTTCCCTGGGCACACGATCAACCGTTCCCCGATCCCATGGCACCGGGCACCTTCACGTACGATCAGAACCGTGAAAAACGTCAAAAGTTTGCGCACACCCTACTGCAGACCCTGAGTCGTGAAGCCGAGACGCTGGCCCCCATTCAGGACGTCCTAAACACCTGGCCCACAACCCTTGGGATCGAGCAGGATCCGCTAGACATCCCACGTGAGATCTTTGAAAAAATCCTAACCATCCCGTGGATCGAATACGTGACAAACGAGGAGCGGGAACTCGTGAAACGGACCCAAATGCCAAGCACGGGAACCCCGTTCTTTTGCAACCGGCGCGCTTTCATTGCGTTCCATGCATTCGCAAGCGCGATTCGATTGGTGGAAGAACTTGCGCTCGCATTACCCAGCGAACCGCACGTGGATGTGATGAAAGAAATAGCGATTCGTTTCCCAGAAAACGTCACAGACCACGCGTTGGACCTCACAAGCCTTGCACCGAGCAACCGCTACCAGTTGGGACTGCAGTTCCTGCGTAGCGCAGCTGTGCTGACAGCTTCAGCAGGTGAGTTCTTCTGCCAATCCCAACCCCAATGGTTTCACGCGTTGGGCAGAATGAAAGCGTCGCTCGACATCCTACAGAACACGTTTTTAGAGAACCTCAACGATGAAGACCGTGCGTTTGAACAAAGCCCTGCCGGCACGCCACCCCCGGTGTGGGCCGCGAGGAACCTGGCTGAAGAAATCGCAAAACACCTGGGCACACGCCTGATGGACCACCCACCCTAGCCACCCTCTCATCCACAAAATCCAACGATTCCGTATACCGGGGCACCGATCACGGGACCCACGAAAACACGAATAGATCTCCTGCCCACACAGGCCACACTTCAGACATGTTGTACCGCAGTATCCCCCTCGCTCTCCTAGTCGTCACCACCGCCTGTACTGCTACAACAGAAGCTCCTTCCGCAAAACAGTTCGAAGAGAACACCGCTCACCTGATCCACGCCTGCACCGCCCAGGCGCAGGACCCGGACTTCTGGTTCGATCTGAATGCGCCCACCAACAGAAGCATTGGGGAGTGGTTGGATTGGGGGCTCAACCACGTCGGAGACGTACTGCGGGAACATCACGTCGTCGACGATTCGGCGATCGTCGGTTCTGTCAGTAAAGTACGACACCCCACATTCACGGAGGCAAACCTCCCTGGCTTCACTCCCGACGCCGGCGCCTACATCCTGTACCACCTACCCACCCAACGTTTGCTTGTTGCCGCCAAGTCCGTGCACGGTGTGCTGCACATTCATCTCAAACCAAACGTGCCCAGCGCCCACAGGCTCACCTGGACACCCACCGGTACCCCCGAGGGTCTAATTCGCGGTCTCACCATTCCCGAAAAGCTCAACGCGGCCATTGCCCAGAGCACCCTAACCTGCGCACAACTCACCGCCGTGCAATGGAGTTGGAAGGGCCTGCTCCATGACCGCTGGAAGGAATACGCGTACCTCAAGCACGCAAGAAACCTCCACACAAGCAGTGCTGCCCAGGTACGAAACGCCATTTGGAACCACTTCCGATCCCATACAACCGAAACGATCACCATCACCCCGGGAGAGGATCCTCTCTTCGACGGGCTCGCTTCCCCACGGAGCCGCTACAAGGTAGTGGTCTCCGCCACGGGGGCCCAGCCCATGACTGGACCGTCGGTACCGGTAGAAGTGTCTCTCTCGGTGGACTGTTACTATTCCCAGCAATCCGAAACCACCCTGGAACCCCTCGGCAACCACGTCACGGCTTCGAGCTACGACGAGTACCGGGGAGAAGCCCGCATCACGATCGGTCGGTTCACCGTTCCCGAGGATCATCTGGCGAACCTATTGCCCGACCCCACACCCTAGAACCGTCTCTGGTCTCGCCGCCCAACCCGCTTTCCTAAATTCTGCCGCGCAGATAATCTATTTTTGTGCACAAAATTATCTGCACGGCAGAATTGGTTTTTGCACACGCAACTGGGGCGTCCGCTGTCCGACAACTGGACCATGGGAGACACCCCCAACCTGAACGCCATGGCCAAGGAACTGCTCGACCTGTTGGCTCCCCAACGGTGCAGCGGTTGTGACCTAGTCCTTGAAAGGCCAGCACAGGACCCAGCCGCACAGGACCCGGCGGCACAGAATCCGCAGATTCCCCGTGGGTGGTGCCGCGTCTGCGCAGATCTCATGGAGCCCACACCGCCAGAACGTCAGCCGCCCCGAAAACAGGCCGCCACCTACCTCTACGCGGGCCCCCTGGCCGACGCCATTCAACGTTGGAAATACAACGCACGGCTCGACCACACCCGCGCCCTCTGCGAACTGTTGGATCCCCACATCCCCAGGTACGGCGGCCGCATCGATGCGGTAGCGCCGATCCCCCTGCACCGCTCCCGCCTCTGGAAACGGGGCTTCAACCCGGCACACCTATTGGCCAGGCACGTGTCACGGCAACTTCGCATCCCCCTGTTGACTGCCCTGACGCGCACCCGCCCGACCCCACCCCAGGCCAGGCTCGACCGCGCACACCGGGCCTCCAATGTGCGCGGTGCCTTCTGTGCTTGCACAAAGCCCACCCCCGCACGGGTCCTCATCGTGGACGACGTACACACCACCGGCGCCACCCTACGGGAAGCCCGCCGCACCCTACTCGAGGCCGGTACCCCCACCGTACACACCCTCACCCTCGCCTGGTCCCCTCCCCAAACCTAGTACCCAGAATTGACAAAAAAAGTAACTGAGTTACAATCATGAAAACATCCAACACCATCGCGATTGGACCTACGCGATTCGCGGAACAACGGTCGACGGTCGACTGCTGCGAATCTGCGTCGCCTTTGACGACAACTTGGGCATGTTGATCATCACCACCATCGATCTTGACCAGTAGAAACAAGGACAGCATGAATACCCCCAAAATCACCTCCCAGAAAATTCAAAAACGGTTCGTGGACAAGGAGTTCGGATTCCCTGTGATCCTGCGCAATGTTCCACTCGTCAAAGCACGCGGTGTGTGGACTCCCCACGTGGACTACAACCACCTGAGCGAGCGTGTGGTGAACGCACTTGCACGAAAGAAATGTCGACTATCCGGCAACGAAATCCGTTTCATCCGTAACCACTTCACCATGACCCTCCAGAGGTTTGGCAAACGGTTCGATGTAAGCCACGTGGCTGTACTGAAATGGGAGCACACCCGGGACGACTGCCCTTCCATCAAGTGGCCCGTCGAAAAAGACATGCGGCTTTTCATATTGGACCAACTGAATATTCGCCCAAGCGTGTTCAAGCAACAGTACGCATCCCTCCAGGAACCACCACAGGGAAAGGCCATCCCCCTGGAAATCAACCTGACAGATCCAGAGTAAACCTGTCGAGCGGTGACACAATGCAAGACATGACTACCCCGCCGTACTCACCCTCGCCTGGTCCCCTCCCCAAACCTAGCTAGGCTCTGCCCATGGCCAAGGCCAACAAGAAGGGAGACCCAGATCCCAACCGCGTGGTGTGCAGCAACCCCAAGGCGCGGCAGAAATTTGAGATCGAAGAAAAGATCGAAGCGGGCATTCTTCTGTCCGGCTCCGAGGTAAAATCCCTGCGCAACCGCCACGCCAACCTGGAGGGCGCCTACGCCATGATCGAGCGCGACGAGCTCTGGCTCAACGGAATGCACATCGGTGCCTACGAATACGCCACCGCCTACGGCCACGAACTCCGGCGCCCACGCAAGTTGCTAGTGCACCGTCGGGAGATTGAACGCCTCCGTGGCCAAACCAGCATTCGCGGTTACACCCTGGTCCCCATGCAGGTGTACTTCCACAAGGGTTGGGCAAAAATCCAACTGGGCCTAGGAAAGGCCAAGGGCCAGACCGACCGGCGCGAGGAACTCAAGAAGCGAGCGGACCAACGGGAAACCGAAGCCGCCATCAAAAAGCATCTTCAAAAATCCTAGTATCCAACGTCATGAACCCAGCTTCCATGCACGCAGCTCCCATGAACGCCACCCCCACAAACACGGACTCGCTCCCACCCACCATCGATCTGCAACTCACGGGACCCACCCAGGATTCGCTCACAGCAGAGTTCATAGGCTTCAAGAGCAATCAACTCACCATTCGCGCCACACGGGCCCACGCTCCTGGCAGCCCCATCCAACTGAGGGCTCGCATCACAGAAAAAGCCAATACAGTGGAGGAAACCCTGGACGGACGCACACGCACCAGCCGACGGGTCGGCACCTCTACCGATGGAGCCCCCCTCTTTGAAATCCTTCTGCGCCTGGTCAGTTTACGCCGCACCACCCGCGAACTCCTGGAAAAACTCCCGCCCCCATGAGCTTCGGTTCCACCGAGATTCTTGTCCTACCCAGCCTCCGTCACGTCTCCGCCCAGGATGCCCAACGGGCAAGAAACTCACCCCTGGGGCTCGCCCTGGGAAAACACGCGTGGACCCTTGAGGAGCTGGAACGTCACCTGGCCCACGCTCTCGGCCTAGCCCGCAACCAACAGATCCTGGGTGCCCAGGAGTTTCGCGATCAGGTCCACCTTTGGGCAAGCATCCAGGACCCTCCGAATCCTCCCCGAAATGTCTGGCAGACCGTGCAGCCCCTGGTACGCACGGCCCCCCCCAAGCAACGAAGCCAGCACCCTGAGTTCAACCCACAGGCCCGTGACTGGGAAGCTTCCCTAAGGGACTATCTTCACACACAACACAAATGTTCCCTGGAGGACGTTCTTTGGGAAATCACACCCCAACACTTTTTCGAAAACACAGACCCAACCCTCGCCCAACCCGTACGGGTGCTCACCCCGTGGCCCCTGGATCCATTGCACCTCCACTGGTTAAACACCTGGGCCACCGCACACGCCCGCCGCACCACACCCCAATCTGTAACCGTGGAGATCCCAGCCATCCCCGGATCCCCCTGGTTTGAGCACACCGAACAATGGCTTGGGCAATTGGAAGCCACCGGCACCGAGTACAACCTTCAGGTCTTTCCCACCGATCCAACGGAGGAGACCTCCCTCACCGGGAACAACACCCAGCGGAAATCGCCGCAACAACACATCGCCCCCAATCCCATGGAAGAGGCCCGGGCCTGCATGCAACAGGTTACCCATTGGTTGGATCAGGGCATCGATCCGGAGTCGATTCTCATCGCCGCCCCCCAACCCCAACGTTGGGCCCCCCTGCTGACCCTCCATGCCACAAACGCAAACCTCCGCCTACGTACCCACGGGTCGGAACCCCTTTCCCTTCGGGGGCTTGGGCACTGGCTCAAGCTTGCGATTCGATCCTCCCTGGGAGGCATTCAACGGGTCGAACTACAGCAACTCTGGGCTGCACCCTACCTTCGGAGCGCTCGCGAAGATCACGGAATCACCCCAGAGGATCTTCACAACTTCCTAGAATCCTGCGCCCTCACCTCCGACCCCACCCCCGAGGGTCACCTGTGGAAACAGTTGGCCGATCAACTACCGTCAGGCACGCACAACGGCGCTCAGAAATACCCTGTAGGCCTGCAGAAGTTTGTACACCTCTGGTTTGAACAACTGCACCATCACCTGCCAAGTACAACGTCACCCGTAAAACAACGCGCAGCACACTTGTCCCAGTGGATCGATTTCTGGGGCATCCCAAGCGCTCTCGGAGCACGGGGCGTTCCAACCACGGAGCCTTCACCCGGTACCACCCAACTCCGGGTGCAACACCTGCAGGGCATGGGACAGGACGTGCAGACCTTGCAACAGTGCAAGCAATGGCTTCATTCCCTGGGCGAAACAACGGACCCCATGGAACAAAAGGCCTGGATCCAACTCTGCATCGCCACCCTGCAAACCCATACCGTCGTCCACCAGGACATTCGTGGCGGAGCCCTGCGCCTTGCCCCCCTGGAACAGGTATGGGGACTCGCCCCCCGATGCCTATGGGTATTGGGGCTCAATGAAGCGCCCACCCCCATGGACCCACCCACCGGTCCGGTATCCTCTGCTCACATCTCCTCCGCCCTTTACTTGGCACTCCACGACACCCAATCCCAAACCGTGGTGAGCTACGCACAACAGGACGAACAGGGGCGCCCCGCCCTTGCATCCCCATGGCTTGCCAACCTCACAACCGATCCCTTCGTTTCTCCCACAAAAAATGTCCAAAGGGGGCCGGCGGACGTAGCGGTGGCAGCAGGGGCCCACCTGTCAGCCACCACCCCCGAGTTTCCCACCACTTCCCAGGCACACACGCCTCCCAGGGTGCTCCCCTGCACCGCCATCGAAGACATGGCTCGCTGCCCGTTCCGTTTTCACGCCAAGCACATCCTACGCATCCGTGAGCCAGACCGTTTCGACGCGGACGGAAGCCCTCGTTCCTTTGGTACATTCGCCCACGGAGAGTTCGAACGGGCCATGGGTGCGCTCATCCAATGGGGAGCCCCCTACAGGGCCATTCACGCAAGCGAAGCACGGGAACGCGTCACGGCTCTCTTCGCCAAACCAAATCCCACACCCATGGACACCCGTGGCCTACCCCAGGCCCGTGCCCACCAACAGGCCGCGTACATCCACCAGTGCATCGTCACCCTGGTACAACGCATGTACCAACATGACGATGGCTACCGCCCCTGGAAGGTGGAGGTCCCCTTCGGCCCCGACCCCACGGGCCCCATCTCCACAGGAAACCCATCCGAACAACCACCATGGCCCCCACTTACCATCGCGAGTTCCCCTCCCGTTCAACTACGTGGGCGCATCGACTTGGTGGAGATTCGACCCATTGAAACAACCCCCACCCACCCTGAAGGACACAACAAAGCTGCCCCCGTTCAGGCGGTGGAACTCCGGGTGGTGGATCTCAAGGCATCCCGTGCCTCCAGCCTACAATCCCGCATGCTCCCCGCAAAGCTTACCGAAACCGAACTCCAACTGCTGCTCTACGCCGCAGCCGCCGCCCAGGCCGCCCAACAAACGGGGACGCAACAGCAACCCTTCGAAGTTTCCTCTGTGGACCTGCGGTACCTGAGCCTACGGGACAGCCTACCCCTGCCCTCCTTGCTCGAGTCCTCACCACGGAGCGTCGCCTGGAAGCGCCACGCCACCAACCCAGAAGACTGGCTCCCCAGGCCCAGCGCCGCACTCAGCCCCACCCTACAAAGCAAACTCCAGCCCCTGGTACAACAGGCCATCCAGGGGCCATGGAACCCCGAGCCCGTGGCCGACGCCTGCGACATGTGCGGGTTGCAATCCCTGTGCCGTATTGACGAGCAGGGTGCCTCGAACAGACAGGGCAGCCCTTGACCGATTCCCAACAAGTCGATCCCCTAGGCGCCGTCACCCGTTTTGGGTGCAACACCGTGCTGCGGGCAGGAGCCGGCACCGGGAAAACCGAAGCCCTCACCACCCTCTACCTCCACCTCATCCTCGGTGCGACCGAGAACCCAGACCCCCTTCCCCCACGGCACCTGGTGGCCATGACCTTCACCGAAAAGGCCGCCACGGAAATGCGCCAGCGCATTCGGGAGCACCTCACCACGCTCGCGAGCAACAACCCCGAGCGTTGGCGCGGCTACCCCCGTTTGATGCGTGCGCTGGAACCACGGGGAGGCCTTGACCGGCACCGGGTGACCCAACGGCTCAGGGATCTGCAAACCGCGCGCATCACCACCATCAGCGCCTTTTGCGCACGCCTGCTACGGGAGCACAGCAGCACGCTCGATCTCCCCCAGGATTTCAGGATCCTGGACGAGATGGAAGCCCAGTCCCTGCTGCATCAATCCGCCCAGGAGGAACTTCAGGCGGCACTGGAACAAAGGAACCCCCAGGCCATTCACATGCTCAACGACCTGGGGCAACGCACGTCCAGTACCACGGGCGGATGGCTGCAACAGATCACCTCCATCGCGCTGTCGGTTCTGGAAGGCGCAGTTCTGGAAGGCGCCTCACCGCAAACCCACGTAGCCCCCCCAAAAACCGAATCCACGCCAGCACACGCCGCACGCTTGGCCTGGTTGCACGGGTTCATCCAAACCACCCTCACCCGGTACGCCCAGCACAAACAGGTGCGCGACGTGTTGGACTTCAGCGATCTCACACGACACACGCGAGATGCCCTCAAACACCACCCCTCCCTGCGTCTGCAAGTCCAGCGAGACATCCAGGTGTTGTTGGTGGACGAGTTCCAGGACACCAACACCATTCAATGCGAACTGGTACGCCTGCTACGACAGGAAGAGGTGCCATCCACAACAGACGCTGCCACAACAGGCACAGCCACAACAGACGCAGCCACGGCACATATCCTCAGACCCAAGGGCCTGTTGCTGGTGGGGGATCGCAAGCAATCTATCTACGGATTTCGAAACGCGGATCTCACCACGTTCGAAGGGTTGGCCCAGCAGATCACCCGGGAAGGCGGCCAGGAAATCGCGCTGCAAACCAACTACCGCAGCACCGCTCCCCTCGTGGCGAGCATCAATGTCATGGCCGGTGCCGTGCTCCAACAGCAATCCACATTTGGGTTTGAACTTCAGTTCGATCCAAAAACGGAAACCCTCATGGCGGCCTCGGCAGAAGTGTCACCCACAGGTTCTGTTCCCGTGGAGTGGCTCTCTCTCCCGGAAACATCCACCACAAAAGGTTCGGGCGTGTTGCCCCAGGCCCAGGCCGTGGCCCAGCGTATTCGCACCATGCTGGATCAAGGGAACACCCCTGTCCGCGATGCTGCAAGCCACGTTGAAACCCGATGGCGCCCCGCCACCCTTTCCGACGTCACAGTGCTTCTCCCCCGGCTTACACAGGCCCACGTGTTTTTGCAGGAACTCCACAATCTGAACATTCCAGCACGGATTCTTGGGGGCAACACGCAACCCTCCCAGGCTCGGCAAACACAACGGGACATCATCGCACTTGTACGTCTGCTCCTTGGGGTAGGCACGCGGCTCGATGAACAGGCCTGGAAGCACGGGCCCTTTGCCCAGGCCCCACTGGCCTCCGTGACCCCCACAGAAGTGCATCACGTCGGCCTCGCTCCATGGCTGCAGCACCTCACCAAGCACGCAGGTGCTTGGCAAGGCAACCCTGTTGAACAGATTCAGCAAGACCATGGGCAGGCACAGCGAAGCGTGAAACAAGCGCAACTCAGTGCGATGTTGCTCCACGCGCACCAACAGCAGGCCAGGGGGGTTCACCCGCTGACGGTATTGCAACAGTGGCAGCAACGACTGGATCGAAACCTCCCCTGGCCTGGAGTCCAACGAGTTCATCCGGAAAACGGGTCCGAGGATTCGCTCCAGGAAGTCACCCTCATGACCATCCATCAATCCAAGGGGCTCCAGTTTCCTGTGGTCGTGGCCGCAGAGGTGGGCCACATGCCGCCCCTTCCCCGGGCTCCCGTGGAGTTTGATCCATTCCCTGGGGCGGGCCTTGCCACGGCGGTACGAAAAAGCGACGGGAGCTGGCACTACGATGATCATCACGAACATGTGCACCGGGTACGGGTGGCCCGTGAGCAGGCCGAACGCATGCGCCTCTTCTACGTGCAGATCACCCGAGCCATGGATGCCCTCTGGCTCGTGGGCGCGCCCCAACAACTCAAGCGCAGCCCCATTGGAAAGGCACTGCAACAACTGCAAGACCAGGCACTGCTCACCCCCACACCCTTTCCACAACCACCCGAAATCACGGGCCCCACAGATCCCACGGGGATCCATCCGGCAGCGAATCCTACCGCAGGCACCACCCCATCTAGCGCCCCATCCAACGCTCCATGGAAACCCATGGGCGCCGCGGTGGCCGCTGCAGACCCACCCTGTGCCGCCCAGGATGAAAAGCCTTGCCACGGGGAACTTCCAGTCACGCAGTTGGCGGACTTCCTCACCTGCCCGCGGCTATTCCAACTACGGCGAATGGCCAGCGTGCCCTCACACGTTCCCATCCAAAAGGAGCCCCTGCCCGCGGAACATCACGTTCCATTGCAAGAAAACGCCATCCAACGGGGCAACCGCATGCACGCCGTTCTCCAACACCTGGACCATTGCCAAACGTTGGATCCCGACACAACCACTGCAGCGCTTGAGCACGCCGCCCACCGAGCCAACATTCACAATCTCTCCCCAGAAGAGCAGGCCACCCTCCACCGATTTACCCAGTCCCCCATCGGCCAACGTATTGCACGCCACCCGGCACACCAGACCCATCGTGAAGTCCCCCTGGTGTGGACCCATAGGGAAGGCCACCACCGCTGGACCCTCCGCGGGCAAATCGATCTCCTGCTGGAAACCGATGAGGGTCTTGAGATCATGGACTACAAGACTGGCCGCGGCACCGGCGCCTACCGTGGAGAATACGAAACCCAACTGGCCCTGTACAAGTTGGCCCTAGCGAATTTAGCCCTAGCGAAGTTGGCACCAGAGCAATTGGCGCTGGCCCAGGGGGCCTCCCACATTTCCCTAACGCTGATCCCCCTGGAGCATCCCGAAGACAGTACACAGGTCAATGCCGCACCATTACCCACGCCGAACCAAATCCTCAGATCCCTCACCGGTGCTCAGCAAACTGGGGCCTACGCTCGACTCCCTCAACCCCAATGCCAACAGCTTCAGTGCCCCTACCAGGGGATTTGCTATTCTTCCGACCATGACCCCCGTTCACAGCTCGCTTTGGAAGATCACAGCGGGTAGCCGGTAGCCGTGGGTCACCAACCGTCAAATACAGTCGGTCCGCTTCTTACGAGCGTCACCCTGCTCTGCCTGGCATCGACCTCCAGCACCGCCTGCGACCGACACAAATCGAACGACCTTGTGCAGGCCACCGACACCACTCCCAGGTGGGAGGTTGAAAGCTGGAATGTGGGCGCCCAATGCGCGCCCCTCCGTGTTTCACAACGGCCCGGCGGCCCGCTCCATCTGGCCTGGCACAGTGCAGCAAGCACCAACGGTTCGGACACGACACTTCGTCACGGTCTCTGGAACCGTGTTGTCACCCAGCCAGGCAAAAGTCTGTCACAGGCCCTGGCACTGCACGTGAGCCCAGACGACGTGGCAAACCTCATCTGGGCCCACCCCGGTGGATTGCTCCACGGCCGCGGGCTGCCCATCGGTTGGAAGATTGGAAAACAACTCACCCAGGTCCCCACACAACCCTTGGGCCTGCATGCCTCCCCCTGGAATGAGGGCCTTTGGGCATTCTGGTCGGAAACAACCGCCAGCCAAAGCACCTGGTACGCAGCCCAAGTAGATGAGCCATCCCCCCACCCCCTCCATCAACAATCCGAACCACCCTCCACCTGGTCCATTCACGTCACCGACGGGACCTCATCTGGCGAACTCGCTGTGCTTTCCACGGCAGTGGGCAACGCCCCCGCCATCCAGTGGATCCTCTCAGATTCCACCCAAGAAACACGGCTCCCCCAGGCCACCACCGACATCCACAACATTCACGTCCTGAAAAGCCAATCGAGCATCACAGGGTCAGTACTGCACGTACACACCCTGCTCGCCGGCACCACCCAGGACGGAACAATGGGTTGGCAGGAAATCCGTGCGAGCATCCACACGGACGACCTCTTCAACAACCCACGCCCACAGTGGTCCACCATACTCTCCGGCAGCCACGTTGAGCCCCCCTGGACTTTCACCAGCCCACCACGCATCGGTGACGTCAGTTGGGCCGCAAACGGCAACCTTCATGTTCTCTGGAACGGGGGCGGTACCCTGTGGCACACCCAATCTCCGCTTCCCCTAAACAATCACGTGGGGGATCACGAATCCCCACCGGGTTCCACAGGCACACAGCCCGTTGCGAAGACCCCGTGTACGACAGCACAGTGGGTTTCCGCCGGAACCCAACCCCCAGACCTGGTGTACATCGCCGACGGTCATCTCCACCGGGCCCAATGGAGAGAGTAGCGGCAACGAGCAAGCAATCAGGCGCCCGTGCAAGACGCCAGGGCCAGGGATCGGGCTCCAAGCAAACCCACCCGTGGATCCTTGATGACCCGTACAGGAATCCGTTCCAACAACGGCCGCATCCGGCCCTTGTTGAGAAACGCCTCCACAAAAGCCCCCTCACGAAGGGCGGGCAACAACTTGGCCGCCATGCCTCCCGCAACGTACACCCCACCTGTAGGGATCACCTTCAACGCGAGATTTCCCGCCTCTGCACCGTAGAGCTGCACGAATAGATCCACCGCCATGGCACAGGCCGGATCCGTTCCTGCCATGGCGTGGGCTCCAATGACCGCCGCGGGGTCCCGCCCTACCAGGGCATTCTCCCCCGGGGTCGAGGGAGCCATTTGTGCCCGAACCGATTCGACCTCGGCCTCAAGCCCCTCCATCACCACGTACTCATAGATGGACACAAGCCCTGGTCCCGACACCAGCCGCTCCACTGAAACGCGGTCCACTTGCTGAAGCATACGCCGCAATAAACCCATCTCCACCTCATTGCGTGGTGCAAAGTCGGCGTGGCCCCCCTCACTGGCAAGCACCCGAAGACCACCTGCCACTCCCCCCCCGGGGATCGCCACCGCTTCACCAAGGCCCGTGCCTGCGCCCAGCAACGCCATCACGCCGTCCCGATCCCCATCACCATCCTGAAGGGTCTCCACCTCCGAGGAATCGAGCGCGGCAATCCCATGTGCCACCGCCACAAAATCGTTCACGAGTACAGCACGCGGAACTCGCAGCAACGCAGCAAGCGTCGCACCGTGCACATGCCAGGGAAGGTTTGTGGCAGAACAATGGTCGTCTACCACGGGGCCCGCCACCCCAAACGCAGCACCGTCCACGGGTTCCCCCTCGTGGCGAATAAACTGCTCGAGCACCGACTCCAGATCCCGGTGATCTGCGCTAGAGAAACGCTCCCGGCGAACCTCCTCGCAAATCCCACCCTGGTACTCAAACAGGGAAAGAAAGGTTTTGGTTCCGCCAATGTCCCCCGCCAGAACGCGAACCTTCCGCTGTTCACCCCAGGGCACTAGGGATTACCCACTTTGGCGTATTGCCCAAATCTCCGCGCCCTTGACCCAAATCCCAGCGAACTGTCGAACCCCATGTGCCACCCCATCGCCCCATCAACCCATTCATCACCCGGTACAGAACCGCCGTACCACACGATCAAGCTCCAGGTCCATCCTGGTGTCCCGCCCAAAACCCAAATAGGTAGCAAGGCCCATGCCGCCCATATCTCACGAAAAATTGCGTCGATCGCGCCTATTTCTCCTGGGCAAACCCCCAGTCAGGGTGGCTCCCCTACCATCCGTGGCTCCCCCACCATCCATGGCAGTTGCCACTCACAAACCCACCGCCTGCACCCATGTCCAGTCCACTGCCCCAGGCAGAGTACGTGGACCCAGCTGGCCCCCTGGATCCACGTACGAGCCCTGATAAACCACAACCATGACCCTGGTAGGAATCGACCCTGGATCCGTTCGCATCGGTATTGCCTTTGCTCAAGATACTCCAACCCAGGACACAACAACGCTAGATACCACCGCCCAGCGCACCAGCACTCAGCACGCCACCGCTCCGCGCACCATGGGCATCGCGACTCCCCACGGCGTGGTGTCACGCAAGGATCCCAATTGGCTGGCACAACTCTGCACCCTTCTGCACAAACAGGATACCCACACCCTCGTCATGGGGTTACCCCTACGACTGGACGGCACATCCGGATCCTCCGCCACCCGCGCACGGAAGATGGCAAACGCCATTCAAGAGTACATGCAAGAACAGTACAAGCGAACGGTACACCTGGAGTTCGTGGACGAACGGCTCACCACGCGACAGGCCCAGGACTACCTTCAACCGGAAAAAGGGAAACGCACCCATCGTTCAAAAAAAACAAAACCCCCGGTGGACGCGGTGGCCGCCAGTATCCTGCTACAAACCTATCTCGATAGCCTCTAGCATTCCCCCACATGCCAAAAAGAAAAAACACACACCCCACAAGAGCCGCCACCATCGGCCTGCTCGCCCTATTGACCACCTGCATGGTGGTCACGGCCCTACTGTTGATCTCCTACCCCAACCAACCTGGGCCGGGAGCCAGTGCCACCCGCATGGCCACCCAGCGAACGGTGCACATAAGACAGGGCGACACACTGTGGCAACTGGCAAGGCGTCTGGAACAACTGGGCATCGTGCACTCTGCCCGCCTGTGGACCGCGTACATGACGATGGTCACCCGCGACGACGAACTCAAACGAGGGCAGTCCATTTGGGTAAGTGACGCGCTCACTCCCATGGAGGTGGGCCGCAGGCTGAGTACCGGACTAGGCACTGAAATCGTTACCGTCACCATTCCAGAAGGTTTCAATCGCTTTCAAATCGCCACCCGCCTGGAGCTATCAGGCCTTGGCGCACGGCAGCAATTCCTTTCCGCCATGGTCGACCCTCTGGTCCTCAAAACCCTTGCCTTTCCCCCAGCCTCCACATCCACGAAGGAACCGCTACCCCGAACCCCAGAGGGCTACCTTTTTCCGGACACCTACGAGTTCCGTACCGACGCCACCCCCGCACATATTCTCAGGTGGCTGGTAGGCACCTACCGCCACCGAACCAAATCCTGGCTCACACCACAACAACCAAGCTACAGGAAGCTTGTGGAAACACTCCACTGGTCCGCACGGGAAATCACCACCCTCGCATCCATTGTAGAAAAGGAAGCCCGTTCCGAGGAAGAGGCGAAACGCATTGCGGGCGTGTTCCTCAACCGTCTCACCCGTTCGGATTTTCGTCCCCATCGGCTGCAGGCCGATCCCACCGTCACCTACGGCTGCTTAGAAATGCACGAGGACATCCCCTCCTGCCCGAAGAGCGGCATGCGCATCACCCGATCCATGACCCGAGATTCCGCAAACCCCTACAACACCTACCGCCACGATGGCCTTCCCCCGGGCCCCATTAGCAACCCTGGGCTACAAAGCATTCGCGCCGTGCTCGAACACGAACCCCACGACGACTTCTACTTCGTTGCCAATGGCGACGGCACCCACACCTTCAGCCAAACCCTGGAGCAGCACCAAGCTGCCATCGCGCGCATCAGAAACCCTTCATGACCCACAAACAGAACCCTAACGCCGCCGACCCCAACGCCGCAGGCCCCACCGCCGCCGACTCCACGGACTGGGAAGCCGCCTGGAACGACAACCATACCCCCTGGGATGCAGGTCAAAGCCCCCCGATTCTCCAGGAACTCGTTCGCACCCATGCTCTTCCCACGGGAAAAGCCATCGTACCGGGCTGTGGTGCCGGCTACGACGTCATGACGCTTGCGCACGCAAACCGAACCGTATGGGGAGTGGACCTTGCGTCCAGCGTCGCTCCCCGTTTTGAACAGGTACGCGAGCAAGCACAGGTGCCCTTAGATCACGTACACCTGGTACAGCGAGACCTTTTTCAATGGCAGCCTGAACAACCCTTTGACCTGTGGTGGGATTACACCTTCCTCTGTGCCCTCCCTCCTCGCATGCGGGGCCCCTGGGCCAGCACCACCCACCGCCTCATCCGGCCTGGAGGAGAACTCGTGGCACTGCTGTTTCCCGTGGTGAACAAACCCCGTGACCAGGGGCCACCCTTTGCCATCGATCCAGAAGAGATTTGCAAACTGCTTGCCCCTTACCACGAACTACAAGAACTCACTCCCGTGCAACACAGCATTCCTTCGCGGCAGGGCAAGGAAGTCCTGGCCAGATTCCAACGCCTTCCAAACAGCGAAGCACTCCCACCCTCGAGCACCCCATAGGACGTAGTCTAGGCCAGGCCAGGCCAGTTCAGTTCAGTTCAGGAGGACGTACGGCGAAAATGGCACACGGCCATGCCCTTGCCCGAATCCACAAACCGGGCCGTGAGTTGCCCGCCCGATTCGCGCACCCAGGATTCCACCGACGCCCGTTCATCCGGGCGCCCAGCGTCATCCACCAAAATCCAGGCCTCGTCCGAAAGCCGGTCCACGAGCAGGGGAAACGCCGGGTAGCGAGCCCAGGAGCGCGTCGACTCCGGTGGCCCATCCACCACCAACAAGTCAATGGTTCCCTCCAACGTGAGTTGGTCCAAGTCGTACCAGGGGAACCCGTCACCCTGGATCGTAACGTCCTTCAGGGGCGCATGGATCACCTGGCCGAAGGCCTGCAAACCGTGATCCAAGAGTCGTTCGCTTGTCACCTTCCCGTAGGCGTCATCGTGATCGAGTGAAATGACTCTTCCACTTCCCATCATCTCCAGTGCGTAGGCCGTCACCACCGTGGACACTCCACTGCCACACTCCACGACCGTCAGATCAGATCCCCTTTTTCGCCGCGCCCGTTGCAGGTGCTCCAACACCGTGGCGATGAACCCCGGCGTGGCCGCCCAAGAGGTCATGGGCGCAAGCGGCGCCCGGATGGGCAAGATGCTGTGAATGGCATGCAACGCCTGCTGTTGGAAACGCTCATACTCCAACCAGCCCACCAGCTGGCGTCGAATCGACAACCCTAGGCCACCCAACCAGACCAAACCCGCAAGGGTCACCACCAATATGGAAAGTCCGGGAACCCACGATGGAAACAACCTGTCGCCAACCAACAGCGTCACGGCCGCAACCACAACCAGTGTGACCGACAACAAAAGAAGGTGCCGCGTTTCTCGCAGGGTCCACAATCGCATCCAGCCACCTTAAACGCGCCACAGGGTGGATCAAGGTGATGCCAATCCGCGCCCAACCCAGCAGCCAGACCAGCGGCCAGGCCAGTAGCCAGACCAGCAGCCAGACAGGACCCGCTCGCTACACCCGAATCGCAGTCCAACCGCCACCGCGCCACAACCATGAGAACAACGCCGTTTGAATCAGCCGGTAGCCCACCTGAAACGTCCAAATCCAAGAAAAGCCCCACCCGAGCACCGGTCCCACAAGATAAATGCACGGGAGAAAAAGACCCCACTGCAAACCGATGGAAATCCACATCACCCGTCGGTTGTCTCCCGCGCCAAACAACGCGTTCATCAACACCATGCCCACCGCGTCCAGGCCCAGGGTCAGGGCCAGAAGCCTCAGGGGGCCCTCTGCCAACCCCAATGTCACCGGATCGTGCAAAAACACCCCCAGGATCCAGTGGGGGGCAATCAACCCAGGGATCATCAGCACAGAGACCACCGCCGAGGCCAGCGCTGCCACCTGCCAACCCCACAACCGTGCATCCGCCACGTCCTTTCGCCCCAGGGCCTGTCCCACAAGCGACATACCTGCCAAACCAAACCCCATGCCCGGCAACACACCCACCAAAAGCAGGGTCACCAACACACTGGTCGCGGCCAACTCGCGGGTGCCAAGCTGCCCCACGATCCAATGGAACACAGTCATTCCCAGGGCAAAGAACAACTGCTGCATGCCTGTGGGAATGGCCAAACGCATCATTCCTGAAAACACCTGGCCGTGGGGCAGTCCCCGCAGAAACCCCGCGGGCCTTGCCCGGCGAAAGCCCAAATAGAAGTAGTACCCCGTTCCAAGCCACGTGGAAATGGCAGACGCCCACCCCGCACCCACCGCTCCCATTTTCGGCAATCCCCAAAGCCCGTAAATCAGAAGCCCATTCAGGGCGATGTTGATCACGTGCATGAACACCAATGTGCGCATGTAAAGCGACGACCGGTTCACCGCGTTCCAGTAGCCACGGAACGCAAAATTCATCCCAAGCGCCGTCATGGCCACCACCCGAGTTTGCAGGTAGGGCACCCCAATCCCAACCACCTCGGGATCATCCACAAGCCAGGGAAAGAAACTCGGAACCAAAAGCCACACCACACAGGACCAGGGCACCGCAATGGCCAGTACCAACAGAAGGCCACCATTCAGGGGAACGGCAGTCTCCGATTTCTTGCCTTCACCCAAACGCCGGGAAGCCATGGCCTGCACACCAGAACTCATGCCCATGATAAACGAGGACACCACGAAGTTCACCATGCCCCCCATGCCCACCGCTGCCAGGGAGGCATCGCCCAATACCCCCACCATGGCGGAGTCCACCAGATTCAACACGTTTTGGGAAAGCATGCCGCCCATGATGGGTAGCGCGAGCGTGAGTACCTTACGCCACCGGGCGGTGGTCTCCCGATTCACGAGACCCACCGAAGGGACAACCCACCCATGGAAAGGAACTCAGCCTCCCGTCGCAAGTCAGCCACCGTCAACGGATGATCATCCAGCCATTGGGGAGGAAACTCCAGCCCCAGATCCCTCTTGCGCACCTGCAATCGTACTGGAGGCAAGTCCGATCCATCCCTTGCACGGCGCAACAGCACGGCCAACCGCATCAACAACGTGAGCCGAAGCGCAGGCTTCCCCCAACGGGCTGGCAGCTCCGAGAAACGGTCCACACGGAATTTCCGTCGATGTTGTCGCACCAGCTCCCCCACCACTTGCCGCCCGGTCAGGGAGAAACCCGCCAGGTCTCCAAACCGCACCAGGTACCCACCATGCTTGTGGTAGCCGCTGAAAGCCACCGCCTTTCCAATCTCATGCAACCGGCACGCCCAACGTAAAAACAGCGCACAGGAAGCATCCGTCAAATCCCAATCCACGGCCACCTGCCCCAACAGTTCCGCTGCAGTATCCTCCACACGTTGGGCTTGCGTCACATCCACCCCATACCGCACCTGCAGTCCACGCACCGTCTCGTCGCGCACATCCCTGTGGTGCAGGCGCCCCAACAGATCATCCACAATGCCCTCACGCATGGCCCCCTTGGACACCTGCAACCGATCGATATTTAGACGCTCAAACAGGGCCTGCAAAATCGCCACCCCTCCAGGCAAAACCGTGGAACGCTCCCGGGCCATTCCGTCCAGCTGAATGTCGTCCACCCTACCGGCTTCCACAATGGCCCGCACCACCCGGCGCAACCCCTTGCGGGTAATACCATCATCGGTCCAGCCATTGGCCCGCTGAATCAACTCCATGGAGGTGACCGTCCCTGAGGAACCCACGGCCTCCTTCCATCCGTATTGGCGCAGCAACTGTTCAATGGGCTGCAACTCAAGCGACGCTGCCATCACCGCCGCTTCCATATGTTCCGCAGTCACCTGCCCGTCCGGAAAAAACCGCTGAAAGGACACGCACCCCATATGCAAACTGTGGGCATCCACAATCGTGGATCCCTGCCCGACGATGCACTCGGTGCTCCCACCCCCAATATCAATGACAAGCCTGGGTTCCTGCAACACCGGAAGCTCCTGAAACACCCCCAGGTAAATCAGCCGGGCCTCCTCGCGCCCGGAGATAATCTCGATGGGAAACCCCAGTGCGGCCTCCGCCTCCTCCACAAAGGCATCTGCGTTGCGTGCCTGACGGAAGGTATTGGTGCCCACCACCCGCACCCGGCTCCCGTCCATCCCCCGCAACCGCTGGCCCATCCGCTCAAGGGCCACCAATGCCCGATCCTGGGCCTGCGGGGTGAGTGCGCCCCGCCGATCCAGGCCCGCAGCCAAGGCCACCCGTTCACGCAGACGGTCCACCACCTGAACCTGTCCACCCGTGGCCTGGGCCACCAAGAGGTGAAAGCTGTTGGACCCCAGATCCACCGCAGCCACAATGTCCGAGCCCTCTGGATTCACCGAAGCGCCTGATCCGTCCACAACATCATCCACAGCCGCACGTTACCTACCTACCGTCGGTTGTCATCTCCTTTTCATTCCCTACGGGTTCAAATATTCGGCAAATGCCTTGAGTAGCGCCCTGTAGTACAGGCCACCGATCACCTCATAGCCCGCAGGCGTCGCATGCCGATAGTCCGTAAGCGCAAGCCTAGGTCGCGCCCGCGACCAGCGGGCCATGGCGCCATCGCCGCCCATGGCCTCAAACGTGTTGTAAAACGCACAGCCCTTGGCACGGGCCGCCGCCCGTTGGGATTCCACAATAAACGGCACCGTTTCCATGGTCACCACCCGCCCAAAGCGATCGCGATGGGCCTGATCCAGGGGTGCCATCACCAGACAGGCCCGACCGGGTTTGTCCCTACGCACACGATCGATCACCCGACCAAACACCTCCACATAATCCTGCATGCGTTTAAGCGGATCGTCCGCCTCGTTGCCCCCAAACCCCAGCACCACCAAATCCGGAGACCGCTTGGCAAGTTGGCCACGGAAATGGGGCCCATCAAAGTTCAGCAACCGGCGGGCCCGGGCCCCAACCAGGCCCAGGGAGTCGTACACCACGCCGGGGCCCGGGCGCTCCAACACCACCCCGTACAAACGAACACGCCCCCCACCCGAATACCGCATGCGCAGGGAATGATCCCCATCCTCCACGGCAATGGAATGAACGGCGTCCCCCGTTTCACCCCGGGTATCGAGCACCTGCTTTTCTCCCCCATCCACCCAGTAAGCGAGCTTTCCACCGCGCCCATCCCTTCGGTAATACACCTGGAACAGGGAGACCCGCTTGCCCACTGGCGCGTCCACGTCCGATCCCACCGTCAACTGGGCACCCTCGAGTGCAAGAAACGCCACTCCCCCGTACCCGTAGAGCCCCAATCGATCCTGACTTGCCACCAGCTGGCGAAGCTCCCACCCCGAAGAGCGGTGCTGAATATCGCGATGGCCGTAGGGCATACTGCCGCGGTGTACCAACACAAAACCATGGCCACCGTCCCCAAAGCGGGTTTGCAAACGGCGACGGACGGTGTGCGTGATCAGATCGGTGGCAATGCTGGAATCCCCGTAGTGAGCCACACGGGTAAGCTCACGGTGGCCCTGCCCGGTCCGCTTCAGTCGGTCGAAAAACGGCCGCAGCGCACCCGGGTTCTCAATCTCCACCTCCACCCCATCGTACTCGCTAGGCGCAATACGAAGCGCTGGCGGAAGCAACCCAGGCCCACGTTCGGATCCACCCCCATCCGTGCCCGTCGAAACAAGGCCGGAGTTGGAGCCCTGAAGTTCCTTCTCCACCGCATCTCCCAGCGCACCAGGGTCCACACCCCGGGAACTGCCCTGCCCCACAGAACCGCTCAGCCCCCTGAAACTGCGCTGCCCCCAGGACTCCCACAGGCTTCCAAGCGGAACCTCACCGGGCCCCCAGGCACGAAACCGATCCAGGCCCCCAAATTCACCCCCACCGAAATCCATCGCATAGGGAAGCGCCAATCCCACCACCAATACGGCACTCACCCACCCCAGATGGGCGTGGGAGGATTTCATCGATTGTGGTTTCGCTTGGATAGACACTCTGTTGCCGAAAAATGCTCGTTTTTGAACTGCCAGGTCAAAACTTGCCAGGTCAAAACTGGAAGTAGATGTACGGCACAACCTCGGTGGTGGCCACCCTCGCCAACACCAGGCCCACGCCCCATAAAAGAAGGCCCTGCACCCAGGCTCGCCGTTCCTCAAACCACGCCTGCAAGCTCCCTATCCAACGCCTGGGCGTGTAATGCAACGCAAACGCCACCCCCAAAAGGACCCCAAGCCACAGGGGTACCTGCATCAACGACCAGGAACCGCTCATCAGTCGCGCCACCACCGCCCGGGCGTTGTCCATGTCCTCCGCCCGAAAGAGAATCCGGGAAAACACCACAAACTGCAGGCAAAGAAACACTCCCATGGGACGCACCCAGGGCGCCGGATGATTCAACAGGCCCTTTCGAACACGCCAACGGTGGAACAGGCGGTGCACCACCATGGCCAGCGCCTGCAAAAGCCCGTACCAAACAAACGTCCATGAGGCCCCATGCCACAGCCCCATCAGGAACATGGTCAGGGCCAGATTCACGTAAGCGCGTACCGGCCCCGTACGGCTGCCCCCCAAGGGGAAGTAGAGATAGTCACGGATCCAGCGCGAAAGGGTCATGTGCCAGCGCCGCCAAAACTCCGCCGGGTTGGACGCGCCGTAGGGCCGATCGAAGTTCTGGGGAAGCTCAAACCCCATGAGCAACCCCGAACCCCGGGCCACGTCTGTGTACCCCGAAAAATCGCAATACATCTGCATGGTGAACCCGTAGAGCGCCACCAATACCTCCGCCCCCGAATACAACTCCGGGTGACCAAACACACGATCCACCAAATTCACACTCAGCAGGTCGGCCACCGCCACCTTCTTCACAAGGCCCGTGGCAATCCAAAACAAACCTCGCCCCACCTGTGTTTTGGACAACGCAGGCGTCCGTGCCAACTGGGGAAGAAACTCACTGGCACGCACAATGGGCCCCGCCACCAACTGGGGAAAATAGGACACAAAAAGTGCAAACCGTACCGGTGACCGTTCGGCCGCAAGCGTGCCCCGGTACACATCCACCGTGTAACTCATGGTTTGAAACGTGTAGAACGAAATCCCCACGGGGAGCAGCACGTCCAACAGGGGCACATCGACAGGCCAACCCAGTGCGGCACAGGCCTGCCCGACCACACTGGATGCAAAGTTAAAATACTTAAACGTTCCCAGAACTCCCAGGTTGCCAAGCAAACTTACGGTCAACCAGGACCGGCGGGCCCCTGTGGTTTTGCTGTCCGCAATGCGAATGCCCGCCACAAAGTCCAGGGCTGTGGATCCCAATATCAAGCCAATGTAGGCCGGGTGCCAGGCCATGTAGAAAAGGCACGACAGGATCCACAAAAATCCTGAGCGCACGAAAGGCCACCGAAGCAGGGACCAAAAACCCAGCACCCCAATCCCCAGAAACAACACATAGTCGACGCTGTGAAAAAGCATATGGAATCAGTCCATCTACTGGGGCAGATCCAACTTCAGGAGCATGGCATCCGCCACCCGTTCATAGCCCCGGCGGGTGAAGTGAATAAAATCTGGAGCACCCAGCCCCTCCGCCACCCATTGGTCCATGGAAAGGTGTCCGCCCATGAACCCAAACAGATCGAAAAACGCACAGCCCTGCTGTGCCGAAACCTCACGCTGCACCGCCACAATCTCCTCCGTGCGCTCACGGGGTTCCAGGGCAAAGTCACCCTCCCCATCCTCGGAACGGAACGGGCGATCGGACGGCCCCATCAACACACAGGTTGCCTGGGGTGCCGCCTGCCGAAACCGTTGCACCACGTTCACCAACTTCGACCGGTAGGTCTCCATGGGCACGTCATCGTCACCCGATTCGTTGGTTCCGTAGGCAATGACCACAAGGTCCGGCGCACGCTGTCGCATTTGAAACGCAAACACGGCTTCGTCCCACAACAGGGAGTACTGCGCCCGGGCGCCGTTCACCCCAAGGGTATCCACCACCACCCCCGGAACATCCCGTTCCATCACCACCCCAAACAGGCGCACGGGGCCATTGCCCTTGAGCTTCACATCCAGGCGATGGGCCCCATCCTCCACCGCCACCACCGCCACGTTCGCCGCCGCGACACGTACCCGGGTATTCACCTCAGAAACAGGCGTTCCATCCACCTCCAACCCAAAGCTCCCCCCCCTGGGCTGCCCGTAGTAGTGCACCTCAAACCGCCCCACCGTACGGCCCAGGGGGTGCACCCGGGCAGTGGCCACCGAACCAAACGCGCCCTTGGATTCACTGTCGAACGCCACGCCTGCCACACCATAAGCATCCCGCCGATGGGCGTGGGCGCGAATCCGACGCACGGTCCAATCCCCAGCGCTCCCTTGCACATTGGCAATCCGGTGCCGGTAGGATCGCCAGGGGCGCACCGGCAACACCCAACCCGGCCCCCCGTCCCCGTAGGCCTTCTGCAGCACCATCCGAAAGCGGTTGGTGATCCAGTCGCTGGCCACATGGGACGCCCCAAACACCATCATCCGTGCCTTACCCTCACCACGCTTCGCCCGGGTGAGCGCTCCGTGCCACGCAACAAGCGCCTCAGGATCCCCCGACCAGGGATCCAAAGAAACCTCCCCTGGAGCAAACCCGGAACCCGGCCCAGAAAGGTGCCCGGAAAGGTGCCCAGAAAGGAGCCCAGAACCGGGCGAACGTGCAGACATGGCTTGCACATCCTCAAGGGATCGAATCCCGTGAGCCGGCCCGGGACCACCGGATTCCACCACCTTCGGGTTTTGAACCTCTGGGTTCGCGAACCCCGCCCGATGGCACGTCCCCAGACAGATCAACAGCAGCAAGGACGCCGCCCGGGCCAGCACCCCCCGCCATCCGGAACCCCTTGAACCAAGGCCCCCTGAACCGACTACCCTCGCCACCCCACCACGCTAGTGGCTCCACACTCCCCGTCAAACCCAACGGATCCACGTCCGCAAGCTCACCCCGGGATTCTGTAACCGTTCTGTCACACAAGAGGCCGAGTTCGGTCTGGTCTTCCCCGGCCCCCCCTGCTAACACCACGCCAAATGCGCAACGTCGTCGCCCGCCTGCTTGCACGAAGCCCCTTTTCAAGGGTGAACGTACTCATGGAGCGAGCCCTGGAATGCAGCATGCAGGTTCCGGAGCTGGTGCGGCTCATGATCGACGATGACCAACCCGCCGTTCGGCGCCAGGCCAAGGCCATCAGTCGACTCGAGGGCCTGGCCGACGAGGCAAAAAACGACATTCGCGCCAACATGCCCACCCGCCTGTTCCTACCCGTGGACAGGCGCGACGTGCTGCGCCTGGTGCGCCAAATCGACAGCATTGCAGACGCATCCGAGGACGTGGGCGTGCTTGCCACCCTGCGCCCCATGGACGTCCCCGAAAAACTGCAAGAACCCCTCACACGTTTTGTCCAGGCCTCGGTGGAATGCGTACAAACCGCCGCCAAGCTCGTGGACACCCTTGAGCCACTACTGAGTTCCGGCTTTAGCGGAAGGGCCACCGAGCAAACCTCGCTCATCATCGATGCCCTTTCCCGCCAGGAGCATGAGACCGACAAGATCCAGGATCAGCTCGCCAAGACACTCTTCCAGATCGAAAACGAGATGTCCCCCGTGGCGGTCATCATGTGGCTCAAAATCTTCGAAGAGATTGGAAACATCGCCAACCATTCTGAAAACGTGGGCGATCTCTTTCGTCTGTTCGTAGCCCGATGATTCTGTAATCCAACACGTTCGTCGACCGCCCACTGAAGCCCAACCTCGCCAGTCTTTGCAACAAAGCTTTATTCAACAAGGTTTGCAGTATTTTCCATGGACGTCGCCACCCTCACCCTTGCGCTTGCAACCATCACAGGCCTGTACATGGCCTGGAACATTGGCGCCAACGACGTAGCCAACGCCATGGGCACCTCCGTGGGGTCCGGCGCCCTCACCCTAAAACACGCCATCGTCATCGCAGCCATCTTTGAGTTTGGTGGCGCCATGTTGGTGGGGGGCACCGTCACCAAGACCATCAGCAAGGGGATCATTGACCTTGCAGCCATCGGATCCGACGCCTCCCTGCTGGCCCTCGGAATGACCTGCTGCCTGCTCGCCGCCGCCGCATGGCTACACATCGCGACCCACTTTGGATGGCCCGTGTCCACCACCCACAGCATCGTGGGTGCCGTGGTGGGCTTCGGTCTACTCGCGGGTGGGGTGGACGCCGTCAACTGGGGAAAAGTTTCCATGATCGCCGCCTCCTGGGTGATCTCACCGGTCCTTGGAGGGGCATTGGGGTTTTTCCTGTTCCTCTTTTTGAAACACAAGGTACTCAGCGCGGACTACCCCCTGGCCGCCATGCGGAGGTGGGGCCCAGTGATGGTCTTTCCCATCTTCGCTATTCTCACCCTCGCTTTGCTCTTTAAGGGCCTAAAGCCCCTCAAACTCGATCTCTCCATGGACACCGCGGCCCCGTTGGCCCTTGGGATTGGAACACTGATGACGTTGGTATCCATTCCAGTGTTCCGGCGACTCACCGAAAACGCCGGAGATCTGGACCTAAAAACAAGCCTGCGCCGCACCGAAAAGGTATTTATGGTGCTCCAGATACTCACGGCCTGTTTTGTGGCCTTCGCCCACGGAAGCAACGACGTGGCCAACGCCGTGGGCCCGCTTGCGGCCGTGTTCGCAACCATCAAAGAGGGGATTCAAGATCAGGTGGAAGTCCCTATCAACGTGTTGCTCGTGGGCTCCCTCGGCATCGTGGTGGGGTTGGCCACCTACGGCTACAAGGTCATGGGCACCATTGGGCAGGAGATCACGGAACTCACTCCTTCCAGGGGTTTTACCGCCGAGTTTGCGGCCGCAACCACCATCGTTGTGGCAAGCAAACTAGGATTGCCCGTAAGTACGACCCATACCCTGGTGGGTGCGGTTGTGGGCGTGGGCTTTGCCCGATCCATGGGTGCGATCAATCAGCAGGTGGTCAAGGGCATCGTCGCCAGTTGGTTCATCACGGTACCCTTCACCGCTTTGCTGGCCGCGGTACTGTTGGCCGTGGCCCGTTGGCTACTGCTCTGAAAAAGATTCGCCTGGCAAAGAAAAAAAAAGCAAGCGCACTCCCCCATTGAGGACTTGTATTGGGAACAGCAATCCCCGTAGGGTAACGGCCCATGCGCGTCACAGTACTTGCCAGCGGAAGCCGAGGAAACGCCACCCTCGTGGAAACCGGCGACACCTCCGTGTTGATCGACGCCGGCATCTCACCCCGTGTGGCAAAGCAACGTTACGAAGACACCCGCCAACGCCCATGGCCTAGGCTAGACGCCGTCGTCGTCACCCACCTTCACGACGACCACATACGGTTTGCACGCTCCCTCGCGCAAAACAACGGCTGCCCCGTCTGGATCCGGGCAGACGCCACACACGTTCTGGGCAACACAGACAACATCACACTCAAGACCCTGCGTGCCCCCAGCCGCTTCCGTATTGGCTGCTTCACCCTGTTTACCCTGCCGATCCCCCACGACGTGCCCCAGGTGGCCTTGCGCATCCACTCCCAACGCAAGGCCGTGGGAATCGCGACCGACCTGGGCCACATCCCAGACAACCTGGCAGACTTCCTGGCCCCCTGCGACAGCCTACTCATCGAGGCCAACCACGACCCACGCCTGCTCGCCACAAGCCACTACCCCGTGCAGGTCAAACACCGCATTGCCGGCCCCACGGGCCACCTGTGCAACCGCCAAACCGCAACCCTCCTCAGGGAACTACGCCCCGCCCCCACCGACGTGGTCCTCATGCACCTTTCCCAGACCAGCAACCGCCCCGAACTGGCCCGGGAGGTCATTCGACCTTCCTTGCCACGGGACACCCGCCTTCACATCGCCCACCAGGATCACCCCACCCTCCTGGACCTCTCCGCCACGGGTCAACTTTGCATTGATTTGGCCTCCTAGACCGCGCCACGAGCTGTGCTAAAAAGTCCGGCTGACCATGGACACCGCAGGCAAACATTGGCTCATTGAGTACCATGGGTGCGACGCCAGCACCCTGAACGACGAACCGCACATTCGCCAGTCCCTTTGCGACGCAGCGGTGGCCTCCGGCGCCACCATCGTGACCAAGGTGTTTCACCGCTTTTCTCCCCAGGGCGTCACCGGCGTGGTGGTGGTTGAAGAATCCCACCTCTCCATCCACACCTGGCCCGAATCGGGCTACGCCGCCGTGGATTTCTTCACCTGCGGGGATTGCCTGCCCGAGCGGGCCCACGAAGTGCTCCGGGTGGCCCTCAACAGCACCCATGCCGACGTACTCCAGGTGGATCGCGGCCAGGGCGGCCCAGGCCAATCCGTCGTGGTTCACGAGGTACGCACCGAAACCCCTGCCCCCATGCTACGCCGCACCCCCACCGAACATACATCATGGAACCAAGCAACTGGTTAGAAGAAACCTACGACGATGATGTGCGTCTGGGGTTTCGCGTCCGTGAAATCCTCGTGGACAAACAAAGCAAGTTCCAACGGGTACAAATCGTCGACACCTACGCCATGGGCAAGGTACTCGCCCTCGACGGTCTCTTCATGACCAGCGAGAAAGATGAGTTCTTCTACCACGAGATGATCGTGCATCCTGCCATGACTACCCTGGCGAACCCACAAAAGGTATTGGTCATCGGCGGGGGGGATGGCGGCACCATCCGTGAGATTTGCCGTTACCCACAGGTGCAATCCGTCACCATGGTGGAAATCGACGGCGACGTCATCGATGCCTGCAAAACCCACCTTCCCTCCCTCGGTGCCGACGCATGGAACGACCCCCGTTTGGATCTACGGGTGGCCGACGGTATCGCCTACGTCGCCGAGGCCCCAGAAGCCACCTTTGATCTCATCATCCTAGACGGATCCGATCCCGTGGGCCCAGCCGAAGGCCTCTTTGGCACCACCTTCTACGAAAACGTAAAACGGGTCCTCAAACCTGACGGCGTATTCGTCCTGCAAAGCGAATCCCCCACCTTGATGCCCAAACTGTTCACAGAAGTTCAAACCACCCTTCGGCAAATCTTTGAACAAGTCACGCCCTACTTCGGCCCCGTCCCCCTCTACGGCGGAAGCATCTGGAGTTGGACGATTGCCGGCGATGAACACACTCCCTTAAACATTCGCCCCGAGCGCGTGGAACTCATCCAACCCACCGCAAAACTCTACACCCCCGAACTCCACCGCAGCGCCCTCACCACCCCCGGCTACGTCAAAGCTCTCCTGGGCACGTAAGAACCCACCTAAAATAAATAGTCCACACCCTGACCGGAAAACACCACACTGTGCACATCAGTATTGTTGGCAAGGCTCAGGCGAAGAGTCACAGGTGTACCCACCACTCCGTTCACCACAGGAGCAAGTTTGGGAGCAACGAACATGCCGTTCGTTCGGTCCTCATGCCAATAGATCCACTCACCATCCTCTGAAACACGCACATCCAAATCCGAATTGGAATCAAACGTATCGATGGTCACCGGGGTTCCTGCGCAACTGGCATAGGGCACGAACATCAAGCGCTTCATACCGTTGAATTGGTCCTGGATCAGGGCAAACCCGCCCGTCTCGGACTGACGGAGAATGTCCGTAGGCGCCACATCCAAGTGGAGGTCCACGGGCGTGGCACCCCCTGGAACCGCACAATGGAGACCATCCAGATCCCGATAAAACACAACACTGCCATCTGCTGCCCACGCATGCCCCGGACAGGCCACATTGGCCGCAAGCTGTACTGGCGCAGACACGGTCGTTCCATCCACAGCGATCCAATCCAATGATCCGCCATGTTCCACAACCACCCCATCGCCTGCGGGCGAGACCGACACGTCACTGCACCCCCCCTGTGCCAGCGTGACCAACGGCACCGCAGAAACCGAGGATTGACTCAAGTCCATCACATAGTGACGGTCTTCGCTGTTGTCGTTGTCCACGATCACCATCGTGGTCAGGGCTCCCGAACGGAACAACGAACGCTCCCCAAAACGAAACGTCACATTGCCGGTACCTGCCCCGATAGCCAACGAAAACCCGGGAACCACTTCCACATCCCTTCCCCGCGAGTCAATGATCTCCAGGGTGTACTGCGTAGGCCCACCTGTCATAAACCGGGGCACTAAATGCATCAACCGATGGTCGTCCACGCGAGCTAGGGCCAGGGCAAACAGACTGTCAGGCCACTCGTCCCCAAGGTCTTCCCCTTTTCTGAACTCGTCGACAGGAAAATCAAACCAACCCACTGCCTGGCCATAGGTCAGCAACGCGCTGTAGGCCACATTCCCACCAGAAAACCAAAGATCCGTCAGCAAGAAAGTCTTCTGGCGGCCTATGCTAGAAAGCACGTGCACGGCGGGGCTCCCTCCATGATTCACCAAGCTCTCCACGTCCACCATCGCGTAGTCGGTACCGTTGGGTACCACCATGGAAAGTAAGTTTGGATGCCACACGCTCTGAAACGTACCGCCATAGAACCAATCGAACGTATCCTGGGAGTAGTCCACGTCGGACCGTGCCAACACCGGTGCCCCCCCAGCAGCCGCATGACCACCCACAGCCACATAAAGGTCGTTCTGCCCCCCGTCGCGCACCTCCATCACGTACGCATCTTCAGTAAAATGCCAGGCAACCCCACGCACCTCCGCAAAGCGACCCACCTCATGGGGCTGAAAATTCCCGGTCAGCGCAACCTCGTGCACCGCCGTATCCGTGGAACTCTCAGTCAGAAACACGAGTCGAGTAGGCGCAACCCCCACTTGCCCCTCCCCAGCGTCACCACCATCAACACCCGAATCCCCAATGTGCCCCCCATCTCCACCCACACCAGCATCGATGTGCATGCCCCCATCTTCAACGGACGCAGAGGGCCGCGACCCATCGCAACCCATCACGCCCGAGTTCAGGAAAACGAGGACAAACACACTTTTCCGCCACAAAGACCACGCATCCATTTTCAAAGGATACCGGACTTTGGGCCAGTTCCGGAAGGATTAGCACCTATGAGTGCAACGACTCGCCAAGCAACCGGGTGACTTCCTTCACAAACTGGTCGGGGCGTTCGAGCGGGCTGCCCTCGGCGAGCAGGGCCTGTTGGTAGAGCACCTTGGCTGTGGATTCCAGGGAAGTGTCCTTAGGTTCCTTTTCAATACGATCCTTCAAGGCAACAACGATTCGGTGGGTGGGATTGATTTCCAGCACGCGCTTTTGTTTCGGCAGCTCCTGGTTTTGCATGCGCAAAAGGCGCTCCATGTACGGGGGCAGCCCTCCCTCAGGGGTGACCAAACATACCGGCGAATCGGTCAACCGATCCGAAATGCGAACCTCAGACACATCTTCCTGAAGCCACACGCGCAGTTGATTTACCAACCCGTCCAAATCCCCATGGTCTGTTTTCTTTTCCGCGTCCTCCCCGTCCAGCTTAAGGTCCGCGTCCATGGCCGACACAAGCGGCGTATCCTTGTATTGCTTCAAGCCATCCACGGCCCATTGATCCACCGCATCGGTCATGAGCAACACCTCGATGCCCTTCGCTCGCAGGGACTCCAGGTGTGGCGCATGGGCCACCGCGTCCCGTGTCGCACCCAGAGCGTAGTAGATGCTCTTCTGACCTTCCTTCATGGATTCCACGTACTGATCCAAGGACACGAGACCGTCCCGGGTGGTGCTTTCCCACCGGCAAAGCGCAGCCAGCCTTTCACTGTGCTCGGGCTCGAAATGCAAACCCTCCTTCAACACAGATCCAAACTGGGACCAAAACGTGACGTAGTCGTCGCCCTTCGCAAGTCCCTCAATCATCTTCAAACACTGTTTGACGATCTGCTTGCGAATCACCTGCACGATGGACGAATCCTGCAAAATTTCGCGGGAAACATTCAGGGGAAGATCATCGGAATCCACCACACCGCGTGCGAACCGCAGCCACTTGGGCAACAGCTCCTCGCAGTCGTCCATGATGAACACCCGCTTCACAAAGAGGCGGACCCCGTGGCGGGATTCCGGTGAATACAAATCAAACGGCGGTCGAGCAGGAATGAAAATCACCCCCGAAAACATCTTGGTACCCTCGATCCGAAAGTGTTGGTGGCTCAGTGGCTTCTCCCAATCGTGGGTCAGGTGCTGATAGAACTCCTGGTACTGCTCGTCGGTGACCTCCGAGGGTGACCGCTGCCACAGCGCACTGGCCTGGTTCACCTTTTCCCAATCCAGCTTCGTGTCTTCCTTCGCACGCACCGCAAGCTCAATGGGGTAGCGAATGAAATCGGAGTACTTCTCGATGAGGGTGCGCAGCCGGGCACGCTCCAGAAACTCCTTTTTGTCCTCCTTCAGGTGCAAGATAACGTCCGTACCAGGCTCCACCCGGGATGCGGCCCCGATCGTAAAACCGCTCTTGCCATCCGAAGACCAACGCAGGGCCTCCCGCCCACCTACCGGGCAGCTCACCACCTCCGCACGATCCGCCACAAGAAACCCACTGTAGAACCCCACACCAAACTGGCCGATCAGATCGGCGCCCTTGGACTTGTCCTCAAGCGCTGCCAAAAAGGCCTTGGAACCGGAATGGGCCACCGTACCCAGGTTCTTGATCAGGGCTTCCCGATCCATGCCCGTACCGTTGTCGGAAATGGTGAGAGTCCCCGCCGTGGTATCCGCAAGCACACGAATGGATGGCCCAGAAACGGCCGTCACACCCTCTTCGGTCAGCGCCCTTACCCGCTGCCTATCCAGGGCATCCGATGCATTGGAAATCAGCTCCCGAAGAAAAATTTCAGGATTCGAATACAGGGAGTGGATGACCAGGGAAAGAACCTCTGAAACCTCCGCTTGAAAGGCATGGGTTTCCTGGGGAGCCCCTTGCTGGGCCGCGCTTTGTGTTGTTTCGTCCGTCATGGCGCAACCAACATGTGCACTTCCCGCCACTTGTCAATATTGGAAACTTCCATCCCTTGCCGGCCCCTCCACCGAACGTGTTTCACTTTGCCTCGCCGCACGCGCCTGTTAACTTGGGATCAAAGGGGGGGAGGAAACATGACACGCGATTCCCTGGGGGGGGTGTCGGGTTCCGGCGGAAATTCGCCCCAACCCGGCCCCACACACCATACAACACCCACGATTCTCGTCATTGACGACGAGCCATCCATCGGGGCCACGCTCAGGATTCTCCTAGGCGATCGGTACGACGTCAGGCTGGTGGATTCGGGACCCGAAGCCAAAGTGCTCCTGGAAGCCCAGAACACCTACGACGTCATCCTCTGTGATCTCAACCTGCCGCTCTTCAATGGTATGGAACTGCAGCAGTGGCTCCAGGCACAGAATTCTCCCATGGCCACCAAAGTCATTTTCATGACCGGAGGCTCCTACTCCGAAGAAGCCCACTCGTTCCTGGAAACGGTAAACGAGCGACATCTCACCAAACCATTTGATCCAGACACCCTGATTCAAATGGTGGAAAAGATCAGGGCATAGCTCTGGGTTTCTCTGGGTGAGTTGCCAGGGGATTCTTTCCACAAAAAAACAGCGCACCCACAAGGGCACCCGCCCCCACGACAAGGCCTACCCATGGGGACCACCCCCACACCCCGGTCGCAATTTCACCAAACACAAGGCTTACCCCACCCACAAGCAACGCGTAGGGCAACTGGGTTCGTACATGGTCCACCGGATCGCACCCCGTCGAAATCGAACTCAACACCGTAGTGTCCGAGATGGGCGAACAGTGGTCGCCCCAAACCGAACCACTCAGCACCGCGGCCACCGTTGCCGTAAGCAGGTTGGCGTCCGCTGCGCCCGATCCTACCGATGCCTGCCCGATCAAACCGTGCGCCAAGGGAATGGCCACCGGAAACAGTATGCCCATGGTCCCGTAGGACGTACCCGTGGCAAAACTGATGAACGCTGCCGTCACGAACGTGGCCGCCGGCACCCACACAGGGGACACCACCGCACCGAGCGATGAAGCAACCCAGGCACCCGTACCCAAATCCCGGCAAACCGCGCCAATGGCCCAGGCCCCCACCAACACAAGCGCTCCGATGAGAATGGACTTCATTCCCCCAAGCGCCCCTTCCATCACCTCCGGCAGCCCATGGCTACGAAACGCCATGGGCACCACAATGGCCGTCACCAAACCCGCGAGGGCACCCCAAAGCAACGACGTGGGCGAATCCGAATAGGAAAGCACATTCTGCACACCCAGGCCCCCGGGCCCCACGGGGCCGTGCTCAAGCACCCAGCCCGCAACACCCGTACGGTAGAACCCCCATGCCGTCACGCACAGCACCACAGACAAGGGCAGCACCGCAAACAGGGCACGCCCCCCTTCCGCATCCTCCCGCTCCGCCGAAAGCACCGGCTCGGGAACCTCCACCGGTTTCAGGGCGCGCAACGCCTCCCGTTCTGCCACAAGCATGGGCCCCCAGTCCCTTCCCATCACAATGACAAGGAACACAAACACCAACATCAGAATCGGATAAAACCGGTAGGGCAGCGTCTCCAAAAACACCAAATAGGCGGACTGCTCAATACCAAGAGCCGAATATTGATCGGCAATGTGGCCAAGCTCCACCCCAATCCACGACGACAGAAGCGCAATACTCGTCACCGGCGCCGCAGTAGAATCCACGACAAAAGCAAGTTTCGCCCGCGAGATCCCCAGCCGGTCCGTCATGGGGCGCATCGTGGATCCCACAAGCAGCGCGTTGGAATAATCCTCAAAGAAAATCGCCAACCCCATCAACCAGGTGGCAAGCAATCCCTTCTTCCGACCGTCGGCCGCCCGACGAAACATCCGCGCAAGTCCGAGCCCTCCACCCGTCTGTTGGATCACGCCCACCACTCCGCCCAGGCACAAACTAAAAAGCACAATCGTGGCGTGCTGGGGGTGGGCCAGGGCCCCCACAAAATAGCGCTGCCCCATCACAACAAACCCCTCCACAGGATCCAACCCGGAAACCAGCCACGCCCCCACAAAGACACCCGCCCCCAGTGAAAGCAGCACCTGACGCGTCAACAGAGATAGGGTCACCGCCACAAGTGGCGGAAGAATCGAAACCCAACCTGGCAAATCGCCGATCACACAGAGCTCCGAGTCCCGGCACAGGAATCCAGCACCCATTCGATCGCCCAGCCACGAATGATCATGGCTGCAATCGATAGTTCTCGGCCGATCCGGGAACTGCCACGTCAAGCGCCACCAAGCGATTCACCGCGTCGTCACCAAGGGCGGCTTTTGCGCCTTCGGTCACCATGATTTCAAAGGCACTGGCATGCCGTTCACAGAGGGTGCGCGCCGCGTCCAACTCAAGCCCCCACGCGCGTGTGTCACCCACACGAATCAAATCTCCGAACCCCAGGCCCACACAAAGAAGTATCTGATCCTCGGCCTCCCGACGGTTGTTCTCCTCACGACAACGTTCCACCATCGCCTGGGCACAGGCCTGGGCACGGGCCATGGTGCGAAACGTGCACTGCAACCCGTAACGCTCGTCCACCACAAATACCCCGTCGTATTGCGCCACAAGCGGCAGCAGCAACCGGTCCCGCTCCCGTAGGATGCGAATCAAGTGAACCACGCCGTAGGCTGAAATCTGCCGTTCAACCCCCGCCAGGTGGGTGCACAGCACGGCGGCGCGATCCCCAAAAAGCTCCCAAATGCGACCGTCCACCGCACGAATATCCGCACCCTGAACCAGGCGCTGGTCCACCAGCCCCCAAAGGCGTTCCTCGGTGCGTTTCACATGTATTCCGTCCAAAAGCGACATGGGGCGCACCCTATCCCATAATGCATGCCCAGGCATGAGCTCTGGCCTGTTCCGTTTAGGGCCTTGTGACCACCCGCAAATCAGCGCTACAACATGGCCATGTCACAAACCATCCAAGAGACCGACATCCAACGATGGAACCGTATGCTTGCCCACGCGGATCGTTTCGCGGCGGAAGGAAACACGGTAGACGCCCTTGGCCGCGCCCTCCATTGCCTGCGGGAGCTAGAAAACGTGGGCTCCAACCCACAGGCTCGGGGGCTACTCGAACGGGCCCGGGAAGACGCCAAACGGTATGAAAAAGCCCACCAGGATTGGCAGGGAACCGTCCAAAATCGCAGCAATGCCTTCGAGCAACGGGAAAAAGAAGTGTACCAAGAGGGCCTACCTGAACGCACAGTCGGCACCTCCTAACCACAGGTACCCCGTCCAAAAAAAGAGACTTTCCAAACCAGGAGATGCGTTTTCGCTCACACATTCATCGGAATCATTGATATATACTGTAATAGATGTCGACTTCCCGATACGAACTTGGGGGTCTGTTGCAGCTTGCACAGATCCACAATCAGGAAGAGCGCATCGCCACCTGGCGCCAGAGCATGGCGACCCTTGCGGCGGCGGTGGCGCGACAGCAGCGGGTCCCACTGGAAGGGCTACCACCCAACGCGTTGGTGCTCGGAGTACGGGCCGCCCTTGAAAACAAACTGGTCGACGATCTAGGTTTTCTGTCACCACCCGCGGCTGCGGCCGCTCTCTACGAAATGGCCTCCGCCATTCCCATTGGTAAGGAACGCCGTGAACTGGGAAGGCGCATTTACCTATGGATGCACCAGGGAGATGCACCTACGTTCATTGCCCTGGCCACACAAATCGCCCTCTCCTCACCCAAGGCCCTCAACAGCACCGCGATCCGAGCCCGTGTGGCCCTATGTCTCGACCTACCCATCGGAGTCGACAGCGGCGCAGATGCACTGGCACTGGCTCTTATTTCCCGCCGGGATGTGGAACAGGAATGGCTCTCCACACCGTCCATGGGATCACTCACCTCCCGCCGGTTGGCCGCACGCCTTTTGGAAAGGGCCGCGCGCGAGGCCGCGCGGCGTGCAGCCCAGGGTGATGAGAGCGCGGTACGGGTCTTTGAGGTTCCCGCCGTACGCGACGCATGGGCGCGGCTGCTTGCGGACAGGGAGCCTCTGGTGTGGCACCACGTGGCCACCGCCCGGGGCCTGCTTTCCAACGCCAACCCAGATTTCGCCAACGAGATCTACCACGGCCTGAAACCTGAACTCACTCCCACCGAATGGCGCCGGGCCGCCACCTCCCTCGCCGCCAGTATCACCGGAGAACCGGACCGGGCGGTACGCACCATTCACAATGTGCTTGAAAGCGAAATCATCGAGCGCGATCGGGGCATTGCCGGCACGCTCATCATGGGCATGACCCGCCCGGCCGAGTCCGAACCCGATGCCATTCAGGATCTGTTGCCCAAGCTTGTGCAAATCGGTGGGATCCCCTCGGTGGAAGCCCTAGCAGAACTGCGCAGAAGCCATTCCAACGCCTCCTTTGCGGAAGCCGCGTGCAACATTGCCGCAAAACAGCTGGCGGATGAAATGCGTGCCGACACGAACCAGGAACCTGGCCGAAAAGGATTGCTTGAGGCCCTCCACGGGGACCTCTGCAGCTCCTCCCGGCAACAAAACCTGTCCGTGCCTGACCAGATCCGCGCCGCCGTTCAACTCTTTGTGGCAAAGGGCGCACAGGACGCCCACGACGCAGCAAAACGTTTGCTCACCGTGGCAGACGGCACATTCGCCACCCTCCAGCTGGCGCAAGACCACAGCGAGCAGGGAAGAAAACATGCGTTTCGCGCCATGCGCGAATTGGACATCGCGCTGTTGCAGAAATCCACCCTACACGATCTACTCCTTCTAGAGCCAGCCAAGGACGACAACCCCCAGGGTGCCATGAACGACCTCACGTCCAGGTTGCACACCTGGGTGCTCGCCAGTGAGAACCAGCCCCTTGACGGGCCCATCACAGACCTCACCTTCCATATGCGACGCATGCAGGTATTGCTCCACCTGGTGGACGGGGCCTGGCACGGTGGCGACGATCGAACCGGCGCCACCCGGCAACGCAGACTCGACAGCGCATCCGTACTTGTCAATCGAGTACGCCAGGACACGGCCACCCCCATGCGACGGCTTGTGTGTGCCACCACGGCCCGGGCCTGTGACGCCTTGGTACGGGAAGACATCTGCGAGGTCAGCGATATCCTCATCGCAGTCGGTACGTACTTTCCAAGCAATGTGGACCTACGCGTATTCTCCGAGGCCTCCATGGCCCCAGAGGTGGAAGCCTCGGTCCGCGCCTATGCGGACCTTGAGACCCGCACCAAGGAAGCCACCCCTGACGGGGCAGGAGAACGCAGTTGCCTCAACGGTTTGTTGCGGTTGGCCGACGCCCTACCCGTGGCACGATCTCCCCGTGTGGAGGCCCTGCGAACCAGCCTCACGGGCCTCGTGGAAGCCGTGGAAACCATCGCCACCGCAAGTTCCCTGGCCCACGTGAGCTCATCCTCCGATGGGGGGATGCTCCAGGATCTTGAAGCCACCGCAGGCATGCTTGCCCAATTGGTGGCGGGCGCACGAATGCGCCTGGGTATCGACAAGGAAAACCACCTCTCCAAACTTCCCGCCACCGTACGGGAACTCGACTTCTCCGTGGAACGTGCGGTGCGAGGGGATCGCGCCGACCTGCAAATTGCGTTGGAGAAAGTCGCCACCACCATGCGCACGGAACTGCCCAGGCTCATTGCAGACGCAGCCCTATTTCCACTCATGCGATTGAGCACCCTACCCACCCGTGCGCCCCACAGGGAACGCACAAGTTTCATTCCGGTCCGCCACAAGAGAAAGGCTCCGCTCCTTCCCCAATGGTTACCACCCGGGCGTGTATTGGGAGGGTTCTTCGTGCTCCGTGCGCTTGGTGCAGGCGCCGTGGGCTCCGTATTTGCAGCGCGACGCATTGAGCAAAAACACGACGACACCGCGGAACGGTTCGCCCTGAAAGTGCCCGAATACAGTGGAACCGCAGCCCGTACCCTTTCCGAAAAGGAGTTCCTTGACATGTTTCGTCAAGAGGCAGGCGCCCTGCTGTCCCTTCCCATCCACCCCAACATTGCCCGCTTTGTCACCTTTGACGCCGGCGCACAGCCCAAACCCATTCTCGTCATGGAACTTGTGGAAGGCCCCACCCTGGAGCGCGTGCTGGAAATCGGTGACATGGATAGCAAGCGCGCCTTTGACATCCTCGAAGGCATCGCAGATGGCCTCAAGGGCATGCACGCCACGGGCATCGGCCACCTGGACGTCAAACCCTCCAACGTAATCCTCAGGCAGCCGGAAGACAGAAAGACAACGGACGCGCTCGGTGAACCGGTGTTGGTGGACTTTGGGCTTGCAGGGCGGCACCTGCGCCCGGGCTGTGCCACCGGCCAGTACGGAGCTCCGGAGATCTGGGGATCCCAAGGCGAGCATTACACCTCACCGACTCCTGCGGATGTGTACGCCCTGGGCTGCCTGGCCTACGAAGTCTTCACCGGGGAGACCCTCATGCATGGCGCCAACGAAGTAGCATTGATTACGAGCCACATCTCACACGACGGCACGCCCGACGGCGTGAAACAGTTGTGCGAAAACCAGCAAACCGCAGAGATTGGGGAACTCCTACGCAGCATGCTGCGCCAGGACCCCAAGAACCGCATCAGTATCGGCGAGGCCCATCGAAAACTGCGCGAGCTACGTACCAAGCATCAACAAACCGCGTGGCCCATCGCTACAATCCGCAAGGAACAGGCAGCCTAGGCAACCCCATTTGAACTCCTTGCAGACTCTTTTCCTGGAAACAGAAGCGGTACCACATTCCCAAAGGCAATCGCGGTCAGCGCCATGAGGCCCGCAAAACTGAGAAAAAAGCCAAACAGCGACAGGCCGGACAACAGGGCCGCAATGGCCGTGCCTGCGTTGCCCACCGCAATGGCCAAACACCAAACTCCCATCACCAGGGACTTGTGCCCATGGGGCGCCTGTCGGTACGCAAACTCCAGACTCGTGACGGAAACCAACACCTCTGCCAGCGTCATGAGCACGTAGCCCAACAGCTGCCACAGAATGTGCACCATAGCCCCGTGGTCCAACAACCATTGAAGACCCGCCACCACCACAAAGGCCACCGCAGCAATCCACATTCCCAGGCGCATCCAAAAGAACGCATCCGTACGAAATCCCCATTGGGCCATCAGGGGTTGCAACACACGGCTACTGAAGGGCAACAGCAACATGACAAGCACTGGGTTTGCCGCGGTCATCTGCTCCTTGAGGATCTCAAACCGCCCGACCCGCCGTTCCATGGCACCGCCCTGCTGCATCCACGAAGACGCATGCTGATCAAAAAGCGCCCAGAACACGGCCACGAATAGAAACAGCCCACAGATTCGAAGCAACATTCCACGATCGGCAACGGACCCCCAAAAGGGGCCGCGGGTGGGCGGCACGTGCACAAACCGGTGGCGCCCCAACCAAAACACCCAGGTGGCAAATGCCATCAACACTCCCGGAATCCCGAACGCCACACTCCAACCAAAACGACTACGGGCCCAGGGAACCAACAGGGCCGCCGCAAAGGCACCCAGATTGATGGCAAAATAAAACCAACGAAACACCACCGCCAACCTGAAACGGTTCGCCGCGCCAAACTGATCCCCCACATGGGCAGAGACGCAGGGCTTGATCCCTCCAGAGCCAACCGCAATGCACGCCAGGCCCACGTACACCCAGAACAGTGCCCCTTCAAAGAAAGCAAGGATCCCATGCCCAAGGCAGTACAGAAGGGACAACCAGAGAATCGTCCGGTACTTGCCCAACACACGATCCGCCACCCAAGCCCCCACAATGGGCATGGCGTACACCCCAGCAATAAACAGATGCACAGTTGATGTGGCATGGGATGCAAGCAGCTTCCCCGGGCCACTCTCCGATAGGCCCTCCACATCCCCACAGGCCTCACCGAGCCCTGCCTCCTGGCAATACAAAAACACCAGGTAGGGCCACAGAATGAACTTCATCCCATAGAAGCTAAACCGCTCACTGGCCTCGTTGCCCACAATATGGGGGATCCCAGAGGGCCACCCCACCTCCGTATCATCCGCAACTGTTCGAAACCCCATCTGCCGAACCTAACCCAAACACATCATCCGTCGGGGGGATTTTCGATCCGATTCGAGCGCCAACGAAGCGCCACGCCAACGACTGGGCGTCTCTCAGGCCAAGATCACCTGCCGAGTTGCTGTTGCAACTGTCGCATCACCTCGGGTGGCAACTGCGGAGTATCCCCCGTGGGGGTAGGCAACCCCTGTGGAGCGGGCGTGTTGTCCTCTTCGGACTCCTGGAATGCCATGTCCTCGGGCCGCATTTGCTTGGCAAAGTAACTCGACACCACAAAGACCGTGTCGGATCCACTCACGGCAAGATAGTGCTCCGCCGTACCTTCCTTGGCCCGACCCAAACAAAGGGTAAGCTGTTGCAAGGGAGCATCCACGGAACCTTCCCCTGCCCCATCCTCCTGGGACCCGTCGTCCAGGGCAGAATTCTCCTGGCCTGCGGCCACCTCACGGTAGGAAAGCACCACCGTGGAAAGGCACTGGCCCCCTGTCAGACGTAGGGCCGTTCGATCGGCCTCAGGCTCCCCAAAGTCCACTGCGCTGGCCCGGGCAAGGCTAGACACAAGCCCCTGCACCTTATCCGCCGAAAACTTTTCTATGCTCACCTTGGGATCTGTCAACGCCCATTCATCGTTCGTCTTCTGGAATCCATAGGAGGACTCCCCGTGTTGAATGGTCATGGCCTCGACCGAAGCAGGAAGCACATCGGTCATGGTCCGATCCCGCCAGATCTTCACTTCCTTGTTGAAGGCATACTGAATGGAACCTTCCACAGCGAACACCTTTTCACCATCATGACGGCGCACCATGGTGTGCCCACCAGCGCTACGCCCCACCCACACATCCACCAGTGTGTCTTCTTCACCAGAGGCGGTCACTCGAATGCCCGTTTCCTCGGACACTTCCAACTGCCCGTGGTTGTCTGCATTTCTTGAAGCCACGCGAACCGCATGGAGCTCCGCAAGTTTCTCCACCGCAAGATTCACGGAGGTTTCGTCCACGCTCGCGTCCACGGGCAAGGTCATCCGCCAGGGGGTAAGCCCATCCTCACCCTTGCTGCGCTCCAAGCGCACCTTCGGAGTATTGGGGCGCTGGATTTCCAACTTGAGAACATCGTCCGCGGAAAGCTCAGCGAACACCGATTCTTCCCCAGACTTCTCCGCCTCAAGCGGATCCACCTCATTGTTCTGCTGACGCACCACAACCACAGTTGCGGCCACCAACCCCACCAATACCAATGCGGCAATCGAAATACGATGCTGTTTCACGGTCTTCTCCTCGTTCCTAGCTAAATCCAGAACACCCTAATCTAAATCGAGCGCCTACGTTTCAAGCAACTGCCGTTTACGCTGCCGGCGGCGCCAACGCACCACACCGTAGAGCGCAAACAAAAGCGGAATACCGATCATATTTCCCCATCGGTAAAGCGCCTTCTTAAACTCCCACTGGCGCATGGCCGACTTGCGTTCCTCAACCGCCTTTTCCTGCTTGGCGATGGCTTCGTTGGCCCCCGCCTCGTCACCACTCTCAGCAGCATTCATGGCTTCGTCGGTGGCCGCACGAATATCCTGCTCCGCAGTCATCACCTCCGAGGGAACATCGATGGTCGGATCCTCCACATCCTTGGCCCGAATGGCGATCAAATCGGAATCCTGGGCAAGCCAGTCCACAGAGTTCAGGGCAAGGGCGAGGTTGCTATTCATGGCGCAGGGATCCTGACCCTGGTTCGCCGGGGGAAAGGCCTCATCCCGAAAGAAGAACGAGCTTCCAGAAACTAGAACATGGACTTCCTTTTCGGCACGGCTTGGGGACTCGATACCGGATGGGTTCTCCTGGGACACCTGCGAGCCTTCAGAAAAAGCCGATGGGAGTTTCCCTTCCACGGCAGCCATCAGGTCAAAGGGCCCGGGGGTTCCTCCCTGACGCCACTCCTGGGGCGCTCGAATACGCAAGGACACACTCGGCCCATCCTCCAGCCACGAGTACTTGGTGGAGTTCGCCAGGGTTTTGGTAAGAACCTCCTCGTCCTCCAGGGGATTGATTTCCACCGGAGAAGTGAACGGCATGGGTGTGGTAGAAAGCCGAAACAACACCGGGTGGGCCGACTGCCCATCCGTAAACGACACCTTGGGTACCGGCGGATGGGGCACAGGGATCATGCCGATGGGCGATTGCAACGGTGCACGGCTGCACTGGGAGTCATGCACAATGCCGCTGTTGACTGTCAGCCCCCACTTGGAAAGCATGGGATTGATGCCGGAGTCCACCGGAGTCGCTGTGGGCATGCCCGCGGCGAGCTCCACTTTCATGGAACCGCCGAACACACCCAGGGATCCCCCTCGCATCACATACTGGTCAAGGTAACGTAGTTCCTCCTCGCTGAAGGGCTCCTTGGGTTCCACCACCATCAATGCAGTGTAGCTTCCGTCGATCTCACTTGTGGCATCCACCTCTTCCATCCGGTAGGTGGGCAAGCACTCCTTCAACCTGGAAAGACCCTCTGAAAAAGTCGGCCCGCCATGGCCGGAGACCAAACCGATGGACGTTTTCTCACCGACCATCTTCTTGATGTTGGTGGTAATGGTGTATTCGAGGCCCGCCGTATTTTCGATTGTGGGTACCACCTCGGTTTTGTCCAGGTACCGCATCACAAGGCCCCGGTAGCCTTCCACCACGGTCACGCCATCGTCTTTGATGGCCTGGTGGGTCACACGCCGCACGCCAGCCTTTTCCGCCTCAGATTGCTCTTCCTCAGAATCCGGGTGGATCATGCGAAACTTCACACGGCCCTTGCCCGCAGAAACGTATTCCGAAAGCATGTCACGCACGTACCGCTCCGTGGCATTGAAGGGCGCAGGAAGATCCTTGGTAAAGTAGGCCACGATCTCCAGATCGTCGGTCAGCTTTGCCGCAAGGCGCTTGGAGCCGTTGGCCAGGGAGTACTTCTCGTTCGCCGTGCAATCGAGTCGCGTGAACAGGGAAACCCCGAGCACATTCAGCACCACGAGAATGCCAGTCAAAATCCCCAGAAAACCGAGGGACTCCGTGGCAGCCTTGCGCCTACCCACAGAAGCAGCACCAGCGAAGGTTCCGGCCATAGTCGCCGCGCTGTCAGAAGCAGCGGCAGAGGTCTCACCTGGGGAAGGCGCACCGTTATCGGTGCCGTTGTCGGTGCCATTGTCGGTGCCATTGTCCACCTGGGATTCCGTATCTTGTGGTTCAGTTGCCATGGTTACTTCCACCTCCGGCTCTCAAGGGAGCGAAACGCAAACATCAGGGGCACCGCAATACTTGTGGCAAAGAACACCACGTCACGGCTGTCGATCACGCCACGGGCCATGCTGCGGCGATGAAAATCAAAGGAGAGCCACTCGGCGACCGTGGCCACACCGGAGGGCAATAGGGGGAGCACCTTGTCCACCACGCCCAGGGCAAAACAAAGAATCAGGGAAACAAAAAAAGCTACCACCTGGCTGTCCGTCCAACTGGAAGCCAGAAGGCCAATGGCCAACATGGTTCCACCCTGAAGCAAGATTCCCAGGTAGCCCGCCGTAACCTGACCCCAATCCAGATCACCCAGACTCGCCACACTCAGTGGGTAGGGCAACGTCAAGGCGAGCAACACGGCGTAGAGGCCAAGCACTCCCAAAAACTTACCCAGAATTACATCCCGATCCAACACGGGCATGGTGAGCAACAACTCCACCGTACCCGTGCGCTTCTCTTCAGCAAGCAAGCCCATGGTAAGCGCAGGCGCACCCACGATCATGCACCAGGTCAGCCAGGTCCACATCTGCCGAACGGTGGCGCGGCCGTCCAGAAAGAACTGCTGCCAAAAGAAAAACCCAGTGATGAGCAGCACCACACAGATCACAATGTAGGCCACGGGGCCATTGAAGTAGCTCACGAACTGGCGTTGAGCGATATTCCTCATCATCCGCATTTATGCATCCTCCCGATCCCCAAAAGAGGGATCCGTGGTCTCGGAGACCGTCAATTCCCGAAACCGCCGTTCCAGATTGCGGGTCTCCCCACGCAGTTCCACGAGGGGCCAGGACGAACTGCCCGCTGCCTCAAACACCATCTCTCGCAAATCCAGAGCACCGTCTGGCTCCAACTCAAAACGGGTCTCTGCACCCTCTTCAAGTAGCCGCACAGAACCCACCCCGGGGAGCTGCCTCAGGCCGGATTCGATTCCCGCGCGATCACCACCGCGGAAGCCCACCACAAACCGGCGGTTACCCGCACTGCGACGAAGTCCCAAAGGGGTATCGTCCGCCACGATTTTGCCACCCGTGATGATCAGGAACCGGTCACAGGCAAGCTCTGCCTCCGCCAGGTTGTGCGTGGAAAATATCACCGTGCGCTCACGCCCAATGGACTTGATGAGTTCACGAATCTCCACCGCCTGGTTCGGGTCCAAACCGCTCATGGGTTCATCCAAAATCAGAATTGGTGGTTCGTGCACAAGCGCACTCGCAAGCCCCACACGCTGCCGGTACCCCTTGGAAAGGGCCCGGATTTCCTTGGTCACCACATCTCCCAGGGCAGCCTGCTCCACCACCGTACGAATCCGTTGGGTGGACTGGGCCCCCTCAAGGCCACGCATCCGAGCCACCCATTGCAGGTACTCGAGCACCAACATTTCGGTGTACAGCGGATTGCTCTCAGGCAGGTAACCAATGGCCTGGCGCACGCCCATGGGGTCACTGTGAACGTTGCAGCCATGGACTTCGGCCGTGCCTTCCGTGGGGGCAATGAAGCATGTCAAAATCTTCATTGTGGTGGTCTTGCCCGCGCCGTTGGGCCCTAGAAATCCAAGAACTTCACCCTGCCGGACCTGGAAACTCACCTTGTTGAGCGCGGTAAAGTCACCGTACCGCTTGGTGAGCCCCTTGGCCTCAATCATCACGTTTCCCATCGCGACCCCATTCTTTTCCGTTCCATAGGAACTACCTCGTCCTGGCCAGGCAGACCCCAGCAATCAGGATGAACACTTAAATTCGTGCACGAAATTGGCCCCCACTGTACAGGTGATGTTGCCGCAGTCAAGGACGTCGAACCCACCTGCGCCCACAGGGCCCCACGGCCGCTGGGCCAAGGAAACAGGGCTCCATGAAAGAAGGCCTTTTGCTTCTGGGCCGCTCCATTTGGTACCCTGGGAGAAAGTCTGACCCGTGCAAAACTCAACACAGTGCGCCGATAACAACAGGCGGCTCCATCTATTCCCTATTCGTTCCATTTTTTTTGGATCCCCAACCCGGGGACACCGGCTTGGCATCCTTGCATGGGCCTGCCTGTTTCTTGTAGGCACCGGCTGTGGCCGCACGCCCCTAACCACCACCTTTGGTGACACCCTGGAGGCCGGAGTCACCGACAGCGCCATAGGGGATGGTGCCCCAGGCGACGGCAGCGCCGACTCCAGCAGCCCAGAGTGCACCTCTGACGACGACTGCGACGACGACGTGTTTTGTAACGGGGAAGAGCAGTGCGACAGCGGTTCCTGCAAGACCGGGACTCCCATCACCTGTGACGACGCCCTGGATTGCACCGACGACCGATGTGTGGAGTCCTCCGAAACGTGCGAATCTGTGCCGAACACCAACCTGTGCAACCCCGGCCAGATATGCTCGCCCACCGACGGTTGCGAAACCCAACCCTGCACCACGGATCCCGACTGCGACGACGGGTTCACCTGCAACGGCGTTGAGACGTGCCTGTCAGGTGCCTGCACCGGGGGCACCGCCCTCACCTGTGCCGATAGTTTGGACTGTACCCTGGACGAATGCTCCGAAGCTGCCAGCGGCTGCACGTTCACCCCCAGGGACGGCGATGGGGACGGCGACCTGGCCCTCGCCTGTGGCGGCACCGACTGCAACGACATGAACATGGCCGTGCACCCGGCGGCCCCTGAAACCTGCAACAACGGCATCGATGACGATTGCGACACCTTCACCGACTGCGTGGACGGAGCGTGCATCGCCCAACCCATTTGCACCTCCGGTGATGCCGGCGTACCCGACGCCGGATCCATGGATGCTGGATCCGTAGATGCCGGCTCCATGGATGCAGGCCCCATGGACGCTGGACCAAACGACGCGGCACCAAACGACTCGGGCATGGATTCCGGAACAGCTGTCGACGCCGCCGTGGACTCGGGAACCGGAACCGACTCCGGAACGGGCACGGATGCCGCCCTGGATTCGGGAACCGGAACCGACTCCGGAATGGGAATGGATGCCGCCGTGGACTCGGGAACCGGCATGGACTCTGGAATGGGAATGGACGGCGGTACCGTGGATGGCGGCATGATGTGCATGCCCACCGCCCCGGTGGAAACCAGCATTGCGCTCTGCACGGACGGCCTAGACAACGACTGCGACACCCTCACCGACTGCGCCGACCCGGAGTGCTCTCCCTTTGGCCCCACCAACGAATGCTGCAACGGCATCGACGACACCGGCGACGGCGACGTGGACCTCTTCACCTGCCGCTGCACCAACGACTCCGAGTGCTTGGGCGTGGGTAGCCTCAATCAGGTGTGCTGGACCCAAACCTTTGGCGTCTGTGGCATCGACTGCAGACTCTTTGGACCCTTTGGCGGCCTCCTCTTCTGTTCCCAACTCAATACCACCATCGGCGGCATCACCTTCACCTTCTCCTGCGCCACCACAGGATCATCCGCCGGCGAATGCGTCCCGAACTAGTTTTCCAGGGGCCCCTTGCGAAGGGCCCCTCGTCGCGGCAATGCGATTGCCGACTCCTCACCCCACACCGCACGCTCGGCAAGCTCGCGTCTTCGGAACTGCCGTTCGCAAATATGAACGCAGTCCTCAATTGACGTAGTCGAGGACTACGTTAGACCATGGAATTCGAGCGGCGGACAAGTGCGCCCCGAACTAAACTTGATCCAAACGATCCTCAGAACTCTGCACCCACTGCCGAAACATCAGCACGCACCAGAGTTCGGCGGTGTGATCCTGTGTGCCGCTGAGGTGTTCGTTCCAGCACTGGGTAACGGGTGCACTTTCCAGCCCCTGATCTTCCAGTGACTTCGGATCGAGCAACGCTTCAGCCCAGTCGCGCATGGGGCCGCAGATCCATTCTCCCACGGGCACACCAAAACCCATCTTGGGGCGGTCGATGAGTGCCCGGGGCACGTACTTGTACAGCACATCCCGCAGCACCTCCTTGCCGGATGCGTTGGGGCCCTCCCCCACGGTCATGGAGGGCGGCAAGCTCCAGGCAAACTCCACCAGCGCGTGATCCAAAAGCGGCACCCGCACCTCCAGGGAAACCGCCATGCTGGCTCGGTCCACCTTCGTCAAAATATCCCCTGGCAGGTAGCCCAGCAAATCCGCCAGCATCATGCGCTGGGCCGGGTGCACCACATCCTCCGTACGCAACACCTCCATGGGGCGGGCATCGCACACCAGCCGACTGGGATCCTGCCACTGGGCACACAACCGTGCGTAGAGGGTGTCGTAGTCGGGCGCATCCAAAATACGCTGCACCTTGCGCAGCTTATCCAGGGGCAATCGCGCATCGGGAAACAACGGGGCCCCCACCCGCAACAACCACTCCCAGGCCCCAGGCGGTACCCTGCCCATCGCCCCGGCCGCCATGGACCGCAACCCCACGGGCACCTGCCCCAAACGCTTCCAAAGCCTAGGCCCCCAGGTGTGCCGGTTGTAACCGCCGAACAGTTCATCCCCGCCATCGCCCGAAAGGGCCACGGTCACATGCTGCCGCGCAAGCGCACTCACCAGGTGGGTAGGGATCTGGGACGAATCCGCAAACGGCTCATCGTACATTTCCCCCAGCCGGGGCACCACGTCCTGGGCCTCCTCCGGCGTCACGCGCAGGGTCTCGTGGCGCGTACCCAAATGGGCCGCCACCCGTTGTGCATCCTGGGATTCGTCGTAGTCCCCGGAGGCATACCCAATGCTAAAGGTGCGCCCAGTGCCCCCGGTCACCTTCTGCATCAAGGCCGTCACCACAGAGGAATCCACCCCACCTGACAAAAACGCCCCCACGGGCACATCCGCCACCAACCGCCGTTGCACCGACTCCAGCAACAGGGATTCCAACCGTGCTGCAGCTTCCGCGCGATCTCCCTGAAACGGCTGGGCGACTCCCCGTTTGGCTACCTCCTTCCCGGACCAATACACCTGCTTGGAAATCTCGAATGATCCTGAGAATCCAACGGTAACCACCTCGCCGGGCATCACCTTGTACACACCCTGGTAGATGCTCTGCGGCGCAGGCACGTACCCGTAAAAAAAGAAGGCGCTCAACGCATCACGATCGATCCCAAAACGAAACCCAGGGTGAGTGGCCATAGCCTTCAGTTCGGATCCAAACAGCACAACCGGCCCCGCCCCGTCACCGGTTCGCCCCTCCGCGGTGAAATAGAGCGGCTTGATGCCCACACGATCCCGAGCCAACGAAAGGGTTCGGGTCTCCCGGTCCCACACCGCAAAGGCGAACATTCCGTTGGCACGCCTGCAGGCTTGCACCACCCCAAACCGGTCCATCGTGGCAAGCAACGCCTCCGTGTCCGAATGCCCACGCCAACCCACGGACTCACCCGCCCCTCCTCCTAGGGGCTCCAGGGACTCCCGCAACTCGGGCCCGTTGTAAACCTCACCGTTGTACACCAACACGTAGCGCCCGGAGGCACTCACCATGGGCTGCGCACCGGCTGCCGAGAGATCCACAATGGACAAACGCCGGTGGGCAAGCACCACGCCCGCATCCCCGTCGACCCACACCCCCGAATCGTCGGGCCCACGGTGGGCAATGCGTCGGGCCATGCCCTCGCCAAGGCGCTGCGCTTGCCCCGGGTTCACGCCAGAAGGCGCCCAAAAACCAACCACCCCACACATCCGCCGCAACCTACCACGTCCACATCCCAAACCCGTTTGAAGTTGACCAGACCCATTGGAAGTTGAAACGAACATGCGAACGGATCCGATGTGAGCAGAAATTAAAATTTCACCGCGCAGATAATAAGCAGAATATTTTCCAGGGCCGCTCCCAAGCAAATGGGATTACCCTTGCTGCGTGAGCCTAGAGTTCCAACAGCGGGTGGTGCCCGCCCTCATGCGCGACACCGATCTGTACCGGCACAGCACCCACCAGTTCGCAAACCAAAGGGGCTTCGCGGTCACCACCGCCCACAGCCTCCCTCGCCTGTGGCAGTTCTCCACCCAGGCGGCCGCCCGTGCCCTGGACTCCGCTTTTGAGCCAAGCCCCCCATCGGAAACGACCAAGCACGCTCCCATGAACCCGGCCCACACTCCGATAAACCCAGCCCAGGTCGAAACCGCCATGCAGCAAGCGCAGCAAACCTTTGCAAACCACTGCGGCACCCTCATCGAACGCCAAACCCCGGACTGCCGGCTTGTGGCCCTGTGGATCGAGGGCTCCCTCATGCACACCGTACGCGTGGGCTCCGGCCGCGTGTACCTCAAGCGCGGCAACGAACGCCCCCAGCGCCTCACCCCCAGGGAAGACTCCCTGGGCGGCCTGCTCGAAGGCGCCCCCTTCCACTCCACCACCCCCATCGAGCCCGACGACATCATCCTGCTCGGCTCCTCCACCGCCTTCTCCCAACAAAGCGTGGACGACGTCGGCAAAGTACTCTCCCAGGACGCCCAACCCGACCTCGGCCTACTTGCGAGACTCCTCACCCGCCCCACCATTCAAAACACCCTAGGCGGCGCCGCCATCACCCTACGCATCCTCGACCGTCCCACCCACCAGGGATAAACAAGAAACCTACTCGCCAGCAGCAAGCGAGACGGGCTCGGTGCGTCGGTCGAACCACAGGAATGCCAATAGGCTTGCAAGGACACACATTCCGGTGACCACAAACATGGTGCCGTAGCCCTGGAACTCCACCACGTACCCAAGTGCGGGGCCGCCCACGAGCAGGCCGAGATCAAAGGTGGCCGTGAACAGGGCCACGGCACGGCCCCGGTTCCGCTGGCGCACGCGCTCCACCACAAGGGCACTTAAGATGGGAAACGCGTACCCGTGGCCGAACCCACAAAGCACCCCCGCACCCACAAGAAATGACGGCGACACCGAAACAGAAAGCACCATGGCCCCCGCCGCCATGCACGCCATGGCCGGCACCAACACCCTTTTGCGGCCCAACCGGTCGGGCAAACTGCCCCCAAACAACCGCAACGCAGAGGCCGCCACGGCGTAGGCCACAAAAAACGTACCCACACGGTGCTCCCCGTGGGATTCCAGATAGGTTTTCAAAAACGTAAAATAGGACGTAAACCCCATGGACAGCCCCATGGTCACCCCCCAAATGCGCACCAGGTCCGGGCGCGTGAGCAACGTCCACGTGCCATCCGACTCACCCGAGGCCTGGCTCGCCGTGACCTGCGCCGCTGTGGCTGCTGCGCCCTTGGGCAACAATGCAGCCAGCACAATCGACATACCGGCAAAGCCCGTGATGACCAAAAACAGCATATGGTAATCCCACCGGGACAGCAGCCAATCCCCCAACACGCCGCCGGCTGCCACCGAAAGGATCCCCGAGGCCCCAAACAGGCCAATGCCCTGGGCACGGCGTTCCGGTGGGGACAAATCTGCCGCCAGTGTGAACAGGGACGAAAACACCAGCCCCGCCGCAAACCCGTGCAGCACACGAATCACGTAAATCCACAGCCCAATGGAATCCACCGTCAAATACAACGCCGCGCAGAGGGTCGTCACCCACGTACCCAAAAGCAAAGTCCAACGACGCCCGCGGGTGTCGATCCACCACCCCACAAGCGGCCGGCACAAAACCGCCGTCAGGGCCATCACCCCGGTCAATATGCCGATCTCCGCCTCCCCCGCCCCAAGGCGGTGCAGAAACCCGGGCAGATGCACCAGCCCATGGAAGGCCATGCCAGTCAGAAAACTTGTGAAAAAGCCGCACAGGAACGGCAACGTGAAAAAGTGTTTCACGGGTCAACCTACCTAAAATCCGAAGTGAATCGGAACTAGAGGGCAAACCCGTAAGGGATGCGCTTAAAAAACCAGAGGATCTCGCGCCCATTGCCATTCAGGGCCGCGAGCGCAATCGTGGCGATGCGCGCTGCTGCGGTGTTCTTCATGGGCTGCCGCGTGGTAGACATGGCAACGCCAAGGTAGCAGAGAACCCCAGGCACACGCCACCCCAGAAAAAGGCATTGAAAAAGGCGCTGAAAAAAGGACGCCAGAAGCGAGCTTCCGAGACAGACTCCAGCACCCCACCCGCAACGTGAAGTTATTGAACGCACTCAAGCCCACCTTTCAACGGGCCTCCAATGGGTTCCCATGGACCCCCCTTGGCATCGCCTCTGCTCTGCTGTTCGCGGTACTGCTGAAAACCTACGCGTTCCAACAGCTGGATCTGGTGTGGCTCGTGGTCAGCTACGGCGCCCTGGGCCTTTTGGCAGTGTCCACCCTGCTGGTGATTGCGGGCACATTGCGTGTCCATCTAGGGCTCCGGTCGGCAGCTAGAGCCCCAGGACCCAAATCAGCATCCAACCCAGGATCCAGCAACCCAGAGAACACAGTCGTCGTAGATACCATCGCAGGGCAAACCGCCACCGTGCCCTTTCCATGCCCCACCCTCGCCCGGTGGCCACTCATTCGCCTGCGCCGCAGTTGGGCACAACCCCACACCACCGACGTACGCGCCACCACGAACCGCACCGAACAGGCACGACTGCACCATCGCGTGCACACCCAGCAGCTCACGCGCCACCTCATCATTGAAGACGTCCTGGGCCTGTGTCGCGTCACTCTCACACGCACCCACCATCAGCCCCTACGGTGCCTGCCCCACACCGGCACCCTGAACCAACTGCCCCGCTTCCTTTCCATGACCGGCGGCGATGAAATCCCCCACCCCATGGGCATCGACGACGGCGACCGCACCGATATCCGTCGTTACGTGGCGGGCGACCCGGCACGCTTTCTCCATTGGAAAGTCTTTGGCCGCACCCGCAAACTCATGGTGCGCATTCCCGAACGGGCCCTGAGCCAATCCCGAAGAACCGTGGCCTACTTCGTGGCAGGCCCAGGAGACGAACCCACCGCCGGCGTCGCCACTCACATGCTCACCGCCAACCCCTCGAGTACCCCCACTGGGCTTGGAGCCCCGACAGGCCTAGGAATAGAGTGGACCTTCCAGGCAGATGGACAGGCCTCCTCCACGCGCCATCCCCACGGGGCAATCGATCAAATCCTGAAAGCGTCCACCACACCCAACCAACAGGCCGCCGGCCTGCACACGTTTGTCCAAACCGCCCTGAAGGAAGGCCCGGCCCAGGTGCTGGTATTTGCACCCCACCAAGCCGGCCCCTGGGTGGAGCAAGTACAGGCCCTGGTGCGCACCCAAAACGTACCCGTTCAAATCCTGATCGGAGTGGATGGCTGGCGCACGCCTGAACCCCCCCGTTGGATGGCACCCCTCAAACGGCACCACCCACCGCCCCCGGAATGGGCCCAGGCCACAAAACTTCACGCTACCTTGCAGCAACTGGGCCGATCCCATTGCCACGTTCATGTGGTGGACCGCATGAAGGGCAGGGAAATCTCACCCCAGGAGTTCACTCCATGAGTTCCAAGACTCCGAAACCCGCAACTCAAGAACCCGCCCCCTGGGGCGCATCCACCATACTTCGGTCTCTCGTGGTGGGCGTGGCCGCAGCCGTGTTCTGTTGGCCCAACTTTGCACCCGTGGCCGCCCTATGTGCAGGCCTGGGCGCTGCCATCGGCCCCTGGGCAAGCCCTCGACTACAACGCTCCCCCTGGCGCACGATCCCCTTGGCTACCGCCACACTCCTGTTCGGCGCGGTGCTCACGTGGCTCATCACAACCGCAGGCTCCCCGCTCGCCCTTTCCGCGTTGGACGCCTCACCTGCACGCACCCTGCGCATCACCCAAGCCATCACCGCCGGCCTCATGGCCGCAAGCCTCTCCACCACATCCCGAATCCTCGGCGCGCGGTGGTCCCTGTGGAACCTGGCAGAGCTCACGTTTGTGGGCGCCGCGTTCGCCCAAACCGTGTACTCCCACAGGGAAGGCTCCATTCACCGCCCCTTCTCCATTGCCGATCCACTGGTGGCCATCGGCATCGACCCCACCTGGGCCCTGCTGGGCATAGGCGCCGTGGCCACCCTTTCCCTCTTTGCCCTACTGCTGGCCGAACGCCACCCCCTGCGCTGGCTCTACCACAGCAGCTTCCTTGCTCTACTGCTACTACTGGTCTTCGCCACCACCTCCACCATCGGCATGCCCCCGCCCCCCAATACCGGCGAAGGCCTAGGCCTTCGTGGGGACGGCAAAGGGGACGACAACAAAAACGACAAGGACAAGCAAAACCCCAAGGACGGAACCGGCCAGGGGGGAGGCCAGGGCGGCGGGCAGGGCAACTCCAGCTCACAAAACAACGAAGACCTGGAGTTCAGGGACGACTACAACGAAAACAACAAGCAGATCCCCGTGGGCATCGTACTCCTGCACGACGACTACTCCCCCGAGTCGGGCATGTACTACTTTCGGCAAAGCGCCTTCAGCCAGTACAACGGCCGACGCATGGTGCGGGCCACACGCCCCGGCATGGATGCGGACATTGCCACAGGCTTCCCAAACGCCCCCACGGATCTCGCCCAACACCCGGGCAATAGCGACGCACGCCACGGGCTCCACACCACCGTGGCACTCATGGCTCCCCACGCGCGCCCCCCGGCGCTGGAGGCCCCCGTCAAACTCGAACCCCTACAAAACCCAGATCCCAACCGTTTCGAACGGGTGTACAGCGTGCACTCCGCGGTACTCCACCAACCGGCGAGAAACATGTTGACCCAACCCCTGGGTGAACCCAGCTGGAACAGGGACACCTGGGCCCACTACACAGAACACCCGGAAGACCCCCGGTACGAAAATCTCGCCCGCACCATACCCGGCGAAGTCCTGCCCAAGGACATTCAGGCATTCCCCTTCGCCCAGGCCGCAAGCGTCTCCCATTGGCTTGGGCAACAGGGCACCTACAGCCTAAAGAGCCAACACGCCGACTCCACTGACCCCACCGCAAGCTTCCTGTTTGGGGATCTTACGGGCTACTGCGTGCACTTTGCCCACGCCGCCGTGTACCTCATGCGCACCCTGGGCATTCCCGCCCGGGTGGGCACGGGCTACGCCGTGGAAGAAGCATCACGAAAGGGTGGCTCTGCCATCCTGCTTACGGGAGCCAGCGCCCACGCATGGCCCGAGGTGTACGTACAGGGCGCGGGTTGGATCATCCTGGACGTGGCCCCCCAACAGGTGTTGAGCGCGGCACCACCCCCACCCGATCCGGAGCTGCAACAACTGCTCGCCGACCTCCTCCGGGATCTTGAACCCCTCCCCGAAGAGGCCAACCCCACCCTGCAAACCGTGCGAGATTTCAAACGTTGGGCCCAACAGGCCGCCCGTGCCCTGGGTGCACTGCTGCTCGCACTGGTGGCCCTTGGCTACGTCGTCAAACTCTGGCGACGGCTCTCACCCCACCTAAGGCCCAGACACCGCCCCACCACGCTTTACCGCGCCCTCATGGACCGCCTGGCCGATCTCAACCGAGTACGCCACCCGGGCGAAACCCGCGAGGCCTTTTCAAGGCGCATGCACACCCAGCTGCCCGCCCTCGCCAAACTCACCCAACTGCACCTGCGGCACACCTACAAAGCACCCATTGAAACCCAAAGTGCCGAATCCCAAAACAGCGAATCCAGGGACATGAACACCCACTACGCCGAAACCCTACGGCAGCTCAAATCCCACACCCCCAGATACAAACGAATCCTAGCCACCCTCCACCCCTTTGGGTGGTTGCGAACACGGTAGAAACATCCGACAACACAAAGGACAACCATGAACGACGACTCTCCCATCACAGGCACACCCGCCACTTCCAATACACTGGAGCGGGCCCAGGAAACCACCCAACGCCTGCAAAGCCGCATGCGGGCTGCCATTCGTGGTCGCGACGAAGTGATCGATCACGTGCTCGTGGCCCTGTTGGCAGATGGCCATGTGCTGCTCGAAGACTACCCAGGTTCCGGAAAAACCACCCTGGCCCGCGCCCTGGGCAACTCCATTCAACTTGGGAAAAACATCCCTAGCGTTGACCATGAACATGCCCTGGCACCGTTCCGCAGAATCCAGTTCACCCCCGATCTACTCCCCAGCGACATCACCGGAACCAACGTCTTTGACGTGAGCGACAACCGGTTCGTCTTTCGCCCCGGCCCATTGTTTTCCCACATCGTATTGGCCGACGAGATCAACCGAACCTCACCCAAGGTCCAAGCCGCCATGTTGGAAGCCATGGCCGAAAAGCAAGTCACCGTGGACAACGACACCCTCCCACTGGGCGAACTCTTCTTTGTCATCGCCACCCAAAACCCCCTGGACGTGGCTGGAACCTACCCCCTACCCACACCGCAACTGGATCGCTTCCTATTCAAGCTGCGCATGGAACACATCGACCGGGAATCCGAACTGGAAGTCCTGGAGCAATACCCCACCCCCGCCCTGAAACAGGGCGAGCAATTGCCCACCGTCACCGAGCAGGAACTGGTGGCCGCCCGCCACACCATGCGCCAGGGAGTTCACATCCACGACGCCTTTCGAAGTGCCCTGGTGGACACCGCCCGGGCCCTACGTTCAGACGAACAGGTGCTTCAGGGGGCCTCCACACGTTCCCTTGTACTCGCCCTCCCCGCCCTGCAGGCCCGGGCCCTGGTGCAGGGCCGGGATCACGTCACACCCGACGACCTGGATCAACTGGCCGTCCCCCTCTTTCAGCACCGCCTGGAAATCATGCCTGGCGCCGAATCCGTAGCGCAGGTGATTCAGCGTTGCGTCGCTCCCCAGCTGGAAACCCTCACCCGCCTCACACTGAAAGCCTAGGGAATGCCCCGTGCCTTGCGCAGTGCGTCCTCGTTGACTGCAGGGACCTACCGATGGGCATGCCTTGTTGTCTTCACGTGCGCCGTATGTGCTCCCTCCGGCACGGTCTCAAGTCAGACCGACGACCTGGACATCCTGATGCAAGCCCAACCCCAACAGGGGGAGGCCACCGGAAGCCCCGAGGAGTTCGAAGCCTGGTCCTGGCTGCAACGGCAGAAATTCATTCGCGCCCGGGAACTGGCCCAGGCCACCCTAAAAAAGAACCCCAGAGCGTACGTGGCCCGACTGGTGCTGGCCATGGTGTACGCCTACCGGGAAGCCAACTTCCCGAGGGCCCTCTACCACCTGAATATCGCCCGAGAAGACTACGAAACCCATGGAGCCACGCCCACGACCGGGAGCGCCTGGAAATGGCACCCAAGGATCCTCAGGGAGCTCGCCTCCGTGCACAACAACATGGAGCACTTCACCGAAGCGCTCCAATGGATGGACCGTTTCAACAGCCAATACCAACCCCAGATCATCGCAGAAAAAGCCTGGCCGCTCATGAAGCTCCGTCGTTTTGACGACGCCAGGCGAGCCGCAGCAGCCGGGCTCGCGGAGGGATCCGCCGGGCAACGTTCCGTCGCGCTCAATGCCCTGTGTGCCATTGAGTTTGAAGCGGGCAACGACGAGGCCAGTTACACTGCCTGCAAGGCCGCCCTGGACGACAGCACGTACGGCTACACCGGTGCAAGCGCGGTGGACTACACAAACTTTGCAGAAGCTGCCCGGGCATTGCTTCGTCTGGACGAAGCGGAACAGGCCACCATCAAGGCCACCGAAGCGGTGCTTTCCTGGTACGGAAATCCCTGGATCGAACTCACGGATCTCTACGTTCGACAGGCTCGCTTCGCCGAGGCCTGGTCCGCCTTGCAAAAGGCACACCCCTACCGCGCACGGCGCCCTCCCCACGTGCAAATCACAGATCGGGCAGAAACACGTCGGGCGATGGCCACGTTCCTCATGACCATGGGCAAATCCAAGGAAGCCCTAAGACGAACTGAACAGGCCCTTCGTGCCCCAGACCGCCGCGCCCACAACAGCCGAAACCCCATGCAGGATCGGGCCATCATTGCCCTGCTGGACCGCCGGGTTCAACGCATGGAAGCGGAACGCCTCATGGAACAGGCCGCCGCGGACGTCTGGTGGAAACGCCCCTGGTACTGGGCCCAATCCCTCTGGCTCCGCTACAAGGGCTGGCAACGGGGCAAGCTCGCCCTTTCCACACTGACCGATCCATCCGAGACGGCAGAACACACCCTGCTCGAGGGCATTTTCCAAATCGGAACCTCAAAGAGTGCCATCACCCCCCCGTGGATGATCGGCGACCTTACCGAACTCGTGGAATCCACCCTCGCCCGCCAGATACTACATCACGCCAAAACCATCGACCCGCGCCCAAGGGCCCATGGGCACTACAAAGGTTTCCTGGCAGAAGTGGAGTACCGCGCAGGCAACCCCAGGGAAGCCCACACACTGCTCCAACAGGCCATCCCAGCTCTGGCTGAAATCCAGGAAACGCTCATGCAAGCACGCATGAACGCACTTCAGTACGCCACTGCCATGCAACTGAATCAACCCAGGTCCGCAGGTACCGCCCTATTCCAAGCCTATGCCATGGACCCTGGGATCTTCCGTCGTCTTGAGCTGGCCATCCCCATCCACAGCGTCACCTCCAGCGACGACCTCACCCAAAACGTGGCGCACGCCATCCTGCGCTCACCCCGGTTCGACAGTTCCCCCAGGTTCCAGCAAGCAAATCTTGGTTTTGCCCTGAAGGTTTCCCAGGCGGGCCCTTCCCTGCGCTGCTGCCTCATGGACAGAAGCAACAACCCACTGGCCTGCAGCAACACACCCCTAAAAAGCGACCAGAGTCCACGGGAGATCCGCATCCAGGCATCCAGGGATTTCCACGACACCGCCTTTGCTCCCGCCCTGGACCTGTCGCTCACCGACATCAACTCCCTGGAGGGCAGCAACCAAACCCAACGGGACACCCTCAACCGCACGCCCTTTGGCGATCCCCCAGCACGGTAACCCCCCCGCCCCGTTCCAGAGCGGCCGCTCCCAATCCCCCAGTGTACACCTGTAGGTGTTTGCCCACAGACGTACACTGCAGAAATCCGTCAGCACTTTGGTGACAATCCTGAGACAAATATTTCTTTTAAATATCAATACTTTACAACTTCGAATTGGTAATCAAACGTTTGATTGATTATATTTTGGGAGTGTCAAGACCCGTCAATGCCGATGCTGGTGCCACCCGCAAGCGCATCCTAGAAAGCGCCCTGGAAGCCTTTGCCGACCACGGGCCAAGCGGTGGGTCCGTACGCGGGATTGCCCAAAACGCAGGCGTCAGCGTGGCCATGATCCACCACTACTTTGGCAGCAAAGACGAGCTCTACGTCGCCTGCATTGACAACCTGTACCGGGATCTGTTGGCCATGTGGAACCGGATCGAATCCGCCTACTTCAACAACATGCCCATCGAAGCCACCCTGGACCGCGTGATCCGCCTGGGCTTTCGGTTCGCTAGGGAGCATCAAACCCCTTCTCGCATGTTGTTGCGACAGATCATTGAAGGCGGCGAGACGGAAACCAAGCGTCGGGAGATCATCCAGCGCCCCTTCCTTACCTACACTTCCGAGCGCCTGGGTAAAGTCATGGGAAGACCGCCCGAAGAACTACGTATGGCCATTCAAAGCATCGTGATGCTGATCAGCCGCTATGCCCTGGGCCACGACGAGGAACTCCAGGTCGTTGCAGGCCCCCCCAGGGATGAAAACGACAAGACCGCCCTGGAACGCACCGAAGATCACCTGGTGGAAGTGGCACGCGCCATTCTCGGCGTACAACCCACCATGGATTAGAAGAAACAATCAACCCAACACGAAGTGATCATGCAAGTCCAAGAAGTAAGCCCCTCCCAACAGCCTCCCGCTGTCCCCACCAAGGCACCCGCCCGTCTACCCACCGAGGAAGACCGAGTGGAAGCAAGCAAGCTTCCACTCGACACCCGGTTTGCGTTGGGGGCAGAGCTAACCCCGGTGCAGCGCGCCTTTCTCGACGAACATGGTTTCATCATATTCGGCAATGTGGCGACCGAGGAAGAAGTCAACACCATCACAGAAGAAGTGAAACGCATAGAGCAATGTTGGCTTTCCCAAAAACTCAAACGGATCAACGGCATTCCACTTTTCATCGGAAAGGGTGAAGAAGGCCAACCTTTCATCAACCGCCTCCCCTTCACCTCACTGCACTCCGACTACATTTCCAAGTTCATTCACGACCCACGATTTGAGCCCGTGCGCCAACTGGTGGATGCCGACGCGCGCGTCGGCGACAAAGAAAAAGATGGCCTTGTATTCAACCGATTCATGAACGTTCCCGGAACCGCCTACAAACGACTGGGCTGGCACACCGACGGCCTCAGGGACGTCTTTCTTGGGCGCATGCCAAAGCAAATGTTGAACGTAGGCGTACACTTTAGCCGAGTTCGTAAGGAAGATGGCGGGCTGCGCCTCATACCGGGAAGCCACAACCAGAGCTTCTGGCAAATGTGCACCTACAAACCCCACTTCATTGCCCACAAGCCGGACCCCAACGAAATCGCGGTGGAAACCGAGCCGGGAGATCTCACCGTGCACGACGGCCGCCTTTGGCACCGCGTGGAACGCTCCCCCTACGTGGGCAAACGCAGCCTGCGCCAGGTCATGTACATCCCCTATGTCACCGATGACTTTGCTCCCAAGAGCGCCAAAAGCAAAATGCCCTTCTACCACATCCTAGGAAAGGCCGGGCGCGCCATCCACAAGCTGTTTGAACGGAGCTAACACCCCGTGAAGATTCAGATGGTGGTCCCTAAACAATACCGCTCCACCGACTGCTCAAGGCTCACACTGGGCTGGTAGTCCAGATCCCGTTTGGCGGCCTCAATGCTGAGCGTTCGGCTGTACACAAGCCTTCGCACCGCAAAGCGTGTGATCAACGGCTCCCAGCCGATCAAACGCCCGATGGGTTCCAGCACTGCGGCCAACGTCCAAGCCACCCAGGCAGGAACGTGCACCCGTCGAGGACTGAGGTGCAGCTCCTTACAAAAAAGCGTCAACGCATCCTGGATCGAAACGGCCACGCCGTTGGTAATATTGTACGCTCGCCCCTCCGCCCCGTCGAAATGCTTCAGGGAAAGCACAATGGCATGGGCCACATTTTCCACCGAGGTAAAATCCCGCAAAGCGCGGCCCCCGGCCACCAGGGGAAACCACCCACGCTTTAGGGCCTGAACCACACGGGGAGCCGTGGCCTGATCCCCCAACCCCACAATCGCACCGGGTCGCAACGTGACCACCCGCAACCCCTGTTCGGTACGCATGCGTTGCAACAACGCCTCGGCCTCCGCCTTGGATCGAGAATAACCATTGGTACCGTGGTCCTTCTTCACCGGCGTGGACTCCAGCAAATCCAACGCGTTCGCACCATGCGCATAAATGGCGGGGGATGAAATGTGCACCAGGGGGATCCCACGCTTCACACAAAACTCTGCCACACGTTGGCTCGCCACCACATTGGCACGGTGAAACGCCTCCGGTTTCCCCCAGGGTCGACTCAAGCCCGCCGTATGCACCACCGCGTCCACCTCGGAACAGGAGCCCGACCAATCCGGCTCGCTCAAATCCGCCCCAAAATATTCATCTGGCGAATCCAGCAACACCCTATCCCCAGCATCGGCATCCCTAGCATCGGCCGCAAGATCCGTCCCCACCACCGTGACACCATCCCGATGCAGAAACTCACAGGTATGTTGACCCAAAAACCCCAGGGCACCTGTCACCAGTACACGCATGGGCACAACTTACGCGATCCCAAGACCCCACGCGACACAACAGGCCAAACACCGAAAGCGACCAAAACAACGTAGGTACCCGTAGGTGACACACCCACCCCAATCCCCGTCCAATGGTCACCAAACCTGGAGGATAGCCAATATTTAACAAACGTAGAATAATATATAAATGAAGGAATTTCTACGGGCACCCCAAACCCTCTCCATGGTGCAACGCCGGAGTAATTCTGGGGCTATTCCTTGGATCATCCTCTACACCCTCAGCGCAATTCTTCTGCTACCCGCCTGCGGAAAAGGCAAGGGCACCAAAGACGAGGGAAACACCCCCACGCTGGATGGATCACTGGATTCCAGCTCCGGCCAGATGAGCAGCGACGGTGGCGTCCAGGACGCAAACACAACCGACGACGCTACCACAGACGGCAGCACACCCGACGGCAGCACACCCGACAGTGGCCTCGGCAACGATGGAGGAACCGACGGCAGCATGGGCTGCACCGCCGACTCGGACATGGATGGCGTTTGCGATTCCATGGACCTTTGTCCGGGAACCGACGACAGCCTGGATGCGGACTCGGACGGCATCCCCGATGGTTGCGACGCCTGCCCAGGATCCGACGACACCGTGGACGCCGATTCGGACGGAGTTCCCGATGGTTGCGACACCTGCGCCGGCCACGACGACGGTACGGACGCCGACATGGACACCATTCCTGATGGCTGCGACGTCTGTGCGGGCAACCCAGACAGTGACGATGCGGATTCAGACGGAGTTCCCGACGGATGCGACATTTGCCCCGGCTCAGATGACAACGGCGCGGATGCCGATACCGATGGAGTTCCTGACGCCTGTGACATTTGCGCGGGGCACGACGACAACGTGGATACCGATGGCGACAGCTTGCCCGACGGCTGCGACATCTGCGCGCTAGGCGACGACAACATCGACACCGATATGGACGGTACCCCCAACGCCTGCGAACTGTGCCAACCCACCGATCCAGACGCGGACTCTGACGGCGTGGCAGACGCCTGTGACATCTGCCCCGGCCACGACGACACAGTCGACACCGACGGCGACAGCGTGCCGGACGGTTGCGACATTTGTTCCGCGGGCGATGACGCAGTGGACGCCGACAGTGACGGCGTCCCCGACGCCTGCGATATCTGCGCGGGTTCCGACGACACCCAAGACACCGACAGCGACGGGGTGCCCAACGGCTGTGATATCTGCATCAGCGGAGACGACAACATCGACATGGATTCCGACAGCGTCCCCGATGCTTGCGACATCTGCGCCGGATCCGATGACGCCATCGACACCGACAGCGACGGGGTTCCCGATGGCTGCGACATCTGTGCCTCTGGCGACGACACCGCCGATGTGGATTCCGACGGCGTGCCCAACGCCTGTGACGTCTGCGCTGGATCCGATGACACCATCGACGCCGACTCGGACGGTGTGCCTGACGGGTGCGACCTGTGCGCCGGATCCGACGACACCATGGATGCAGACTCCGACGGCGTGCCCAACGCCTGTGACGTCTGCGCCGGCGGCAACGATGCCGACGACACCGACATGGATACCGTACCCAACTTCTGCGACATCTGCCCCGGGTCCGACGACGCCATCGACATGGATTCCGATGGAGTCCCCGACGGCTGCGACATCTGTGCCGGATCCGACGACGCCATCGATACCGACTCGGACGGTGTGCCCGACGGATGCGACATCTGCGCAGGATCCGACGACGCCATCGATACCGACATGGACGGCGTGCCTGACGGTTGCGACGTCTGTTCCGGGTCCGATGACAGCATGGACGCGGACTCCGACGGCGTACCCAACGGCTGCGACGTCTGCGCAGGCCACGACGACAGCATCGACGCCGACTCCGATGGGGTTCCCGATGGATGCGACATTTGCGCAGGATCCGACGACAACGGCCCCGATGCCGACTCCGACGGAGTTCCCGACGCCTGTGACATCTGTGCCGGATCCGACGACGCCATCGACACCGATGCGGACGGCGTTCCCGACGGATGCGACGTCTGCGCAGGCCACGACGACGCCCAGGACACGGACATGGATGGGGTGCCCAACGGGTGCGACATTTGTGCCTCCGGCGACGACAACATCGACATGGATTCCGACAGCGTTCCAGACGCCTGCGACATCTGCCCAGGATCCGATGACGCAGTCGATACAGACTCCGACGGCGTCCCTGACGGTTGCGACGCCTGTGCCGGATCGGACGACAGCCAAGACACCGACATGGACGGCGTACCCAATGGATGCGACATCTGTGCCTCCGGCGATGACAACATCGACGCCGACAGCGATGGCGTGCCCGATGCCTGCGACATGTGCCCAGGATCCGACGACGCCGTGGATTCAGACTCCGACGGGGTCCCCGATGGATGTGACGCCTGTGCCGGATCCGATGACGCCCTCGATGCGGACTCCGACGGAGTCCCCGACGGGTGCGACGTTTGCGCCTCCGGCGACGACAACATCGATATGGACTCCGACGGAGTTCCCGATGCCTGCGACCTATGCGCTGCCGGGGACGACAACTTGGACACCGACGGCGACAGCACTCCGGATGCCTGTGACAGCTGTGGCGCCAACGCGAGCCTTGGCCCCGTCGCGTTCTACCGCTTTGGGGAAACCGCGGATACCGACCCCGCGAGCGACGCCTCTGGCAACGGTCATCATGGCGTTTATAAGACCACTCCTTTACTCAACACGGCGGGCATCACGAGTTCATCCGACGACAATACGGGTGTCTTCTTCGACGAGACAGACTACCAACGCATGGTCGTCAACCCCATGACGGGTTTCTCAAGCACGGGCTCTGATCTATCCGTGGCCTTCTGGATTCGTATGGATACGGACCCTGACAACACGGGTACGGTGCTCGCCTACGCCACCTCCACCAGCGTCAACGACTTTGAGGTGCAAATGACGAGTACCCCACGCGTGATGATCGGCAACAGCCTGGGCCCTGACTGGAGTTCCACCACCGACCTCCGGGATAACCAATGGCACCTTGTGGCCATTACCTGGGATCAAAGTAGCGGCGCACTCGGTTACTATCTGGATGGGGCATCCGAAGCCACAGGAACCCACCAAGCCGGTCACAACATGGCCACCACGGGAATGCTTGTTGTCGGACAAAACCCCCTTACACTGCTCGATACCGACTCTGCAACGGACTACGACGTCAACGGTGAACTCCGGGCACGGATTGACGAGCTCATGATCTACGATGCGGTGCTCGGCTCAAGTGACATCACCGACCTCTACAACCACTACATGGCCACGGCCTGCCAAGACCCCTGCATGGTCAAGGGAGGAAACTTTCGATGTCCTGGCACCACCTGCGCCACCATCAAGGGCGACGGCCATGACGCAGGCGACGGCACCTACTGGATCGATCCAGATGGTACCGGTGGCTACACGGCCTATCGCGCCTACTGCGACATGACCTTCGATGCCACAGGCGACGACACCGGCGCCGGCGGATGGACCCTCATCCTATCCACCGACGGCACAGGCGGCCCCAGTGGCGCCAGCCTCATGCGTGACGGCGGCGTGATTCCAGGAAGCCTCAGCACCCTGGACGCCAGCACCGGCGCCAACAATCACTACCAACTGTGGCAATCCCTGGTTGCCGACGGAGTCTCGGCCCAAGTCCACATCCGCACGGCCGGTGCAGCCACCACCAAGTCCGTCACAAGCCTCGCCATGTACGATGACGACGTCATGAACGGGTGGCGACAATCCACCATTCGCATGTTGAGCTGCACCCACAGCTCCCATTGCTCCCCCGTGTACGACGTGACGCAACTCGGCACGCACTTCGTGGGTGCCGGTGTCACACCAGCAACCGTGCTCTATCAAGGTCAAAAGAAATTTGGATCCCACCCCGACGTATGGCACGCCGCAAGCGGAGGCCTCGAGCTTCAAAAAAACGATTCCCATTGGGGTGGGGGCACCAACCAAGCCATCGAAGTCTATGTAAAATAGGCGCTAGGACGGCTGCGTAAGGCCCCTCAGCTCCGTGGGGTGCACCTCATAGTCGGTGCCGCAGTAGTCGCACGCCATCTCCAGATTTTTGCCCTCGCGCACCATCTCTTCAATATCGGCCGGCGGCAATGTGGCCAGGCTCGCCATCACCCGTGCGCGGCTGCACTGGCATTTGAACCGTACCGGGCTGTCGTCGAGTGGCGTGTAGGCCATCCCGTACAACAGCTCTTCCATCAGCGTGTCAGGCGAGGAGGCCACCCCATCAAACAGGGCATCGACCGAACGAAACTCCTTCAACCGCTCAGTCATCAGCATCAACATGTTTTCCTCAAGCTCGGGCAGCAACTGCACAATGTAGCCGCCGGCCGCCACCACCTCCACAGAACCGTCTCCTGCACATTCGAGCTGGCACCCCACCGACAGCATTCCCGCCACCTGCTCAGATGACTGCATGTAGGACATGAACCCCTCGGAAATACTGCCCCCCTTCATCTCTACCGTACCGCGGTGCAACGTGCCGTTCGGTAGGCTGCGCATCATCTGCAACATGGCTCCATTGAGGTGCAGCGCATCACCCGTGCGACGAATCAGCCCGCGGGTATCCCCCTCGGGAAACGAATCCGCCACAATCTGCCCCGTACCATCTGCCGACTGCACAATCGCCTGCACCCGCAACGTGGGAGCCATGGTCTCCCGGTACAGCACAGCCCCCGTCAACAGCTCCCCAAACGCACCCAACACGTCCATCGAAAGGGGCGCTGCACCCTCGCTTGCCGTCACCTGAGCCACCTGGTTGGCAATCGCCTCAGAAACCGTCTGCGTACTCTGCAACGTGATGACCCGAAACCCGCCATCATCCGTCATCGCCCGCAACACCCTATCCCCAGAATCCATCATCCAAGATCACCTAGGGACAAACCCTTCCACAGCAACAGCCTCCAGGCCACTCAAGCAACTCGAGAGCTATGATTTCTTACAAAAGCAAACCATCCACTATCTGCTTTGCATTTCCGGGGAACAGGCCTATGGAAACCGCAGCGCCATCTCCACGAACAGCGTTCACTGCACCAACAAGCTCAGAACCAACATAAACGCCCGCCCCCGAATCACCCGGTACAGTAGGAATAGTCCCTATTTCAAACGAAACTGCGTTAAGACGAACAACAAGCTCCTTGCCACTACAAGCATCGTCCTGGCATATTTTTTCAGCACCCAAAGGAACAAGCCACCCTGCAGGAGCGTAACTCAGCTCGCGGGCAGTAAACGTCACAGCACCAAGCTCAACGATTGTGGGAGCAGAAAGTACATCCTTGAATGTATTCTGAACCGCTGCTCGGTATGTAAAGTGGGACGCTAGTGCCTCTCGCTCCAACCAACTTGGTCGCACACCTGATGGAGTACCGACTATTGTAGGCGGTTGAGATAGGCTCAAACAATCTGCAGAAACTCTTGATTCGGCTTTCATAAATGACCAATCCTTAGACACATCGTAGGCCCCAACCGTTTGAATATCCGGATACTCAGGTAACCCGGTAGTGGTCGTGATACGAGACCCCGATGTCCTCCAAGAATCTGGATCAATAGCAAACAGCCCGCTCAACGGGTGTTCGCTAAGTGTGACGGTACGTGCTGTGGCTGTTTCACCAGCAGCCGGCACTCCCACGCAATGCTGCGCCGAAGCAATAACCACCCTACAAACCGAAGAATTGTCAGGAAGCTCCACTGCCTTTGCAGCGACAATCGTTCCAGTACAGTTGCTCTGACCAAAAGGAAACGGCGGCTTAAACGTAAAACCGGCAAAACGTACTGCGTAAGAACCATCGGGTTCCACCTGTTCAACCGATTTCCCATCACCCGCTATTTGCCCAGAAGCACAGGCTCCGAACAAGGCTGATACCAAACAAACACTCACTAGCTTCAAATTTCCCACAACGACCACTCCCTAACTCAAAGCAAGGTTCGTGCCTGTCTGAATACTCTTCATTTTTTGAAATATCACCGCAATCTGGCTCCAATACCCGCACCGCTAGATCCCACGGTGACGTCACGTGTCACCCCGATGGTCACCCGAGTCGCCAGGGTTGCCATCCGTGGTACACCCCTGCCTATGTCGATTCGGGAGCAAATCGTGGCGGACCTTAAGCAAGCCATGTTGTCTAAAAACGAGATGGTGCGCGACACCCTACGCATGGTGAAGACCGACCTCATGAACCAGGAAGTGGCCCTGGGCCGCGACCTCAGCGACGACGAAACCACCGCTACCCTGCGAAAGGCCGTCAAATCTCGCCAGGATTCCGTGCAGCAATACGAAGCCGGCAACCGCCCCGAAGCCGCCGAAAAGGAACGGGCTGAAATCGCCGTCATCGAGGGCTACCTGCCCAAACTCCTGGACGCGGCCACCACCCGCGCATCCGCCGAGGCCATCGTCAAAGAACTCGGCCTCAGCCTCTCCAGAGACTTGGGGCCCAAAGACATGGGCCGCGCCATGGGCGAACTCAAAAAACGCCACGGCGCCCTGCTCGACGGAAAACTCGCTTCCACAATCCTAAAACAACTCCTCACCCAAACAGGCTGAGGTTGGCCTGACTGTGGTTTACCTCCCCTGCTCGTCGGGGGGAAGTACCTCTCGTGTACGTCCCCCACTCCTGCGCTGCCGGGGCACTCTCATTCAAACCCAACCTCAGCCTGTTTGTTGCCAGACATCAACCTCAGGAAACACTGTCCCAAGCTTCAACCTATCAACTACTTGTCGCTGGAAGGCACTACCGCACATTCGGGACTTCCTTGGGTCATCAATGATTCCCGGTAAGGCGATACTTCCCATTCCACACCTATAGGAGAAACTATGTCACCAAGGATCTCCGATTGGCCCTTGTGCATTCCGAACGGATCCGGCCTTTGATCACTCTCCGTGGCTTTCTTCCCAGACATCCCCATCCTCCCAGTACGCCAAGTATAAACGCCAGAGGTGCATGGTCGATCAAGAATACATGTCAATTCAGCAGGCCCACCTGGCGGGTGGGCATGCCGGAGCAGGTTTCGGTCAATACGGGGGCCTGTTCGGTGAGGCTCTCGCCATCGGATTGAAATCTGCGAAGGCCCACTTCGGTATCGGGGAGCCAAAGCGTTTCCATATCTGGATCGTAGGCGCCCTCCCCCAATACAAACGCGGTCACGGGTGCGTTGTCGCCATTGAGGTTCACAGCCTGAACATCCAGGGAACCGTCGGGTTCCACATCCACTTGCAACAGGGCATCCGGCACATCGTTTACGCCGTGGCCCATGGCCACCACCCAGGCTTGTGTCCCACTCCCTGGAACCAAACCATGGCTTGGCGGCAACACATCGGGATAGTCCCTAGCGTACCAAACGCCGTCGAGCTGCAGGCGGCCACCGACGTTCATCGGATCCATCTCCACACGAACCACACCTGAACGTGCACGGCGACCGTCTGAATCCACAAACGTATCCCCCGAACACACCACCCACACCACAGATCGATCGCCAGGCGCCGCTTTGATCTGCCCACAGTTGGCCAAGCCATCCAAAACGAGCGCTTCGGTGTCACCGGTGTCCGGGTCCCACCACAGCAACAGGCCATCCGCCGCCGAAAAGAAGGATGCATCCAGCCGGCCCAAACCAACCAACACGCCGCTCCCTTCGCCCTCCAGTGCAATCAGTCGATCTGGGCGGGCGAATACCCGAGTCACCTGCCCCTCCTGGGCCAAACTCTCGTCCCATGGCGACAGATCGAAACGCGCCGTCACCTGGCCCCGGATGGTATCCACCCAAACCACATCGTTGCCACGGTCCAGATCCGGCGCACTGCCGTCCAAATTGGGCTCATACCGCGACACCAACAACTGGCCCTCTCCCCAGGGGATCACATCATGGGGGTTGGCACGAAACCCAGAGGTGCTTTGCGCACGGGGAAGCTGCGTCGGCCATTGCCCCACCACAGTACCCGTAGCCAACTCAAACCCGTTCACCACATCCACCCCAAACCGGTCGAGCAACGTCAACTGCCCCGCCACTGGATTGGACGGCAACACCACATCCCCCGTGAGCGCCGCCACCACACCGGGTGCCTGCATCCCCGAATCCACCCAGTGCGGATGCACCACCCCACCCTCACCATCCAATAGCGCCACCGAAGTGGACACAAAATCACTCTGCACCACAGCAAGCCGCGGCAAAGGATCCAAACCCGTCAACCGCTCCCCCCCACACCGCGCCGCAACCTCACACCCCCCGAGTAACCCAACCACCCAGATCAACCCGACATTCCACAACAACACTTCTCTTACCCAGAAGCGCCGCGAAAACCGCCTCCAGGAGGGGTGCCTCCAGAAGAAAAATCGAAGTCCTTCTGGGCATCGAAGATCGAGTTGGGAAAAACTCTGCGAGCAGGGAAGCGGCGCGCAGCGCTTCGCTTCCGCAAAGACAGCCTGAGGCTGAATCGGGTGAGGAATCCCGGGGGGAGTCCGAACAGGCTCTCTGGCGGGCGTGCCCTCTTCCGCCGGCGGTTCCTGCGATTTACCCCGAGACTTCACACCACTCCTCTCCCGAGAGCAGTTCCTTCGATTTTCTTCGAGCGCATGTCCATCACTCCCCACAACCATCTACTCCCACCCGCACAAACACGCTCCGCCCCGGCAAGGGAAACCCCACGATATCCTGCCCCCTGGAATCGGCAATATCCTCCACCGATACCGTCCCCTGCAGACATCTCCAATCTACAGCAATTCCCGCACCAAACCGCGTACGCGCGTCCAACCGCACAAGGTTCGCCGCATCCGCAAAATTTGCCCCTAAGTAAAAGGCATCCCCGTAGACCCGCAGTTCACCCTCGGGGGATCGGAACACCACCCCCTCCAAACGCCGGTACCCCCGCAGCACAGGTGTAAGCGGCAACACCCGATCCAAGGTCAGGTCCTCCGCACGCATCCACGTCCAGGAACCGCTCCACAGGATGCGTTCCCCTCCCCTGGATCCACTTCCCCTGTATCCCATTCCACCGCGATCCCGCCAGGCCAGCCGAATCCCCATTTCCGCACCGTAGCTTCGCGCGCGGGACACATTCTGCGGTACCGCCTGAAACTGGGAAGTGCGCACGTAGCGAATCAAATCCTCCGTCCACATCGCGAACCCACGCACCTCCTCCCGGAACGACCACCGGGATCGCTCCATTTGGTAAATCCAACCCAGATCCACCCCGGTCGCTCGCTCCGGTGACAACGCCGCATCGCCCACCAAAAAGCCCCGGTCCCCAAACAGCTCCGTCAACGTCGGCGCACGGCGCCCTGTGGTGGTGGACGCGGTGAGGCTCCACTTGGATGTCTTTTTGGATGACTTTTGAGATGACTTTGCGAGCAACCCCGCCAGCCGAAACGTGGGCCACACCTGGTCGGTGCGAACACCTTCAGAATCCGCTCCGCCGACACCGCCACCATAGGCCAACCCCTCCAACCGGGACCACACCCCCTCCACACGAACCGACGGCCGAAACATCAGCAACATCTCCCTGGGCAAACGCACATGCACCGGGGTCTCCAACCCTAGGCCCAACCGTTGCCGTGAAGAACGCCCCGTGTCCGCCACCGCCAACGCATCACTCGGCACAAACCACTCCTGGCCACCATCCAAAACCACAACCGACTGCAGCGCGACAGCCCCATCCCTTTCCACGCTGCGGCTTTCTGTTCCTAGCCAGCGCTTTGCCGCCAGGCGAAACTGGGTGGTGTGGGTCCAGTCGTCCGTCACCTGGCGCCCCAACCCGATCTCACCAAACCGGTCCGTAAAGCGATGCCGCTCCGAACTGCCAGTGATCTGCACCTCCACCTGATCCCTCTCCCGGTCCACCTCACCCGGAGGCACGCTCGCCGCGTCTAGAGTTGACCAGCCCACCGAGGTCATCAACCGGGTACGTGTGCGCCGCGTGTGCAGTGTGGGTTGAATCGCAGGCCCCGGAACACCCCCCGTACGTTCCACGCCCCAGGCAGACACCCGCAACCGCCCACCTGCCACGGCCTGATCACCCTGAACCATTCCATGGACCTGCAGCACATCCCCATTTTGCCGCCGCACCTCACGCCCATCCCCCACGGTCAATGGCGTCTCATCCAGGGTGTACCGAAAATCCCCTTCGCTCCGGGTCCACCCCGCAGACGTCAACCACCCACCCCCCAAAAAAGACGGAGCGGCCGCCTGGGCCTGAACACTCCGGTACCCCCAGGACCCCACACCCACCGCACCACCTAAGGTGGGGCCCCCTACCGACGATCCATCCGCCGTAACGGGAACCAGCCGAAGCGCACCCCCAAGCCCCCCTCCCCCAAGCCAGGTCGGCGTCGCGCCCCGGTACACCTCCACCCGGTCCAGTAGCGACAGCGGCACCGTCGACAGATCAAACCCCTGCCCCCCTGCACCATCTAGCCGAACCGTATCCCAAAGTACCCGCGTGTGCTGGGCATCTGCGCCACGCAGTGACAATGTTGAAAACGCACCCGTGGCTCCTATCGATACCGCCCGCACCCCGGGTACCTCGCGCATCACCCCCTTCAACTCCCCTGCCGCCTGCACCCGCTGGGACATCTCCACCACCGTCACCGCCTGGGTCGGCTCCACCCCACCCCCGCTCGCCACCTCCCCACGCACCACCGCCTGCGCCCCGAACTCACCGCTGGACCCAACCTCCCCAGCATCGCCACCCTCTACTCCCTCCTTCACCTGGGCCAAGGCTGACGCCCCATTCACGGCAACCAACGCCACTACGACCAACGCCACCACACCCCGTCCCAACGCACACAGTTCCCTGTTTCGCCCACTGCAATACCGCGACTCTTCAGCTTCAACGTCACAGCCAAACAAAAACTGCGGGAGGGAAGGGGCGTGCCCAGAGGAAAAACAACCCAACTTTTGACGGCGGGTGCGCCCCTTTTCTCCCGCAGTTCCTTCGGCACACCGAATCGTCTCCCCACAGCACTGCACCGCTCGCCCATCTAGGCTAAGACACAACCACACCATGAAAGTTCTGATTACCGGCATCGCAGGAAAGATGGGCCAACTTGTGGCACACAGCCTCCTTGAACAAGGCCACGACGTGGTGGGCATGGACAGACGCCCCTGGGCCGATGCCCCCAAGGCCATCCAAATCCACGAGGCCGACATCCGAAAACGGGACGCTGAACAGGTCTTTCGCAACTTCCTTCCAGACACGGTGATCCACATGGCCACCGTCACCCAGATCAAAATGCGTTCCGCGGAACGCTCCCGCATCAACCTATTGGGTACCCGCGCCATTTTCGATCATTGCCAGCAGTACAACGTCAAGCAAGCCATCTTCGTGGGCCGCCACACCTACTACGGCGCCGCACCCGACTCCCCGCTCTACCACACCGAGGACGAGCCCCCCATGGGCCTCGAAGCCTTCCCAGAACTGGCAGATCTTGTGGCCGCCGACCTCTACGCCGGCTCCGCCCTCTGGCGCATGCCCGAACTCAACACCGCCGTGCTACGCATTTGCTACACGCTGGGCCCCGCACACCACGGCACCCTCGCCAACTACTTGCAAGGCCCGCGCGTACCCACCGTGCTCGGCTTCGACCCCCTCTTTCAATTCATGCACGAGCACGACGCCGCCTGCGCCATCACCCTCGCCATGGAGAAAAACCTCCGCGGTGTCTTCAACGTCTGTGGCCCCAAACCCATGCCGCTCTCCACCCTCATCCAACACACAAACCGTACCAACGTACCCATCCCCGAACGGGTCTTCCCCTACACCATGGGCAAGTTCGGCATGCCCACCCTACCCAAGGGTGCCACCACCCACCTCAAGTACCCCGTGGTCATCGACGGCAGCGCCTTCCAAAAAGAAACCCAATTCCAAGCCCGCCAGGACCCCCACGAAACCCTCCACGAGTTCGCCCAGATCCATCCTGCGCCGACATCACCATGACACCTTGATTAATCCTTACAAATATGTAAGGATTAATCAAAAGCGGAAGGAGCCATCATGCCGGCAGCCACCCTCACCAGCAAGGGTCAAATCACACTACCGAAAGCCATTCGAAAGCTCATGGGTGTGGACACTGGAGATCAAATCGCGTTCCGAGTCCAGGAAGACGGCAAGGTCTACGTAGAACCAGAAAACGTAGACCTCATGAGCCTAAAAGGGGTTTTAAAGAGTTCCGTTCGCGGAGTCAGCGTAGAAGACATGAATGAAGCCATCGCCCAAGAAGCGGGCAAGAGCCCATGATTGCACTCGACACCAATGTGGTGGTTCGGTTTCTGGTGGACGACGACAAAGCCCAATCAGCAAAAGCCTCAAAACTGATCAAGCGAGCGATAACCCAAAACCAATCGCTCTTCATCTCAGACATCGTACTGTGTGAAACCATCTGGGTTTTGAAGCGGCTCTACAAGTTCAAAAAAGAACCGATCATCGGCGTCATGCGTCAGCTACTCCGTGCAGGCCACCTTGCCTTTGTGGACGAAGACAGGATCGCCCGAGCTCTGGACTCCTTTGAAAACGGCAAGGGCGACTTCGCAGACTATTTGATCGCACAGCACGCGTCATCCGCAGGGTTCACGCAGGTTGCAACCTTTGACAAAAACCTGCTCAAAGAAGAAATGTTTGTAGCCCCATAAAGCATCACTTCAGCCACCACCCACCTCAAGTACCCCGTCGTCACCAACGGCCGCGCCTTCCAAAACGCCACGGCCCTCGGAAAGCACACAGCCTGGCATCGCCACGACCCCCACGAAACCCTCCACGAGTTGGCCCAAAGTTCTTCTGCGCTGGTGCAATAACGGGCGTTACCAGGAGCCTTTCCATCCCCCCTAACCTCGACAAAAACAGTGGAAGGGGGTATCTGCCTGTGCACTCAACGCAGTATCATGGGTACACCCGTTCATCAGTCCCTCCTTCAACTTATCCTTTTTGTACCCGCCACCGCCATGGTGGTTCACGGTTGCGTAGCCGGCAGCACCTCCCAGGGCGCGCACGTCAAACAGGAATCCACCATCGGCACTCCCTGCGAAGCACTTGCATCGCCTGTGATCAAACGCACGGAACACGCCCTAGGGGAACTGAATCAAACGAACCCCACGGCGGATCACGCGATCATCGCAAATACCATCGAACAGGCCATTCGCAGCGAAAATGGGTTTCATGCTTCGGTGTCACCACAGCTCGCCACCCTGTTTAAACTGGATCGTGTGGACCTCTCCGTAGGCTGGAGAGATCGAAACCGTCCCAGGCATTCTACACTCACCCCCGAATCCAAGCCGATCCTCGAGATTGCATTCCACAGCAAAAGACCAACCCGCCGAACGACCGTCCTCCGCATTACCAGCATCAAGGACGACAAGGGTGCTCCAAAGGTAGATAACTGGGTTCTGCTCACCGTCGACCAGTGGAACGGGGCAAACCGTACCGTGGATGTGCACAGCTGTTCCAACCGGCATGCCGGCGGCACCTTCGGTTTCAACACAGAAGAAAACACCTTCCCAGACATGGTGCACTCCCTCCTTAGCGCCCGGGAAATTACGGCTCACCGAGTCGAAAACGAATTGGCCAAAGCCATCATCGGCCTTGTCACACTCCAAAGAATCATCCTTTGGAAGAACCACACCAAGGTTTTGGAAGGGAACGAATTGGATGACGAGGGTGTCGACGCCATCGTGCAACACATGCCGCAACTGACAAAACTCGTACTCAATCGCACCCGAGTCACAGACCTTGGCGGCATCAAAATTGGGGTTCACCTAAAACGACTCACCGAGCTGTACCTTGTTCAAACACTTGTAGGAAACCAAGCACTCGGCGCCCTGGCCCATGGACTTCCTCACCTAGAAACTCTCAACATGAAGGGCACCCAAATTACGGACCAGGAGACTCCAGGCAAAGAGATTCCCAACCTGGAAGACAGCTTTCCAAACCTGAAGGAGATCGTCGTCAACGACACCCAGGCCGGCGACAACATCGCCAGGGCGTTCACTCACGTCACAACGCTGGAAAAAGTCAGCTTTCACGATACACCGCTCACAGATACTGGAGCCATCACCCTACTCCAAGGGCTCCCCAACCTGAGGGAGGCCACGTTCACGGGCACTTCGGTCGGCGTGGCTACCGCAGCATCCATTTCCGACGCGACACACCTAAAAAAAATCACACTGCCCAGAAACAACTTCACATTCGACCAACGGGTTTCCCTCCGGGCCACCCACGCCGACATAGTCGCGTTCGCCGAGTAGTCGCTTTCTCGGGGTAGTCACTCCCCGCACCTGCCGAATCCATTGAACAAAACCGGAACAACTTGACACATTGTTCCATGTGGTAAAACAACCGCCTTGCACAGAGCGAGAGATATCCACCGAGGAGGGACCATGAGTGAAGCAAACAACGGAGCCAAGAAGAGCAGCTGGACCAAACGCATTCTGATCGGCGTAGGAGCGCTGGTCGGTATTTTTGTCATCGGAGGTTTTTTCCTTCCCCAGGAATGTGTATTTGAGCGGTCCACCGTCATCAACGCACCCACCTCAGAGATCCATCCCTACGTGGGCGACTTGACCCAATGGGACAAGTGGTCCCCCTGGCAGGAAGAGGACCCCACCATCAAGGTCACCGCAGGAAGCCAAACCACCGGTGTGGGCGCCACCCAAAGCTGGACCGGCGAGAGCGGCAACGGGCGCCTGGAGTTTACCAAGGCCTCCCCCACCGAAGGCGTGGCCTACGACATGGTGTTTGACGAAAGCTACGAAAGCACCGGCGCCGTCAGCTACACACCCGTTGGTGAAGGTACCAAGGTCACATGGACCATGCGCGCCGACCACGGCATGAACATCATGGAACGCTACATGGGCCTACTCATGGGCGGAGCCGTAGAAAAAATGTTCGACCGCGGCCTAGAAAAACTCAAGGCCACCGTCGAGTCCAAGTAGACGTCCTGCGGCCTCATCGCTTCGTTTCGTCGCGCTACCGCGTTGCTGAATGAAATGGTGGCACACCATTCAAACCCGTACGAGATTCTTGTACCGTTGTCCAAAACCGGAATGTGAGTCGGTTTTAATAGAACCTGTGCTACTTTGAACGCCATGCGCGGATCAGTTCGCAGACGGGATTGGAGTGCCTTGCCGCCGGCAAGCCTGTTCTCGATTAGAATACGTCAATGGCCGTTACGCATTCTATTTTCCGCGCTTTCCGTCACAGCAGTGGCCTGTACCGAAGACCCCAGCACATCAGTCACAAACCAACCGAGCAACGGCACCAACGAGCATTCTATTGCCCCATCGGGTCACGCTCTCATCACATCTCGAAGCGTACTTCCCAGACCAGGGAAGCTCTCAAACAACGAAAAGGGAATAGGTAGCGGAGAGGAAAGTACCGACGAATCAGACAGCGAGGAGGGCGCCGATCTACTCACACAAATAGTCCACATTCGAACAGGCGATGTCATGAATCCGCAGGACGACTGGCAAAACGAACTCGATCAACTACAGCGCGAACTGGCGCAGGCCACCACCACTGCCCAACGCGAAAAGCTCATTGCGGAGCTGCAAGAAGTAAGAAGCGAGCCACCCTTGCGCACCCTGGACAAGCCAGGGCCCACCAGTTCGCGCACGTCAAAAACCAATCCCAAAGCACTACGTGGAAAAGTCGGCATCATTGTCATGTTTGTCGAAAGCAGCGGAACTGGAAACGAGGATTGGACAAAGGCTGAGGTCGAAAACGAAAAGGAAGATTTGGAAATGGGCCTGGCCGGGTTGGCGTTAACCGCACCCCCTGAAATGGGCCTATCGTTCCATGTGACCTACTACGACCCGTCCCACGCCGCGATGCAGGTTCCCTATGAGCCCACCAACGGTGTAAAGCGTAAAAAGTGGGTCAAAGATATCATGGACTCCCTTGGATATTCGAAGGGCAACGAGCACGACCGAGTGTGGGATTTTGAACGAGATGTTGAAGACGACAATGACCTCGACCACGCCACTGTGCTGTTCGTGGTGCGAGACAAAATGAAACCACTCGCAGATCCCGAAGACGTGTTGAAGACAGCCTGGCCCCACGCATACTTCAACGGATTTTCCGTAAGCAATCTGTCATCCAAGGCAGATTGGAAAGTACATATTCATGAGTTGCTTCACACGTTTCACGCAGACGACGAGTATCTCGGTAGTAGTAAAAGCATCTGGAACGGCGGAACCTGTGCAGCCTCTTCCAAAACAGCTCGAGATCGAATGGAGGACCTCGGCCTCGATAAGGAACAAAGCAACGCCAACCATCAGGAATGTTCCGTTTTTCCCAAGCAGCAAATATGCGTCATGGGAAGCGGTGGCGTAATAGGTTGGTCTTCACAACCCTTTGTTCACTCGCAGCTTTGCTGGCACACGCGCATGCAAATTGGCTGGGGAAATACGGGTACCGCAAGGGTCATGCTCCGAGGGCTTCCCCGCGACTACCACTACAATCAGTACCGCCAATCCTCCTCCGAGGACTTCATCGACCCCCCGTGGCTCGATATGAGCGGGCGGAGAAACATTTCGTTCGAGGATAAACGCTATGTCGTCAATGGCTCCACCGTACGCTACGCAAGCCCACGGTGCTTGACCACAACCACAGGTGGCTACTACCTACTCGAGCACGAGAAATGGAAAAATTGCGGAGAGTTCGTGCATCAATCCATGGTGGTACGTGGGGCCCCATCTGACGTTTCAGTCGGAGGCAAAGGAAAGGCAACCGTTCTTGAAGCCAACTACACTTCCGTGGCCCGACCCGAATCCACCTTTGTCAAAGATCTACAGCTCTGTACAGCCTCCGGTGATTGCAAGAGCCAACGATGTACACAGGCCGTTCAAACCAGAGACACGGACAACGGATCTGCTGGAACAGGCGGCGACTCCAACAAGTACTGTGCCCCGGTAGGCTCCTGCGTACTTGTGCCCGATGGAAAACCTGCGACCGACGTGAGTGATGGACACTTTGTATGTGACGGGAAACAACGTATCCAGTGCCAAGGGATCACGGGCGAATACATCATGGAGCGCGTGGAGGGATATTGCGGAACCACAGACCCCGCTTACCTGGGTATCGGCTTGCACGGGGAAGCGTCAGGAGCAAGCTTCCAGGCAACCTGCTCAAAAGCAACCCGCATGGATGGCACCGAGCTCGGCTCCCACGTGTTTCACGCCGCCAACACCCCTCGATCCTCCGGAGGCTGTGGCTCAAGTCCCGATGTTCACTACGAGTACAGTGGGTGCCACGCCGGCGCCACCATACAATTTCAATGCAGCGGCGGCCCCAATGCATCGGCCACCGGAATCCAGTTGTTCGACCACTCCCCAGGGGCGTCCACCACCACAGCGCCTTGCACGAGCCAACCCTGTACCCGAACGGTAACCATGGGGACCCACAACCTTCACGCGACTTGCACCATTGAGCACAACTACAGCGCACCTCATTTGAGATGATTGAGAATTTGGCCGCTGCAGATTTGGTTTTGGAGCGAGGAGGCGCGCGCAGGCGTAGCCAAAGCTACGGCGAGCACGTACGACGCCGCTCCAGGGCCAAAGATCAAGGTCAAAACTCGATCATCTCAAATGAGGTGTGCAATAAAGCCACTACTTCTTGAAGCGATTGGCTCACACTCAGGAGCCTTCAAGGCCCAAAAGAAGGGCGGTCAAGAACCTCCCAGCGCCCTGGGAATCTGTTCCTAACTCCGGTTCTTACCCACCCGGGTGCCCGCATGGGCCAGGCGTGCGACGGATTCGTCAGAGAGATCGCGCATGTTGTCGCCCACAGCCTTGCGCAACACATCACGGTAGTTGTTCACGGCCACGAAATACCCCGGGTCTTCCAGTACATTCACTTCGCAGACGTCACCCGCGCGCTTGATGAGACGTATGCAGTCCGCACTGAGGTGGCGTAGGTGCACGTTCTTGCCCGCTTGATCGTACTTCTCTGTCAGTCGGTTGATGGCCTCGATCGCGCTTTGATCGGCAATGCGTGATTCACCAAAGTCAATGATGACCTCCTTTGGATCCCCCTGGACGTCAAACTTGGACATGAACAGGGTCGTGGAACCAAAAAACAGGGGCCCAAAAATCTCGTAGTGCTTCACGCCTGCGTCATCCACATACTTGCGCGCTCGGATACGAACCGCGTTCTGCCAGGCAAACACCAGTGCGGAAGCGACTACGCCCGCCAGTACCGCAATGGCCAAATCAAACACCACAGTCAGCGTCGTCACCATGGCCATGACCAACACATCGGCCAGGGGAAAGCGGTGAAGAATGCGAAACGTGCTCCAAGCAAACGTACCGATCACCACCATGAACATCACACCCACCAGTGCGGCAATGGGCACCTGGCCGATCACCGAGGCGCCAAATAGAATAAAACCGAGCAATGTGACCGCAGCCACAATCCCTGAAAGCCGCCCGCGACCGCCGGACTTAATATTGATGATGCTCTGACCAATCATGGCGCAGCCACCCATGCCGCCAAAGAAGCCGTTGAGAATATTGCCCGCACCCTGGGCAATGCACTCGCGGTTCGCATGCCCCCGCGTATCGGTCAGCTCGTCCACAAGGTTCAGGGTCATCAGCGACTCGATGAGCCCAATGGCCGCCAAAATCACCGCATAGGGAAAAATAAACCCCAACGTCTCCCAGCTCAACGCCACCATGGGAAGTGCAAAGGTAGGCAGCCCACCCTCAATACCATTGCCCCCACGGGCCTGAACAAAGCTGGACACCGTCTCCGTTTCCACACCCCCGAAAATCACAATCAGGGACACCACCACAATCGCGGTCAACGCGGCGGGCACCTTGGTGGTCAACTTGGGTAGCCCCACCATGATCAACATGGTGATGAGCGTCAGCCCCAGCATCGTCCAAAGGGAAACACCAGAGAGCCAAACATCCCCCTTCTTGAACATGCCAAGTTGCGAAAGGAAAATCACAATCGCGAGCCCATTGACAAAACCCATCATCACGGAGCTCGGGATCATGCGAACAAACTTGCCCAAGCGAAGCAACCCCGCCCCCACCTGCAACCCTCCGGCGAGCAGGAGGGTGGCCAGCAAATAGGACAGCCCCGCCCCTTCGCTGCCGCCCAGTACCTTCCCCTCCGCCACAAGCGACACCATGACCACCGCCATGGCCCCCGTGGCACCTGAGATCATGCCCGGCCGCCCCCCAAAGAGCGACGTCACAATACCCATCATGAACGCGCCGTAAAGCCCCACAAGCGGCGACACCCCCGCCACAAACGCGAATGCCACAGCCTCAGGTACGAGGGCCAGGGCCACCGTAAGTCCAGAAAGAAGGTCAGCACGAATGCTGCCCTGTTGACGATCAATCCAAGTGTATTCCAAGTGAAACTACTACCTCGCCCATGGGCCAGACATCGGCCGAACGAGCGCCGCCACCTACCCCACTCTCCCCCCCAGAGCAAATCGACCGCACAAAGAGATCCTTGTAAACTTAAAGTCAGAGTTTAGATTTACGAGGATAGGCTCACACACCGCAAAGCCATCCCGTCTACCACATCCCAGAGTTGCGTGGTCGGCCTATGGGATCAAAAACCTAGTCCTGGTCCGAATCAACGCCCACACGGATACGGCGGCCCGTTTCCCTTTTTGCTTCGATATACTTGTCGATCAGAATCTTGTCCCCGTCAGCGACGGCCTTCACACTGAGATTGTCCAGCTGCGGTGCGTGTTCCACCAGGAAGACCAGGTCCGCATAGGTAAGCTCGTACTCCACGGTCAACTGCAAAGTCTCCAGGAATGCGGGCCCATGTTCCACCAAGCCTCGGACACCTTCACTAGTCACCGCACCACTGAATAGCGTCACACTCCGAACAGCGTCCAACCGGGTGCCCCAGGCCGTGAGCATGGCATCACTGGCTCGGGCGTCATTCGAGACATCGGTCAGAAAATCCTTGGCCGCTGGCAGCTGGGCAAGCACATGCAACCCACCCGCTTCAATCGGGGCATGAAGATCCATTTGGCCAATCTCCACGGTGAGCCCATGGAACCTCGCGCGAGTGTAGCTGCCCAGAGAAATGTTGATGGAACCCTCACTTGAACTAGGGTAGTTCTTAGTACAGACAGCAACCGGAAAGGTCTCACCAAACCCCTGCGGATCCCATATCTTCTCTACGACCGTCTGCAGGGTCCAGTCTCCCACTTTCCACCCTTCGCCCGTACGAATCATCCGTACCCAATAGGCAAATCCCTGGGTCGCGTAGTCAAAAGTATTTTCGTTCGTGAACTCGAGCCGGAGCGCATAGTTACGCGCGTCCCTGGTCGGAACAAGGGCACCGGACTTGGGTGTTCCTCGCATGAGCTGAATGCCTTCAGAAGAGGACTCGGGCGTAGTGTTCAACAGATCCACCATCGTGGTTTCTTCCAAGCGAACCACGTCATCCACCTTCCAGGCAGCCCACTCCACCCAATAGGCATTGAAGTTCTCAAGCGGAGACTCAAGCCCAGAAAACTGGGCCAACGTACCGCCAAGCTCCGGAAAATCCTTCTCCGTACGCAACTGAGCTGCCAGTAACTTCTGAATCGGTTTCTTCCCCCCCCTCTTCAGCCAATCTGCCACCGCCACTTCAATGCGCGGGTTCAGGGCATCAGCAATGGGACTACAGTCCGTACCTTCCAAAGTCGAAAACTGCCCTTTCGCGACGGGAGCCGCATCGCTCGTACAACCCCCAAACCCAAATCCCAGACCGAGCGCTGCGATCAGCGCAGAACTGAATTGAAATGAAAGATTCCTACGTACCATCGTTCCCTCGCGACCTTACCGGGTCCAAAAGTGAAAGTTGTTCAGACAACAACGATCCAAACCCAACTGCAAACCTGACTCAGAAAGCACGAAACATACCACCCCAAAAACAACCGTTTTCTACGAGAAAACAATAGCCCAGACCCCAGGAAGAAACTCCAGTCACCACCCCAAATGTCGCATCCATGTGAATAGCCTGCCTAAATTCCACTTATTACCTGCGCGGCAGAATAACAGATTCCACATGCGACCCGCGTACACCGCTACCAAGGCCCCACACCCAGTCGGGGTCAACGACACCGGTGAAAACCGGCTAAACAGCTGAGCAAAAAGCACATTTGAACTGCTCCTTGTAGAAGCATTCGTGGCACAAGAACGTATTCACACAGGAGTGAGGCTCTAATGAATCGAACAAGAAAATACACCACAGGCATTTTCCTAACGGTCACGCTTAGCCTACTGGCGACCGGGTGCCCTGAGCCCATCACCTTGCTGACACTCTCAACAGAGAACGAGCGAGCGCCTACACCATCCTTTAGAATCGTAAATGAAAACTGCAGCAAACGGTTTTGCTCCCTGAAGCGCATCCAGTTTTCTCTCGCCAATGATCCAGAGAACGTCGTTTGGGAAATCAAACGCACAGGCAACCGAAACAACACCGTTCAACGCCTCACCTATGGCACCGTACCTTCGAAACACAAAGAGCGTGTTGCAGCCACCGCTCTACAACCAGAGACCACCTACAGCATCAAACTGTGGGCCGACCGCAGAGTCGTGGGCGAACGGGAAACCTTCTTCACCATCACTGCAGAGGGAGGCGCCTACCAGTCCAACAAAGACGGGCACCCATGCAACACGGAGTCTGCCTCCCCCTCCTATGGGTACTGCGACGAAGAACCCACCCCCATGGACGCCGGCCTCGACGCTACGCCGTAGTTAAAAAGCTCTAAACAAACACCACATCCCCATCCGACACACCCACGGTAAGTTGGGTTTCGGCGGGGAGGTTTTTCTCCAACAAAATCTTTGCCAAAGGAGACTCCACCAATCGGCCAATGGTTCGGGCCATGGGGCGGGCGCCGAGTTCGGGATCAAAGCCACCCGCATCCACCAGGTGGTCGAGCAGGGCATCCTCAAACGTAAGTTCAATTCCCCGTTGATCCCCAAGCCGTGCCGCCAACCCCGCAAGCATACGGGCAGCCACCTCACGCACGTCGACCCGTGACAGGGAATCAAAGCACAGCACCTCGTCAAAGCGGTTCCACAATTCAGGTGCCAGGCGCTTACGCGCCGCTTCAATGATGGCGTCCTTTTCTTTTGTGCTTTCTTCCAGTTTGGGGACTGCACCAAACCCCACCGAGCGAGTGGGTGATTTCACCTTCACACCCAGGTTCGAAGTCATCACCACCACGGTCTGGGTAAAGTCCACCGTACGGCCACGCGAATCCGTCAATCGGCCCTCGTCCAACATGGGTAGCAACGCCAGCAACACATCCGGGTGAGCCTTCTCCATCTCATCCAAAAGAATCAGCTGAAACGGGCGACGGCGCACAGGTTCGGTCAACTGCCCGCCCTGCTCATGGCCCACGTACCCCGGGGGAGACCCAAGCAAACGCGCCACCGAGTGGGCCTCGCTGTACTCACTCAAATCAATGCGCGTCATGGCGCCCCTTGGAAACAACGTGTCAGACAGCGCCTTGGCAAACTCTGTCTTGCCCACACCCGTGGGCCCCAAACACAAAAACGTACCCCAGGGTCGTTTACCCAAAAGCCCAGAAGCCCCTTTGCGAATCACCTCAGACACGCGCCCCACCGCTTCGTCCTGGCCCACAATCCGTTCCTGTAAGGATCGCTCCAGTTGAAGCAGGGATTTCCCATCCGCCTGCACCAGGCGCTCCACAGGCACACCCACCTGCTCGCTCACCACCTCGGCCACCTGCCGTGCCGTCACCCAATGCTTGCCACGGCGATGTACCCGGGCCCCCGCCTGGTCCAAAAGTGCCACAGCCTTATCCGGCAACTGGCGTTCGGTCATGTAACGGGTCGAGAGATCCACGGCCGCACGCAACGCCGCCGCCCGGTAATGCACCTGATGGTGCTCGGCGTACCTTGGAACCACACCCTCCAGGATCTCAAGGGCCAGGGCTCCGTCCGGCTCCACCACACGCAGGGGTGAAAACCTCCGTGCAAGCGCTGCATCCTTTTCGAAGTGCCGGCGGAACTCCTCCTCCGTGGTGGCACCCACACAGGGCAACTCACCTCGGGCAAGGGCTGTTTTCAGTTCCCCAGAAAGCTCTTCCAGGCCTTCACCTGCCACGAGCAAATGAATCTCATCAAAGAAGAGAAGCACACTTCCTTCGGAACGACGCACCTCCTCACGGATCTTGCGCACACGCTCAGCCAAAGCTCCACGCACTCCTGTCCCCGTCAATAGACGCCCACAGGAAATCTCCACCACATGCTGAATCCCCTGGGGCACTGCATTCTCACAGGCCAACGCCTGGGCCAAACCCTCCACCACGGCGGTCTTGCCCACACCAGGCTCCCCAATCAGCAACGGGTTGTTGGATCGCCTGCGGGCCACCACATCCAGCAGCTGCTCGATTTCCCTGTCCCGACCCAGCACCGGATCCAGCTTCCCCTCACGGGCAAGCCCACAAAGATCTCGGCCCAAAACAGATAAGACCGGAAACCGGTCCCTATCCAATCCCTCTTGCACATCCTGCTCCCCAGACGGCTCGACCATGACATGGGTAGGCTCGGTTTTCTTAGGTGCCAAAGCATCCTGCCTGGAAGAAGAAACCTCTGGGGCTTCCTTCAGGGTCCCCTCGGAAACAGGAGTAGCACCAGGCTCTACCGTTGCGTCCTCACGCACCTTGGTCGGTGGCTTCTTTTTGGAACCACCCGTTTTCTTCGCCCTTACTGAAGAGTCAACTACCGAAGAGTGATCTGCCGACGAGCCAGCTACCGACGGCGCCTCCACCTGCGCACCCGAGCCATCCAAAATGCGCACCATCAAACCCGATCGAGGCGGCGTGATCGAACGCCGTGCCGTGGAAGAAGGAACCACTCCCGATCCATCAACGGCACCAGAATGTTTCCCACGGTAGCTTTGACGCACACCTCCACGTCTTGATCCACGTCCCGTCCCAGACGGCATTCCACTGTCGGTTCCCTCAAGCTGCTCCAGAATCTGTTCGGGCATTGCATCCAGCGCGCTCACGCACCGTGCCCCCGAGGACCGGCCATCCTTCAAAACACCCCACAACAAATCCAATGCATCGGCAGGTCGGCTCTGCTTTTCTGCACGGCGCATCCCACGCTTGCATGCAGACTCCAACGCACTGGGCGATTCCTCACCTGCACGGCGAACCGTGGAAAGCAATCGCCCCTCGTCCACCCCACAGGCCCCCAGCACACGCCGTACGGAAGATTGTTGCTGCAACAACACCAACAACAAATGGGCCGTGTTCACCCGCTGCCCACGCCGCTTCGCCGCATGCCGTGCCTGGGCCATCCAGGAGGCATGGGAAGGCAAGGATCGAGAACTGGCAACCGCCACGGGATCACTGAACATAAGAAGAGTTGCTACCCGTATCTCCCCCAACGTCCAACTTTTTGGACCTACAAAAACCTACACATGCTTTACATTAAGCCATGGCAGAATTTTACAGGGATCTAAGTCCTCAGTTGGAACACGAAATGTCCTTCTGAGATTTAGTCATCCATTGAAATCCCAGGAACTTGTTGTGCACTGGTGTGGCACGTGACTTGCTTCATATGGGAATCATGGAACCCAAAAGCCAATCACGGACGACTTTGGTCACGTTACTACTTGCGTCTCTTCTCATGGGCATTGTGGGTTGCTCCATGGAGGCGGCCCAGGTGACCAAGGGTACAGCCACCTCCCAGCGTGAGTGCACGACACTTGGCACGGAGGTCTTCAATTACTTCCACAACAGTACACGAGTAGATTCTAGCCCCTACACTCAGCAGGACGGCCCCGGGTGGACACTCGCACACAAGAAAGCTTGCCAAGCAAGCTCGGAAAACCAAGAGGTTTTCAAAAAAGCACTTTTCATCGACTCATGTGATGAGATTCGAGTGGAGGTGTTGGAGGGCTTTGGGCGCACCACCACGGATCCAGCAGATCTGGATGCAGGTCGCCACGGCGTTGGGGGGCCTGCCATGCCCTCCCAAATTCTGATGGTGTTCAATGCTTCCCACGGAGAGGTCGCCCCCACAGGGTGCCTGACCAACTACAACGATAGAAAAGGAGAGTTGGGGAGGCTTCCATTTACCTACGCAGGACAATTCATGACCACCGCCAAAGCCCTTGACCAGATTACGGAAGACAACATCTGGATGATCAGCAACCCATTCGATGAACATCCGGAACTTGTTGGTGCGGTAGGCTACAACCCAAGCGAGCAAATCATAGAACCCTACGCCCTTCAATTGTCGGAAACCCCAACGCTTTCCACGTACATAGAGCATCAGCTCTCTCTTGAGTACGAGCACCCCATCCAGCTCAGTCGAGAAAGAGCCACCCTGCGACCCCTTCCGAAGGAGTGGGCAATGTTTGTAGACGAAAGCTGGGACAACATCAGACACCTTGGTGTTACACCTAAAACCTGCGGCCGCGTCACCGAGCATTCCATCGAAAATGTACGCGTAGCCGATACTGAAATCACGGGTTACTACTTCATGCGCAACCCGTGCACCCTGATGAAGGAGCGCTACTCATTTCGATGGGAAATCATCAAGCCCTTCCCCCAAGTGAACGCCGACGAAGATGCGGAAGAAAACCCAAGTTACCTCATCGACCTGGAACGAACCGTAGGTTCCAACACATACACGGGACAAAGCACCTTAGAAGTTCAGCTTCGTGAAGGCGGCATGTACCTCCGCGTTCATCAATCCGAAGCATTACGGGATCGTGGAAACGGCTTCGCCATCTCCGTGCACGAATACGAGGGCAACTACTACGGAAGACTTGTACTGTCCTGCAACGATAAAGTCACAGGAAGCACCGTGGTGGAGTTCACCCCGAAGAACAAAAACCCAATGGAAGACATCGCCAATTTCTCTTTCAAGATCACCGATGCACCCGGCGCCTGCAATCGGAGTGAAACTTGGAACATGACCGGCAAGGTCATCCAAAAGCAGTAACAATGAACCGCTCCGCGTAGACGAACCAAAACGGTCGCCAGCGCATGCGCTCCATCCACACCTCCGACATGACGAGAACAAAGCACCTCATCATCAGAGCCTTTTATCTTGAACACTGAACATTCAGTCAGTATGCACTGGGGACCTTGCAAGTCCTCCTCCCCACATCAGAGCGCTCCTACACCCCGGCAAAGCCCTCCCCGGCACCGCTTTTTCAGCAACTTCCTGTCGGGCAACTTACTGAAATTTCAGGTCAAAACAACTGTTCGCACACCAGCGTAGCCGCACGGGCCCTTCGCTGTGCCCAACAAAAAGGGCAGCCCGTGGCCTGGATCCAATACGAAGCAGGATCCCTCTACCCCCCCGATCTGGCGGACAACGGCATCGATCTGAATGCACTGATCATCGTGCACGTTCCCCAGGGCCAGCCCCACGGTTTAGCAAGGGCCAGTGAAATGCTGATCCGTTCCGGTGCCTTTGGCCTCATCACCCTCGACACCCGTGCTCCCGTCAACCAGCCCCCTGTCAACCCGCCTTCCACATCTCGATCGGCAATATCTCAATCGGCAGTGCACAGCCCGAGATCAACACCCCACACCGATCTGTCCCACACCAACCAGGGGCGCTTGCTCGCCCTCGCAAGAGAACACCACAGCCAGGTACTTCTCCTCACCGAACACAACCACGCCCATTCCCTGGGCCCACTCATCGGCGTGCACCTGCGCGTACACCGGAAACACATCACCCCAAGCACCTTCCAGTTCACCCCCGAACTCCTCAAAAACAAACGCGGCCTGAACCTAAACCTAAACCCCTGGATCCAACACACCCCCCGCCACTGGCCCCACACCTACACCCCCACCATTTCGCATCCTCACCCTCTCCAACAACAGGATTTCAACCAACTGGAGAAAGCAGGATGAACCACTACCCAAACTCCAACCGATATCCACAATCTTCCAACCTCAGAAAAGCACCTACCCATCTAGAAGGGCAACAAAGGCCGCGAGAAGGACGGAGTGTGCCCAGAGGAAAAATAACTAAACTTTTGACGGCGGGTGCGCTTCGTCCTTCTCGCGGCCCCCTCAGTCCAACGCCTCACACCTTCCTCTCTGAGAAAACAAAGTGAGCGTACCCCCCCAAATCGCATGCCTACACCTACCGGCACTCCCGTTGCAAATCACCCTACGTGCCCATCCCCAGTGGCGCCGCACCCCCACCGTCGTCGTCGAATCCATCAAACCCACCGCCCCCATCCTCTGGGTCAACCGTGCCGCACTCCACCACCGCATCCACCCTGGAATGCGCTTCGCTCAAGCCCAATCCCTCCTACCCGAACTACGTGCCGCCACCGTCACCGACGACGAAATCCAAAGCACCACAAAAGACCTTCACAAACAGCTGCTCCACTTCAGCCCCTCCATTGAACCCTCCACTGACACACCAGGTGATTACTGGATCGATCCACGCGGCCTCACATCGCTCCATGATTCTCTCGAGGATTGGGCCCATCAGATTCACCAACACCTGCACAAGCAACAGTGGTCCCCCTCCCTCGTGCTCGGGTTTGAACGCCACCGCACCCACTTCATTGCCCGGTGCACCCGAGGCGTGCGCCTTCTTCAAACACCCGAAGAAGAAGCGACCCTGCTCGCAACCATCCCCATCGCACAACTGGGCCTCAACCCCAAACTCGTCACCCAGTGGGACAAACTTGGCATCACCACCCTGGGCCACCTCATGGAGTTCACCCCCGACGAAGTGCGCACCCGGTTTGGCCACCCTGCCGCACGCCTACTCGAATGCACACAGGCCACCGCAACCCAGGGGGGCACCCTCCCCATTCAACCCAAAGTCCCCGTCGACCCCATCACGGTAGAAATCGAAGTCACCCCCCCGGATGACAATGTGGACCGCCTACTGTTTGGCATCGCGCACCACCTCGAAACCCTACTGCGCCAACTCTCCGACCGTGGGCAAACCGCCATCCATCTACACATCACCCTCCACCTTGAACACCACAACACCCATATCGAACACATTCAAACCGCGGCACCCACCCTAAACAAAAAGCAATGGATGGAACTCACCCACATCCGTTTCAACCAAATCCAACTGCACAGCCCAGTACACACCCTGCACCTACAACTCGACGGCCAACAGAAACAGCACCAGCAAATCGACCTGCTCGAACAGCCCCCCGAACGGGATCTGGATGCCGGCTCCCGAGCCCTGGCCCGGTTAAAAGCCCTGTTTGGAGCACAGGCCGTCACCCATGCCCAACTCAGGGATCTCTGGCTCCCTGAGAACACCTTTGAATGGATCCCCACAACCGAACTCCGCCCCCCCATCCCCATGAACCTCATCACCTGGCCCCCCCCCTGTACACGCCAGCTCCACAGTTCACCACAAAGGCACAACCTACCGCAGGCATCCTCGCCACAAACATCCTCGCTACAGGGTCGCCCCGGCATCCACAAGGCCAAGGGTGCAAAAACAACTCGGCCACACTCTGCACCACAACCCCTACAACGCATGGAGTCTCCCGGTTGGCACACCAAACCCCTTGGGAGTTCCATGCCACGACGAGACTACCAATGGGTCCAAACCCCTGAGGGAACCTGGCGATGGGCCTACAGCAACGAACAGGGGCAATGGTTTGAACAGGGAGTCCTCGACTGATGCCTCCAAAGCAACCCACCCCGAGTTACGCACCGCTCTGGGTGCAATCCAACTTCAGCTTTCTTGAGGGCGCAAGCCACCCCAGTGAACTCGTACAACAGGCCCACACCCTCGGGCTCCCTTCCATGGCGCTCACCGACCGCCACGGCCTCTACAGTGCCGTGCAAGCCCACATGAAAGCCAAGGAACTCGGCATCCACCTCATCCACGGAGCAGTCGTCCACCCCATCGCCCTTCCGGGTGCCCGCCGTGCATCAACCGCGCGCCGGGCACCCGCCCCCCACCAATCCAACTCTCCAACCCCAAAACACCATTCACTGAATTCAAAACCAAACGTCTCCTCTAAATTGCAACATCAACAGGACAGTTCAATCACAGAAGCCGAGCAAAGGCCGTGGGAGGGACGAGGTGTGCCCAGAGGAAAAACAACCCAACTTTTGACGGCGGGTGCGCCTCGTTCCTCCCACGGCCCCTTTATTCGGGAAACTTCAAGCACACCACACAACCCCCTCCCCCTACTCCTCCTTGCCCAAAACCGCACCGGCTACGGCAACCTCTGCCGCCTACTCACCAAAGGCCATGCCAACAACAAAAACCAGGGCGGGGACAAAGGCATGGCTCACACCGAATTGAACGAAGTTCTCCAGCACAACGAAGGCCTCATCGCCCTATGCACCGACCCCACCCTGCTGCGCCACCTTAAGGACACCTTCAGCGATCGACTCTACGGCCTCTACACCCGTCACCTCACCCCCAATGATGAACACCGACTCGAACATCGTATTCGCCGTGAATGCAAACAGCTCAACATCCCAACTGTGGCCAACACACAGGTCCTCTACCACCACGCCGGGCGCCGCCGCCTGCAGGACGTACTCACCTGCATTCGCCTGGGCACCACCCTGAATCAAGCAGGCACACAACTACAACCCAACGCCGAACACGATCTCAAAACCCACGCCTGCATGCACGCCCGCTTCGCAGACGACCTCCCCTCCCTACACCGTTCCCTCGAGATCGCCGAACGCTGCACCTTCACCCTCGATGAAATCCACTACGTGTATCCAGGAGAGAAACGCCCCGACGGCATCAGCGAAAGTGATTGGCTACGAAAGCTCACCCTCAAGGGCGCCCAACATCGCTACCCCAAGGAAGTCCACCCCCAGGGAATCCCCCAGGAGGTCCAACAGCAAATCGAACGAGAGCTCACCCTCATCCAAAAACTCGAGTACGGCGGCTACTTTCTCACCATGTATGAAATCGTACAGTTTTGCCGTCGAGAGAACATCCTTTGCCAGGGCCGGGGGAGCGCCGCCAACAGCGTCGTCTGTTACTGCCTAGGCATCACCGCCATTGACCCCATTCGGCTCGACCTACTCTTCGAACGCTTCCTCAGCATGGAACGGGCCGAGCCCCCCGACATCGATCTGGACATCGAACACAACCGCCGGGAAGAAGTCATCCAATGGATGTACCAACGCTACGGGCGCAGGCGCGCCGCCATGGTCGCCAACGTGGTCCGCTACCGCACCCGATCCGCCGTACGTGACGTGGGAAAGGCCCTGGGCATTCCTGAAACCGCATTGGACCGCCTAGCAAAGTTACTCGGCAGTCGATTCGCCAACCTACAAGACGACGCCCTCACCCATGCCGGCCTCGATCCCACCGCCTTTGTCCACCACCACATGCTCGACCTGGTGGGCCAACTCAAAACCTTCCCCCGGCACCTCTCCATTCACCCTGGCGGATTCCTGCTCGGCCACGAACCCGTGGACACCCTGGTACCCGTGGAACCCGCCACCATGGAAAACCGCACCGTCATCCAGTGGGACAAATACGCCGTGGAGGACCTGGGCCTCTTCAAGGTGGATCTCCTGGGCCTGGGTGCGCTGACCCAACTGCACATGGGCTTTGACCTGCTCAAACAGCACAAAGACATCGAACTCAACATGGCCACCCTGCCCCAGGAAGACAAAGCCACCTACGACATGATCAGCCGTGGTGAAACCGTGGGCGTCTTTCAAATCGAAAGCCGGGCGCAGATGACCATGCTGCCACGACTCAAACCCCAAACCTTCTACGACCTGGTCGTGGAAGTGGCTCTCGTTCGCCCCGGCCCCATCCAGGGAAACATGGTGCACCCTTACCTGAAACGCCGAAACGGTGAAGAGCCCGAGGACTACCCTCACCCCGCCCTGAAACAGGCCCTTAAAAAAACCATGGGCATACCCATCTTCCAGGAGCAGGTCATGAAAATCGCCATCCTGGTGGGCGGCTACACCGGTGGCGAAGCCGATCAACTCCGCCGAGACATGGGCGCATGGAAACAATCGGGCCGCATCGAGAGACATGAGAAAAAACTCGTGGGCCGCATGATCGAAAACGACATCTCCAGGGAATTTGCCGAACGCATCTTCTCCCAAATCCGCGGCTTCGGCGAATACGGCTTCCCCGAAAGCCACGCCGCAAGCTTTGCCCTCATCGCCTACGCCACCGCCTGGCTTAAATGCCACCACCCCGAAGTCTTCGCCTGCGCCCTACTCAACGCCCAACCCATGGGCTTCTACACCCCCGCCACCATCGTAGAAGAAGCCAAGCGCGCAGGAGTCACCGTACTCCCCATCGACATCCAAAACAGCCATTGGAACTGCACCCTAGAACCCCTCCCAGACCGGTCCGGACTTGGGCTGACTGCGGCTTACCTCCCCTGCTCGTCGGGGGGAAGCACCACAAGTGCGTCCCCCACTCCTGCGCTGCCGGGGCGCTCGCACTCAACTCCAATCCGAACCGGTCTGCCTCCTTTTGACAACATATCCCAACGTAAAAACGAATCAAAGACCGCGGACAGGAGGAGGTGTGCCCAGAGGAAAAACAACCCAACTTTTGACGGCGGGTGCTCCTCCTCCTGTCCGCGGTCCCTGCAGTCCAGCACAAGCCAGCCAACACTCGCTTTACGCATGGGGTTTCGCCATGTGGAAGGACTGGGTGTTCGCGAACAAAGCATGCTGGAGCTTCGCCACAAACCTGGCGGGCAACCCTACGCAGGGTTGGACGACCTCATCGGGCGCACCCGCCTCCCCCTCAAAGCCTACACCCAACTCGCCGAAGCCGGCGCCTTCGACAGCTGGAACCTCCCCCGCCGACAAGCCCTCTGGATCCTGCGCGAACGCATCCACCACCTCAAACAAACATTGACCTGGCAACACAACCGCGCCCCCAAGTATCGCTTCCAGCCATTGGGGCGCCATGACGAAATCCACTGGGACTACCGCGCGAGCGCCCACTCCGTACGCGGCCACCCCATGGAACCCATGCGCGCCACCCTCAACAAATACCGCATCCCCACGGCCGCTCAACTCAACGCCCTACCCGACGGCACCCGCACCCGCTACGTGGGCCGTGTCATCTGCCGCCAGCAACCCGGCACCGCCACAGGCGTCACCTTCCTCACCCTCGAGGACGAAACCGGCTTCGTCAACGGCGTCATTTGGAACACCGTATTCCACAAGTACTCCGTACTCGTACGCACCGTACAACTCATGGGCATCACAGGGAGTCTCCAGGCAGAACACAATGTCGTCCACCTCATCGCAGACCACCTCTGGGAACCCCACACCCTAGACCCCACCTTCACAGCCCCCCAAACCCCCGTCCGCAGCTTCCACTGAATCCATCCATCACACATGTACTTACCCAGCTCAGTCCACATTCGACTTTGTGCCATCCCCTAAAGCGGCTGTGGTAACCTGGGCGCCAGAGGAGAGACAGTATGCATCGGGTGGTACTTATTCCTGGGGACGGAATCGGCCCAGAGGTTTCAAACGCAGTGAAACAGGTGATGGAGGCTGCAGACGCACCGCTCACCTGGGAGGAACATCACGCGGGCCTCGCCGCAATCGAGCTTGGCAAGGATGTCGTTCCTGAAAGCACCACCGACGCCATCAAAGAGTGCGGCGTCGCACTCAAGGGGCCATGCACCACACCTGTGGGTAAAGGGTTTACCTCCGCCAACGTACAGCTGCGCCGCAAGCTCGACCTCTACGGCGCCATTCGCCCCGTCCGCAACCTGGCAGGCGTAGAAACCCGGTTTGAAGATGTGGACCTGGTTGTGGTTCGTGAAAACACCGAGGGCCTCTACAGCGGCATCGAAAACGAAGTCACCGAAGGTGTCGTCACCAGCCTAAAGGTCGCCACCGAAAAGGGTTGCCGCCGCATCGCCGAGTTTGCTTTCCAATACGCCCGGGATCGTGGCCGCAAGAAGGTCACCGTATTTCACAAAGCGAACATCATGAAGCTCACCGACGGCATGTTCATCCGACTGGCCGAAGAGGTGCACACCGCAAGCTTCCCCGACATCGAATACGAGCAAAAAATCATCGACGCCGGCTGCATGCGCCTCGTGCAGGACCCCACCCAGTTCGATGTGCTCCTGCTTGAAAACCTCTACGGCGACGTGGTCAGCGACCTCTGCGCCGGCCTGGTAGGGGGCCTAGGCGTCGTGCCCGGTGCCAACATTGGCAAAGACTGCGCCGTGTTCGAAGCCGTGCACGGCTCCGCCCCTGACATCGCCGGCCAAAGCAAGGCCAACCCCTTAGCCTTCCTCATGTCCGGCGTCATGATGCTCAACCACCTGGCCACCACCCGCAACGACGCCACCTGCCGAGCCACGGCCGTTCGCATCAAAACCGCCTACAACAAAACCCTGGAAGCCGGCTCCAAAACTGGCGACCTAGGCGGCCCCCTAAGCACCACAGACTTCACCCAAGCCATCATCGCGAATCTCTAGCCGGCCACCCCAACAGTCGCCTCCAAGCTAGACCGCGTCGGAATTTATCTGATCGACCCTCGGCACCCAGCAAAACCACCATGACACTCCAACCTCCTCAACAATGTTCTACATTGCTTCGTCGCTTGTCGTGCCCTGGAGGCTCCGCTGGGCACCGATCATTCACTCATCTAAATTCCGACGCGGTCTAAATGCCACGGGAACGCCAAAAGACGTGGTGAAGACCGCGGTCGAGTGGGTGCGACCAGAAGAAAAATAACCCAACTTTTTCTGGCGGTCGTGGCTGCTCGACCGAGGTCCCTTCAATCACTCCCTTGAGGAAAGCACCGGTCGCAGAGGAAGGTACGTTTGGCGGCGTAGACCATGCCAAATGCGAGTACCCAGCCCACAAGCACGTCGGAGGGGTAGTGCACTCCCAGGTACACGCGGCTCATGCCGATGAGCAAAGTACAGGCCGCGGCCAACGCGAACGCCAGCGGAGCCCTGGCGGGTTGGCGGTATTGCACCCAATAGGCCATCGCGAAAAAGAAGGCAGCCGATCCCATGGAATGGCCACTGGGAAACGAAAACGACGTGACTTCTGCAAGCGCTTCCACCCCGTTCGGGCGAGGCCGCTGGATAAGCACCTTGAGCCCCTTGATAAGCACAGCCGATCCACCCACGGAGGCTGCAAAAAAATAGCTCTCACGCCTTGAGTGACGCCACCGCCACACCACCAGGCCGAGTGTCAGCAGTGCAATGAGCTTCACCGAACCCATCTCCGTGACGAGAGAGAAAAAATGGGTCAACGATTCGGAGCGCAAACCCGCCACCGACCGTAGAACCCCTGCCTCCCACTGGGAAAGAGATTCAAACATCAGACAATGTCACCCAGAGAAAAACAAACCCCACCGGAGAGATTTTTCGTGCAGGGTGAGCGCCCCCGCAGCGCGGTGCCGATGGCGTATTCAACATACGTTGAGGTACCGCGCGAGGAGGTAAGCCACCACGCGCGGAAAGACTTCTACCCGCCGGAGAGATTTTTCGTGCAGGGTGAGCGCCCCCGCAGCGCGGTGCCGATGGCGTATTCAACATACGTTGAGGTACCGCGCGAGGAGGTAAGCCACCATGCGCGGAAAAGATCCCGGCGGCTAGGAGGAGACCAGTTTGGCAACCTGCGCGGTCAACCTAGAAATGTACCTGGATCCCGTCTTGCGGTGGTACACGCCCTTGGAAACCGCCATGTCGATGCCACGGGTGGCCACCTTCAGGGCAGTCGCTGCAGCTCCGCCGTCCTGGGTATCCAGGGCCTGGCGCACCTTTTTCACCATACCGCGCACGGTGGATCGAATGTGCTTGTTACGGGCTGTCTTCTTAAGGGTTTGCCGAATGCGCTTTTTGGATGATGCGTGATTTGCCACGTTCGCCTCTAAATCTCTTCAAAACATGCTCCAAAAGGAGCACAAAAGGTTCACCAGGATTGGGCCGGCAAGGATAGTGCCTCCCCCTACCCTGTCAAGGAAGCCCATCAGAAGGCCAGAGTCAGGTACGCAGAGGCAGGTACGCGCCATCAGGTACGCAGGGACATGCCCAACCGGAGCATGGACTCCAAAAACAGGTGGGGCCCGGGCACGCGGCTACTCTTCAACGCCACATCTAAATCCGCCAGGGCCTGGGCAGCCCCGCCCAACTGACCTGTGGACCATTTCCTGGCCACCTGGGCCATTTCCCTCGCCTTAAACGGGGGCACACCCGCCGCTTTTGCCGCTGAATCCGCCGATTGGCCCCCAGCCAGGGCCCCGTGCATCACCGAGATCATGCGCACCTGACGGGACACCATGGCCAGCAACTTGAGCGGAGCTTCCCCATCCTGGAGCAACGTGGCCGCCGATCGTATCAAGGTACGTACATCCCCCTGGCCAAGCGCGTCTACCATGACCCAAACGGTTTGTGTGGGGCGAACCTCCAGCTGGGTCCGCACGTCCTCCATACGAATTGGAGCTCCACCCTCTCCTCCTTCAGCAGCACCCACGTAGAGGGACACCCGCTCCACCAAATCCGTCAACGCCGCCACATCCGCCCCCAGGGTCTCCACCACAGCCTCTGCCACATCCCGCGAAAGGGCGTGGCCAAGGCGGTTGGCCTCCTGCACCACAAAACCCGCCGCGTCCCTGGGCTTCAATGGGGCATCCTCACGCACGACCCCCGCCTTTTTGGCGGCCTTGGCAAACGCACCACGACCATCCAACTTCTCGGCGGTTATCACCACACAGGCCGTGGCACAGGGATCCGCCAGATAGGGCACCAGCTTCTCCAGCTCCTTGGTATCCATCCGGTGAGCCCCACGGACCAGCACCCAACGACGGGGCGCCATCATGGGAACCGTACGGGCCGCGGCGATCACAGACTCCGCCGCCAACCCCTGACCATCCAACACATCCTGGTTCATGCCCATGGGGTCGTCCGCCGCCACCCGTGCGCGCAACCCATCCACCACGCGCCCCACCCGTGCGCTGTCCGCTCCCACCAGTACATACAAGGGCTCAGGGCCCTGCCCCTCAAGCCCCTTGAGAACCTGGTCCAGCCCTGGTGTTCGACCGGTTTTCGCTGCGCGCGCCACACCCTCTAGCTAGCACAACCCCAGCATCAACCCAGCATCGACCCAGCAAAGCTCCCATGGGACCATGGTTGATCCGCACTGGCGCCCCATCGGCCCCATCGGCTAGCCTACTTCCATCGCCATGAGCTCCCTACCCCCAACGCCCCTACCTAACGGATCCACGCCAACAGCGCTGTCCGCATTTGCCACCGAGCAACTGGCGGAAATCGAATCCCAGGGGCTGCGCAAGCCCGAACGGGTGATCCAGTCCCCCCAGGACGCCATCATTCAACTGGACGACGGGCGCAGGGTTCTCAACCTCTGTGCCAACAACTATCTCGGCCTTGCCAACGCACCTGAGCTGGTCGCAGCAGCCAAACGTTCCCTGGATCACCACGGCTATGGCATGGCTTCCGTACGGTTCATCTGCGGCACCCAGGACGTCCACAAAACCCTAGAGCAACGCATCTCCAGCTTCCTCAACATGGAAGACACCATTCTCTACCCCTCCTGTTGGGATGCCAACGGAGGATTCTTTGAAATCTTGCTAGGTCCAGAGGACGCCGTCATCAGTGACACCCTCAACCACGCCTCCATCATCGACGGCATTCGCCTCTGCAAGGCCAAACGCTACCGCTACGCCAACAACGACATGGAAGACCTGGAACGCGCCCTCGGGGAAGCAAAGGGCGCACGCCTCAAGCTCATCGTCACCGACGGGGTCTTCTCCATGGACGGGGTGATCGCCAACCTCGGGGGCCTGTGCGACCTTGCGGATCAATACGGAGCCCAGGTCATGGTGGACGACTCCCACGCCGTCGGATTCCTGGGAGAGCACGGCAGGGGTTCACCGGAACACTGCGGCGTCATGGGTCGGGTCGACATCCTCACTGGCACCCTTGGAAAAGCATTGGGCGGCGCCTCGGGCGGATACCTTTGCGCAAGCCGCCCCATCGTGGAACTGCTGCGCCAACGATCCCGCCCCTACCTTTTCTCAAATACCTTGGCACCCGTGATCGCCGAAACCTCCATCCGCGTGCTGGATCTGGTGGAACAATCCGGCGAGAGGCGGGCGCAACTCAAACGCAACGCCACCCGGTTCCGTGGGGGCATGGAAGCGCTAGGATTTAGGCTACTCCCGGGCGAACACCCCATCATTCCCGTCATGCTGGGCGATGCACGGCTTGCGGCCCAGGTTGCCGAAGCCCTGCTGCAGCAAGGCGTGTACGTCATTGGGTTCTCCTACCCCGTGGTGCCCAAGGGTCAGGCCCGCATCCGTACCCAAATGTCAGCCGCCCACACCGACGCCCACATCGACCAAGCCCTCACCGCCTTCGAATCCGTGGGAAAACAACTGGGGATCCTGAACACACCATGAACCGACCCACGCCGGTCACAATCTCGAGAAGCAGGCTCATGGGGCTACTACTTCTAGCCAGTACCGGATGCGGAGGAAACAGCGCACAACCACCCCTGCCACAACGGGCCACGGAGCTCCACTGCCAGCCCCTGAAAGATCACGTCCCGGTCCAAACTCTCGAGGAAACGGGCTGTTTTCAGGACATCGAAACCATCACACCAGGCCCAGACCTCATACCCTACGGAGTACGCTCTCCCCTGTGGACCGATGGTGCCGACAAACAACGTTGGGTGGTGCTGCCTCCAACAGAAACACTCCAGCTCACCCATAACGAAATCCAATTCCCCCGGGGAACCACCCTGGTGAAACTCTTCTCGCTCACCGGGGTACAAGACAACGCCCTCAACCCCTCCCACCTGGAACGGCTTCCCATGGAAATGCGGTTCCTTGTGAAAACGGAAACCCAATGGGAAGCCTTTACCTACCGGTTCTCCCCCGATGGAAGCACCGCCCAGTTGCTCGACGCCTCCGCCGATCAGGAAATCACCGCCCACGGAACCACGCTCTCCTACCACTTCCCAAACAAATCCAGCTGCGAAACCTGCCACCGAAATGACAAGCCCGTACTTGGCTTTGAAATCGAGCAACTCAACTTTGAATACGACTACGGGCCCTCCAGGGAAAACCAGCTGACAGCACTGGAGGATATCCAGGCACTCGTCGCGGATCCCCCACACAAGACAAACGAACTTCCCTCCCTAGTCCTGCCCACCGATACAAAACAGCCCCTGGAAGATCGCGCCCGATCCTGGATGCACGCCAACTGCTCCCACTGCCACAGGCCCGGGGGCTGGGCTGCCCTAAGCCAAATGGATCTGCGAAACAGTGTTCCGCTCGCAGATACGGGCACCTGCGATGTCCCCATGGAGTTTGCGGGCTTCAGCAGCCTATTCAGAATCACCCCGGGAGACCCAGAACAATCTGGCCTCCTTGTACGCGTGAATGAAATGTTCCCCTACCGAATGCCCCCCATTGGAGTTTCCATCACCGACCCAAATGGAAGCGCCCTGCTACGAGCGTGGATTGAAGATCTGCAAACCTGCCCTAGCCCATGATTCCAGGCCCGTGAGTCCGAGCTGGTGAATCCACGCCCGTGAGTCCAGCCCAAAGGGCACGGCTTGTCGGCCCATCAATCGGGAGTACCGTCCCCATCGTGAAAGCACTCGTCAAAGCGAAGAACGCACCGGGACTTTGGATGGAAGATCGTCCCATTCCCACCGCAGGGCCCAACGATCTATTGGTGCAGGTCCACAAAACCGCCGTCTGTGGCACCGATCTTCACATCCACAAATGGGATGAGTGGGCCCAGAACAACGTCCCCCTGGACACCATCACCGGCCACGAGTTCTGTGGGCACGTGGTGGAAGTGGGCAGCCACGTGGAAGGTTTTCAGGTTGGCGACCGGGTTTCGGGCGAGGGCCACATGACCTGCGGTCACTGCCGCAACTGCCGGGCGGGCAAGCGCCACCTATGCCGAAACACCGTGGGCCTCGGAATCCAACGGGACGGTGCCTTCGCTGAGTACCTTTGCATTCCCGCCGGAAACGCCTTCAAACTCCCGGACGCCATCAACGACGACATCGCGTCTTTTCTGGATCCCCTGGGCAACGCCGTACACACCACCCTGGCCTTTGATCTTGTGGGCGAAGATGTGCTGATCACCGGAGCTGGCCCCATTGGCATCATGGCGGTGGCCGTGGCCAAGCACGTGGGTGCGCGGCACGTGGTCATCACAGACGTCCATGACATGCGCCTTGACCTCGCCCGCAAGCTTGGGGCCTCCAGGGCAGTGAACGTACAAACCGAGTCCGTGCACGACGCCATGAACGCCCTGGGCATGACCGAAGGATTCGACGTGGGCCTGGAGATGAGCGGCAACGGCACCGCCCTACAAACCATGTTGAAAACCATGAACCACGGCGGCCGCATGGCCCTGCTCGGCATTCCGCCATCCGACATCACCATCGATTGGAACCAGGTCATCTTCAAGGGGCTGGCGCTCAAGGGAATCTACGGTCGGGAAATGTTCGAAACCTGGTACAAGATGTCCAGCATGTTGCAAAGCGGCCTCCACATTGCCCCCGTGCTCACCCACCGGTTCCCCGCGGACGACTTCGAACGTGCATTTGAGGTCATGACCTCTGGAGACTGCGGGAAAGTCCTGCTTGAATGGGGTGCAAGCACCCCCGCAACCCAATCCATCCCGTGAGCCCATCCTCCTCCCAGGCGGTCACACGCCGCGCCGCCACTGTTGCCAGCGGCACCCTCACCTCCCGGGTCCTGGGAGCCGCACGTGACGTGGCCCTAGCCGCAAGCTTTCCGGTGGCCCTCACCGACGCCTTCTTCGTGGCCTTCACCATACCCAACACCTTTCGGGCCATCGTCGCCGAGGGCACGGTGTCCGCCGCACTCATTCCCGTGTACACCGAGGTCAAACACCAGCAGGGCGCGGCACAGGCCCGTGCGTTTTTTCGTGGCCTCATGGCCGTCATGGTGGTGGTACTGCTGGCCCTGAGTATTGCGGGCAGCATGGGTGCCCCCTGGATCGTACAGCTCTATGCCCCGGGCTACACCGCCGATCGATTTGAAACCACGGTGGAACTCACGCGCGTACTTTTTCCCTATCTCTTTTTGATGGGCTTTGCCGCCATCTTCACCGGCGGCCTGCACGCCCACCATCGCTTTGCTCCGCCCGCCTTTGCCCCTGCCTTTCTCAACCTATGCCTCATCGGCGCGGCGCTCTTCTCCGCACTCACCACCATGGACCCAAAGCAGGGGATTCAGGTATTGGCCTGGGCCGCCCTCCTCGGGGGAACCCTGCACGTACTGGTACAGGCACCCGCCCTCCGCACCACCGGGTTGCTTGCATGGCCCCGTTGGTCCGTCTGGAAACAACTCTACAACGGAAAAACCGACACCCATGTACGCCGTGCCCTGAAACTCATGGTGCCGCTCATCGCTGGCGGTGCCGTCTACCAAATCAACATTCTGCTCGCGCGTCTACTGGCCTCCTACCTCCCCGAGGGCGCCCAAAGCTACCTCTACTACAGCCAACGCCTGGTGGAGATCCCCCAGGGCATGTTTGCCCTTGCCATCGCCACCGCTTCCCTTCCTGCACTGAGTGCCCTTCGGGCAAAAAATGACCGGCATGGCCTGCGCCAGGCGTTCCGCAAGAACCTCAAACTCACCGCGTTCCTGGCGGTACCTTCCTCCGCCGCCCTCTGGATCCTCAGCCAACCCATCGTGGCCACCCTATTTGGGCATGGTGCATTCCATGAGGCGCACGTTCACGAGACCACACTCACCCTACGTTGGATGGCCCTGGGGATCCTGGCTGTGGCCACCTGCCGAACCACCGTACCCATCTTCTACGCCCACCAGGACACGCGCAGCCCGGTGGTGGGGGCCATTGTGAATCTGATCATCTTTGGCCTGGTCGCCTGGGGCACCCTTTTCTCCATCGGCACCCAGGGCCTCGCCATGGCCATCACAGCCGGAGCCATCGCACAGCTCATCACCCTACTCATGCTCACCAAGCGGCACATTCCCGGGGCCATCAACCTCTCGGTTCCAAAAGCCGTGCTCCGCCACGCCGTGGCCACAACACCCGCCGCCATCCTCGCATATGTCGCAAAGGATTGGATCCCCTGGATCCCCAGCACCCCCCTTTGGATGCGTGTCTCCGTCCTATTCGCCATGGTCCTGGGGTGGGTCATGCTCTACATAGGCACAGCCCAGATGATCCGCGTGGAAGAATCCAAGGAACTGCTGGGAGCATTCAATCGCCGCCTCAAGCGCAACTGAAAACAACACATGACCTCCCCAAATAAAAAGCCAGGCCCCAAGTCACCTCGGAAACGAACCCACAAATCTCCCAAGAAAACTTCTGAGAAAAAGCCCCCTCAACAACCCCCTGGCAAACACGCGGAGCAACAAAAGCAGCCCCAGGAAATTCGCGTTCGGGATGCACGGTTTCTCGCCGCGGCCACAGAACTCGATCAGCTCCCCGCACCCCTGCACCCAGAGATCGCGTTCGTGGGCAAATCCAACGTGGGCAAGTCCTCCCTCATCAACGCACTCACCGAGCGACGAAAGCTCGTGCGCACCAGCCGCACCCCAGGTTGCACCCGAGGGGCCAACGCATTTTTAGTGGAGCTGGCCCAACCTGAAACGGCAGTGCAGTTCATCGATCTCCCGGGCTACGGTTACGCCCAACGAAGCAAAACAGAACGCAACCAATGGGCTCACCTGGTGGAATCCATTCTCCTGGAGCGAGGGACGCTACGCGCGGTGGTGGCCCTGTTCGACATTCGTCGCGATCTCTCCAAGGACGACCGCACCCTGCTCGAGTTCCTTGCAGAGTCACCCGCAACCGTCATCCCCGTGGCCACCAAGGCCGACAAAATCGCCCCCTCCCAACTCGCCAAAACCCTAAAGACACTCAAGGAAAGCATGGGTGCAAGTTCAACCCTAGCCATGACCAACCTAGTTCCATTCTCCTGTGCGGACCACGCTGCACCCTCCGCGCGGGTACGGGCCGAGCGCTCTCGCAACACCCTTTGGCATCAAATCCTCACCGCCTCTGGCGCACTACTGCTCTTCTCGGCCTCCCTCACGGGTTGCCACCGGGCCGATGCTGGGCAGGCCAACACGGGATCAACGGCCCAATCAAAAACCACAAATGGATCAGAAACCACATCTGGGAACTCGGACAGCTCGCCTGTGGACCCCAACGAAACCACTTCCCTCTCCGTGCAAGACTGGAACCCCTCCGAACAACAACTACGGCAACTGGGCACCCACACACCCTGGGCTGAGGTGATTCGCAACCTGGCCACCCTGGACCAAAAATTTGAGACCCTGGCAGACACGGCGCCTGGCTGCCTCTTTCAACAGAGCCCATCCGAGGGAACCCAGTTTGTGGGCGAGACCGCCGTGGCCATGCACCCGGTGCCCAAGCCCGACGGCGCCATCATGGTGCGCGCGGCCCGGGCAAGCCAAGTTGTGCTTCTCACCCGGTGGGGCGCCTTCGGCAGCCCCGCAGCCCAAAGCACTACAGCCCACGGTGCGTCCGCCCAGGATACGCTCACCCTCATTGGCATCACCGCCTTTCCCGGGTCCATCGATCCCACCACAGACCTTGTGCTGTGGGTGGTAGGACAGTCCGATCCCGATCACCCCATCTTCACCCGTCGAACCATTTCACAGACACAGGTCACCGAAAGCGAAACCCTATCCCGGTTGGAAACCTCGAGTTCCATCCCAGGATTGCAGGTCGTGCTCGCCACCGGCGAAACAGGGTTTCAACACGTACAACAACTGCTCAAGCACCTATCAAGCACCGAGGGCACCCACACAGTCATCGCGGCCGCAGCGCCCCAGGGCATTCAACTCCCCCGGGCCACCCCCGACACCCGCATCTCCGCCTGCCCCGCAGGCCTCCCAAATCCACCCAACGAAATGGGCACCACCGATGGAAACCTCTCCGCCAACCAGGCCCGGGAGCTTCATCAATCCCTAGGGGCACACATTCAAACCTGTTTTGAACAACCCATCACCTGGATCCACCCCCGCGGCAACCTCCAGGTGGCCGTACGCATTGCCCCCCACCCCCAGAACCCCACCCAGGGGCAACTGCAAACCCACTGCTTCATCCAAGACGAACTACTCACCCCACGGTTCACCGTCTGCGTACAAGAACACCTCACCCAAATGCAATGGCCCAACCCAAACGGCCCCCTCGACCTCATCCTCCCCTACCAAATCACCCCCAACCCCACCCAACACAAGCAACGCCCGCTGTGCAATCCTGGCTCCTAGCCTAACGACCGGCACAACCCAGCAATCCGCGTAACTACTCTTAGGTTCCTTCAGAGAACCTACTCCGCTGACGGGTCGGATAGGCGGAAGCTACCGGGACCGCCACCAGAGTTGCCAAAGCCTTCGAGCTTGAGGTCGTCATCCAACAGGGAGGGGCCCCGGCGGGAGCTGGGGTCGTCATTGCTGTTGCCCGATCCCAGGGAAAGGCCATCGTCCGATGGAAAGTCCAGGTCTCCCAGGGAGTCGCCCTGCAACAAATCACCATGCAACGAATCACCTCGAGATGGGGCATCCTGCAAAGAGTCACCCTCTGCGAAAGAATCGCCCTGCCCAAAAGTATCATCGAGCGCGGTGGGCCCGAGGAACTGTTTGATCATCTGCTCCACTCTGGATTTTTGCGCACCTGGCACCATCCCTAGGATGGCGCGAGCTTCCTTGCGCATGGAATCGTAGTCACCCGCCATGCGCAGAATGGCCGCAGCCGCCATTCTCCGATTCCAGTCGTGGGATTGCACCTCGGTAGACTGTTTCGCAAACCGAATGGCGGAAGCCATGTCCTTCGATTGAATACTCAGCTGCGCGCGGGCAAGCGGCACACCCAGGGCATCGGGCGCCAATCGAGCGGCACGTTCGATCAGGGGCCGTGCCTGGCCGATTTCTCCTCGGGCCAAATGCAGATTGGCACGAACGGCAAGCAGCTCCGCGTAGTTGGGTGCCAAACCAAGGGCCTCATCCACAAACACGACCGCTCGGTTCAAGTCCGGCGGTACCCCTAAAAGCACACCCTCCGCCATGAAACGCAGCCGTGGTGCATCCCGTTGCAGGTTCAGGGCCACATCGATCTCCCGAAGGCCCTCATCCGGACCACTCACGCGCATCAAGCATTGCCCGCGCAACCCCCGAACCGTGGCGGACCTGGAATCCAACTTCAACGATCGATCCGACCAGCGCACACAGGAAGAAACATCCCCCCGACCAAAAAAGGACCGAGCGCCATGCAAACCCATCCAGGCACCCAACACCTGGGTGTCCTCAAGCACGCGCACATCCTTTGCAGCCACCTCATCCCCAGGAGCAAACGGATCCACTACGGTCTTGGAATCCCCCACCACAAGCACATACCGACCGATCACCCCCGAGGGATCCACCGGAGTCCCATCCCGCACCCCCAGGCGCTCACCCACCCGTACGGGTATCTCTTCCGTACCCAGGTACCAGGCCAGCACCGTGGCCACCTCAAGAGGGTAAAGCTGCGCACCGTCACCCTTCGCCAATTGCTTGACCACATCGTCCATTGAAAACAACGGGCGCGCCACAGGCTTGCTCAAACGCCAGGGCTCTACCGGCGAGTCCTTCAACCAGGACCTCACAGCAGCAATCAAAGCCTCCCCCGTGGCTTGGCGTTCCAACCCCTGGGAACTCAATCGATCCGCCACGCCTTTCCAGGAAAATTTCTCCTCCCATCCTTCGGGAAGCTCGATCCCCTTTTCCTCCGCCACAGACAGCACCGTGCGAATACGGGCACCGGATCCATCCCCAAGAAGAATGCGAATCCCCGCAACCATGGCCACAACCGCCAGGCCCACCAGAACCAATCCACGTATCCACGTTCGGCGCGCTCCACCACGGATATTGCCCCCACGGCGTGACCCAGGTGCATCCACAGCCCCTCCCACCCTTAAACACTGGGGGCAACGCTCGGGTTCCGCCGAATCTCGCAAAAACTCAGCACCACAGTGGACACAGGTTTGATCCGCAAAGGTGGGGGATGGACTCTTCATGCCCCGCAGTATATTCACCCACAGGCCAATGGCGACCGCCGATTCAACATACCCAGCCCAATCGGGCCTTGACTGCCTTACCTGCGGTGCCTGCTGCAGGACCGGCCACGACGGCCGCATTCTCATCCCCGAAGAGGACCTCCTGCGGTGGAGGCAGGCCGGCAGGGAAGACATCGCCCAGGCCATCCAACCCGGCCACTTTGGGCAGGCAGCCTTTGCCACCCACCCGGACGGCAGCTGCGTGCACCTCAGCACCCCGCACAGCCCCCACGCCTGCCAAATCTACGACATCCGCGGAACCACCTGCAGGGACTTCCAAAAAGGCAGCCCCCAATGCTTCGAGTTCCGCCGCGACTTCCACATCGAACGAGTCTAGTCCTCTTCAAACGAAAGCACGTTCAGATCCGGGTGTGCCTGCCCAAGAACCAACCGGGTAGCGTAGTCGAGATCAAGACCTTCCAAAAATAGGAACTTCAACTCGGGAGTATCCAGTTGAGCCAACTGTTTCGCGCCCAACCCTGTGATTTTAGTTCGAGATAAATCGAGCCAGCTAAGCGTGGGCATCGTTGTTTCCGACAAACGGCGGGCAAAATCATTGTTCACATGCGTTTTCACCATGGACAAATGCTCAATACCCGGATTGAAGGAAGGGATCCTATTGGCACCAAGGCTCGTCACCGAAGTTCGAGATAAATCCAGCCGCCGAAGCGACGTGAGTTTACGACAAAGCACAGCCAAACCGCCGTCACCCACGAGACTCCCTGGGATTTCAAGAGCCTCAAGATGCGGCAACCACTTCGCGATGGCAGCAGCAGCTCTGTCCGTGACGCCAGAATCCGAGAGCACAAGCTCCTTAAGGGTCCCAAAACCTCGAAGCGCATACACACCCAACTCTGAAAGGCCCACGAAGGCAAACGCCCGTAAGGCAAGGAGCCCATTCACCAGGGACTGCAACTTCGTATCCTCTGGGATATCTCGGGCCATCCCAACCTGTCGCACCGAAACTTTCAATCGGTGGGACGCCTCCTCGCCCGTGGGGATATCTTCCATCGTGCACGCGTGCAGTTCAAAAAAGTCACTCCCTTGTTCAAATTGACGAACCTCGAACACCGTTGAATCGCGCACTCGATATTCGACGACATCAACCTCATTGTCCGTTCCTCCGGGAACAAACCATACCCGGTAGCCATACCCCGTGTCCCCAACCTGAACGCCAAGTTCCCAAGGGTACTCAAGAGTACGTGCCTGCTCTTCGGTCACCACACGGGATGGAAACGCAAGGTCACGCCACTGGGCGGAATACACCTCCACCGCCGCTCCCCTGGAAAGCCTCCTGAACTTCGACAGCTTTTCCTGCACTTCCAACGCAAGTGATTCCGGCCCAGTAGAAGAAAACATCCATTCCATGTCGCCCTGAACTTCGCGCAACATCGCAGAATCCAACGCACCCAGAACATCCACACAATCCTGGGGCTTCGACGTACCTTTCTCACTGGAACTCGACGCGGGTACAAATGAACACCCCACCAGGCCAACCGCCAAAACGATCATCCCCATCAAAGAACCCAAACACGCACCACCACGCAACCAAGTAGACATGGCTCACTGACAAGCAGGGTTTGTGCCAAACCAAAACACTTCACAAAACCATGTCGAAGCCCAGCAATCGGTTCATAAAAACGTCACCCACCGGCTACCCAAGTAACCCACCAAAATCGGCCGACGCACCGGGCCCGCGACACTACCCGTAACAAGGGATACCGCGACCCACAGCCGAACTAACTAAACAGGCTGTCCAAATCCGACTTGGTCAAGCCCTTGAGCGGGGCGCCTTCGCTGCTGAGGACGTTGGAGACCAGGGAGCGTTTCTTTTCGGAGAGCTTGAGGATCTTCTCCTCCACCGTGCCGCGGGCAATGAGTCGGTAGACAGACACCACCTTCGTTTGCCCGATGCGGTGGGCACGGTCGGTGGCCTGGTCTTCCACCGCCGGGTTCCACCAGGGGTCAAAGTGCACCACGGTATCGGCGCCGGTCAGGTTCAAGCCAGTACCACCCGCCTTAAGCGAGATGAGAAACACCGTCAGGCTTTCATCCGAGTTGAATCGGTCCACCCGCTCCGAGCGGTCCTTGGTACTGCCGTCCAAGTATTCGTAGGCAATACCATCCTCTTCCATGGCGTTGCGAATGATCTTCAACATCTCCACAAACTGGCTGAAAATCAGAACCCGGTGACCCCCCGAGGCGGCCTCCTGCACAATCTCACGCAGCGCGCTGAGCTTCCCGCTTTCTTCGTCGCCCCATTCCTTGCCAGGGAGTTTCATCAAGCGGGGGTCACAGGCCACCTGTCGCAACCGCGTTAACGCCGCCAGAATCTGAATCTGGGACTTGCTAATGCCCTTCTTCTCCACCTCGCTCAACACACTCTTGCGCGTCTCCCGCGTGATCTGCTGGTAGAGCTTGGACTGCTCCTCCTCCAGGGGCACCACCATCTCCTGTTCAATCTTCTCAGGGAGTTCGGGCGCCACTTCAGACTTGGTACGACGCAACACAAAAGGCTGAATGATCTTACGAAGCCGTTCGGCCGCCTTGTCATCCCCACGATCGATGGGCCGCGCGTACTTCTCCTCAAAGGATTTCAGGGAACCAAGCAATCCGGGGGAAACAAAATCAATGATGGACCAGAACTCGCTCAGGCGGTTTTCAATGGGCGTACCGGTGAGGGCCAAACGGCGTTCCGACGAAAGCTTCTTGGCCGCCTTTGCCGTGGCACTGGAGGGGTTCTTGATGTGCTGGGCCTCATCAAGAATAACGTACCGAATCCCAAGTTTAGAAAGGAACTCCTCGTCCCGTCGGAGAAGCGCGTAACTCGTGATCAGCACATCCGCCTCTGCCACCTCGTCCTCCAGATCAAAACGCTGGGGCCCCTGCCACATAACCGTCGTCAGTGAAGGCGCAAACTTCTCGATCTCACGCTGCCAGTTGGGCACCACAGACGTGGGCGCCACCACCACGTTCAACGCGTGGGCTTTCGCCTTGGACTTGGCCCACAACATCAATGCAATCGTCTGCACGGTCTTACCGAGACCCATGTCATCGGCCAGGATTCCACCACTGCCCAACTGGTGCACAAACACCAACCAGTTGAACCCCTTCTTCTGGTAGTCGCGCAACGTGGCCTGCAACTTGCGAGGCTTGGGCACCGTGGGAATGTCACCCACGTCTTCCAGCTTTTGAAACAGGGCCTTGGCCTTGGGTGTCACGGCCGCCCGATCCACAAGGGAAAGCAAATCCTGCACACGGCCGGCCTGGCTTAGGGGGAGTTTTTTCTTTTCTCCCGCAGAGGCCACCAGTTCCGCCATGCGCGACATGGCTTCCGCCACCTGGGCCTGCTCAATCGGAGCGTAGGTGCCATCCTCCAGTTTTACCAAGCGACGGTTCTTTTCCAAGCACTCGCGCAACTCGTTCTCGTCCACGGCCACGCCACCGGCGTCAAACGTCATGTCCAGGTTCAACCAGTCCACCCCAGAAGACACGCGCATTTGAGGTGTCACGGTATCGTTGCGAATGGTCACACCCACCAAATCATCTGGAATGTAGCGATCCCAATCCTCGGGGAGTTCACCAAGGCCATCCGTCCAAAACGCAACCGCCCCATCGCCCTGGGCCACCAGTTCTTCGCCAGACTCGGAAACCTCAAGACCCAGGTTCATCAAGAGCTGCACGGCACCCATCTCGGCACCCACATCACGACGCACCACCCGGGGCAACTCCCCGTCCTGCTCCGGAGGAAAAAACGCCAGCGGAACTGGAACCCCATCCACCGGGACCGGGAACTCGCTCTCTGCATAGGTCACCATGACGCGAACCTGGGCACCCACAATGTCTCCGGTGGCCTTGATGGCAAAGTACGGACGCGCGTCCACCACTTCCGCCACAGACGAAAGGCTTGGCAACTCCGCCCCAAGGGACGTGGCCACCCGCGGCAAAAACTCGGTCAATAGTCCAGGAAGGTCCGCGATGGGCATGACCAACGCAGGGGAACGATACAAGTGTTGCAACCAGGCCGGCGTCACGGCTTCCGCGAGGGGCCGCGCGATACCTTCGGACGTATCGATGTGCCAACCGGGCGTGCCCTCAAACCAGGCCCCCTGAGAAAGAGAGAACCTCCGGCTTCCGGAAGAGAACATGACCCGAACACGGACCGAGTCCCCCTGCACCGTATCCAACTCAAGCGACGGACGAAGGGGTTCGTCCATGAACCGCAAATGCATGGAGGCAGGCTCCAACAACACGCTGCGATTTCTCAGGGCGCCAATGAGTTCTGCGGCTTCTTCGCCGCGCAACTCCGCCACAGTGGCCTGGCCCCGGGGGGCATGGCGAGACAGGGCCCGAAACACCGACCGCTCGCTCGCGGGCACCGTATTGGAACTTGAAAGTGCATCGCCAATGGGCACCGCCGATCGGGTCCCCGCAAGCACCGGTGTTACCGCAATGGACGCCGCGCGAACCGCCAACCGGTAGTCAAATGCATAGGCCTTAAGGTGGGCCTCCGCCCCAAGCCAGGCATCCCAGCCCGATCGATCCTTGCTGGCGGTGGTCCCCACCTCCATCTTGGTGGAGTCGCCCTTACGGCGGCGACGGGTGCGACGCCTCTTGCCGCCCGGTGTCACCACACCAGAGGCTCCCGCCGTGGCCGTCCCACCTACCACCGTCATGCTTGTGGTGCCGTGGCTACCCACCACCTCCACGGTACCTTTCACACGGGCGGCAGCACCGTTACTCTTGGCCCCAGCGCTGCCCCCTGAGCGCTTTTGCCCCCCACGGCCCTGGCCTGCACTGGAAGACTCCCCTTCCGTATCCTTGCGGCGGGGTGGACGTTCCCTATCCCGAAGCGCAACCAGCAACGCCGCCACGTGCTTGCAGTGGCCCGTGGGACCACGCCATGCCTGGCAGGAACATTTGGAGACCACCTTGTGTTCCGGATCGAGTTGAACCTCCATACGGTAGGGCTCATCCACATTGCGAACTGAGATCTTCGCAGTCGCACTGTCCGATCGACCATCAAACTCCTCAATCGCACCACGACGGGCGTAAATCCGTCCCCGAAGGAAGGCATTTCCTCCCACAACGCGCTGGATAGCGCGATCGGAAAGGGTCGATGCAAACTCACGAAGTGGGGTCCTGGGGCCATGGATCTCGCCCTCCGCCAGACCAGCAACCTCGGGTTCATTTGATTCAGTTTGGGATTCCACGTGCAACTCTGAAGTAAGTAAAGGTCTCAATCGGCGGCAGGCAGGGCGCCCATGAAGAGTTCTCCCTAGGAGAATCCTCTCAACGTGGATCCTGTGGGAGAAACCAAGCACCCCCCATCGGAGCAGATCCTTAAGTCCTGTGCAGTTGAACCACTGCCCCAGAACCCCCTATGTCGACCCTGGGACGGGACCCGGAGGCCCGTCTAACCGCGGTCTTTTTCGAACGTCGGGACTATTACACCCTAAAAATCCCTGTGCAACAGAAACTACATGAATCCACGCAACCCAGGCAACCCGTGGAGAAAACTCCGTTGCCCCAATCCGCTGATCGGCCATGATCCGCCCCGTGAATCTTTACCTGTTTCGCCATGCCGCCGCAGTGCCCCCATCGGATCCGTCCTTGGACCGCGCACGCCCCCTCAGCGAAAAGGGCCGCACCCGTTTTGCATCCGTGGTGGAGGGGTTGGAAAGTGCTGGGATTGTGCTCGATCACGTGCACCACAGCCCCCTGGTACGGGCCGTACAAACGGCGGAGCTACTCATGCCCATCACCGTGGAAACCGAAGCGCCCACCACCACCGAGCAATCCTGGCTCGCCGAAGCTCCCACACCCGCCCTACTCCGATCCAAACCCGTCACCCAGACCCTGGTCGAAGACGACGTCGCCTGGGTAGGGCACGAACCCTGGATACGTGAGATCGCCGCAATCTACCTCACTGCAAACAAGCGGGCGGCCAACGCGTTTCCCTTTCGAAAGGGCACCATGCTGTGGCTAGAGGGCAACCCCCGCCCAGGCCAAATGCAACTCAAGGCCGCCCTCCCCCCCCGCCTAAGCCGCCTCATGGACTGAGCGCCTCAGGGGCTAAGCCAATCGTGCCGCCCGAGTATGTCCAAGGGTGGCAACACGGACAGTTTTCCGTCCTTGATCGGATCCCTCAACCCCCACACCACCTGCACAGCATGCTGAGGTTGCAAACGTTCCGCGTAGTACCTCAAGGAACGAGACACAGACTTATCACCCAGTTTCGCTTCCACCAAAGCAACCACCTGTCCGTCCCTCACCACCACAAAGTCCACTTCCCTCCCATCCTTATCTCTGACGTAGGCCAGTTGATAGGAGTGTCCCGTAAGATCCTCAAGAAACTGAATGTGCTTGAGCAAATGGGTAGCCACCAGGTTTTCAAAACGCACACCTTCGTCTCCAAGCACATCCATGTTGTCGAAAAAATATACTTTTGGAGGTTTAAGCACGGCTCTCGGCACCTGACGCGACCAGGGCCGAACCACAAAAACCAGATACATCCGTTCAAGCAACTCCAGCCAGCTTTTAAGAGTCTTGGGAGCCACCTGCAGCTCCTGTGCAAGGTTATTGAGCACCACCAAACCACCTACCCTTTGGCGCAACAGATCCACAAACAGTCGCAAGGTCTGTAGATTGCGCACGTTCTCCAAATCACGAATGTCTTCGCGCAGTACCCGTTCGTACCGTTCCCTCCTCCACCGACGAGCTTGCCTTTCATCAGCGTCAAGAAACGGTTCAGGAAACCCACCCACCGTCATCAGACGATTCAATCCATCTTCACCAGACATTCCTTTGGGCAGCTCCGACAACGTAAACGGGTGCAAACGCCAGTAGTGGTAACGACCAAACAGGGAGTCTCCCCCTTTTCGGTACACATCAAGCCGCGCACTCCCTGTCACCAAGAACTGATGGTGGTCCTTCTGAACGTCGTAGACACCCTTCAACCAACTCTTCCAACGAGGGTGTTTATGAAGCTCATCAAAAACGATGAGCTTGTCATCGACACCCCAAACCTTCTTCTGAATTTGCTGGCGGTGCTCGTCGTAGTCCCAGTTGAAGTACTTTCCTGTGGCAGATTGTGACAAAACCCGTTTAACCACAGTGGTTTTCCCCGATTGCCTGGGGCCACCCAAAAACACCATCTTCTTTTCCAGATCCCGAAGGATATGAGGTTCCACATAACGCACAGGTCAAAATACGGCCATTTTGACCCAAAAGTCAATTCGGACGCGTCTATTTTGACCTAGAGGTCAATTTGGTCGCGGCTATTTTGACTTAGGGGTCAATCTAGCCGTTCTGAAGAGCTACGACTGCTCACGAAGAACTTGGGGCAGTAGCGGCGAGGGCTTTCCGGTGGAGGAAATCCACAGCTGGTGGGCCGCCCGAGTCGCAGCGATGTGCAGCAGGTGGCGGGCCTCATCCTGCACGGGGTAGCTAGCCTCGGACACTTCTACGAGCACCACGTAGTCAAACTCCAGGCCCTTCACCTGGCGCACGTCCGTCACATCCACACCCGGCTTGAACTTAAAGTCCTGATCGGCGACCCGACGAAGGTTCGGCACCTCGGCGTTGCGTAGGCCGGCAAAATACGTATCCGCCTGTTCCGAATAGCGAGAGACCACCGCAACGGACGCCAGGGGCTCCGCCTGCACCAGGGCACGAAGGGCTTCGCCCAAAAACGCCACCGCCTCCCCATTGTGGGTGAACTGAAACAGCTCCACGGGCGCCCCATGCCGGGTGGCCTCCCCGGGATGTTCATTTTGCAAGGGACCCAGCACGTCGTTGGAGAACTCGATGATCTCCGCCGTAGACCGATAGGTCAGCTTCAGGGGCTCCACCTGAACATGATCCAGCCCCAGATCCTTGAGCACGGTATTCCAATCCGAAAACCCATTGTCCATGTGCAACCGCTGGGCCACATCGCCCGCCAGGGTAATGCTCTGCCGCTTAGACGCCGTACCCAACACCACTCCAAGCTCCATGGGGCTCATGTCCTGGGCCTCATCCACAAACACGTGCTCATAGGACAGCGGCTCCTTGCGACGACGCAACTGCCCCTGCAACGCTTGCACCAAACGAAGCAGCAACGTGTCGTCCTCAGGGTCAAGCATGGCCACCGGCCGTTCCGAAACGCCATCCACCCCCTCCAGGGATTCATCCTCCTCGGCGTTCTCTTCCTCACCGGTGGTGGTGTACTCGTGGAATGCGGTCACCTCCGCGCATCGCCGCACACACCAACGATGGAACTCATCAAACTCGGCTTGGCTAAACTCGTTTGGAAGGTGTTTTGAAAACACCTGCTCCAACTGGCCGCGATCGGTCAACAACTCCGCCCAGGTCCCCACAAGGTCAGTAGTCAACGCGCGGCCCTTTTCCAGGGCACGCTGCACCGCAAGTTTGTGGGCGCCGCCAACTTGGCTGCGGGATGCATCGGAGCCCATCCATTGGGACAGGCGGTACAACTGGATCCCAAGCGGTGCCCCGGCGTTCTTGTCCCAATGCTCAAGCACTGCACGGGCGGACGTTTCCCCCCCAGACACACTGGCACAGGCTTCTTCCAACCAAACACGCACCCGGGCTTCCATTTGGCGGACATAGGCATCCACCAACCGAAGCATGGCCGGGCTTTTCTTCATCCGCGTCACCGTCACCGGCGTATCTTCCTCGTAGGTGGTGGGAAGATTCGGAACATGGGACACACGGAGACGGTGGGCCCAACGGGCAAACGTGGTGACCATAACCCCGGCCACCCCAAGTGCAGGGAGCACCCGAGAGATGTACCGAGCGAGGGCGTCGTTAAACACCATGACCAACATGCGATCCGAAGTGAACCTGCGACGATCCTGGTAGGCCAGATAGGCCATGCGGTGCAAACCGATGGTGGTCTTTCCGCTACCAGCCCCGCCCTGGATCACCACAAGCCCCGAGTCACGTGCGGTGATCAGCTCAAACTGGCGTGGGTCGATGAGTGCCGCAATCTCGGGAAGAAACTTCTCCTCACGGCCGCCCCCATCATGGCCAATCCCCAAACGCCCCTGACGTTGATGTCGATCCCCCGAACCCGACCGATCCGAATGGTGCGAATAGTTTTGCGGCCGATGATGGCTTTCCGCGCGCATGGCAGACCCCTGCCCGCCAGTAAGGCGAGACGCGTCCTGATCCAGGGCACGCCATCCCTTGGATGACTTCAGCAGTTGCCCCTGGGGGGTGGAAATGCGTCGAAGTTCCGACTCCGCAATAGTGAGGTTACGACGCACAAGGATTTCCCCTTCCACCTCGCGCCCACCAAACTCTTCTTCGTAATCATCGCCCTCTTCAAAGCGGTAGTAGAGGCGGCTCACCGGCGCATCACGCCAGTCCACAATGCGCACGCCCGTACGGGAATCCAGAAACGTGCTCCTGCCAATGAGCACTTCTCGACGTCGATCGTTTTCTTCGAGCACCATGCGACCAAAATAGGGAGAAGCACCGTCGACCCAGCCGTCCACCACCTGCTCCCGGCGACTCGCAACGGCCTGGAGCCGCTCCATTTCCTCGATGAGCGGGGGCACATCCTCAATCCGCGCCTCGTTGATCTGATCGCGCAAGGCGATGAGTTGGGAATCGTAGTTCTGCCGAACCTTCACGGTCTCAAGTCGCTTGGAGTCCACGGTTCGCAGCACCCGGGCGAGCACCTTCTCTTCTTCCTGAACAACCTGATCCACGTCGATGCCCTTCGCTGGGGCAGAATCCACTGTGGACACATGGTGGCGAGTGCTCATAAGCCCCTACACCTAGCACTGGCACTGACCCACGGCCAGGGGCTCAGCGGCAGACGCTTACCCCATGGAGTAGGACAACTAACGCCCAAAAATACGGAGTTTCAGGTGGGCCAGTTGGGACTCCACCAGTTGGGCCGCAACTTTGAGTTTTCCATCCCCCTGGGAACGATGGAGCCCCCCCTCTTCCCAAAGGGCTCGAGTCCTACGCCGCTGTACCTTTCCGCTCGAGGTTTTGGGCAGTACCCCTGCCTCCACGAGCGTCACGTCGTCCACGGTCAATCCCACCTGACTCTGGATGGTCTGCCGAATCTCGCTTGCAATGCCGTCCCTGTCGTCGGACTCCCGGGTCTCCGCCACCACCACCACAGCCTCCCGATCCAGGTTAGGCTTGTGGGCAGAAAACACCACCACATTGCCCGTTCGAACCCGAGGCACCTGATTGGCCGCCCACTCCAGATCCTGGGGATAGTAGTTCTTACCGTGCAGGATGATCACGTCCTTGGCGCGGCCGCAGATGAACAAGTTTCCATCCGCCATGTACCCAAGATCTCCCGAACGCAGCCACCCTCCCTCAAGCACGGTTTCCGCAGTTTTGTCCGGGAGCTCAAAATAGCCCGCCATGACGCTGGGCCCCCGCACTTGGATCTCACCCACCTGCCGCTCGCCCACCTCAACGCCTTCGCCACCGCCCCCGACGATGCGAATCTCGTGATGCTTAAACGCACCCCCACACCCCACGATCTCAAGCACTCCTGGCGGCAAACCGGCAGAAGACTCGCCAGACGATTCAGCAGATTCTAAAGCGACCTCCGCATCCGCAACGGTGACCGGTTTGGCCACGCCCTCGGACCACAGGGATTCAGATTCCACCGTGTCGGTGGGGATCCCCCAGGCAAAGGAAATCGCAAGCGTGCTTTCCGCCATGCCGTAGCTACACACAAACGCTTTCTCATCGAAGCCACAGGGGCCAAACACCTGGGCAAAGCGGCGTAGGGTATTGGCCTGAATAGGTTCTGCCCCGCAACCGGCACCGCGCAGGCGTGACAGGTCAAGAGACTCAATATCCTTTTCCCGGGCCCGTTTGGCCGCAAGACCGTACGCAAAATTGGGCCCGTAGGTCATGGTCGCCTGGTGCTTGGTAATCGTTTCAAGCCACGTCATGGGGCGCCTTAGAAACCGCATGGGCGACATCAACGTCACCGGGATACCGAGCTGAATCGGCGACAGCAAAAAGCCAATGAGACCCATGTCGTGAAACAACGGCAACCAGCTCACCCCCCGATCCACGTCGGGATCCACATTCAGCCCCTCCAGTTGAATGGCCCGCCCATTGTGCACCAGGTTCCCCTGGGTTACCTCCACGCCTTTCGGGTTTGCGGTCGACCCCGAAGTAAACTGAATGAAGCACGTGTCGTCGGCGGCAACATCCGGCCGCACATAGGCCGATGCGTCAATGCCCGCACGCAACTCTTCCACCGTAAGCAAACCCCTGAGCCCCGGCACCGAAGTACCCAGCGTACCCAATACCGCACGGATGTCTGAGGTAGTCACCAAATAGGTGCAATGGGCCGTACCCACGATGTGCCGCGCGTGCTCCAAATACCCCGACAGCTGCCCCACACCCAGCGGCGGGTACATGGGCACCGGCACCGCACCGGCACACAACAGGCCCACAAAGGTGGTCACAAACGCCTCGGGATCCGGCAACACCACGGCCACCCGATCCCCCGCCCTGAGCCCACGGGCCTGGAACGCCGCAGCCACCCCTTGCCCACGGGTAAGCAACTCAGGGTAGGAAACCGTTACCTCCCGATCCCCATCCTTGCGAGAACCGTCTTTCACGAACGTCAGCCCGTGATTGTAACGCTCCGCCACCCGCTCGAAGTTGCCGAGCACCGTATCCAGTTCCATGTGTTTCACAGCACCGGCGACCATGGGCGACTCCCCACCCCTGGGCAAGCGCTCACGTTCCCCCCAACAGGGAAACACCGCAGAAAACGCCAGATCTACAGATCCTTCGCCAACACCGCAGAATTCCGTTCCGGATCCGCCAGGGCCACCCAGGATCCGGGCAAGGCCTCCACCGTCACCCGGCCAAACCCGTGATCCCGAAACCACTGCAACGTCTGTGTACTTCGGGCAAACAACCGGTGGGCCCCGCCCTCCCGGGCCCGCTGTTCCGCCCAGGCAAGCAACTTAGACCCACGCCCGGCTCCCCGATCCGCGGGATCCACCGCAACGGAATAGATCTCCGCCACCTTTACGCCATCCACTTCAGCCCACCGGAGGGCCGCACAGCCCAAAATCGTTCGATCCCGCTCCACCACCGCAAACTGGCCGATTTCCGTTTCCAGGATCTCCCGGGGTCGACGCACCAGGACCCCCCGCTCCGCCAGGGGCGCAAGCAACTCGAGAACAGGGCCCACATCTTCCAGGGTCGCCGGGCGAATACCCTCAAACGGATCCGTACTCACCATCAGTGCCATTCCGTCCCGGGTAAACAGTTCGAACAGCAAACTGCCGTCCACCTGCCGATCCACCAAATGCACACGGGGAACCCCCTGGTCACACACCTTTGCGGCACACATCAGCATGGACACCACCTCGGAAGCTTCAGCGGGAAGCGCCTGGGAGAGTTCCAACGCCTCCTCCGGCGTCATCTCGTGGGGCAATGCATGCCCCAACACGGTTTCCACATGGGCCACGTGCTCGGTTTCCCCAAGGAACATGAGTTTGTCGGCGCCCAGCCCGCGCGCAACAGCGGAAGCCACCTCCACAGAGCTCACGTTGAACACATCGCCGGTCAGGGAAAAGCCCACAGAGGACAACAACACCACCGACCCCTGATCCAGCTGCTGCACAATGCCCTCCCGGTCCACGCGCCGCACTTCGCCCGTGGCACCGTGATCCACGCCATCAATAATGCCCACTGGTTGGGCCACCACAAAGTTGCCTCCGGCCACCCGAAGTCGCGCCCCGGCCATGGGCGTATTGGCCGCACCCATGGAAAGCACCGACTCCACCTGGGTGCGCACCGCCCCCACCGCCTCCAACACAAGGCGCAACTCCTCCAGCGTGGTCACCCGTCGCGCGCCGTGCACCTCCGAGTTCACCCCCGCCTGCACAAGACGTGCGTGAATCTGGGGTCGCGCACCGTGCACCAACACAAGCCGAATCCCCAGCGTCGAAAGAATGGCCAGGTCCTGGGCAATCGCCCCAAAGCCATCCGAAGCCACGCACTCCCCGGACACATGCAACACAAACGTGCGGCCGCGGTGGGCGTGCAAGTAGGGTGCGGCCACCCGAAAAAGCGACGCAAACCGTTTGGGGTCCGAAACCAGGCTTTCCGTCATGGTTGCCCTCCCAATACCTGTCGTGCAGTTTCCACGGGTTGCTCCTCCACACAAAAACGATGCAGCAAACCGCCCAGCAACTCACCCGCCCGCGATAGGGTTGCCCGCTCCACAAACTCATCCACCCGGTGGGCCACACGAATATCCCCCGGCCCCCAGATCACCACGTCCATGTCCATGGCACGAAAAAATGGGGCTTCTGTTCCAAAACACACACAGGCAGGCTCAGCACCACTCAGGGAAGCAGCCGTGGAAACAAGAGGCGAGTTCACCTTGGCCGCAAAGGGAGGTTCCACAAAAATCTCATGGAACTCCACCTCCAGGCCAAGCCTGCCTGCAATGGCGGCAATTCGGCCCCGCAGGTCCTGGCGCATGGCCTCCGAGTCCATGCCGGGCACCAACCGTATGTCAATTTTCAGTTCACACTCGGCGCAGATCCGATTGGGGGCATCCCCGCCATGAATCGTCCCCAGGTTCACGGTGGGCTCCGGGGGATCAAAATCCACGTCCCGAAACTTTGCCTGGATTTCAGTACGAAACGCATCGATCCCGTTGAGCACCTCTCGCATGCCCTCAAGGGCACTACGGCCCAGGCGTGGATCGCTGCTGTGGCCAGAGCTGCCCCGAAGCACAATGCGGTCCTTCACAATGCCCTTGTGCTTGTGAATGGGCACAAGCCCCGTGGGTTCCCCCACCACCACCCAATCTCCCAGGGGCAACCCCCCATCCATCAGGGCACGGGCCCCCGCCATGGAGGACTCCTCGTCGGCCGTGGCAAGCAAGGTCACGGGTTGTCGCAATCGATCGGCTGAAACCCTGGACATCACATCCAGCGCCACCCCAAAGAAACCTTTCATGTCCGCGGTTCCCAAGCCAGCAAGTGCGGCCCCGTCCTGGACTGGGGTCACCGCAAACGGATCGCTTTTCCAACCACCCTGGGCTGCAGGCCGGTCGTCAAAGGGCACCGTGTCCGTGTGCCCCGACAACACCAACCCCCTGCCCGGCATGTCCGGCCCCCAGGAGGCCATCAGGTTCCACATGTCCGCACGACCGGCTGCCAACGGGCCCGTGACCTTTTCAACCGTCACACGCGCCCCAAGCGTTTCAGACCAACCCGCCAACCGATCCACCACACCGCGGTTCGATTGATCCAGGCGCGCGTCCACACTGCTCACCGACGGCACCGCCACAAGCTCCGAAAGCATCCGTTCCACTGGGGGCAAATGGGCCATCCGCCCAGTGTGACCGAAACCCGCACTCCAGCCTAAAAAAACCTGCCCCAAAAAGCCTGGGGAAAGAATCACACAGGCGGGGACGCTCCACCGAGCCGAACCCAGGTCAAGCGTGCGTAAAATAAAATTCTGCCGCACAGATAAAAAGCAGAATTTCAGGTCCACTTGAGTCACCCCAGGATTCAGCTAGTTTTTCCGCAAATGGAGCGTTCAATGACTTACTTATCCAGCCGTAAACCCAGCATTTCAACGTTCTTCCGGGCGGGTTGCACCCTCCTTGGGGCCTCCCTATTCGCCGCTGGCGTGGCCGCGTGCGGTGGATCCTCGGACAAGGGGCAGACACTGGACGCAGGGGTCGACGCCCACACGGCAGACGCCTCCCAGGACGGAGGCCCACCCGATTCCGGCGAGGTTCACCTGGAGGGCGGCGTCATCGACTCCAGCACCGACACAGGAATAACCGACACCGGAATGAACGACTCCGCCATCGTCGTGCCCCAGCTCGCCAAGCTGCGCATTCTCCATCTTCTTCACGGCGCGGGTATGAGTATCTCCGCCAACATCGCAGGGACCAACCCCACCGCTTTCCAGGGGATCGGACCCCAGAAAATAAGCGACTACGCGGTGGTAAACGCGGGCGACCACAACCTCAACGTCACCAACGCTTCGGGTGCCCTCGGTAGCACCTCTCTTCAAATCGACGCCAACACCGAAAACACACTGGTGGTGTACGGAGACATCAATTCCATTCTCCAACCCAACGGGATTGCGTTTCAGTACGTGACCGAAGAATGGAACGACCGCACCAGTGCCGATGCATCTCTCCGGGCCATCTACGCGGCCCCCGGGCTTGGTAACTGGACCGGAGGTCAAAATGGCGCCCTTGGGCTCTGGTACACCAACGGCATGGGCACCCTTGGCGATCTACTTGGAAGCTCACGCACCACCATGCGCGGTGACGAGGTGCCCACAGTGGGTACCCCGGATGACATTGCTCCCCCTGGCAGCCGTTGGGGATTCATTCTGGATCACAACCACGACGGCGTATTGGACGCCACGGATCACACCTGCTTGCTGAATTTCTCGGCCGGCCAAGTGTACGATCTCTACCCCTACCGTGACCCCGCAGGAACCCACTTTGTGCTCGCGGTAACGCAGCGGGACCTCACCGCGTACCAGTGCATGTAGTTTTTGATCCAAGCGTTGCATCCTCCTGAGACGGGGCTACATCGGTCCCATGGAGCTCACCCTCGTCCGTCACGGAGAATCTGAATCCAACGTACGGGGAACCTGGCAAGGTCAGAGCAACTCCAACCTCTCCGATGAGGGAAACACCCAGGCCAAGCGTCTTGGAGAACGTTTCGTGCTTGAACTTGAGTCCGGTAAAGTGGACCTCTTTGACCACATCGTCTGCTCTGACCTCACCCGCTGCGTGCAAACCGCACAGGCCCTCCCTTGGAAACATGTGCTCGACCCCCGGTGGCGAGAAATCGATCTGGGCCAATGGGAAGGGCTTCCCTACGCAGAAACCGCAGAACGGTTTCCAGAAGAAGTCCAGGCGCTCATCGCCGGTAGTGACACCACCAAAATCGGTGGAGGGGAATCCTGGGCCGATCTCCGCACCCGTGTACGGACCGCCGCTGACGAGCTCCAGGCAAGCATGGGTCACAACGCCCGGGTGCTTGTGGTCACCCACGGGGGCGTCATTCACAGTCTGGTGTGCTCCATCCTAGGCATGCCCGAAACACGCCCCAAAAAACTCGGCAAGGTGGCCAACACCTCCGTCACCGTACTCGACTACAACCACACCCAACCCCAGGTCCTGCGCTTCAACGACACTTCACACCTCGACCGCAAATCCCCATAGGGGTACAACGATCCCACCATGGTTGTCACACATCTCAAAGACGCCCTAAACATTACCCTGTTTGAGATTTCGGGTACCCCGGTGAGCGTCGCCACGCTGTTTTCCGTGGGACTGATCATTCTAGTCACCCTTGCGGCCTCCCACATCGCACGACGAACCGTCAAACGGGCGTTCAAATACCGGGGGGTTCAGGACGAGGGCTCATCCAGGGCGGTTGCACGTTTATTGCACTACGCCGCCCTGCTCATCGGATTCAGCATCGCCATCCAAACCCTTGGTATCAATCTAAGCGCACTCTTCGCGGCGGGCGCGATCTTCGCGGTCGGCATCGGCTTCGCCATGCAGAGCATTGCGCAGAACTTCGTCTCCGGGGTGATTCTTCTTGTGGAACGCAGCATCAAGCCCGGCGACGTCGTCTCGATCGAAGGCGTCATTGCACGGGTGACTAAAATGGGTATTCGGGCGACGATTGTCGAAACCCGCGATGGCGAAAACATGATCGTCCCCAACTCCGCACTCATCCAATCCACAGTCAAAAACTACACCCTTGGCAACCCAGACTATCGGGTTCGAATCAGCGTTGGCGTGGCCTACGACTCCAACATGGACCTGGTGCAAAGCACCCTCGAGTCTGTGGTCGACCACATGCAGAGCAACTGGAAACTGCAAGGGCGACAGCCTTTTGTCATGATGAAAGAGTTTGGAGACAACTCGGTAAACTTTGAGATGGGCATTTGGATTGACGGGCCATGGACCTGGCGACCTGTCATCTCTGATTTGCACCACGCCGTATGGGACGCGCTCAAAGAGCAGGGCATCACCATCGCGTTCCCACAGCTCGATGTGCATTTCGATGCTCCGGTGACCCAGGCCCTCTCAAAACAGGGCCCCCTAAAACAAGCCTAACCCACCATCGAATCACGTATGGACTCACGCGGCACGCGAAGAAGCGCTCCCACAGCGGCGATCCAAACAGGGCTAAGCACCAGCGAAACGCTAATGGCAGTCACGACCAACTGAAAGCCATACTCCGTAACAATCTCCGCATCCCGCCCCATGGCCGCGAGCAAAAATCCAAACTCCCCCATTTGAGCGAGCAACGCCCCGCTAAAAAAGCTCGCTCGCCAGGGCTCTCCAAGCATTCGAAAGGTCACTCCGTTGACCAGGGTATTGGTACCCAAAGCGGCAAGCACCACGGTCAGCACAACACCGATGTGTTCAAACAAAAAACCCACATCAAGAAACATCCCGACCGACAAGAAGAACAGAGACACGAACACCACACGAAAAGGGTGCAGGCTCTCATGCACCCATTCCGTTTCTTCACTTCCCCCCACCAACATGCCCGCCACAAAACCACCCAGCGCGGCAGACAACTCAAGTACGCCCGTGAACGCGGCAAAAGCAAAACATAGGGACAAGGCCGCAAATACCTGAAGCTCCTGATCACGTGAGAGGAACTTGGCAAACGGCAAATGAATCCGCTTCTTGACCATGAGCAAACCCACCATGCCCGCAATCACCACCGCACCCACAGACTGCCGAATCATCTGCTCGGCAGAAGCCCCATCGCCACTAAGAGCGCCCACAACCACCAGCATGGGCACCACCAGAACATCCTGAACCAGCAATACACCCACAGCGTTCAATCCGAAACGGGATGACATGGCCCCACGATCCTCAAGAATCTTGAGAACCACCGCCGTACTACTCAAACTGATCACAAACCCCACAAGCACCATCCGCCCCACGGGCCAAGACAACCTCCAACCCATAAACGCGGCCACCCCCACGCTCACAATCACCTGAAGCAACGTCCCGAGCACCGGCACCCGCCAATTTTTCGCAAGCGACTGTGGAGAAACCTCCATCCCCACGAAAAACAGCAGCAATACAACCCCAAAGGAGCCCATGCGCTCCACCATGGCGGAATCGCTCACCACACCCAGGCCCGAAGGACCAATCACCGCACCCGCCACGATGTAAGCGACCACAGAAGGTAACCGCAGCATCTGAAGGGCCATGGCCACCACCAGAACAGAAAATACGACAATCACCACCGTCAACATGGCAGGGTCAAGATGCATGGTTCACCGACGCATTCCTTTCCAATAGCAAAAACGCTCTCACCCGACTATGCCACAATAGGCGCACACCCATGTAGTAAGGCAGCGGTACGCACCACTGGACAACCCTACCCTCAACGGAAGCAACATGGCCTACACGAAACGAAAACCACCCATTGGAGCAAGGCCCGGTACCCTTGCCATCCCCGCCGACGCAACGCCACCGGTCATCGCAACCATGTGCTACAGCGCGGAGTTTCTGGATGAAAACGCCGAAGTGCACTCCAGTCAAATCGGTACCCTACATCGGTCCGGTGCCACCTCCTGGGTGGACGTCCGCGGCCTGGGTGACGAAGCCACTCTTTGGGAACTCGCAAACCAGTTCAATATTCACCCCCTCGCTTTGGAGGATGTGGTCAACGTACCCCAGCGCCCCAAGAGCGAACTGTACCCCGATCACCAGTTTCTGGTCATACGAATGATGCAGTTCGACGCCGCCACCCATCACCTTGACGTAGAACAGGTCTCGCTGGTCATCACGGAAGACGCGGTCGTCACCTTTCAGGAGCGACTGGGTGACATTCTCGATCCCGTCCGCAAACGCATCAGAGACAACAACACACGTATCCGAAAGTCAGGAACAGACTACCTCGCCTACGCCATCATCGACACCATCGTCGATGGCTATTTCCCTATTCTGGAAACACTGGGTGAGGAACTGGAAGACCTCGAACAAGAAATCATCGATCAACCGTCTGTCGAACATCTTTCCGAAATCAACCGGGTGAAGGGTACGCTCCTTCAACTCAGGCGATCCCTATGGCCCACAAGAGACATGCTCAACTCCATCGTTCGCGATGACAACCCCTTCTTCACCGAGCAAGCCCAAGTCTATTTCCGGGATACCTACGACCATGTGTATCAACTCGTGGAGGTTCTGGAATCCCACCGTGAGGTGGTAAGCGGATTGATGAACACCTACCTCTCCGTGCAGAGCAACCGCACCAACGAGGTAATGAAAGTGCTCACCATTATGGCAAGTATCTTCATTCCACTGACCTTCATCGCGGGTGTCTACGGAATGAACTTTGAACACATGCCCGAACTCAAGCATCCATGGGCGTACCCTACCCTGTGGGGTGTGATGTCGGCGATGGGGATAGGCCTTTTTATCTATTTTCGTAGAAAAGGGTGGATAGGAAATCAGGATCGGTCACTCTCATCCAAACGCAAGGATGCACTGTAACCACCCATGAAAACATCGATCGATACCATGCCCATTGGGTGGCGGGAATGGGTGAGTCTTCCTGACCTCCATATTCAAGCCATGAAGGCCAAAATAGATACCGGTGCCAGAACCTCATCACTGCATGCAGTGGACATTGAATCGTTCAGACAGAACAACACTCCATGGGTTCAGTTTGAGGTCCATCCCGATCAACGTTCCGTGCGCAACAGCGTGATATGCCGAGCGCCTATTATTGACGAACGGCACGTACGAAGTTCCAACGGGAAAAGTGAGCTGAGGGTAGTCATCCGAACCACACTTGCCCTTGGAGCCCATCGTTGGCCGATTGACATCACCCTTACCGGGCGTTCCGACATGGGTTTTCGCTTCCTATTGGGCCGGGAGGCCACCCGAAATCGTTGCATTATCGATCCCGGAAAATCATTCCTGTGCGGCCGAGCGGTCCAATCTAAACAAAAGAAAAGAAAGCAGACACCATGAAAATTGGAATCCTATCCAGAAAAGCATCCCTCGTATCCACCGCCCGTCTCAAGCAGGCCGCACAGCAACGCGGGCACGATGTCACCGTGGTAGACTACTCACGATGTTACATGAACATCACCACACACCGCCCCCAAGTTCTCACCGGCACCGAGGCACTCAGTTTTGACGCAATCATTCCCAGAATAGGGGCATCACAGACGTTCTATGGCACAGCCGTAGTACGACAGTTCGAAATGATGGGCGTATTCTCCGCCAACAGCTCCCAATCCATTTCCAGGTCCCGAGACAAATTGCGTGCGCTGCAAATCCTTGCAGCGGAAGGCGTCGGCCTCCCCGTCACAAGCTTTGCCCGTTCACCCAAGGACATTGAAAGCCTCATCGAAGTCGTGGGAGGAGCTCCGCTAATCGTAAAACTTCTCGAAGGCACCCAGGGTGTGGGAGTCGTGCTTGCAGAAACCAATAAGGCCGCAGAATCGGTGATCGGGGCGTTCAAACAGTTGGACGCAAACATCCTCGTGCAGGAGTTCATCAAGGAAGCCAAAGGTGCCGATCTGAGAGCTTTTGTCATCGGCGGAAAAGTCATCGCTTCCATGATCCGACAGGGCCCGGAAGGAGAGTTCCGGTCCAACTTGCATCAGGGAGGCACAGCCAAAAAAATTCGCCTCACCCCAGAAGAACGTAGCACCGCTGTGCGATCCGCCAAAGCACTTGGACTTGGCGTGGCGGGTGTCGACATGCTTCGCTCCAACCACGGGCCTGTCGTCATGGAAGTAAACTCTTCACCCGGCCTTGAGGGAATTGAAAAAGCCACGGGAATCGATGTTGCCGGTCAGGTCATCGAGTACATCGAAAAATACGGCCAAGATGGGAAAAAGAAAGACCGTGTCAAAGCCTAAACAAGCCCCACCCTTCTTCTTTGAAGGGGTAGACATCCTGCCCGGGAAGACGCTTCAAATTGAAATCCCTGTCTCCAAACTTCCCTCAGGAGGTTGGCTATCACTTCCGGTTTCTGTGGTACACGGATCTCATCCTGGGCCCACCATCTGGATCAGTGCGGCAGTCCACGGCGACGAACTCAACGGCATCGAAATCGTCCGTCGCATTCTCGTAACCATCGATCCTGCAACACTGGGTGGAACCATCCTGGCTGTTCCCATTGTCAACGTTTTTGGGGTGCTCGCCGAATCCCGGTACCTACCTGACAGACGGGACCTGAACCGATCGTTTCCGGGGTCCAAAAATGGATCCCTGGCGGGGCGCCTGGCCCATCTTCTCACCACCAAGATCGTATCCAGGAGCTCCTTCGGCATGGACTTTCACACAGGATCAGGGGGTCGTTCCAATGTGGCCCAGGTGCGCATCGATCTCGAAGACAAAAGCACACGGTCACTCGCTCTCGCATTCGCCGCCCCTCTTCTTGTTCATTCGAAAGTTCGCGCAGGATCCCTGCGCCACGCCGCCGCCCAACAAAATATCCCATACCTTCTCTTTGAAGGAGGCGAAGCCCATCGCTTCGACGAACACATCATTCAAGCGGGGCACGACGGTGCCATGCGTGTACTACAAACCTTAAAAATGGTGAAAGGGAAACCGAAGGGTTCCTCGCCTGGCTACGTCCGGCCGAGTCGTGCGCCCAGCGTGGTATGCGACCGTTCTTTTTGGGTGCGCGCAAAATTTGGAGGCATATTTCAACCGGCTGTCGCCCTAGGCGAACGCATCTCAAAAGGTGACGACCTGGCACTTGTCACCGATGCATTCAACCTCGGTCGACACAACATTCGAAGCCCCGCCGACGGTATCGTCATCGGTATGCTGCAAACCCCCATCGTGCACGCCGGCGACGCCCTCCTCCACATTGGCACCCTAGCTTCGTAGTAGAACACATCAATCCCACCAGCCCCGCACCAGGGGTTCGGTAGAACGCGGCAGCACAATAGGTTGAGCAACCAACCGGCCTCCCTCCACTACGCAACCTGGTGTGTAAGGCATTTCTTTTAGATCCCCCAAGCCGCGTACATCGGGCGACGCACCACCCTCGCCAAAGGTGCTCGTGCCTGACATCACGCCATCCTGGCCCGTCCATGCGAGTGACAGGGTCCCAACACCTAAAGGAAGGGCGAGTTTCCAACGGACACGTTCACCATCAACCATATCCCCAACCACCACTTTCGGCGTTTCCTGGTAGGCCTGGCCTTTCACCTCCAACACGTTCCCAAGGGGCGCAGAGAACGCCCATCTCTGCACCGGGGAAAAATCCCCTGGTTGCACGCAGTGTTGTTGGTAACTCGGTCGTTCTCCAGCCATGTGAACCCCAAGCGCACCGCGAACATTCGGCGCAAACTCCACAAACAGATCCCGCTGCGACGTCACCAAAGCACGAACGGGCAACCCGTCCATGGGCGCACCACACTCCCCCAAGGGAATCGAACGCCATTGCGCAAACGTCCACTCTTCATCCACGGATACCCACGGAACCGATTGCCAAGAAAACTCCCCGTGGCCATCTTCCAGCGGGTGCAAGGGCACTTCTCCACAGTCGGGAGAAAACCACATGCCACGAAAATCAAAGTCCTGGGGCTGATATCGCAAGTCTGACAAATTCGAACCATTCAGCCACTCACCGTGGCTTCCTTGCCCTACAACCCGAAACGGAGACAGTTGCAACTCGACGTGTTCGCTCCATATCCAACTGCTTCCGCCCACCCGATCGTGAACAAATACATTGGGCCCCACCTCCACCACATCCTCTCCCATCCCCCGCGCGCCGTATCCGTCATTGCATGCCTGCACCAGGGGCCACGTGGATTCGATCTCACCGCCGCGCACAATCACCGCCTCCCAGGAAACCCGAGCACAGTCGCCTCCCAACGCAGCCGCACGATCACGTGCCCGGGGGTGGTCCACAGCCGACAGCAACACGTCAGCCACAAATAGGTGGCGCCCCTCGGCATCCATCCCCGCATCGTGAAGGTGAGCAACCGAGCAGGGTTGCCTCTCCGTGCACAACACCGATTCCAACAAATCACGTTCATCCAACGCCTGCCCTTGTGTGTCACCCCTTTCCCTCGCTCCCGTGTCTGGATCCACAACAACATCCACCTGAGGACTGACGCTCCCGCAGCCCACAGAGGACAATCCCACACACAGGATCATCACCGGAGCGGCCACACCGCACCCAGTCGCACCCATGGTACCAGTGGCACCCATGGCAAATACAACAACAGCCAGAAACCTAGATGTAACCGAAACCACAATAAGGAGCACAGCAACAACCGTACCCACAAGAAAACCAAGGCAATTCAGCTGGGAGATCGCCTTTCCCGTGGAATCGACCACACACCTCTGTGGCTCAAACACCACAATTCCCTAGAAAACATGGGTGATTTCCAAATGGTTCCCGTGCCGTGACACGGCTGTCATCAAGCTGTCACAAACTCCGAATACACAGAATCCCAGTCGGATGTTTGAAGACTTTGACAATGCCAAGGAGGCCGGTGGCCGAAAACGCATGGGCGTTTCCATGGCCATCTCCTCGGTTCTTTTTGCAATCGTTGCCCTTGGGATTACCGCGGCCATCGCCACGGCCCACGCGGTGATGGGCCCAAAAGAGCCCGACATACCCGTGGAGTTTGCCTCCATCGATATCCCCCCACCCCCGCCCCAGGCCCCTGACCCCCAGATCCGCACACCACGAACCCGACGCAAGGCCGCAAAAAATCGCAATTTACAACCCCCCACCACGATTCCAGACGAACGACCCGAAGAAGCAGAAGGGCAGCTCGTGGAAGCCGGCGACACGGGCCCCCTTGAAGGGTTTACCGACGGAACAGAAGACGGCGAGGGAACCGGTCCCTACGTCGAGGTAGAGGATGTGGATCCGAATCCAGGACGACGGCCAACCAAGAGCACCGTACGCAAGCCTAGGTTCGTTGCGGGTTGCCACGCACCTAAAATCCCCACCACGCTACACGGCCAGGCCGCCACCATCCGTATAGAAATACGTGTACTCGTCGACGCCGACGGCCGCGTCACCCACGCAACCGTACTCCAATCCCACCCCCTCATCGACGACGCCCTTGTACTCGGTTGCGCCCAACAGCAACAGTTCGAACCCGCCCAACTCCCGGACGGCACACCCATCCCCTACCCCTTTCGGCGCCGCTTCATTTTTCGCCCCACCACAGCGTAGGCAATCAACGAGACACGACAACACACCAAAGAGAACACACCAAGAGGATCGAACCCATGGACATCAATATTTTCGAAACCTGGACCCACATGAACCCCCTCGTACGTGGGGTGGTTGTCCTGCTCAGCCTACAAGCACTTGCAAGCCTGGCAGTCGTGGTCGACCGCCTCATCGTCCTGTGGACCGGGTACCGCGCCTCCAAACGTTTCGCGCAACCGGTCAGCCCCCTATTGGCCTCTTGCGATTTCGAAGGCGTACTCCATCTCGGCAAACAGAAAGCCCATCAAAACAGCCAGCTGGGCAGCCTCATCACCGTTGGCGTAAAAACCTTCACCCGCAGAATCGCAGAGGGGCACAGCAAAGAAAAATCCGTGGAGCTTGCTCGCCGCGCCCTGGATCGAAAAGGCGAAAACCTGAGCGAACAACTCCACCGGGGCCTCAACATACTTGCATCCACCGGTTCCACCGCACCCTTTATCGGATTGCTCGGCACCGTACTCGGTATTCTCAACGCCTTTCGCCTGCTCGGCCAGGAGGGCTCCCAGGGCATCGGCACCATTGGGGGCGCCATCGCCGAGGCCCTGATCGTCACTGGCTTCGGCCTCATGGTGGCCATCCCATCGGTGCTCATATTCAACGCGCTGAGCACCCGCATTGCCAAGTACGAAGCCCTGTTGGGCAACGCCTCTAGCGAACTTGTGGATCAACTGGAAACCTCATCGGTTTCTAGTGACAACGAACAGAAAACAAAAAGGGCAACAAACGTCAGCGAGCACCCTCTCCATTCGGACATCAAGGAAATCCTTTCCAGCACAACCAACGAACCCAACGCTCCGGTGGTCAGCCAGCCCGCGGTCAGCGCCTAACTCCTTCCGCCATGGCAAGCCTTTCCCGACGCAACACCGGCCAACGACCGCGCCCCGTCATGAACGTCACCCCCCTGGTGGACGTGGTGCTCGTACTGCTCATCATTTTCATGGTGGTGTTACCAGCCATCACCCAGGGTGTGCCCATTGAGATCCCCGGCGTCTTCAATGCGGACAACGCCAAGTCCAACGACGTGGACCCCTTCATCCTCTCCATTACAAAACAGGGAAGGATCCACCTCGACGATCAGGCGCTCACTGAACACGCCCTCACCGACGGTCAGCTCACCGCCGCCCTACGGGTGGCCAGTCACAACGAGCCCCACCGCAAACTCGTCATCCGTGCCGATGAAAGCGTTCCCTACGCCCACGTGCGCGGCGTCTACAAAACCGTGCAGCAGGTTCATTTCCCGGGGGTCTCCCTGCGGGTCAACAAACGCACCGCCACCGCGACACAGGAGCCCTAACCCATGGCCATGGACACACAGGCAGGCGGCGGCCCCAAAAATGGTAGGGGGAAAAAGGGGCGCGCCCACCCTGAAATGAACGTCACCCCCCTGGTGGACGTGGTGCTCGTGCTGCTCATCATCTTCATGGTCGTCATGCCCATGCTTTCCGAAAACTTCTGGATCCATATCCCCAAGAAACCCACCGAAACCGAGCCACCACCCACAGCCCAAACCGATGATCCGCCACCCATTGTCATCACCGTCAACGCCAAGGGCCAGATCCAAATCAACCAGGATGTCCTGGCCGATCCATCCTTCGCCCCCCGGCTGCAACGCATGCTCGTCGCCCAAGGAGAACGCAAGGTCTACTTCGACGCCAGCGACAACGTGCCGTTCCAACGCGCCATGCAAGTGATGGACATGGCCCGTGGTGGCGGTGCCGCCCACATCGCCGTCATGACCGACCCTCTCCAATAACACCTCGCTCACCCCCTGCGCCCCACAACCGCTTCCTAAATGAGAACTCCACTCCCACACACACGTTCTCCTTTGCCTTCCCTATGGATCGCCGCAGGCGTCATCTTCTCACCCGCTCTTGATCAACCCACCTACGCCCAGCCACACGAAGCCCAGCCACACGAAGCCCAGCCACACGAAGCTCGGCCACAGAGCGGGTTGCAAGGATCCGTGGTGGACCGCACAAACAACCAAGGGCTAGGGCACGCACCCGTCATTGCACAACCCCAGGGGCCCCAGGCACCCAGTGCTCAGGAAACCAGTTCCCAGGAAACCAGTTCCCAAGAATCCAACACCCGGGCCACCCAAACCTACACCGTCATCACCGAACCGGACGGCACCTATCGATTGGTGGCCCCTCCCGGCCGCTACACCCTACGGGCCTACAACGACGGTCACCGTGAAGCGCGCATCCCAGGTGTGCGCATTCGCCCGGGCGAGTTCACCTCTCTCACCCTTCGGTTAACTCCCCTGGATGAAGGGGACGTACACGTGGAAGAGGTGGAGGTTTTCTACCGTGCCGACACCTCCACCCGTGCAGCCCAGGATCAACTGCGGCGCCAATCCAGCGGCATTGGTGAGGGCGTTGGCTCCGAACAAATGTCCCAACAGGGCGCAAGCGATGCCGGAAGTGCCGCCTCCCGTGTGGCCGGCGTTTCCATGCAAGGAAGTCAGCTCATCGTGCGTGGCCTGGGCGGGCGCTACAACCGCGTGCTTCTCAACGGTGTCGCCGTGCCCAGCACCGATCCCGACGTTCCTGGCGTCGATCTTGATCTCTTTCCCACAAGCGTCATCGACAGCCTCAACCTCTCTAAGGCATTCCTGCCCAATCTCCCAGGCGACTTCTCCGGCGGACTCCTGAACATCCACACCGTCACATTTCCCCAGGAGTTCACGCTCAAGACTGGCACCACCCTTGGTTTCAACAGCCTCTCCACCTTTCGGTCGCGCCTCAACTACGAAGGCGGCTCCCTCGATGCCCTCGGGTTTGACGACGGCACCCGTGCCATCCCAAACGGCATTCCCGATCAAAGGGTTAAGATCAGCCGCCACGGCCCCTACCAGAGCTTCGAAGCCATCGAAGCCGCAGGAGAACTCTTCGAGAATACCTGGCAATACCAACGCACCACCGCGCTTCCTCGCATGGGACTAGGGCTCACCGTGGGTGATTCCAAAACCTTCAGCGGGCAAAAACGCCTCGGCTACATGGCCACCCTGGGGTACGACTACAACAGCATTCGAGAAGTGGGCATCAGTCGACCCAGGCCCACACTGACCGAAGACGGATCACTCGCCACCTTCAATGACTACAAACTGGAACGGGGTATCGACGAAGCCCAACTGGGCGCCCTAGCCACCACAAGCCTGGACCTAGGCACCGAGCACTCCATCACCGCTCTCGGCATGTTCAACCAAACCATGTCAGACGAAACCCAAGTCCAATCCGGTGTCAACGGCGAACTCGCCACCGGGGAACAAATCGAACGTTGGCAGCTGCAGTTTCTCACCCGTACGCTCGCCTTCGGTCAGCTGCTCGGCGACCACCGAAACCTCGGCAACACACGCCTACGCCTCCGTTGGAGCGGCTTTGCGGCCGCCGCAAGACGAGCCGAGCCCGACCGACGGTCTGTCACCTACGGATCCCAGGGTGGCCAGTTTCGGTGGCTTGAAAAGGCCAACTCCGGCGAACGATTCTTCAGCGACCTCAACCAAACCGACCTGGGAGCCACGTTTGACCTACGGTTCCCCCTATGGGCCGAGGCCTGGGGCACGGTGGGCGGCCGCACGCGCACCTCAGGGCGAGATTTCCTCAACCGACGCTTTCGCTTCCTCCAGGACCCACGCAACACCGATCAAAGCCTGTACCAGGCTCCCGTCGAAGATCTTTTTAGCGAAAACGCCATCGGCACACTCACCCGTATTCGTGAGTTCACCCGTCCCAACGACAGCTACACCTCCCGGCAGACCCTCTACGCCGGGTTTGCCATGATCGAGACTCCCATCACCGGTGGACTTTTCACCTCCACGGGTATTCGCACCGAAGTCTTCGAACAGAACGTTCAATCCAAAAGCCCGTTTTCCTCAGAGAGCGTCGCCACCGACCCGGAGACGAGCCGAACGTCAAGCACCAACGTGGACGTGCTTCCCGCCGTCGCGCTCAAGTACGACATCAAGGACTCCATGGTGATTCGCGCCACCTACGGGGCCACCGTGGGCCGCGCCCAAATCCGCGAGCTCGCCCCCTACCAGTACTACGATTTCCTTCGGGATCGCAACGTCCAGGGAAACCCGGATCTTGAACGTACACGCATTCACAACATGGACCTCCGCTGGGAGTGGTTCCTTGGGGAAGGCGAGATTTTCGCGGTGACCGGATTTTACAAATACTTCATCAACCCCATCGAACTGCAAATCCTCAACCCCGACAACTACGACGCCCAGTTCATCAACGCCCGTAGCGCACGCAACGTGGGTACCGAACTGGAACTCCGGCTGAGCCTCAGGCGTGTACACGATACACTCAAGAACATCACCCTCGACACCAATCTCGCCCTCATTTCTTCCAAGGTGCAACTCCCCCGCGCACTCTCAGGTGCCGTACAGGACAACCGCGCGCTTTTTGGAACCTCACCCTACGTCCTCAACCTGTTGTTGCGATATCACGACCCTGAAACTCGGGCGTCCCTGGCCATGGCGTACAACGTGGCCGGGGCACAAATCACCGACGTGGGGACGCGAGTCAACGACACCATTCTCCCCCACATCAAAAAGCAACCTTTCCACTCCCTGGACCTGGTCGCCGGCTGGGATACCTCTGAGCACACCCAACTCAAACTCAAGCTCAACAATCTGCTCTTTGACACCCGGGACTACCGACAGGGAAACTTTCTCACCCAACGCATTCACCCCGGTGCCTCCGCAAGCATCAGTTTTTCCTATGACTACTAGCGAAAAAGGAAACCACCCCATGACACCCATGCGTAGTTCGACACGACCCCGCACACGAAACCTGGTGGCTTTTGGCCTCACGTGGGTCGCCGTGGGCGCGTGTACCAGCGATCCGAATGGAACCACTGGACCCGTCGACATGGGCAGCTGCGACACCGAAGTCATTGTCTCTGCGGACATCACAGAAGACACCACCTGGAGCTGCAACTTCTACGCGCTGTCCGGGAGGATCCACATCACCCGAAACGCCACGCTCACCATCGCACCTGGAACCACAATATTTGGAGACACGGCCGGTTCACAGGAGGCCACCCTCATCGTCACCCGTGGCGCGTCACTCAATGCGGTCGGCACCGCCATCAACCCCATCGTTTTCACCTCCGGCAATCCCGCGGGTACACGGATCACAGGCGACTGGGCGGGCCTGGCCCTGCTGGGTTCCGCCACCATCAACAGCGGCTCCTGTTCTGGTGATGGCGACACAGGAACCCCTGGGGTGTGCGACGCTCCCGGGTTTCTGGAAGGGCGGCTTGAGGGTCTCGACGTGGCCGACAGCCGTGGACTCTTTGGTGGCGGTGACGACACCTCGAGCTGCGGCGACCTGCAGTACGTACGCATTGAGTACGCCGGTGCGGAGCTCAGCCCCGACAACGAACTCAACGGGCTCACCGTGGCGGGATGCGGATCCGGCACCACACTCAGCCACATCCAAGTCCACCGTGCAAAGGACGACGGGGTCGAGTTTTTTGGAGGCACCGCCAACATCGATCACCTGGTCGTCAGCGGCGCCTCCGACGACTCCCTGGATTGTGATCTCGGCTGGCGTGGGCAGGGTCAGTTTCTTGTCCTCCATCAAATCCCAGGCGTGGGCGACAGTGCCATCGAGTGCGACAACCTCGGCAGCGATGAAGACGCCGAACCCCGCACCCACCCCACCCTTTCCAACGTGACCATGGTAGGCACGCCGGATACCCGCGGCATGGTATTGCGCGAGGGCATGCGCGGTACCCTACGCAACTTCCTCATCATGAACTTTGGCTCCGAACCCGTGGACCTACGGGCCTCCCAGGTGGACCTATTCAATGAATGGCCCACCATGATCAGCATCGAACACAGCTTCTTCTTCAACAACGGCGCATACCCGGCCGAAATCGGAGACGACAACGACGACATGGGGTTTGACGAACAGGCCGTCATCGAAGATCCCGTGGCAAGCAACACCATCGGCACGGACCCCATATTGGGCGACACCAGCCCCAGCACCCCCAACCTGGTACCCGCCAACACCGCCCTAAACGGCCAGGCCACCCCAACGTTTGCCGACCCAAGCTTCGGAGACACCACAGCCACCTACGCCGGCGCCTTCGAACCCGGCGCCACCACCAACTGGACCAGCGGCTGGACGGCCTACCCAGAATACTAGGCCGTTCCGATGGCACAATTGCCTGCCGGGCCTACACTTGCTACTGGCTCATTGACAATTTGGGGGCGAATTGGCTTCGACGGGGACGTTGAAGCAATGGTTGCGTGTACGCCGGCCTTGGAACGGCGCAAATACTCCAGGGACTCGTAACTGCGAACGATAACAACGCAACTGCCGCTCTAGCTGCATAGCTAGCGGCCGTCGAAACAGGAAGCCTGCCAGTGCTTTTTGTGGAGGCGTCATTTGAACTGGCTGGTTCACCCAAGCGCAACCCGGGGGTGAATGAGATCAAGGGTTGATAGCCGAAGTGCGAGCCTGTTCGTGGGCGCAAGTTTCGGTGATATCAAATCACGAACTACACACGTAGACGCTATTGTGGACCGTTTCCGGACCCGGGTTCGACTCCCGGCGCCTCCACTGCCTTTTGGGGGAACCTTTCGAGGTTCCCCTTTCTCGCGGGAACAAGTCCCCGACTCGATCCCCCTCACTGTACGGTTCCATGCGGAACCGCCGGAGCTACCGCACCCCACATGCCTAGCGGGGCCCCTTGTCGCGGCGGCATAGCCGCCTCCCGGAGTTTCACAACAACAGTGACATTCATGTCGTGTTTTTAGGGCTGTTGGCACATCCGGCCTCAGCCACAATCATCCAGTAGCGAGAAAATGCCCATGGCACAGAACATGCTTATTCGTGTTGAGCATGGAACACACAAAGCACTCACTTGGCTGGTCCCTATTGTTTTTGAACACGGCACTCCTAATTGGCTATGGCTGCAACTACGATGGGGATATCAGCAGCTATGGGCCAGGCGACATTGGGGCCACACCAGGTGGAGCCCAGGACATCGCCTATGCTCGTAAACTGATCACATCCGGAACTGTGCCCGAATCCTCTACCGTGACCGTCGAGGGGCTGCTCAGCGAGCACGACATTCCATCCACGGGGGCACCCTGTGATTCAATGTTATGCGTTCGGCCGGCCCTAGGAATCGCGCCCTCGCTCGAAACAGGGGAAGAGGCATGGTGGGTTCAACTCGGCGTGCGAAGTGCGCTTGCAACCTCTACCGACGCCTATGAACGACCCCCTGCCGACGTGGTCATTCTCATCGACCGCTCGAGCCCAATGTCCATCGATATGGAGGAAACCAATGAAGCCGTTACCAGCATCATCGATCAGTTACAGGACAGCGATCGCATTGGCATTCTCGCATTCAACAGGTCCGTCACTGAGATTCAGCCCTTCGGCCCTCTCGGCGATCGAGAAACCCTAAAATCAAACGTTCGCAAGATTCAGGCCCGCGGTTCATCCAATCTCGCTGCAGGCCTTAAGCGAGCCTACGCCGAGGTTCGTGGGGGTGGCAACGACCCTGCACGTTTGAGGCGGGTCATCGTTCTTTCTTGCGGATACCCGCAGGTAAACGCAGAGGGAACGGATGCCTTCAGCAAAACGGTTCAAGAAGGTGCAACGGAGCGCATTGGGCTTACCTTTCTTGGTGTACTCCTTCCCTTTGACCACAACCTGGCAGATAGGCTGAGCCAGGAACGGGGTGGCGCCTACTACTACGCCAGCAACCTAAGGGAGATTGAAACATTCTTCGATCACGAGTTGGACTTCATGCTTTCACCCATCGCCTACGACTTGCAGCTAGGTCTCACGGTATCCGACGGATTTGAGGTCGACCGTGTATTTGGCATCCCTGGCGACCAGCACGGAGAGCCGCGTACCCACCTTGAAACAGCAACGGCCTTTCCCAGCCGCCGGGGCGGAGCCATCGTGGTCCGACTACGCCGAAACGCGGGCACAGGAACGAGCACCTCCCTAGGAAACGTATCCCTGAACTACCAACCCGAAACGGCCCACGGTGTGTCGGGGGACTTGGAAGTTCCCCAGGAAATCCGATACACCCGGGAATCCCTACCCGAGAACCATACCTATTTTGAGGGGACCGGCATTCGAAAAGCGGTGACACTTGTGAACCAAGCAGAACGTATGATCACCGCTATCGACACGTACCATGATGGCGACACCAGCACCGCCACGGCCATCTTGGACACACTACTCACCTATCTACGCATAGAAGCCAAAGCACTCACGGACAACGCACTCACCGCCGAAATCACACTCATTGAGAAACTCCGCGAGAACATGAAGTAGATAGGTCACACTTTTCATCCCACACAGCCGATGCGACGACCGAGGAGAAGGAGTTCCAGGAAAGATGTGGCTCTCGCCGAATTCTCACCTAGTCACTGGCTGCAATCCGGTAGTGGGTCTGAAGAAGGCCGGACTTGAAGGAGCTGGAACCGAGCAACTCCAGATCGATGTCCCGGTCAATCTCGCCAAACAGTCGAACTCCATCACCAATCAGGATGGGGATCGTCGTCAGCACGAAATCTCGAATCAATCCGAGTCGGACAAAGGATTGAACGACCCTACCGCCGTCGACATATGCGCGGGACCAACCTTCGCCGTCCAGCAAATGCATCAATTCCACCGGGTCGAGCTGCGTCAACCTAACCTTGCCTTCGAGGGTCTCAGGAATGTCCTCAGGCGTGAGGGCCTTGCTCATGACGATCACGGGTTTCGTGTAGGGCCATTCTTCGAACTTCAAAACATTTTCAAATGAGCCTCGGCCCATGAGGATTCCACCCACGCTGTCCATGAACGCGTTCAAACCATGTACCTCACCTTCCGTCTTCTGCTTCATCAGCCAGTCAAGACCTTGGTCGATGTGGGTCACAAATCCATCCAACCTCATTGCAATACAAACGTGCCCAGCGGTCATTGCGCACTTCCATCAAAATTCAGTAGTGCGGTCCCCGTGCTGATAGATAGAATACCGTTCACAAATGGTATTTCAAAAACGTACTCGGGCCCAAAGGTTTGCAATCATGGCCATGAGCGTAGGAATCGCACTGATGGTTGGATCGGTCACCACGTTCTACTGGTGCATACAAAATATTGGAGAAAGCACGTACTTTCAAGCGCGACGCGAATACTTGACAAACCACCCGGAAGACTTGCTCGCCGCCGTGATCGAGTTCGGCACGAACCTCGTTTTTTCCGCGGGAGCGTGGTTTGTGGTTGGAACGGCCTTGCTTGCAACGGGCGCCATCGGCTGGGTTCTTGGGAAAAAGGGCATCCAAAAATCCGATGCATAGCGGCTTGGCCTAGTTTGCCTGGTCTGAAGTACGCCGGGCGCTGCAGGTGACGAGTCCCGAAAAGTGCCGCCTACCTCACGCCACCTTGACTTCGAAACGCCCTGTGGGTGCCCTGGGACTCTATTCTGAAGGCTCTTCCGGGAATCACGTGGGTAGGTTGGGGTAGAGGTTAAGTTTTCCAGTGTGGAAGAGGATGGCGATTTTGAAGTTGTGGAGGTTACGAAATCCGCGAGCCGCACGTTTGACGGACTGAATGACGCCGTTGACCGCTTCGGCGACACCGTTGGTGACACGGGCCTTGAAGAAGTTGAGGATGTGGTTTTGGTAGGTTTTGACGGCGCATGATCACGGAGATTGGCGAGTTCTTTTTGAAGGGATGTGGACGTTGCGAGCGTTTCGCTACGCCGGACTGCTCCACGCAACATTAGGAGGATTCGCTGCTGCGCCACAACCAGAACGCGGCCAAAGCCATCACGACACCCTCCACGGCAACCAACAGCCACTGCTTCGGAACGGCGCCATCGACGAGCAACCCGAGAAGGCGCGCCGCAAGCGCACCAGCCATGAAATAGAAGACCATCGTAGGGATGCTCATTGACCAGGGGCGAAGCGCGTTCACGGCGATGAACGCCAAACCCACTCCAAGCACCATTCCTCCACGAACCCGGCGCTCGACCGCACTAAAGACATCAACCGGCAGCTCATGCCCCCCAGTAAGAGGCCCAAACCAGCCAGGGAACACCGCGGCAACCGCGCCAGCCACCGCCAAAACAAACCCCACAATACGAAGTCCAGACATGCGTGCTCACCTCAGTTCCTTCACCCCGAACAAAACACAACCAAGTCTGATACGCGGGAACAACAGGTCAACCGCTGACAGCTTCACCATGACCGAACTTCACGAAGCGCTCCTACTATGCTTCGTCATCGACAGAAGTTTTGCGAAAAACCAGCGAACCTATGGCTACCAGGCCAAACCCAGAACACCGGACGTCATCCGCACCGACAGAAAACTCCTTCCCAAAAAACGTCGCTCTGCTAATTTGGCGTTGAAAGTATGAGCCACGCAATCTCGGCCATTCTCCTTTGTGGGGACTTCTCTCTTGAGGTTGCAGAATCCTACGATCTAAAACCCATTGCACTTAGTGGGAAAGCTTCTCCCACTACAAAGATCACGCTGTTCCCTCTTACAGCTCAGTATGTCGATCACTGGGCTGAAAGGTTAAACAACCCGGAAAACGTCGCAGAAGTTCCAATGCTCAATGCAAAAGTAGTCCATGACATCGTCATTGCCACGAGCGCTCAAGCGCACTTCGCAATCATGGAAACAGACTATTTTGGTGGCGACGGGACTCAAGCCGCCGCGGTGTACCGAGGTCGAACAGAAGTAATGGCACCAACATCGGGGAAAATAGGGCCCATAAACGCTGCGCTGAAGCATCTTGGTGTGGTGACCACAACCAACTCCGACGAGTTCGATACCCTTGAACTCCACAGATTCAGGTCATTCGACGATCTGCACCTCACGTACCCAGGCAAGGAGTAAACTATCCAAGCATGACCGACTACCACTCCGATGAAACGTTTGACATCGTGATCCTCGACAGGGTCCTGCATATGCTCAGCTCCAGCACCGAGGCACCTAGACCAGCACCACAAGTCCCATGCGAAGGTCAACATGACAACTAGCCTCAACGAAACCATAGACGCCATTCGCGAAGCATTCGAAGGTGTGGGGCGGGGAGAAATCACGATCCACGAAGCGGAAGTCATCGACAAATACGGCACCCTAGAAGCCCGTAAGAAAGCCAGACGTCTAGATAACGAATCCCGATGGGAAGACGTTCCCGACAAGGACATCGAACAGTGCGGAGATGCCATTAGCCATTTTGATCCGGTGAGTTGGCGATACTACATTCCTCGGTACATGGAATGGTCCCTGCGCAACCACGAAACATCCAAAAGCATGACCGTCGATCAAACCATCTACACGTTCATGCTTGGCAACAGCAAATCGATCAATGACTATTGCAGAGTCCGCTTTCACACCCTGTCCAAGAAGCAATCGCTGGCCGTCAATCGCTTCTTGTTGTTCATGTCAACACGCGAACCCCTTGTGGATGCGTCCTCCGCGAAAATCGCCCTGGAGAAGTTCTGGAACAAGTTTTCCAAATAGAGGATCGAACCTAGGGCTCTCGCAATCCGCACGAGTGCAATCGCGCGCGGATACGCTGCAGCGCATGGAGACTCGGAAAAGAGCCCTTCTCGTCGTCCACCGCATGCCGAACCACCGACTCAAGTGATTCAGCGGCAAGTCCTGGATGAGTGTTCCAAAATGGGGGAAGGGTAGGTTCGAGGTTACTTCGCAAACCTTCCACAAGTTCCTGTGCAAAAGCTAGGGTCGCCCGTGTTGTCAGTGCAATCCAGTGGCTCGAAAGACGTGGGGACACGACAGGAACTCCAAAGAGCAGAGGGTGCTTCCCCAGTGCGCTCGCCACATGCCGAATCAGGTCCCGATGCTCGATCCGCTCAGAGCCCGGGAGGTCGTACGCTGCTGAACCCCTACCGTCGGATCCAACAGCGCTTACAATGGCCAAAACCACGTCATCGATACCAATGGGCCATGAACTGTGGCGAAGCCATTGCGGCAACACCATGACGGGCAACCGGTTGGCCAGATCCCGAACCATATACCAACTGCTCCCACCCACCCCAATGATAAGCCCTGCGCGCAACTCGATCGTGGATTCAAACTGCTCACGAAGAATCGCGCCGGTCCGTAGACGACTCGCCAAATGCCGTGAAGGGCGCCCTTCCGGTCGGGTGCCACCTAGGTAAACAATCCTACGGACCCCAGCCGTTCGGGCTGCGGCACAAAACGCTGTCGCCGCGAGGGCTTCTCTCTCGGGGTAGTCAGAGGATGTGGCGACAGAATGAACAAGATACACCGCCGCGCTGCACCCCTCCATGGCCTCGGCAAGGGTCTCAGGCTTGTCAACATCAAGCTCCACCCAGTCATCCCCACCAAAGCGTGCCCGTGCACGGGATGGCGAACGCGACGATCTACGCACGGAATAACCAGCGGCCTTCAGCGCCGGGCACACGTAGCTCCCCTCGTACCCCGTGGCCCCCGTGACCAACTGAACTTCACGGAGTGATCCTGCTATGCCTCGCCCACAACGGAAGCTCCCACGAAAAGGGAGCGATCCCATCGCTCCCAGGAAAAACTCAGAACACTGGTTGATGGAGCGCCCTTCATTGGCACCTCAAAGGTACTGATAGGCAAAGCATTGAGTTTGGTTACGCTGGGGTTGCCCTAGGCCTGTCTGCGCACCATCTCGTTGATCCAAATCGGTGCAAAAGGCGAAGTGCAACCTTTGGAAACCGGGTAGTCGCGATAGATCCCCAATTTTTCTCCAATGGCAATCGCACGGTCACGATATTGTGGAGCCCGGATACCAATCTCCACAAGCGTGCTATTCATGGTCCACTGTACCTCCGGTGCAATGTGCGCCATCGACGATTCGATACGAACCAATAGCTCCGTCAGATCGATCCCATCCAGATTCTTCGCAATCCGTTTCGCAGTCAGAGCCCATCCTGCGCGCGCCACCCACGGTGCCCTATCCTCCATCCATTTTTCGCGTAACGTTTCTTTGTCGGGGTGCTTCTCTGCGACGTACGCGTTCATCCAGTCGGCTACCTGCGAAACGGAAACGGAACGCACCATCCCATCCAACTCACGAACTGACAGAGCCCTCGGCTTAATCAGCAAGATAGCCAACAGCCGGGCATCAATAATCCCAGTTTTCCAGAGCTCCATACCCAGCCCGTGATTTGTCTTGATCTCTTTTGCAACCCTACGAATATCACCCAACTTGACACCAAAGTGATCGCTACTCGCACCATTCCTTACGTTGCAAGTACATACCGATGGGTCGCCCAGGGATTTCAGCGTCTCCAACACTTCTTTCACCATCATTGTTGAATCCTAGCTGAAGCCGTTCCATTTCGAAACACTTCTGAGTCGTCCCCGTCGCACCACAACCCGCCCACGCCAGCACCTGGAAAAACCCATTCCAACACAAAACTCAACCCCCCAAAAAACCTTGAGACCGAGTACATTTCAGGATCTCGAGTGCAAGAGCAACGACACCTAAACTTCCATCCAAAGCGGGCAAAGCCATGGCATTGGATAACAGAATCTGCAGGGAACAAACTCCCAATCATCTCAAGTTGGACGTGCGGTACTTCTTAGTTTCTTTAGCAAAACAAGGTGACCAAGCAACGCTGTACTCACCAATACAACCGGAAGTCCGATGTAGGGAAAGAACGCAATCCAAGTATTGTCGGGTTTAAACTGCTGCAAAGGGGTCGGCAAAGACAGCACACCCACAAACACGACCCAGGCAAGCAAACAAAGCCCCATGCCATTCCAGAGGTGCAGCACCCAACGGGGCAACCGTCCTGCAACAGGAGCCAGCAGCAACGCCGAAACACCGGTTACCACATCATAGTTGAGCCCAGGGAACCAGGTCATTTGAGGAGGAGCAACACCCTCCATCACAGCCCGGTGAATCAATAGCTCCACGGGGATTCGAAACGCCTGAACACCGACCAACACCCCAATTGGAATCGCACACAACGACGTACCACAGAGCCGAATCAACAGAAAAAATCCTGCCAAGGTTGGCAGAAGCACAAACAGCGGTCGCGGCGGAACATACGTATCAAGCACGCCGTACCAAGACAACCCGGACACTAGGGCAAGCCACGTAACAACAATCACCCCCACCTTCCAGCTCCGACAGGCAACAATGACCAACGTCGCTATCAACACGGAGAGAAGAGCCATACCAAACAGCAAATAGAAAGAACCTGGCCCCAACACACTTCAAACCTGAACACAAGCAAGGCGGGGGTCAAGAACACGAAGCGGTTCCCTCCATCGTAAATCGAATGTGCCGAACCACAAAGCAGCGCAATCTCATCAACGCACGCGAGCAGTGCTTCCCCTGTGCGCCAAGTGTCCGAAGCGAAACCCCAACAACTCAGGCAAACCCTGCAACTCAGGCAAACCCTACAACTCAGGCAAACCCAGTGACTTGCGAAAGAGTCCCCGCTTCACGCCAGCCAAGGTCAACAGCATTTGTCGCTGCAACCACTTGAACCGCCCCACGAGCGGCAACAGTCGATCCCGAATGGGGCCAAGCCAGGATAGGCCCGACTGAAACACTGGCGTCAGCCAGCGGCTTGCCCACTGGTAGTATTTTACGTGATGTCGCCTGCTACTCACGTACTCAGCCAATACGGCCCCTGTGACAGCGCCCTTGCCAATCCTGTCCGCCAGGGCGATGGCATCCATCAACGCCAGATTGGTTCCCTGTCCCAGTTGGGGGCTGGTCGCGTGGGCCGCGTCCCCAATCACCACGAGGTTTGCACCGCGTATCCGCCCCATTCTGACATCCACGTAACGTGCGCACAGCAAATCCCCAGGCGATCGAATCTGTTCCAGAAGGAATTCACTGCGGGGCTCATAGGATCGAATTGTCCCTAGCAGCCTTGGCAGGTCGGCAGATACGGTTTGAGCCCGATCCACGCGCACACTCCAAAATAGACTCACGCACCTGTTCCCCGCAGGGTCCCTTCCACTTGGCAAAAATCCAAGCATGCGCCGGGTCCCCTGAACCACCTGGGCGAGCTCACCGTCAAACACGCCGTTCGGGTCCGAGCCCACAAACCAGAGCGCCCCCCAGGGATAGGGCGTGGCACGGCAACTCAAGGACGCCGAAGAGCGCAACTTCGATTGCGCGCCATTCGCCACAACAACAAGGTCGTGGGGCCCAAACCCCCTACCTGACGCATCCAAGAGCAAGCCACCGCCCTGAACATCCACGATCTCGACCCCCGTCTTGATGTCCACATCGGTACGTTGAAGCGCCCCGAACAAAACCTCAAAGAGGGATCCTCGATGCATGCCGAGGCCGTGTAAATCTTCTCGCAAACTTCCATACGGGAGGTTAAACAGCGTGGCTCCACGGGCCGTTCGACAGCGCAGCCGATCCACGACGGCCCCCCGCTCTCGGCAAGCGTCAAGCAACCCCAACCGCTTCAGCACATGCATACCCGTGGGTTGGATCAAAATACCCGCGCCAATCGGGCTCGGTTCAACAGCCTGCTCGTAGACAGTTACAGTATGCCCACGCCGCGACAGTGCCAAAGCAAGTGCACTCCCCGCAAACCCCAGACCAACCACAGCAACATTCACGATTTGTTGTCCATCTCTTGGTCAACCTAGCAAGGTTCGCCACCCATTGCAGAAACTTGGAAAAGCGTTCAATAATCGCTGCAGACACCGCTACCACAAGAGATACGGCAAGGATACCCCTAGGGGGGAACTCAGAGACTCATTGATACCTGGCGCATAGGGGCTCTCCGAGCCAGACTGCGCACAGGGCTATGGCGGAGCAGGAACTACCATCCAAGAAGGACGTGGGGCGCGCACTGTTGCTGCGTGGAAGTGTCTTTGTTCACATGGACCCACGCCGGGAAGAGGTGGAGGTGCCTCCATGGCTCAAGGACCAGCCCCAGTTGGTACTGCAGGTCGGCCTGGACATGCCCGTACCTATTCCCGATCTCCGCATCGATGACAAAGGCGTGTTCGGCACCCTATCGTTCAACCGCGCTCCCTTCACCTGCCGTGTCCCCTGGAAGCACGTCTTCGCCCTCGTGGGAGAAGACGGTCGTGGCATGGTCTGGCCCGAAGACCTCCCCGACGAAATCGCCCACGAGGTCGATCGCGAGTTCGGCAGGCACGATCCAGAACTGTCCAACCAAGACTCTCAGGAAACACCAACACCACGATCTCCCCTGGCAAGCCCACACGTGGCGAACCCAGCAGCCGCACCACTTGAAGCACCCCAACCCACCCCCGGAGGAGCCCTTCAAGTCTTCGAGGGCGAAGGCCAGCAAGCCCCTTCTGACAAGCCCTCCTCGGACCACCCCGACGAACATACAGCACCGCTCATGCGCAAACCCACCACACCCAAGGGCAAAGCACTCCCCCCCTACCTACGGGTGGTTAAATAAACGGCGTCGTGAAGCAGACACCGTGAAGCAGACACCGTGAAGTGAATACAGCCAACAGGGGCGCCTAGGACACAGGGGAAAGCACATCAAGATAGGCCTTGATGGCAGCTTCCCACCCAACAACCAAAGCGTGACAGACCAGCGCATGGCCTATGGACACTTCCTCGATACCCGGCAAATCCTTGATCAACCAAAGGTTTTCCACATCCAGGTCGTGCCCCGCATTTACGCCAACGCCAACGTCCACCGCGCAGGAAGCGGCCTTCACGTACCGGTCGTAGGAAGCTTCCGTTTCCCCATGTGCAAACGCTTCAGCATAGGGCCCCGTGTACAACTCAATTCGATCGGCCCCCACATCCTTCGCAGCACGCACCTGCGAAACTTCAGGGTCCACAAAAAGCGATACCCGAACCCCCATGGCCTGGATCCGCGCAACCACGCCCTGCAACATCGCCCGCTGGCCAACCACATCCCAACCCGCATTGCTCGTCAACACATCAGGGCCGTCGGGCACAAGCGTCGCCTGGGTGGGGCGCACCTCCTCCACAAGATTCAGATACCGATCATCGGGATACCCCTCGATGTTGAACTCCCGTCCCTGAAACTCATTCTCCTGAAGCATCTTCCCAAGGACGTGCACATCGGACGCGCGAATATGCCGCTCGTCGGGCCGTGGATGAACCGTAATCCCATGGGCACCAAACTGCAGGGCCCGGCGCGCAAACAGCGCAACCGACGGCTCACTGCCCCCCCGCGCATTTCGCAACGTAGCGATCTTGTTCACGTTGACACTCAACTTCACAGCCATGACCCCAGTGTTGACCCGGTGACCTCCCGGGGCAACAGGGCCCCAGGTCACACGCGCCGAAGAAGGACTCACATATCAATCGTTTTAAGCAGGGGCAGAGATCCTCAAAATATGGAGAAAAAGAGACTCAACTGGCTGAAGGCCGTCTTTGGCGCTAGATCCAGGGGCATATGCGCTCACATTTGAATTCCATTGCCCTTGTTCTGATCAGCATCTCCCTCCTGGCCTGTGATGGCTCAAGCAAGCCCAGCCCAGGCGGCCCCCTAGATGCCGGAAATCTCAATGACGGTGGATTGGGGGATGCTTCCGGGGACGCTGCTGGCCTCCAGGACAGCACAGTCGACGGTGCTGTCGACGCCACAGTCGACGGTGCTGTGGACGCGGCGCTCACGGCACTCACCTGCGACTACGACTGCACCACGCGTGGCCGAGATTGCGTGGATGACAACGACGGGGACAACTTTGGGATCTGCGAATGCAACTCCTCCGCGGGCACCTGGCTCACGCCCGACCCGGTCGGCACCTTCACTGTACAGCCGGGCACCACGCGAATCGTGGAACAACCCGTTCGGTTTGAACACGACAACTCCATCGGCTGGTCCCTGGATCTCCCCAACCTGGGGGGACCAGGGTCCTCTGTGGGCTTCATTTGGGACTACACATGGACCTATGGCAACTCCGAGATTCAAATCCGATGCAACAGGGGCCTACTCAAGACATCCGCATCGACCTGCACGGGCACCAAAAACCGTTTCGGAGCAGATCCATACCTTACCGTGGGTTCCCTCACCCACTCCTGCACAACCCTAGGTTTCAATGACTCGGGACACATTTTCTTGGATTTCGAGTGCGAGTTCCCTGAAGACGGCGTCACCGCGGTACTAAAAACAAAGTTCGATATCCCCCATGGCACCTTCCAGGTAAAAAACCCGACACACCCGTTCGCCGGTCAACCCACGAGAACACCCGATTCCCTATGCATCGACGGAAGATGGGCAGCCTATCTCTCGCTCACCCAGTAGTGAGAAAATGCCCTTGGTCAGAAAACCCCACAGAACAAACAGAACCACATGCCGCCAGAGCTGGAATCCTACAAATATGGTCACACCAGCCTATCCTGCGCGCCGCACTGCATCATTTTCCTTCCTCAGGATATGAGCTAGGCTTACTTGATGATGACCCGTTCCAAAGAACTGCTGCTTTCCACCCTTCAAATTGGCCTGCTTATGGCCCCTGTGGCCGCACTTGTGGCCTGTGGAGGATCCGGAAGCTCAGGCACTCCAAACATCACGGTGGACGCTGGAATGATAGATGACGGCTCCGTAACAGACAGTTCCGTGGATGCCGGAGATGCCGCGGTTGTCGCAGTGACCTGTACTCCAGATTGCACTCGAGGAAAAAGCTGCCTCAACGACGGCAACAACGTGGGAGTGTGCATGTGCGACAAAACCGATCCCTCGGGCGGCAACTGGAACACCCCCGTTGAACTTGGCGACGTCACCGCCCCCGCAAGTGGTGCAGCCATGGTTTCCCAATCAACCCGTTTTGAGCACGACGACAAGTTCGCCTGGGCCATCGATCTTCCCAACCTGGGCGCCACCGGATCTTCCGTACGTTTTGACTGGGACTACACCTGGACCTACGGCACAGCCATTGTGGAGGTTTTCTGTGGCGACGGTGCTCCGAAAACCCTAGCCAGCACCTGTACCGGTAGCAATAGCCGCAGTTCAAACCCGCCCATGCTTCAAGAGCTATCCACCAAACACCTATGCGCCAACTGGGACTTCAACGACAGCGGCCACATCATCTTGGATTTCGAGTGCAACAATCAAGCCCTCGGCGCACGGGTAGTTGTAAAGACTCAGATCAACCTCCCCCACGGTACATTTAGTATCGCCAGCGATCCCTCCCACCCGCTCACGGGAGAAAACACCCGTACACCGGATTCCCTCTGCATCGAAGGATCCTGGACCGCATCCATCTCCAAATAGTGCTGTTCCCCAGGGAGCAACACAATAGACATTCGAGAGGCTTCACCATGGAAGCCCGCTCGGGTACACTTGCGCGGTGTCCCTGCCCGAAACCTTTGAACGCATCCGGAACCGATCGACCCGAGTTCCTGGTTGGATCCGAGGCCCACTCCTGTTGGCAGGCGTGGTTCCTCCTATTTATTGGATGGTGACTTACAGCGGACCGTACAAAGCCATTACGGAAATGCAGTTGGATTTCCTCCCCACGGGATTCTACCCGTTCCTATCGCTGCTCACTCCCATGGCCGCGTTGCTCGTTCCCATTCTGGTGCTCGTACAGTTCCTCGCTCGCTTCTTTCCCGCAGGACCATAACCAGGAGAGGCCGACCAAAAAGCCCTGAACCGCACGGCGACAAAATGCCACATGGTGCCCGAACACCACCACCTCCATAAACGGCACCGTGGTACGCGCCAGCGCCATAGCTTTCTTCGCCGCATGGTTGACTTGGGCCCCGGTCTCGAACGCCCACCATGGCGACCCCATTCCTGTACCCAGCGCGCCACTCACGGGTCTCCCCACGGCCACGGGGATTGGGTCACCCATGGCCCTCACCACAGGGCACACGTCCCGCAGCACACCCTACCAACTGCGATGGGGGACCTGGGGCTCCCTGGGTACAAGCAACAGCCCGTCACAAAGAACAGGAACCTACCAAGCCCAGTGGAGTGCAGCCATCGCTCTCACACCCCATTGGAGCGCGGTCGCCACGGTTCCACACACGTGGCAATCCACAAACGAAGCCAAAACCCGCTCCCTGGATCCAAGCCTAGGTATTGGCTTGCAACACCCATGGTCCCCATCCCTACACGTGGCTTATTGGGCCGAAGCCATCGCTCCGGGGGTCGCACACAACCTTTCGACCCAACCGAATCCCTGGACACGCCTAACCACAAACCTGATTCACACCCTTGCGCCCCGACACCGAGTTACCTGGACCCTAGGAGTGGAAGGTGCTCCACGGGGCAATGCAGGTCTTCGAATCAACTACGGCGCAACCTGGACCCCCCTGTTCACTTCGGAAGCTCGCCCAGCGTTGGGGTTTAACGTACAGCTCTTTGCCCAAACCCACCTGCGTAGCCCCACCCAACCCATCGCCAACCTTCCAAGGGAAGGATCCACCACGCTGCAAGTGGCTCCCACAATCCGAAGGTTCCTGAACTCCAACTGGTCCATCGAAGGAGGCCCCCTCATTCCCGTCACCGCAACCAGAAACTACGATGTGGCAGCCCAACTCTGGCTCAACTACGTTCGTTGAGCCGCAGACCACGAACATCCGCACTACCGACGCGACGGCAACTTCTGCAACTTACGTTGCAAGGAACGCCGGTGAATCCCCAAAAGCTCGGCCGCATGGGTAATATTTCCACCACAATCCTGCAGCACCCGCTGAATATGCTCCCACTCCACCCTCGCAAGGGATGGAACATCACCGGTATCCATCTCAGTCCCAGCAAAATTTCCACTCGCTGGATCCCCGCTCCTAGAATTCCCGTCCGCAGAATTCCCATCCGCAGGGCCCTCATCCATCTGCGCAAAGGCATCCTCAATCTGCTCCGCGGTGACTGGCTTGGTCAGGTAGTGACCCGCACCCAGTCGCACCGCCTCAAGCGCCGTGGCAATGCTCCCGTATCCGGTGAGCACGAGCACTTGCAATGTGGGTCGGCATTCGAGCAGGCGGGGCACGAGTTCAAGTCCACCCATATCGGGAAGCCGTAAATCCACAATGGCACGATCCACAGGATGCCGCTGCGCGTAGCCTAGCGCGTCCCCCGCAGTTCCAGTGGCCACTACCCTGTGGCCGCACCGTTCCAAAGAATAGACCAGACGCTCACGGAACACGTGATCATCTTCCACAACCAACACACGCACCTGGCGTGGCTTTGCTTCAGAGGTGCTCACCGCGGAATCCCCAAACAAGCACGGGTGCCCTTGCCCACACTAGAATTCAACATCAACTCACCACCCAGGTGATCGGCGAGACTCTGCACCACAAACAAACCCAAACCCATGCCCCGATGCTGTGTCTTGGTGGAGAAAAATGGCTCACGGCTCCGTGCCAGAACCCCAGGTGCCATCCCTCGACCCGAATCCAGCACCACAAACCGCACCCGATCAGGATCCACTTCCACCTGAAGGGCAACCTCTTGCTCTGACCCAGAGGCATCCAAACCGTTTTGTAACAGGTTGGTAAGTGCCCGAACCATGGCCTGAACGGGAATTCGCAACTCCACACCCTCCTCAGGAAGCGTAGGCACAACACGCGTACCGTCCGTTGTGCCCGCCATGGCCCGGCCAACCAAGTCGGACACCTGAATCCTCCCCGGGGGCTCTCCATGAAGCTGACCCGCCTCAATCCCCATTTGGGAGAGAATGTTCTGGCAACGGTCCACCTCCTGATCCAACAGCCGCACTTCTTTGCAAAACCGATCCGTCGGCTGATCCACCATCCCTATCAACTCAGAAGAGATCAGCTTAAGCGTACCCAGGGGGCTTCCCAGTTCGTGGGCGGCACCTGCCGCCATGGCACTGACCGCCGCCAAACGCTTGGCACGAAAAGCCGCTTGTTGGGCACTCTCCAACGCGTGCTCCCGTTGCCGAAGATCCCGTACCAACCACTGCACCACCACAAGAATCGCCACCGCTGCAACGGAAAAGGCGACCAACATGCCGTACAAATGGGTCTCAAACGACGCTACCACACCACTTTGTTCCATGCCCTGGTACCCCGTCGCCTGGTGTGCAGTCGCCTGGTGTGCAGTCGCGTGATGTTCCATACCATGGTGCGGCATCCCGTGGCCGGAACCATCTGTTGAACCCGGAAGCACAAAGAGTAGCCCGTAACCAAGCCCGGCCCCCGCGGTCACCACCCAGGACCAGGGGGCGCGGAGCACAAGGGCGGCCACGGCCACCTCTACGATGTAAAGCACCGTAAAGGGGTTCGACGCACCGCCCGTGTTCCACAGGGCCACGGTGAGCACGGCCGCATCCAGCACCAGCACTCCCACAAGCACCGTTTCAGAAACCTGAGCTCCCACCCAGCGGGACAGAGCCACATTGCTCGCCACCAGAATCGACAACGGCACCCAGAGAACCACAGGGCCGGCGCTCACCACATCCATCCACCAGGCGACCGCTCCCCCAACTCCGCCAAGAAGCACCGCCCACCACCGAAGCGCAATCAACCGACGTAGCGCAAGGGCCTCAATCGCCGAAACTTCGGGTCGCTCCTCCATCCACCAGAACTAGCACAGCCTAGTCTACAGCTCGACACCCATGCCCACCCATACTTGCAAGGGGTGTACCGTACGAGCACCGAAGGGGCGTCGGGCCACAATCGGCTGTTGGTTAAGAAGATTCTCACCCCGCAAGGAGAACTCGGTACGATCCCCCACACGAACGCGAACCTGGGCATCCATCAGTACGTAGCGATCCGTCAAGGGAAGCGCCCCGGGTTCAGGCTCACCCTGCCCCGCCTGCTCACGCATTTCGCCCACCACCGTCGCTCCCAGCCCAGCCGAAAGCCTATCCTGTTCCCACAGGGCCCTCAGCTGCCCCCGATGCACAGGTAGATAAGGAAGCCTATCCCCAACGCTGACATCACCGAACAGGGGATTGTCGGAAGAAAAATCGGTATCGAATTGCCCCCGGGTCCAGGTGTAGGACCCCTGGCCCGTCAACCGATGGCCATGGCTCAACTCCAACGTCTTTGCCAACGCAAGCTCAAGCCCCCACACCAGGGCTTCACCCCCATTGAACTGCTCCCCAAGCTGATCCGTACCGCACCCCGAAGACGTGGTGCATTGCCCTGACAAGTTGCCGTAGTCGTTCACGAACGCCACGGCTTCACCCGTCCATCCACCGTCGTCCAACGGGACGTCCAACCGGGCGCCCAACTCGTAGTTCCAGCTCGTTTCTGGATCCACTGCCCTATCCTGCCCTGGGGTCACCGGTGCAAACCCGCGGTGAACGCCCCCGAAAAATGACCAGGGCATTCCACGATCCAGTTGCAGCCGCATCCCAGGAAGCCACACCTGCTGGATTCGATCCGTTTCCGCAACCGCCAAAACGTCCTCAAACCTTGTCCAGATTCTCTCGGTGCGTGCCGAGGGAACCCACGTCCACCGCCCGATCTCAAGCAAGTAGGATAGATAGGCTGAAAGCGCTGTGGCCTCACCCAAATCATCCCGGGCCTGAACCTGGGATTGCCCATCCGAAGACAATCGCCCAGCGCTCATTCGGTACCCTCGCTCCGTGTGATTGCGCTGAACACTGTCGTTGTGCAGGCGTACGCCCACCTCCACTTCGTGAAACGCACCCATGGCGTCAAATTCTGTTCGGTGGGTGGCCTGCACCCCACGGGAAACGAACGTGCGTTCGTTGCTAGTAACAATGAGATCCTCCTGATCCTGGGCCGGGTCCAATACTGAGGCGGAATCCTGGGTACCCGTGAGCACGTTGTAGTACACCTCCCGCACACCACTCGGACTCCGTAACGTGTCCACCAGCGAAGGCCCGTCCCGAAACCGATCCAATCTCCGCCAGGTCCGATCCAGATCGTTTCTGTAAAGCACAACCCGTGTGTTTGAAACCGCCGTATCCAGTTCGTAGCGGAGGTTGATTTGTGACCGGCGCCAGATCATTCGATCCCGCTGTCCCGCAGCGTAGCGGCGGTTCGGATCCTGGTTCAGGTCCCCATCCTCAAGACCCAAATAGGACTCCCGGGATTGCTCCCAACCGTAACCTATCTTTGCGCCCACGCGGTGCACCACCGCGCGATCGAGCGGGGTGTGCACTTGCCCCTTCCACACCAGTTCATCGCGCGTAAACCCCGTAAACCCATCTGTAACATCCAGGGTCTTAAAACCACGGCTGCCCATGTCCGCCACATCCAGAACAAAACCACCCCAGGACCAGCCGGTACCGATGTGAGCATTCACGCGCCTGGACCCGAATCGGCCCAGGGCCAAGTTCAGCGCCCCCTGCCCCGTTTCAGGAATCGATCGCGTCCGCAAATCCACCGCACCACCCACCGTGGCAGGACCATACAACAACGTGGATGCACCTTTGTACACATCCACGCCCACCACACGCCCCATGGAGGGGAAGTAATACGCCGCAGGCGCCGAGTAGGGAGCGGGCGCAAACAGCACCCCATCCTCCATCAGTGTCACCTTTTTACTCCGGTCCGAATCCACCCCACGAATACCGATGTTGGGGCGCAGCCCAAAGCCATCCTCCTCCCGTACGGTGACCCCAGGCACCTGATAAAGCACACGGTTAGGATCCGAGTAGTTCGCCTGTTCTAGATCCTGCTCGGTCACCAGGGAGGTCGCTCCCAGGGATCGAATACCGTCCACCACAGCAACGCCACCTGCGTGTGGGTCCACGGCCACGGCCTCCACGGCCACCGCATCCAACATCCACCCATCATCCCTGGGTTCAGCTTCCTGATTTTCACGTTCCCGCGGTTCACCCTCCTGGGCATAGGACAACCCACCAATGCACAGCACAGAAACAACAGGAACCGAGACACCCCAAAACTTCATGGTGCCCTCCACCTAAGCGGCGGCCCCTTCGGGGCGGGCAAGATCCAGCCGGCCAATCCCACACCGTCACGTACGGTCATCAAATCCACCGAAGGATCGATCATGGGAGCACCAGGTCTCCCATTGAGGGATACCAGCGCGTCCACAAATACTTGCACGTCCTGAAGGCCACGTTTCTTGGCTTGCTCCCCCACGTGTTTTCCAAGCTGCAGCACCATGTCAGGCTGGCCGGACATTTCACGTTCCTGGTGAGACGTCAAATAGCGACGTGGTGAAACCAGGCGTTCCCCCTGCCACGCCGAGGATCGTACTCGGTACGTGATGGAACCGTTCTTCTCGCGCAGCATCACACGCCAGCTCCAACGCATGCCCTGCTCATGCCAAAGCACATTCCCCCCATAGAGGTGCGTTCTCAGGGGTACCAACACCTGCAACAACATCCACGCGCCAACAAACCATTGGTGTGGTCCGTTCCTCTTTTTGGTTTCCAGGGGTGCGGAAGGAGAAGGCAAAACACCGCACCCCATTGGCTTCAATAGGCGACGTGGAAAACCCGGTTCAAAAAACAACAGGGCGCAAATTGGCATCAACAGGGGGAAGATCCCAATATTGAACAGGAGGAACGTGCCTCCATGGAACAGCACCAGCACCGGAAAAAACCAGCGACGTGTGACACGGTGGGACAAAAGAAACGGGGCCAACAGGTCGTGCACAAACCCTGCCCAAGAAAATACCAAGGCCGCGTAGGGAAGGTTCCCCACCGCACCCATCATCGGCGCCTCAGAGCGAGATGCCAACCAAATTCCCAGGGGTTGCCCATGCAGCAACCAGTCGGGCTCGAGCTTCGCCAAACCCGCAAACAGGTACACCACCCCCACCTGAAATCGCAGCAATGAGAGTGCCCTTTTCGGGACTGTGGCACCGGTTTCAATGCCCCGTCGCCGCCTGCGCCACCCGTCCAACGAGCCCACCTGGTCCAGGGGCAGCAAGCAACACAGCACGCCCAACAGGCTCACCAGGTAATAGTGGTTGAGGTAGTTCGTCACATCAATGAGCTCCACGTAGGTAAACACCAACGTGAACACCACCGCGCACCAGCGGTAAAATAGCCCAATCGCCATCCCCAAGGCCGCAAGGGCCACCACACCGAAAAGCGCGTACATGACCGACACATCAAAACTACGTACCCATGCAAAACCCCAATACTTGAAGAAAAACGTGGGCTCCCCATAACACCGGTCCACCCAACCCAGGGCCATGAACCGCACCGTGCTGCCAAACATCAACAGCCCAAACAACATCCGAAACACCGCCAACGACGCCCCATCCACCGATTCACCAGGGGAGCAAACAAAGCGGTAAGCCGCTCTCCCAGATGCAGAAGCATTTTTCGTCGCAGAGCGTGCGCCCCTGCAAAACCGGCGCGAAGACGTATTGAGACATACTTCGAGGGTCGGTTTGAAGCGGTAAGCCGCTCTGCGGCGAAAAAGGCCCAGCATCAATCGTTGTCGCCGGCCGCACGGTTAGGCGCTTCCAAATCCAACACCGATAGAAACATCGTTTTCAAATCATCGGTCATGAGGCGGATGGCCGAGTGGGCGTCACGCACGGACTGCAGGTCATCGCCCAGGGCCGCCACCAACGTGCCGTCGATGGCATCCACCGCAGCGATTGCCCCATCAATGTGTGTACCCATGGATTGTCGAAAGTCCGATGCGCCCATGTCATCCAACAGGTCGTCAAACCCAACTCCGTCACTCCCCGGCTCCCCCCCAAAAAAGAGGGAACGAAACCCAACAAGGTTTTGCCGAATGTGCTCCTTCGATCGATTCGCAAACCGTGACTCCCTCGCATCCGGGCACGTGTCGGTATCGCAGGAGGTGAGGCCGGCCACTTCCCCGATCTTCATATCCTTGGTTTCCGTATCCACGTAGAACATGGCGTCCGAAATGCCGTTCAAGGCCTCCTGGGCCGAACCGTACCCGGCGCTAGAACCACTCGGGTTCTGAAACTCTTGAACGAACGCGCCGTCCACAGCGGATGTGCCCCACAGTGCGACCAGGGTATCTGCGTAATCACTGACCAGCTCTGCCATCAACGCCGCAAGGTTCAGCCGGCGCTGCAACACCTCGCTATCCGAAAGGGCATCCCAACTGCCATCCACGTTAATCGGCGCAAGCGGTGAACAGCGGTTGTCCGAATCTTCCACAAACAGCAGATATTCCAGGGCCCCCAAACCCCTGGCATTCACCGGCGCATCACGAAGGTCGTCCACGCCTGATACCCCATCCAAGGTCATTTGATCCACCGCGCATAGGTTCAGGGACGGCCAGGGGTAGATTTCATCCCGAAGGTCCAAGCCACCCACCACCTCTGTCATGGATCCAAGCGGCCCCACCTGCATGACTTCCACACGCTGCCAGACGTCCATGGCCCGGTGCCAATCCTCCTCAGCCGCGGTCCGATTGGTCTCACTCAAATCCGACGCGTAGGTGGTTAGGGTAAATGCGAGAGCGTCGGATGCATTTGAAAACTCCCCGTAGGCAGGAAGGATCACAAACTCCCCCAGTTGGCGCGCGGCTTGCAGACGAATAGCAGACTCGGGTGCGGTGGATCCACCTCCCTTGGAGCATCCCAAAAGGAAACACGATATTAGGCAACCCATCCACAGGCCACTCGCCAACAGGACCTTCGGCAGCAAGCGGCGGCTACCAGTTTGCAACATCGTCCGCTTCCATTCCGTACAGGCCTTGCAAGATATTGCGCACATTCTCGAGGGCCGCCCGATAGTCATCCACACCCCCATCGCACAGCACGGGACGATCCCCAATACCCATGTGCACCGCATCAAAGTCCTGGGTACCCACCGGCGATCGGGGGTTGAACTGCAAGCCCAACGCAAACCCCTTCAACTCACTCCAGTGCTTGGCGTAATCCGCAAAGTCAAAACCATCGGTACCGCAAGCGGCGAGATCCCCAAGCGTATCGTTCACGTAGTGCACCACCGTGGCAGCGATGGACATCTCCCAGGCATCCAGCACGGTATCCCGGTACACCCCAAGGGCCACCTGTTGGGTCTCCGACAATGGGCCATCAATCGATGCGATTAGCCGCCGACCTCCCAGGAACGCAGCCATCGCTTCTCCGGTGAAATCCGTACCCGTAGTGGACCCGACGTCCCGCTTTGCCGCGTTGACGGACACACCAAAATTGATCTCCGACGACACATCGATACAACCGTCCCCGTTCACATCGTTGTATCCACGGGAAAACCCCTCACGCCCATCACTCCCCCGGATCTCATCATCGGTGTAAGCCCCATAGTTCACCGCGGCACCGAAGTAACCAAAGGCCTCATCCCACGCGTGCTCCAATGCAGTGTAGGCCGCCCCGTCCTCCGCGGGTACCGTGTGTTCGGCACGCAACCCCTTGCCTTCCACGTCCCCATCCAAATAGTCGTCCGCACCCTGACTAAACTGGAGGGCACCGATCAAAACCTTCTGCACAAGCTGACGCAAATCAAGGCCCTGAGGGGTCACATACAAGGGCAACCCGTTGCCATCGCCATCCCTGGGGCAATCGTTGTTGTCCAAAGCACAGGCACGCACCTGCGCCTCAAATGTGGTGAACAGGGCATCCATCAAGTTCACAGGCGTATCTCCCACGCCAGCAGCGATGGCACCGCTCCCTAAAAACACGGTAGAATCCGTCCACCCGGCGAACGCAGGCCCTGTACTTCCCTCGTCGTCCCCGTCCCAATCCCTGTGGTCGGTCACATCATCCTCACCGGCGACCTTGTTCACCAATCGAGCATCGGAAAGGTCCCCATAGGAAGCCTGGCAAAGGGAGTCTCCGTCGTCCAAGAGCCCTGGCAGGCCCCGTGTACCCAAACTTCCTGCACCTTCACGGAAAAAGGCATTCATCACAGCGAGCACCTCCCCGCCCTCATCAAACTGGTCGGGAGAAATCGTGCCGTCCAACACCCCAGCGGAAATGCGCGCCATTTCCCCCGTCAAATCCAACACAAGAATATGCCGTGTGGTCTGCCCCCCATGGGCCACACTCGATTCTCCGTCCACGTATCGGCTATCGAAAAGGTAGTTCCCCACCCCATCTTGTTCGGATCCGCAGGCGGTTCCTAGGACCAACACCATCAGCCAGAGCAAAAAACCTCTTCCAGTACCCATGTCACCCATCTCCCTCGAATCAAATATTGCAAAGCCGTTTTCGATAATGAAAACGACTTTCAATATCTATCATTCGAATCCAGGTGCGCAACAGAAAATCCATGGGCACCCTCACCTAACCCAGGGCCCACAACCGTGGAATACCTGGGCCGTGGTCAGTGTCCTCCTGGTTTGGATTCTTATGGCGTTTGGAGTTCGCCCCAGCCCCGAGGACGAAGTTCGCCTAAACAGGGCCTACCTCCACCGGCAGCACCATGTGGGCATCTACCTGGGAAGCACCTTTCGTCCCGGCCCGGAGCCCTTCACGGTGGGAGCACTCTACGAGTACCACCTGCACCCCTCCTTTAGGACACCCTTCATTGGAGGCGATCTTTTATGGCTCTCCACACCTGCGGGCTGGCGCGAGGTGGTGGTCCAGGCGAAGGCGGGCATGTACCTTCATGAAGCATTCCGGGTCTACGGCGGAGCGGGCACATTGATCGACCACAACAAACAGCACCACGCACTTGCGGGCCCTGGAATCAGCTACCGGATGATGTTCTTCGGCACCGCCATCAGTGCCGATTTTCAAATGCTTTGGAACGGCAATGACCGCCTACGGACCTTTCTCGGCGCCCAAATTTACTACTGACCCTTCCGGCCGCTCCCGCAGAGCGGCCGCTCCCGCAGAAGATACTTACCCCACGTAGGCAAATGGGCTAGAAAGGCAGCCCTAGTCATGTCGCAAACATTTCGAACCATCGCCCTGTTTACATTGGGGCTCGTGCTGACCGCCGGGTTGATACAAACGACCCTCGTACAAAAGGAAAATCACTTTGTCCGTCAACGGTGGAACGTGGTCGTATTATCCACCGATACTACACGCGCAGACCACCTTCCCTTCTATGGCTACCACCGCAATACCGCACCAGAACTCACCAAGCTCGCGCAACAGGGTATCGTTTTCGAAAATGCCATTGCAGCCCACGCCAATACGGCACCCTCACACGCATCCGTATTCACAGGCCTCTGGCCCAACAACCACGGCATCACTTTAAACGGAAAATCACTCAAGAAGAATACTCACACCCTGGGGTCCATCCTTCAAAAGGAAGGCTACGAAACCGCAGCCTTCATCAGCGGTGGAACGCTCAAAAAGCATACACGTCTCCATCACGGGTTTGGAACCTATGAAGACAACATTCGGTTTAGCCGTGCAGCCGCAGACACCGCCAACATCGCCATGCGGTGGCTTCGATCCATGGCGACGAGCAAAAAGCCCTTCTTCATGTTTATGCATTCCTTTGATCCACATCAACCCTACCTCCCTGAACTGGATCACCTCGATCACTTTCGAAAGCCAGAAATTATCGAGTACACGAGCTTTCACAACAAGCACACCCACGGGACCAACGCATTTGACCTCAACCAACACCCCATCCCAGAACACGTGGGCAAGGAACTCATCGATCGCTACGACGCAGACATTCACCAAAGTGATCAGGCACTGGGTCGAGTCGTGCAAGCCCTCCGCCAGATGAACCTTTTGGACCGCACAATCATCGTACTAATGTCCGACCACGGGGAAAGCCACACGGAAAGAAACTGGAAATTCGACCACGGCGCGCAGCCCTACGAGGAACAACTACACGTGCCGCTAGTGCTTCGGTTTCCAGGTGCGCAACTGCGACAACGTGTGGAACCCCTCGTGCACCATGTGGACGTGACCCCCACTGTGCTCGATGCCCTAGGCATACAAACTCCTGTACCCATGGACGGTCGCTCCCTGATACCCCTACTTACCCATCACCCCACGAAAGCTGACTGGAACCGTATCGTGTACTCCCACTGCCGCACCGAACCCGTTCGGATGACAAACCTAGGTCAATCTTTCAAGCAACGGGGGCTCGCCTACGTACTTCGTACCCAGACACACAAGTACATCGAGTTTCCCAAAACCGACGGCACCTGGTTTCCACAGATGTTTGATCTCGTGGTCGACCCGGAAGAAAAGACGGACATCTCCCAAATTCGTACTCCGCTACGCAATGGGTTGGAACAACAACTTCACCAATGGCGCGACCAGTTTTCTAACCCTTCCACACCCGACAAACCCATGACCCCTGAAATACTCGAACAGCTCAAGGCCCTGGGCTACGTGCACTGAACCCAGAGTCGAGAACCCCCTATCATGCAGGCGACATTTCCACGCTTCCCTATCTAAAAAGCTCTCCCAAGGTCGATTTTTGATACCATGGCCCACATTCACCCTTTCTCGAAGATAGAGCCATGGTTCGCAATCTTTTTTTCCTAGTCGCCACAGTCGTCCTTATTGCCACCGCGGCGGGGGCTTGGTTTTGCACGCCCCACGTGCTCTGGTCACTCCTCATTACAGCCCCCATATTGGGACGCGGGTTGGTCGACGCGTTTCAGGGAACCCACACCATCCTACGAAACTACCCCGTCATCGGGCACGGCAGATACCTACTGGAAACCATTCGCCCAGAAATCCAACAATACTTCATCGAATCAGACACCAACGGAACACCGTTCTCCAGGGAGCAACGCTCGGTCGTTTACCAGCGATCTAAGGGAGTGACCGATACCATTCCGTTCGGTACCAAACAAAACTACTACGGCAACGGACACCTGTGGCTCGAACACTCCATGCGTGCACAGCGCCCCATGGACACCGTACCTCGAATCCTGTTGGGGGAACATACCTGCGCGCAGCCCTACGCGGCATCCCTGCTGAATATCAGTGCCATGAGCTTTGGCTCCCTTTCGCCAACGGCCGTCCGCGCACTGAACGGTGCCGCAGCGGATGGTGGATTTGCTCACAATACGGGCGAAGGAGGAATTAGCCCCTACCATCTTGAAAACAACGGAGATCTGATCTGGCAACTGGGCACCGGCTACTTCGGTTGCCGAACCACCGATGGTAAGTTTGACGAAAACAAATTTCGAGACCAGGCGCGCCAGGCTTCCGTAAAGGCCATTGAGATCAAAATCTCCCAAGGAGCCAAACCGGGTCACGGTGGCATTCTTCCGGGCGCAAAGGTAAATCTCGAAATCGCAACCATCCGCGGAGTCCCTGAAGGCAAGGACGTGATCTCTCCGCCCTCCCACAACGCATTCCAAACACCGATGGAGCTGATGCAGTTCATCGGTCGGTTACGTGAGGCCTCCGGTGGAAAACCCATTGGTATTAAGATGTGTATGGGAAAGCCCAGAGAATGGTTCGCCATTGTCAAAGCCATGCGGGAGTCCGACCAACACCCAGATTTCGTCGCCGTAGACGGAGGCGAAGGTGGTACGGGCGCGGCACCGCTGGAGTTTACAAACCACGTCGGCTGGCCCCTGTACGACGCGCTGCATATCGTGCACAACACCCTAGTCGGCACGGGCCTGCGGGACAGAATGAGTATTATCGCGAGCGGCCACGTCATTGACGGGTTCGACATGGCCTTGCGAATGGGCATTGGTGCAGACCTATGTTACTCAGCCAGGGGCATGATGTTTTCGCTAGGCTGCATTCAAGCACTGCGTTGCAACCACAACGCATGCCCCACGGGAATCGCAACCCAGGACGCGTCTCTCTACAGGGGGCTCGTGGTGGAAGACAAACGCACTCGAGTGCACCACTATCACAAGAACACCATACGACACTTCCTCGAACTTATCGCCGCCGCGGGATGCTCCAACCCCTCCGAACTCAGTACCGACGCGTTCCGACAACGCACAGGGACCAACGAGCACCGCTCACTCACGACCGCCTTCCCCCGAGTACGGCCCGGAGACTTCCAAAAAGGCCACATCCCCAAGCCCTGGGAGCAGGCCTGGTACGCTGCCTCCCCCAACGAGTTCTAACCTCCCAAAACAACCCAGGTACGCGCAAAAACCATCCACTTCTTGCGCAAAAGAGACCTCTGATGAAACGAACCTGGGTCGTTTTCAGGCCTTCCGATGGGCCAGACGCGTCATAAAACGACGCTGACGT
>JAUICN010000008.1 GCA_030427835.1 Polyangia bacterium | reverse complement strand
TGGAGTGGTCTCGAAAAAGTGGACACCTAAACTGAAAGGAGAGGTGTTCGATGAATGGATCTGGAAAAAGATACACGGCGGAGTTTCGTGAGGAAGCGGTTCGACTGAGCCAACAGGAGAATCGGACAGTGGGTGAAGTGGCCGCATCGCTTGGGGTGGGGCAGAGCACACTTCAGAAGTGGCGTCGCATGGCGGGTGTCGTTTCAGGTGTTCCCGTGGAGCCCCCGGAACGCAGCCAGGCGGAAACGGAAGCGGAAAACCGACGGCTGAGAAAAGAGCTGGAAATCGTGAAAATGGAGCGCGAGATCCTAAAAAAAGCGGCCACCTTCTTCGCCAACGAGACAAAAGGATGAGGTACCGGTTCATCGATGCGGAGAAGGCGACCTACCCGGTGGTTCGGATGTGTAAAGTACTGCGCGTCAGTCCCAGCGGGTACTACGCGTACAAGAGCCGAGCTCCAAGCACCCGTGAGCAGGAAGATGAAGTCCTGGCCCAACAGGTGGCGACCCGTTTTACCCAAAGCCGCGGGACCTACGGGACACGACGGCTACGTCAGGATTTGAAGTCTGTGGGGCAGTCTGTGGGACGCAGCCGGATCCGCCGATTGATGGATGAGCAAGGCCTCAAAGTCTGCGGGAAAGGCCCAAAACGGGTCAAGACCACCGACTCACGCCATGGCCTTGCAGTGGCCAACAACCACCTGGCTCAAGTGTTTACCGCACCCCATCCCGGCGCGGTGTGGGTCACCGACATCACCTATTTGCCCACCGCACAGGGGTGGTTGTACCTAGCGGCCATCGTGGACCTGTTTTCTCGGAGGGTGGTGGGCTACGCCATGGACGACCGCATGGACACCACACTATGCGAAAAAGCCTTGGACATGGCACTCACCCAATCGCGTCCGTGCCCAGGGCTGGTGCACCATTCGGACCGTGGCAGCCAGTACGCCTCTCACCGCTACCAGCAACGTCTTCGTCACCATGGCATCACCTGCAGCATGAGCCGCAAGGGTAACTGTTACGACAATGCCGTGGCGGAAAGTTTCTTTGCCACGCTCAAGCGCGAACTTGTCGACAGGCAGCGCTGGCCCACACATGGCCACCTCAAACTTGCCGTCTTTGAATATGTCGAAGTCTTCTACAACCGCCACCGCAGGCATTCCACATTGGGCTATCTCAGCCCTGTCGATTTTGAAAACTCTTACTACCAAAACTTAGGACTTGCTGCTTAACTTCAACTGTCCATTTTTTCGGGACCACTCCAAGTCCTGTGATCCTGTGAGTAGAGAGTGTACCGCAACCGATCGTCAAAGTGTCGTTACGTGTGAATCTTGTGTTGCAGACAGCGAATGTTCTGATGCCGGAGATCGATGTATCGATCTCAACTACATGGGAACATCAAAGGGTGGGTATTGCATGCCGCTTCAGTCTTCTGGTTGCTCGAAGCCCTACGGATTTGTTCTTATCAATACCGTGAGTTTGTCTGGCTTTCCGATTAGTGACTATTGTGGCATTGATCAAACTGCTGTGTCTTGCGAGGCAATCAGAGCGCTTGAGCAGAGTGAGACCTGCCCCATGGGGATGGCCTCCGAATGCAACGCGGACGGTGCCCGTTGCGAGATGATTGGTGGCTTTTCAAATCAATGTACATACAGCTGCGGAACGTCTAATCAATGTCCAGCAACGGTGAACTGTGGTTCAGGGTACTGCGGGGGTTAAGTATGCGGTTTCTTCTTTTAGTGCAGGTTTCCCTGATGCTCTCCGCCTGTCTTGAGACTAAGGTGGTTCGAGTGCCTACGGTGGATGCTGGGTTTGATTTGGATGCTGGAGCGGAGTAGGGGCGAGAGGGTTTCGTTACGGGTTTGTAAAATGATGCACCACATAACCACAGCAACGGCGTTTCTTCAAAGGGCGTCTCTGTTGCCGTTGTGGAGGTGTGTCCCTCTGTTGTTGTTTGTGGTGATGCTAGTCGTTCCGCGCAACGTGTTGGCGGCGCGGGCAGGGCATACGCCCGTGGTGTTGGGTGCGATTATGGAGCAACGGGACCACGGTATTCCGGAGGCACTCTCCTCCTGCGCCGATACGGACTGCGCGCCTGAGTTGTTAAAGCAGGTGCCGGCCGATGCCATGGTGACCGATACTTTTGGCGATCGTTTTGACGGATAGTCGCCAATAAAAGGGGACACTCCTTTTTTGGACATAATTGACGGGGCCTGGCCCCAACCGTTCTTGGAATTGTTGGGGTTTGGGTGGGTTGGCGTGTCCCTTGGATGGTGCAGAGATCCGTTGTGATTGTGGGTGAATTTGTTCGCATACCTGGGTTTGCAATGACCCTGGGTTCTTTTTGAAAACCAACGGCGCAACTGAAACCCGTTGGCCGGAAAAGGGGGCGTGTGAAGTTGGTGTTATTCCACTGCCCAGGTGACGGTGAGGTGGGGGTATTTCTTGGCGAGTGATGTGTCTTTTTGGATGAAGGTTTGGAGCTGGGTTGCCGTGAACTCCGCGAACTTGGGGCCGGTAAAGGTGAGGGTGTGTAGGTTGGGCAGGTCGCCGTTGTGCAATAGGGCAACGGCCTTGATGTATTGGGGGCGCCAGAGGAGTTCGAAGTGGTTCCAGTCGGTGTTGCCGATGGTGTTTGGGTTGGCTTCCGTCACAGCATCAGGGGAGAGCCCTTGAACGGTGAGGTGCTCCATGGGGTGGGCTCCGATGAGGTGGATCATGTCGCTCGCGCTTTGCACGGTGTGGTTGTGCTGAACAAAGAACTGACGCAGTGCGTGTGCGTGTTCGCCATCGTCTTCTGTGGGCAATGGGTGGGGTGGAAGGAACGTGCCATGGGTTTGCTCCATGGTGCTGGTGCAGGCCAGGGTTTGGTACGCACCGTTGGACTCGGTGGGGGTGAGCAATCGAACTAGGGTCCAGCTGGGCGATTCGTTAGGAGCACTCGCCGAACGGTAGGTAAAGTGTGCGAATGCCCGAAGCTTGAGAACATAGTTCGTACCCACTTTGCCGACGAACGTGAGGTCGCTTCCCCACTGGGTTGGATAGACCACAGGATCATTCCATTGGAGTTCGTCCGCAGCGGTGCTCTCTTCGGTTTTTCCGAATGCGGCAACCCCGTGAATATTGCCGTGAACAGACAATCGATGGGTGAGGGGGACAATGAACGCTCGAGCGTCGGGGCGACCATTTCGTTCGGCCATGATTAGAGACAACTGTGTTCCCATGGCTTGGCAACCGTCGACGTCTGCTGTTTTGATATCGTGTTCGGGGTTCACTGTTGCGGAGCAGCCCCCGATGAGGGAGAAGGCAAGGGTGGCGGGTAGGGCAAACGTTAGGGTGAGGGCATGAAATGGGGTGTGCATGGAACGGTCTTTCGGAATGTGAGTGACTTCTGTCCCTAAGGGGGCAGATGCTTCCATGCAATCGGCGTTCCATGCGCAATCCGCCCCGATCTCAATGTGAGTGCGCCCTGGGTGGCTAGGTGGCTTTCCGTTTAAGTACGGCTGACCCCACCGAGAACGCGTCCAGACTGGTTGTGCCCATGGGCCAGTTTTAGAAGGAGCCCTTTACCCATTCGGTGAGGGTGGGGGGGTGTTCTCCGGGTTGCAGGGGCATGGTGCACCATCGGAGGAGTTCCAGGCCCAGGGGTACGTGGATGGGGGATTGTTTGGGGTGGGTGATGCGGATGAGCGGTGGGGGTGCGGGCTGGTTTTCCAGTTCGTCAGCTTGCCCGGCTGTTGTGGGCGTATCTGAGGTGGGTGGGCTGCAGTCAGCCCAGTCCACGCGACCCCCGGCGGGGGCCACCTGTTCGGCGATGGCGGTGGCCACAAGATCACACAGGGCGAGAAAGGTGTGGGGGCCCATACTGCGAAAGGTGCCCGATTGGGTTTGTACCAGGTGGGGTTCCATTTTTTTGAGGCCTGCCGTTCCGAGTACAAGATCCTGGTTGGAGGGATTGGCATGGAGGGAGGCAAGCAACTTCAGTGCAAGGGCCCCGGGTTGTACTCCCCAGGCGGTGGGCGCTTCGTTGTCTTTGGATTGCTTTGCGCTGGCGGCGGTGGCCAGTTGTTGTTCGATGATTTCTTGCCCACCGGGCAGGGTACAGGAGGCTTGCCAGGTTTGAACGGGGCCTTCGTACGGGGTGTCGCCCGGCAACTCCGAGCGCAGGTGCGCGAGTACGCTTTTGTGGAGTTCAGGAGTGGGGGTGCCCTGTTGGAATGCAAAGGCCCTGAGGGCCTCCTCAGGTACGTCGGCATGCTCGGGTGCCATGAGGTGTATGTGGGAGGGCGTGCGGCTTTTTTCTTCACCGGTTTCTTCACCGGTGAAGGGGTTGCACAGGTGGATGAGCCAGGCGTTTTCCAACAGTGCGCGCAGCTCCTGGTGCAGGACCTGGGCTGTGGTGGGGGCTTGGGTGCGTAGGGCAATCCAATGGAGTTCATGGCCGTGCTCGAGCGTGAGCATGGCCGGGTGGATGCTGGATCCCTGGTTGGGCTCTGTGTCCAGGGTGTTGGAGGGGCGTTGGGGTAGGTGCCGTACGTCGGCAAAGATGTCGTCTTCTTGAAGCATGGGGTTTGTTCTCGCTTGGTTTATTTTTCGTGTGGTTTGGCCGGGGAGCCGCCTGGCGGCCATTGTTGGGCAATGAGTTCTTTGTAGCCCTCCCGGTAGGTGGGGTATTGGAACTGAAATCCGGTGTCCTGCAGGCGTTGGCTACTGCAGCGTTTGTTGGTTCGTGGGGTGCCCTGGGTGCGGCGGCCCCGCTGGGGTGCGGTGTTCACAGCAGCCGTGTGTTCCATTGGGGGGAGCTGGCTTGCGATCCAGGTTTGCACCTTGTGCAGGGGGGCGGGCTCCCTGTCCACGCCGATGTAGGTTTCGGCGGGCTGTTCCAGGTGGAGGATGTGAAGTAGGGCACGGGCGCAATCGTCGCGGTGGATGCGGTTGGTCCATCGGCATGGGGTGGCTGCAGTGTGTTCGACGGCAGTGCGGCGAATCAGGCGGGTTCGGCCGGGGCCGTAGATGCCGCCAAACCGTACGGCGGTGGTGTGTTCCAGGGTTGGAATGATGGAGCGGTGTTTGTGCAGAAGGTGTTCGCCCTGGAGCAGTTGTTCGGCGTAGGGGTCCGGTGGTGAGGGGGGCGTGGTTTCATGGACCCATTGCCCTTCCTGTTGCCCGTGGACGGCGGTGCTTGTGACGAGGATGGCCCGTCGGAGGCTGCTAGGGGAACGGCTGGCAAGGCTTTGGAGGGTTTGTTGCAACCCCTGCACGTACACGCGGCGGTAGGCCTCTTCGGATCGTGCCCCCGGGGAAGCGAGGTAGACCAACGTGTCGATCCCTGGGGGAAGGTCTTCGGGGGTGAGCGCCGTGAGGTCGCCGGCAATCCAGGTTTCGGTGGGCGGATGGGGAGGGGGTGTTCTGCGGAGCCGATAGGTGGCGATGGCGCTGGATTGCAGCCTGCTTGCCAGGGCCTGGCCCACGTAGCCGCACCCGGCGATGAGTACCCTTTGCACGGGCCGCAAATAGCACGAATGGGGAGGTTGACCCCGTGAACTCGGTTCCTAGATATTCACTGGAAAGAACCGCCGATTGTGGCAAAAGATGGCTCGTCCCCCGGGTTGCCCGTGGGAGTATGCCTGCCGAATACCGTGCAGGGGCCCTTGCTGGGGCCTTTGTGGGGTGTTCTGGGGGTAACTAGGAAGGTTTACACTGTTGTTATGCCCTCGGGTGCTGCCGCTCCAATCCTCTCCGACTCCCCTGCGGGTTCCCCTAAGGGGTCTCCCACCAGGGATGACCGGGGTGATTTGAGGCCAGAAAACGCCCCGATGGGTGGTTCGGCAGGGTTGGATTCAGCAGGGTCGGATTCATCTGGGTCGGATTCATCTGGGTCGGATTCGGCAGGGCTGGATTCATCTGGCGAGGACTCCTCGGCATTGGGTCGTTTGGCGGAGGTCTGTGTGGATCAGGGCCTTTCGGGCCTGGCCCAACGTTTGGGAACGTTGAACACCCTGGTGCACGAGGACATGGACCAGGTGGTTCACGTGCTGGATCGCTTTTCAGAACAGGTGAAGTCGAAGGACCTTCAGGGTGTAGGGTCCGCCGCCGTTGAATCTTCCGTCGTGGTGGGTCATTCACGAGTACAGGGTGCGGCCACCCATCTACTGGCGCTTTCCGGGAAACGGTTGCGGCCCATGTGTGTGCTGTTGGCATCGCGCGTGGGTACGGGGTATTCGCCCTGGGTTCGTGATCTGGCAGTGGCGGTGGAGTTGGTGCACGGCGCGACACTGCTGCACGACGATGTGGTGGATTTGGGGGATCTCCGCCGTGGGGAGCCTTCGGCCCGGGCGGTGTACGGCAACGCGGCGAGTATTTTTGCGGGCGATTGGCTTTTGATCGAGGCCCTGCGGTTGGTTACGGGAACTTCGCCGGGTGCGCTCGCCACCAGTGGTGGAGTGTTGCAGGCTTTGTTTTCTACCATTGAGGAAATGATTGTGGCCGAATCCCTGCAGCTGGATGCACGGGGCTGCCTGGAGACGGACCACCGGGTGTGGTTGCAGGTGGTGGAGGGCAAGACCGCATCCCTTTTCCGCTGGGCCATGTTTGCGGGTGGAACGGCGGGCGGGTTGGATGCCAGGGCCTGTGGTGCGCTTGAGGCCTATGGCCAACATTTGGGCGTGGCGTTCCAGGCGGTGGATGACGTGTTGGATTTGGCGGGGGACCCGGCCCAAACCGGCAAGGCCATGTTTGGGGATTTGCGTGAGGGCAAGATGACCTGGCCCCTGATTGCGGCCATGGCCCACGACCCGGGCCTCAAGGAAGTGTTGCGGCCGTTGGTTCATGGTGGCGTGGTGCTGGAGGGCCCCGTGCCTGAGGTGGATCCCGAGGTGCGTGCCAGGGTCATGTCTGCCCTTCACGAATCGGGCGCGCTGCAGGGGTGTATGGATTTGGCCCGGGGCCGGGCCCTGGAGGCGAAGCGCGCTCTTCAGGCCGTGCCTGTCACGGAAGCGACAGAAGCATTGGCGACCGTGGCCGAAGCCGCAGTGGAACGGGAGTTGTGATGACGTTCAACGAACATGTGCAGGTCGAAACCGGCCCGGGACGCGGCCCAGAATCTACGGTCGCAGAATCTACGGTCGCAGAATCCGCGGGGTCCAGTTCTGTTGTGTCTGATTCTGTTGTGTCCGATTCTTCCGGCTCTGATTCCGCTGGAGTGAATCCTGCGGCGCCCCAGGGTGTCATTGAGTCCATTGTGGTGGACGGTGGCCAGGAGATGCGTGGTGGCTCTGGGTTGATGTTTGACCGGATTGCTCCCCGCTACGACATGTTGAATCGGGTGCTTTCCTTTGGGGCGGATCGATCCTGGAGGCGCCGGGCGGTCCGTTCCATGGTGGGTGACCGTGGAGAAGACCCCGTGGACATGTTGGACCTGGCCACCGGCACTGGGGACTTGGCTTTGGAGATGACGCGGCAGTTTCCTGAGGGAACGGTGGTGGGTGTCGATCCCTCGGTGGAGATGCTTCGGGTGGGGTACCAAAAGCTGCGTCAGCTCGACCTTACCGAACGGGTGGAGCTGCGGCAGGGGGATGCCCAGGCGCTGCCCTTCCGGGACGACAGTTTTGACGGCGTGGGGATTGCTTTTGGTATTCGCAACGTTCCGGATCGGTCCCTTGCGCTGGGGGAAATGGCCCGGGTGACGCGCCCGGGGGGGCGCGTGGTGATTCTGGAGCTTTCGGAGCCCCGGTTGGGTTGGGTATCTGGGGTGGCGCGCGGTTACATTCACCATGTGGTGCCCCGGTTGGGCGCGCTGATTTCTGGTGCGGCGGAGTACCGTTACCTGGAACGATCCATTGCGGCCTTTCCTCCGGTGGATGCGTTCGCTTCCCTGATGGAGTCTTCTGGCCTGGAAGTGGTGGCGTGCCATCCGCTCTGGTTTGGATCCTGTACGCTTTTTGTGGGGCGGCCGTCCCCGTCGGCCACGCGTCGTCCGGATGCCAGTGATACGCCGGTTGCGGAGTCACCGGCTCACGAGTCACTGGCTCACGAGTCACTGGCTCACGAGTCACTGGCTCACGAGTCACTGGCTCACGAGTCACTGGCTCACGAGTCACCGGCTCAGGAGTCGCCCGTTCATGGGTCGCCGGGTGTACTTTAGGATGGGCGCAGGGGATCGTGTGTTGCAGTGGATGACTGCAGCGTTTCAGTCTTCTGCATTTGCCCAGGGGCGCGCCCATTGGTGTTGTTTTCGATTGCCCATGCCGTGGGTTGATCCGGAACCCCTTGCGGGCCTTGTGAAGGCGGCGTACCACCGGGAAAAATTGTTTGCTGACGGGGTGCCAGATCGATCGATGTTGTGGTCCGATGGTACGGACGGTCGTCAGTTTTCGACTGTTGGTGCGGTGCAGTTGCTCGAGGTGGGTGCCCAGGATGATCTGTCCATGGTGCGCCATGCCCTGCGTTCGTTTCACGCCCAACTCGAACAGGTGGATGTGCCCACGTCTGGTTTGGGTTTGCTTGATCCCTTGGATGGGTCGGCTGGTGGTGCCGGTACGGATCAGACGGAGGCGTTCAGCCGGCATCATGCTCCGTGGATGGTGGGTGGGCTGCCCTTCGATAGGCAAAATACTGTGGAGACAGGTCGCCCGGGCGATTTTGGGGGCAAGGATTTTGGTTCCCATGGGCGTTTTTGGATCCCGCGGTGGTTCTATGAGCGATCCCGGGGGGGCGAACGCGGGGGCACCGGTGCGGGGCGTGTGTGTTTGGTTCTTGGCCGGGAAGAAGTCCTTCGGCTGGAAAAATGGAGCCGTGCGTTTCGTGACGTGGTGCAGGGCCTTACTGGCTCGGCGGTCGTGCCAGATGCATCGCACGCACAGGGTTTTGATCGGCGGCCGGTGGCCCCATTGACTGAACGTACGGCGCTGCAGGACAAGGCAGATCAGGATGGGGGGCGCGGTGCCTGGAACCACCTGGTGTCCAAGGCGTTGACGGGCATTGGCCAGGGGCGACTTCAAAAAGTGGTTCCGGTGCGTCAGGTGTATCACCCGTTGGATCTACCGTACGCACCGGACGCCCTTGGGGATGCCCTATTCCGTGCCCTAAGGGCCGGGTCGCCGTCCTGTACGAGTTTTGTGTTTCAGGGTGCATCGGGTGATGTGTTTGCGGGAACTACGCCGGAGACTCTTTTTCGGACCACTTCCTGTGGCTCTGCCGACCCTGTCGGCCGCCGCGGAATTCGAGTGACGGCGGAGGCCGTGGCGGGTTCCGTTTCCCTGGACGATGGCGGGGACGTGCACGCTGCCCGTGAACGGTTGATCTCAAGTGACAAGAACCTTCGGGAGCACGAGTTTGTGGCGACTGAGATGGCCCGTGTGCTTGGTGGTCTGTGCAGTCGCGTGCAACGGGGTGACCGCTCGGTACGGGAGTTGCCCCATTTGCTTCACCTGCGAACGCCGTTTGAATCGGAACTGCTGGCGGGCAAGGACGCGGTGGACGTGCTGGATCGGTTGCATCCTACGCCTGCCGTGGCTGGTTACCCCGTGGGGGCTGCCATCCAGTGGATTCGGGAAGAGGAACCCCATTCTCGCGGTTGGTTCAGTGCACCGGTGGGCTGGCTCGACGCGGGTGGCGAATCCCATTTCGTGGTGGCGTTGCGATCGGGGTGGGTTTCCAATCAAGGTGCCTTGCTTTGCGCTGGCGCTGGGATCGTGGATGGCTCGGAAGCGAACTCGGAGTACCGGGAAACCGAAGTGAAGATGCAGACCATGTTGGATGTCATTCGTTCCGTGCAGGGTGCACAACGTTCGGTTGCCATGGGTGAATAGCGTTGGGGTTGGGGCTTTCTGGGACGTGGGCGCGTGCCCTTGTGGAGGCTCTGGTGGCCCAGGGGTTACGGTTCGCTGCGGTGAGCCCGGGTTCACGCAATACTCCGTTGATATGGGCCCTGGCGGAACACCCTGGGGTGGAGGTTCATTCCGTGGTGGATGAACGGGCCGCGGCGTTCATGGCGCTGGGTTGGGCCAAGGCGCGCAGCCAAGTTCCTGGGGATCTGCAGTGGGCTGCCGCCTGTTGTACTTCAGGGAGTGCGGGCGCCCACTACTATCCGGCTCTTGTGGAAGCGTTCGAGTGGGGTGCACCGTTGTTGGCCATTACCGCGGACAGGCCCACCCGGCTGCAGGGCGTGGGAGCACCCCAAACGGTGCGGCAACCGGGGATGTTTGGCGGGTTTGTGCGCGGGGCGGTTGACCTTGGGGATCCCCATGCGGATCGGATGGCTGCCATGGTGCAGCGGGTGAATGGGTTGCTAGACCAGTTCACTCTAGGCCATTTCACTCCAGGCCAGCTCACCCCATCGGGTGGCCCTATTAGCCCGGTTGGCCCTGTTCACTTGAACGTTCCCTTCGACAAACCCCTGGAGCCAGAGGGCACGACCGATGGTGTTTCCCTTGGGGGGGGGACATCCGGCTTGGGGCGTTCGGAAAAGGTGGCGGATGCGAATCATCCGGAGTTGCTCGTCCAGTTGGGTCGGGAACTTGGCCCCGTGGGGGATGTTTGGGTGGTGGCTGGGCCCGGCGCGGTTCGTGGGGCTGAGGAAGTTCAAGGGGTGCTCCAGGCATGCACCCGTTGGGGGGCCGTGTTGATGGCGGAGTGCACCAGTGGGCTGCGGTTTCTCGGTGAGGGTCGCAACGGGATCCTCTGCTGTGATGGCTTTCCGTTGGGCGGCGATGTGCCCGATCCGGATCTTGTGATTCAGTTGGGGCGTACGCCGGTTTCATCCAGCTGGGATCGTTGGGTACGGGCCCATGCAGAGGTTCCCCGCGTTGTGGTGGGGCGGCGCAGGATGGATCCCCACCGCAGTGCGCGCCTGCGGGTGAACGCTTCGACGGGTACGGGGATGGCCCTGTTGGACGCCCATGTTTCGTTTTCCCCACGGGTGGACTCTCCGATGAAGGCCGCGCTTTCTAGGGCGGAATCACTCCACTGGAAATCTGTGGGTGCCCACGTGGTGCAGGAGGTGGTGTCTGCCCTGCCCGAGGGAAGTTGGCTTGGGGTGGGGAACAGTTTGGTGGTGCGGGATTTGGATGGGTATTGCCCGGGTTCCTCCCGCCGGTTGCAGGTTCGGGATCAACGGGGGGCTGCGGGGATCGATGGTCTCGTGGCGGGTGCAGTGGGCCTGGGCGAGTCGGTGGAGGATCCGGTGACCTTGCTTTTGGGGGACGTGAGCCTGTTTCACGACGTGGCCTCTCTTGGGTTGGCGGCCCGGGCGCAAAAAACGTTGGTGATCGTGGTGGTGGACAACGGTGGGGGGCAGATTTTTGCGAAGCTCCCCGCAGGAAAATCCCCCGCACTGGCACCCCACTGGGACCTTTGGCGCACTCCGGTGCCCATGGATTGGCGCCGGGTGGTGGAAGGGTTGGGGGTACGGTACCGCCAGGTGGAGTCTGGCGAATCCGTATCCGATGCGGTGCACGGTGCCCATGGTGTTCCCGGGTGTACGTTGGTGCACGTTCGTGTCCCTCCGACTACCTAGGTTGAGCGTTTGGCTGGGCCGAGGGCTTGGCTGGGCCGAGTGTTTGGCTAGGCCGAGGGCTTGGGGGGGAGGGATTCTTTGTAGTGGGGTTGACCTGCGTCCATGAGGCCTTGGATGGCGGTTCGTACCTGGTTGACCTTTTCGTCGATGGACTGGTCGTCGCTGTGGGGGTCGCCCTCAAAGGTCATGGGGGCACCGAATCGAATGTGGAGTGGCACGGGTAGTGGGATGGGCAGCAGGTAGGGGGTGATGGGCACGTAGGGTGTGCCGAGCAGTCGACCTAGTTTGTACAGGTTGCGTACCGTGGGGATGGCTTCTCCTGCGCCAAGAAAAGAGAAGGGAATGATGGGTGTTTGGGTTTGCAGCGCTTGGCGCATGAACCCTTGCCCAAATTTCAATAGGGAGTTGCGTTGGGGAAAGAGCTTGGCGGTTCCGCGAGCTCCTTCTGGGAATACCAGCAATAGGCGGTCACTGTTCAGAAGCCGTTCGGCGTATTCGGGAGTGCCCGGAAAGTGGCCGGAGCGGCTGCTCCACAGGGATGCAAAGGGGACCCGGTTGACGAACCGCTCGGCCATGCCCTGGGCAAGTCGCGGTGGGTCCATATCAAAGAAACAGGCCGTGGTGACCATGCCCGCATCCAGGGCCACACCGCCGGAGTGGTTTCCCACCAGCATGGCTCTGCCCTGGGAGGGGATGTTGTGGGCGCCGGTGACTTCGGTTCGAAAGTAGTGGCGGTACATCCAACCAAACACCCGGAAGTTCCAACGGAGGTAGCGGGTGGAGATCCCAAAGGGATCCACACCGTCTGGCCCAAACGGGATTTCCAGCCGGGATAGGCGTTCATCCACGTCTGCGGTGAGATCGTCGAGGGTGCTTTCTGTGGGGGGGGATTCTTTCACGGGTTCGGGTCTTGGGCGCCAGCCGCGCCGTACAGTCGATGTTGTTGGATGTAGTGTAGGACAGATTTTGGAACTAGGGTGCCGGTGTTCTCTCCAAGGTGGAGATGTTGCCGAATCGTCGCCGAGCTGATTTCCGGAAGGGACCAGGGAAAGGTGTCCGCGATCCCCCGTGTGTTTTTACCTTGGTGCTCCCTGTGATGCCCACCCCGGGGTAGCAGGATGGGGGGCGCGAGCTTTTCGATTTTGTCGAAGTCTTTCCACTGCGCGGTTTGCCCGAGAATGTCGGACCCCATGACCCAGCGTAGCGAGTGGTTGGGAAAGTTCTTGGAAAGGGCTTCTAGGGTGCGAAGGGTGTGACTGGTGCCCCCGAGGCGTGCTTCCAGGTCGGAGACTTCCACCTGGGAGAGGTGCTGGGTGGCCCGTTCGCACATGGCCTTTCGGTGTTCGAAGGGGGCGAGCGGTTCCTTGCCCAGGGGGTGTTTCCAGGTGGGGATCATCAGGATGCGTGCCGGGTTCTCCGTTGCGGCGACATAGCTTAGGGCCATGACGTGACCGGTGTGGGGAGGGTCAAATGTGCCGCCGAATACTGCGATTTCCGGCTGGATTACCGAGTGGGAGGGCTTCTTTGTGGGCTCTCTCATCGGGTTTTGGGGGAAGGCTGGGCCAGGCCAAGTTGGTTGCGTGTGTTTCGGTGTTGATCCGAAATGGCAAACTGGAGCAAGGCCCTGGCCTGGGGTGAGCGCTGGATGAACTCGAGCAGGGAGATGCTTGCAAGTTGCCTGGCCTGGGAGGTTTCTGTGGGGGGGAGCTCGGCGAGGGTCATCAGGGCATGGAGGCTTTGTTCCACATTGGATGTCGTGAGCAGGGCCACGCGATCGGCCCAGATGGACGCGGCCTGGGCCAGGTGGGCCAGGTCGTTTTGCTCCGAGTTGCCTTGCTCTTGTTTACCCTGTGCAGGTTTACCCTGTACGGGTTCACCCCGCGTCGGGTTGTTTTGCAGTTGGGAGAATACTTCTGCTGCCAGGGGGCCAATGGTTTGTCGGGTTCGGCGAGGCAGGGCTTTGGCAATGCGTTTCGCAAGCACTTCACATTCTTCCCTGGGGGTTTGAAACGGAGCGGGTTGATCCAACAGGGTGGCAAGGCTGTCCAGTGCCCACTTGAGTTCCTCCGGCGTGCTGCGCAGCAGGACCACCTGCCCGGTTTGGGCCAGGTGCAGACAGCGCACGGCGAGAAAGTCCCAGGCCTGTTCATCCAATGGGGATTGCATGTCCATGGAGGCCCGTGCCCCCGATGGGTTGTGGGTGAGGCTGAGGGGGTCGGGCAGTTCCACCAAATGGGAGCCCACCACCACCTGCAGGGGGTGGGTGGCCATGGGGGCGCAGGCCTTGGGCGTGGACGAGCTTACCCATAGTTCGTATTTCGGGTTTGCAAACCAGGGTGCGGTTCGTCGCAGGGCCTGCGCCATGGGGTGATCGGGGTCGCGTAGGCGTGTCAGCCCTAGCTTCTTGGTGGATACGGGGTGGGCGGCTTCCAGTGCGGGCCCCACCTGTTGCATGAGGGAACGCCAGGAAGCGGAGAGGTTTTCTGGGGCCACCGTGGCGGCGAGTTCTTCGGAAAGGTGGGCCGCGCCGTAGGGGAGTCCCATGGTTTCACCGCGGGTGGGTGGCTGGGGTGAGTCAAAGAGGGCCCGTTGGGTGTGTTCAATGATGTTTGCGAAATCCTCCTGCCGTTGGCCCCGTTGGACCTGGGCAAGTTGGGACCATAGGGCGCCGTTGAGCGGCTGTGCCTCCATGGCCTGGCGGATATCTGTGGCCGCGCGGTCCAGATGGATCGTTAGGGCGGGAAAGAGCCCCTGCCGTTGGTACAGGTGGGTGAGTTGCGCAATGATGGCGGGTTCGGTGGGAGTGCGCTTGCGAACGGATTCAAGAAGCTGTTCGGCCCGCGGGTATTGGTCCTGATCCATCCATAGTTGGGATAGTTCGATGCTCCAGTGTTGACGCTCCTGCTCGTCCACCCGGGCGAGAATGGCCTCCATGGCTTGGCTGCGTGAGGTGTGATCGCCGGTTCGACGGTAAATGGCCTCGAGGCGTTTCCAGGCGTCCACCTCGTCCGGGGCCAGTTCGGTGACCCTACGAAAGGCCGCTTCCGCACGGGCCACGTTGGGAAGGAAACGGTCGGCAATGTCACCCAGGTTGAAGAAAACTTCTCGCAGTTCTGCGGGGTCTTCGCTAATGGATGCCAGGCGAACAAGCGCTTCCATCGCCTCATTGGGATTGGATTCGGCGAGGTGTTGGGTAGGGGGGCCGGAAGGGGACGAAACGCCGGTGGGTGCGGTGTCACGGAGGCACAGTCGCACCAGTTGTCGAACGGCGGGTAGGCTCCTGGGATCGGAAGCGATCAGGGTGCGCAGGGTTTCCTTGGCGTCCTTGTGGCGACCCATGGATTCATAGAGCTCGGCCAGTTCCAATCGGTGCCGATTGAGTTCTTCGGGGACTCCACCGGAGTCAATCTTTCTTTCAATCAGCTTTGCGACGTCCTGGTGTCGCCCGGTGGTGCTGAGCAGGTGTTGCAACTGGTCGTAGGCGCGAGTGTAGTTTTGCGGTCCCTGCTCCAGGTCTGGGATGACCACCTGTTGCAGTGCGGCGATGGCACGGTGGTGCCGGTCAGGGCTTCTGCTCCATTGCCAAAATTGGGCCGCCTGCTGCCAGAGTTCGACGGTCCAGGAGGTTTGGGGTGCCTGATGTGCGGCCATTTCAATGGCGGTTGCAGCATCCCCAAAGCGCTTTTGGTACGCCAATAGGTGGGCATGCCCGTAGTGGCCCAGGGTGTGGTCTGGGGCGTCTTGCAGCCGCTGCGCCCATTGGTCTGCCAGGTGGGGGCTGGGGGGCTGTTGCATGTGACCGAGCCCGTGCATCCACAGGGACAGGGCCTCGTGGGGGCCGTTCAATGTGTGCCCGAGCTTTGTGGTGATCTCCGCAAGCTCGGAGGGCTGTTCCTGGGAAGGATTGGGAGCGGAGCTTTGGCTATCCATCCGACCCAGGACGTGGCCCATGGCGCGTCGGCACATCCAGGTATCCTGTTGGGATGACTCCCGTGTGTGTCGCCAGGATGCGAGCGAGGCCCTGGGATGATCCGTGGCGAGTACCCGAAGGCGATGGGCAAAGCGCTGGTGAGCCTGCCGTTCAGGGCCCGGGCGAAGCACTGCGATGAGGGCTTCTTCCACCTCGAGAAGATCCTGGGGGCGCTGCCTGTCCATGAAGTAGCGTTCCAGTTGCCGTAGGGTGGGGAGGTGCCCGGGGGCGATTTCAAGGATGGATCTCCAGGAGAGCACGGCGCTCGCCGGATCGTTGCGGTGCCGCCAATCCAGTTCCGCAAGGGCCTCGAGGGCATGGAGCTTTGTGGGGTTGTCGTGGGCGTTGTGGACCGCGTGAAACCGTCGTTCCGCGAGGGATTCCAGTTGACCCTCCTTGAGTTGGGTCCTGTCCAGAAGGCGTTCTGCGATGCGATATTCGACGGTGGGTGAGGGGGCGTGTGCGGTGGCGATTTTGGCCGCGTTGTTGTGTTGCCCAGCGGCCTCGAACTCCAGACCGGCCCAAAGCTGGTAGCAGGCCTTGAGATCGGTGGGGGCGACGGTGGATAGTTGCTCGAGGATCCTTGCGCGCACGCCGTGAGGGGGCACCGCGTTTGGATCGGTGGAGCTGGGGTCTGGAAATCCAAGGAGCCCTGCAAAGGGCCACAGGAGATCCGTGGACGATGGGGACGCCTTGGATGACGGTTGGGGGTTTGCAGCCGATGCCTGCCCGGGGGTGGTGCCTGCTTGTAAGGGATCGTGGACGCCCCATGCGTGGCGCCGGGATCTCAGCCTTGTGAGCTGAGGTGCGTTGGGAGTTGTGGCAAGGATCCCCTGTAGGGTTTGGTTCCAGATGGGGTTTGCCGGGGTGCGTTGCGGAGAGGTGCGTTGCGGAGCGGCGTGTTGTTGATCATCCATGTCCACCAAGGCCCAGGATGGGAACGGGTTGGTGGGGGAGGCGCAAAGCGCCCGCCGTACCAGTTCAAGAATGTGTTGGGTTTCGAGGTTGTGTTGGGAGTGGGTGGCGGTGGGGTCGGTTTGGGGCGGTGAGCCGTTTGGATGTTCCGATTCCGAAAGGGAGCGGTTGATTTGTTGGGTTCGTTCGAGCACGCGTAACCGGTGCAGGGCTGTGGCAAGATGTGCGCTCGTCGCTTCTGGGGAGTGGGTGATTTCCAGGCGTGTTGGGTTTTCTAACGTGGTGGAATCTGCGGATTCTGCGAGGTGTGCGATTCGTTCCCAGAGTTCTGCTGCCCGCTGTGTGGTGGGGAGGTCGGCGGTGTGGCTATGGATCGATAGTTCGAGAGCAAGGGCACGTACGGCGACGGGGTGGTTGGGGTCCACGTCGAATATTTGCTGGAGCAGGGAAGTGCGCTGGGAGCGGTTGGGTTCCCGTGCGGCGAGGGTGAGCAGGGTTTGGATGCGGTCTGGAATGGGGCGCTTTTCAAGATTCGCTTTGAACCGTTCGGTGGGAGCAGAGTCGTGTCCGAGGGCCTGATCCAGGTCGATGGAGACGGTTTGGGCAACTCCGTGCAGGTCCGACTGTTGTGCAAGCTGTGTCCAACACAACAATTCCTGTTCCCAGTGGATCCGTGGTTCAGCGGGGGTTTCCCAGAGAAGATCGACGGTGCGTTTGATCCACTCGCTAGGGGACAAGGGGATAGGCGGGTTGGATGCCGTAGACTTGGCCTGGGAGGGTGTGCCTTTAAATTGAGGAGGAGGAATGGACCCGTGTTTTTTTGATGGAGGTAACGAGGAAGGAAGGCGCTGTTGAATCACATCGATGGAGGTGAGTTGAGCGTCTGAGGCCCGGGCATCGCGGAGCAGGGAGGACGCTTCGGTGAGGCGACCGCGGCCCCCTTCAATCTCTGCCCTGGCAGCGAGGGCAAAGGCGCGCTGGCTGCCCCCTGCGGCGATGGCCCATTCGGTGAGTGTGTCCTGAAGGAGTTGCGTTTTCCCTGTGGCCTGGGCAGCGTCGATACGGGCGCGCAGTACCATGGGATCACTGCCCTGAAGATGGGGAAGTGCCAGATCGGGTCGGTTGTTTTTCCAGTGTTGATATCGGGCGACCCAGCGCTTTACCGCTTGCAGGGGTGTGCCGTCCCCGGGGAGTTCCGGCGGTGGGGTTCCCATGGGTTGTCCAGGGGCGGGCGGATCGGAGCGCCGGGGTGGGTAGCTGGATGGCGATGCTTGAACGGTTGCCATCAGTTGGTGAATCCGTTCCGCAATGCTGACTGTACTCTCCGAGGAATGGGAGTCGTCGGGGGTTGCTTGCTGGGCGGATGGGGCGCGACTCACCGGTGGTTTTGCGCGCAGTGTGCGAATGACGCCCAGTAGGGGTGAGGGGGCTCGGTCGATTTCCAGTGCCTGTTCGTAATGTTGTGCTGCCCGATCGGGGGCTCCTGATTGCTCACTCAGGTGGCCGGCCCATTCCGCAAAGCGGGCCCGAAGGGCAGGGGCAAGGGGAGCCCTGCTCAGGGCATAAAGGCCGTCAGTGGTTTGTTGGGGGTCGCCCATGTCCCGTAGGCATTCCAATCGCAGCATGGCGGCTGTAGTGGACTGGGGAGAAACCTGGAGCGCGTGATTGGCCGCGTTGAGGGCTTCCCTTGGATTGCCCAGATGTCGCAAATGAATTTCTGCTTCCATCAGCGCGGCAAAGCATTGATCCTCCTTTGGAATGTCCATGTGCGACTCGTGGCGAAGCAGCGCCGTGACCAGATCCCACCGTTGTTGGCCGAGATGGAGGCGGCGGAGGTTGCGCAGCGCACATAGTTCATCTGGATCGGCCACGAGGGCGTCGGTGTACAGCTGAAGGCTTTGTTCCAGATGGCCCTGTTGGCCGAGCAGTTCTGCCGCCGCACAAAGCAGGCGTGCCCGTTGGGTGCCTGTGCTTTGGGAAGCAAGATCCAGGATCATTTGCCGACGTCGGTTTGCGGTTTCGGCGTCGTCGCCTACCAGTGCAAGACGGTGGCTGGAGGGATGGGAGCGTCGCACGGTGGCGCCTGCCACGGACGCTCCCCTATCTTCGGATAGGGGGTGGTTGGGCTGGGATGTCCGGGTTGGCATCCCCCGGGTTGGGGTCTCCCGCGCAAGGGTGACCTTGGCCTGCTCCGGAATCGTGTCTTCGGTGGGGCTGTGCCCCTCTGTTTGGGCGCTGCTTGCGGGGTTGGTGACTGCTGGCTCGGAAGCCCGTGAATCGGTAGGAGGCGTGCGCTTGAGGGAACCGGGTAGGCGAATGGGCCCGAGGCCGGGCATGCTTTCGGTGAGCGTGAGCTCCAGTAGATCGGCGGACCCCGAAAAAGGTTCTGGGTCCGCGTCCATCCAGGTGTCCAAGCTGGAATCATCGAGGGTGTCTTCGAAGTCTGCTGGACCTTCGAGATCGGATAGGCCTTCGACTCCCATGGGGTTCTTTGGCTCCGCCGCCGTGGACGGAGCCTCCAGGAGAGGATCTGGATTGCGATGATCCTTGGGGCCGCCTGTGTTCTTGGGGCCGCCTGTGTTCTTGGGGCCGCCTGTGTCCTTGGAGCCGCCTGTGTCCTTGGGGGTCGTCATGGAGAATCCCCCGGTTGGGTATTGTGTTGGCGAAGGGGAGTTAGGCTTCCCATGGTTTCAGAGAGCCAAAAGCGGACCAACGCCATGGCGGGTGGAGACTGCTGTACAAGGGGCGCTCGTACCTTGGGGCCAAGGATCCAGGACAACCCGACCCGTAGTTGATCGCATGGGATCATACCGGACTGGGTGGCCACTTGATTGATGTGGCGGTGCCATTGCTCTGCCGCGCCGGCCAGGTTCTCTTCGCCCAGGTTGTCGTCACCCAGGCTGTTGTTGTGTTGCCCGTGGCCATGGAACTTGAGTTCCTTTGACGGGGTGGTGCCCAGATGGGTGGACGTGCCGAGTGACGCAAGTTCCCGTTGTGCTTGTTGTTTCTGTGCCGGTGTGAGGCTGCTCCAGATCATGGCGGCCTGCATGTGAGTTTCGGTCTTGTCGCCCCGTGTGAGTTCTGTCTGTGTCTGTTCTGCCAGTGCCTGTTCTGCCAGTGCTTCATCCACAAGGGCCTTGAGTAGGGTTTGGCACTGTCGAAAGTTTCGGTCCACGAAGGGTAGTGCGGAGAGCCGCCATGCCGCCAGGCGCTGGCCCACCCGGAACTGTTGGGTGAGGGTAAGGTGATCCTTTTCCAGAATGGCTGGGCTGACCACCCATACGGCGCCCTCGTTGCCCGCCACAAGGTCCACCGAGTGGGATGCGTTTGGATTCTCGTACACATCTTCCACGTAGACCTGGAAACTGTGGCTCCAGCGCAATAGTTCGTCTCGGGTGGGGTGGTTGTGGACCCAGGGGCGTAGGTGAGGCTGTTTTCGTTTGAGGTGTTCGAGGGTTCGACCTTCCGTCTCCATGAGCGCGGGTGTGGCCATGCGAAGCAGCCGGTGGACGACCTGCACTGCCTTTGTCACATCGCGCAGTTGGATTTCTCCCGAATCTTCCACTTCACATAGGAGGGCCAAGGGATCGTCGGGCGGTTCGGAGGAGGGAAGGGCCTGGAACGACGGGAGGTCGCCTGGCCCGTGCAGGGTCGGTGCCGTGAGGTCTCCCTCGGAGGGGTGGAAGAGTTGCAGCACCTGATGGACCCGCTGTTGTAGATCCCTGTCTCCGGTGGCGGTCGCAAACTCCATGGCCCGCCGAAGATGGGCCGCGTGGGTGGGGTGACTGTTCAAGGCCTGCAGGATCTCCTGCCGAAGCGGTTCCATGGCGCCCACACCGTAGTGTTTGTCCAGTTGGGCGGCGGCCCACAGGTGTTGTGGATCCTGTTTCAGGAGGGCTTCGAGCCAGGGGCGTGCGTCGTCTGTGGCTGGGCCGTTTTCCTGGGGGTGGGTGGGACTGCTCGCGAGCGCCAGTTCTGCAAACCGTTTGCGAATTTCCTGGGTGCGGGTGGGGCCGGGTGTGGTGTCCAATTCCTCCTGTAGTGCGCGGGCTTCCAGTTCCGGGCGATGGGCGGCCTGGGCGAGGCGGGCCATTCGAGGCAATAGGCTTTTGTCCTTGAGTCCACGCTGTTCGACATCGAGCACGAACTGGAGTGCCTGGGTGGGGTTGTGAAGCTGGCGTTCGGCGATGTCTGCGGCCCCAAGAAGTGCCAACCGCTGCTGGCGATGGGGGACTTTCAGGTCGGCGAGCTGGGAAAGGGATTGGATGGCGTCTGGCCAGTGGCCCAGGGTGGATTGTACCTCGGCCATGAGCGCGCGTGCGGCCACGTGGGCGGGGTGCAGATGGATGAGCTGGCGAATGACTTCAAGCGCCGCTTCCCGTTCTCCGGTGGCCCGAAGCAGGCGCGCCTTTTCATACAGCAGGGGAACCAGGGACCCTGGTTCGTGAAAGGTTTCCAGGCGTTCCTGCACGAGGGCGAGAAGCGCCTGATTGTCGCCCCTGTCTCCGTAGAGACCGTGCAGCAGTCGGTAGGTGAGATCTCGCTTGGGATCGAGACGGAGCGCTTCCTTGAGAATGGCAATGGCCTCCTCTTTTCGATTGAGGTGCTCCATGCACACGGTGGCCGCTTCCTCAAGAAGGTCGAGCTTCCAGGGGCTCCCGGTCGCCTGGGCCAGGGTCATGCAGGCCTGGAATAGGTCTTGCCACGCATGTTGATGCCGCGCGGCCACCCGTAGTTGTTCCCAGGAGCAAAGATCTTCGGGGTCCTGCCGGGTGATGCGTTGAAGCAGGGGTAGGGCCGTACGGTGATCCCCCGCGGCCACAAGGGTGCGTGCAAGGCCCCGTTCCAGGGGGGACTGGGAGCTGGCTGATGCATGGATCAGTCGTGTTTGCAGGGCTTCGGCCCGGGTGGTGGGGTCGTCGCTGGGGCCAGTGGTTTCGTCGAATGCGATGGCGGACTGGACACGTTCAGGGAAGGTCGCAATCATGTCCTGGGCAAGCAGGAATGCGTCGTCCATGGCCGTGGGGGTGGCGACGGTGATGGCAGAGCGTATGCCCTGCAGGCGTAGTTCGCATCCCAGGGTGGGATCCGGATGTTGTTTGCCCAGGGCGAGCCAACCGGCGGCCCGTTGGGCCTGGTTTGCGGTGGATTCCGGGCGTACTTGAGTGGCTCCGTAGAGGGCCCAGGGGTTGCCCGGTTCTCGGTGGGCGAGTGCCCTGCATGCCCGTTCCAGGGGAAGGGAGGTTTCCTCTGCGGCGAGGAGTTCGGTGACCAACCATTGCAGTGTGTGGGGATCGTCTGTTTCAAGGTACTGGAGCAGGGCCTGGGCACGTGTGGAGGGGTGGGTGATGCCGGAGGGCAATAGACACAGGGAAAGGGTGGCAATGTCCTGGGTCCAGGGGTGTTGAATGGCATCCTGGTAGATGGGTTCGGCCATCTCTGGGTTGCTCTCACGAAAATCGTAGTGTTCTCCAAGCTCGAAGGATTCGATTTTTGGAGCGTGGGTTTCAAGGGACGCGAGGCCTTCCCTGGCCTGGCGCAGCAGGGCCATGTCTTGTTGTTGTTCACCCAGCTCCTTGAGGCTCCACAGGGGGGCCAGGGAATCCGGGTGGTTGGACCGCGCGCGTTGCAGTACGGCAATGGCTTCTGCCACGTGGCCCTGGCTTACGGCGTAGCGGCTTGCGAGCAGAAGATGGAGTTCCGCGTGTTCAGGATCTTCTGTGTGCTCCGCGGCGTGTTGTCGCAGCTCGATGATGCCTTCGGTGTCGCCCAGTTCCTGGAGGGTACGTTCGAGCCAGGGTACGGCGATGGGGTGATTGGGTTGTAGATCCAGGGCCTGACGGAGGGTGGTGCGGGCCTGTTCCCACTGTTTTTGCACCACGAGTGCCCGTGACGCTGCCAGGAGGTGTTCCAACTGGATTTGATTCGAGGTGACCAGGTTTGCGAGGTTCAAATGGGCGTCGGCCACCCCCTTCCATCGATGTTGGGCGGCCTGGTCGAGCCGTAGGAGCTCGGACATCCACGGGGTGTTTTGGGCGCCTTCTAGAAGACCCGGGTTGCCCTGTGTGGATCCCTCGGGTTTTGGGGTGTCCATCGCCTGGGTGACGGGCGGCCGGCCTTCCGGTTGTTGTGCGGCTGGCAGTTGGGTGGGGTTGTGTGCGTGGATGATGAAGCGGATGGCTTGCTGTTCACCGGTGCCCACCGACGGGTCCTTTGCTAGCCGTTCGCCCCATAGCTTGAGCCGTTGGAGGTCCTGGTGGCTGTGACTTGCCATCCACATGATCCGTGTGGCGTGGGATGTGTGTTCGGGTTGGGCGTCCATCCACTTGAGCGCCTGGGTCTCGGCCCGCTGCAGATCCCCAAGTTGTTGCAGGGCGACCCAAAGGGCCCGTGGATGATCCTGGGACTGATCCCAGAGATTGTAGCGGCTTGTGTGGTTTCCGGTGGCCGTCCAAAGGACGTCCGTGGCCTCCGAAAGGCCTTCTTGGTTGGGGTGTTGTTGCCACAGCCGGTACATGCGTTCCAAGTCCACGGAGGAGGGGACGGCGGTTTCATCAAGGCGACGACGGTGGTGCCAATTTTCGATGAGTGTGGTGGCGCGATGGAGCACGGTGAGAGGTGAGGCGGTTTCGTCCTGTGTGGCGTCCCTGAAGAGTGCATCTCCCAGATCCCGTTGCCCACGGTGGTAGGCCATGAGCTTTTCCAGGGTGGATGGCCCTGGGGTTGCTCGAGTGGACACCCACGGTTCCATGGGGGTTCCCGGAGGTGCGGTGTGCACCCCATTGCCTTCGGGTTCTGGGGGCACGGGTTGCTGTTCGGGCCTGGGGGCGTTTGGATGGTGCAGCTCCGCTTCGATGCGCAGGGTGGCCGCCATGTGGGCGGCATCGGCCACGGTGGCCACGTGGCCCAGCAGCAGGAGTTCGGAGGTGCCTCCCTTGCTTGCAAGCTCTGCCAACCTTGCCTTGTTGAGCAGGGCCTCCCTCAATACGTCGTCGCGGTTAAACTTGCGGCCCAGCCACTCCAGTTCTTCCAGGATGTGCCACTGGTTGGCTCCCAGGGAGAGGGATTGCCGAAGGGTTTGTATGGCCAACTCAAGTTGGTTTTTGTGGGCGTCGTGCTCGGCCAGTTCCATGGCAAGTAAGCTCGCCAATACTGGGTTTTCGGTTTTTCCAGCCCGGGTGGAGATGGAACGGCGGATGTGTGCTTCGTCCCGTAGGGCCCGGGCAACGTATTCGGTGTGGAGAGCCGCGGTATGTTCGATCTGCCCCTTGTGCCCGCTTTGCAGGGCTGCGCCGTAGAGTTCCATGGCCCGTTGGGGTTGCTTGAGTACGTCGTAGTAGAGGTTGGCCTGATCAATCCACGCTGAGGCACGGGATTCCGTATCTGGCGCGTGGGTGGCCTCTGCTTGGTAGAGGCGCTCCAGGTTGCTGGTGGACGGGTGGGTTTCAAAAATTCGAACCAGTGCAAACAATGGTGGCCGAAAGCTGGGGTCGGTGTGAAACGCTTCCAGGTAGGTTTGAACGGCCTGTTTGATGTGCCTGGTGGATGATGTGCTGGACGAAGGTTTCGGTGACGACCCCCTGGGTTTCGGCTTGCGGTGGATCTCCAGTTCTGCACCTAGGGCATAGAGCCAGGTAGCCTTGGCCCTTGGGTGGGTCTCCTTTTCGGCCAGTTCCTTGAGCCGTGTGATGGACAGTCGCGGGGGGATGAAGTTTTTCGGATCAGGGATCGGCTCCGGGGCTCGCCCTACGGGGCCCTGCACCTTAGGGGGTTGGGCCAAAGGGGTTTGGGACAACGGGGGCCGACTCGAGAAACGACCTGTGGGGGTGTTCCCTGTTGTTGTGTCCTGGGCGCCCTTGTCCCTCGTCCCTGTGCCGTTTGTCATGGGTGGATGCCCTGATTCACACTAGGGTAGAGCCTACGTCGGATCGGACCACTTCTCCACCTGTTCCAGAATGATGTCCACGGCCGCGTCCAGCTCCGCGTCATCGAGGGAGACGGTGATATCGGGCGCGGGGGGGGGAGTTGCCGGTGGGCCCCCGGAGGGACGGCGTTGTCGGGCACGCTCCTCGGAGGTGTTGACGTGCACAATGAGGGTGGAAAGGTGGCCCAGACGGTCCCGTGCCCGCTGCCACTGCTCCCTGTCCCAGGAGGGGGTTTGGAAGGCGGTGATGGCAAGCACCCCGGCCCGTGCACAGGCCCGGGCGGCGGAGAGGGTGCTGTCGGTGGTTTCGTTTTCAGGGTCGAGCACGGTGGTCCAGTGGCCGCGATCGAAGAGGGCCCGTTCGAGGGCGTAGGCCAGGTCCCACCGACCGGAACCGGGGAGGCCCGAGAGCCAGATCACCCCCCCCTTTACGCTCATTCCCAGCTGCTTGCTGCGCTGGTTACGTTCTTCCTGTCCAATGTGGGTTTGGTGCCCCAGGCCGGAGCGGGCATGGACCTCTTCCATGGCATGCTCGAGGGTCGGTGGGGTGGCGTTCGGCGCACGGAGCATGCCGGCAGCAACCGTGTTGCGGCTCAGGGAGTCGATGAGAATAAATGCCCCGGTTTGCCGTTGATCGCTGTAGTCGTCAAAAAGTAGGGCCCGGTGGCAACTGAGATCCACCCGGGCAATGTCGTTCATGCCCAGGGTATCCGCTTGTATGGGCTCAAAGGATTCGGTGTCCCGTTTCCATTGAATGGCGGACACCTGGGCGTGTAGGGTGCGTGTGGTGTGTTTGAGCAGGTAGGTTTTGTCCTGCAGGAGGGGGGCTTCGTCCAGCCAAACCAGGTCTGCGGTGACCTGTCGTTGTACCTGGGGCAAGTGATCGGGGCTTACGAGAATATCGCCCCGGCTGATGTCGATTTCGTCGTCGGTTCGAAGCACGACCGACTGCCCTTCCACCCCCTGGTCAAGGGTGGTGTTGTACAGATGAATGTCGCGAATGGTGGAGGACTTTCCAGAGGGAAGCGCCAGGACGCGGTCGCCGGGCTGTACGGATCCCCGGGCGATCCACCCGGCAAACCCGCGGAAGTCCAGGTTGGGGCGCAGGACGTATTGTACGGGGAACCGGAAGTGGTTGGTGCCTGGGGATTGCTGGTTTTCCTTGTCCGAGTCGTGATGAATGGGCACGGATTCCAGGTATTGCAGGACGGTGGGGCCCCTGTACCAGGGGGTGTGTTCGGTGTCTGGTCGGACCACGTTGGTGCCTTCCAGGGCGCTGATGGGAATGCACCCCACGTCGGCGAAACCGAGTGGACTGGCAAAGGCGCGGAACTCCGATTCAATGTCCTGGAACCGGGTTTGATCGTGGCCCACTAGATCCATCTTGTTAATGCACACGGCAAGGTTCTTGATGCCGAGTAGGGAAGCGATGTGGGCGTGACGGCGGGACTGGGCAAGGACACCGAGGCGTGCGTCGATGAGGATGAGGGCGAGATCCGCGGTGGAGGCGCCGGTGACCATATTGCGGGTGTACTGCACGTGGCCCGGAGTGTCGGCGATGATGAACTTGCGTTTGTCCGTGGTGAAGTGACGGTAGGCCACGTCGATGGTGATGCCCTGTTCCCGCTCGGCCTGCAGCCCATCGGTGAGTAGGGCCAGGTCCAGCTCGGAACCCTTCTTTGCGGAGGCCTGGGCCACGGCTTCCATTTGATCGGCGTAGATGGTGCCGGTGTCGTGCAATAGACGCCCGATGAGGGTGGATTTTCCGTCATCGACGGAACCCACGCACACGAAACGCAGGAGCTGCCGCTGTTGGTAGTTTTCCAGGTAGGTCTCAATGGCGGCGGTTCCCGCGCGGACGGCTTCTTCCTCGGCCCGGAGATTGGTTTGCCCAGCCATTGGTGCAGGGGGCTGTGCGGGCGATGTGTGGGAGTTGGCGGCCATCAGAAGTAGCCTTCCTTTTTCTTTTGTTCCATGGAGGCGTCCTGATCGTTGTCGATGAGCCGCCCCTGACGTTCGGACCATTGGGTGGAAAGCATTTCCTGGATGATTTCAGGAAGGGTGGTGGCGGTGGATTCCACGGCGCCGCTCAGGGGGTAGCAGCCCAGGGTGCGGAACCGAACGGATTTCTGTTCTGGGGTTTCGCCGTCGTGGAGTGGGAGGCGGTCGTCATCCACCATGATCCAGGTGCCGTCCCGTTTCACGACGGGGCGGGGGGCGGAGAAATAGAGGGGGACCACGGGGATCTCTTCGAGGGAAACGTAGAGCCAAACGTCCAGTTCGGTCCAGTTGGAAAGGGGAAACACGCGTACGCTGTGCCCCTGTTGGAGTTGGGTGTTGTAGAGGTTCCAGAGTTCGGGGCGCTGGTTTTTCGGATCCCACTGTTGGTGGCTGTCCCGAAAGGAAAAGACCCGTTCCTTGGCGCGGGATCGTTCTTCGTCCCTTCGGGCGCCGCCGAAGGCGCAGTCAAAGCCGTACTTTTCCATGGCCTGGAGTAGGCCCTGGGTTTTCATGATGGAGGTGTGCTGGGCACTGCCATGGTCGATGGGGTTGACGTTGTCGCGCGCGCCGTCGGGGTTGGTGTGCACAAGCATGCGAATGGCAGGGTCCTTCGCCACCTGTTCGCGAAACTGGATCATTTCCCGGAACTTCCAGAGGGTGTCCACGTGCATGAGTGGGAAGGGGAGCGGTGCCGGGTGGAAGGCCTTGCGTGCAAGGTGCAGCATGACGCTCGAATCCTTGCCTATCGAATAGAGCATGACCGGATTGCGAAAGGTGGCAGCCGCCTCCCGAAGGATGTGAATGCTCTCGGCTTCCAGGGTTTCCAGGTGGCGTAGGCGCCGGGGCGAGATCGGTTGCGACATCGGTTGCGACATGGGGGATGGTTGGGTCACGGCGAACGGTTTCTATTGAAAAGCGTTGAGGTAACCAAACAGGCCGACGGCGCCTCCGGTGTGTAGGAAGACCACGTTCTGATCCTTGCTCCAATGGCCCCTGCGCACCAGGTCGATGAGGCCGGCCATGGCCTTGCCGCTGTAGACGGGATCCAAAAGAATGCCCTCCTGTTGGGCGGTGAGTTCGATGGCCTCGATCATGGCCGGGGTGGGCACGCCGTAGCCGTCTCCGACGTAGTCTGAGTTGGCCATGGTGACTTCCCTGGGGGGGGCCTTGATTTGAAGTTTGTCGCAGGTGGCTTGCACCAGGGCATGGACCTTGGTTTCCTGTTTTTCCTTGGGGGCGCTGACGCTGATTCCAAGGATGGTGGTGCCTGCGCCACTTCCGTGCATGCCCGCCACGAGACCCGCCTGGGTGCCGGTGCTCCCGGTGGCGTGCACCAGGGTGTCGATGTGGAGATCCATTTGGTTGGCCTGGTCCACGGTTTCAAGGGCGCACCGCACGTAGCCCAGGGCACCGGTGGGGTTGGACCCGCCGCCGGGGATCACAAAGGGGCTTTTGCCCTGGCCACGCAGTTCCTCAGCGACCGCCTGGCATGCGGCTGCCATGTCGGTGCCGCCGTCGTACTCACGAATGTTTGCGCGAAACAGGTTGTTCAGAAAGCGGTTGCCGGAACGGCGGTAATCTTCGTCGGCTTGCTTGATTCGGTTTTCCAGCAGGATCTCACAGGTCATGCCACACAGGGATGCCGCGGCGGCGGTTTGCCGCACATGGTTGGATTGGTACGCGCCCGGTGTGACAATGGTATCTGCACCCGCGGCGATGGCTTCCGCCATGAGGTACTCCAGTTTGCGGGTTTTGTTGCCCCCGGTGGCAAGGCCGGTGCAGTCGTCCCGTTTGATCCAAAGCGTGGGGCCACCCAGCAGCTCGGTGAGCCGGGCCATGGGCTCCAGTGGCGTGGGGAGATGGGCCAGGCGTTTGCGGGGAAATTGTCCAATCTGCATGGCTGGGGTTTGGTGCGAATAGGGGCCCCTGGCAAGCCCACGGAGGACGGATCGGGGGTGTTCCCTGCCATGAATTTGTGGGTTTTATGCGGCGCAGGCGTGCTTTACGGTGGCCTGGGCGAGGATGTCGGTGCTGTCCAATAGGGCCATGGGGAGATCGTTGGGTGAGATGGCCAGGGGGATTTCAGTGCATGCTGCGATGATGCACTGGGCTCCCTGGGTTTTGAGATCCTGGCAGATGGCCTGCAGGGCCTGGGTTTCCCCAGGGCCATGCTGCTGGGCTTTCACCTGTGCGATGACCTGGTTGACACCTTTTTGCTGCTCAGGGGAGGGCACGATGGGTTGGAGGCCGAGATTCTCCAGGTGCTGGTGGTAGAGCTTGCCCTGGATTGTGCCAGCGGTGGCGAGGATTCCTGCGGCGTTGGGTGCATCCGGGTGGTCTTTCACGGCCCGGCAGGTTTGTTCCACCAGGTGAAGTAGGGGGACCGGAATGTTCGAGAATGCTTCTTCGACAAAGAGGTGGGCACTATTGCATGGCACGACGAGGAAGTCGGCACCCTGGGCGACGAGCCCCTTGGCCATGGATCGCAGGACGGGTACGGGGGACGGCCCCCTGCCCTGGGCTGCGGCCGTGCGGTCGGGTACCTGGGGGCACAGATCCACGAGCACGTGCAGGTGATCCTGGTCACCCATGGGGCGATCGGTGGGCCGTGGGGTGTGGGCCTGGATCTTTTGTAGGAAATCGAGGGTTGCCGCGGGGCCCATCCCGCCCAATACCCCGACAACCCGCCGCTTGGGTGCGCCTGTGGTGGTTGACATCAGGGCAAGCGCTAGCTGCCCGGGCGGGCCTGCGCAATGTCTAAAATTCTACCGATTCTTGGTTTCCTTGGCACCGTTTCTCTTGTTTGGGGTGTCGCCCATTTCTACGTGGGGTGGAGGTTGATTCGCCCGTTGGGATTGGGAGGAGTGCAACAGGCCTGGTTGTGGTTTCTTGTGGCGGCCCTGTGGCTGCTCGGCCCGCTTTCCATGGCGCTCGGGCGCCTTGCGTGGTCCGGGCCGGGGAAGGACGTGCTGGCCTGGCTGTCCTTTTTGTACATGGGCTTCTTTTCCCTGTTGCTTGCCGTGTCCTTGGGGCGTGACCTGGTGGGTGGGGTGTTGTGGGCAGCGGGTAAGGTGCTGGAGTGGCTGCGTGGGTCCCCGGCGGTGGTGACACCTGAGCGCCGTTTGTTTTTCATGAACGCGGTGAATGCGGGTGTGCTCGGGGTCGCTGCGGGCCTGACGGGGTGGGGGCTCTACGAGGCGCGACGTACACCCCGGGTGGTGCGGGTGACGGTGCCCGTGGAGAACCTTCCGGAAGGGTTGGAGGGATACCGAATCGTGCAGCTTTCCGATGTGCACGTGGGCCCCACCATTCGTGCCGGGTGGCTCAACCGGCTGGTGGATGCCGTGAATGCCCTGAAGCCGGATGCCCTGGCGTTGACCGGTGACTTTGTGGATGGGCACGTGGAGGAGCTTGCACCCCACGTGGCGCCCTTTGCGCGGCTTGAGTCCAGGGACGGGAAGTTTTTTGTGACGGGAAATCACGAGTACTACTGGGGGGCCGAGGCCTGGTGTTCCCATTTTGAGTCGCTTGGGTTTCAGGTGTTGCACAACGACTCCCACGTGATCGAGCGGGAGGGCGCGAAACTGATGGTGGCTGGAGTGCCTGACGTGAGTGGTGGGCGTGTGATCCCGGGTCACGACGCGGATGCGCGCAAGGCCCTGGAGGGCGCAGGTGCCTGTGATGCCCGGGTTCTGCTTGTGCACCAGCCCAAGATCCTAAGGGGGGTGCTTGAGGCAGGAACGGATTTGCAGTTGTCTGGGCATACCCACGGGGGCCAGTTTTTCCCATGGAGCCTCCTGGTGGGGTTTGCGCACAAGTACGCAGTGGGGCTGCACCGGCTGGGTTCTTCACCCTCGGGGCGTGGTTGGATTTATGTGAGTCGCGGCACAGGCTACTGGGGCCCTCCCAATCGCGGGGGATCCAGCTCTGAGATCACCGAGATTACGCTTGTGCGGGCGTAGGCTGTTCAGAACGTAGGGTGTTCCAAATCCCCGCTGCTGGAGCATCCCGTGCTCCAAAGGTTGAGGCTTGGTTGGAAACCATCGTGAATTGGCATTGGCATAAATTATGCATCTCTTTCCCTTTATGAACTTCCAGCCATTGCTCTCGGTGCTGATTCTGTGTACGGCGACTTTTCTTGCTCCTGTTTTTGGGTGTTCGCCCGGTTCTGGAAATGCGGAGACCAAGTCGGGGGGATGGGGTGAATCTGGAGGAGAAAACCTGACCACAGGTCGGTACGATTGGATTCGCTTTACGTTTCAAGGAGGGGACTATGTTGCCGGCGATTATGGGGAAGTTCCGAGTGTGGCGACGGGTCTGACGCGCGACCTTCCTACACTGGACGAGATTCCGAAAGGCACGTCTTTTCATGCGTCTGCAAGTCAAACGTTTGACTCCCAACAAACGCGCCGCCGGTTCCTTCTGGACGTTGCTGAAGCTTTTTTGGGTTTGAATGTGCGCGTGACAAGTGATGTGGGTGGTGACGATGTGTTTCTATCAGAGCAGTTGGGGCGTCAGTATGCCGAGTCGTATGTTTGGAACCGAGCAAGGGACGGACTGAGAAGCGTAGAAGTTGTGATGACTGGGGTGCTTTGTGCCCAAGACAATACCTGCCGCGAAATGGCGAGTTTTGAGTGGGGCCTCAAGAAATCAGGGGAGAAGATTCGTGGGCGGGGCACTTTCAGGCCGTACAAATCTGGGGAAGGAAGCCCTGTTGTTTTTGTGAACGACATTAACAAGGGTACGACCCGTGTGCGTGCGACCCTTCACGAGATTGGCCATGGAATCGGCATGCGACACACGGCTTCTGGGGTGATGGCGAAGATAGACTACCCTGACCGGCTGTGGTTTAGCCTTTTTCAAGCTCGTGAGGTTAACGATGGTGGCTGGGAAAATGGAACGGTGTACCGGCCCATCGACAAGCTTGGCCCAGCGTTTGGATTTCGCGGGGATTCGGCGTTGAGGTCGTTTATCGGGGATACTGAAGAGGTTTCTGTGATTGTTGTGAATCACAGTAAAGGTCCGCAACCGGCTTTGCCAGCGCCAGTTTTTCCAGGGGCGACAAAGGTGGTCCCCCAATCCCTTGAGTTTGGTGAAGAGTCCATGCATTTCTTGCAACTTTCAGGCGCCCGCCTTGACTCGCCGCTGATTGTTTCTCGAACTGAGTTTTTTCATACAGCACGTGTTCTTCCGCCGGTGCGAAACCGTAGGAGCCCAAAGTCACTACGTGTTGAATGGAGTGAGGCGAAGTCAGATTCGGGTGTTGTAGGGGCGGCTGTGCACTGTCAGGATGGTTATCTGCTTGCCTACCCGTGCGACGGGCAAGGTGCCTGCAAGAGCCCCTTTGACTGCCGGTCCATTGCTCCGCTGTCGCAGTGTTTTGCTAACGAGGTGCCTGGCGCGCTGGAGGCCGTGGGCGGTTGCATGGAACGCACGCCTCAGTAGACGTGGTGCTTTGCTTGCGGGCTTTGCTGAGCGCAAGTATCGGGCCTGACCCCGGTAGGTACGTGTGAGCGGGGGCAGCGCGGAGTTCGGGTTGTGGGTGGATTGAGAGGCGCGTTGCTTGGAGGTTTTGCTGAGCGCCAACGTGGGGCCAGACCCCAGGGCGGGTCAGGCCCCGTCCACTGTTGAGTTGTGGCTACGCTTGTTGTTCTAGCCAGGTTTTTACTTCTTCGAGCACTTCTGCAGGGACGGGGATGGGGGGGCCGTTTTTGAGTAGGTCGCTTGTGGTTTGGGTATGGGTGGGCGCCGGTGGGGTGCGGGTGTCGGGGGAGGATCCCTGGCCGAACTGGTGGGTCCATTGGAAGTAGGATACCTGGCTGCCCTTGATTTCTAGGCCCTGATAGGCGTCTTTTGGGGTGCTGCTCCAGCGCCAGGTGCGGCTTTTTTCGGTCAACCATTGCTCCAGTGCGTTTCGATCCAGCATGGCGATAGTGTGTTGCGGGTAGGGCGGGCGTGCTAGTGAACGTTTGTGTCGCTTGGACTTGCGCTGTTTGGGGCCATTGTGGGATTTGCGGCCCTTGTGTGGGGCGCGGACCGGTTTGTGTTGGGTTCTGCCTCAGGGGCGCGACACATCGGGATTCCCCCACGGATTGTGGGGTTGACGGTGATGGCTGTGGGGACCTCTGCGCCGGAGATGCTTGTGAGTGGGCTTGCTGCGGGCGCCGGTGCGGGGGGAATGGCCCTTGGCAATGCCCTGGGGTCGAACATCACGAACCTGGGTTTGGTGTTGGGCGCGACGGCGTTGGTGACTCCGGTGGTGGTGCAACGGCGGGCTTTTGCGCGGGACTTCCCCATGTTGTTTGGGGCCGTGATGATTGGCGCCTTGTTGCTCTGGGACGGCGAGCTTTCTCGGTTGGATGGTGTTTTGCTCTTGGTAGGCTTGCTCGTTTCCCTCGGGTGGATGGTGGTCGAGGGGGTGAAGCAAACCCGCATTGCCCGGCAGTCGTTGGTTCCGCCTGAGGCTCCCAATCTGCCCATGGGCAGATCCATGTTTCTGTTGGCGGCGGGTCTGGTGACGTTGCTTGTGGGGGCCCGGTTGGTGGTGGTGTGTGCGACAGCGGGTGCTCACCATCTTGGTGTATCGGAGCTTGTGATTGGGCTGACGGTGGTGGCCCTGGGTACGAGCCTCCCTGAGTTGGCCAGTTCTGTGATGTGCGCGGTGCGGGGCGAGGAGGAGATGGCCCTGGGTACGGTGCTCGGATCCAATCTGTTTAACCTTCTGGCGGTGATGTGTTTGCCCGGCTTGATCGCGCCGGGACCCGTGGATGCTCAGGTGATGGGAAGAGACTACGCGGTCATGGCTTTTTTGACCGTGGTCCCGTTTGTGTTGGCGCTTCAAAAAAGGTCGACTGGTCCCAGGCGGGTGGCGCGATGGCACGGGTTTTTGCTGCTGTCGACCTATGTTGGGTACTTGGTTTGGCTTTGGCGAGACACCGTGGGAATTTGAGGAGGAAACTGGGAGATGCCTCAACGCGAACGTTACCTTTGGGTGTGCCAAAATGAACGCCCAGCAGACCACCCCAAGGGATCCTGTGCGGGTTTGGGATCGGAGCGGGTTCTCAAGCTGCTGAAGGCAGGCGTGGTCAAGCGCGGCCTGCGCCACCGTGTTCGGGTGTGCGGTTCCAGTTGTCTGGACGTGTGCTGGAAGGGCGTGGCCGTGGCAGTGATGCCCGATCAGGTATTTTACGGTGGGGTCCATGTAGCGGATGTGGATGCTATTTTGGATGGTCTTGAGGAGGGCAGTTGCATCGAGCGCTTGATGTTGGACGGGACTGATTTTGACGATCCACGGGGTCCTTTGCCGCAGGGCCCTGAGGTCAAGGGCCCTGCGGCAACGAACCCCGCGACAAAGGACCCCGCGACCAAGGGAGTTGAAGCTAAGGGTCCTGGAACTAAGAGTAGGGTGTAGCCGTATGTTTACTGGGATTGTTGAGGAGCTCGGAAAGATTGCGCAGGTGGACACCCGGGAGGGGGCCACGGGGCTCACGGTTTCATGTGGGCGGGTTCTTGGGGGCACCCAGCTTGGGGACAGTATTGCGGTGAACGGTGTGTGCCTGACGGTGACCGAGCTTGGCGCAGGGAATTTTTCCTGCGAGGCGGTTCCAGAGACCCTTCGCCGGTCGAACCTGGGAGGGCTTGAGGTGGGAAGCGCTGTCAATTTGGAGCGGGCGTTGCCCGCGGGCCGACCCATGGGCGGACACTACGTCCAGGGGCACGTGGACGGCACGGTGCAAGTGGCTGCCGTTGTGCGCGAGGGCGAGGCTGTGAATCTTACGTTTCAGGACGTGGGTGGCAGGTTGATTCGGTATTTGGTGCCAAAGGCCTATGTGGCCCTGGACGGCGCGAGTTTGACGGTGGTTCAGGTGGACGACCCTAGGCGCGAGTTTTTGGTGACGTTGATTCCCCACACCCAAAAGGCGATTACCCTGGGGCAGGCGACGGTTGGGGCGCGAATCAATATGGAGATCGATATCCTAGCCAAGTACGTCGATCGGCTGGCTCGCTAGACGTGGATTCTCAACAGGTTGTGAACACTGCGAGCTGGTCTAGAACATGCAAGCGAGTCCCATGGCGTCTTTGCACGTGTTGTTTTGACAGCTGCAGGATGCATTGATGGACGTGCAGGAGTCTTCAACGGTGCAGCCTGTGGCGTTTGAGCTGCTCTGCGGGTCGCACATTTCGTTGATAATGCAGGATTGGGGGTCGTTGCAGAAGCTGTCGTTGGGTGTGTTTGAGCAACCGGTGGTGGCGTTGCAGGTGTCGACGGTGCAACCAATGCCATCTGAGCACACACTGTTATTGGGTGAATTGATGCAGGAGCCATTAACGCAGGTATCGACGGTGCAGAGGACCCCATCGTCGCAGGAGGTGGGACATCCTGATCCGGAGTCGGGCACGGTTCCGTCATCAAGGGTGCTGTCGGTCAGCGTGCCGTCGGCAAGGTTTGAACCGTCGGTGTCTGTGCCTGAATCCTTGAGAGGATCCTGGCCTCCGCCGATGTTGTTGGTTCCACAGGCCGCGAACATGGTGAAGAGCAAGGTGGCGGGTAAGCAAAGCGTACGCATGGGGGAAAGTTAGCAGTGCATTCCCGTGAACGCTAGTGGCCTAGGGGGATCCTTCTGGCTCCCCGTACGCGGGTCCCTAGGGGCTCGCGATGAGAACCTTACGGGTGATTTCAACGACCTTTTCGGGAATGCGGTCCGTTTTGTCTTTCTTGAGCTCTGGGCTGAAGAGATCCTTGCCCTGTTCCAGGATGGACTCTGGGCGGCAGTTTTTGGTGCCCACGAGGCGTAGGGTGACTTCGCGGGTACCATTGCCCAGGGGCTGGATGCTCTCGATGCGGCTGGCGGCGTAGAGGGTGTCGCCTGCCACGACCCCATTGGGGTGGGCGCCGGCGTCCAATTGGAGATCCCATAGGGAATGGCCGCCGAGATCCCGGGAGGCGAGGGTGGCGACCCAGCTTAGGACGAGGCCCCCGTACACCACGCGGGTGCCCTTGAAGGAGTTGCCGTCCTTGCAGTAGTGCTCGTCGAAGTGAAGCGGATGGCTGTTTCGCATCAACACCGTCAGTTGCATGTGTTCGGAGTCGCCAATGGTCTTGCCCACCTGGTGGCAGAAGATGTCTCCAGGTTTGAGCGAAGCGGGTGCGATTCCGCTGGCGCCGCGAATGGCGGGTGGGGCGCTGAGTTTTTGGAGGGCCTCTGGCCTGTCGCCCAAACCGTTGGTGGTGGGAGCGGTGTACTGGGCGTCGCTTGGGGGTCGGCCTGAGACCTTGCCGGCGCGGATGAGAGCCTTGCGTTCAAAGGCGCACACGACGGTGCCGTCCTGATTCTCAACGAGGGTTTCCACATGCACAACGCCCTTGTCGCCGCTGGAGGTGGCTTTGACTCCGAGCACCTTGGAGGATGCAAAAAGGGTGTCGCCCAGGTAGGCGGGGTTGGGAAAGCGCACGTTGATGTAGGCCAGGTGGGCAATCGCTTGCTCGCTGACGTCGTGCACGGAAAAGGACAGGCCCAGGTTCATGAGCAACAGGGGGGGCACGGGAAGGTTCGTGAAACCCAGTTGTTGTGCAAAGTGCTTGGAGGCGTAGGTCCGGGTGGCGTCCATGAAGGAGGCTTGAAATATGGCCGCCATTCCGCTTGTGACTGTGACTTCCCAGGGATGGGGGTAGGTTGCACCAACCTCAAAGTCTTCAAGTTTACGTCCGTAGGTGAGCTTGTGCATCATCGTGGTTTCCTTTACTCGAGGAGTCGTCTTGCAACGCTGGGTTCTATTCGAGTAGCCGTCGGGCTACTACGTGGGCTTGGATTTCGTTGGCGCCTTCGAAGATGCTGAGCACGCGGGAGTCTACGAGCAGGCGGGAGGCGAGGTATTCTTCTGCGAAGCCATTGCCGCCGTGGATTTGTACGTTGGCGTCTGCCGCTTCCCAGGCGGCCCGTGTGGCGAGCAGTTTGGCCATGCCGGCTTCCAGGTCGCTGCGGTGGCCGGCGTCCTTGCGGCGTGCGGCGTGGTAGCTGAGCTGCCTTGCGGCCTGGATGCGCGCCACCATGCGGCCGATTTTATGGGCCACGCGGGGAAAGTCGAAGATGGGGCGGCCGAACTGGATGCGTTCTCCCGAGTAGAGAAGGGCGTCGTCCAGGGCGGCCTGGGCCACGCCCACACCGCGGGCTGCGGTTTGGATGCGGGCGCTTTCAAAGGTGCGCATGAGTTGTTTGAACCCCTGGCCCTCTTCACCGCCAAGTAGGCCATTCTCTTTGACGGTGAAGCCATCGAAGCTGAGCTCGTACTCTTTCATGCCCCGGTACCCGAGCACCTTGATTTCCGTGCCCGTGAGACCCGTGTCCACGAACTCGGGTTCGCCAGGGTGTCCATTTTTACGGGTCTTCTCCGCCAGGAACATGCTCAGGCCCCCGTAGCCGTCGTCGCCTGGGTTGGTGCGGGCGAGTACGGTCATCAGATCCGCCCGTACGGCGTGGGTGATCCAGGTCTTCTGGCCTGTGATCTGGTAGGCGCCATCGGGCTGTTTCACCGCGCGTGTACCGAGGTGGGCCAGGTCGGAGCCGATGTTGGGCTCGGTGAATACGGCGGTGGGTAGGATTTCCCCATTGGCAAGCTTGGGTAGCCAGTGGCTTTTTTGGGCATCGGTGCCGCCCCCAAGAATGAGTTCTGCGGCGATTTCTGTGCGTGTGCCGAGGCTCCCCACGCCGATGTATCCCCGGGAGAGTTCTTCTGTGACAACGCACATGGCCACCTTGTCCATGCCAAGGCCGTCGTACTGCTCTGGAATGGTGAGACCAAACACGCCGAGTTCGGTCATTTGCTCCAGGATGTCCATGGGGATCAGCACATCCTTTTGGTGGACTTCCTGGGCGATGGGAATGACTTTGTCGTCGGTGAAGCGTGCGAACTGTTTGCGGATTTCGGTGAGGGTGTCGTCGCCGTCCGGGCCCGCGGCAAGGCCGTCGGTGGGCATGCCCTGATCCCGAAGATGGGTGGCCAGGTTCAGGTAGCCTTCGGTGGGGCTGTGCCGCTGAATCTGGGTGTGGATTTCGCTGCTGTTGAGGACCGCACGATCCCCTTCGGTGAGGCCCATGTCTTCCAGGGTCACGGTTTCACCCGTTCCCAGATCGATGGAGCCACGGAGCGAGGCGAGGAAATCTGTGGTGTAGATGTCTGCGAGACCGGTGGTGTCGCCTGTGTTTGCGGCCCAGGCCTGCAGCTGGCGGCAGGCTTCGAGCTCGGTTGCAAAGTAGGCGAGCCCGTGGGCCTGGACCTGTACCGCCTGGAGCTTGCTTCCCTTGACCTTACCGTCGACGACGACCTGTTCACGCAGGCGTGTGCGGGCGATGGCGTAAAGCTGTTCTAGGATTTGCAGTGCGGCGGTACTCGCCATTTCTATTGGACACCCAGCTCTTGGGCCGTGGCGGGGTCGAGTTTGTCGAGGGCAAAGGCCAGCTTGAGCACCACTCGGTTCATGCGGTCGGTGGCACGATCGGCCATTTTGCCGTTGATCATGACGGCACCGCGGCCCTGCTTTTCTGCCTCGATGAAGAGCTTGGCCTCCTCGACCACCTCATCGATGATCCGGTCCGGCAGCGTGAGCACGTCGAGGGCGATTTCGGTCTGGGCGGGGATGCCGGTCCATTTGCCGGCAAAGCCGTATTCCCGTGCGAGTTCGGCGTCACGGCGGCACTCGGCGAGGGCGGCCTTCTTTTCCTCTTCGGTCTTTTCCTTGGTGGGGTAGTTGAGGGTCATTTCGGCGATGGCGAGGATCCCCACGTGGGCGGCGGCGCGTACGATGCGCCCACGGGCCTGGTCCACCACGGGGTGGTCGGCGCGGTAGAGCTCCGGTAGGAGACCAAGGGAAGCCCAGTAGTCGTAGGCGCCGAAGATGAGGCCGACGAGGCGTTTGGATGAGCGAGCGATTTCAAAGATTTGCTCCTCCGCGGCCGCGCTTTCAATCAGGACTTCCAGTTTGATGCGCCCGGGTTCAATGCCGAGTTTTTCTTCCAGTGCCGTAAGCGTGGCGTCGATGGAGCGCACCTCATCGGCGCTCTCGATTTTGGGATAAATAATGCCGTCCACCCGATCGCCACAGGCCTCGATGACGTGTTGGATGTCGGTGTGACCGGGGTCGAGCTCCAGTCCGCGGGGTCGGAAGAACCGTAGGCGTTTGCCCCAGTCCAACTCCTTGTAGGCGCGAATGACGTTGGCGCGCCCTTCGGCAAGCTTCTCCTCGTTGCCCCGGGGAATGGAATCCTCAAGGTCGAGCATGACCAGGTTGGCGGCGCTTTTGGTGCAGGCGCCTTGCACGTACTTCCACACGGTGGCGGGGGTGGTCAGGTGGGCCATTTGCACAAGGTACTTGGCCGGCATGTCCACCATGCGTTCCTGGTAACGGCGAATCAGGGCCTGGTTTCGGTCATTGGCTTGCTGCGTCAAATCGCTCATCCCTAGCGTCTAGCACGCCGGTGGATGCTCGCCACTGACGGACCGTTGGGAGCTCTAAGTGGGGGACCAGACGGCGAGTTCGTTGCCGCTGGGGTCGGTGAAGTGGAAGCGTTTTCCGCCGGGGAACTCGAAGATGGGGTTAACGATGGTGCCCCCGGCCTTTTCAACGGAGGCGAGGGTGGCGTCGAGATCGCTTGAGTAGAGGATGACGAGCGGGCCGTTGGTTTTCACGTCATCGGTTTGGAAGAACCCGCCGGATTCACCGGCCTCGCCACCCATGCGGTGAATGCCCGTGTACTCAGGCCCGTAGTCGGTAAAGGTCCAGCCAAATGCCGCACTGTAGAATGCTTTGGCGGCTGGAATATCGCGCACGGTGAACTCGATGTAGTCGATGCCGTGGTGGGTGTGAGTGGGTGTTTCCTCAGCGGATGTGTTGGACATGGGTTGGTCGTACCCCGACTTCCTACGGTCGCAAGGAACGAGCCAGGGCTTGTTTCTATTCTGCAGATTATCTGTGCGGTCGAATTTTTGTTTCTGCGAGTGTGTTGAAAATGTTTTTCTGCCGGGCAGATAATTTTTGTTTCTGCGCAGAGTGTTTGGGTCGAGGTATTTGGGCCGAGGTGTTTTGGGTGGGGCTGTTGGTGTGGGCCGTTGGCGTTGGGGTGGGGGCTCTGATAGGTGATGTGGAGTCTTTATTCTTTTGGAGGTTGCTTGTGAGTACTGCTGAGTCGATTCCCGTGGGTCAGGTTCCAGGTTTGGGTGAGGTGCCGTCGCGCATGGCGGCCTACGTGATTCGGCCGGAGCGGTTTGGGGAGCCCAAGCAATCGTTTCAGGAGGAGATCATGGCCACCTGGGAGCCTGGGCCGGGTGAGGTGTTGGTTCAGGTGATGGCCGCCGGGGTGAACTACAACGGCATTTGGGCGGGGCTTGGCAAGCCCGTGGACGTGCTGAAGGGGCATGGTCAGGGTTTTCACATTGCGGGCTCTGATGCTTCGGGCGTGGTGTGGAAGGTGGGAACTGGGGTGAGCACCTGCAAGGTGGGTGACGAGGTGGTGTTGCACTGCAACCATCTGCTCGAGCCCGGTGGTTCAGACCTGCAAAAGATCTGGGGCTACGAGACCGGAGACGGATCCTTTGCGCAGTTTTGCAAGGTACAGGCCCAGCAGGTATTGCCAAAGCCTGCTCACCTCACCTGGGAAGAGGCTTCCAGTTACGGTCTTACCTATTTTACCGCGCACCGCATGCTGCTGGACCGGGCCAAGATCCAGCCGGGCGAGGATGTGTTGATTTGGGGCGGTGCCGGTGGACTGGGCGTGTTTGCCATCCAGTTGTGCAAGATGATCGGTGCACGGGCGATTGCGGTGGTCTCGAGTGACGACAAGGCCAAGCTCGCGATGGACCTTGGTGCCTACGGGGTCATCAACCGCAAGGAATTTCCAGATCTGCAATTGAGGCCCGACGAGACACCGGAACAGGCCCAGAAGCGTTTTCAGAGTGTGAAGGCTTTTGGAAAGCGCATTTGGGAGATCTTGGGTGAGCGCAAATCTGTGGAAGTGGTGTTTGAGCATGTGGGTGCCACCACGTTTCCCGCGAGTGTGTTTTTGGCGAGCAAGTATGGGCGCATTGTTATTTGTGGTGCCACGACGGGCTACAACCTGACCTTTGACGTGCGGCACCTGTGGATGGCGCAAAAGCGAATTATCGGTTCCCATTTTGCCGACGCGGATTCCTCCCGCCGTGCGAACCGACTCATCATGCAAAAGCAGGTGCGCCCGGTGTTGACCCGCACGTTTACCTGGGATCAGATCCCCGAGGCCCATCAGTTGATGTTTGAAAACAAGCTTCACGGCACGGTGTCTTGCCTTGTGGGCGCGCCTCGAGAGGGGTTGAGGAATCTGGAAGAGACCCGGGCCGCCATCGGCTAGGCATCCAACCGGTCCACAAATTGTTACTCGTCGGGTAGGAGCGGTGAGAAGAAGTTGTCCTTCTTGGTGTTGGCGTCCACGCGGAAGGGGAACTTGTAGCTGGGTGCGGCGCGTTGGTTGCAGTCGGCCCGTTCGCAGAAGCGGCAGCTAATGCCCACGGGGACGGCCATTTGCACCGGGTCCACAAAGGGCATGTCGTCGGCGTAGGCAAGGTGCCGTGCGTTGTCGGCGTAGGTGCCCAACCCAATGCTGTAGACCGTGCCCCGGGCCAGGGATCCGTGTTTGGGTTCGGTGACCACCTTGGCAAAGGCAAAGTAGGTGCTGCCGTCGGGGTAACCTTCGTAGCTTCGGTGCAGCACGTTGGGGCTCAAAAATGCCATGTGGGCGACACCCTTGGGGCAGGAACCCGTGCGGTGGGGCAGGCGAAGGGCGGTGGCGGAGTAGCGCTTGGAGAGGTTGCCTGCGGTGTCCACGCGCATGAAATAGAACCGCAGACCCCGTTGTTTGGGGTCGGACAGGTTGCACAGACGGTGGGCCACGGTCTCGAAGGTGGACTCGAATAGGCTCGCCACCAGATCCAGGTCGTGACGGCAACGGTTCACTTCTTCAAAGAAGGGGCCGTAGGGCAGCAGCAACGCGCCGGCGAGGTAGTTTGCCAGATGGATCTTGATGAGCGCCCGGGTTTCCGTAAATCGAAAGGAGGTCTCTTTCAGGATTTCGTCGTGTAGTTGTTCATCGTTGAGTAGCTGTAGGCCGATGATGTGGGCCAGTTGGAACTTGATGCGGTGTTCGCCCAGGGCCTGGGCCAGCTGCACCTTGCGCTGCCCGGGGGACCAACGCCGCACCACGGATCCACTTTTGGACACGGGGAGCACTTCCACTTCGATGTGGAGTTGCGTGCGCAGGGCACCGACGAGATCTTCCCGGTGTACCCGTTGTGGCAGTTGGGCGTCGGCCCGGAACCGGTTGGCCCGATCCTCAAGAACGGGAAACCAGTTCTCGGATTGTTCGAGGAACTCCGTGACCTCGTCAAAGGGATCGAGCTCGAATCGCAGTGCTGTTTTGGAATGGGCTGTTTTCCGGTGGGCGGTTTTAGGGCGCGCTGTCTTGGGGGTGGGTGGCCCCGCTTGAGTGAGTGTGGAGGGAGCGACTTCCTGGGCGTCTGCGTGTTCCCTGGCGGCGATGCCCTCCAGCAGGTTGTCCAGTTGGGTGCGGGTGGACTTGTACAGGTTGAATAGGGTGGTGATGGTGGTGAAGGTGCGGGGTTCCAGGCTTATGGCCCTCAGATCGGCTTGCCCAAGGTTGAGGGTACGCAGCAGGGGTTCTTGCAACAGGGAGGCGAGCGGGTCTTCCCCGTGGTGTTGGCCTAGGCTTTCCATGAATTCCTCCAGGCCCACGCCGTAGAGCTCCAGGGCTTTCCAGAGAAAAGGCAGCTGTACCGCGCGCTTACCCCTCTCAATGAGGCTCAAGTAGGCCGCGGAGATGCCAAGGCGCCGGGCCACTTCTCCCTGGGCCAGGCCCCGCTCCATGCGCAACTGGCGTAGGCGCGTTGCCGTGGCTTCCCGTTCACCTGTGGTTGCTGCCCTGTGATGACTGGCGGGGTTAACGGTGGACATCTGGGCGCTCGAGTTGTTGCAACAGGCGCCAGGGCGTGGTGCCCCGTTGCAGCTCGGAGTGAATGCGTTCCATGAGCACACTGTGGCCGCCCATGTGGCGCACACCCCGTTGCCCCCATTCCTTTTTGAATAGGTTCATGACTGCGACGGCTTGCCGTTGCCGCCGTTGGGCGGTGCGCATGGCCTCCGGCAGGGTGGCGACCTGGTGGAGCACGGCGTCGACTACGGGGCCAATGCCGTCATTGTGTGTTGCGCTGGTGGTCCACACGTAAAGCTCGCTTGAGTTGCTTGAGTTGCTTGAGTTGCTTGAGTTGCTGGAGGGTTCTTTGACCCCAGCTTGTTGCTCCACGTGCAGTGCCATGCGCAGATCCTGGGCCGCTTGAACCGCCACCGCTCCCATGTCGGACTTGTTGACGATGAGCTGGTCTGGCACTTCCATGATGCCAGCCTTGATGAACTGAAGGGTGTCGCCCGATCCGGGTTGAATGATGAGCAGGGTTTGATCGGCCAGGTGGGTGACCTCCACTTCGGTTTGGCCCACGCCGGTGGTTTCCACGATGACCACGTCAAAGGCGGCGCGGAGCACGGTGACCATGCCGTACACGGAGCTGGCAATGCCCCCAAGATCCCCACCGGTGGCCACCGAACGCATGAACAGGCCGTCGTCGTCCGGGTCCAGGTCCATGCGCGCGCGGTCGCCGAGCAGCGCACCTCCCGAACGGGGGCTGGAGGGATCCACGGCCACGATACCCACGGTCCTTCCCCCTCTACGGAGGTGCCGTGCCATGGCGGCCACCCATGTGCTTTTTCCCACTCCAGGCGGCCCGGTAATGCCGATACAAATGGAGTCGGGGGTTGCCAGTTTTTGGGTTGCTGGCTTCTGAGTTGGGGGCGGTTGGGTAAGGGCATCCAACAGGTCGAGTTGGGCGGTGCGTTGGGTGTCCCGCTTGTCTTCCATGGCGGAAATAGCCCGTGCCACGGCCCGTCGGTCCCTCTGTTGGATTTGTACGGCCAGTGCAGTGGTGTCCGTGGGAATCGCGGTCACTCCTTGGTCACCTGTGGATCCTGTTCGAGTAGGGAAATGAGATCTTCCATGATGTGGTTGAGCTGAAAGTCCTTGGGTGTGTACACGCGGGCTACCCCCTGGGAGCGGAGAAGGTCTGCATCCTGGGTGGGGATAATTCCACCCACCACCACGGGCACGTGGGCCAGGTTGTGTGCCTTCATGGCGCGGAGGACCTCGGGCACAAGAATGGGGTGGGATCCACTCAGGATGCTTAGGCCCACAAGGTGCACGCCCTCGTCAGAGGCCGAACGGGCCAGCTGGGTTGGGGTGACTCGAATGCCCTCGTACACCACGTCAAAGCCCACGTCCCGGGCCTTGATGGCGATTTGTTCTGCACCGTTGGAGTGGCCGTCCAACCCGGGTTTGCCCACTAGGATTTTGGGGCGCCGACCGAGGCGGTCTGCCAACCGATCCATGCGTTCACGTAGGGACTGCAACGCCTCCGTGGGTGCCGTGGTGTTGGGAGCCACTGGGTTGGGTGTGGTCATCTTTGGTGCGCCTGCGAGGCCGGTGGGCGCGCGGTATTCGCCGTAGCACTGCCGTAGGGCCTGGCCCCACTCTCCGGTGGTCACACCGGCCCGGGCGGCCTCAATGGAAGCGGGCATGATGTTTTCCTGGGAGTCCAAGGTGTCACGGAGTTGTTGGATGCAACGAGCCACCTCCGTTTCATTGCGTTGGCTGCGCCATTGGGAGAGTGCAGCCTTTTGTTGCTCTTCCACCGCGGGATCCACCACCAGGATGGCGTCCTGATCTCCGGAGACCAGCGGGCTTGCTTCTCCGCCCGTGAAGCGGTTGACCCCCACCACCGTTTGCACGCCCTGTTCAATGGCCCTGAGCCTGCGCGCGTTGGATTGAACGAGTTGGTGTTTGATGTAGCCGTTTTCCACGGCGGCCACGGCCCCCCCCTGCTTGAGAACCTCCTGCACCTCGCTCCAGGCGGTGTCCATGAGTTCTTGTACCTTGTGTTCCACCACGGGGCTGCCGTTGAAGAGGTCGCCGTACTCGAGCAGGTCCGTTTCGTGGGCCAGGATTTGCTGGGTGCGCAGGGACCACTGCTGATCCCAGGGGCGTGGCAGCCCAAGGGCCTCGTTCCAGGCCGGCAGTTGAACGGCACGGGCACGGGCGTCCTTGCTAAGGGTGACCGCAAGCATTTCCATGACGATGCGAATGATGTTGTTTTCGGGCTGCTGTTCCGTGAGCCCCAGGGAGTTGACCTGTACGCCGTAGCGAAACCTGCGGTACTTGGCTTCGGTGACGCCGTAGCGTTCCAGGGTAAGGCGATCCCACAGGGCAACGAACGCGCGCATCTTGCAGAGTTCCTCCACAAACCGAATGCCTGCGTTCACGAAGAAAGAAATGCGCCCGACCACGCGCCCAAAATCGGCGGTGTCGATGTGGCCTGTGGCCTTCACGGAATCGAGTAGGGCCATGGCGGTCACCAGGGCGTAGGCCAGCTCCTGGGCAGGCGTCGCGCCCGCTTCCTGCAAGTGGTAGCTGCAGATGTTGACCGGGTTCCATTTGGGAATGTGGCGTACGGTGTAGTTCACCACATCGGTGGTGAGGCGTAGGGAATGGGCGGGGGAGGCCACGTAGGTTCCCCTGGAGAGGAACTCTTTGATGACGTCGTTTTGGGTGGTGCCGCGCAGCACCGATGGGTCCACGTTTCGCTGTTGGGCCAGGGCCACGTACAGGGAAAGCAACCAGGGGGCCGTGGCGTTGATGGTCATGGAGGTGTTCATCTGCTCCAGGGGGATGTCCTTGAACAGGGCGTCCATGTCTCCCAGGTGACCGATGGGAACACCCACCTTGCCCACTTCGCCGGTGGCCATGGGGTGGTCGGCGTCGTAGCCGGTTTGGGTGGGTAAATCGAAGGCCACACTCAGGCCTGTTTGCCCCCGGCTTAGGTTGTTGCGGAAAAGGGCGTTGGAGGCCTGGGCCGTGGAGTGCCCGGCGTAGGTGCGCATGATCCAGGGGGGGTCGCGATCGATGGCCTTTGACATGGATGGAGCCTAGCAGATCGCTAGAAGCGAAACAGGAAGCCCAGGGAGGGGGAAAGTACCAGACCGGTGTGCTTGATGGTTTGTTCCTCCGTGGACCCCGTGGTGGTCACCGTGGTGCCCGTTTCCGTACGGATTTGGGCCATGGTGAGTTCGGCGGTGACCCAGAATCCCCCGTAGCCCAGGGCCCCGCCGAGTTGCCCGGCAAAATACAGGGCATCACCGCTGAAGTCTGCCTGGGCATGTGCTTCGCAGTCGGGCACACCCGTTTTGACACACACTTCGAGGCTTGCTTGGTAGTTTGAAAAAATGATCTTGGGGCCGCCCCAGAGGTGGAAGATGCGCCCGCTGTAGCCAAACAACAGGGGGAAGTCCAAATCCATCCGACGGTAGGATTGCAGGGTGACATCGCTCGAGAACTGATGGACGGGAAAGCCGTACAGATAGCCTGACAGGCCGCTTCCAAAGGAACCGTAGACGTTGAAGTCGGTTTGAAGAAACTGCCAGCGGATCCAACCGCGAATGGTGTTGACCGAGGTTCTGAGGCCGACCTCTAGCCAATCGGAGGCACCGTAGGCCACACCGATTTGTGCACCGAGGGAGGGGGGCTGGACCATGACGGCTTCCCCCGCAGCCACGACTGTATTGAGTTCCTCTTCGCTCAGAACGGATTCCGAGATCTCCAGGTTCAGCAAGTCATCGACCGCGTCGCGAATTCCGCCCTGGGTGTCGGCCACGTCCACGGAGGTGCTGACCTGAAAACGGCCCTTTGGGGTGACCTGGGCTGGCATCATGGTGGATAGGGAAGGGGCGCACCCAACGCCTAGGACCATCAGGATCCCGGGCAGTCCCATCCATACAACTCGGTCACCCGCCAACGGAGTGGGCATAGGGGTTCCCCGCATGAGGCCCCACTCTATCGGAATGGGGAGCTCTGGGGAAGAAGCGGGACGTGGATTGAACCGGAATAACTGACAGGGCGGCCCAAACCCGCTAGATTGCCGGGTCATGGAATCTCGCTCACCTTCAATATCGGACGTCCCTGTGGTTTCGGGTTTTCGGCTTTCGGGGGTGCACTGTGGGTTGAAACCCGAAGGCGAGCTCGATTTGGGGATGATTGCGGCAGATGTTCCGGTCCCCACGGCGGCAGTGTTTACCCAAAACCGTGTGAAGGCCGCGCCGGTGCAGGTCGCCCAGGATCGGTTGGAGCGTGGTCGGGCCCAGGTGGTCCTCGTCAACAGTGGTTGCGCCAACGCCTGCACGGGTGAGGAGGGTCTGCGCGCCGTGAGGGAAACCACGGGTGCGGTGGCCGAGGCCCTGGACGTGGATATGGGCCTTGTGATCCCTGCATCCACGGGTGTCATTGGAAAACCGCTTTCGATCCCCACTGTGGAATCCGGTGTCCCGTCGTTGGTGGAGCGTTTGCCCCAGAATCGCCTGGAAGATTTTGCCCAGTCCATTCTCACCACGGATCGGTGGCCGAAGGTGGCCCATCGTACCTATGGGCTCGAGGGTGGGGCCCAGGTCAACGTGGTTGGGGTCGCCAAGGGGGCGGGTATGATTCACCCGCAAATGGCTACCACCCTTGGGTTTGTGATGACGGATGCCCCCATGAGTTCCGCGTTTTTACATCGAACCCTGCGGCTGGCGGTGGACCGCACGTTTAATGCGGTGACGGTGGATGGGGAAACGAGCACCAATGACATGGTGTTGGCCATGGCCTCGGGGCGCGTGGAATCGGAGCCCCTGCGCGGTTCAGATCGGGATGCGTCGGGTTTTGCTCGTGTGATGCAAGAGGTGCTCGGCGAGTTGAGCGAGAGCATCGTGCGTGATGGTGAGGGCGCCACCAAGGTAGTTCGCATTGAGGTGGTGGGGGCTCCCAGTGAGATTGCTGCCCGGCAGGTGGCGGAGCGTGTGGCCTGCTCCAATCTGGTGAAGACTTCTCTTTTTGGCTGTGACCCGAATTGGGGGCGTTTGGTGTCCGCCGCGGGAATGGCACCGGTGATGTTTGAGTTTTCCAAACTGGATATCCTGTTTGATGGCCAAGCCCTTTTGAAGAAGGGTAGTTTTCAGGGGCCTGCTGCGGAACAGGCGGCGCGGCAGGTGATGGAGAAGGACGCGTACACCATCGTCATGGATTTGAAGATGGGCACCAGTACCGCCCACTACGTTACCAGTGACCTTGGGCACTCCTATGTGGAGATCAACGCTCAACGATCCTGAACGGGTCGCGGCACAGTGGATAGGGCTATGGGTCGACTTTCTTCCATCACGGTGGATCCCCACACCCGGACGAGCGCGGACCCTGCGCGTGTCAGGGAATGGGATTCGATTGTTGTTGAGTTTCTGGCAGACGAGGAGGCGCTCTTCGGCGTGGAAGCGGATCTGTTGGAGTGTGTGCACGCTCCCCAGGCCACGTTGCTTACCCTGAAATTGGGGGAAAAAGAGGTTGCCCAGTGCACCTTGGCTCGGAACACGCTTGCCCATCATGTGCATGAGTATGTGGATGTGGTGCGTCGGTTAGAGCAGGCCGACTCGGGTGAGATCGGTGCAAGTGTGGAGGCCCTGGACATGGCCAAGAAACTTTCCCACGACGATGCCGCCCGTGCCGTGCAGGAGCACTGCGCTGTGTTGGCGGCCAATCATTGTGCCGCCCGTCGACTGTGGACGTTGCTGCTGTCGCTGCGGCTCGATACGACCCGATTGCTGGGCGTGCGCGGACATCGCCCCGTTCGTTGATTTGGTTCCATGCGGCCGCGATCCCATTGGAATCGTTTATGCGGCGGCGGTTTGATGGGCCTTGTCAAGCTTGGCCTGGAGGTCATCGCCTACTTCGTTGAGAAACTCGATGCCCGCGTAGCGATCGTCCACATGGCGAACGATGGCGCTTAGGGCCGCGCACCCTTCGATCGAGAGCGAGATGGCGTCCCCCTCGGCGAGGAAGTCGCCGGAGAGCAACCGTGCTCCACCACTCGAGATGTCGGAAAGTTGGATTTGGTAGGCATCTACCCCCCGACGCACCAGGGCCGTCCAACCCACCGCAAATCGGTCATGTTGCCTCCGGTACTGGGTGACAGGGCGGGGCAGTTCGGCGGGCTCCACGTCAGGCCCCCATTCGGTCATCACGTCCACGGGGCCGCGGTTTTCACGAAGGTCGTACACGTTTGTCTCCAGCACCCGCTCCGCGAGGTCCATGAGTGTACGTGCCTCCTTGGAGGTGCTGTCTTCCAACATGAAAGGTTTGCGTTGCACAACGGATCGTACAATGCGTTGGGTGTGCCCGAGGGCGCCCACCATGGGCACGTTCACCGAGAGAAAATCTCCGGTCATTCGTGAGAAGGCAAACATGACGTGTTCCGCGTCGTTGGAGTGAATCTGGTTGCCAATGAGCCCTACCTGGAACCATTCCAGGCAGTGGTACAGCCGAGCACCCAGTTCGGGGTCCTGGGCCTGTACTTTTTCCAGTAGTTCAGAGACTCTCTCGGTCTCCCCACCGGCCGCCGTGTCGATCCGCTTTCTCTGTTCGGCGTCCGTGCATTGATGCCGAAACAGCCGGTGCACGGAACCCTTCAGGAAGGAGTAGGCATTCTGAATGGAGGTAAGCTCCGGAGTGGCGACCACAAAACGCAAGTCCGCCAGGAGAAAGAAGTCGATGACGTTGAAGCTAATGCCCGCCCCACAATCCAACAGTACGACGTCCGCGTCGATGCCACGCAGTGCCTTGAGTAAACGCACCTTTTTCGCATGGGCAAGGTTGGCCGCCCCTGCGATGGCGCCCACTCCTGGGATGAGAAACACCCTTGGAGCCGCAGTGGGTATGACGACTTCTTCCAGGCTTGCGACTTTCTTGTTCAGAAACGCCTGCAGCGTGGCACCGGGTCGCTCCACTCCCAGCAAGGTGTGGGCGTTGGCGGCCCCGAAATCCGTGTCTACGACCACGACCCGGGCGCCGTGCCTCGCGAGTGCGGTGGCGAGGTTGACCGAAACCACGGTCTTTCCAACGCCGCCTTTTCCTCCACCCACGGCGAGGCAAAGTGGCATTTCTTGGTCTTTCATGGGTGGGGCCTGCGTGGGTTCATAATCCCTCTAGATCCAGATCCAGTTCGAGGCCTGTTTGTGCACCGCCCTTTTTCTGTGACGCCTGCGGAGAACTGGGCGAGCTTTCCATGGTGGTTGCTTCGGGTTTGGGTTCGATACCTTCGGGGTTCGTTGCTTCCAGGCCGCTGACAAGAGACTCTTCGGCAGTCCCCTCCACAGCAGTTCCATTCACGGGGGTTTCCGTCTCGTCGTTCTCAATCACGCTGGCTTCTTGACCGTCCGCCGTGGTGCCCTCGAGTGCTTTCTTTTTGTCGTCGTAGTACTTTTGTTGTTCTTCTGGGTTGATGTCTTCTCCTTCTTTTTTGAGTAGGACGAACTCAACCCGCCGGTTTTTTGAACGCCCCACATCGGTGTCGTTGGTGTCCAGGGGTCGGGTTTCGGCAAAGCCGACCACACGTGTCTTACGTGGATCCAGTTCCGCCCGCTCTCGCATGAACCGCAGGGCAGAGGCCGCCCTGGCGGCGGAAAGCTCCCAGTTGGAAGGGAAGCGGGTGGTGTTGATGGGGCGGTTGTCGGTGTGGCCCTCAATGCTCAGTTCTTCACCAAATACCTTGGCCACCTGGGCGATGGCGATGAGGATGGGAGTGCCCTCCTTTTTCAGCATATCGGATCCCGGGTCGAATACGAGACGGTCCTTAAGCCGTACGGTGACACCCGCTTCGTGCTCGACCACATCGATTTCTGCTTCGATACCGCGCTGCCGCGCAAGGCGTTTGATGGAGGCGATGGCGGAGGATTCTTCCTCAGTAAGGGCCAATAGGGAGCTGCTCTGTCGTTGGGAAAGTTCCACGGGGCTTGTGGCCATGGCGTCAATTTTTCCTGGAGACTTAAACTGAACACCGAAGGCTTCCTTCACCGAACCCAACATCTGTTTGAAGTGCACCACATCCAGCTCCGCAAAGGAGAGTAGCAACACGAAGAACGTGAGTAGGAGTGTCGCCAGATCGGAGAATGTGGCCATCCACGCGGGTGCCCCCTCGTCGCACTCGCACTCTTCGGAGTCATCCATTAGGCGGCTTCCTTTTCGGGCCTACGTTCGGAAGGTGCAAGGCGGGCCTCAAGCTTGTCCTTGATGACGAGCGCATTCTGGCCCTTCACGATGGCATCAATGCCTTCGATCACCACGGTCATATTGGCGCTCTCTTCGCCCGAGTACTGGCCAAGTTTTTCAGCGATGGGGCCAAACACCACAAAGGCAAGGATGGCTCCATACATGGTGGTGAGTAGGGCCACCGCCATGGCCGGGCCGATGGCGGAAGGATCGTCGAGGCTCTGGAGCATCTGTACCAGACCGATGAGGGTTCCAATCATTCCCATGGAAGGGGCCGTGGCGGCCATGAACTTGAATAGGTTTTTTCCCCGGGAATGGCGCATCTTCATGGTCACCATTTCGGCGGTGAGCGTGGTGCGAATCTCTTCTGCGGGTAGGCCATCCACGGCCATTCGTGTTCCCTTGGAAAGAAAGCCGTCGTCGATCTTTTCGTTTTCCAGGGCGAGTACGCCTTCCTTACGGGCGATGTTGGACAGGTGCACCACCGTTTCGATGGTTTTTGTGACGTCGGATGCGGGAACCTTAAAGGCGCGCCCCGCCACCTTGAATGCACCGAGGACGTTGGGCAGTTTTTCCGCAATCAGGGCTGCAGAGATGGTGCCTCCCACAACAATCAGGAGACTGGGCACATCGATGTAGGCGCCGATGGAACTGTTCAAGAGAATCGAGCCAATGATGAGGCCGAATCCGAGTACCATTCCGACGAGTGTTCCGATGTCCATGTTTCCCGTTCGCTTCCTTGCTCTTGGGCGTTTGTTTGGCGTGTCTTCCGCCAGTTGAGTTGCGAGTGTTGTGTGTTGGTCTTTCCCCAGGTCGCCTGTGGCGCGCCCGTGAGGCCTGACACACTAACTATCGGTTGGACGGGAGCGCTTCTTTAGGCGGGATCGACGTAGTCCACGTGTTCACCACGGAATGTGCGCAGGGTAGTGGTGCCGGGCATGGTGGTGCCAGGTAAGTCCATGGAGGGTGCTGTGCGCGAGATGACAGGGTCCTTTTGTATGGCGACTTTTCCGTGGCCACCGGGGGTGTCTACGATGAACTTCGGTACGGCAATGCCGCTCACGCGACCCTGGATCTGCGCCATCAGGTCGAGGCCCGTCTGAAGGGGTGTGCGAAAATGCCCCGTGCCCCGTACAGGATCGGCTTGCAGCAAGTAGTAGGGGCGTACCCGAATGCGTACGAGCCCGCGGAACAGGGATTCCAGGGTGGCAACGTCGTCGTTGATGCCCCGAAGCAACACCGACTGGTTCATGACGGGAATCCCGGCGTTCACAAGGGCGGCGCAGGCGGCCTCCGATTCGGGGGTGATTTCCTTGGGATGGTTGAAATGGGTCATCAACCACAGGGAAGGGTGGGACCTCAGGGCTTGGCAGAACCCTGGTGTGACCCGCTGTGGCAAGGTCACGGGTGTACGGGTGGCAAAGCGCACCCACTGCACGCTCTTGATGTTGGCTAGCTGCTCCAGTACGGCGGCAATGCGCGCGTCCGAGAGCAGCCCCGGGTCTCCGCCGGAAACGATGACGTCCTGAACTTCGGGGTGGTTTCGGAGGTATTGAAACGCGGGCTCTAGGCTTTTTAGATTGCGGGCGCCGGGGCCCTGTTCGGGTGTGCCTTGACCCACCATCCGCGAACGCGTGCAGAAACGGCAATAGACTCCGCACCGATCGGTCACGAGCAACAGTGCCCGGTCCGGGTAGCGTTGCACCAGATGGGGGGCGACCTCATGTTTTTCTTCTCCGAGTGGGTCCTGTAGATCCCCGGGGATCTCTGTGTCCTCCAAGATGTTCGGAATGCACTGTTGCCGAATCGGGCAATGGGGGTCCACGGGGTCACCAAGGGATGCGTAGTACGGGGTCACCGATAGGGGCAGGCCCTGCACGAGGGCACGTGCGGTTCCACGCACCTCCTCAGGAGTGAGCTGAAACCTTTCCTGAAGTTGCTTCAGTGTGGTGAGGGCGTGACGGGCCTGCCACTTCCAGTCACCCCATTGTTGGTTTGGGGCGTCTAGGGGCGTGTTTGCGGGGTGCAACGGTAGGGAAAGGTTCATGGCGAGCGATCGACAGGCTTGGGTGAGGACGCTACCGTAGCCTGGTTGTGGCTGAAGGGTAGTGTCGGCGCGTGATCAAGTACCTGGGTTCGAAACGCAAATTGATGGGTGCGATTCTGGAAACGGTGAAGTCGTTGCCGGATGTTCGGCATGTGTTGGATCTCTTCAGCGGCACCTCCCGTGTGGGTCATGGGTTGAAGAGCCAGGGGTACCAAGTAACGGCAAACGACCACACCGCCTATGCCCATGTGTTGGCCCAGTGCTACGTGGCCGCCGATCGGGATGCGGTGGCGGAAGAAGTGCGACGGGTGTTGGAGCACCTTAACGGGGTGGTTCCGGAGGAGGGATATTTTACCGAGACTTTTTGTAGGCAGTCACGGTACGTGCATCCCAAAAATGGTGCCCGGGTGGATGCCATGCGTACTGAGATCGATCGGTTGGATTTGAGATCGGATGTGCGCGCTGTGGTGCTGGTGTCGCTCATGGAAGCCACCGATCGTGTGGATTCGACCTGTGGGCTGCAGATGGCCTATTTGAAACAGTGGGCGGCCCGGGCGAACAACGATTTGCAACTGAGGATGCCAGATGTGTTGCCGGGAACGGGTAGAGCATGGAACCTGGATGCGTTGGAGGCCGCTCAAGGAACGCCTTCGGAAGGGAAGTTGTGGGATTTGGTGTACCTGGATCCTCCCTACAACCAACACAAGTACATGAACAATTATCATGTGTGGGAATCCTTGATTCGTTGGGACAAGCCTGAGGTGTACGGTACGGCCTGCAAGCGCGTGGATTGCAAGGACTACAGGAGTGCGTTCAACTCAAAGCCCAGAATCCATCAGGCCCTGTCGGATGTGGTACAGGCCCTTTCGAAACGTGCCCGGTACTTGCTCGTTTCGTTCAGTTCGGAGGGACATCTGACCGAGGAGCAGCTGGTGGAGCTGTTGTCAGGGGTGGGGTCTGTGCGTACGGACTCCGTGGATTACCCCCGGTACGTGGGTGCACAAATCGGCATTTACAATCCAGATGGAAACAGGGTGGGGCGAGTGGGTCATCTGACCAACAAGGAGCACCTTTTTCTGGTCCAGGTGGAATAGACGAATTGCAGGTGGTTACTGTGCTTCGGGTCGGGCTTCTGCGGCGGGGCCCAGGGGGTGGCAGACTCCGAAGTCGTGCTTGGCTGCGTTTTTGGGAAACCTTCCGAGGTTTCCCCGTCGCGGCGGCAGAGCCGCCGACTCCTCCCCATCACCGTGCGCTCGTCTGCGCTCGCGTTGTTTTTGGGAAACCTTCCGAGGTTTCCCCGACGCGGCGGCAGAGCCACCGACTCCTCCCCATCACCGTGCGCTCGTCTGCGCTCGCGTTGTTTTTGGGAAACCTTCCGAGGTTTCCCCGTCGCGGCGGCAGAGCCACCGACTCCTCCCCATCACCGTGCGCTGGTCTGTGCTCGCGGTGTAGGAAGGTGGTTACTGTGCTTCGGGTCGAGCTTCTGCGGCGGGGCCCAGGGGGTGGCAGACTCCGAAGTCGTGCTTGTCCAGGATGATCTGTTTTCCGGTTCGGTCTGACAGGCTGATGACGACTGGGGCGAGTAGGTTGACCGTGGCGGGGGATTCGTCGGTTGGGATGCGCGCAATAACCACCACAGCGACTTCCTGGTCTTCCATCTGGGCTACCCGTTGGGCGTCCTGTATGGGGTAGCCGGGCCATACTGCGGCGGCCTCGATGACCAGGAACTGCACGTTTGGATCGACACAGGACACCAGTGCCCGGAAGTTGCTGCTTTCTGCCACATCACACACTAGAAACCGATCGTGGCTTGGCATTCCAAAAATTCCCTCGGGGAAGTGGATGGCGTTTTCATCCGCAGCCTCGGTATCCTGTTGGGCCTGGGTGGCCTGGAGGTTTTCTTTTCCGATGCGATCCACGAGCTCCCCCCGGTGAATGGTCAGTTCCCTCGGGGCTTCAATCCCAAGCTGAACTCTTCCTCGAGCCGTTTCCAGCACGACCACTTCAATGTTGTTTCCGATGATGATTCGTTCACCGGGGCGTCGAGTTAGGGTGAGCATGGTGATGGGTCATTAACGCCCCCGTGTTACGAGCCCAGGAAGGGGGAGTTGAGAAGCGATTTCCACTGCGCTTTGCAGAGCGTAGTTGGCCTGGTTGAGTTCTGAGAATGCGGACGCAATGTCCACGTCTACCAGATCACTTCGGGCGATTTGGTCCCCTTCCTGAACTCTTTCTGCAGTACTGCGCGCAATTTCCATGGATTCCATCAAACCACCGAGGTTTCCTCGTCCGGTGGCCATCTGTGTGGTGGCCGTTTCGATGTCCCCCAGGGTGGCTTGTGTGGCCGTTTGGTCGTTGGCCTGCAGTGCGGCCGTGAGGTTGTCGATGACCTGGAAAATATTGACTCCGGTGCCGGGGGCAAAGACAGAATCCCCTGTGATCCCGCTATCTACTCGTACGGATGGGGCGACTTCCAGGGATCGGACTCCCGTGTCCCCTTGGTAGATTCCGGCTGCGTCGAAGGCGGGCGCGTTGTCTTGGTAACCCGCGAATATGTGGTTTCCGTTGAATGTGGCGTTGGCTAGCTGGAGCATTTGATTGCGTAGTTCGGTGACCTCGGTGGCAGCGATGGCCCGTTCATCGGCTCCCAGGTTTCCGTTGGCTTGGCCCACCGCAAGTTCCCGCACCCGGTTGAGAATGTTGCCAGCGTCCGACAGTGCAGCGTCGGCCGCCTGCAGTGTGGCGAGCCCCATGCTTACGGACCGGAGGTTTTCCTCGGAGCGAGCGATGGAGGCGTTTAGCCCCCGGGCCATGCCGAATGCTGCGGGGTCGTCCGACGGTTTTTCGACCCGTTTTCCGCTGATGGCCTGGCGTTGTGCCTCGTTGACCCGGGCCCGTGCCCCAAGGAGGTTGTGTTGTTGAACAAGGTACAGTTGGGTGTCGGATACGCGCATGGGAGGATTCCGTTCCTCAGGGGTGGGGCCTGTGTTTGGTGGGATGGGTTAGCGTTTGAGGTTGACGAGCTCAGCAAGCATTTGGTCTGCGGTTTCCACGACACGCAGGGAGGATTGGTAGGCCCGTTGAAACTGCATGAGGCTGACCATTTCTTCATCTGTGGACACACCGCTTGTGGCCTCACGAAGAGCGTTCACCTGGGTGAGGGTGTCGGTGGCGTGGGTTTCGGTGCTCCGTGCGCTTTGTAGGGATGCGCCCGCAGCGGATACCATGGATGCAAATGCATCGTGGCCCGTCAGGGTTCCGGCGGTGGCATAGGTGGTGTCCCGGAGGTCCATGAGTGCGAGGGCGTTGCGGTTGTCGCCGGGGGTGGAAGCGGCCGCGGTGGCGGCGCCGAGCCGGTCGGGCTGTCCAGAAACGTTTGTGGAAACAGCGAGATTGAGTGCAGCGCCGGAAACTGCGGCAGGTGGTTCGAACAGGTTTCTCCCACTTGCGCCATCCAATCCAAATCCTGCGGTGTGTACGCCGTTGTAGGCTGTCGCGAAATCGGACGCGAGTTGGTCTAGATTGTTTTGGGCGGTGCGCAGGGCACCGTCCCGCGCCTGGAAGTAGCCTCCCAACGTTCCCGAATCGATGAGGTTTGTGACATCCTCGGTGGCACCGGCGGTGGTGCGGTAGATGCGAATATCTCCACTGGTGAGATCTTCGGTGGCCTGCAAGGGCTCAAAGGTCCCATCGGGTCGAACCAGCGATAGGGAGCCGTTGAGGAGCAGGTTGATTTGTCCGTCGGATTGCTCGATGGCTGTGACCGGTACGGTTTTGGCCACTTCCCGGACGAGTTGATCTCGCCTGTCGCGCAGGTCGCTGGCTTCCTGTCCGCTCGCCGCCTCAGATTTGGCGATGGAGGTTCCGAGCTCTGCAATGTTGGAAAGTTTGAGATTGATGTCTTGCACCTCCAGGGAAATACGGCCGTTGGTATCCGTACGGGCCTGGGCAAGCTGCTGTGCGGTTTGGTTGAACGCCGTGGCAAGCTGTTGCGCCCGTTGCAGCACGGTTTGCCGTACCCCGAGATCGGAGGGGTGGGTGCTTAGGTCGGCAAGGGCTGCATGGAACTCGTCCAAGCTTGTACCCACGGTACCGGGACCGTCCTGGAAGGCGACGTCCAGAATATTTAGGGTTCCTACGGTGGCTACCGACTCCCCCTGGTAGGAGGTATTGCCAAGTACTCGCCGTTCTAGGAAAGGGTCGATCACCCGGCTGGATCCCTGGGCGCGAACTCCGGATAGGGGCCGGGGACCGAGGGGTTCCAGTGTGGCGATGCGCCGCGTGTACCCTGGTGTGGCCACATTGGATAGATTTTGGGAAGCGACCGACGTGCCAAACCCGTTGGCGGTCAGGCCCGTGGACCCAGTATTCAATATGCCAAAGACGGAGCTCACAGTGTACCCCGGTTTCGTAGGGCACCCCTGTACCGCTGGCCTTCTGCGGTGGATTGTGGCTGCACTCCCTGCCGTGTGTACCCCTGGGCTTGGTAGGGCTGGGGGTGGCCGGTGGCTGCCGACACGGTTCCTTCTGCCATGGAGTGGAGGCATTGGGAAAGGTGACGGATGAGGGCGATGTTGCTTTGGGAAAGCCGTGCCCATTGCTCCAGTTGAGCGTTGTCCATGGCCGGTGCGTTCGACGCCAGGATCTGATCCATGATCGTACGCTTGGCGTCCTGAATAGCCACGAGCGCGCCCACGTCGGCGCCCAGCGCGGCCTGGCGTTCCTGGCGCAACAAGTCAGTGTACGCCTCCAGGGAAAGCGCATGGGTGGCGGTTTGAGTGTCCCCGGTGGGACACTCCCGGTGCTCGCTATGGTTCATGGAATCTACAGTTCCTCGCGAAGCATGGCGTCGGCGATTCGATCTGCGTGGATTTGGAAGCTTCCGGTCACGATGGCATCCTTGATGCGTGCAATCGTGGCGCTGTCCGGCACCTCAGGTGCGCGGGCTTCCAGCAGAACTTTCGCCTCGGTCGATACTTCGACACGCTCGCCGCCTGCATTTGGCTTTGATGTACCCTGTGTGGGTGCGTGATTCCGAGTCTGTAGTGGTTTGATCTGGTTTGGTCGATTGGGACCGTTGATTTTCATCTGTGGGCCTCCATAGGGGGTATCGGTTGGATGTGGGTTTTACTTAAGTTTGGAAAGTGGGATTTCTGACTGCTGGCTATTTCTTGTTGTAAGTTCAATAAGTTGGATGTCCTTGAAGTTTCCTCGTGCCATGTGACCGCCCGGGTTCCCGTCAAGATTCCAGGTGCGTTGGGTCAGGTGTTGGGCACCCTGGGTGCGGGCTTCCCATCCGTCGAATACCACGCGTTTGACGGCACCGTTTTCGTAGTCGATGCGATGGATCTTTTCGATGATGGCCATGTGGCCTGCCCGGCCGCTTTGCTCGGCCGATCCGGTCAGCAGGATGCCCGAGCGCTGGCTTTGGGCGAGGTCGTTGACCGCGGCGGGGGAAGCACCGGTGACCACACGGCCCCAGTTGCGGTCCAGGGTTCCGTCTGAGGCGTCCTGGGTCACGCGGTTGGCACTGGGGAAGCCCCAGCCCCGTGCCCTTTGAACGAGCGGGACCTGGTAGCCCGACCGTCGTGCAGCCTCCAGGGCAAAGAGGTTGCACTTGTAGTGGCCCTCGTACCCTGAGGCCTCGTCCACATTGAAGTGGTTTGTTTTGCTGGGATGGGACTCCTGGAAGGAACTGGCAAGATCTTCCCTGGTAAGCTGCCCCTGTTTGCCCCAACGGCCGTCGCCCACGTGCATGGATTCAATGGCCCGCTGAATGTTGGTGTCCGCTTTGGCGGAGCCCAGGGAGTCGATGTGGGTGGATTGCCCGCTGGTGGATTGCTCGCTGGCGCTTCGAACGGGGTTGGGTTGTTTGTGGCCCATGGTTGCTGGGAATCCATCGCTTGCACCCAGGGACTTCATGATCAGATCGGCCATCCCCGCGTCCCCAGAACGGGCGAGCTGATCGGCAAGGGAGTCGTCAAACATCTGTAGAACCATGGAGGAGGGGGAGCCCGAAGAGGCATCCCCCAGCAGGCCGCCCTTGGGTGCCGTTTGTCGCATGGACTTCAGTAACTCCCGGAGCATCATGGCTTCAAACTTCTGGGCCGCTTGCCGTAGTTTCGTTTCGTCGTGGGTTTGCCCCGCTCCCTGGTTTTGTCCGGTTCCCTGACTTCCACTGGGCTGTTGTTGAGCCTTGAGCGCCTTGAGCGTGGAATCCACATGCTGGGAGACGACTTGGGGGTCGATGTTGGCATGGAGCACAGACACTACTGCACTTCCAGTTCTGCCTGTAGGGCGCCTGCGGTTCGCAGGGCCTGGAAGATGGCAATGAGGTCCCGTGGCTTGGCACCCAGGGCGTTGAGAGCGCTGACCACGTCTTCCAGGGTGGCGGTGGTGGGCATATGATGAAGGGCTCCGGTCGCCGTTTGGGCCGCGATTTCCGTTTCAGGAACGACGGTGGTGTCGCCGTCTGCGAGAGCCTCTGGTTGGGAAACCGCGAAGCTTTCTTTGATCTCCACGGTGAGTCCGCCCTGGGCAATGGCCACTTCCTGGATGCGCACTCCCGCGCCGAGCACAACGGTTCCGGTGCGTTCGTCGATGACGATGCGTGCGGGTGCGTCGGGTTCCACATCGATGGCTTGAATGGTGGCCAATAGCTTGACCGGATTGCCCTGGTAGGACTCTGGTGTGTCGATTTGTACGGTGGCACCGTCCAGGGCCCGGGCGGTGCCTTCTCCGAGGGCTTGCTGAATGGCGTCCGCCATACGTTGGGCGGTGATGAATGATGGGGACCTCAACGCCAGGACTAGGGTTTCCTGATCGAGTGTTTGGGATGGCACCGATCGTTCTACGATGGCGCCCTCCGGAACCCTTCCCGTGGTGGTGTGGTTTTGGCCGCTGCTCGAACCCGAGCTTCCTGAGAAGGAGAATCCTCCGATGAGTACGGGGCCCTGGCCCACGGCATAGACGTTTCGATCGGCGCCGAGAAGGGGGGTCTGCAGCAGGGTGCCGCCCACGAGGCTACTGGCGTTGCCCATGGAAGATACCACCACGTCGATTCGGGTTCCTGGGCTTGCGAACGGTGGAAGGGTGGCCGTCACCATTACTGCGGCTGCGTTTTTGGTTTGGATGAGATTGGGGTCGATGGTGGCACCTAGCCTTCTCAACATGGCCGCGGTGCTTTGCACGGTAAACCTTGCCTGGCCGCGATCGCCGGTGCCGTTCAACCCTACCACCAGGCCGTATCCGATGAGTTGGTTGGATCGCACGCCGCGAACGTTGCAGAGATCCTTGATCCGAGCGGCATGGGCGCTTGAGGGAAGGATGCATGCAAGCGCAACCATGACCACGATCATGCGTGGACCTTTTGTGGTTTTCCTTGGTGTTGAATGCATCATATGGGTGAAGCCTTGTTGAGAAGCCGTGAAAGCCAACCCTGCCGTTGCCCTTCGGTCAGCACGCCGCGCCCGGTGAACTCGATTTGAGCGTCTGCGATTTTGGAGGATCCCACGGAGTTGTCCTGTTCGATGTCCTGGGGACGAATGACGCCAGACACGTAGATGTGAAGTTCCTCATCGTTGACCATCATGATTTTTTGCCCCTCCACAAAGAGATCATCGTTGGGCATGACCTGGCGAACCTGTACCGTGATATTTGCCCGGACCCGACTTGCCCGTGTGGTTTGCCCACTGCCGGAGAAGGAAGATTCACCCATGATGGAAATCAGTGTGGAGGGGCTGATGTCGGGGTGGGCACGGCTGAGGGCGGCCATGAAACCCAACATGTTGGGAGCACCGAGGGAGTGTTCGCTTGCACGGGAGACATCGGTGGAGGCGTCGCCGTTGGCCTGGGGGTTTTCGTCGACCCGCACGGTGACCACGTCACCCACCTGGCTTGCCCTGAAGTCGCCAAAGAGGCTTCGGCTGCCCTCGGTCCATAGGGAGCCTTCGCTCACGGGTTGGGACTTGTTTCCATAGTCGTTGGGATCGTAGTGCCGCTCCCGGGGGGTGTGGGGTTGCACGTGGCGAGTCATGCATGAGCTCGTTGCGAGCATGGACAGGAGAATCCCTAGCCGTGTTTTGATCATTGGATGACCTCCACGTGCTGACTATCCTTGACCCTTGCCTGAATGGTGCGGCCGCTGTGGAGATTGGTTACGCGGACCACATCACCGATACGCCCGGGTTGTTTGACTTCCCCAGGGGTGGAGGCCCGCACGTTACCAAAGACAGCAAGTACACGCACACGTGTTCCGGGAGACACCGCGGGGGGTGGGCAGAGGATGGAAGCCCGTACGGGTATGCGCAGCATGTGATTTCCCGAGTGGTGCACGATGGATACCGAGATGCGCCCGGATTGGGGAGGAACGTAGCCTTCCACACGGGTGTGGGTGAGGTTTTCCGGGATACGAGCCTCCGGTGGAGTCTGCAGGGTGTCCACCGAGCAGGGTGTAAGATGTGGGTCCAGTTGGGCTCGGAGGTGGGTTTTGAGTTTGGATCCCCGCAGTACTTCAACCCCCCGCTCGATACGGGTTTGGGGAGGGATTTCCTGGCTGGGTGCCCGGAGCCCGTTGTCCCTCAGGGTGCGGAGCACATCCGCACGACGTACCAGGGTGCTTTGTCCGGGGGCGGGAGCGCGGGCAATGTGGATTCGACCCTGCTCAGTTCCGGCGTAGTGCTGCACGACTTCCTCCAGGAGAACATGTTGGGACCGTTCGAGGGTGCGTGGATTTGCGTCGGGCCCCTGGGGGCCCGTGTGGGTCGTTGCGATCCCATTTGCAGGGTCGTCTGCCCGTGCCGTGCCGGTGAACCCGGGGGTGATGGATCCAACAGCGACGATCGGCGTCAGAGCTAGGATGATGCGGCAGGCGGTATGTTGGTGTGCGTGGGACACGTGTTCTGGTGATGCACTGTTTGTGCCAGCGGGCGATGAACCGAAAAAGCGAACGATCTTGACCGATGAGGGTGCGCGATGGGTCAAGGGAATGCCGAATCGTGGCCAGGGATGTCAAATCCGTGACGGAATCCTGGGATTCGGGGGTGTGTGGACCGGTGCCACGCGACGTTCTTGCCTGGAACAGACTTTGCTTTTGTTTCCGACATGGAAAAAGAAGGCAAGCTCGCCCTTGTGCCACGTTCCGATTTGACGGGTGCAGGTTCTGCTGATGTGTCTGACGAGGTCGCTGCGGCGGAGGATGCCCAAACCTGGGACGCTTACAACTGGTTGCTTGGCGGTCCTGATACGGAACGCATACGAAAGATGGTGGCCCGTTTGGAGTTTGTACGCATGACAGAACGGGTACCCGGAGACGTGGTGGAAGCCGGTGTGTTCAAGGGTACGGGCTTTGTCTACTGGTTGAAGTTGCTGCAAATTTTTTCCCCTGGCTCGCTCAAGCGAGTGGTGGGGTTTGATCTTTTTGAGGGATTCGCGGAAAGTGCGGCGGTCCACGAGCAAGCCACGGTTCGGGCGCTCCAGGAGGAGACCCAGTTCACGGGGAATACACCCTCCCACGTGTACGCCATGGCACAGCGCGCCGGGTTCGGGCAGGACCGATGCGAGCTTGTGGCGGGTGATGTGCGTGAGACTGCCCTGGCCTATGCCGAAGGGAATCCGGGCTTTCGGATTTCCATACTTCATTTGGATTTGGATTTGGCGGAACCCACCTCTGCGGTGCTTGACGCGTTTTGGCCCCGTGTGGTTTCCGGGGGTGTCGTGGTGTTTGATGAATATGCCGTGCCGAAGTGGACGGAGAGCCACGGGGTGGATGCTTGGCTCGACCGCCATGGGCTGGTTCTCGAAACCATGCCGTGGATGCGAACGCCCTCTGCCTTTGTTAGGAAACGGTAGCCCTGGGCACCGTGAAATGAAATGTGGTGCCCACTCCGGGTGTGGATTCTACCCAAATCTTCCCGCGGTTGTGCCGCACCATTTTTTCGACGGTGGCCAGGCCAATCCCTGAACCGGTAAACTCGGTGCGGGGGTTGAGGCGCTTAAAGACCCCAAAGATTTGGTCCTGGTACTCCTGTTGAATCCCGATCCCGTTGTCATGCACGGATAGGCGCCAGTGGGTGCTGTTCTCTTCGGTTGCGGTCACTCGGATACGTGGTGTTGCCTCTTTGCAGAACTTGATTCCATTGTTGATCAGGTTTTGGAAAATTTGAGTCAAGTATGTGGGGTTCGCGCTTACCCGAGGGAGCACATCATGTTGAATGTCTGCGTGATTCTTTGAAATATAGACGGAAAGATTGTCCAGGGCGCCTTGCAACGATTGGCTTGCCTCTACGTTTGCAATGGCATTTTCTTTGTTGTCAATTTGGGCAAAACGCAACAAGGATTCCACCAGCCCGTGCATGCGGTTAGCTCCTTCCATGACGTATTTAACGTAGGTAGACCCGCGCCCACTTTCCTGGAATGTGGCGCCGTACTCTTTTTGGAGCAGTTCCGCGTAGGCCCCCATCATTCGAATGGGTTCCTGTAAATCATGGGAGGCCACGTAGGCGAACTGTTCCAGGTCTGCATTGGAGCGTTGAAGCTCCATGGACTGGGCTTCGAGTGCGTGTTTCTGTTCAAGGGCGACGCGCGCTGATTTTCGAAGTTCCATGAGCGCGATGGCCTGCCGTGACAGGGCTCGTAGGGCCTCCCGTTGATCGTTGGAAAGATCTCGGGCTTTTCGGTCGATCACACAGAGTGTTCCCACTCGAAATCCCCCTGGGGTTTGCAGAGGCGCCCCCGCGTAGAAACGGATGTTGGGATCCCCTTGCACCAGAGGGTTGTTTTGGAAACGATGGTCCTGAAGTGCATCCGGTACGGAGAACACGTCGTCCCCGAGAATCGCGTGGCTGCAGAATGCCACGTCACGGGAGGTTTCGGTGGCGTCTAGTCCAACCCGAGATTTGAACCACTGGCGGTTCCTATCCACGAGAGATACCAATGCGATGGGGGTGTCGCAGATGTGGGAGGCAATTTTTGTGAGATCGTCAAACGCCTGTTCCTCCAGGGTATCCAGGATACGGTAGTCCTCCAAGGCTCCCATGCGCGCCTGTTCGTTCGGGGGAACGGGCGCGGGTTGGGCTCCATTGGGAGGTGCGTTTTCGGATGGGCTATTGGACATGTATGGATCCGTGTTTTGCTGTTTGTCCTAAAACGAGGATGCGAAGCGGTCCGCTTCTGCGAAGGATTGGTCCACTAGCTCCTGGATGTCGTCCTTGGGTACGCCGTAGGTGGTGTTTACGGTTTCAATGAGTTCGTCTACCCCGTTGTGTTCGTCCAATTCCTTCAGGTGCGACACCAGGCGCACGGCGAAAGGAGTGTCAGCAACGTCTGCTGCTGCGGATTCCACAGCTTCTGGGGCAGGGCCCTTGGGTGGGGCGTCGGGGGCGTTTGCGGACGCACCTGGAGCGGTGGCGGAGGGCATTGTCTGCCCGTTTGGGCCCACGATGGGACTGTGATGGTCCGTGATGGCTTCTGTCAGGGTATCGGGGAAGTCCCACGTTGAGCAGAGCAATCCAGCTACAAAACCGTGGGACCAACCAAACTCGGATTCCTCCAATGTGGCGATGTCGTCACCAGTTTCGTGGGCATGTTGTAGCAACGGACCGTATTCCTTTGGTTTTTGTTGAGCTAAAATGGGAAGTGCCATGTCTTGAAGTAGCGCGGCGGTGAAACTTTCCGATTGCATGGAGGGCTGGATGTTCTGCGCCAGGGCCCGGGCCGTGGCTGCCCTGCGTGCGGAAGTTTGCCAGAACCGCTTGGGATCAAATCCGTCTACGGGTGTGCTGGGTAGGCTATCGCGCACCGCGGCGGCGAGTAGCAGGGCTTCAACTTCACTGCGCCCAAGTAGGGAAACCGCATGGGGCACATCCCGCACGGGGTGTCTTAACGCGTAGGCTGCCGAGTTGGCGATTCGTAACAGTTTTACGGAAAGCCCTGGGTCTTCCACGATGCGATCCGACGCTTCGCTCAGATGGGCGTCCGGATCCCGCAGTTTTCGTAGGGTCTCGGTGGCGACCGCAGAAAATGTGGGAGGTTCGTACTCTCCTAGGATTTCCTGGAGTTCCTTTTTTGGGTCCGACGTAAGCTTCTTAATCCATTTCAACATTGTGATGTGCGCCCCATGGTACCTGAAAAATAGTTCGGGGGCCTAATCGCCCCGTCTGCCCATTTTGTTAGAGAAGATACTGAGAAGTCCCCCTAGGAGAAGATATCCGAAGGTGACCTCCAACATGACAAGTATTTGCGCCGATGTGGACGCGGGTTGTACGTCACCGAAGCCCAACGTGGTGAGTGTGACAACGCTGAAATACAGGGGCGAAAGGGGGGTGGGGTGGCTTCCCAGATCCAGATCGACCACCTGATACGCCGCGCCGAACCCCAAAATCATGGCGATGATGAGCACCGACCACCTGAGAAAACTCCTTCCGCAGTCGGATGTGATCCACCACGCCCTGTACAGCCATTCATGTAGGCGGCTCTGGTTGCGGAACTCGTGAAGGTAGTTTTGATCGATGATGAAACGCCGAAGGAGGTACGCCCCGCCGAAGTCCACGTCGCGGATGTCGCTTCGTATCCAGGAGGCCTTCAGATAGCCCGTGGCACCCACAAGGCGTGATCCCGAAAGGACGGCCTCGTCAAAGATGGCTCGTTCGGTGGAGATGCCTTCCATGTCTGCGCCCGTGAGGTCAGCTCGGTTGAAGTTGGTGCCGTCGAATTTTCCTTCCCTGGCCCGTGCACCGGTGAGTTTTGCGCGGCGGAAGTCTGCGTTTTGCGCCTTCGCTTGGGTGAACGTGGCGCTTTGCAGGTCGGCACCGAAGAACTCGGTATCGTTCAGGTTGGCGTAGGCGAAACAGGCTTGGTTGGCTTTGCATTCCCGGAACTGGGCGCCCGTGAGATCTGCGCCGGTGAAGTCGGCCCCTTGTAGTTTGGTTTGGTACAGAATCGCGTTTCTGAGGTTGGCTTTTCTAAGATCGACCTCGGACAGGTCCGACTGGGAAAGATCGGCGCCCTCCAGGTTGGCACCCAGAAGTTCCTGTTGGCGCAGATCTTTGCCGATTGCCCGGCATTTTGGGGTGAGTGTTAGGAGCTCGGGAGGGGGCTTGGAACCCTGTTCGGGATCGGTGACGGCGCCCCTGTCGGCGCCTGGCGCGGTGATGGAAGATGTCATGGTGTGTGTTTCTGGTGGACGTTTCTGGTGGGTCGTTCTCAGGAGAGCCGTTGTGCGATTTGGCGTTGGTTCACCTAGCGTTCGGCGGTCTTTCTCAGCATGTCGTCGGCGGCCTGAACCACCCGTTGGTTGACCTCGTAGGCACGTTGACTCGAGATGAGGTCAATCATTTCGTTGACGACCTGTACGTTGGATCCCTCCAGGAACCCCTGTGCGAGAGTTCCTGCTCCGTCCTGGCCCGGGGTGGTGACCAGGGCGGTGCCGCTGGCGTCGCTGGGAATGAAGAGGCCCCGACCCATGGCACGCAGGCCCGCTGTATTCGGAAAGGTCGCGATTTGTACCTGGCCTACCTGCTGGGACGTGGTTTGACCGGCCTGGGTGACGCTTATGGTACCGTCGCTGGCAATGGAAATGCTGGCTGCGTCCGGTGGAATGTTGATCGCAGGCTCGATCCCAAACCCGTCCACACTGGTGAGCCGACCGTTGGCGTCCACCTTGAAGTTGCCCGCTCGGGTGTAGTTGATTTGCCCGCTCGGCCGTACAACCTGAAAGAACCCGTTGCCTTCGATGGCCATGTCCAACTGGTTCCCTGTTTGTTCAAAGCTTCCCTGGGTGTGGATGAACTCCGTGGATACTGTGCGCGTTCCCTGCCCGATTTGAATGCCCGTTGGCAGCTGGGAGCCGTCGTTGAGTGTTGCACCGGGGCTGCGAATGGTTTGATAGATGAGATCCTGGAACTCAGCTCGACTCTTCTTGAATCCGGTGGTGTTTACGTTGGCCATGTTGTTGGCGATGACGTCAATGTTGGTTTGTTGGGCCACCATTCCTGTGGCGGCGGTGTTGAGGGCTTTGATCATGGGTTTTCCTTTTATTTGGGGCCTGTGGTGGGGTGGGTGTGGGTCTCGTGTGTTGGTATGGGGAGCTGGCAGGTGGTATGGGGCGCTAGCCTCGTCCGCCCACGTCTCGGGCCGTACGTTGGTCGATTTCCTGGAAGGATCGGATCACCCGCTGCAGAACGTCGAAGGAGCGTCCGATGGTGATCAGCTCCTGGACCCCTGCGACGGCGTTGATATTGGAGGTCTCAATATGTCCCTGGACCACCCGTGTGTTGATGGAGGTGCCTGGAGTGGCATCGGTTTGGAAGAGCAGACTTCCTTCTTTCTTGAGTGTGGTGCTGTCCCCAAACTCCACTGTGGTGAGCTGCCCCAGGATTTGCTCTCCAGAGGCGCCAGCGGGCCCTGACGAGATGGTACCGTCGTGGGCGATACGTATTTCGCCCGCGTCCGGCGGTATGCTGATTTTTGCGCCGTTGCTGAGTACGGGGTGCCCCCCTTGGGTTTGAAGTACGCCAGAGGCGCCCAACACAAGAGAGCCGTTTCGTGTGTAGCGTGGGCCCTGGGGGGTTTCCACCGTGAGAAATCCCGGGCCCTCCAGGGCAACATCCAGTGGGTTCCCGGTTTGTCGAAAGGACCCCTGGGAATGGTCCACGGTGACGTCACCCACGAGGGTGTATGCAAGGCCGTCCCTGGGTTGGGTTTCTTCTGCCAGTACCTGTTCAAATCGAATGCGGTCCGCCTTGAACCCTGTGGTGTTGGCGTTGGCCACGTTGTTGGCCACAACGTCGAGGTTGCGCTGTTGTGCGATGGCTCCGGAGAGCGCGCTGTAGATTCCGTCGGACATGGTCTTGGTTTCCTTTTGGGTGGGATCTCGTTTGATCTAGGGCTTCCTTTTTCTACGTTTTTTGGTGCGTTCTTCGTGGCCCAGGTAGGCGCGCAGACGGACTACCGAATCCCCAAGAATTTGGCATACGCGGCTTTCCGTAACGCCTAGGATTTCGGCGATTTCGGATTGGGTGCGGGATTCCTGGTAGTAGAGGGCCAGTACCGTCTGGGTGCGTTCGGGGAGCTGTTCGATGGCGTTCACCAGTTGCCGTTTGAGTTCCAGCATTTCCACGGCCCGTTCGGGCTCGATTTCGTCTGAAGCCACGTCGCTTGGCTCCACTTCACTCAATTGTGCCAGCGCCGGGCCGCGCGCGAGACCTGCGGCCATCGTTTGATATTCTTCCAGGGTGATCTCGAGAGCTTTTGCGATTTCTTCTTCGGCGGGTTGCCGCCCCAGTTCGGCCTGGAGGTTGCGAATGACCTTGGATACCTGACCCAGCTTTCTTCTGCCGTGCCGTGTCATGCTGTCGTAGCTGCGCAATTGATCGAGAATCGCACCCCGAATGCGCATCTCAGCGTAGGGCTCAAATCGGGTGTGACGCCCTGGATCGAAGGACTCTGCGGCCTTGATCAACCCCTCAGAACCCGCGCCGATAAGGTCTCCCACATCAATGTTGGGGGGGAGCCTGCGCGCCATTCGAAAGGCCATGCGCCGGACGAGAGGGAGGCCCTTGGTGATGAGGGAGTCCCTGGAGGGCGCCGGGTAACCGCCGGTGGTGGCCATCGTGCGAGCGGATTCCTGCATTAGTTGCTCCTTCCTGGTCCTTCTTGGGGGTGAGAAGGTGAGTACAAACGACGGGCGATGGCCTGGGCGGCACGGGCTGCGCGGCTGGTGGGTTCAAGGAGAACAAAAGGTACGCCTTGGGATACCGCCCGTTGTACCTCCCGATCCTTTGGAATGCAGCCCAGGTACGACAGGTCGAGTTCAAGAAACTGTTTGACGATTTGATCGACGGTTTCGTGAATTTGAGCGCCATGCTCTTCTCCATTCACCTGGTTGGCCACAAACCGTATTTGCTGGGTGCCCGCGCGGCGGTGAAGGGTCTTGGCCATGGCGTAGGCATCGCGAATGGACGTGGGGTCGGGTGTGGTGACCAACAGAATGTCGTGGGCGAGTGAGGCAAAAGACACGGCGTTGGAACCGATTCCGGCTCCGGTGTCGATGATCAAAATGTCGTAGGATGCCGCCATGTCGAGTAGGTCGTCAATGAGTTTGGAGCGTTCCTCGTTGGAGAGGTTGGCCATGTCGTAACGGCCAGGGCACGCCGGAATGAGCGTGACGCCTTTCGGGCCAGAAATGGCGATCTCCTCCATGGTGCACTGGCCTGCAACCACCGAAGTGAGGTCGTGTTGGGGCTTTAGTCCGAGGGCAATATCGAGACTTGCCAGGCCCAGATCGGCGTCCAGCATGAGCACCTTTGCGCCCATCGCGGCAAGGGCAACACCAAGGTTCGCGGAAACCTGGGTTTTTCCAACGCCGCCTTTCCCGCTGGTTACACCTAGAATTCTGGGCTTGTCGGGCCGCGTCCGGGTTTCGTTGGGGTCGAATCCAAGAAGATCCATCAGTGCAGTTCCTCTCCAGTGAGCAGCGATGCGATGCGCGCTGCCGTGGCTAGCTCGATGTCTTCTGGCACTCGTTGCCCTGTGGTGAAAAATGCCAAGGGGAGATCGGAGAGCGTTGGGCTGTTGAGGAGTCCTCCATATTGGATGGCCTCATCCAGCTTGGTGACGGTAATTTGATTGGGATGCAGCGGAGCGTGATGGTCGATGGTGGCCTGCAGTTCTCTTCGTGACGCGGACGCTGGAAGACATAGGTGGACATCCATGGATTCTCCGGCCCGATGAAGGCACGTGGCCGTGTCCGCCATGGCCCGTTTGTCCCTGGGAGACCTGCCGGCGGTATCCACCAACACAAGGTCTTCCTCGTGGAACTTGGATAGTGCCAGGCCCAGGGATTCGCTGTTGTGGGCCCGTTCCATGGGAACGCCAATGAGCTGTGCGTACCGTTCAAGCTGTTCAGTTGCACCCAGTCGTACGTTGTCGATAGAGACAAGGGCTACCTTTCGGTGTTGTTGAAGGGAGGCGTGGGAGGCAAGCTTTGCGATGGTCGTGGTTTTTCCTACGCCTGTGGGACCCACCATGGCAATCACCCTACGTTCGGCTCCCGCGGGCCCACTGAACTGCAGATCGGCATTGAGGGTTTGTTCCAGAGCTTCTCGAGTGGACCAACTGTTGCGTGTGTCCTTGTAGTGCTGGGTGTTTCGGGATATTCGCTTGGCCAGACTCTCCATGACCCCCTGATCCACCATTCGGGCCAATAGGGGTTGGGACTTTTTGTGGTTTGTTGCGATGGGTTGGTTTCGTTTCAGTTCCAGCGCATCGACCCCTGCGACAACCGTTAGTTCTACGGATTCCTCCGGGTTCCCGTGCCCCATGCCTAGGTGTTTTGTGGAAAGAATAAGGGCGTCAGACCCCAGTACTCTCTTTACTTTTCGTAGTGCTTCGTCGTAGTCGCGTGCTCTAAATGTCTGTTCCAGCATGGGTCCTCCTTGCGTCGTGGGGGTGGGGTGATGGTGGGTGGGCGGCTAACCGTTCACCACTCCTAGGTTTCGAATGGTAAGTTTTGGATCCACTTCCCTGTAGGAAAGGACACTTAGCCCCGGGACCCGTGTGGAGAGAAAGTCGGACACCTTTCGCCGAACGTCCGGTGCACACATGAGGAGAGGTGGCGTGGCTACACCCGAGTATTCTCGGGCAGTGGTATCCAGGGAGCCCAGTATGTTTTTTGCGGTTTCGGCGTCGGGCCCATGGGTGCGAAAGCTCTCCTCGACGTTTGGATCCAGAAGCAACGCTGCGACTTCGCCTTCGTGGTTGAACCGAGAGGACAACGTTCGCGCGAGTCGTTGCCGTACCCGTTCGGTCAGTTCAACAGAGTCCTTCGTTTCTCCCGCATTGTCTGCCAACGCCTCAAAGATGGTTCGCAAGTCGCGGATCGATATGCCTTCCTTGAGTAGGTTTCGGAGCACCTTGATGGCCTCGCCCAGGGGCAAGAGATTGGGGATTAGCTCGTCCACGAGCTTCGGCTCTCGGGTTGCGAGAATGTCCACGAGCTCCTGCACCTCCGTACGACCGATGAGATCGTGGGCGTTGGAACGCAGAAGCTCGGTGAGATGGGTCGCCGTTACTGTGCCTGGATCGACTACGGTGTACCCGAGACCTTCGGCCTTCTCCCGATCGGAACTGGTGATCCATCGTGCGGGTAGACCAAAGGCGGGTTCCTTCACTTCTTCTCCCTTGATTTCTTGGAGAGTGCCGGTGGGGTCCATGGCGAGAAAACGATTGATTCGCAGTTCGCCGCCGCCGATTTCGTTTCCAGAAAGCAGGAGCCTGTACGCGTTGGATTTCAAGCGAAGGTTGTCCCTGATATGGATGGAGGGGATGATGATGCCAAGTTCCGTGGCGAGGTTTCGCCTCAGCGCTGCGATTCGATCCACGAGCTCGCCGCCCTTTGAGGCATCCACCAGTGCCACCAGATCAAAACCCACTTCCAGCTCCAATAGATCCACTGGGAGTAGGTTTTCTAGCTGTTCCCGCTCGGTGGGTTCCTGTTGGGTTTTGCTTTCATCGGCGCCGCTCGGCATGGCTGCTTTTCGTTGTGCGGAGCGGGCTGCCAGAAACACGAGACCACCCATGGCGGCAAAGGGCACGAGCGGCATGCCGGGCAGTATTCCCATCACTACCAACACGACGGCGGCGGTGGTGAGGGCCCGGCTGTGGGTGCCGATCTGTTGCATCAATGCGCTTCCAAGAGCTTGCCCTGATGCAGCGCGGGTCACCACCACACCCGACGCGGTTGAGACGAGTAGGGCGGGAAGTTGGGAAGCAAGGCCGTCTCCCACGGTAAGGATGGTGTAGGTAGATGCCGCTTCCGCAGCGCTCATTCCCTGCTGGGCGACCCCCACCACAAATCCCATCACGATGTTGATTCCTGTGATGAGTAGCCCGGCGATGGCGTCCCCACGTACGAACTTGGACGCACCGTCCATGGCCCCGAAGAAGTCGGCCTCCTGCTCTACGTTGGCGCGCCGTGCCTTGGCCTCTTCTTGGGTTACCGAGCCTGAGGCAAGGTCGGCGTCGATGCTCATCTGCTTTCCAGGCAGACCGTCCAGGGTGAAGCGCGCGGAAACCTCCGCGACTCGGCCTGCACCCTTGGTAATCACCACAAAGTTGATGATGGCCAGAAGAATGAACACCGTGGCGCCCACAAGGTAGTTGCCTCCCACAATGAACTCACCGAAGGCCCGTACCACCTGGCCCGCGGCACTGGTTCCCTGGTCTCCGTGCATCAGAATTAGGCGGGTGGAGGCCACATTGAGAGACAGTCGAAGCAACGTGGTGAATAGGAGAATGGTCGGGAAGGCCGAGAGGTCCAGGGGCCGTTGCAAGTAGATGGAAATGAGAAGAAGGGTGATGGATAGGGCGACTGAGGTGGCGATGAATACGTCCAAAAGAATGGCGGGTAGTGGCACGATCATCATCAACACGATGCCAACGAGGAGAAGTGGCACCAGCCCCGCGGAGCTTCGGAATACGCCTGAAAGCAGATCGGCACGGGTCGTGGAGGTAGGTGAACTCATGCCATTTCCCTAGGTGTGCGAGTGGTGTGCAGGCCCATGACGTGGGCAATTACCTGTGCCGCAGCCTTGTAATGTTGCGCCTCGATGGGCTGTCCGACCTTCACATCCTTGTGGAGGGAGCGGGCTAGGGGGCGGTTCTCGACAATGGGTATGCCATGGGATCGTGCTTCGATTCTCAGGGTCAGGGCAAGGTGGTCGGTGCCCTTTGCAAGCACGATGGGAGTGGCGTCCTGCTCGGGTTTGTACCGGAGTGCCACGGAGATGTGTGTGGGATTGGTGATGAGCACGGTGGCTTCCTTCACCCCTTGGGTGGAACGGGCTTCGGCGTATTCCCGGGCTTTTTGTCGCGCCTTTTGTTTGAGGTGGGGGCTCGCCTGTTCTTGCTTGTGTTCGTCCTTAACATCCTGTTTGGACATCTTGGACTCCTCGTTGTGGGTACGGAGCGCGTGCAGGAAATCGATCCCAGCCACCACGGTGAATGCCATGGTGCCGTACACGAAGACATCCGTGACCGATTCTCCAACGGCCGCCGCGGCAGTGATGGGCTCATTGGCGGCGAGAAGTGCAAACCCGGGAAAGGCCTTGGATACGATGTTGAAAACGATCACGCCAAGGACCGACAGTTTCAATAGTTGCTTGCCGACCTCGGCCAGGCTCTTGGGCGTGGGGAAAATCCGAGGCAGTTGGGGGATGGGGTTCAGTCGGTCGAGCTTCAGTTGAATCAGGGAGAGGGAAAATAGTCCCCGGGTTTGTACAATGCCCATCAGTACGGCGCCCAGAAAGGTGGCTGCCACGATGGGCCCGCAGACTCGAACCACCACGGACATCATATCGCCGACCGCGGTAAGGGGGTCGCCGGTGTACTGGAGACGAAATGCCCTTTGGCTGAACTCCGAAACAGGCGCCGTAAGATGTCCACCGAGGGCCATGATGCAGGAGCCTGCAACGGCCATGGATACCACCGCAGTCACGTCGGCGCTCTTGGGGACCTTGCCGTCCTTGCGAAGCTTCTCCGTTTTCTTGGGAGTCGCCTGCTCTGTCTGTTGTTCCTTATCCGCCATCACCATCCCCCTAGGGAACTGGCAAGTGCCTCGGGCAGATTGCGCAGGTGAACAGAGATGGAAGTGGCCAAGCTGGGTGCCGACACCAAAAGCGTCAAAATCCCGGTGGCAGATACCACCGCGAATGACAGCGCGAAAATGTGCACGCGTGGTGCAGCCCTTGAAATTAGGGCAGTTCCTACTTGTACGATGAACATGGTGGCCACTACAGGAGAAGATATTCGCAAACCCTGTGCCAACAGATCTCCGCCAAGGTTGAGGAGTCTACTGTTCTTCATAATCTCAATGGCCTGGCCGGGTGGGAATAGGGTTGCACTGTGGGCAAGTGCGTGGAGGACCATGTGATGCCCCCCAATTATTAGGAAGATAAGGGTCGCAAACTGGGAAAGGAGTCGTGTGGTGGGGAGAACCTGCTCGCCAAGGTTGGGATCGATGCTGGTGGCGAAGCCCAGGCCCATGGTGAATCCGGTGAATGTTCCCGCCACATCTGCGGCGGCCATGGTGAGCCGAACCGTCAGGCCCATGACGGAACCGAGCAGCGCTTCGCCGACCCCTGCCCGAAACACGCCCAGGGGCGACAGGTCCAGGGGTTCAAAGCCACCCACGTTGGGAACTCCAATGGCGAATGCCAAGAGTAGGCTAAGCGCAACCCGCGTGCGCATGGGTGCCACGGCGCCAAAGGGCGGGGGAAGTAGGATCAATGCAGTGCCAATGCGTGTGGACAACATCATGATCCAAGGAAGCTGGTGCGTCGCCAGTGTTTCGAAGAGGGGCTGAATCGACGTTTCCATGATCTGACGTGGGGTGTGGAAAATTTCTTGGTTACGGCGCGACGCGTTCCACGGCGCCAAAAATGCCGATCATGAACTCCGAAAGCTGGGTGAGGATCCATGGGCCCGAGACCACAAGTGCCGTGACAGCAGCCACGGCTTTGGGGCCAAACGCGACGGCTTGATCGTTGACCTGGGTGGCGGCCTGTAGAATGGCCATGATGAGTCCCACAATCACCACAGCGAGAATGGCGGGCCCTACCGCTAGAACCGCAGTCCACAGCATTTCCCGAAACCAGTCGATGGCGTAACTGCGGGTCATACGTATCCGCCCACGATGGAGCGTGTGAGCAGTGCCCACCCATCCACAATCACGAAGAGTAGTATTTTAAGCGGGGTGGACATCATGGTGGGAGGCAGCATCACCATGCCCATGGAGGTCAGAATGGAAGCCACCACCAGATCGATAAGCACGAAGGGAAGAAAGAGCAGGAAGCCCATTTCAAAGCCTGTACGGAGCTCCGATATCATGAAGGCGGGGACCAGAAGATGGAGGGCGACATCCTCTTCGGCATTGGGGAGGGGAGAGTTGCTGAGCTCGTAAAAAAGGGTGAGATCCTGCTCCCGTGTTTGGGGAAGGAGAAAACCACGAATTACGTTTGCGCCCTGGGTGAAGGCGACTTCTTCGGTGATGCTTTCCGCCATGTAGGGCTCAATGGCCAGTTCGTTGAGACGTACTGCGGTGGGCGCCATGGCAACCCCCGTCAGCAATAGGGACAGGGCGAGAATGACTTGGGTGGGTGGCACGTTTGCGGTCCCAAGGGCCTGTTTCACAAACGAGAGCACGACGACGATGCGTGTAAAAGACGTGGCCGTGATGAGGATCGCGGGGGCGATGCTGAGAACGGTCAGCAGTAGAAGTATTTTTAGGGTAGGCGCAAGTTGGGTGGGTTCCGTCTGTTCGTTCCAGCTGATGTTCACGTCGGGCAGCATTTGTGCCCAGGCCTGGGTGGGCGCAGCGACCGCAAGGAGGGTCATTGCCGCGCCGAGCCATTTCCATGGGCGACCCGTGGCCCATGTTTGCATAGCGGAGAGCCACCCGATGGTTTTGGTGGGAAGGGTCACTGGTGTGTTCCCACGCGCTGGCCGGCCTGTTTTCGAAGTCGTATCAAGCCACGGACGGTTTCTGGAGGGTTTTCCTCAGAAACCAAGTTGTGGGCCGGAGGGTCTTGGTTGCCTCGTTTTCTTGGGGGAAAGGCAAACAGTTGGGCGACCTGTGCCTCGGATTCGTCGGGAACCACCCGTTGAAGCTCTTCGGAAAACGTGTGTATGTTTCCCGACTCCAAAGAATTGCCCTGGGTGCCGAAGTCGCCCGTGGGAACGCCCTCTGGGTCTGAATCCGCGCTGCGCCAGGGTGTCCTGAGGTTTTGGAGGGATTGCACGGCGTTTCCAAGGCGTGACTTCCGCCCACGGGGCTCAGGTTCGTCGGACTGACCGTGGGTTGTCGGGTGCGCTTCAACGCTTTCCCCTCCTGGCACGGTTGCCGAAATCGCTGTTGGAGTGGCCGATATGCGGTGTGTGCGGTCTCCCTGGACGCTGAGCAGAACGTCCTCGCCCAGGGCCCTCACCACAAGGAGCTGATGCTTTTGCCCCATTCTCTTTGCGGCAACGATCTCAATGGGTGATGGGCGATCGTGGCTTCTGTTGCGTCCAATACGTTTCGCTACGACGAGCAGCACCAACAAGCCGACGCAGATCCCAGCAAGCCACCCTAGACTTTCCTGGCTTGGGGCCCGGCCCAGGGGTGCCATTGGGGCTTGGCTTGGTTTGAGGGAAGGAAGAGCGCTTCCTGCCCTGGTAGTCTTTTCTACACCTGATTCCGTATCCTGTGCTTGGTCAGGGGTCAGAGGTCGTTGGGACGGACTTGAGCTGGTGGTTTCTAGGGGAGTGATTTGTGATGGTTCGTCGGTGTGCCCCGCGGCGGTACCCAGGGGAAGGGTCACGGTCGCGGAATGGCGTTGAGTAAGTACAGTCACTTGAGCTGGGGGCACCAGGAGAGTGGTGTCCTTCAGCGTGATTTTTAGAACGTTTGTGCCCTTCGCTCCTGGGCGAAGAGAAATGGCCTGTACGGGTGCATCGTCGATCGTGCCATCCAGTCGATAGTCGCCCATGTTGGGGAACCACACTCGCACGACTCCCGCTTCCGAACGTATGCGGGGAGTGCCGAGGGGGGCCAGGGATTGCAGCTCAATGCCCAGGTTCGTTCGGGTGGGTCGAACGTTGAGGGACGTGAAGAGGTTTTCGGCCATCGCGTTGGCGGGTGCGAAGAGAATTGCGACGCACGCCGTGGCAATTCGCAGGGAGACCTTCATTGTGGAGTTTGCCCCCACGTCTAGTCCCCCCGCCCGCCGAGTTGTTGCACCCGCTCTTCTGGGGATACGATTTCCGTCACACGGATGCCGTATCGCTCTCCCACGACCACCGCTTCCCCCTGGGCGATCAGTGTTCGGTTCGCATAGATGGCCAGGGAAGCGCCTGCGGGAGTATCGAGCTCCACGACACTTCCCGTATTGACTTCCAATAGGTCAGAAATTTTGATTTTTCTACGCCCAAGTTCCACGTGGACCGTGAGTGGAACGTCGAGTAGCCGGTTGATCTCCCGGTCGCTTCCTGTCTCCGGTGCATTCTGTTGGGCGTCCAGTTGTTCGTTTTCCATCAGCTTGGGTTCCTTTCAATGAGCGCAACGCACTCGATGGCTAAGTTTCCGTGGTGTACCGTGGGGAGCCCCCGAAATACGGGAGCATCGTCAACGAAGGTGTCGATGGGGGTTCCGGGTACGGAGTCGAGTCGCACCACGTCGCCAAGCTTTAGGGCGAGGATCTCCCGGATGGATGTATCGGATTGACCTAGGGTTGCCGAGATTTCCACCTCTGCATTCATGATGCGATGCACCAACTTTTCTGTTTCGCTCTCGTTGCTCGGTGTCTCTTCCTTGGTTTCCTTGGGTACCGTGGATACGACGGCTTCGGCGTCAAAAATGAGCAGTACTCGTCCCTTCCGTTGTTCGCCGATCAGAATGTCGAACGCGATGGATAGGAACGGTTTTGTGTTGTCGATTTCGGGGAGGGCATCTGGTGAGGTGAACACCCGTTTCGCACGGAAGGCCCCCTGTCGATCGCACCAGGCGATGCCTGCGGATTCCGCCCAGTGATCAAAAGCGGATCGAAGGATGCCGCGATCCACCTGACTCAGGGGGCGAGTTTCAAGGGCTTCGCTTTCACTGTTGCCGTCTGTCTCCGCCTCCGGGTCGCCTTCCCCTTCGTTTGCTGGTGTTTCTGAGGTGTTGAGGCCCAAGCGTCGATTGAGAATTCCTCGTGTGGTTGTTGGATCAAGGATGACCCATAGGCGTCCACCGTCTTCGGTTTCGGTACAACCCAGGGCACTGTTGGGCGCGAGATCCTCTCGTACTTGGCCCCAGGGGGTGGCCTCGGGCTGGATGCTGTTTACGGTGAAGTTGACGTTCAGCTGTTTGTAGAGGAGTTTTCGAAAGCCCACACAGAGGGCCCCGGTTTTCGTGTCTGCCCAGGGAAGCGCTGACTGTATGGGGCGGTCCGGAGAGGTGAGATCTATGTCGTCGGCGGGAATGTCTTTTTCGCCCTCCCGCATGGCTCCGAGCAGGGCATCGGTTTCTTCCCCGGAGAGTAGGGGCTGTTCCTGCCCCTTGGGTTGCATGTCCTGGGACTCGCCGGCTTGCGACTCACCATCCTGTGATTGCTCGCTCACTGGATCACGAACTCTGAGAAATAGATGTTCTGGATATGGGTGCCGCCCAATTCCTTGTTGGACATGTTGATGAGGTCCTTGCGGATCTGGGATTTCACGTCAGATCCAAGCAGTTCGGATGCGGTTACCCCGGTAAAATGGACTAGAACCAAATCCCTTAGGGGAATAAGTTTTCCTTCCACGATCGGAGCGGACTTCTCATTCATGCACTCGAGTTTTAGGTATACTTTAAGGTACCTGCCGCCACCCTTGTCGCTCAGGTTCACGATGATGGGGCCAAGTTCAAATATTGGACCCATCGTTTCGTGGGAGGCCATGAGCTCTTCCGCGGGCACAATTTCGTCTCCGGTTTCTTCTTCGTCGCCGCTTCCAAAAAGGAAGAACGCAACGACTCCCAAAACGACCACAAGATTGGCGCCGATTACGATGAGCAGTACTTTGCTCGGACCTTTTTTGATCTCTTCAATTTCTTCGGTATCCGTATCTTCGTCTGCCATGGATTTCTAGAAAGCAGGAGACGTGCCAACACCGAATTGAGGGGAAAACGCCCTCCTCACCCCGAAGAGCGTGGGGGCCGTTGGGGACCTGACGTTGGGGAACCGACAGTTGTCAGGTGGATGACGGGTGGGGCGATATGGCTTGCATTGTTGAGTCCCCAAATTAGTTCCTCCACGCCAGGTAAACCTGACGTGGAGGATGAGGTAGGATATTTACTTACGATTTGCTCTTGCCGGGTGGTGGGAGAACCACCCGGTATTCTCACTTAAGTTAAGTCACGTTTCTTTGCGCGGCCGCGCGAAGTCTATGGGGTCGGGGACTAACGCTTGAGGTTCACCAGCTCACTGTACATTTCGTCCGAGGTGGTGATGATGCGTGAGTTTGCCTGAAACCCCCTTTGGTATGCGATGAGGTTTACGAACTCCTTTCCAAGGTCCACGTTGGATTGTTCGAGAGTGCCGGCCATCACCGATCCTCTTCCTCCAGACTCTGCGGTGCCCACGAGTGGTGGGCCGGATTCTGAGGTTTCGATCCAAAGCCCGGAGCCTGCTCGCTCGAGCCCGTCGTTGCTCGGGAATGATGCGATGGCCAGTTGACCAAGCACCTGCATATTTCCGTTGGTGAACACACCGTTGATGGTTCCGTCAGAATCCACCGTAATCCCCGCCACACTGCCGGCGGCATTGCCGTCCTGGGAGAGCCCGTTGGTGGTGGATGCTGCGGCAAACTGCGTGCTTCCGTCCAGGCCTGTGCCGCCGTCTGTGGTAATGCTGCTGCCAAAGTCGAAGGCAATGGCCTGACCGGCGGTGGCTCCCACAAAATCCACGGTGTTTCCTGCAGAGGTTTCCGTGTCCAATGCACCGGCGGTGGTGAAAGTGAGCGAACCGTTTTCAATTTGCGTCGGTGTTCCCGCGGTGCCACCGGCGATTTCGCCGCCGTCTACCAGGGCGTGCCAGTCCCAGGCATTGGCGCCCGTGTTGCGGAAGAATACGGTGGTTTCGTGGCTATTTCCGAGGGAATCGTACACGTTTACCGTCGTCGAAAAGTTGCTCGTGGTGGATGCGTTCAGGGGATCAAACGCGGCCGGAGTGACGGAGTTTGAATCCAGGTTCGCCGCCATGTCCACGGTCGTGGTTTGGATGGCGGGTAGGGTGTTTCCTGAGATAGTAAGGTCTTGCACGGTGGACCCAAGAACCCCGTTTTGTGAGAGGTAGCCCTGCAGACGCATGTTGTCCGCGTTTACCAATGTGCCTGTCTCATCGAGGTTGAACTGGCCTGCCCGGGTGTAAAACTGACCGGAAGTGCCGCTCACCGTTCCAGATACGAGGAAGAAGCCCTCGCCAGACAGGGCGAGGTCTGTGGGGGAGTCTGTGGTCAGCAGCGACCCCTGGGACCACAGTTGCTGTATGGACCCCACCGTGGAACCCGCACCTGGGGTTGGGGTGGGGGCGCTTGCCGGGCGACCGAGTACGTCCTGGAAATTCGCTCGGGATTTCTTGAACCCCACTGTGTTGACGTTGGCGATGTTGTCGCTTGCGACGCCGAGTGCGTTGGAATGGGCGCGAAGCCCAGCGGCTCCGGTGTTGAGGGATCGTAGAATGCTCATATGGTTCTCCTAGGTACGTTGCTTGGTTGTTGCGGCTGACTTGTTTGTGGATTTTTTTGCCTGAGATCTTCAGTGAATGACGTCAGGATTTCTATTGGTGAATCGAGATCACGTCCCCAAGGACGACGGTGCTTCCGTTGACTGAAAGCTCCGGGTATCCCTTGCTGTAGGAGACCTGTTGTACGACGCCGGTGACGCGAGTTTCGATGGCTACCGGATCCCCTGATTCGCTTGTGCCATGGAGTTCGAAGCGATACTCGCCGCGGGGTGCGCGGGCGCCGTCGTCTGCGTAGCCATCCCACGTCAACTGATGTGCACCGGGCGCGGTATGGCCAAGTTGTATGGTCCGAACTGCAAACCCCTGTGCGTTTCGCACCGTGGCGGTGATCTGGGTTGCCGCGCTGGGCGCGCTAAATGCCACGTCGGCACCGCCGAAGTCACCCAGTGTGACGCCACTTGTGTCCGCGGTGAGCGACTTTCCGATGAGGTTTGGGGTTTGGGCATTTGCGCCGCCTGTTGCGATGGATTCCAGCGTGCCGAGTCGATCCTCAATCGCGACGAGCTTTTCCACACCGGTGAGCTCCGAGAGTTGAGCAATCATTTGCTGGCCATCCATGGGTTCAAGGGGATCCTGGTTACGCAGTTGCGCGACGAGAAGTTCCATGAACGCGTCCTTGCCAAGGTCATCGTTGACCTCGGTGCTTGAGGATGGGCTTGCCGTGGGGCGTGCGAGCATGTGTGTTGGGTCAATATCCATGGGGTGTCCTTTATGCTTGGGTCGAGATCGTCGCGTGTTGGGTGTGGGTGTGCTTGGGATCGCGTGACGTGGGCGTCTGCGGTGGTGAAGGAAGGCGGGATCGTGGGCTCCTGCCTATGGGGTTTGTTGGCGGGGTGCCCCCCTCTGGGAGAAAGTGTATCCGTGTCTTTCGGTAGCCAAGTTTGGAAAGACTCGCGCGAAGCGTGTTTTCTGTGGACCTCATGGACAGCACGGCCTTTCTTCTTTGGGCGCGGACGTAAAGTTCCACTTCGTCCCGATCGACGTGCATGGTTAACGTATATGTGCCGAGCTGAGGATGTTGCAGGCGGAGCGTTGCTTCCGCGCTCCCAGCAGCCCGGTGTACCCACCGTAGATCGGCCCGCTCCGCGTACCATTGTGCAGCCTCAGCCCCTTTGGGCCCCCACATTTGCTGGGAGGTTGGAGTCGCTGTGTGGGCACTGGCGTGCGCCGGCTCCTGGGTGATGGGGGTCGAGGTTGAACCCTGTGGACTGGGGTTGTGTTGGGCCTGTTGTTGAAAGTTTTCCTGTGGTGAATCCTGCGAAAACTCCTGGGGTAGCGAATGCTGAGACGTTGCGGTGGGAACTTGCCCGGAAGATGTTGGGAGGGTTGCGTCCGTCTGGAAGTTGGTTTGGAGTCCGTTGGAGGATACGGCGGTTATGGGTGGAAGGCGTTCTTGACCCTGTTCTGTTGGAACGCCAGGGGTCTGCAGGGTGGTCGATAGGGTGGGTTGCGTTTCAGTGAGACGCGGTTGAACGGGAGTTGGTCCTGGGGTTGGTCCTGGGGTTGGTCCTGGCGTTGTGGACCACGTTTCGACGATGGATGACCCCCTGGGGGATCCTGTAATTGAGCGAGCCGTTTCTGGTGGATGGGTTGCTTGCTCCAGGGTTTCAATGAGTTCTTTGGTTGCAGTTTGGAGTAGGGCGTCGTCGGGGAAGGTTTCGGAAGGGAATTCGCTGTGGTCGACTAGGGGGAACTCTCCCAGGACAGGTGGGTTCGCAACGGGATCGTTGGACTCCATCGACAAGAATCCTATGACCTCACCTTCTGAGATCACCGCGGGGGGGCTCGAGTCGTGGAGCACGTCGAGATCGATCCATTCCGTTGGATGGGGGGCCGAATGATCTTGGGCTGTCGTAAGGGGGTGGGGCGGGGATGGTTCTTGGAGATCGCGGACCGTTGCCCTGTTGGAGACCATGGGCTTTCCGTTGGGAGTCTCCTCAGGTTCCTGTTCTTGGGTGCTGACCTCTTGGCCGGTTGATTCTTGATCGTTGGGGGGCCTGTGAAGATGACGGGCAAACTCGTGGATCCACCCAGATTCAGATGGGGTCGAGCCTTCGGGAGTGTCGCCCACGTGACTGTCGCCCACATGACCGTCCGGTTGCACCCCGTGACAGGAAGAGGTCCTGGCCGTGGATTTTGTGGGCGTTTGAGTTGGCACAACGGTGGCGGTACTCATGGAAGGTCCTTTCTGTGAGATCGGTCGTCCATTTGCCGCTGCTCGCTCCGTTGTAAATCGAGCCGTTTCGCCATGGTTGCCTTGCGTTTTGCGGTTTCCACGATCTTCACTTCGATGTGGCTTTTTTGGAGTGCCTTGCGAGCATTTTCCTCGTGCTCAAGCAGGGTGCGGACCTGTTGCCCATGGTGTCGCTGGATTTCTTTTTCCCTATCCACTTGTTCCCACATGAACTGGGCGTCGTTTGCGTCTATCCGAGTGCTTTGGGTCAGGGTAGATTGGGTGCCTTCCATCAACGCCATTGAACGCGCGATCTGTTTTCGTTCCTGGTCGGTGGCCTGCTTTGCCCGGGCGGCGTGCGCCTGGGCGACTTTCTTTTTGCGCTCCTTGAGATCCAGAAGCCTTTGCAAACGTTTTCGGTCCATCATGGCGTGGGAGCTCCTAAGGTGATGAGCGCCTGCAGGGTGTTTTCAGGATCGACGTTATCCTCGGTGGATTGCTGCATGAAGCTTTCCAGTTGAGGGAACGCGTTCACCGCCTCATCGAGATGTGGTGAGGTGCCTTGGCTGTAGGCGCCGATTGCGATGAGGTCTTCCACCTCCCGGTAGGTGGCAAGCAATCGCCTTGCGTTCTGGGCGGCTTGCATGTGCTCTCCTGTGGCGATGCGGGGCATGACACGGGACACACTTTGGGGAACGTCGATTGCAGGAAAGTGACCCCGCTCCGCCAGGTTCCTGGAGAGCACAATGTGCCCGTCTAGAATCGCGCGTAGTGCGTCTGAAATAGGATCGGACATGTCGTCCCCCTCCACGAGGACCGTGTACACCGCGGTGATGGATCCCTCGCCCGCGCAGGTGCCTGCCCGTTCGAGGAGCTGGGGGAGGGCGGCAAACACGGAGGGGGTGTAGCCTCGGGTGGTGGGCGGTTCGCCTGTGGCTAGCCCCACCTCCCGTAGGGCCATGGCGTAGCGGGTCACACTGTCCATGAGCAGTAACACGTGTTTTCCCTGGTCGCGGAAATATTCGGCGATTGCCGTGGCATGTAGCGCGCCCCGGGCCCGTACCAAGGGAGGATCGGAACTGGTGGCCGCCACGACCACGGACCGGGCGAGACCATCGGTTCCCAGGGTATGGTGAACGAACTCCTCCACCTCCCTGCCCCGTTCGCCCACAAGCCCGATCACGCACACGTCCGCTTCCGCCTGTTTCACCATCATGGCGAGCAAGGAGCTTTTTCCGACGCCTCCACCGGAGAATATTCCCATTCTCTGGCCACGACCCATAGTGAGAACGCCGTCGATGGCGCGCACGCCTACCCAGAAAGGTTTGTCGACGGGCTTCCTGTCCAGGGGGTTGCGGGGTGTTCCATGGAGTGGGTATTCCTGGGCGGCAGCAGGTGCGGGCCGTCCGTCGATGGGTTGTCCCAACCCGTTGAGAACCCGGCCAAGAAGTTGGTCGCTCACGGGCACCTGTGCGGCGCGGCCGAGACGGCGGACCGAAGCGCCGATTTCGAGCCCATGGGTTTCACCAAGGGGCATTAGTAGGGTGGCGTCATCTCGCAGGCCCACGGCTTCCGCAGGGATTTCGGATTGGGTCATCCGATTGCGGAGGCCGTAGAGATCGCCGATGGACGCCTCGCAGCCCCGGGCTTCCAGGACGAGGCCAATGGCTTTTGTGAGCACGCCCTCCCGTTTGGGCGTAAGTGCGTTCTCCGCCAGATGCGCGTAGTGGTCGAGCAGGATACTTGGCAGTCCGCTTTGGTTCGGATCTGGGGTCATGACTCTTCCTCGCTTGGGGAGCTTTCCATTGCCCCGGCCTGCCGCGGACTGCCCCCTGGTTGAGACGAGGACACCCGATCTTGCAATGCCTGTTCAAACTGACGCTGGGCCTGGAGAAGGCGTCCGGCGACGGTGCCGTCGATGCGGGATCCCCCCTCCTCCACAATGCAGCCCACCCCCTCAAGGGCTGGATCGACCTGTACCGCTATCTTCGTGTTTCCAACCACCCATGGAGTCGCTTGCTTGGATCCCAGGGCTTGCTGGGTCTTGGGTGTGATTCGTACACGGACCTGCTCCGGATTGGCAGCCGCGTCCAGGGCTTGCTGTACGAGTTCCCGGTGTAGCTCTGGTTGAACGGCCAGCTCGCCATGGACTACGGTGTTTGCGACACGGGTGACAAGCCTTAGCAACTCCTGTTCGGCGTGGATGAGGACCTGCCCCCGCAGGGAAGCGGTTTCTTCCATGGCCTGTCGCACGGTGCCTCGATCGACCTCCAGTTGCTGTTGTTGTTGGGAGAGGGTGGCGGCCTGCTGATCCAGCTTCTGTTGCAGGAGGGCGATTTTTTGCTCCCGAAGTTCCATGGCCTTCTTTTCAGGGTTTCCTCCCAGGGTAAACGGAGCGGGTTCAGTACCGTCGTGGCCCATGGACTCCCACACGGGCTCCTGCTGTTTGGGCGATGCATGTGCGAAGGATGTGGGTACGGGGTTCCTTAGCCAGTTGGGGGCGGTGGCTTGGTCGTCGTCGAGCGGCTGTGTGGCCACTACGGATGGGTGGGCCACAGGAGGAATGCTTTTTGACATTCCGCGAATGAGATCTCCGGGGTTTTGGAGCTCTGTGGTGGCTTGCTCCTGGGGAAAAATGCTGCCCTTAGACAAAGTCACCTCCTCCTCCACCTTCCCGGGCGATGGTAATCTTTTCGTCCTTCTCTAGTTGAACAGCCACTTGGATGATGGCTTGTTGTGCCTCCTCGACGTCAGCGAGCCGGACGGGGCCCATCATCTCCAGCTCGTCCTGGAGCATGGTGGCCGCTCGGGAGGAAAGGTTCGCAAAGACTTTTTCTTTGAGCTCGTCGCTGGCTGTTTTTAGGGCGACGGTGAGTTGGTCCGTGGAAACTTCCTTGAGCAATGCCTGAATTCCACGACCTTCGATTCGTAGGAGGTCCTCGAAGCGGAACATGGCCTTGGCAAGCAAGGCACCGAGCTCCCCATCCTTTTCGGTTACTGTTTCGATAAGGCCGGAGCTGACCTCGTCGCCCAATCGTTTGAGAACCCCTGCTGCCGCATCAATGCCGTTGATTTCGGTGACTTGGATATCATCGGCCAGATCTTCGACTTGACGTTCAAAGAGGTCCTGAATCTCAATGATGACTTCCGAGGGTACGCTTTGTAGTTTTGAAAGTCGAAGAAGAACCTCTGTTTGTTGTTCCGACGGCATGGAGGAAATGATGTCGCTTGCCTGTGCCGGTTCGAGCTGAGACAGCACCACCGCGATGGTTTGTGGTTGCTCGTTTTCGAGCATGGTGAGCATGGTTTTGGCGGGTAGTTTGTTGAGCGGAGAAGGTTCCCTGGGTTCTTCCCAGAGCTCGGCCGTCTTTCCTTCTCCGAGGGCCTTGCCGGCGATGCGTCTTAGGTAAGCGCCGCTTCCCGCAAGGCTTGCCGGAACGCCCTGGTTGAGGGTGCTAGCGAACTCCTGGTGGATCGATACGACCACATCTGGTTCCACTTCCTTGAGACCCGTGGCCGCATCACGCAGCGCCCTGACGTCCTCGCCCTCTAGATGGGAAAGCACCCGTGTTGCAATGCTTTCATCAAGACTTACCAGGAGGAGAAGTGCCTTTCGTGCGCCGTCGACGTCGGATGCGTTTGCCATTGCGTTTGCCACCTAGGCGCCTCCTGTACTGGAGTTGTTGAGCCAGCCGTGGACTACCCGAGCGGCTGCGGCGGGATCCCGTTCCGCAAGCTCGGCGGACAATAGGCGAATGTTGCTGAGGTCGCTTTCCGTGGAACCTCCTCCCAATACGTTTGGCTGCTGGGCACCTGGTAGTCCTGGGCGACCTGCGACCTGTTCCACCTCGATGGATGTGGCGGCCTTTTTCGCCGCCAGTGCGGCGGCCTTTTTCGCTGCCTCTTGCTTTTTTGCGCTTCCGCGAATCATGAAGGCGGAGACCAACCCCAATATTGCTACCAGAATCGCGGAGACATAGGGGATGTACGGATCGAGGGTATCCAGAGCGCTTGGAGGCGCTTGTTGTACTTCGGTGTCTATCGTGGCGAAGGGGACACATTCAACGGTGACCTGATCTCCCCGCTCGAGGTCTGCACCCACCGCCCGCATGACCACGGACCGAATCTGCTCCAACTCCTCATCGGTGCGCGCTGTAAACGTGGCGGCTTCGCCTTCCCCCTCCCAGGTTCCGTCGACCAGGACCGCCACATGGAGTCGGTCGATGCGTCCCACCGGGGCCACGGATCGACGCACCACCTTGCTTACCTCAAAGTTTCGGGTTTCCGTGCGTTTCGAGGTTCCTTGCTCTTCCGTTGCGGTGGATGTTGCAGGCTCGCCCCCCGGAAGATTGGATGCGGCACCTGGGATCCCTGCTGTGGCTTGCGCGTCTCCCGTGTCCCGTTCCTCGGAAACCTGAAAACTCCGTGCAGCAACCTGTTCGGGATCGAAGGTTTCTTCCGTGCGCTCTTCCTGGGAAAAATCCACGTCTGCGGCGATTCTCACGACCGCTTTCCCTGGCCCGAGAGTGGAGTCCAGCAGTTCCTGGGCGGATTGCTGTTTAGCGGATTCCACCATGCCGCGGTAGGAGAGGGCGTCACTTGCGGCTTTGCTTGCAGGGTCGCTTGTGCCTCCGGCAATGCGTCGGCCTTTACCGTCCACAAGGGTGACGTTTTCCGGAACGAGATTGCGCACACTGCTTGCTACGAGATGGATGATTCCTCGGGTTTGGGAGTCGTTGAGTACGGTTCCCGGGTGAAGCTTGAGCGCGATGGATGCACTCGCTCCATCGTTTTTGGAAGCAAAGAGGGACCGGGAAGGCAGCACCAGGTGCACTCGGGCACCCTCCACTCCATTGAGGTGGGTGATGGTTCGCGAGAGTTCGCCCTCGAGGGCCCGGTGGTACTTTACTTTTTCTGAGAACTCGCTTTCACCAAAGCGTTGCTCATCGAAGATCTCAAACCCCACGCGCCCACTCTGGGGGAGACCTTCGTTTGCTAACATGAGGCGGGTGTCGTGTAGCTTTTTCTTGGCAACCAACACTGTGGTTCCTGTTTCATCCATGTCGTAGCGAACCCCCTCGGTACGGAGTCGACGGGCGATCATGGCGGCGTCTTCGTTGCTGAGATTGGCAAAGAGTACGGCGGTGGGCGTGTCCTGCACTTCGGTCACACCGAAGAAGGCGGAGGCGGCAATGGCCACAAACACTCCAGTCAATCCGACCAGGCGCAAGGAGCCTGGGATGGAGTTCCAGACGCTTTTGGCCTGTTCGAGGAGGGAACGGGAAGTGGTGTTGGTGTCGGTGTCAGCCATGTGTGGGTGTTCTTGGGTGTGTTCTCACTGGGATTGTTGCGGGTCTGATATGTCGGGTGCGTTCTGTGACTAGGCACCCATGCGCATGACTTCACGGTAGGCCTCGATCACCTTGTTCCGCACGTTTGCCAGGAGTCGTAGGGAGACGTCCGCCTTTTGGATGGAGAGCATTGTTCCGTGAATGTTGTTTTGCTTGCCGTCCGCGAAGTCGTTGGTCATCTGTTCTGTGGTTCGAAGCTGTTCGTCCACTCCCTGTACAAACTCGCTCAGGCGTTCGCTGAAGCTTGTGCCATCTATCGGATTGTTTTGGGGTGCCTTGGTGTCCTGTACGTGCCCCGTTGAACGGATCGATGACGTGTTGTGCAGTGGCGTTGCCCGTGACTGGAGTTGGGTGCTCTGGGGGACGGGGAGTGAGTGAATGGGTGCGGGCATGGTGGTTTTCGTTGTGTTGTTGTGGGTTGGGCCGTCGTGTCGTGGGGTGGGCTAGGCGCCAATGTTGAGGGCGGCTCTGGCCATGCCCTTGATGCTTTGCAGTGCGGTGACTCCAGATTCATAGGCACGGGACGCTGTGATGAGGTTCACCATTTCTTCCACCACATTGATATTTGGGAGGGCGACGTAGCCCTGTTCGTCGGCATCGGGGTGTGCCGGGTCGTACACAAGTTGAGGCGGGCTCTGGTCTTCTTGGATTTTGTCGACCTTCACCAAATAGGAGGCTTCGCCCGCAGCCGTGCGTGCGTTGCCTCGAGTTTGATCCGCCATGGCCACCGCCTTGAATACGGGGTCCTTGCGGCGGTAGGGCCCGCCCTCTTCGGTGCGGGTGGTGCGTGCGTTGGCGAGGTTGGAGGCCAATGCGTTCATTCGGGTGCGCTGTGCGGAAAGCCCCGAAGAAGCGATTTCCATGGCGGTGAATAGATTCATGGGTGGTTCCTACGGGGTGGTGTCTGAGTGGGTTTCATGGGAGCTATCCTTGGGTGGCGTCGCTGGCGGCGTAGCGAAGCATGCCGATTTTCCGGGCCACGATGCGTGCGGCCGTATCGAACCGAATGTCGTTTGTGGCGAGCTTTGCCATTTCCCGTTCCAGGCTCACGGAGTTGCCGTCCAGGCCGCCGCCAGTGACCCTTTCTTCTCTTACGAACTTGTGGTCTGCGGAATGGGTACCGTTCGCTTGAATGTGCCCGCTCTTGGTTGCGGCAAGCGACATGTGGTTGGGGGTCGCCTCCTTGAGCTCTCTGAGCAACTCGGCTGGCCGAAACCCGGGTGTATCCACGTTGGCCACGTTGGAGGCCAGCACGTTGTGCCGTTCGGAGTGATAGTCTAGGGCCCGTGTGAGGGGTTGGATGCCTGCAAAGATTCCCGACATGATCTGAGGATGAGCAAGCGGTGTGCCATCTGGTTTTGTGCGGAGATCGGAGTGTCGCCGGTGACGCTATCGGTGGGCTGTTGACGGCGCCGACAAGTGTCTGACGCTAGCGAGAAATCTCTTGGTCCTGGACGTCCTGTTGGCGGGTGCTGTTCGCGGGATGCCGTTCGCCGGGTGCTGGCCAATCACAGGCATTGCGAGTGCCAAAAGCGAGTGTGATCGATGCCCTTTCGCGAAGCGACGCGGGTCCGGATTAACAGGCGGTAGCAAGCGGCATGGCCAGGTTCTTCTTCTTGAGCTTCTCCACGAGGGTGGTTCGGTTCATGTGGAGAATGTTTGCTGCCTGATTCTTGTTCCACCCGGTGCGCTCCAGGGCCTGTAGAATCAAGTTGTTCTCGAACTGCTCCACGGCGTCTTTTAGATCGATGCCGTTGTTCGGCAGTGTGGTGGCCTGTTCCGTGCGTGGCACACCGTTTTCCTGCAATCGAGCGGGAAGGTCACAGACATCGAGGTGTCCCTGGGTACGAAGAATCACCATTCGCTCGATGACGTTTTCAAGTTGGCGAATGTTACCAGGCCAGGCGTGGTTGCATAGTTGGGCCATGGCGGCGGCGGTGACGCCCGTGATTGCGCGGTTGCGTTTCTCGTTGGTGCGCATGACGAAATGACCCACCAGTTCAGGAATGTCGTTGCGACGCTCACGAAGTGCCGGGAGTTCGATGGGAATGACATTGAGGCGGTAGAGGAGATCTTCCCGGAAGGTGCCTTCCTGGACCATGGATTCCAGGTCCCGGTTGGTGGCGGTGATCACCCGGATGTCCACGTCGTGCCCCTTGGATTCTCCCACGGGTTGCACATGCTTTTCTTGCAATACCCTCAACAGTTTTGCCTGGAGGGCCAGGGGCAGTTCGCCGATTTCGTCCAGAAACAGGGTTCCACCGTGGGCGGCGGTAAACTGGCCGACCCGTGCGCCTGTGGCACCGGTAAACGCGCCCCGTGCGTGGCCAAATAGTTCGCTCTCCAGCAGGTTGTCTGGGATTGCGGCGCAATTGACTGCGATGAATGGGCCTTCGGTACGGTTGCTGGCGTCATGGACTGCCCGGGCGATGAGCTCCTTGCCCGTGCCGCTTTCCCCACTGACGAGAATCGAGCAGTCGGTGTCTGCCACGCGTTCGATCATTCGAAAGACGTCCATGAGTTTTGGATCGTTGCCGAGGATGTTGGGCGTGTGTTGACGGCGCCACTCGTCCAGGTCGAGGTGGCTTTCCGTGCGGTTGGCCGGCGGGGTGATGTGAAGTGCCTGAACGGAATCGGTGTGTTGGTTGAGCATGTGTTCCCCCTTTTTGAACAATCACAACGCGGTGGTTTAGCTCGAACCGCAGTTGTGGTGTGCATGTAAAATAATCATAAAATTGAACTTAAGAAAACCCCCGTTCGACCGATAACGTCAATGGTTCCTCACGTGATTCGTCCCCGTTTGGAGATCTGATCGATCCAAGATGGTGACCCCATTTTAGGTTCACTTGAGCTGCTTCAACCTAGTTTCCTTAGGCTTTGCGGCAGTCCCCTAAATGGGGGCCCTTGCTGCGTTGCTTTTTTGAACAAATCCAAAAAAAAATGACGCTTCGCCATTCCATCTTGACGTAGTTGGGCCCACGAAGGGCGTGTGTACACGCTTGGTATGGCCGTTCTAGGGTGTCTTGTCGGACGTTTTGGCTTTTCTGGTTCCTGGAAAAATCTTTGCGGGGATGGCGCGTAGGTCTTCCAGGATGCTGTACATGGTGGGGACCATGAAGAGGGTGAGCAGGGTTGCAAAGGCGAGGCCGAAGATGATGGCCACCGCCATGGGGCCCCACCACTGGGCGCTTTGGCTCCCGGTGATGAACTCGAAGTTCGCGAAATCGATGGCAAGGCCGATGGCCATGGGTACCAGCCCCAGGATGGTGGTGGTGGCGGTGAGCATGACTGGGCGAAACCGTACGGTGCCTGCGCGAAGAAGTGCTGTGCGTACATCCATGCCCTGGTCACGAAGTTGTTGCACGTAGTCGAGCAGCACAATGGCGTTGTTTACGACCACCCCTGCGAGAGAGATGACACCAATGCCCGTCATGATGATGCCAAAGGGGGTGCCTGTGATGATCAGGCCCCAGAGAACCCCGATGAGAGAAAGCACAACGGAAGCGAGAATGATGAGGGGCAAATCAAACCGGTTGAACTGGGCCACGAGAATGATGGCGATGAGAAACACGGCGATGAGGAACGCCTGGCCAAGGAACTCCTGGGATTCCTGTTGTTCGTCCTGGGCGCCACCGAGGCGCATAAACGTTCCAGGGGTTGCTGGGATTTCGGCAAGTTTTGCTTCCACGCCCTGGCGGACCGCGTTTTCATTGAAGCCCTCTTTGACGTCCCCTGAGATGGTGACAACCAGGTCCTGGTCAATGTGCCGGATGGAACCGCTACCACCGGCGAGGCGGTAGGATGCTACGCTGGACAGGGGCACCGAGTAGGTGTCTGGACTTCGATCTTGCCTTCCCGGAACCCGCAGTGCGGTGATGGCCTGAAGGTTGTTTCGGTAGGCGGGAGCCAGTTCGACGATGATGTCGTATTCGTCCTTGCCATCGCGAAGGGTGCTGGTTTCGTTTCCAGCAACCGCGGTTCGAATGGTGCCGGCAATCTCCTGGGTGCTGGCGCCAATGCGCTTGGCGGCCCCCCGGTCAATACGGAGCCGCATTTCGGGGCGACCCACCCGGTAGTCGTCGGAGAGGTCGGTGGTGCCAGGAACCTTGGCGAGTTCTCTGCGCACCTGTGCGGCGAGTTGCCCTACCACGTGGAAGTCATTACCCGAGATTTCCACCGCAATGGGAGCGCCCACGGGTGGGCCTTCCCTCTGTTTTTCAATCTCCAGTTCTGCCCCGGGAATCAGGGCGAGTTCCTGGCGAATGGCCTGAATGGTTTCTCTCGGGTCCTCCACGCGGGGTGTCTGCCCCTCCTTGGCTTTGGTATGGTGGGGGAGAAAGTCCACCGTGATCCGGCCCTGGTTGCTGGCCGACTGGGCGCCTTCCATGGGGGCTCCGCCACCGGACACCCCTGTTTCCGCAACGTAGAAGTCGACGTTTTCGTAACGGGCGAGAATACGCTCGACTTGCCGCATGATGCGGTCCGTTTCTTCCACGTCGGTGCCGTCCGGCGCGCGAACGCTGACGGTGCCACGGTCGGGCTCTACGTCGGGAAAGAACTCGGTGCCGTGGTTGAGGGCGCCGTAGGCCATGAACGTTCCCACGAGCAGGAGCAGCCCCATAAAGGCCACGATGTACCGACGGTCGATGGCCATTTCGAGAACGCGCTGGTAGCCCGCCATGATTCGACTTTGGGGAGGGGAGTTTTCGGAGGAAGCTGCGGCTTTTGATGTTTGCGCATCCAGGGCTTTTTGGGCTTTCCTGGAACGTTTCATGAACCGGCCTGTGAGCACCGGAAGCACAACAATCGCCACGACCAACGAGGCCAGTAGTACCGCCACCACGGTTTTGGGAAGGTAGCCCATGAACTGGCCCATGATGCCCTTCCAGAAAATGAGCGGAGCAAACGCGGCGACGGTGGTGGCGGTGGACGCGGCGACGGCCCAGCCCACTTCCCGGGTGCCGTTGACGGATGCGTCAAAGAGGTTTTCTCCCTCTTCCACGTGACGGTAAATGTTCTCCACCAATACGATTCCGTTGTCGACCAACATGCCGAGCCCGAGGATCAGTGAGAAGAGCACCATCATGTTGAGGGTCATGCAGAAGGCCGCGATGACAATGATCGCGATGAGCATGGAGAGGGGAATGGCCATGGCCACAAAAAGGGAGTTCCGTGCGCCCATGAAAAACAGGATGACACCCACCACCAGGATGAGCGCCGTGATCACGTTGTTCTCCAGTTCGTTGACCATGTCCGCGATGTCGCGGGACTGGTCGCCCACGACGCGCCATGTGACGGCCTCTGGCCAGCCCTCGGCGTGTCGTGATGCCACTTCCTTTGCCTTGTCTGCCAGATCCAACACGTTGGCACCGGAACGCTTGGTGACCGATACGGTGACGGCACGTTCTCCGTTCACGCGCGCGTAACTGTCCCGGTCGGCAAAGTCATCCAGGACGGTGGCCACGTCGCGAATAAATACGGGGCTATCGCCGATACGTTTGATGGCGACGCTTTCAATCTCCTGGGGCGTGGAGAATTCCCCGGGAATGCGCACAAGGAAGTTGGCTGCCCCTGCGCTCACGTCCCCGCCGGGGATGTTGACGTTTTCCTGTTGTACGGCTTCCACTACCTGATTGAGAGAAAGGCCGTAGTGGGCCAGCCGGTTTGGATTGATCTGTACCCGGATTTGCCGTGTGCGGCCGCCGGCGAGTTTTGCTTCCAGTACACCATCAATGCGACCGAGGTCCTCTTCCAGGTCTTCACCGAGCTTCTTGAGGACTTCTTCGTCCAGGTCTCCGGCGATGGTGATGATGAGAATGGGGAAGTCGGCAAAGGAGACTTCGCGAATGTCCGTGTCCTCGGCATCTTCTGGCAGGTCGGGTTTGGCTCGGTTGACCCGATCTCGAACGCGCTGGATGACGTCTTCGATGACCACTTCCGGTTCGAACTCGAGGGTGATGATGCTTGCGCCCTCGGCCGAGGTGCTGGACATCTTTTTGACGTCCTTGATCCCGCTGAGTTCGTTTTCAAGGGGGACTGTGATGAGGCCTTCGATATCCTCTGGGGAAACGCCGATGTAGGGAGTGGTGACCAGCACCACCGGAATGTCGACATCCGGGAAGGACTCCCGGGGTAGGGACGCGTACTGCATGGAGCCGAACCCCACAATACAAATGACGGCCAGGTACACTGCGGCGCGGTTTTTTATGAGGCGAGCGATCATAATGAAGAGGTTCTGTGGTGGGATCCAGGGTGGTAGGGGGCAAACTTAGGCGGCGATGGTTGTGGTGGAGCCTACTTTGTGTAGGTGGCGCGCCCGGACTCGCAGCACACCCCCTCGCGGGAGACCATGATAGGGTCGCCATCGACCAACTCCCGGTGACCCTTGGTGACGACTCGGGAACCTACGCCGATTCCCGATCGGACGACGACCTGGTTGCGAATCACCCGGCCCAGTTCGATGGGGCTCCAATGGGCGGTGCCCTCCTGTTCAAGGAAGACGCCCAGGGCGTCCACTCCCGTGACGACCCAGTCCTGGGGAATCAATAGTTCATCGGCGCCGATGGGTTGCTGAATGCGCACCGTGGCAATCATGCCAGGGCGTAGTTTCCGCTCCTGGTTTTCCACAGTGAGCTCCACGGTGAAGGCCCGGGTGTTGATGTTGGCTGCCGGGTCGATGTGGGTGATCTCTCCTTCGAATGCGGTACCCTGTGCATCCGTGTGGACACTGCCTCGAATGCCTTCTTGAAGCGTTACCACATCCCGATCGGGCACGGCGATGGAGACCTTGACGCGATTCATTTGTACAAGCCGAAGAATGGGGGCACCCGGTGCTGCGATTTCTCCGGGCTCCAAATCGAGCCCTGAGATCACGCCACGGAAGGGTGCGCGGACCACGGCCCGGTCCACTTGAATCTTAGCGGTGGCAAAGGCGGCCTTCGCTCCGGCGAGGCGGCTTTCGGCGGTGTCTTTTTCCAGGGAGGAAATGGTGTCCCCCAGTTGCTCGGCGCGGTTCCATTCCCGCTCCGCAGAATCCAATTCGACCTTGGCCTGGGCAAGCCTCGCCAGGTGGGTGGTGGCGTCGATGCGGGCAAGGGGCTGGCCTTGTCTTACCCGTTGGCCGTTTTGCACATGGACCTTCTCCACAAAGCCGCCGAGCGCCGAGGCCAGGACGGCGTCGCGGATCCCTTCGATTTCGCCCGGTAACTCGATTTGTAGGGAAGCGGAGGAGGTTTTGATGGTGGCTACTTCGACCCGTCGTGCCAGGGGGTTGATTGCTTGGGTTTCGGGGTTTGCGGCAGGGTTCCCGTTGCGGCCCGTGGTTGGGTTTGGGTCGACCATGGCGGCACTTGCGGCGGTATCCGGCGCGTCCACCTCTGCTTTGCCGCCGGCGCAGGCCATCAGCCCCGCGGAGGCGACTAGCCCCATGGCGCCCAGGAAGATGAGCCCGCGGCCCACAGTCAATGATTGGTCCAGATTTTTCACGGCCCAACCATGGTGCAAACCGCAATCGGGTCAAGGGTGGTTGTGGTAGAAGTGGGGGATGAGAGCTGGGGTATTGGCGCTGTTTTTGGTGGTTTTTGCGGGCTGTGGCTGCGGTGGACCTGGCGTGGTCGGTGACGGAGCGCCAGTTTCCCCTGACGGGGTAGGTATTTTTCCGGCAAACGGGGCGAGTGGAGCGTCCTGCCCGGGCGAGTTGGTCGCGCCGAACCCATTGCTTGGGGTTCCACCGGTGCAGGAGACGTTGGACTACTGGTTGGGCCAATGGGACGCGCTTGGATTGGATGCACCGGTGATGACGCCCGACCAGATCCGCCGACACCATGTGGGATGGGAACATGGATCTCGGCGGGAGGGGTCGGCGGATTCGGAAGGGCCAAGCCGAACCCAGCGGCGTTTTGATTCCAAGGTCAACGTGGATGAAGCGTCCCTGCAGCGCACCCTGGAGGAACGATTGGGGTACATGGCTGAGGCGATTGAGTCCGGGCGCTATGTGGATCGGCGTGGCCAAAGGGTGGAGGGTGGGGCCCATTTGGGGGCTGCGTTGTGGCAACGGCGCGAGGGGCCTGAGCCCGGGCGGCGATTTGTCCGAGTTTCTGCAGACGCGTCGTTACGATGTGCTCCCATTGAGGGTGCGTTGCTTCGGCAACCTGACCTGGGAGGGCGGTTGGACCCCCGATTCGATCGGAACCTGTGCAGTTCGATCCGTACGGGGGAGGTTTTGGAGGACCTGGGCTCTGCGGGTCGGGGGGGAACCGCCTCCTCCAACATGCACCTTGTGCGGACGCCCTATGTGATGGGTTGGGTCGAGGCAGGTGTGGTGAACTCTGGGGTGGCAGTGGAACCTGAACGCATGCCCGCAGTGTTGCTGACCCGGCGGGCATTCTTGACTTCGGTGTTTCGCACAGTGGGCCAGGCCTACGGGTGGGGCGGGGCGGATTTGGACGGGGATGGGGTGCTTGGGATCGACTGTTCTCGACTTGTGATGGATACGATGGGCGAGTTTGGTTTGCGGTTGCCACGCAACAGCGGGGGCCAGGCCGGCGCCGGTACGTACACGGTGGATGTGGGTGGAGCGGGTGAGGCGCAGAAGCTGGCGACGATGGACCTTGCCCTGAAGAGTGGCGTGACGTTGCTGGGGCTGGATGGGCACATCATGGTCTATTTGGGTCGGGATGCTCAACAGCGCCCGCGGGTGTTGCATTCACTGTGGGCTTACCGGGATGTGGAGACCCAGAGGGGCTGTGAAATCGATCGTGTGGTGGGCAAGGTGGCGGTGACTGGGCTGGAGTTGGGCGGGGGATCCAGCAAGGGATCGCTGCTCGAACGGGTGCACTCCGTGACGGTGTTTGGATCCACGCCTCCGGTTGCGCTTGACGGGGTTGCGATTTTGCGCCCTCCGGGGGAACTCTCCGAAAGGGGGCGGACCTGCCAGGACAGTTCGCAGGTGGCGTTGTTCCGTTCGCCCAGGGTTCTGGTGGCAGGAGAAGCGGCACGTGTGGTGGTTGTGGCGAATCGGGATGGCGTGGACGGACCTGCCGCATTCGATTTGTACGATCCTGAAGGCAAGCGGGTGAACGACGTGTCTGTGGAGTGGTCCAAGGGCGAACCGCTTGGCTGGGTAGCACAATGGGTGCCCCGTCAACTGGGGCGGTGGACGGCGATTCTGCGGGATGGCGACCACGCGTACGCCTGCGAACAGTTTTTTGTGCGCTCGCGCCGCCCGCGCCCCGAGGCGCGCCAGGTGCCCATGGAAACTGTGGTAATGGATGACGACGGCAGGAAGCGTGTGCCGGCGTGGGATGCGAAATGGCGATGGGAAGCGGACACCGAGAATCTCTATGCGCTATTTGTGCAAAAGCTCTTTGACTATCCCTTTGGGGAAGCCCCGACCTGGCCGAACTTGCAGGTGCTGCTCGGCGATCCTGAGCGCAACATTCTGTTCAATCATTTGGGGGAGGACGAGGACGACAAGCTTCGGCTGGAACCAGATTGTGCGGACCTCCCCTACTTTTTGCGCGCGTACTTTGCTTGGAAGGTGGGGTTGCCGTTTGCATTTCGGCGTTGCAGCCGTGGACGGGGAGAACGGCCCCCCAGTTGTGGTGAACCGAACTTACCCTGGTTTCAAGTGTCTGATGACGTGGAGCCTGTGGGTGGGGCGATTCCTCTTCCAAGTCGGGCGGAGATGTTCAGTCGGTTTTTACGGGATGTGAAGGGTGGGGTGCATTCAGCGACTGCCCGCACACGGCCTGAGGACCCTGCAACGGACCTGTACCCTGTTGCATTGACGCGAGCGGATTTGAAACCGGGTACGGTGTACGCGGATCCGGATGGGCATTTGTTGGTGGTGACCCGGTGGGTGCCGCAAACCTTCGACCGTCCCGGCATGATGATTGCGAGCGATGCCCAGCCCGATGGCACCATCGGGTTGCGGCGTTTTTGGCGGGGAACGTTCTTGTTTCGACCGGAGCGACGTTCCATGGGGCCTGGGTTCAAGGCCTGGCGACCGCTGGTGTTTGATCAGGAATCCAGGGAGATCCATGGGATGAGCAACCGGGACATCACACGCAGCGGTGTGTTCCCAGGCTATTCGGAGCAACAGTACGAAGGAACCGCGGACGACTTCTACGACGCCATGGAGGGATTGATTCAACCCCTTCCCAGGGATGCAGAGCAGGTCATGACGACGCTGGTGGATGCCCTGGAGGAGTCGGTGCGCAGGCGTGTGGTTTCGGTGGACAATGGCGTGCGGTACATGGAGGCCCACGGTTGGGCCGTGGTGGAAATGCCTGACTTGGACCACTTGTTTCAGACCTCGGGCCCCTGGGAAGATTACTCGACGCCCTCACGGGACATGCGGTTGTTGATCGCCCTGGACGCGGTGCGCGGGTTCCCGGGCAAGGTAGCACGGCAACCGGCCCGGTTTGGGATTGTGGAGGATGTGTCGAAGGCGGTCGCCGATGTGGGGCACGCGTTGGAGCGGCAGCTTGAGGCGCGGTCTTTCTCTTACCGACGTAGTAATGGCCAACAACAGGCTCTCACGCTGAAAGACATCGTGCGTCGAAGGGGCGCGTTTGAGGTGGCCTACAACCCCAACGATTGCCCGGAGGTGCGCTGGGGTGCACTGGGCATCGAAGAGGAAATGGTGACGTGCACTCACCGCGCACCTCGGGAACAGCAGAAGTGGGTAGAAGAACACCGAAACTGGTTCCACGACCGCCGCCGGCCTCCGAGATAGGTCAGGTCGCTCGCCTGGGTTTGTACCGTTTGGAGTTGTGTTGGGTCTCAGGGTGCGTACAGCGTGATGCGAAGGGTAGCGGCATGGGCGGTGCCCTGTTCTGCGCCGCTGGTGTCCTGGGCGATGAAGTGGACTGGGTTTCCGTCTGCATCAGGGTCGGCGTGTTCGTCCGGTTGTGCTGCGCTGAGCTCGCGTGTGTCGAACAGGCCTGATCCGAGCAGGAACTGGTTGCTTGGCCCACTTCGCCGCACGTCGTTTCCGCTTCTTGCTCGGTAGTGCACGCCTGTGTTGAGCAGTTGCTCTAGGGTGAGTCGACCTGGAGTGTGTTGCCCTGGAGTATGTTGCCCTGGGCTGCTTTCTGCATCTGGATCCCGTTCCCATACGGTGAGGTTTGGCAAGATGGTGTGCCAAGCGTCGATATTTGGATCCTGGATTTCAAGTTCGATGGAAGTGTTTAGCAGTGAAACCTCCGGGGAGAAGCCCACATGCCAGGAGACCACGTAGCCCTGGTAGTAGGGGTGCACTTCGATGGGCGCGCCGTTCACGATTCGTTGGATCTGAACTTCACCGAGGTGAATGGAAGCAACTTCGGTGTTCTTTGGGTAGCAGTCGCCCGCGAAACGGAGGGTGGTAGTGTCCTCACAAGCTTCGCCTTCACTGTGTTGGTTTTCGAAAACGGCTTCCTGGTCAAAATCTTCCTGTGTTTTGGTATTTGTGTCGTTCGCAAGAGTGCAGCCACTGGCGGTGAGTGTGATGAGGATCCACAGGAGTTGATTGAAGTACGACATGGTCTCTGAACCAGCAAAGACCACGCCAAATAGGATTGTTGCTGACTTTGGTGTTTCTGCCTGTGGCATCGGAGCCATTGGGCGATCTTACTGGCTGCTTCTGTGGCCAGGCGGGCGGTGTCGAACATGAAAACCAGCCCATGGGTCGGTGATGCTAGACGTTCTGTTCGGCCTTGGGGTTTCGTTGGGTGAAGCGGCGTTGCCAGCCTGTGGCAATGGAGAGGATGAGTACGAGTAGTAGGGCGGCGGGGTAGGGGGCGAGGAAGGAAGAGGTGACTGGGGGGGCCTGGAGTTGGTAGGCGTCGGCCGCGTCTTCGATGGAGCTGTGCCAGACGAGTACGCCGAGGCTCCAGGGCAACATGTAGAACAGGGAGCACACGCCGCAGTCCATGAGGTTGGCGCGGCGGGCGGGGCTGAGGTGAAAGCGCTCGCCCAGGTTGCGAACGAGGGTGGGGCCCACAAGGAGGATGGCGGCACCGTTGGTGGTGACTAGGGCGGAGGCTGCCATGCTCACGGCGGTGATCATGATTTCCGCACCACGAATGGTGTGGACAAAGGATCGATTGCAGAGGTCGAGGAATCTTCGGAGCAGCCCGCTGTCACGGAAGATTTGAACCGCGCCCATGACAAACACCACAAAGAGGATGGGGCCCGTGACGCCGGCGACACCGTTTTGAATGATGCCCGTGGATTCACCCCGGACGTCGGGCACGTGAAAGATTTGGGCGAGACTCAGGTTGCCCAGGGCCAGGCCCAGGATCATGGCGCTGGCGATGCCGTAGCTGAGGGATTCGATGATGTGGCGGTTTTTGAGCGCGCTCACCAGTACAACCGCCAGGGGCAGAAAGAGCCACGCACTTCGTGCGTCCGCCTGGGAGGACAGGGTGGGAAGATCCTGCACAGCCTGGGACGATCCGCCAAAGGCAAAGAGGGCGATGGCGGCGATGGCGGCGGCGGTGATGGCCAGGGGGAAACGGGTGGCGACCACGTCGCGCATGGTGGCGCCCTGGGAGTAGGCGCTGACGATGGTGGTGTCAGAAATGGGAGCCACGTTGTCGCCAAAGGCGCCGCCACTGAGGATGGCTAGGGCCACTGCGGTGGGGTCGGCGCCGAGAAATACGCCGGCGGGAAAGAGCACCGGGGATAGGGCGAGGGCTGTGCCGTTGGAGGTGCCTGAGCCGGCCGCAAAGAGCATGGCCGCGATGAAGGTGACGACGGTGAACGTGGGGCCTGTGACCCCGGTGGAAAGGCCAAGCCACAGCACACCATTGACGAGCCCGGCTGCCACCATCACTTTGCCCAGGACACTTGCGAAAATCCAGGCCACGATGATGACGATGCCGTTGTAGTCGGCGATGCCACGCATCAACGCGTTGCAATAATCTGTTCTGTTTTTTGAAAAGAGAAGCCCGACCGTAAGGCCCAGCCACCCACAGGCCCAGAAGGGTTTGGAGGCCGCCATTCCCATGGAGGCGAGCCACAGGATGCCTGCAACCATGGTGATGAGCGGGAGTGCGCCACCCGCTGGCAGGTAGAACTGGAGTTTGGGTGGGAGTTTGCTTTCAGTGGTCATGGGAGAATCTCTGTCATCGGAGGACCTTGGCGACGATGAGGGCACCCACGCCCAGCAGGGCCACGGCGATGAGTTTCTTGAGGCGTGCGGCTGGGAGTTTGGGGGCAATCCATGCGCCCAGCAGAACACCGAATGCCTGGGAAATACCGAGCTTGAGACCGAGGGCCAGGTCCAGGTTGCCTTCCAGGTAAAAGGCGATGCTGGCGAGCACCGCGATGGGAAGCTGTGCCCCCTGGCTTAGGCCGACCGCTGCGATGGGTGCGGCGCCCAGGGCGAGCAGTATGGGTACAAGAATGACGGGGCCACCGGTGCCGGTCAGGGTGGAACCGACACCAACCGCCAGCCCCATCAGGATGTAGAGTGGTCTGGGTAGCTTTCGGGTGTCTGTCTGCGTTGCACTCGTTTGGTTGGGAGCGGATCGGTGGAGTAGTGCGTGCAATCCAGAAAGGCCCACTAGGCTGCCGAGCAGGATGGTGAGTATGTTGCTGCCAAGGGCTGCGTTGAGTTTTGCACCAAAGAATGCGGCGGGAACAAGGCCCACCGACAACCAGCCCAGTTCGGGTAGGGGAACTAACTTTTTTCGGTGGTAGGCCGCGACTCCAACGATGCCGGGAAGAAGAAAGCTAAAGCTTGTGGAGGCCATGGCCGTGTGGAGATCCATGCCGGCTACGGTGACCAATAGCGGAACTAGAATGACGCCGCCGATACCGAAAAGCCCGATGAGGCTTCCGGCGATAAATCCAAATAGAAGGATGAGCATGGCTAGACCGCCGAAGAACCTTCCAGAGCTCCGGTAAGCTCCGGTTCGTAGGCGAAAATGGAGGGCGCGCCACCCGTGTGAATGAAAAGAACGTTTTTCTCGGGTCCTGGTGTCTGAACTAGTGCCTGTGCTCGGTGTAGCAAGCCCGCCATGGACTTTCCGCTGTAGACCGGGTCCGTAAGAATGCCCTCGCTTTGGGCGGCGGCTTGAATGGCCCTGAGGGTGGCGGGGTTTAGCTTACCGTAGCCGGGTGCCAGGAAGTCGTCGTCAAGGTGGATGTCTGCCTCGGTGGCAGGGGAGGCGATTTCTAGGAGGGAGGAAATCTTGCCAAAAAGATCGCGAACCCGTGGGTACTGCAGTTTTGCATTTCGCCGTACACAGATGCCGGTCACGCGTAGGGTATGCCCCAACGCCCGCAATCCAAACAGGAGGCCTGCGTGGGTTTGGCCGCTTCCGGTGGCCACCACGATTTCATCCATGGTCAGATCTCGTCCAGCGAGTTGCCTGTGGAGTTCCCGGGCTGCGTGAACGTAACCCAGGGCACCCAGTTGTTTGCCACCCGGTCCGAGGGCAATGACATAGGGGGACTTGCCCTGTGCACGAAGGGAGTCGGCAATACGGTGTAGATTGCGGTCGGCACCGGCTTCGTCTTCGCCCACGGGGTAGCTGTGGATCGTGGCGCCCATGAGCCGATCCAGAAGTACGTTGCCGGAGTTGCGGTAGTTTGGATCTGGGCTAGCGACCCGTTCCTCCAGCTGCACATGGCAATCCATGCCGCAGCGGCGGGCCGCGGCAACGGTCATGCGAATGTAGTTGGATTGCACCGCACCCGTAATGAGCAGGGTGTCGGCGCCCTGGGCGCGGGCTTCGCCCACGTAATACTCCAGCTTGCGCACCTTGTTGCCACCCAATGCAAGGCCTGTGCAGTCGTCACGCTTGATCCAAATGTTTGCCCCGCCCGCATGGCGCGACAGGTTGGGTAGGGCCTCGAGTGGTGTGGGGCTGTGGGAAAGGGTGACGGTGGGGTACCGCGAAAGCGTGCCCAGGGGATCCTGATGCATGGGAACGGTCTAGCAGACCCTCTCCCAGGGGTTACCGGCTCGGTGGGTGGTATTGGTTTGTTTGGAAACGAGTTCAGGTGTCCTGGCCCTATGAACGGAGCGCCTGTTCTGAGTCTCTATGCTCGAAGGCGGTTTCCATGCGTTCGATTTCTGCGTTTTTGAGTTTGTGCGCCGTGGCAATCTCTCTCCAAGTGGCGGTGGCTGCGGCGACTTCTTTTGCGACAGACCTCGCCTGTTGGGGGTTCAGTTCAAAGTAGTTGGCGACATGGTATGCGAGTTCCAGGGATGCGGTGGTGTCCTGTTCGTCGATGGCGGTGGAGAGAATACGGGGGCGAATATCCACGGGTACCGGGTTGAGGTCGTAGGCAGGGGAGAGGTTCCAGCCCTGCTGGCCCTGGTAGAGGAAGCCATGGTTGCGTAGATGATCGTCGGTGTTGGATACGAGAATGTTGAACACCATGCGTCGCCACAGTTGATGTAGGTCTTGCTTGGGGGATGCGCTGTGGCGGCGCAGGGCGTCTGCGATTTCTAGATAGCTGTGGGTTTCGTTGTCGGCGGCGCCGATCATGCTCATGGCCGAGAGAAATGGAATGCGTTCTGCGCCTATTCGATCGAAGCGGCGCACGATGAGCACGGGCTTTCTTTTTACGGTGACCTTTTCCCATGTGGGTGTGGGGATTCCCGCCCGTTTTGCCAGTTGTAAGGTGACGGCTTCCCAGCTGACCACATCGACTTCGTCCTCTGTGTGAGGAAACTTTGCAATCGCGAGAGCGCCCCCTTTTTCTTGCACGGATGCCTTGGGACGGGCCCCTCCGAGGGAGGACCCTGGTGCGAGGAGGAGCCTTAGATCGTTTTCGGTTGCGGTGTCTTGGGTGATGAGGGTGGCGGCGGACAGCAGTGCGGACAGTTTGACCCATGGTGGAATGGGGGGGTGGTTGTCGGGCGCAAGGTAGGGGCCCGTGTCCGAAGTGGAGAACCGAAGTGCCCCCTGTCGAGCGATGTCGTTGACGGATAGGAGGTAGTCCGATTCCCAGAGGGTGCGGGGGGTGCGGTTTTCCTGCCGTGCGTTTTGTCGTTCGGCCCGGCGCATGAGGACGCGACCCCAGCGGTCGGGAGAGGAGTCCCCTAGGGAACCGAACAGCGCCTTGTTTGCAGGGGTATGAAAGGGCCCCTCGCCCAGACTGAGTGCAGGTTCCAACGGAAAACGAACCGGGTTTCGAAGCCAGTCTTTGTCGTATTCGAATGTGGCACTCTCGCGTCCACGGCGGACGTGGGGGTAGAGTGTGCCCACCCGAATCGTGGTCTTTAGGAGGTCCATATGGACAAGTATTTTTTTGACTGTCATGGAGGTTACCCCTGGGATCTCTTCTTTCGGGTTCGGATCCGTTCGGGGAGTTGTTCTTCTTCCAGTTGTAGGCCGAGCGGGTCATGGGTGAGGTCCGCCAGTTCCGCTAAGCCGTGTTCCAGGCCCAGTACAAACAATACGGTGGCGTAGGTACCCATGGATACGCCGGGATCCCCACGTTCCACTTTGTGTAGGGTGGTGCGGCTGATGGAGGCCCGTTGGGCCATCAGTGCAGTGGGAATGCGACGGCGTTTTCGTGCTTCCTGGATGTCTTCACCTAATTTTGTCATTGCCCGTGCCACAGGAATAGGCACATGCGATTCTCGGGCTCTCATAACGTCCATAATAATGAACGAAAAGAACTTTACCGTCCAGTAAAGTGGACGTTATTTGTGCTTGGTTGGAGCTGGTTCGCTGGGAAATGCAGTGAATAGGATGGTTTGTGCCCCTAGGAACTGGCGGGTGGGTGGTACTGGGGCTGAAGGAACCGGCCCCAGGTGCTGTCGTAGGGGTGGACATGTTGGGCGCGTTGTTTGTCCTCTGAGGTGGTTCGGTAGAGGGGGCGGTGCTGGTGGGCCCAGTGGAAGATGCCGCCGGAGAGGTTGCGGATGTTTGTGTAGCCAGCGGCTTGCAGGCGTTTGGCGAGGGCGGCACTGCGAAAGCCGAGGGAGCAATAGACGACGATGGGCTTGTTTCGGGGAAGTTGCAGGGCTGCGATGTTTGTGGCGCCGGGTGAGACCCGGCTGGCGGATTTGAGATGGCTCACCGCAAACTCTTCTGCGGTGCGCACGTCGAGCAGGATGGGTTGCGACTGTTCTGGTTTGCGAAGTTCTTTTGAAAGTTCGTGGCCCGTGACCCAAGGCACGCCCGGGTAGCGCAGCTCGATGGCAGGTTTGACTGAGAGGGGAGATGGCTCCCAGGCCAATGCCCCCATTGGTGCAACGGCGACCAGCGCGACAAGTACGTAGAATCGGTGGCGTTCTCTATGGATCGGCATATTTGCAAGGGGTGTCTTGATCTTCTCCAGAATCGCATATGGGCATGTCGTTTCTTCTGTATGCGTCTGCGAGGTCTTGAATCATTTTTGGAATATATTTTTCAGGGTGCGCTGTCATGATGGAGCTTCCGATCGAGTAGCTATGGTGCGCGTCGTGGAGAACGATAGCCACCATGTAGAGGCATGAAGGTTCTGTGTAGAAATCTCTTGGCACCTCTGCTGCCAGGGATAGTTCGTCCATGGATAGTGAAGAATCATCTGCGGACAAGGATGTTTCTGAAAAGGAGGGTGTGAAACACGGCATCTCCGGATCAGGATCTATTTCAAACGATTCCTTTCCGAATGGATCATCCTCCGTGGGCAAGTCCGCATCCCACAGGATGAGTCTGATGGCTGCGTCTGCTTGAACGTTGGGGAGAATTTTTCTTGCGCAGGTATCTTCGCATCCAAAAGGGACCTGAGGGGCAAGTATGGTGCGTTGTGCGTGATCGACGACTTCAAAATCCGCTGCAAGAAGGCTTGCGTGGAGTGCCGCATCCGTGGCCTGTACGACTTCTCGGCTGAGATGTACCAGGGTGCCGTAGCGGGGCAGCATGACGACTGTGATGGGACCCGTGCGTGGGATGGGTGGCGCAGGTTGTACGGGTGTGGATTCTGGTTGTGCGATCCCTGTCTGCTCACCTTCTGCCTGTTCATTTTGAGCTGTGGGTGACGATACTTCCTCGTGTTGCCCTCCGTGCGCACTTTGGGGAGTTCTCGGTTGGGATTCATCCTGCGGGGCTACGTGTGGGATCGTGGTGTGATCCTCTGAGCCCTGGGTTGCCGCACCTTGTTTCGGAGGTGTTGCGGTGCTGGGTGTGGCTCCACCGCAGGCCGTGCAGAGAACAGGGAAAAGGAGAAGCGTAATCAGAATGGGTTGTCGGGCGGGCACATTCATGAATCTATCGCAGGTGGTACGAAGTTGCGGTGGAAAAGTGGTTCTCAACAGGAGGGACATGCCTTTTTTTACAAAGGCGCTAGTTGGGTAGGGAGACTTGGAGGTGTTCGGTTTGGGCGGGGTCGTTTTCTAGGGTGGTTGTGGTGTTTAGGGTTTCGTAGCCGGGGAGTTGGATGCGGACTTGGTAGGTGCCGGGGTTGAGTTTTTGGTGGAAGGGGAGGGTGCCCATGGGGGTGTCGTCAATGTACACCTGGGCGTTTCTGGGGTGGCCTTCGATGTCGAGCCAGGGGCCTGGGCCTCTTGTGAGGGCGGCGTGGGCCTGGGCGAGCAGTGTTGGGATGTGGGTTTGGGGGTTTGGGGAAGGGTCTTCCAGGGAGGCCTCAAAGGGGGTGCCGGCGGGGGTGTGGAGGGTGAGTTGCATGGTGTAGGTTTGTGTTGGTTCTTCGGTGCTGGATGCATTCCAGAGGCCGATTTGGATGGCGCCGGCGATGGGGGTGCCCGTGGCGCCTAGGGCGCTGATGAGGCCTGCAATGCAGCGTTCGGTCGTGCAGGTGGGGTTGTAGTTGGGGGCGCGCCTTGCACGCTGCTGTGCTGTGATGGGTGCTGTGGCGCCGAGGCCTGCTTCTTGGAGAGCGGACTCCAGGGCGGCTTGCACGGCGTGGGTTACCTCGGCGGGGATGACGTCCACGTCTCCTGTGCGATCCAGCATGACCCAGATGCCCGGGTTGTCGTTCGGGTGTTGGGTGGGGGTGAGCTGGGTCGCGGATGGTTGGGCGGCGGCTGTGTATTGAGTGCTCAAACCTAGGCCCAATGCGATGAGGAACAGGGCGGTGGGGGTGGACGTGGGCACAGCTGACTCGTTCACGGGGAGTAGCCTAGTGGATTTTGTGGTGGTGAACATGGGTTTTTTGGTGGGATGGGTTTTTTAGAAACGTCCTGTGAGCCCGATGTGGAGGCCCCCGGGTTGGGCGGTGACGGTGGGGACAACGGTGGTGTGCCCTGTGTTTGCCGTTGGGTTTGCCGTTGGGTTCCCACCTGGGTTTTTGGGGGTGAGCCAGTAGACCAGGGGTACGGTGATGAAGGGGGCCGAGGAGGCGATGAGGGACCAGGAGAGGCCTGCGTAGTCCCGGAAAACGACACAGCTTCCGGTGGGGGTGTCGCGTTCAAGGCAGCGGCCGTCGTCGAGGGCGTAGATGGTGGCCAGGGTGAGCCCGGTGGCGCCCAGGGCCCCTGCGATCCAGGCGCCGGGGGGGGCGTGTTTGCGTAGGCCGGTGGTTCCGGGGGTGGTGGCTTGCTGGGTTTTGTATTGCTGGGTTCTGTATTGTTGGGCACTGGGTTGGAGTAGCCCGGCCATGCCCCAGCTGGAGATGCCGGCGCCCAGGAGATTGAGTGCGGGGTAGCCCACGCGGGTGCTGCGCTCGTGGCTGGCTTCTGCGGCGCGGTAGCCCCACAGGAACCACCCGCCGGCGGTGAGTGCGAGCCCGGTGGAGAGCTGTATTGAGGGCCATGGGTTGACGGTGCCTGGGCCCCGTTGTTCCGCACGCTGCCGCCTGCGCTCGGCACGGGTGGCACGGCGTGGCTGGCGGGGGTGTGGCTGGCGGGGTGTGTGGATGCCGGCCCGTGCGCGTGCCTGTTGCTGCTTTTCTCTAGCAGTACGGAAGGCTTCTTTTTGGTAGGGCGTATTGAGCAGGAACATGGGGCCTCCCCCTCCCAGGGGCGTGAGCCCAGGGGCGTGGCCGAAGTGCTTGGCCACCGCGTAGGTGAGCACGTCGGTGGGGTTGTCGTAGAGCCAGGGCGTGACGGGTATGCCGGGGCCCAGTTTGCCGTTGGTTTGGGTGGCGATACCTCGGAAATCCAGGTTGGGCGGTGTGGTAACGCCCGCGGTGGGTGCGGCGGTGGGTGCATGGTCGGGTTGTGGGTCGCGCGAGAGCCACTGATCCATGACTTGATCGATGCGCCCGCGGTGTTCGGATGCATTCATCCAGAGGGTGGCCTGTACGTCGCCTGTTTGCATATTGATGAGATTGATCTGAACGTTGCCATTGGGATCGACGTACACGGTCCATAGGTGTGCGACGGAGAGCACGCGGGCGGTGTAGAAGGCGTAGGTGTATCGGTAGGATGAGTCGGTGGCTTCGATTTCAAGTGCAAGTGGGCCGTTGTCGGTCCGAATTGCTTGATCGTAGTAGGGATCGATGTACACCGAGGTGTCCTGGGCTCCGAGTACCACGTTGTGTACCCTTCCTGGCGGGAAGAAGTAGCCGCACCGGACTTGCACGCGGTAGGTGCCGCTGGGGGCATTGTGCAGGGCAAAGGGGGTGTTGCCCTGTCGGTGGCCGTCCACGTATGCGACGCAGTCGTTCCTTGCTCCGTGGATGGTGAGCGTTGCCGTGTTGACATATTGTTCGGGGTGGGCCGCCTGTCGGTAGCAGGCCATGGCGGGTGGGTAGTGGACCTTTGGGTTGGGCCGGGCGCGGGGCGCTAATCTTCGGCACTCGATTGCCTGTTCGATGGCTTGCCGTACCCGACCTGGTTGGCGGTGCCCCCGGACGATGTGCATGCAGGTGTCCAGTAGGTCTTGCTCGGCACTGAGGTCCTGGTTGATGGCTTCAACGAGGTGGTCGACTTCGCTTAGGCACGCCTGGGCGAGTTGAATGCCCTGGCGCGTGCGGCCGTAGGCGACGTGGCCCAGGGCGCGTGCGTTGCACCGCTTTAGGTAGGTTTTGTGTTCCTCCGTGAGGGTGGCCGGTTCACGGGAGTGCCGCTGGCGAAACGCGCTGACGTAGGCTTCCTGGGGGAGCGTGGGGTAGCCGTGGCCTTTGAGTGCCCCATGGAGGCCTTCTGCAAACACCTGTGCGGACTGGGCCATGGTGGCATCGGAGATGGGGAGGACAAGGCTGGACTGGGACAGGGGTGTCCGTTGGGCGTGGGCGGCTGACGGAGCGAGTAGGCCGGTGGCCACCCAGCAGGCCAGGATTGCGCGGGCAGGTCCCATTGGGGGTGGAGTGTAACTTGTTTCTCACCCTTGTGTTAGGAAACCGACAAGGTGTGTCCCTGCGATTTTAAGGGTTTTCGTGCGGTCAGACGCCGTGTTTTCAGACGCCAGTTTCCCCTATTCGGCTCGTGCGGAAACTGAATCACACCATGGATTCCGGCGGATCCGAATGGATCCGTGCGGTGAAGGTGAGGAGTCGACGGCTGTGCCGTCGCGACGGGGAAACCTCGCCAGGTTTCCCAGAAACTCAGAAGCCGATTGTCAAAAACCAACAGGGTCGGTGCCGAGGTGGGGGAGGGTGAGGTGGATGTGCTGCATGGGGAGGTTCATTTGGGCGCGGTAGGCGGCGTAGTGGGTGAGCACGCGGCGGACGTAGCGGTGGGTCTGGGTGAAGGGGATGAGTTCCAAAAAGGCGTCGAGCGGCATGGTGGGGGATTGTTCCTGGATCCACTGGCGCACGTTGTGGGGGCCGCCGTTGTAGGAGGCGATGGCGAGCGGCAGGTGGCCCTCAAAACGTTGGATGAGCGACGCGAGGTACCAGGCGGCGAAGGTGAGGTTGGTCTCGGGGTCGAGAAGGTCTGTGGTGGTGAAGTCCGCATCGCCCAGGGCATGGGCGATGCGGGCGCCGGTGCGGGGCATGATTTGCATGAGGCCCACGGCACCGGCGTAGGAGACGATGTTGCGCTGGAACACGCTTTCCACACGCATGACGCCGTGCAGGAGGTTTGGATCGAGCCCGTACTGCTGTGCGGCGAGCTCGGCTGTGCCTTGGTACGCCCGGGGGTGGTCGTTGAGGCGTTGGATCCCCGCAAATCCCACGGCGGTGCCCTCCTGCTGGAGGGACGAGGCCACGCGGGCCAGCACGGTGCGGTCGTGGGAGGTGAGTTTGAGGCGTTGTTTCTTGGTGGCGTAGGAGAGGGGTTGGCGGGGGCGTTCCTTGCCGCGAAGTACGGCTTCATAACCCGAGCCGGGCAGTGCATGGCCCCGGGCGGCACGCCAGGCCAGGTAGACTTCACCGATTTCCTGGGAAGCGGCTTGCGTTTCACCCAGTTCGAGTAGGGTGATGGCGCGGGGCAGCCAGGGGTAGGCTTCGCCGTGTACCTCTGCCAAAGGTTTGAGCGCCTCGAGCATGCGGGCGGTGGACATGCGCACGGTGTGGGCGTTCTGGGGTAGTTGTTGGTGCAGTTGGTCCAGCACCCTGAAGTCGTGCTCAAAGAAACCCTCCATGTGGGAAGGGGCTGTGGCGCTTTGCTCAGGAGGCAAGGGAAGTACAAGCGATGCGTAGAGGGGGCGGGTGGCCTGGCCTGGCCCGCCGCTTGGCGTGGCCCCGCTTGCGTCCACGTGGTTGAATGCTTCTGGGCTACACTTGCAACTCAAGGCAAGGTGGACGGATTGCAACTGTTGCTCGGCGAGGATGGCGTAGTAGCGCTCGTGGGCGGTGCCGGTGAGGGTGAGCTCCTGGTACAATACCTGGGCGTTGGCGTAGTCGCCGGTGCGCTCCAGGGCGCGGGCGAGGTGGTAGGTGGCGGGGATGTGAAGTTGACGTTCTTCCCGAAGTTCCTCGAGCCAGGGGATGAGTTGGGCATCGGGAAGGGTGCCCACGGTGCGCATGGCGGTTGCAAACCGGGTGGCCACGCGAATGCGGGTTTGGGTACGAAATGCGGCGACCGCAGGTTCTAGCCAATCCAACAGTTGGGCGGGTGCGGCGATTTGAATGATGCGGATCAACTGTACGGGCTTGAGTTGACTGAAACGTTTGTTTCCGCGGATGGATTGCAACCGTTGAAGGGCGCCCTCCCGTTGCCGTGCGGTGGCGGCCTGGGCGGCACCGAGAAGGTGGTCGGCCTCCTTGATGTGATCCTCCAGATGGTGGGTCACGGCTTGCACCCGGGCGATGGTGCGGTGGGTTCGGGCGTCTTCCCAACGGGCTTGCCGTCGGGCGATGTCACCGAGCAGGAGTTCCAGTGTGGTGGATTGCTCTGGGGTGAGGCCGGGACGGGCGCGCAACTCTTCGGCCGCGGTGGTGGCTGTGGTGAGTAGGCCGGTGAGTGCAAAGCGTTTGGCCTGGCGGATGCGGTCGTCCACGGAGAGCTCGGGCACCCGGTGCCCTGCGGTGGCCAACCTATCCAGGTGCTGCCGTGCTTCTAGGGCGATGGGGTTGCCGGCCTCGGACAGTTCAATGTTGCGGTAGGCGGCGATGGCTCGGCGGGGGCTTTTTTCTTCCCAGGATTCCGCGAGCTGGAGGCGCAAGCGTGAAACCTGGGACAGGTGGGGGTAGCGGCGCAACAGACGGTGGAGGTTGTCCTCGGCATCGGGGTGGCCTGCGGCAATGTGGGCCTCAAGGTAGCCCACGGCCGCGCGTGTGCGGGTGGTGCTGTCGACGCTTTCGCGGGCCCGTTCAAACGCGGTGGCGGCCTGTTTGGGGTCGCCGTTCTCAAGCAGCCATTGCCCCTCCTGGAGGGCAAACCGGTCGGCCACCTCGGGGTGTTCCTCCTGGAGGGTACGGAGGTGTTGCAGTGGGGTTTCCGAGGGTAGTTCCCGCGGGTGTTCCGGTATTTCGGTCGGCGCCTGCTTCGTTGCGGGTGCGCTGGTGCCCGCATGGACGGGCACGACGGGGCTGCCGGGCATACACATGGGAGGTACCTGTTCTAGGTACTCTGGAGACACACATTGTAGGTGTGTTACCGACCATGTGGGGGCCAAAATCGGCGGCTCCCAGGCCTGTGCTTTCGGACCTAAAAGTCCAAAAACACTGAAGAAAACCCAAAAATGCCGTTTGCTAGATCTCACCCTATTTAAAAATTGTAGCCAAGAAGGAAAACTTAGCAAGTTTACTGAAAAGAAAGTCGTTCCATGTGCCCGCCTCTGGGGAAAGGGGGACCGCAACATAGGAACGTGCGGCCGCAGGATTTTATTCGACCACTATTGCGCACCTCATTCGATCTGATCGAGTTTTGACCTTGATCTTTGGCCCTGGAGCTTTGTCGTACGTGCTCGCCGTAGCTTTGGCTACGCCTGCGCGCGCCTCCTCGCTCCAAAACCAAATCTACTGCGGTCAAACTCTCAATCATCTCAAATGAGGTGCGCTGTAGGGAGCCGTTGTTGCTGACGATCACATGGGTTGGTGAGCGCATTGGGCAGCCGAGAGGTATGTATTTTGCGAGGGTCAAGCGTCGAAGGTCTTGCCTGGGAACTCAAGGGCAGTGATGGAGTCATGCTGCAAGTGGGTGGGGACCCGGGTGAGGGCGATGTTTCGAGGTCTCAATGTTCCGACCGCAGCATGTGGAACATGTACGACTGGGCGGCCGGGATTTTGTTTCAGGGAGTTCCTGTCCTGTTGTACAAGCGTGGAGACCGGGAGAACTCGACCCAATGGTTTAGGGTAATCTCCTATCAGGGTGCGTTCTATCTGTCCCAGTCTGAGAAGGGGTTTCGTTGTAAATCGAGCCACCCGGTGTCCTTGGGTGCGGCGACTGCTGCTGTGTTTGACGGGGTGAATCAAACGGTGGGATCGATTCACGAGCAGGACGTACAGCGGTTTGCAAACAGCCTTGAGAATATTGTTTGGACGACCTTCACCAGGAGGTTTACTCACAACGATACGATGGCGGTGGTTCACCCTGTTGTCCGACAGGGGATTCTCAACCACCTTCTTGCCAATACGAAACACCGCTTGATTCGGCAGACGACGGTTGCTGAATCGCCGGAGTACGCGGGCCTTGCTACCAACGTCTCTCGGTTTGCGGAGACGTTTGACACCCGGGTTCCTGGGCAGTCTGTTGCAATCCCTGTTTTTGGTGGATCGAATATGGAAGTGTTCACGATGCCCCTGGGCGTCGACGTTGTGCGAGAGCAACGGGAGGATGTCTATGAGCTTCGCACGCGGGACTATTCCTTTGTGCGGGTGGTGCACGATGAGGCGAAGTATGGTGGCCTGCAGCGTGCGGCTTTTGAGGCGTACAAAAAGATTTTTGATCGCTTGGACCGATCTCCCGGGATGAACTTTTTGCGGGCGTGGAATTACATTCCCCACATCTTGAAGGTGGAGGGACGTGAGCGGTACCGGGAGTTCAACTTGGGTCGGTGGGAGGCGTGGGAGGCGTTTGGCCCGAAACGTAAGGATGGAATGCCCAAGCGCCCGGCAGCGACGGCTATTGGATCGTTTGACGGCCCGCTGATTATCGAGGCTATCTTCTCACGGTACGATGTGGTTTCCATTGAGAACCCCAGGCAGAAACCCTTTGAGGAATACTCGCGCAAGTGGGGGCCGAAACCGCCTGTGTCGGCCAGGGGTACGCTGCATTTGCATTCGGGTGGCCCAGAGATTTGGGTGGCGGGTACCGCAAGTTTGCTTGGGGAAGAGGTTGCACATGAGGGTGATGTGGAGGAGCAAACAAGAGAGACGCTTCGTAATATCGAGGCTCTTATCTCCCAGCCGTTGTTGCGTTTGTTTGACCCTCAGGCATCGTTTCAATTGGAGAACTTTACGGGTGTGCGTGTGTACATCAAAAATAGGGAAGACTTCGCGAGGGTGAAGGGTGTGGTTGAGCAAACCTTGAAGACGGCGGATGTGATCTACCTCCATGATGATATCTGCCGACCTGGGTTTCTGGTGGAAATTGAAGGTATCGCTCGGTAAGGCACAGCACTCCAGCCGCGCTGAACCACCCCGCTGACCGCGTAGCCGTTGTGTCTGTGTGTGCCACTCTGGGGCCTGTTGTGGCCAAGGGATCATGTTTTCCTGTCCGGGTTTCGGTTCGTGGGGCGTCTTTGCTGGGAAATGAATAGAAGGTTGGGTTGGCACATCTGATGCAATGAATGGATTGCGGAGGGAGGGGGCGGACCTTTGGGTTCGGATGGCTTGCTTCACTAAAGGAGACCCCCGATGACTTATCTTGAAACGACGCGAAAGCGTCCCGTGTTTGTGGTATTGGCGTTGCTGACGTGGATGGGAGGATGTTCTGCTGTGGCAGATCCCCACCGAAAATCTTCTGCACCTGTGGACGATGCAAAAACGGTACTGACCCGCGTGACCACGACGGTAACGGCGAAGCGGGAGGACGATTTGTGTACGCGCTTTGGGGGTGTTTCTGGCCCTAGCCTGGAAGTGAATGTGACGATCCAGGGGGACGGTGATGCGGTGTCTCCCGACTACAAAGCGGTCATGTACATTGACCCCACGAAGAATAACCCTGGCTACGCCGCCACGGGTGTGGCGAATGGAAAGTCCTTTGCCATGGAATGCGACACCAACGCCTGTTGGGATAAATTCATTGAAGTCGGCATGGATGACCGCTGCGATGACGACAACTTCTTGCAGCAAGCGCGGGGCCTGGAGGCGCGGTCTGCGGCGACTGCCATGGCGCAATGGCTGGTAGAGTCCATGGAAAAGGCTTCGGGATATGACGTGCCTGAGGGGGTCACTTGGTCTGAGTTGGATGGGGCTACCCTGCTTGTGGACGCCATTGAAGACGCGTTGAACTTGCCGGACTCGGAGGCGGACACGGACGCGATTGTGGTTTCGGTGGCGACGGTGTTGAACACCTTGCAGTTGAGCGACTTCATGGCTTCCTACGCCGAGCGATTGAACGCAGGTGCAAAGGTGATCGTGCGGGAGGACCGGGTGTCCTACAGTGCGGAGGATTTGGAATTGCTTTCCAATGACTACGGCGCTCGGGTGGACCCGGATGTTTCCATTGCGGCCAACGATGCCGAGGGATGGGACCCGAAGGACTACGCGGATACCCATCGCAAGCTGCAGCGCAACTGTGCACTTTCCGCCGGGATTGGCACCCCTGTGTGTTTGGCCGTGACCGCTGGTCTTTCTGGTGGCGCGCTGAGTGCTCTTTGCGGGGGTATTCCGTTTTTGGTGGACTACTTCTGTGATGTCATGGAAGAGGACGATCCAACATTCAGCGCAGAAAGCCGATATGTGGATCCCGAGTGGCCTAAGCAGCAGATGTTGCAGCAGTTGTCTTCCGAATGTGTGAATACGACCCTGTCTGATCGCTCGGGGCGCAAGCGTGCGGATGTGGTGGCATGCGACAATGCCGCCAGGGCGTTTTTGAAACCCGATGGGGAAAGTTTTTACGGCAACAACGAAAAAGCCGCCGTTCGTGCCGCCCTGCAACACGTGGAACTTCGCTACGCGTGGCAGGCGGAACGCAATGCTGGTGACAAGGCGGCCTGGATCGATGCTTTTGTGAATCGTGGGGCGGGTGTGGTTACACGATCCCGTTACGGAAAACGCCGCGGAAGTTATTGAGTCGACTACTTGAGTACGGCCGTGACCGCGTCGCTTGTGGAGACGAGTGTGGCTTCGCTTGCGGTGCGGGGTTTGTATTCGACTTGGTTGTTGGCGAGGCTTTTGGCGCCGATGACGATGCGGTGGGGGATGCCGATGAGGTCGGCGTCCTTGAACTTGGCGCCGGGGCGGGTGTCCCGGTCGTCGAGCAGGACTTCGATGTTGTGCTCTCGAAGTTGTGTGTAGAGTTCTTCTGCTTTTGCGGTGACGGTTTCGTCCTTGCCGATGGGGCAGAGGACGACCTGGTAGGGGGCGATGGACGGGGGCCAGCACATGCCCTGGTCGTCGTGCTGTTGTTCGATGGCGGCGGCCACGAGTCGGGAGATGCCAATGCCGTAGCAGCCCATGACGAGGGGCTGCTGTTTGCCGTCGGTGCCGGCGAAGTGGGCGCCCATTTTTTCACTGTAGTGGGTGCCGAGAATGAAGATGTGGCCACCCTCAATGCCGAGGTACTGTTCCAGGGGTGTTTTGCACTCGGGGCAGGGCTTGCCCTCGGAGAGGGTTTCGTCGGCTTCCAGGTTGATGGCGAAGTCGCACTGGGTGCAGGCCACGATGCGGTCCTCACCGGTTTGGGCCAGGACCTGGAACTCGGCGGAGGTGGAGCCGCCCATGGCGCCTGAGTCGGCGCGCACGATGCGGTAGTCGAGGCCCAGTCGCTCGAAGATGCGTTGGTAGGCGGCGCGCATGGTGGCGTAGCTTTCCCGGGCGGCGTCTTCGCTTACGTCAAAGGAGTAGGCGTCCTTCATGAGGAACTCGCGGCAACGCAGGAGACCCGCGCGGGGGCGAGGTTCGTCGCGGAATTTGGTTTGGATTTGGTAGAGGTTGAGGGGCAGCTGCTTGTGGCTGGAGATTTCCCGGCGGGCGAGATCGGTGATGATTTCCTCGTGGGTGGGGCCCAGGTGGTAGTCGCCGTCCTTGCGATCCTTCATGCGAAAGAGGGTGGGGCCGAAGCTTTCCCAACGGCCGGACTCCTTGAAGTAGTCAGCGGGGAGTAGGGCGGGCATGCGAAACTCCTGGGCGCCTGTGGCGTCCATTTCCTCACGGACGATGTTGGAGATGTTGTTTTGTACGCGAAGGCCCAGGGGAAGCATCTCGTAGAGGCCTGCGCCCACCATGCGGGCAAAGCCGGCCCGAAGGAGCAGCACGTGGGAGGGCGTAACGGCGTCCTTGGGAGCCTCTTTGAGCGTTGGAACAAAGGCCTTCGAAAAACGCATTAGCTTTCTACCAGTTCAAAGCGGAAGTCTTCCATGACGGGGTTGGCCAGGAGTTTTTTACAGAAGTCCTGCACATTGGACTCGGCGGTGTTGCGGTCGATCTGGCCCAGATCCACGTCGATGAACTTGCCAATCCGCACCGATTTCACGGCCCCGTGGCCGAGTTGCTTGAGGGATCGGGTGACCGCATCCCCCTGGGGATCCAGGACTTCGGGTTTCAAGGTCACGTGAATGTGCGCGCGCATGCCCCAGGTCTATGTTGGGGAAGGGCCCCGGGCAATGGGATTGATTGTCGGCAGCCGCCCCTGATTGCTGGAATGCGGTAGGCTCATCGCACTCTGGTTGAATCACGAGGACTTTGGGTGCCTAGAAAAAATTCTTGACTTTCCGGCCAGAGTGCTCAAAAAGTACGGATATGAAAACGAATCATATTTCATGGCTAATGGTGTTTCTGTGCGTTGCGGGCGTGGCTTGCGATAAGGACAAGAAGAACACCGTGGCCAAGTATTCCGTTGGGCAAGATATCGCATTTGAAGAGACGACCTGGAAAGTGGATCGAGCGGAGATCTATGAAGTGTTGAACGCGACCAACGATATCAATCCGGATGCGGTGGCAGATCAGGGCATGTTCTTCATTAAGGTTTTTGCAACCGTCACAGCGAAGGAAGGCGGAAGCGTTTCTGTCTACGGCAACTACAAACCTCGCCTGCAAAAGAAGGGCGATAGTAAGACGATTTTTGCAGAGATGGCAGATGCATCTTGGTACACCAGTAAGGGTTCCGCTTACCTCGACTCCATGTCCACCTCGTCTCCCCACCGTTTGGAGCTCGTGTTTGGGCCTTTGGCTACCAAGGACGTGGAGCTTGTGATCGACTTTGCTCCGCTGGCCGAGGTTGAGGCTTCTGCGATTGCAGCGCTTGATATGAAGGAGAGCGCCGACAAGCTAAGTACGTTGGCTGCGATGCGTGAACTGGTGAAGCTGTGCGATGGGAAGCACCCTCCGCAGGTGCTCGCCTGGGTTGCGGCGCATGGGGCCCACGACAAGATTGCGATTGCGGGAGATACCCAGTTCACACAGTTTCTTTCAGCAAAAAAGCGTGGCGGAAATGAAGAGTATCGTTTCTTGGCAAAGCGCGGCATTTCTACTGAAACGCACACCATCGTCTGGACCGGCGGAAAGGTCGCGTCTGCGGAGCTTACGACTCGCTAGAGAGTTCTCGTTCCTGTTGCGGGCGGGTTGCTAAGCTCCCGCCCACGTGAGCCTTTGCGGGTTTGGTCAGGGAGCAAGTTTCGTTGTAGGGGTGTTGCGCGGCCTGAATCCAGCCTTACGGTGAACCTATGTTTCACTTTGATCCTGTGTACATGTTGTTTCTCGCGCCGGGGATGCTGTTGAGCTTTTGGGCGAGTTCCAAGGTGAAATCCACGTTTCGGGAGTACAGCCAGGTGGCGGCAAGCAGCGGGATGAGTGGGGCGCAGATCGCTCGTCTGCTCTTGGAGCGAAAGGGTGTGCCCGGGGTGCGGGTGGAGCGGGTGCAGGGGTTTTTGAGTGACCACTACGATCCTCGGGCCAAGGTGCTGCGGCTGTCGGCGGATGTGTACGACGGGCGCTCCCTGGCGGCTTTCGGTGTGGCGGCCCACGAGGCGGGGCACGCCATCCAACATGCCAAAGCCTACGGGCCGCTCAAGTTTCGATCCTGGGTGGTGAAGCCCGCGAGCATTGGTTCCAACCTGGGCATGATCCTTAGCGTGGCGGGGTTTGCTCTTAGCGTGACCCCCCTGGTATGGGTTGGGATTGTGCTGTTCTCCGCCTTTGTGGTGTTTACGCTCATCACGCTGCCGGTGGAGTTTGATGCTTCCAAGCGGGCCATTGCCACGTTGCAAGAGTACAACCTGGTGCAGGGTGCCGAGGCGGTGGGTGCAAAAAAGGTGCTGGACGCCGCTGCGCTCACCTACGTGGCGGCTGCCATCGGTGCGGTGATGCAGTTGCTGTATTTCCTCATGCGCGCCGGCCTATTCAGCCGCCGCGACTGAGTGCTGCTAATCAACGGTGAGAGACGCCAGGGCCTGTTGCATGCGTGCCTGTGGCTCGTCAGTGTTGGGAATGAAGGGTGTGCCTTGGATGGTCTCACAGGCCTTGATGTAGCGGGTAGAGGCTTCGGTGCGGACGTGGTCGGGGATGGTGGGGATGGGGCCGTCGCCGGTGAAGCCCTGTCCGGCGAGCCACTTGCGGACGTGTTCCTTGTCGAAGGATTCGGGTTCGGCGCCCTGGGCCAGTTGGGATTCGTAGGAGTTGGAGAACCAGTAGCGCGACGAGTCGGGGGTGTGGATTTCGTCGATGACGACGATGCGGCCGTCGGGGGTTTTCCCAAACTCGTATTTGGTGTCCACGAGAATGAGGCCTTGACGCACGCACCACTGTTGGCCTGCGTGGAAGAGTTTGAGGGCGTAGTCGGCGGCCTGGTCGAAGTCTTCCGGGGTGATGAGGCCCTGGGCGAGGACTTCTTCGCGGGAGACGGATTTGTCGTGGCCGCCCCCATCTTCTTGGGTGCTGCCAGCTTTTGTACTGGGCGTGAGGATGGGTTTGGCGAGGGGTTGGTTCTTGCGCATGCCATCTGGCAGGGTGTGGCCGCAGAAGGAGCGGGCGCCGCGCTCGTAGTGTTTCCAGATGCTGGTGTCGGTGACGCCGGTGAGGTAGGCGCGGACCACGAACTCGGCCGGTAGGGGCGTGCAGTTGTGGGCGAGGGTGATGTTGGGGTCGATAACTTGGATGAGGTGGTTGGGGACGATGCCCTTGGTGTGTTCAAACCACCAGGCGGAGAGTTGGTTTAAGACTTGGCCCTTGTAGGGGAGGGTGCCGAGCACGCGGTCAAAGGCGCTGATGCGGTCGGTGGTGACGAGCAGGCGTTCACGGTCGTTGAGTAGGTAGCTGTCGCGTACCTTGCCAGATTGCTTGGTGCTTTTGTTGAGGGCGCCCAGGTCAAAGTCGGTGGACTCGATGCAATGGGTGAGGCCCTGTTCGAGTGTTGCCGTGAGCTTAGGGTTGGGGACGGGGCGGTCCATTTAGGCTTGGCCAGCGAGGGCAAGGGCGCGGTCGATGATGGTGCTGGTGTGGGCGAGGGCGTGGTTTAGATCGAACTGGCTCGCGATGGTTTCGGTGGGGATTTTGGCGGTGATGTCGGCGTCTGCGCAGAGCAGGGTTTGGAAGTCGCCTTCGCCGTGGAAGGCTTTCATGGCGTTGCGCTGTACGAGCACGTAGGCGTCCTGCCGGCCCATGCCGGTGCCGACCAGGGCGAGCAGAATGCCTTCGCTTGCCCAGAGGCCCCCGGTGCGGTTGAGGATGGTGAGGAGGTTTTCGGGGTAGACCACCAGGCCTTCGATGAGCTTGGTGCACCGGTCGGCCATGAAGGCGGTGGTGGCGGTGGCGTCGGGGCCGATCATGCGTTCCACCGAGGAATGGCTGATGTCGCGCTCGTGCCAGAGGGCCACGTTCTCGAGGGCGGGGGTGACGGCGGCGCGTACGATGCGGGCCAGGCCGCAGAGGTTTTCGCTGAGCACGGGGTTGCGCTTGTGGGGCATGGCGCTGGAGCCCTTTTGGCCCTTGTGGAACGCTTCTTCGGCTTCGGTGAGTTCGGTGCGTTGCCAGTGGCGTACGTTGGTGGAGAACCGTTCAATGGCGGCGGCAAACTGGGCGAGGGCGGCGAAGTACTGGGCGTAGCGGTCGCGGCAGACCACCTGGGTGGAGACCGTTTCGGGCTCAAGGCCGAGGGCGTTCAGGGCTTCCTTTTCAATGGCGGGCGTGAGGTGGGCGTAGGTACCCACGGCGCCGGCGATTTTGCCGACCGCGATGGTGGGTCGCGTGGCCTTGAGCTGGGCGACGGCCCGGTGGATCTCCGCCATGTGGCCGGCGAGGATGAGGCCAAAGGTCACCGGTTCGGCGTGGATGCCGTGGGAGCGGCCAATCGCAGGCGTGCTGCGGTGTTCCCTGACCCGTACGGCAAAGGCGGCGACCAGTTTGTCGCCACGCTCGATGATGCGGTCCAGGGCTTCGGTCATGCGCAGGGCCATGGCGGTGTCGAGCACGTCGGAGGAGGTCATGCCCCGGTGCAGCCAACGGGCGGGCGCGCCGGCAAGCTTTTCCACATGGGTGAGGAACGCAATCACGTCGTGACGGGTTTCCTTTTCGATTTCGTCGATGGTGGCGGTCTCGAGCTTGTCCCGGAAGGGGGCAACCTGGTCGGCGGTGCCCCTGGGCACGATGCCGGCCGTTTCCATGGCGCGGCAGGCCGCAAGCTCAACATCGAACCAGCCCTGGTATTTACGGTCGTCAGACCAGAGTTCAGTGAAATCGGTGGGTGTGTAGCGAGGAATCATGGGGCGCAGGTACTAGCTCTTTGTGGTTGCGAGGGCAATTCGGGTTTGATTCGGTTGGCGAAGTGGTGGCGGAGTCTTGGGCCCCAGGGGGCTTGGGCTGGGTGGAGGCAGTCCTGGGTGAATGTGATAGGTTTCCCTCGGGTGTTGGAGTTGTAGAGGAGCGACCGTGGAAAAATGGATAGGTATCGGTGTTGTTTGTTGTGTTTCCTTGGTGGCCTGTTCGGCGTCTGTCGGGGAACCTGATTCTAAGTCTCGCCTTCAACTCACCGCTTTTGACGTGGATGCGCTCAGTGAAGTGGAGATGGCGTGGGCATTGCAAGCTGCTCTTAAGGTGATGTTCGACTTCCAGGATTATTCCGTTCTGCAGCACACGTTGCCAGAGCACATCGCGCCCGAGAATACTGTGCCCGAGCACGCTGGGTCCGAAAACCCTGGGCCCGAGAACGACGGGGAAGGTGAAGAAGAGCCCGATGGCTGGGCCATGTTGGAACCCGGTGAGGCCGTGCTTGAGGCTCTTGGCGCGAAGCTGAGCGAGTTGGGTGTATTGCCTGCAAACTATTCAGATTGGGGGCTAGAGGTGCGCTGGTCCTCTGGTTCTTACGAGGAGTTTAACGGCAAGGTGCGTTTGCAACCGACGTTGGGTGCGCCCGTTGCGGTTTCTTACCCTTTCTTTGCGTTGCCTGATCCGTTGGCGTCTCAGGAAGGTTTGCCTATTCTGTGGGAAGTCAACGTGGATGCCGCCTCAAAGCTCCAACGTGTTTTCTCGGAGGCCACTGGATTGGAGGATCCTACGGCTGTGGGATCTCCACTGGTAGCGTCGACGTCGGACCCATCCTGTTCACTTGATCGTACTTTTCTTGTGGCACGTCTGTCTGCGCACTTTGAGGCACAAGGGGGGTGTGGTCGCCGTTTGGTGGGGCCCAGTTTGAACCGACAGGTTCGAGTGTCCCTAGACGTGCAGGAAGATGAATTTTTCAAGTTTTCTTGTGCCAGCTACATCACGAAAGATGAGGCTGGTAACAAATCTCCCGTGGTTGAACTGGATCTGGTTTGGGGTAGTGAGCAGTATCAGGTAGCTTCTTTTGCAGGGCCGGATTGGTTGGAATGCAATCCGGTTCGCGTTGCTGATCGCTATTGAAAAACCGAAGAAAGTGTTTCCAGCAAAGCATTGTTCTCGTCAAGTGTGCCTACGGTGATGCGTAGGGCGTTGGTGAGGCGGGGGTCCATGCTGGCCAGGTGCTTGGTGTAGATGCCCTTGCTTTGCAGTGTGGCGTGAAGCTCTTTGGCTTTTGGGGATTGTACGACAAGGAAATTGGCGTGGGAGGGGTGGACCGTGAGGCCTGGGATGTTGGAGAGGGCCTCCGTGAGACGGGTGCGTTCTGTGACCACGGCTTGCACGTGTTGATCTAGGGTGGGCTTGAGTTCCGTGAGGGCCAGGCGGGCGGTGGCCTGGGTGAGCGCGTTGACGTTGTAGGGTTGGCGTACCTTGTGTAGTTCTGCAGCCAGTGCAGGGCGAATGCGGCACCAGCCCAGGCGGATGGCGGCAAGGCCGATTTTGGAGAGGGTACCCAGCAGCGCGACGTTCTCAAAGCGTTCGAAGAGTGCGGCCACCTGGGGTGCCTGGTCATCGTAGGGGCCGTAGGCCTGATCCAACACGAAGAGGATGTGTGGATGTGCTTCGATGAAGGAACGCATGACTTGCAGGTCAAAGCGGTTGCCCGTGGGGTTGTTGGGGGTGGCGAGAAAGACGAGGTTCGGTTGCTTTTGGGTAAGCACCTGTGCCCATGCCGATGGATCGAGCTGCCATTGCTTATCGAGAGGGACGCGCAGGGGTGTAAGCCTATGGGCCTGGGCGCCGAGCTCGTACATGACGAAGGTGGGCCACGGAAATGCGACTGACGCGGAGGCGGCGCCCTCACGGGGTTTTGACAGCACATGGAGCATGAGGGCGATGAGTTCGTCGGAACCGCTGCCGAGCACGTATTCCCGGGAGTGACCGCCCTGGGTGGTCGCGAGGGTTTCCCGAAGTTGGGCGGCGCCCGGGTCCGGGTACCTTTGGAAGGCGGTTTCAGCGAGAACCGAAGTGATTCGTTGCCGGGCCTGTTCTGGTAGGGGCCAGGGGGATTCATTGGCGTCGAGCCAGATGCCTGGCCTGCGTGGGGGTGGGTCGTAGGCGTGCAGGGGCTGGATGTGATCTGCGACAAGTTGGGTGAGCGGCATGGGTGCCCAGTGTGATGTGCAAGGCGCTTGGAATCCAGGTGTAGATTATGCTTAAAAAACACCCGGCAGAAAAATAAATTCCACATGAAAATATCTGCGCGGCAGAATGGTATTTCTGCAGACAGGGTGATTCGCCCAAGGTTGGAATGAACTGAGGGTTGGAATGAACTGAGGGTGTGGGATGTTGCGTGGTCATGGGTATGAAACGAACGGGTTTTTCACTGGGCCTATTGCTTGCGGCACTCGTGTTGGTGGCCGTTCCGGCGAAGCTGCTTGCGGGGCCGCCGCCGGAGGGCGGGCACCCTGCATTGAAGGAGCCAAGGGCCGCAGCGGCCATTGCGGCGGCCGAGCAGCTGGGAGATGCGTTTGTGGCAGTGGCGGAGGCCGTGTCGCCCGCGGTGGTGAATATCCGTGTGCAGGCGCAGGCTGCTGCTCCGTCTGGGGCCCAGGGGCCGGGGATGTTTTTCTTTGGTCGGCCCTTTGCCGTGCCCTTTGGTCCCCAACAGCAGGGAGGGCAACCCCCGCCAGTGCAGGGTGCGGGCTCGGGCATCATCCTCCGTGAGGACGGTTACATTCTTACCAATCACCATGTGGTGAAGGATGCCGTGCGCATGGATGTTCGGCTTAAGGACGGTCGTGTGTTTGAAGCGCAGTTGGTGGGCAAGGACCCGGCCACGGACCTTGCCGTGATTCGGGTGGAGGCCCAGGGGTTGCCTGCGCTTGAGTTGGCGGACTCGGATGGGGTACGGCCCGGGCAGTGGGCGGTGGCCATCGGTTCACCCTTTGGCCTCGACTACACAGTGACCACGGGCGTGGTGAGTGCGGTGGGCCGTGGTGGATTGGGTGCGAACGAGATTGAAGACTACATTCAGACCGACGCGAGCATCAACCCGGGCAACTCGGGCGGGCCTCTTGTGAACCTGCGCGGTCAGGTAGTGGGCATCAACACCATGATCATTGGCCGCGGTACGGGCATTGGGTTTGCGGTGCCCTCGTCCCTAGCGAAACGGGTCAGTGCGCAAATCATGGAGGGTGGCCAGGTGCGGCGACCCTGGATCGGTGTGGCCTTTCAGGAGTTGACACCGGAGCTCGCGGGGGCGCTTGGGAACGGCACGGGTGCGGGGCCGAAACCTGCGCCAAGTCAGGGCGCGCTTGTGAGCGAGGTGGTGCCAGACGGGCCTGCACAAAAGGCGGGTGTGCAACCAGGAGACGTGGTGGTGCGTGTGGATGGGGCGCAGGTGGGGGAGGGCCGGGATTTGCTTCGGGAGATCCTCAAGAAATCGGTGGGGCAACGGGTGCGCCTTCGTGTGTGGCGCAACGGTCGCTACCGAACATCGACCATGGAGGCGGTAGAGCGCCCGCAGGATGTGCGCGGTGGAACTTCTGGAGCCCCTAGTCGTCCTGGGGCCGACAGCATGGGGCTGCAGTTGGAACCCCTTTCCGAGGAGCAAGCACGGCGATTGGGCATGGAAGGAGCCACGGGGGTTCTGGTGCGTCGTGTGGAGGCGGGGAGCGTGGCGGCCCGGGCTGGGCTGGAGCCTGGGCATGTGATTGTGGGGGTGGACCATCGCCCTGCGCGCAGCGTGGCCCAGGTACGACAGGCCCTTGCGGGTGGCTCTGCGCTTCTGCGCGTTCAAACCCGAAACGGTTTCAGGTACGTGGTGCTTCGACCGTAAATACTTTGCTTCACCTAACCGTGCTTTGGAAGGGCCTTGATGGGGATGGAGCCGCGTGCCAAATACGGCCCATGAATATGTTTCTCGGGTCTGATTCTTCTGTGCGGCGTCCGGTGGTTTCCACAGGGCTCCTGCTCTGTGGTGTGTTGTTGCCGGGCGTGATGTTGTCGGGCTTGACGCTGGCCGGCTGCACGGTGCGCTGCGGGGCCAGTGGTCACGCGTCTGCCCACGCTTCGGGCAGTGCATCGGGTTCGGCCGGTTCCCAGTCTTCGGGTTCCCAGTCCTCGGGTTCCCAGGGTTCAGGAGCCTCCCAAATGAATCAGGGGCCGTCGTCCCAGACGATTGTGGTGCAGCAACCTGGTTCGGACACCGCAAACACGGGCACGTCCAGCACGGGTTCCTCTGGGACGGGCAGCATGCCTGGGTCGGGCCCCACTCCTTCTCCTGTGGTTCCCATCACTCGATGCCACTACACCCAGGTGGATGGCCAGCTTGCGGCGGGCGAAGGCATGGCCGTGCCGCTTTTGGATTCCGACATTCATGTGGTTTCCACGTTTGACAACAGCGGGGTGGTGGGGCTCTACGGGCTTGAGGGCGTGACGGGTCGCACCGATTGGGTCACCAATCGTACGGCGGCAGAGATCTTTGGCTGTGGCAGTGTGGAACACTACAGGATCGATGCGTCTTCCCTCGCAGGTGCCCAGTACCTGTTTGCTGGGATGGAAGCGGACCTGAGCACCTCCCAGGGGGCCCTGTTTCGTGTGGCCCGCAATGGTAGTACGCCTGTGTACTCCGGGGACAAGGCCTGGGAGGCATGTGCGACTGGCGTGAACCTGGGCGCCGCCAACGATGTGCGCCTCAATGAACTGATTGGCCAATGCAACCTAGGCGCAGAAGGCAACACCGACAGCAAGGGCTGGGTAGGGGAGTGCGCTTCAAGCGCGGACGGAAACTGCGTGGCCGTGGGAGAGCCCAACGTGGGCAACCGCACCCGGGTGGTGGGGGGCGCGCCTCCTGAGGCTCCGGGCAATGTGTTCCCCGAGGCCTGCCGGCAGGGCCCCATGGGTGTGCACCCCCGTTGGATGATTTACAAGGCTGGTGGCACCCGTGCGGGCCAGGCAAGGGATCCCTTTGTGGCCCCGGGGTACAGTAAGTTCACCCTGTTTCGGTTGAATGTTTCTAGGATCCCCAAGGACGGCGGTGGCCCCCGTGTGGTGGACTGTGAAGGCCGTTTGAAGAATCTCTAGTGGGCTGTCCGTTTCGGCGGTGGCGAGTGGCTGTGGCGCTGGCGATTCTGTTCGGCGTTGTGGGTTGTGGGTCGAGTACGAAAGGAAGCGCTGTGGTTACACACGTTGTGTTATTTAAGTTCAAGGATCCCACTGCGGAAAACCTAGGGACCGCAGCCGAGAAACTTCGTGGACTGATGGGTGTGGTGCCCACCCTGAAAGCGTTGGAGGTGGGTATCAACCAGGTGCCCTCTGACCGGGCCTTCGACATGACACTGCTCACCCGCTTTGCCTCCATGGAAGACCTGGACGCCTACCGCACCCACCCCAAACACCAGGAAGTGGTGGCCCACCTCAAGACCGTGGTGGAGAAGAGCCACGTGGTGGATTACACGGCTCCGTAAGTCTGGGTTTTGCGAAGACCGGTTGTGGTGATTTGGCGGAGTTGTTGTAGGTGTTGTCGTTCGGGTTCGTCGCGGTAGAAGATGTTGTAGGTGTCGAGCGGGATCATTTTTGATCCGTCCCGGGAAGGGACGTGCACGCAGCTTTTTCGGACGGAACGAAGGTCGAGGGTGTGTTTGTCCAGGAACGCCATGATGATGATTCGAAAGACGCGCTCGTAGCCGAGGTTGGGCATGGCCTCTACCTGGGGTAGGCAGCAGAGCAGGTCGCGCAGGGCGTTGCCAGCGCCTTCGGGGCCGTGGCTTGTGGAGAAGGTTTCAAAAATCTGCTTCATGGCGGCGCCCAGCAGGGGTTTGTCCCCCTCGTACACGATGGTATTTCCGCCTGCGTCGAGAAGTACTTCGGGGGGAATATAGCGGGTCAGGGGTGTCAGTGTGCTGTGCTCGTCGCCCTCTCCGCGTAGTGCATAGGCCATGGCAATGGAGTCTGGGTTGCAAGGCACGGGAAGCACGTCGGCGGCTGTGAACGTGGGGAATTGTTCCACAAGCCGGCGCCGGACTTCAGATAGGGGGAAGCGGTTGGCATCGGGGTTGAAGTCCTCATTGCGCCCGGAGTCGTGGATGGGTTGCAGCGTGACGCCGCGCACGGCGGGTTGTTTGGCCGCGAACTCAATGATTTGCCCGATGGCGTGGTCGTTGACGTCACGCTTGAGCGTGGCCACAAGCGTGGTGGAGAGGCCCACCTCGTTGAGCCGTTCGATGGCCTTGTATTTGATCTCCGTGAGGTCTGCCCCACGGAGGTCCTGGGTGATTTCGTCCGTGAGGCCATCGAACTGCAGGTAGATCTCAAACCCGGGTTGGTACTGGGCGAGCCGTTCGGCGAAGCCCTGTTCCCTGGCGATCCGTAGGCCGTTGGTGTTGACCATGAGGTGTTTGATGGGGCGTTGCCTGCATGCGTCCAGGATGTCGAAAAACTGGGGGTGCGTGGTGGGTTCGCCTCCCGATATTTGCACGACCTCTGCGGTGCCCTCGTTGGCGACGACGCGGTCGAGCATGGCTTCGATTTGCTCCATGGAACGGACGGTCTGGCGTTCTGGCCCGCTTGACGCGAAGCAGGTGGGGCAACGGAGGTTGCAGTGGTCGGTTACTTCCACGAGGCTGACGCACCCGTGTTGTTCGTGGTCGGGGCAGATGCCGCAGTCGTAGGGGCAGCCGTACTTGACCCCAGTATTGTACTGCTCCACCTGTTCGGGAGGCTTGAGGTACACCTCGCGGCAGAGTTTGAAGTAGTCCACGTCATCCGAGAGAAGTACGCGCTCTGGACCGTGTTGCAGGCACCGTTTCCATAGGTAGACTTTGCCGTCTTCGACTAGCTCCTTTGCATCGCAAACCAGTAGGCATTTGGAGCAGAGCGCGCGGGTGGCGGAGTAAAAGAGATAAGGTCGTTTATTGCGCCTTTCCTCTTTGTAGTTTGCGTCAGTGTAGTTTGGGTCTGCGGAGCTCATGGGTGCGTTCCTTGATGTCGTTGACGGATCAACATGTGGATGGCGTAGGCGATGAGGGCAAGGCAGAGCAGGTGGAAGAGATTGAGTGGGCCTGCGATCCTTTCGTAGGGTTTGAGAAACTCCCAGAGGAAGCGTTGCGTGCCGTAGGCGAGGGTGAATAGGTAAAACCCATTCCTGAGCCACTGCTGTGGCCGTATCCATAGGCCCAGTGCGGTAACTGCCAGAAATGCTGCCATGCAACTTGCTTCATAGAGCTGTACGGGGTGTCTCAGTATGCCGTCTCCAAAGTCCACGGCCCAGGGTAGGGTGGTGGCGGTGCCGTAGGTAAAGTCACGAAGCCCGTCCACAAAGCAGCCGAGCCTCCCGACTATGATGGCTATCGTTAGGCCAGGCACAAGTACGGCGCCCGTGGATTCCTTGACCCCGTTTCGATGTTTGACTGTTTCAACGACGACGATGGCACCGACCAATGCCCCGAGAATGCTGCGGGCAATCGCCCCTGGGTGACTGGACAGGTGTGCATTGAGGCTGCCGAAAAGAAAGCCGCCGAGAATGGACCCGGCCACAGTTGCAGAGGTCCAAAGAGGGGTCGTACGAAACGATGTCTTTGGCGGATGGAGGTTGCGCCGCACAAACCACGTGACGCCGAAGGCACACGCCACACCTGCGAGTTCAAAGAGAGAATGCATTTACATGTAAGAGATGGGCTTCAGGGCGACCAAGCAGTAACCAAATCCAAATGCGGGGCCGAGCAGGGGCAAAAAGAACACCCACATGAATATGGTGATGGGGTCCCCTTTTTTACGCATGTGGTGGATGGCCTTGTAGGCGCAGAACACAATGAAGGGCAGGGCTGTGAACCATCCAATCAAGGGTGCAAGATCGTTGGATCCGGGTTCTTCCCAGAACATGGCGGCGGCAAGAACGGAAACAGTGAAACAGACTATTGGAACGAGAAACAGGATGCCGAATAGAACTTTGTTCACGTTCTGAAACCTAGCACGGCAAGTGTTCCGAGGCACTGTCGAGGGCGCGGCTTCTGCCCTGCTCTGCGCTGGCCACGTAGCCGCGAATCGCCATGCGTTTCTCTGTTTTTGTGAGCTTTGCCATGTACCCCGCCCCTGAAACCTGGTAGGCGGGTGATGTGGTTGCCAGCCGTTGATCCACGGCGACGCTTGAGCCTTGGAGTTGTACGGTGCCGTGTTCGACGATGCGTGCGATACCCTGGACGGTTGGTCGCCTGGGCACGTTGTACCAGTGATACCGAGCCGCCCAACATGGATTCCTTTCGAAGAATGATCCAATGCCCTTCTTCGCTGACTCGCATGATGATGGTGGACGTGGTTTTGTCGGCTCCTCGGAGGTGCCATGGCAAATCGTTTGCCGCTTTCATTGCCTCATCGAAACTGGCGTAGGTGCCGTTACCTATGGCGCTCAGCACGGAGCTCGTTTCAGCAACCTGGCTATTGCGTGTTTCAGTACAAGTTTGAGGGGGAGCCCAGGGGGATTCCGGAATAGAGGCGGAGCGTCGCGGGATTGGGGATGACATGGAAGACGAGCTCGCCATCGACGATTTACGGAATGACCCACCCGGCCAAGGCGAGGGCCTCTCCCATGCTGGAGGCGATGCGCCAGTCCCAGATGGAATCGGCCCATAATTCATCGCGAAGGTGCAAGAGTGCACCATTGGCCAACTGGTTGTGCTCGTACCCAATGTGTCTGGATTTGGCGATGATGCCGTCTACGTAGTCCAGGACTTGGTCCTTGGTTTGCTTGTAAGCGTTGACAAGGGTCTGGACGTGGGCGGGCCCAATATTCGCTTCTGTGGGAAATCCGTGAAAGGCCTGCAGGCGGTAGATGCTGCAGGTTTTGGAGAGGGGGTGCTTGCAAAACTCGGCGTACCCATTGGCGCCAGCAGTGTAGTTTGTGTGGGTGCCGTCCTGGGCGGCGCAGGTGGCGTTGCGGTCAAGATCAGCCTGTGCCATCCATGCTGTGAGTTTGCGGCCGATCCACTCTGCCATGGAGCGCTGCCGGGCGGCGTTGGCGTCCCCCTGAAGTGGTTCGTGGCTTAGTGCTCTTGCCTGGTCGTGTTCCTTGGATGTGTGCAGCACGGGCATGGAATGGACGGGCGCGGCACCGTTTACTCTGTCTGCAACATCGGCCGATTTCGGCTCAGCGCGCGACACGAGGCCGCAGGAGAATAGGAAAAGACAAGCTATGGGTGTGATCCATTGGGGTTGACGCATCGGGGGCGCTGTCTTCAATGCACGTTCTGTGCCGGGCCGATGACCAAACCTGTATTTCAACCGGAAGCAATTTTCCGTATTAGAAGAACTGGAAGAACGCAAAGATGTGTGCCGGCCGATGTTTATGTTGAGAGTTTTCGTTAGGGTGGCGGCCACTGCGGTTGTGCCGGTGACATCGCAGCGCCGCCCGAGGCTTGTACTGCCGGGTGCCGGTTGAAGTACTTCACCTAGTATTTTTCCTGGGTACGGTGCCTATGGGTCCCCATGGACATGGCGGGGTAGGCGGGCGTACATCTGGGGGATGTCGATATTGGGAACAAGGATGTGGTGTTGTGGTGCGGTCGTGGCTGCGGTCGGCTGGGCTGCTCTCGGTTGGGCTGGGCCTGGACTTGGTCAGGTGCCTGGGGCCGTACCGGTTCACGTGTTGTCGTTGGAGTTGGATTCGCTTGCCGCCGGGCGGGTGCACCGCCTTTGGGTGAAGGTCTCTGAGGATGGCCTTGGGCGGCCTGTGGAGGTGCCTGTTTTGGTGGCCCGCGGTACCACCCCTGGGCCGACACTTGGATTGGTGGCCGCACTCCACGGCAATGAGCTGAACGGGATGGCGGTGATCCATCGGGTGTTTGAGGGTCTGGAGGTGTCTTTCCTTCGCGGGACCTTGGTGGGGGTGACTGCGGCAAATGTTCCGGCGGTGCTGCGGCACCAGCGGCGCTTTTTGGATGGAGAGGACCTGAATCGAAGTTTTCCAGGAAAGCCCTCTGGCAGCGTGAGTGCGCAGTACGTGCATTCTCTGTTTGAGCGGGTGGTTTCTAAGGTGGATTTTCTGATCGACATGCACACCGCCAGCTTTGGTCGAGAGAATACGTTTTATGTTCGGGCAGACATGACGAACCCGACGACGGCGGCCATGGCGCATAGGCAGGGAGCGGACATCGTGCTTCACAGCCTTGGGCCCTCTGTGGGTGTGGGGCCCTCCGCGGGTGTGGGCTCCGTTGGAGAGGGGACTTCGGGAGCCATTCTGCGGCAGGTGGCCGAGAAAAACGGGGTGCATTCCGTTACGGTGGAGTACGGCAACCCGCAGGTGCATCAATCCGAGATCGTGGGACGGGGCGCTGAAGGGGTGTGGCGCCAGATGGTGGCCATGGGAATGGTGCGTCGCCACGTGCCCTCCTCCCCACCCGGGGTTCTGTGTCGGCAGTCCGCCTGGATCCACACGGATGTGGGAGGCTTGCTTGAGGTGCTGGTGCCCCTGGGGGCCACGGTGCGTGGGGGGGAAGACATTGCGGTGGTGCGATCGGTTTTTGGCGATGAGTTGCGTCGTTACCAGGCGCCCGAGCCGGGAATCGTGATCGGTCGGGAGGTAAACCCTGTTCAAATGAAGGGGGGGCGGATCCTTCACCTGGGCCGCATGGGAAGCCCGTAGTTGCTGGAATTTTCTAGCCAATGGGGTCGGCGGTCGCCGGCGGGGTGGCGGCGGATGTCGCACCTGGTGGGGGGCGGAGTGGGTTGATGTGCTCGTTTGTCGGAGGTTTTGGATTGGCACGTGGCTTGCTTTACATGGAGGTGGCGCCTCGAGATCCCCTCTCGACGTCTACCGGGTCCAGGCTCAACTCCCCCCCTCCCTCCGCCCTTTTGTTGAGTCTAGGACCCATTTTAATTGCTGTGGCCCGAACGCCCGGGGTGGCCGGCTGGATTGGACAGTCGAGCTCGGGTACTTCGCTTGTGTGCCCAGCTCGGATGCCCAGCTTGGACAGCTCCAGTGCGGTGTGGTAGTCCTGGCGGCCCTGCGGTCGTTGGTAAAGACGTGGGAAGATGACGGTGAATATGATGGCAACTCCCCTACAACAGGTAAAAGAACGGTTTGAAACCAAGGGCGCGCTCGTGAAGGCGTTGGAATCCCTTTCCAAGGGAGGTCTTTGGATCGACCGGCTCAATGAAGATAAGGGGCTAGGGCGCGTTTCCAACGCCAAGCTTCTTCACCTTCACAGTGTGCTGGAAACCGTTAAGGCGCGTTTCGGCAAGCGGGATTCGCTCATCGATGAGATTCTTACGCTTGAAAAGCGATCGAAGGACAAGGACTACCGCACACGGTTTGAGGCATGGTCGACCCCACGGCTTTGGGATCACTTTAAGGCTCTTGAAAAGCGCGTTCGCGCCGCCTCCTAGACGATGTTGCGCGCTGGGCTGATTTCCCCGTTGGTTTCCCCATGTGCTGCGCTGGTGCCCCTGTTGGTGCTTGGGAGTTTCCTCGCTGGCTGTAAGTGCAACCCGGGTGCATCCCGAGGAGGCGCCGCGGCCAACGGTAGGGCGGTGGCCCCCGCACAGGAAGGTGGGTCCGCGGCTGCGGCATCTGCCGACAACGGGATCGTGGTGTACTCCGGTCGTTCGGAGAAATTGGTCAGCGGGGCGATTGCCGCGTTTGAGCAGGCTTCTGGGGTGAAGGTATCGGTCAAGTACGCAGATACCGCGCAGCTTGCCGCGACTTTAATGGAGGAGGGCAAACGCTCCCCAGCGGATGTGTTCATTGCCCAGGATGCCAGCACCCTGCAGTTGCTTGAGGACCGTGGGGTCTTTGCCAGCTTGCCCGGTGACGTGGTGTCCAGGGTGGATCCGCGCTTTCGCAGCAGCTCCTCCCGGTGGGTGGCCCTGACGGGCCGGGCCCGGGTACTGGCCTATGCCGTGAATCAAGAGAAGTCGGTGGATCTCCCGGCGTCTGTGGATGAACTCACCCAGCCCCAATGGAAGGGCCTTGTGGGTTGGGCACCGGAGAACGCATCGTTTCAGTCCTTTGTGGCCGCCATGGTGCTGTTGCGTGGTGAGGACGCCACCCGCACGTGGCTCACCGCCATGCATGCCAACGCCCCTAGGGCGTACCCCTCCAACACCCCCGCAGTGCTGGCGGTGAGTCGCGGGGAAATCGCTGTGGCATTGACCAATCACTACTACCTGTACCGGCTTCGTGAGGAGCACGGGGCGGAGTTCCCAGTAGCAAACCACTACTTCAAGAATGGGCATGCCGAGTCCCTTGTGAATGTGTCCGGTGCCGGTGTGATTGCCAGCACATCCCATGGGGAGCTGGCCCGCAGGTTTGTGGCGTACCTGTTGAGCGCAGAAGGCCAGGCACACTTCGTTCAAAAGAACCATGAGTTCCCTACGGCCACGGGTGTGGCTAGCCCCGATGGCTTGCCCGCGATTGAGCTTCTTCAAGCGCCGGAGATGGATTACGCAAAGTTGGGGGACTTGGGCGGTGCGGTGAAACTGCTACGTGACGTGGGTGCCCTCCAGTAGCCTTCGTCACAATGGGCCGGGCCTGCTTTTGGGGCTTGGTACCTGGGTTGTACTTGGGCTTACGGCGCTCCCCCTGGTGCTGTTGGGGTTCCAGGCGTTGGACGTGGGGATCCAGGATATTCTTGGGGTGTGGGGGCGCGCCCAGACCTGGTGGGCCCTTGGGCGAACGGTGGGGCTTGCCCTTGGGGTGACAGGGGCATCTGTGGTGTTCGCGGTGGCCCTGTGTTGGTGGACGCGCATGACGGATCTTCCTGGGGCCTCCTGGTTTCGCGCGCTGCTGTTCATGCCGTTGGCCTTTCCCTCCTACGTGACCGGGTTTGTGGTGATGCTCGCCTTTGCGCCGGGTGGCGTGCTTGAACCCCTGTGGCGTGTGCTGGGGAAGGATATCTACGGAGGTCTTGGGGCGACTGTGGCACTTCTGTTTTCGTTCCCTTTGGTTTCTCTGCAGGTGTTTGCGGCCTTGGATCGTGTGGATTGGCGGCAGTGGGATTGCGCCCGATCCCTGGGTGCGCGGCCGTTCACGGCGTTCTTTCGGGTGGTGTTGCCTCAGTTGGGGCCGTCCATTGGGGCCGGTGCAGCCCTTGTGGCCCTGTACGTCATTGGGGATTTTGGGGCCGTGTCCCTGATGCGGTTCAACAGTTTGAGCCGGCTCATCTATTTGCGGCACCGGAGCCTTTTTGATCGGGACGAGGCGGTGGCCTACGGGCTTTTGTTGGTGGTGCTGGCGTTGCTGCTTGTGGTCGCCCTGGTTTGGTTTGAGCGGCGGCAGGCGTCGGCGCACAGGCACGTGGATGTGCGACCGCCAAGGATCCCGTTGGGTGCCTGGAAATGGCCGGTGCTGGCGGTGTGTGGTGCTGCGGTGTTGCTTGGAGTGGTGCTGCCCGTGGGCCTGGTGGTGCAATGGTGGTGGCGGGGGATCTCGCTTGGGACCGTGTCGGGTGTGGGAGCCGTGTGGGGCGACGCGGCGTTTCACTCCATCGCCCTGGGTGCGGCGACGGCGGTTGTGGTGGTGGTTCTGTCTGGAAGCGTTGTGATGGGTTCCACGCTGGAGCCGGTTCGAAAGGATGAAGGCCACCCACGTCACTTCTTTGGTGCAGTCAAGGAGTGGGGCCTGCAGGGGTCCGTGTACGTGGCCTATGCGCTTCCGGGCATTGTGGTGGCCCTATCGCTGGTATCCTTTGCCACCCGCCACATGTTCTGGGTGTACCAAACCCTGTTGTTTCTTGGTGCGGCGTACGTGATTCGGTTTGTGGCGCTTGGGGTGCAGACCATGGGCAACGGCATGGCACAACAACCCCGCAGTTGGGTCCAGGCCGGGCGTACCCTTGGGCGCAGCCCCCTGGGGGTGATTCGTGACGTGGTGTTGCCCAATGCCTGGCCTGCCATCGGCGCCACGGCGGTGGCGGTGTGGGTGATGGTGATTAAAGAGCTTCCCATCACCTTGATCCTGGGGCCTGTGGGGTTTCGTACACTTTCCACCGAAGTGTGGGGCCTTGCGGAGGATGCCTATTTCGCCCAAGTGGCACCGGTGGTGGTGATCATGGTCCTATGCGCATTTGCGGGGTTGCTCATTCAGCAACGTCTGGGATCGATCCCGGGGAGGGGCCGTGGATAGTCGCGCGGTGTCGTTGACGATGGAGTCGGCCCAGTTTTCCTACGGTGGGGCCCCCTGCGTGCGCGATGTGAACCTCCATATTCCGCCGGGTGAGGTCCATGTGTTGCTGGGGGAATCGGGGTCCGGAAAAACGTCGGTGCTGAGGCTGGTGGCGGGCCTGGAGCGGTTGGCATCGGGGAGTATCCGTTTGGGCGACCAGGTGGTGGATGCGGGGCCTGTGCATGTGGCGCCGGAGGACCGGGGGGTGGGGTTGGTTTTCCAGGATCATGCCCTGTTCCCGCACCTGGATGTGCTTGGAAATGTACAGTTTGGAATGGCCGCTCACGATCGTGGACGTGGGGGTGAAATTTTGGAACGGGTGGGTTTGGGGGGCTACGGCCCACGGCGGGTGGGTGAACTCAGTGGCGGCGAGCAGCAGCGTGTGGCGGTGGCCCGGGTGCTTGCCCAGGGGGCACGGTTTGTGTTGCTGGACGAACCCTTTGCCAGCCTGAACCGTGGCCTGCGCCAACAGTTGCGCCAGGAGGTGTTGAGCTGGCTGCGCAGGGAAGGGGTGACCACCTTGCTTGTGACCCACGACCCCGACGATGCTTTTTTTGCGGCCGACCGCATGAGCGTCATGCACGGGGGGCGCATGGTTCAAACGGGGACGCCCGAAGAGATTTATTCTGCGCCCACCTCCCTTGAGGCGGCGGTGAGCGTGGCGGATGCAAACGTATTGGAGGCTACCTGGGTGAAGGAAGGCGCTTCTGTGTGTGCGGACACGTGCCTTGGTCGATTGCCGTTGATTCGGGAGCCGGGGTCCTCTGATCGATATGTGGTGGTCCGTCCCGAATGGATTTCCATTCTGTCCGAGGGGCAGGGTGACCTGGCACGGGTGGTCTCCAGCCGTGCCATGGGTGTGGACCGGGTATGGGAGTTGGACCTGCCTGGGGGGGTGGTTCGGGCACGTACCCGGGGGGATGTGCGTTTTGAGGCAGGTCAGGTTTGCGGTGCTCATGTCACACGCCCGGTGGCGCCGGTGGCGGGTGCGCGACAGAACAGGTTGGAAGTAGGTACTTGAACGTGTTGATTACAGTGATGAAGTCAAAACTGCATGGGGCCACGGTGACCCAGGCAGAACTCCACTACGAGGGCAGTATCACCATTGATCGTGTATTGATGGAAGCGGCCAACCTTGTGGATGGGGAACGGGTTCAAATCGTGAACATGAGCAACGGTTCTCGGATTGAAACCTATGTGATCCAAGGGGATCCGGGATCCGGGGTGGTTTGCCTCAACGGCCCCGCTGCGCGCTTGGTGCAGGTGGGCGACCGGGTTCACATCATCAGCTACGCCATGATGGATCAGGAAGAAGCTAGAACTTTTCGAGGTTTGGCAGTGTTGCTCAACCCCGACAATCAGCTGTAGTTTTCTGTGGGCAGCTGTAGTTTTCTTTATCGCTGAATTGAAAAGGGCGACCCGAGGGCCGCCCTGTGTTTTTGATTTCTTGTCTGTTCTAGAGTGTGGCGTCGCCCGGGTTCCAGCCGCAGGGAGTCAGTTTGTCGGTTTGTAGGGCCTGGAGGGTGCGGAGGGTTTCGTCCACGTTGCGGCCCGCGTTGAGGTCGTTGACGGTGACGTGGCGAATGACGTTGTCGGGGTCGATGATGTAGGTGGCTCGGAGATCCACGCCGGCATCGGGGTGCAGGATGCCCATGGCGCTGGAAAGCTCACGCTTGGTGTCCGCCAACATGGGGAAGGGCAGTTCCTTGAGGTCGGGGTGGCTCTCGCGCCAGGCCAAGTGCACGAAGTGGCTGTCGGTGCTGGCTCCCAGGACCACGGCGTTGTTTTCAGCGAATGCTGCGGTCTTGTTGCCGAACTCTGCGATTTCCGTGGGGCAGACGAACGTGAAGTCCATGGGCCAGAAGAAAAGCACTTTCCATTTTCCTGAAAAGTCCTTGTCGGTCACGGTCTTGAATTCCTGACCGGGCTCTCGGCTGACGCAGGCGGTGAGTTCAAAGGCGGGGAGTTTGTCTTGTACGGTTAACATGTCGTTTCTCTCTATGTGGGTTTCAGCCCCGTCGGGGGAGGGGGCGGTTGCTCTTGTGAGACCGAGATGTAGTGCGGGCGGGAACATCTGCCAACCCCTAGGGTCCCCAAGTTTTGTTAATGAAAACGATTGTCAACTTCGTTTTCTCGGGCTACACAGGGGACATGGCTTTGAAGTCCATTGCGCTCCTGGGAGCCTCTGCCAGCGCCCACGTGGTGGCTGCGGTTTCCCTTGGGTGGGTGCCTGGCCCTGGTGCCTCGCCCGTGGCCTCCGCTTCAGAGGATATGGCCCTGGAAATGGCGACTTGGTTGGACTTTGGGGCGACGGAAGCTCCCGTGGAGATGGCGGAGCCCACATTGGCGCCAACCCCTGCAAAGGTTGTTGTGCGGTCTGTGCGTGCAAGCGCCCGGGCGACTCGAACACCTCTTCGGGTGGCCCGGGAAGTTCCTCCAGAGGTTCTATCTACTGTGGACGAGCCCACCGGGGCGATGGTTCGCCCCGCAAGTGCGGAGTCGCCTGCTGGGGTTTCTATTCCAGTACCCTCTTCTCCAGTACCTTCTTCTCAGGCCCCTGTTCCTGTGGAAATCCCCGAGGTTGTGGTCACGGAAGGTATGGGCGGCTGGATGTCCAGTGTGCACCACTTGCTTTCTGGTCGGGCCGTCCGCCGGTACCCTGCCGCGGCTCGGCGTGCCGGGCTTGAGGGGCGCGTGGTGGTGGCCATTGAGGTTTCTTCCGGAGGCCGTGTGAAGGCGGTTCGGTTGCACAATTCCTCGGGCTACCCAGCATTGGATGCCGCTGCCCTCAGCGCACTCTCCCGCGTCCGCCGCATCCCCTCCCCGCCGGCCGCCTTCGCCCGCTCCGGCCGCCCGTTGCTCATGCCCGTCGACTACAAGCTGCTTTGAGCGTTGCGCCTGCGTTCTTCTTTGGGGCTGGCGGCTCTTTGGGTCTGGCGGCTTGGTACAGAAGGGAGAGTAGGCCGGCGGCGAGGCCGGTGACTACGCCGGCGTCTAGGATGCCGCGCCAGGGCTGGGGCATGAGGCGTACGAGCAGCACGAGGGCGGTGATGGCGAGTACGGTGATCCAGGAGGCGATGATTCGTTTTTTGGGGGCGTGGAAGAGGCCCATGGCGTAGGCGGGGGCAAGCCACAGGTCGATGGCCCTGGGGTGGGGTTGGGTGGCAAGGTCCCGGGCCCGTTTCACGACCCTTGGCACAAACCGCAGATGAAACCCCCGGTAGCCTTCGGCATAGACGTTGAAGAGGGCCCAGGCGAAGTAGAGTGCCCACAGGGGAATGGAAAGGCCGATGTGAAATGGTTCCAGGGCCCTTGGGGTGAGCCGAAAGAGGGCCTGGAGCAGCAGGGCACTTATCCCCAGGATGGCCCAAATGAAGGTCACTTGCCCCAGTTTTGGGGGCGCCGCTGGGGAAGGCGCCTGCGGGGGATCGAGCGTGTGTGTGGTGTTCATTTGGCCCTGGGTTTGAAACCGGACCATGCTGTAGCAGGTCGATGTCTGAAAAAAAGGTTTCAGCTCTGGGTTCCAGTTCAGGCTCCTCCCTTGGGTCCTGGTGGCACCGTAGTGAGGTGCATGGGGAGCCTGTGGATGCGGCGCACCGTAGGAGCGTTTCCCGGGGGGCCGTGGTGGAGGTGTCTGCCCGGGCGGTTCGCCACAACGTTGTGCAAGTGCGGTCCTGGTTGGGTTCGGGTACGCGGCTGTTGGGGGTGATTAAGGCCGATGGGTACGGCCATGGTGCCACGTCCATGGCCCGGGTATTGCAGGAGTCCGGCGTGGATATGTTGGGCGTGGCCCTGGCAGAGGAGGCCCTTGAGTTGCGTGGGGTGGGGGTTTCCGCGCCCGTGTTGGTGATGAATGGGGCCTATGGTCGTGAGCATCGTGATCTGTTGGAGCAGGCCATCACCCCCATGGTGCATCTGAAGTCCGATCTGGAGGCGTTTCATTTGGCGGCCCGACGGGGCGTGGCTCCGGTACACCTGAAGTTTGATACCGGAATGAGTCGTCTTGGGTTTGATTGGTCGAGCGCGAGCGCCGTTGCGGCGCACGTGAGTGCTTTGCCTGGTATTCGCGTGGCGGGTCTCATGACCCATTTTGCAAGCGCAGATGGGGACCCCGAGTTCACCGCGCTGCAAATGGAGAGGTTCTCCAGGGTTCAAGCCTGCTTCGGAGTGGGGCGCCCAGTGGGTGACGGGCGGGTGGACAGTCGCCGGGGAGACCACCGGCTGTTGGGCCACCACAGGGGATGTGTGGTTCATGCGGCCAATACCTCCGCGGCCGCACGGCACCCGGAGAGCCATTTGGATATGGTGCGGTGTGGGTTGGGGCTTTACGGCTACGTGGACGGCCACGAGGACCGTGAGCAGGGATTGCAACCCGCCATGCGTTTTCGAACCGAGGTGTTGGCCCTGCGCCGATTGTCCCCAGGCGATTCAGTGGGCTACGGGTGTGGGTTTGTGGCCGAGCAACCCATGCAGGTGGCGACGTTAGCGCTTGGGTTCGGGGACGGGTTTCAGAGAAGCTGGGGCGCTGGCGGCCAGGTGTTGATTCGCGGCGTGCGATGTCCTGTGGTTGGGCGGGTGTCGATGGATCTTACCACCGTGGACGTGAGTGGGGTGGATGGGGTGTGCCCGGGGGATGAGGCCGTGGTGTTTGGATCCCAGCAGGGGGCAGTGTGGTCGGCGCGGGATGTGGCCCACGGGGGAGGCACCAGTGTTTACGAAGTCCTCACGGGGGTCTCTTCACGTGTTCCTCGCCTCTGGTGGTAGGGGTTACCGGGAGCCAAGAACTTCGTCAGCCATTTTTGTTACGGTTTTCCCGGAGAGTGGTTTGACCAGGTAGTCCTTTACCATGGGGAAGCTACGGGCCTGTTGAATGTCCTCATTGAACTCCGACGAAGACAATACCACCACACGAACGGGCGGGAGGCCCATGGCCTGGACCTGCTTGAGAAACTCAAATCCATCCACGCGCGGCATGTTGATATCAAGCAGTACGACGTCAGGCGGAAAGTGATCTGGATTTTCTCGGTTTGGATCTGCCCACTGTTCAAATAGATCCAGCGCCACACGCCCGTCTTCGGCGTGAAGAATATGCTCAAATCGCCCGGAGGACGTGAGGTAGTGGTTGGCTAAAAAGCGATCCCCCTCATTGTCTTCCACCACAAGCACGGTGGCTACTTTGTCCTCGGTCGGCTCCACGGGTTACCCGTCCATATTTTGGTGTGGGGTGGGAATACGGGCCGGGTGCTGGGGAAGCCGAACCGTGAACTGGGTGTTTTTACGTGGCGAGGAAAGAACAATATCCCCTCCCAACCGTTGCACGTGCTTTTGAACCAAATAGAGCCCCAGGCCGTTGCCGGGGTGCTGGGCACTTCCGCGCATGAACAGATCAAACAGGTTTTTTTCAATCGAGGGGTCCACCCCTAGGCCGTTGTCTTCGACCAGGATGCGTGCTTGGCCGTCTGAGAGCTCCCAGGTGACGTTTAGGGTGCGCTTTTTCTCGGCGGGGTCGTGGTACTTCACGGCGTTGGAAATGAGGTTTTCAAGGATTTGCTGAAGTCGAACCCTTTCGGTGTACATGACCAGTTCATTTCCGGTGGCCGTGACTTCCATTCGGTTGGCGGCGAGCTCATCCAGGTGAAGGCGCACGATGCCGTCCACCAACTCGTTGAGGTTGACCGCTTCCACGGAGTGGTTGTCCTGGCCCATCTGTGTGAGATTCAGAACATCGCGTACCAGTTCGCTCAGGTGGTCCACCCGGTGCACCATTTTGCGGTGCAGGTCCTGCACGAGCTGCGGGTTCTCGGCGAACTGTTCTAAGCACATGTTGAGGTAACCACGGATGGTGCGCAGGGGAGCTACTAGATCGTGGGAGACTCGGTAGTTGAACTGGGAGAGTTCGTCGTAGCTTTGCTTTAGGGCTTCTTCGGATTCCTTGAGTCGTGTGACGTCGTGGACGTGGACAACCACCCCGCCCACCTGTCCGTCCCGGATCCACCAGGGCTGAATGGTCACGTCGCAATAGATCCGGCGCCCGGAGGGGTTTTGTATTTCCAGGGCCTGGCAATGAACGGCGGTGGCGGTGGTGATGGCCTGTTCGATTTCCTGGGCCAGGGGAAGCTGTGTGTCGAATACATCGTCGAAAAAGTGACCGGACAGGGGCCCTCCATCGTACTCAAGGAGCCCGGGCCAGGATGCGCTGTGGGAAAGGAACCGTTGTTTGACGTCCAACATGGCCACTGGAAAGGGTATGTATTGGATGAGGCTTCGTAGTTCGCCAAGTGTGGCCTTGTGGGCTTCCCTGTGGAGTTCAGAGGTTTGCACAAGGCTTGGGTCCAATATTGGGCGCGAAACGCCCACGGTGCGTTCTACCTTTCCTTCGGCGTTGAACAGGGGGCTTTTGATGGTGTGAAAGTAGGAAACCCTTCCGTCGGCATGGGTGATGGCTTCCGACGGGATATCCAACACGTTGCCGGTGGTGAATACGTGGTGGTCATCCTTGACGTATTGCACGGTGTCGTCGGGGTCGCTGTGTTCGGAGTCGATGAGATGGTGGAGATCCTCGTTGCTCATTGCGTAGATCTCGCGGAACGCCCTGTTTGCCCACAGGAGCTTTGAGCGATCCCCCTTCACAAGCACCAGTTCGGTCATGGCGTCGAGTACGTCCATGAACCACCGAGCGTCCTGTTCGCCCCCCGTTGAATGCCCCCCAGCCACTGCGTCTAATTTGCCCCCATAGCTAACGGTGCCACAGGGTGACCACGTAATCCAGTGCGATCATTTGGGTTTTTCGGTAGTTGAAGGGCAGGTGGCAAATGGGGTGCGCTCCTGTGGAGCTCCCTGCCGGCCTGTGTCAGGCTCGGTGCTCACGTGTCTGAAACGACCCCAGAATCCCCGGGCTCTGCTGCTGCCGACCGCAGGGAGCCCCGCCGTTGGGTGGCGGCGTTGGTTGCCTTGGCCGACGCGGTGTTGATGGTTCCCACCCGGTTTCTTGCGGAGATCGGCGTGCTTGCACGGCTTTTGGGGGAGGCGGTGTACTGGGGCCTGCGCCCCCCCTACCGCACGCGGCTTTGGATTGCCGCCATGGATTTTGTGGGTGTGGGCTCGATTTTCATTGTGGGGCTCACGGGCCTGTTTGTGGGGATGGTGTTCGGAATTCAGCTGGTGGACGGCTTTAAGGAGTTTGGGGCGGAGAATCAGGTGGGGGCCGTGGTGGGCCTCGCCCTGGCCCGGGAGTTGGCGCCGGTGTTTTCGGCGCTTATGGTCTCCAGCCGGGCAGGGAGTGCCATCACCACGGAGCTTGGATCCATGCGGGTCAGTGATCAGATCGATGCGATGACCACCATGGCCGTGAACCCGATCCAGTACCTGGTGGTGCCCAAGGTTTTGGCGGGGCTGATCATGCTGCCGCTGCTGACCATGATGTTCAACCTGGTGGGGATTGTGGGCGCCTGGATTGTGTGTGTGCAGTTGTTGGGTCTCGACTCCGGGATCTTCATCGACAAGGTCCGTTGGTTTGTGGATGGGGATGACATTCTGCAGGGGCTGTTGAAGGCGGCAGTCTTTGGTTTTGCGATTTCGCTTGTGGCCTGTCGGCACGGCTTTTACGCCACGGGCGGGGCCGCGGGGGTGGGGCAGGCCACCAACCGTGCGGTGGTGCAGAGCGCGGTGACGATTCTTGTGCTCGACTACGTGTTGACCACGATCATTGTGGGGGCGGGTTGATGGTGGATCATCCCGTGCCCGAGGGAGGGGATTCCCAGGTTCACGTGAGTATTCGTGACATCACGAAGGCCTATGGATCCTTTGAGATTTTGCACGGGGTGTCCTTTGACGTGCTCCGTGGGAAGACCAATGTGGTGATCGGTGCGTCGGGTGCGGGCAAGACCGTATTGATGCGGCAAATCATCCGTTTAGAGCGGCCGGACACGGGTACCATTGTGGTGGATGGGCAGGACATTGTTCCCCTGGGTGAGCTTGCGCTCGGTCAGGTGCGCAAGAAGTTCGGCATGGTGTTTCAGATGTCGGCCCTGTTCGACTCCATGAGTGTTTTTGACAATGTGGCCTTTCCCCTGCGGGAGCACACTCGGCTGCGCGCCAGGGCCGTGCGCGAGAAGGTGATGGATCGGCTTGAGAAGCTCGGGGTGGGCGCGGCACACCGCAAAATGCCCTCGGAGCTTTCGGGGGGGATGAAAAAGCGCGTGGCAGTGGCCCGGGCCCTGGTGTTGGAACCTGCGATCCTGATTTATGATGAGCCTACCACCGGGCTCGATCCGGTGACCTCACGGACCGTGGATGAGTTGATCCTGCAGACCCAGGAATCCTTTGGGGTGACGTCCCTTGTGATCAGCCACGACATGGCTTCGGTGTTTCACATCGCGGACCAAATTCACTTTCTCTACAAGGGGAGGGTGGAGGTTAGCGGAACCCCTGCAGAGATCGCGGGTTCCTCCCACCCTCCATTGCTCGAGTTTCTTCGTGCTTCGGGTGTGGATGCGGCCGCTGTCGCCGCCCATGGCTGACCGGTTGAGCCAACGCCAAGGGGCAGTGCGGGCTTGATTTTCGACGGTTCTCTCATGGCCCAAGAAGCACCTGCCGTGGCAGGACGGGTTTCCTGTGCCAAAAAATGGGGGTGTGTGCTGATGTAGGATAATGTCGGTTTCGTGAGCACCTCTGCCCTACGTAAGCGATCCCTTCCAGGAGCCGCCGTTGCCTTTGGGTCCGCTTTGCGTTCCGTGGAGCAGCCTTCGAGCAGGCCGTCTCCCTTTTTGAAATGGGCCGGTGGCAAGGGGCGGTTGATTCCGCAGCTCGCCCTGTTGTTGCCTCGGGATGTGGAGCAACGCCGGCATGTGGAGCCCTTTTTTGGGGGCGGTGCCCTGTATTTCTCGCGTCGTCCGGCGGAGGCCCTACTGATGGACATCAACGGGGGGCTCGTGCGGACCTACGCCACCGTGCGAGATGACGTGCATGGGGTGGTTCGTGCCCTGGGCAAGCTTGCCCGTGCCCATACCGAGCCCCACTACTACGAAGCCCGGGAGCGCTACAACCGTGGGCGTCTGCAGGATGTTTCCCACGCGGCTCATTTTATCTACCTGAACAAGACCTGTTTTAATGGGCTTCACCGGGTGAATAAGAAGGGGCAGTTCAATGTGCCCTTTGGCAAGTACAAGAACCCTGGGATTCTGAATCCAGAGACCTTGCTTGCGGCAAGCCATTTGCTGCGTGGTGCGGAGCTTGTTCATGGGCCGTTTGAGGGCTTGCTCGGGCGCGCCCGGGCGGGTGATTTTGTGTACCTGGATCCGCCCTACGCACCGGTGTCGGCCACGGCAAACTTCACGAGCTACACCCAGGAGGGTTTTGGGCCGCGCGATCAGGAGCACCTTCGGGATGTATTTGCGGAGCTGGATCGCCGGGGGTGCAAGCTCATGCTTTCCAACAGCAACGCGCCGCTGATTCATGATTTGTACAAGGGCTATCAGTTTGACCAAGTAGCCGCCCTACGGGCCATCAACTGCAACGCGCGCAACCGCGGGCATGTGACTGAGGTTGTGGTTCGCAATTACGTTTGAAGGACTTCTCTGTATTTGCGTCGTGGCTTTGTCGGCAGACAGGGGTCAGGCCCACGTCCGTTGATGGCTCTTGTACTTGAAGTGAGGATTTTCAAGCTCGATGTTTGAGATAGGGCATGGGGCCTGACCCCGTGGGTGAGCGGGGTGCGGTTAGTCTTCGTTGGTGGACGAGGGCTCATAGATGGCGATGACAGGCGAGATTTGTACGTGTGGATGATCAAAGTCGATTTGAAACTTTCGATCGGCCCAGTCACGGATATCTTGCTCGTTCGTCACGTTCCAGTCGTAGTGTGCATGTACGTCCATCACGATGTGGAGTTTCACTACTAGCTTGGGGTGAAGTCGTTGGGCTTGAATCGAAGTTGAGATGGATTTCTCAAGGGTTTTAACAAGAAAGTCGTAGGATTCGCTGACGGCCAAAGGATGCAGTATGGCCACCATGTCGATGCTTTTGAATGTTTCGACGCCCCTGATTGCAAAGACGCAGGACTGGCATGTTGTGGGGGGCGTGGTTGCGTTTCTATCTCCGAAAAAGAGGTGAGGGATGTCGAACTGCACGGACGGCAGCGGGTTCGAGGAACTGGCCAGTCTTCCAAAGACACCCTCCACCAGTTGCCCCTCTGCAAGATAGAATGCCGTGCTTCGCTCGTTTCCAAAAGGGTGAAATGCCACGCCATCGGGGAAAGGCGCTTTGCCTTTTTTTGGAGGGAAGAAGGTTTCAACCATGAGCTGTAGGTTGGTGCGGTTGCGTGAGTCTTTCAGGTCCATGAACAGGATAGAGGGAGTGGATGGATCGACCCAGTGTCCCCACTGTTCCGCAAAGGAACGCTTCAGGGATGGGGTGACTTTTTGGGGGGTGTAGAACACCAGGTTTTGTGGGGCGGAGAGGCTTCCCTTTGAGTCGCAGGCAAAGGATGTTTCTCCCTGGACGACCGTGTGTTCGATCTTGCCGTTGTTTGTTGCGTGAAATGTCATGACGAGATTGAGTGATTCGTTTGCAACGTGTATTCCTTCTACTGGAAGCGAGACCGTTTGCGTTGTGGTGTCTACGTTGCCGAAACTTTGGCTTCCGAAGGACCGGGGTAGCCGCAGGGTGGGGTGGTCCTGGGCGTAGTCCTTGATGGCTTTGGCGAGGAGGTGGGCGTTGGCTTCACCGTCCACGGCGTTGTGGAGCATGTCCTCAAGTGCCTCTGAAAGCGCAGGGCCTGTGAGGAAATCGGTTTGGCACAGAGGGTAGTGCTGGACCCACTCAGAATTCTGGAAGCTGCTCTTGGCCCCGGCGGCGTTGGCCCCTGGAGCGTCGCAGGCCAGCAGCCCAGCGAGGAAGAGGGCCGTTGTGTAGGCATGGAAACGTGGATGGGAATGTGAGCTCGTTTTCATATAGACGAGTCAACAGTGCAAATCGCGTGCCTATGTTTCTAGTGAAGAAAATCGAATGATTTCAGGCCGACTCACCGGTGTGGTACAGGGAAAGTTCCGGATGCGGAACCTGGAGCGCTCCGTGTTCCGCTCGTTTATGCTCAGCGAATGACGGCTTTGAGCCGGGCGAGGGCTTTTTCAATCACTTCCATCTCGGGGCCGAAAGAGAACCTTGCATGGTGTTGGAAACGGGAGGGGCGGCCGCTTCTGCGTTGGCCGGGGTCCACGTCGAAGAAGACGCCGGGCACGCAGATGACTTTTTCTTCGAGGGCAGCGCGGAAGAGGGCTTCGCCGTCGCGCAAGCCTTCTGGGAGTTTGCAAAGGTTGCCCCAGACGTAGAAGCTGCCCTGGGTCTCAAGTTCCACTTCGATGCCCAGTTCCTGCAAGCCGTGGATGAGTCGATCTCGTTTTGGGAGGAAGGCGTTGCGGATGGCGGTGCTTTCAGCCCGTACATGATCGATGTTGACCAGATCGATGGCGGCCCGTTGGATGGGGCGTACGCCGCCGCCGTCCATGAAGGAGCCGGCACTGGAGACCGCGTCGATGACGTGGCTTGGGCCCAGTACCCAGGCCACGCGCCAGCCGGGGTAGCGCCAGTTCTTGGTGAGGCCATCCACGATGACGACCGGGTCTTGCTCCACGTCCTGTACGTGGGCGGCAGCGCTGATGGGCTGGGGGTTGGGGTGTTCTGTGGTGGGCCAGATGTAGTGGGAGTAGAACTCGTCGAGCATGAGTGCGCAGCCAAGCTCCCGGGAGGTGTCGACCCAGCCCTTGAGTTCATTGCCACGAACCACTTTGCCCGTGGGGTTGCTCGGGTTGCTGACGAGCAGGGCACCCAGGCCGCGGCCTTCGATTTCCCGGCGGAGCTGATCGACGGTGAATGCGTACTGCTGTTCTGGATCGAGCAGGATGGGAATGGGGGAGAAGCGGCGAAATACGTCGAGCAGTTCGGCGTAGGCGGTGTAGTCGGGCAGGAAGTGGCCCATGTGCACTGGCGAGATGGCGGCGCAGGCGCGCATGAGGCCCACGCGGCCCCCGCCACAGATGGCCACGTTCTGGGGCCCGTATTGGGAGGGCAAACCCTTGCGGTACATTTGGTTGTAGAGGTTGGCCACGGCCTCGCGGAGTTCCCACAGGCCCGGCACGGGCGCGTAGTCCTGGTCGTCCGGACGAATGTCCATGCGTAGGACCCGAGGGGGAGCACCGGGGAGTGCGTCCGTTTCGGGCTGGCCCTGGCCCAGGTTGCACCAATCCGGGTGACCCACATGGAACCCCTTCTTTTGGGCCTCTGTGGTCACATAAATCACCCCAGTTCGGGGCACTTCTCGAAACATGTCAATCATGGCGAACGGTGGATGTAGCAGTTGTCACGGTGCGTCGCGAGGGGCGGTGCCTGTGGGGCGGCGAGGGTAGCTCTTCTGTAATAATGGCCCGTTGCTGTAATTTGGGGTATGTTTGTGGAAGCCATGGACGCGGCGCTTGGGTTCAAGTTGCCGGTTGTTTTGGAAAAGACGAGATGAAGTACCTGCTTTTTTCCCTGTTCCTGGCCGCGGCTTCACTTTGGATGGGTTGTGGTTCTGGAGCCTCCGACTCGGCTTACAGCCCACAGGTGTGTGTATCCGAGGACACGTTTCGCTGTGACTCTGGAAATGTGTATTGGTTTGACAGCTGCGGAGATGCGCAAGGGGTGAAAGAGGATTGTGGTGGCGAAGGTTGCTCCGGAACCCAGTGCGGTTTGGATTGCGCGCCTAGGGACTCGGCCCGTTGTGATTCAGGGCATGTGTACTGGTTTGATCGTTGTGGAAACCGGGAAGGGGTGAAGGAGACGTGCGACGCACTGGGTTGTTCGAGTGCCCTTTGTCGGTCTTCAGCGACCTACGGGACAGATTTCTCGAACACCGTTTCACAGTGGCGGGTGCCGACGTTGCAGGGCGCGTCGGGTCACGGGGTGTACGCGACCTCGAACCGCCAGGTGAGCTTTCGGGACAACGAGCGCTGGGAGATCATGGATCTCAACGGGGATGGGCGCCCGGATCTGGTGTCGCCGTCGAAGTACACGGATACCTCGGAGGTGTACGGGTACGGTACCACAGCTACCCATTGGCGTGTGTGGCTGAATACGGGCGATCGCTTCTCCTCCACGTCTGCCCAGTGGAAGGTGCCGACGTTGCAGGGCGCATCGGGTCACGGGGTGTACGCGACGTCAAACAGCCAGGTGAGCTTTCGGGACAACGAGCGCTGGGAGATCATGGATCTCAACGGGGATGGGCGCCCCGACCTGGTGTCGCCGTCGAAGTACACGGACACGGCGGAGGTGTATGGGTACGGCACCGCAGCTACCCACTGGCGTGTGTGGCTGAACACAGGCGATAGGTTTGCATCGGCATCGACGCAGTGGAAGGTGCCCACGCTGCAGGGCGCGTCGGGCCATGGGGTGCACGTGACGTCAAACAGCCAGGTGAGCTTCCGGGACAACGAGCGTTGGGAGACGATGGATCTCAACGGGGATGGGCGTCCCGACCTGGTGTCACCGTCGAAGTACACGGATACCGTGGAAGTGTACGGCTACGGCACGGCAGCCACCCACTGGCGGGTGTGGCTGAATACGGGCAATCGCTTTTCCTCCATGCCGGCCCAGTGGAGTGTGCCGACGTTGCAGGGCGCATCGGGTCACGGGGTGTACGCGACGTCAAACAGCCAGGCGAGCTTTCGGGACAACGAGCGCTGGGAGATCATGGATCTCAACGGGGATGGGCGCCCCGACCTGGTGTCGCCGTCGAAGTACACGGACACGGCGGAGGTGTATGGGTACGGCACCATGGAGACCTACTGGCGGGTGTGGTTGAATACCGATGACTGAGCGGAGTGGTCGTGTGGCCCAGGCGCTCAACGTGACACACGCGGTGTCGTTGCTATTGCACACCTCATTTGAGATGATCGAGTTTTGACCTTGATCTTTGGCCCTGGAGCCGCGTCGTACGTGCTCGCCGTAGCGTTGGCTACGCTTGCGCGCGCCTCTTCGCTCCACAACCAAATCTGCAGCAGCCAAATTCTCAACCATCTCAAATGAGGTGCGCTGTAGAGGGTGATGAACGTGACTCGACTGGTTGCGAGGCCCAAGTCATGCAGTTCATGATGACGTCATGGTGTCTCAATCACAGGATCGGGTGGGAATACGGGACTTGCCTGTGCGTTGCATCGTTGGGGTACTGGCCCGTGAGCGGGAGCAGGCGCAGGAGTTGCGGGTGGACGTGGAGTTCCGGGGGGATTTCAGCGCGGCGGTAGCGAGTGATGGGGTGGGGGATGCGTTGGACTACGCGGTGGCGGCAAAGGTGATCGAGCAGGTATTGGTGCAGGGAAAGTTCCAATTGCTTGAAGCCGCCGCGGGGGCCCTGTGCGATCAACTTGCAACCAGGTTTGGCGAAAGCGGCATGACGTTGCAGTCCATCCACGTACGTATTCGCAAGCCTCTGGCACTGGGCGGTGGCGGTGTCCCGTTCGTCGCGCTCGAACGCCGGGTTTCCTAGAACTGCTGTTCCACACTGACGAATGGGGCCCTGGGGTTCCGTGGAAGATTTCATGTGTTCTGCATATTATCTGCGCGGCAGAATTTTATTTTCTGCATCCATTTGTGGCTGTTGTTATTGGAAGTCGAGTTGTCGGTGTGCCTGCGCGCCTGTACAGTGGTTGGCCTGAGGTAGGCGGATGGATGTCATGGGTGGGGTTACTCCCGCGGGAGCGCAAGATGTGGGAGCGGCAGATGGGGTGACGGCGCGGAAACGCTTGCCTTGGCAGTCGCTTGTGGGGATGGGGCCGCAGTTGGAACAGTGGCGGTCGAGCGGGCTTTGGCGGCACGTGACCATGGACCGGCTTCTCGAGGGAACCGATGCTGCGTACGCTCAGTTGCCCGAGATGCATGGAGCGGTAGCGCAGGCGTTGAGCAAGCGTGGGGTTTCCAAACTGTACAGTCATCAGGCCCAGGCGTTTGGATCTGTGATGGCGGGGCAGCACACGTGCGTGGCGACACCCACGGCTTCGGGCAAGAGCTTTTGTTACAATCTTCCGGTGCTGCAGTCCCTTGCGGAGGACCCGAGCACGCGTGCGCTTTATTTGTTTCCGACCAAGGCCCTGGCACGGGATCAGGAGGCGAACCTGCGCACGCTTCTCTCGGATGCGGGGTTGGACATCGGCGCGATTACCTACGACGGAGATACCCCGGGGGACGCGCGCCGGGCAGCCAAGGAACGGGCCGGCGTCATGTTGACCAACCCGGACATGTTGCATGCGGGGATTCTGCCCCACCACACCCAATGGGCCCGTTTGTTTGCGGGGCTCAAGTACGTGGTCATCGATGAGGTGCACACCTACCGTGGCGTGTTCGGCAGCCACTTTGCCAACGTGATGCGTAGGCTCAAGCGGGTGGCGGCGTTTCATGGGGCCCATCCGACGTTTGTATTGGCTTCGGCCACGATCGGTAATCCCCAGGAGCATGGGTCTCGCTTGATTGGGGAGCCAGTGACGTTGGTGGATCAGAGCGGTGCACCCACGGGGCCCCGGCGTGTGGCGTTTTACAACCCCCCTGTGGTGAACGCGGAGCTTGGGGTGCGGCAGAGCTACCTGAAGGCCTCGGTGCGGATCACGGCGGACTTGGTTCAGGCCGAGGTGCCCACGCTTTTGTTTGGGCAGTCGCGCAACAGTGTGGAGATCATGCTCAAGTACCTGCGGGACCGGCTGTCGCGCAAGGGCGTGGATCCGCGGGTGGTGCATGCCTACCGTGGGGGGTACTTGCCGGCCGACCGCAGGAAGATTGAGCAGCAACTTCGGGATGGGGAGTTGCGTGCGGTGGTGGCGACGCAAGCCCTGGAGCTTGGCATTGACATTGGCAGCTTGGATGCGGTGGTGTGTGCCGGGTACCCGGGCAATGTGGCGTCTCTCTGGCAACGGTTTGGTCGGGGCGGACGCAGGCAGGGGGAGAGCTTGGCCATGCTTGTGGCTTCCAGTGCGCCCTTGGATCAGTTTGTGGCGCAGCAGCCGGAGTACGTGCTGGGAGCGCCGGTGGAGCAGGCGCGTATTGATCCGGATCATGCGGAAATTTTGGTGCAGCACATGAAGTGTGCCGCCTTTGAGCTGCCGGTGGGTGAGGATGAACCTTTTGGGGAGGTGCCTGCGGAATCCACGGGTGAGGTGATGGGATTCTTACAAAACCATGGCCTTGTTCACCGGGTGCCGAATGAAAAGGATGGGACCGCGCGCTACCACTGGGCCGACGAAGCCTACCCGGCCAACCATGTATCCCTGCGGAGTGCGGGTTGGGATAACGTGGTAATCATTGAGGAGGGCACCGATCGGGTGCTTGGGGAGCTGGATTGGCACGCTTCGCACACGATGCTGCATGAGCAGGCCATCTACCAGCACGACGGTTCCCAGTACCAGGTGGAGCGGTTTGATTACGACAACTTCAAGGCCTTCGTGAAACCGGTGAAGCCGGACTACTACACCACCGCAAAAACCTACACCCAGGTGTCCGTGTTGGACCCCACAGAACAGGTTCCTTTTTCTCGGACCAATTCGCTAGTCTCAGATGAACTAGAACGATCTGAGGCCGGTGTGCGTGTTGGTTTGGGAGAACTTAGTGTGGTGGAGAAGGTGGTGGGCTACAAGAAGGTACGTTTTCACACCCATGAGAATGTCGGGTATGGGGAAGTGCGGCTGCCTGCCATTGATAAACAGACCACGGGGATTTGGTACACCTTCTCGGAATCCTTGGTGGCGTCCATGGAGATGGACCGGCCCGAGGTGGTGGATGCCCTGCGCGGCATGTCCCAGGCCATGCACACGGTGGCTTCGTCGATGTTGATGGTGGATCCTCGGGACCTGGGCCGTGCCATGGGCGATTGCCAGGAGCCGGGTGGATTGCCGGGGAAAACCCAGGCAGGCGGCGGCCATGGGTTTGACCCCACCATTTTTCTCTACGATCAGATTTCGGGCGGGGTGGGGCTGTCCGACCGGTTGTTTGAGGTGCGTGAGGACATCGCGGTGCGGGCGCGCCGGATCATTGAGCGATGTGATTGCGATGCGGGCTGTCCTGCGTGTATTGGCCCTAGCATCGGTGCTGAACCCCTGCCCGGCGTGGAGCATACCCAGGACATGCCCGTGGCGGTTTCCTCGCCACAGGCGCGCAAGGACCGGGTGCTTGAGATTTTTTCTGCCATGGGAGTGGTTGCGGAGCATTGATGTCTCGTCTTGCAAACAAACTTTCTAGGTTGAGTTCCCCTGCAACCAAACGTTTTGGTGTGCGGGAAGAATCTGGGGGTGGTGTGCTTCAGCAACGTCTTCGGCGGGCCATGGCCCGTTCTGCGGATGCTCTGGTGGGTACGGATGCCCGAGTGGTGGATCCCATGCCACTTCCAGGCACGGTGGAGGACACTCCGGCTGGGGCGCTGCGCCGGTTGCAACGCGCCTGGGACTCGGGTCACCTGTACGGGGATCAACGGGTCGATACTGGGCTCCGTGTGTCTTCCCGGGAGTTGGCCTGCTTGGGGTTGGATGAACAGTTGCGCCATGTGGACATCTCCCGCGTGCTTTACATGGATACGGAAACCACGGGCCTTGCCGGGGGCACGGGAACGTTGCCGTTTCTGGTGGGGCTTGGTTGGTTTGAACTGGATGCTTCCGGGTCGCACAGATTTGTGGTGGAGCAGCTTCTTGTGGAGGGGCCAGGGCAGGAGGCTCCCATGCTGCAGAGGTTTTCGGAACGGTTGGGCCGTGCCAGTGCCCTTGTGAGTTTTAACGGAAAGACGTTTGATTGGCCGTTGTTGCGTACCCGCGGTGTGATGAACGGAATGCCGCTTGCGGAACCCGTGGTGCACTTGGATTTACTGCACTGCGCGCGGCGGGTGTTCGGGCGCAGGCTTGCCCAAACCAAGCTTACGACCCTTGAACGGGAGGTGTTGGGGTACCACCGTGAGGGGGATGTGGATGGCTCCGAGATTCCTGCCCTGTATTTTCGTTATTTAAGAACCGGTTGTGCACGGGGATTGGATCAGGTCATCGAGCACAACGCCCAGGACATGGTGGCCATGGCCGCGCTTTTGGGACGCATGGCAGAGCTTTACCGTGGGGAAGAGACGGCGGCTGCTCAGGATCGGGTAGGGGTGGCCCATGTGGCCGCCCGGGCAGGGGATGTGACCCACGCGATCTCTGAGGGGAGCTCCAGTGACGACCCGGAAGGCCTGTTACTTGCCGCACGGCTTGCCAAGCGGCAGGGGGATTTTGTGCGGGAGGCGGAACTTTTGCGGCAGGCGCTTCTGCGCTGTAAGAAAGGCGGCGTGGGCGGCTCTGACTGGGCACCCCAGGTGCACCGCCGGCTTTCCATGCACTACGAGCACCATGCCAAGGATTTTGTGCGCGCGCTTGAACACGCCCGGCAGCTGGCGAACCTCGAGGATAGCGAAGAGGCGGAACGACGCCTTGTACGGGTTCAATCCAAGTGTGCCTCTGTGGGGGCCCCATGAGTGAGGTGGTGGTGTGGGGCGTGGGTGAACTGGGGGCCATGTTTGCCCGTGGGGAGTTGTGTTGCGGCAATACGGTTGTTCCCGTAACGCGGTCTACTCCGTTGAACACACTTGCTGAGCACAGCTGTGATCCGGCCCGTGTTTGGATGACCATGGGGGTGGAGGATCTTTGGAAGGCATTGCCGAGTGTTCCATTGCACTGGCGACAACGGTTGGTTCTTGTGCAGAACGAGTTGCTCCCCCCCCTTTGGGAGTTCCGCCGTATTGAAGACCCGACGGTGGTGTCGGTTTGGTTTGAAAAGAAACCCCGAACTCCACTACGGGAAGTGGGTTCAAGTGAGGTGTACGGGCCTTTGTCGGAGGGTGTATGTGATGTATTCGAGATGCTGTCGCTGCCGGTCACCCGTTTGCAGGGTCGAGATCAACTGTTGCGGTCGTTGCTGGTTAAGAACGCCTACATTCTAGTGACGAATCTGGTGGGCATGGGCACGGAGTTGACCGTGGAGCAGCTGTTTTCCGAGCGGGGTCCGTTGTGCCGCGCTGTTTTTGGGGAAGTGATGAAAGTACAGCAGCATTTGCTGGGGGAAAACCCGAAGGATGTGCCATCCCCTGAGGACGTATGGTCTGCGTGTCTAGGGAGGCTTCAGAGCTGCCCGGATCGCAAGGCGGCTGGAAGGAGTGCCCGGGAGAGGTGCCTGCGAATTTTGGAAACGGCCAAGGAGCTGGATATTGAGGTTCCTACGGTGGCTGGATTGTTGCCATGACATTTTTGTCCAGGATGATCGCTGCAAACCGCGAAAACTAGCCCCTGGGTGCCGGTTTGGCACAGGGAGGCACAGCCTGGATTGGCACACGGGTTGCTTAATAGGGTACTTGAGACCGGGTAGATTAACTTTTAGGAGGCCAGGATGGGCATGTACGACATGGTGGGATACGGGGTGAGATACGAGGGATTGAGCAGACTAGGTGGCGCTGTTGCAACCACGCTGGGTTTGGCCGTTGGGTGTACCTTGGCCAGTTGTAGCCAGGGGGATGGTTTTGGGGATTTGACGGTTTCTTCGTCTGTGGCCCTGACAGAGGCCCAGTCCTGCGATGGATTGCTTGAGGGCATGAAGGCGGATGCCCGCATGAAGGTGGAGATGCAGGCCCGGGAGTACAGGCATTGGTGGTCTGAGGACGATGGCATCGGAGTGGATGTGATTTTTAATGCTGCCGAGGATTCGTCTGGCACCACAGCACCTGCCGCGGAGGGTGGCCGAGCGTCTGGTCCCGACTCCTTTACGGATACCAACACCCAGGTCGAAGGTGTGGACGAAGCCTACTTCGTGGAGACCGATGGTGAGCACATTTATGTGCTGGAAGATGGCGTGCTCATCGTGGTGGATTCCTGGCCCGCCGCAGACACGGCTGAGTTGGCACGCATCGAGATTGAGGGAGCTCCCCTTGAAATGTTTGTATTCAACGGCCGCGCGGTGGTGTTTTCATCCACACAGGATCCCACCCGTTCCGGTGATGACGATTGTTCCCGTGGGGGAGACGCCATCGAGCCCGGGATCGCGGAGGACGACTACTACGGGTGCTACGGCGGATTTGTGAAGACCACGGAGGTGGATTTGGCAAGCCGTACGGTGGTGGACGCTCACTACACGGAGGGTTCCTACCATTCCGCACGTCGCCATGGGGACGTGATCCGCTTGATTTCGAGCCAATACTCGAGTGGACCGCGCCTTCCCGATGCCTGGTCCTACCGGGAGAAAAAGTCGCGCGGCGTGTTTGCCAAACGCCGCAATCGAGATGAAGCCCTGCGCGATTGGCGCCGGGATGCCCTTAAGGCCGTGGATAGGGCAGCGCTCACGGATTGGTTTGGTACCGAGTACTCTGTTGCAGGAGAAGAAACCTCTGAGGTGGCCCTGGCATGTGACGCCATTTTCTTTCCCACGGCCGGTGCGGCCGCCTACGGCGTGACCACCGTGACCACCTTTGAGGTAAGTGGCACCACGCTGCCGGCCCAGTCCACACGGATTGTGGGGTCTGCGGGCCACATTTACGCCAACCACGACGTCCTTCTTTTGGCACAGCAGGACTATGGCTGGCGTTTTCGCCGGGGGGATGACGGACGGGCGGATCACGACACCACGTTGTTGCACCGTTTCGATCTGGAAGGGGCAAGCACCGATTATTTTGGTTCTGTGGGTGTGGACGGTTGGTTGCTTGACCAGTTTTCCATGGACGAACGGGACGGGCGTATTCGGGCCGCGACCACCCATTCCCCTGTGACCGAATGGGACAGCTGGTGGGGCCGTGGTTGGGGGGATACCGTGAACCTGGTGTGGCTCATCGGAGAAGTGGACGGGCAGCTTCAGGTTCTGGCGAAGACCGACGACCTGGCGCCAGGGGAACGGGTGTACTCCTCACGGTTCACGGAAGACCGTGCCTACGTGGTGACCTTTCGCCAGGTGGATCCCCTGTTTGTCATCGATTTGAAGGACGACGGAGCGATTTCGAATGGGAGTTTACCCGTGTTGGGTGAGCTTAAGATCACAGGCTTTAGTGAATACATGCAGCCGGTGGGGGAGGGGCACCTGCTCACCGTGGGTCGAGAGGCCGACGAGAACACGGGTGCCACCGAAGGGGTGAAGTTGCAAATCTTTGACGTGACCGACCCCACCATGCCGGCCCAGTCCCATTCCTATGTATTCAACGAATATGGATCCCGCTCTGGAGACCACCGGGCGTTCAACTACGACGCCTCACGGGAGCTATTGACGTTCCCTTATGTTGCCTGGGAGGGAAACTACGCCAGCACCCTTGAGGTGTTTGATGTGTCGCTTGAAAACGGCTTTTCAAAGCGCGGTGCGGTGGACCATACCGTGCTCTTTGATTGCAACCGAGGCGGAGGGGATTGGGATGGGGCTTGGTACGGTTGTTACTCCAGCCCCTACGTGCGCAGTGGCTTAACGATTTCCAAGGATGGTACCGACTACGTTTACTCCATCAGCCACGCCGGCATCCTGGTACACAACGCCGTTGACCTAAACACCGAACTCGCCCGGGTCGAGTTCTAGGGTTTCTGCCTGATTTGAAGGGTTCGACACTGTGGAGTACACTCTTTGTGGAGGTTTCCACAGTGTCTTCTTTGCAACGCTACTTTGAACCCGTTGTGCGTCGTCGCAAGCGTGGCGATTGGACCGCTGGTGTCCTGACGCTGGCGGCTTCGGTTGGCGCATTTGTTCTGGCACCCACGGTGGATAGTCCATCCGCTTCTTCACGATTGCTTGTCGTTGGAGTGGTGGGTTTGTTTGCCCCGCTTGCCGTGTTGATGCTCTCGTTAAAGTTTTCCAGGGCCATGAGTGCGTTGGCGGAGCCGAAGCGAATCGTTTGGTTCTACGGAGTGCAACGGGGAGGGTCGGTGTACGAGGTTGTTGTGGGTTTCGACAGCGGCAAGTTGTATCGTTTTCCATTGCCCTTGATATCTATCAAGAAAGGGTTTTGCCAAAAAGGTTTGTCGCTTCTGGCACGTGAAGCTCCCCACGCCACCAGCGTGTACAGTGATTCCAATCTGGCCAAGTTCAAAAAGGATCCGACGTCCTTGCGCAAATAGATCTACGGGACTCCTAGGGCTTGGTGCGTTCGGTGAGTTCGTTGGGGGCGGTGATGGCGGCCTTGAGTAGGTCGCGGTTCATGCGGGCGATGAAGTTGACGCTGATGCCCTTGGGGCAGGCGGTTTCGCATTCGCCGTGGTTGGTGCAGCTACCAAAGCCTTCGGCGTCGTGTTGGCTGACCATGTTGCGCACACGATCGTTTCGTTCGGGCTGGCCCTGGGGCATGAGGCCCAGGTGGGAGACCTTGGCTGCCGTAAATAGGCTTGCTGAGGCATTGGGGCAGGCGGCCACACAGGCACCGCAACCGATGCAGGCCGCGGCATCCATGGCTTCGTCGCACTGGCCCTTGGGGATCAGAATTTCGTTGGCGTCGGGTGCGCTTCCGGTACGTGCGCCGATGTGCCCGCCGGACTGAATGATGCGGTCGAAGGAGGATCGATCCACCACCAAATCCTTCACCACTGGAAATGCACCGGCGCGCCAGGGTTCGATCCAAACTTCGTCGCCGTCCTTGAACTGGCGCATGTGAAGTTGGCAGGTGGTGGTGGCTTTTTGGGGGCCGTGGGGTGCGCCGTTGATGACCATGCCGCAGGCACCGCAAATGCCTTCACGGCAATCGTGGTCAAAGGAGATGGGTAGTTCTCCCGACTCGATGAGGCGCTCGTTGACCACGTCCAGCATTTCCAAAAAGGACATGTGGGTGGTGATGTCGGTGGCTTCGTAGCGAACGAATCCGCCTTTTTCATGGGGGCTGTTTTGCCGCCAGACATGCAGGGTGAGGTTGAGATTGGACATGGTGTTTTCCTTGCTCTTTCGTTCGGTGAATCGACGTGTAACTGCGCGGGTCTATTTGTAGCTACGTTGGGAGGGCGTGACGTTTTCGAAGGTCAGTTGCTCCTTGTGCAACGTGGGTTTGCTGGGGTCTCCTGTGTACTCCCAGGCCGCGGCGTAGGAGTACTCTTCGTCATTTCGTTTGGCTTCCCCTTCATCGGTGCGGTGCTCTTCTCGGAAGTGGCAGCCAGCGGATTCGTCGCGGTTGAGCGCGTCGTGGCACATGAGTTCGCCGAGCTCCAGAAGGTCGGCCACACGCCCCGCCTTCTCCAGGCTTTGGTTAAGGTCGGCGCCGCTGCCGGGTACGCGTACGCTCTGCCAGAACTCTTCTCGAAGTGCGGGAATGCGTGCCAGGGCTCCCTTCAGGCCGTCGGCGTTGCGTGACATGCCGCAATGATCCCAGATGATTTGACCGAGTTCCCGATGGAAGGAATCGACCGTACGGGAGGGGCTGGGTGCGGACATCAACTTGTTGAGTCGCTCGTTGACACCTTCCACTGCTCCACGGACCTCGGGGTGGTCTTCGGTGATCTGGTGGGGGGATACGCCGGCCAGGTAGTTGCCCACGGTGTAGGGCAGAACAAAGTAACCGTCGGACAAACCCTGCATGAGCGCACTTGCGCCGAGGCGGTTAGCGCCGTGGTCGGAGAAGTTCGCTTCGCCACCCGCAAAGAGACCGGGCACGGTGGTCATGAGGTTGTAGTCCACCCAAAGGCCACCCATGGTGTAGTGGGTGGCGGGGTAAATGCGCATGGGGACTTTGTAGGGGTTTTCCCCTGTGATGCGCTCGTACATTTCAAAGAGGTTGCCGTAGCGCTCCCGAATCATATCTTCGCCCAGACGTTGAATGGAATCCGCAAAGTCTAGGTAGACACCCCGTCGCTGGTCGCCGACCGCAGGGCCCACGCCACGGCCCTCGTCGCACACGGCTTTTGCGGCTCGCGAAGCGATGTCACGGGGTACCAGGTTTCCAAAGGCCGGGTAGCGGCGCTCCAGGTAGTAGTCCCTGTCGGATTCTGCAATGGTGCTCGGGTCCTTGGTGCAGTCGTCCACATTTTTGGGAACCCAGACACGCCCATCGTTTCGTAGGGACTCGCTCATCAATGTGAGCTTGGACTGGTAGTCGCCCGCCACGGGGATGCAGGTGGGGTGAATTTGCGTGTAGCAGGGGTTGGCGAAGAGTGCGCCATGGCGATGGGCCCGCCACGCGGCAGTGACATTGCAACCCTTGGCATTGGTGGAGAGGTAGAACACGTTGCCGTAGCCGCCGGTGGCAAGTACCACGCAGTCGGCCAGGTGGGGGTTGATTTCTCCGGTGACCAGGTTGCGTGTCACGACCCCCTTGGCGACCCCGTCGATCATGATGAGTTCCAGCATTTCCGTACGGGAGTGCATCTCCACGGTGCCGGCCTCGATTTGGCGGGCAAGTGCCTGGTATGCGCCGAGCAGCAGTTGCTGACCGGTTTGCCCGCGTGCGTAGAACGTACGGGAGACCTGGGCTCCCCCAAAGGATCGATTGGCAAGCAGCCCACCGTATTCCCGGGCAAAGGGAACGCCCTGGGCGGCACATTGATCGATGATATTCACGCTGACTTCTGCCAGCCGGTACACGTTGGATTCCCGGGCGCGGAAATCACCCCCCTTGATAGTGTCGTAGAACAGGCGAAATACGCTGTCGCCGTCGTTTTGGTAGTTTTTGGCGGAGTTGATTCCGCCCTGGGCGGCGATGCTGTGGGCGCGGCGCGGGCTGTCCTGGTAGCAGAAGCACTGTACGTTGTAGCCCAGTTCTCCAAGGGTGGCGGCGGCGGCGCCACCGGCCAGGCCACTGCCCACCACGATGACATTGAATTTACGTTTGTTGGCGGGGTTCACCAGCTTCATGTTGAAGCGATGGCGCTCCCAGCGAGTTTCGATGGGTCCGGTGGGTTCGTTTGAGCGTAGCTCCATGGTTCGGATCGTTCCTTACTCTTGTCGGTGGTGGTGTCGGTGTGAATAGATCGAGTGTGCGGTGTTCGTGGACAACGTTAATGCGTGGGAGTTTCAATGCCTTCGCACTCGCCGGGAACTTTTTCGAGTTCGGTAAAGCAGTAGGACTTGTCGGTGGGTTCCACCATGCCGGTGAGCACAGACAGGGGCAGGCCGACGTTTCCGATGGTGATGAAGCCCGCAAGGGCCACTGCGAAAGTCCTGCGCATGGCGTTGTACCGGGGATGGTTTGCGCCAATGGACTGCAGCCAGCTCCAGGCCCCATGGTACAGGTGCATGCCCAGTAGCACGTTGCTCACGATGTAGACGCTAGCGATGCGCCAATCCATGAACCCGTACACAATATTGTTGTACACGTTGTGGTGATCGTAGTTTGGCCCCACGCCGAAGGTCAGGTGCATCAGGTGGTACACGAAATAGAGCAGCACGATGGGGCCGCTCCACGTCATGGTGCGGGCCGCGTAGGATGTGGTCTTACTCGATAGCTTGTGTTTGTAGCTGACGGGGCGGGCCGTGTTGTTGCGCGCCATGAGCTTCACGGCGGCTCCGATGTGGGCGATGGCGGCCAGGATCAATCCGATGCGTGCCACCCACAGAAGGGCAGGAACCTTGCGCAGACCCGCCGCGTAGCTGTTGACGGCATCCGGGCCGATGAAAAGCTGAAGGTTGCCCAGTAGGTGACTCACGATAAACCCGAATAGGGCCGCGCCGCTAAGGGCCATGATGAACTTGAGTCCGATGGTGGTTCGATGAAGCGCGAATGCCTGTGGCACGTTTCCTCCTAGGTTCCTTTCGGAACATTGCCGTTCCAAATTTCTTTGGTCAGCGCGGTCATAACGTTTTTGGGGGGTTCCGTCGACTTTGAAATTCACCCTCACGGATCCGCACTCTTTTTTTGTTCAGTGAACTCATGACAACTTTGCGTACCCCATGGCGATTCTTTCTGAATGTCCCTATTTTTGGGTAGTGTCTCTAGAATATTTTGATATACTCCAAATAGGGACATCGCGTGGTCCCGGGCGCAGGGAGGTGCCGACGTGTGGTTTAGGCTCAAGAAATGGAGTAAAACGTACGATGATGTCGGACATAGAAATGTGGTGGTTAATTTCAGTCGGGCTTTGTGTGCTTGGAATGAGCACGTTGGGGATTTCCCTTGTGGTGGCGCTTCGCTCCCCTGCGGTGTCCGCTCCTTCCAAGCGAGTTTCACGCCAGCCCGGTGCGCTGAATCGTCCCGCACAACGCTCGGTTGAACGGAACGAACCCTACGACGAGAAACGGGCTCGGGTGTCCCGGGCGGTTCGCGACAGTGTGATGGGCCAAATGCGTAGGAATCTGGATTCCATTATGGATGCTTCCGATCTGGCCATGCTTCCTGCGGGTGCTGTTGCGGTGGATGTGCGTTCCTCCCATGTCGCTCCTTCAGCGGGTGATGGGTACGTGGCGGATGATGTTTCAGGGGTCCTTCCAGTGCTTCGTGAGGATCGTTTTGTTGCCAGCCAGGGTCAACAGCGGGACGCGATTCGTCCTCCTGCCCTGGTGGGCGAGCTTGAGGAATCCGGGGTGAGTCGGCCCCCAGGTGCACATTGCGAACTGGGAAGTCCCGTGTCCTACCGTGCGCGACCCAGGGTTTCTTCCGATCGTGCTTCCAGTCGAGGTCCAGGTGAGGGGATGAACGTCAACGTGTATATGGTGAACCCCTCTCCGGTGCCCTCCCGGCAGCCGGTGGATGTGCAGGTTCAATACAAGGAGAGGCCAGAACGGGTTTCCCTCTTGCCCTCCAGTTCGAAGGTCGCGTAGGGGCGTCTGTTTGATGTAGGGTGGGGCCGTTGATGACGGACTCTTCTTCCCAATGGTGGCCTGCCGTGGCTCGCCGGTTTCCAGATGTGGCCGAGTCCTGCGACCGTGCAGCCGCTGGGGGAGATGGGCCAGAGTTGCAAGTGAGTCGGGCATATTCGCCCCGGGAGGATGTTCGTTTTGCTGGGAGGCGTTTGGCCAGTGCCCACGACCCGGTAGCGGAAGCTCAACTGCAGCTCCAGGGGCGACGTTCACGGGAGGGTGAGATGTGGGCGTTTGGGCTGGGGTTGGGTTACCTGGGGCAGGCCATGTGCAGGGTCCCTGGGGCCCGTGTGCTGCATGGGGTGGTGTGCTGTCGCCGGGCGTTCGCATCGGCGGTGCAACAGGGGGTGGGGCAGTGGGAGTGGCTTTTGGATCCAAGGGTTCAGTTGTCCCTAGCTGGGGACTGTCATTCGCCCGCTTTTCTTGGAACTGATGCCTATTGCGTTTCACCCGCGTCGCTGGCATTGGCCGATCCGGACGCATGGCCTCTTCGGGATGCGTTGATGTTTGATCTCCATGGGGAGTTCCGTAGGCGATCGTTTGCTGCGCGAGAAGCGCTCATGCGGGGTTCGGTTGCCGCAAATCAGGAAATTTTCTCCGAAGACCCGGACGCAGCCGATCTGTTGGGTTCCACTGGTTTGTCGAGACTGGGGGATCGTCGGGTGTGCGTATTGGGGGCGGGGCCCTCATTGGATGGGGCCCTGGAATGGCTCAGACAGAACCGTGAGCACCTTTTTGTTGTCGCGCCCACCACTGTGATCCGGCCCTTGCACGGAGTAGGGCTTGCTCCTGATCTGGTGGTGGCGGTGGATCCGAGGGAGGGGCTGATTGCGCACCTTGCCTCCGAGTGCCTGCCCACCCTTAGGGATGTGCCCCTGGTGTATTTACCTTCGGTCCATCCGACCCTGATGGCGCGGTGGCCGGGCCCCCGTTTTGGTGCACATTTGCAGCTGCCTTCCCATGATCGATGGCACGGGGAGTTTCCACGGTTGCGCTTGTTTTGCCAGGGGTCGGTGGGGCATGCCTGTGTGGATTTGGCGGCCCATGTGCAGGCACAGCGTCAGGCGCGTACTGGCGCCAAAGAATGTTCGGTGCTTCTTACCGGGTTTGATTTGGCATTTGTGGGTGATCAGAGCCACGCGTCAGCGGTGGCCCCGGAAAGCCGCCAGCCATTGACCGGGATTGGTACGGTGCCTGTGTTGGGGCGCGACGGTGGTACGCTGCGTTCCAACCTGACCTGGGTGGGCTTTCTGCGGGATTTGGAATCGTACATTTCCAGGAGCCCAGTAGGTTTTTCCCTATTGCCTGGTCACGGAGCGCGCATTCGCGGTGTGCAGTCGTTGACCGGTTGGCCCGCACACGGGGTGGAGGTTGCCCATGGCTGAGAACATGGGGAGCTCTGTGTTGGCGGTGGTGTGCGCGTTGCGTACCGGGCGTACGGGCCAGGCGGCCCAGGGTTTTGCCGACCTACTGCAAGCCCTGTCCCCGGACCTTGAAAAGCGTTTCCGGGGCCCCGATGGGCAGTGGGTAGGCGAGGTGCTGAGGGCACTACTGGACGCCCAACAGGCCGGTGATGCCATTCGTTTGGCGGACACACTGGAGTACGATTTGCTTCCACGCCTGGGAAATCTTTCCCGGGGCTCGGTGTCTGGTTAGAAGACCCGCGTCAGATTACGGTAACCACGGTTTCGCACACGCCCTGACTCACGTTGCACGTTTGGCCCGATCCGCAGCACTGGCTGCAGCCACACAACGTGGTGCCGGGCGAGCAAATGTCCACACATTGGCCGAGGGAACAGGTTTGGCCGCAGCCGCAGCCGCCTGGACAGGTGGAAGGTTCGCAGGTGCCCTCATCGCAGAACTCGCCGGAGGGGCATGCCCCGGAGTTGCAGACCCCGCCGCAACCGTTGCTGCCTCCGCATGCAACGCCTGTACAACTTGGCTTGCACTCGCAGTCGAAGAACTGGTCGAGTTCCCTCCACGTGCAGTGCTGGCCTGGGCCGCAGCTCGCATCCACATCACATGTGCCGCCGCATCCGTCGCTTCCTCCACAGGTCGATCCCGCACATGTCGGTTCGCAGTTGCAGTAGAAGCCCTGGGCGCTGTTGTACCTGCAGGTGTGCCCCGGGGCGCAGCCTCCACCACTACAGGATCCACCGCACCCATCGGTATCGCCACAGTTGGCGTCCAGGGGGCAGGAAGGGGCGCAGCCGCAGGACCAGTTGTTTCCTGCGGGCTGGCAGGCCTGCCCTGCGCCGCAACCGCTTCCCTGGCAGGATCCGCCGCAGCCGTCAGGGTCACCACAACGGGCATCCGGGGGGCAGTAGGGGTCGCATTGGCAGCTGTAGCTTCCGAACTGATCAAGCTCGCAGGAGTTTCCTGCGCCGCAGCCTACGCCCATGCATGTGCCGCCACACCCGTCGGGTGCACCGCACTGCCCGTTTGGCTGGCACGAGGGCTGGCACTGACAGCTGTGTTGATTGGCGTACTGCACGCACAGCTCTTGCGTTCCGGGGCATGCTCCCATGCACGTGCCGCCGCAGTAGTCCGGTTGCCCGCACGCACCACCATTGCAGGTGGGTGTGCAACACTGGTAGGTGGTACCTGCGCGCACGCAGTTTCCTGAGGTGCAACTGCCGTCACAGGTGCCACCACAGCCATTGTCTGCACCGCAGGCTTTGTTGGAGCAGTCTGGCGTGCACGCGCAATACGCGTAAGTTTTTCCACCGTAGGGTATGGAGGTGCATTGCTGGCCCGGCCTTGGGCAGGGGCCTTTGCAGAAACCACCACAGCCATCGAAGTCACCGCAGGATTTGCCATCGCATTCTGGTTCGCACACGCACTGGCCGAACACGCATTGTCGCCCGTTGGGGCAACCCCCTGCGCATTCACCAAAGTTGCATGTGTCTTCGCACACCCCGTTGACGCATGCCTCACCGCTTTCGCACTGAATGGCGAAACAGGGGTTGTCCACACAGTTGCCGTTGGAACAGAACTCACCCGAGTCACATTGCACTCCGTCGCAGGGGTTGGGTGCCACGCAACCCATGGTGCATACGTGTCCCGCCGGGCAGGCCGCACCACCGCAATCGACAGGTGCTTCGCATCCACCCGTGGACGGGTTACAGAACTCACCCGCCCCACATTCCACGTCCTTGCACGGGCTTTCGGGAAAACAGCCGGCGACACATACGCCGCCTGAACAACTGTGATTTGCGGGGCAGGTCACCCCGGTGCAGGGGTCGTTTTGGGGCATGCAGGTGGCCACGCACTCACCACCGGGGCATGCGTACTCCTGTTCGTCGCAGGGATTTTTTTGGCACTGCCCACCAAGGCACACCTTGCCGTCGGCTCCGCAGGTCTCCCTTTCGACACACGCTGAGCCCGTGTTGCCACCCCCGCCACCGGGGTTGCCGCCGTCCGTGCCGCCATCTGGGTTGACGGTGGCGTCTCCTTGGGTGCAGTTCCCCTCTCCGTCACAGCCACCGGTCGGGTTCGACAGGGGTGGGCCGTCGCTGGCCGCCAATCCGCCGTCACAGCCAAGGGCCGCTGTGCTGGTCAGCAGAATCAGCGGAAAAAGGTGAAGAAGAAGTCTCCTGTTCATGTGCCTATATTTTGGGCTGAACAGGGCATTAGTTCAATGTAAATGTATTATTTAATTTTTAGTGCAATTGCCTGCTTTGTGGGGAGGCTGCTTTGGCCTTCGAAGCCGGCTGGTCGTCAAAATTAGGGGTGCTGTGGAAGCGTGATGTCGTCTAGATCATCGACGCTTTCTAGGTAGGGGGCGTTGTCGATGTGGGTGTCTTCCAGGGCGTCGCTGGGTCCGTCTAGGTTCTGTTGATCCGGAGCCTGCAGCGAGTGTTCCACGGGCGCGAGGTGTTGGGAGGCCTCCCAGTCGGACCAGGAACGGGGGGGTGTTGGGGGCTCCACGGTGCGTTTGGGATCCACCAGTTCACTGTGGTGTTGCAGCAGGAACTCGGCCCACATCATCTCCATGGGGATGTTGATATCCACCGAACAGATGGGGTCCATCCAGTAGTGCTGTGGGTGTTGTTCGAGAATCTTTCCCTCTTGCAGCAGTAGGTTCACCTCACTGATGTAGATGGCCCCATTGGGTGCGTAGACGGGCGGCAGATCCTGCCTACGAAACGCGGTGGGAAAGTCGGGAAGGAGTTTTTCCACCCTGGAGCCCTCCACGCGGTAGGTCCAGGAAGGGTGGGTGCCAATGTCGGTGATGCTGATAAGGGAGCGGGCTTGAGAGGTCTGGAACTGTTCCACGGCCTGGTCGATATGTTGGCCGGCTCGAAATGGGGAAGTGGGTTGCAGTGTCATGATGTGGGTGTGGTCCACCCCGTGATCACGTAGCCATTGGGAGGCGTGTTGGAGAACGGGCAACATGGAGCTTTCGGATGTGGCGAAGGCCGCCGGGCGCTCGATGACCTGTACGCCCTGTTGTTGTGCAACTTCGGCGATTTCAGGATCCTCGGTGGATACGAAGAGGCCTGCGAGCGAGCAGGATGCCTGGGCCGCTTGAATGCTGTGACATACCAGGGGGGTCCCGTTGATCTCGCGCAGGTTCTTGCGCTTCAGGCCCATGCTTCCCCCTCGGGCTGGAATGATGGCTACCACTTTTAGGGGCCCTGTTTCGGTGCAAGAGGTGTCGTCGTAGGCGGTCGCGTCGATTTCGGTGGGTTCCCACATGGTGTTGCGGTCCTTGTCCATGGGCGGTGCTCTTGCAGGCTCCGTGCCAGGCGCGAACCTGTGGGGTTGTGCTCTGGGCAGTCCAACGACTGTCAACGGGTTGTGGATGGGGCCGACAGCTCTTTGGCGGTTTCTCCCCAAGCCCATTTGCATGTTCCTTGTTTTGCGGCGTTTACGAGCTGGCACGGCAGTTGCTCATGGATTGGGGTGTGGGAACAGCGGCGATGGTACGCCGGGCCCACGGAGGAGAAGAAACCCATGTCCAACGCGTTAAAAGGCTCCGATGTTCTTAAGGGAAACTTCACACCGAAAAAGAGTGTGACGACAGAGCTTCAGGACGAAACCGACGAGGATCGCTTTGAGAAGGAAGCGCTCAAGCGTTTGGGTGGGAGCGTCTGCTTTGTGTCTAAGAAGAAGGTGATGTGGGAGCGCAAGGATGCGCCCTAACCTTTTTCCCTGGGGGTTGCCTGGCACACACCAGGTGGCCCCTGCTTTACTCTGTTGGTTGGGAGGTTTGGTTCAAACCTCCCACCAACTTCGCTTTGCGTCCGTGCAAATCGCACGGAGAGAGCTTCGCGGTGGTCGTTGCAGTTGGGCTTGGAGGCACCTGTGAATAAGCCCAACGAACCGGGGGAGCTGGGGCTTTCGCTGTTGCCGCGGATGAACGAGCTGACATTGGCGCGGTTTGGGGAGTTGGCCATGACCAATGCCCGTCGCAACCTTGCGGTGGCCTGCCGGGGCAAGTCCCTTACGGACCTGCGAGGGTTGCAGATTGGGGACGGCAAGTCTGCTGTGGTGGTGGCTGCGGGGCCCTCCGTGAAGCGCCATGACCCGGCGCGTGTGATTCAGGATTTTGGCTACACCGGTGCGGTGGTCGCCACAGAAAGCGCCATGCACTACTGCCTTCGGGGCGGCCTTGTGCCGGACCTGGTGGTGAGCGTGGATCCACAGCCTGCCATCGCTCGCTGGTTTGGGGATCCCTCGCTCTCGGATGAAGAGATTCAAAACAATGACTACTTTCGTCGCCAGGATTTGGACGACGCGTTTGCGGATGAGCGTCGCGCGAACGACGCGTTGTTGCGGGCGTTGAAGGCGCATGGGCCCCAGATTCGAATCGCACTGTCGACCACGGCGTCGGCGCAGGTGGTGCAACGGGTGTTGGACCTGGGCATGGACCTGTATTGGTGGAACCCCATGTTGGACGATCCGGAGGGGGAAGGAAGCCTGACCGCGGAGCTGTATGCTCTCAATGGGTTCCCATGCGTGAATGCCGGAGGAAACGTGGGGTCGGCCTCCTGGATGATGGCGGACGCGGTGTTGGGTGTACCCCAGGTGGCCATTACCGGAATGGATTTTGGTTACTACGACGGCACGCCCTTGGAACGCACCCAGTACTACTACGCCGCGCGGGATCTGGTGGGAGAGGAACACCTGGAATCGCTTTTCATGCGCATTCACAACCCCCACGAGGACGCCTGGTTCTTTACGGATCCGGCCTACCGCTGGTACCGGGAGGCGTTTTTGGAGATGGTGCAGGACGCGCAGGCGACTACCCACAACTGTACCGGTGGTGGCATTTTGTTTGGTGAAGGGATCCGTTGGTCGACCCTTCAGGATTTTATTCGTGGCATTTCTCGGCCCCTTACCAGGGAACCGGAAGTTCAGAGAGGTGCCTCCACCGCGAGCCCATGAGGGCCGTGGCGAAGGGGCAATAGGAGAACGAGCATGGCAAAGATACTGTTGATCAATCCCATGGTGCGCGAGGAAGACGTGCCGCGACACGTGCCCTATGGAATGGCGCTTTTGGCTTCCATTGCCATGCGCGAGGGGCACCAGGTGCAGGTCTATGATCACAACGCCTGGCGCAAGGGGGCCGACATGCTGGAGCAGGTTTGCACGGCGGACGATTGGGATGTTATTGCCACCGGCGGCATTACGACGGCTTACGGTTCCATCAAGGAAATTGTTTCCATTGCACAACGGATCTGCCCCCGGGCTGTGGTGATGTTGGGCGGTGGGGTGTTGACCTCGCTTCCCAGGGACATGATGACGTGGTTGCACCCGGTGGATGTGGGCGCTGTGGGAGAAGCGTTTGAGACGTTTCCCGAAATGCTCACAGCTGTGGACCAGGCCAAGGCTGCGGTCGAAGCTGCCGTGGAAGCTACGGGTGATGGGAGTCCAAATGCCTTGTTCAAGCACACCATCGATTGGTCCGCCATTGCCGGCACGGTTTCACGGGATGCCCAGGGTGAGCTCAAGTTCAGTGCGGAGCGTAAGCTCATCGAGGACTTGGATACCTTGCCCTATCCCGCCTGGGAGTTGTTTCCCCTGGAGGAGGTGTACTTCCCCAACAGCCAGGTGCTCTATTCCGAGGAGGGCATGCAGGCCAGTCGCAGGCTCGATATCAATGGAAGCTACGGTTGCTCCATGATTTGCCGGTACTGCTACCACCTGGGGATCGCGGGTGACATGCGGTACACCGAGGACGACGAGGGCAAGACTCAAGTGGAGTTCGATAAGCCTGGCACCTACACGCGGAGCATTCGCTACCACAGCCCCGAGTACATCGTGAACCTGGCCAAGTACGCCCAGGAGCGTTTCGACATTAACTTTGTGGCGTTTTTGGATGAGAACCTGATGACCATGAACCGGGCCTCCGGGGGCACGTGGCTTCCTGAGATTTGCAGGCTCTGGAAAGAGAAGGGCCTTCAGCCCGACTACCTTCGGGAGGGCCGAGAACGCACCGAGGATTGGACGGGTGTGCTTTGGTCCGGAACCAGCCACGCCACGCTTGTGGATAAGGACATCCTTGCCGACATGCGCGAAGCCGGGTGCTCCTACCTGATCTACGGCTACGAATCCTTCTCTCCCCATGTGATGAAAACCGTGGGGAAGGGCGCCTCGCCCACCACCAACGAGCGAAGCTTCTTTTGGACTCTCGAGTCTGGCATTCGCCCTCTGCCCAACCAAATCATCGGTTTTCCCGTGGAGGACTTTGATTCCATCCGCCAAAATATGGCCGCCTGGGACAAGTTGGGGATCCAATCCAAGCCCTTTATCGCTACCCCATACCCCGGATCTGAATGGTTCACCGTGTACCGGGATCGCTTGATCGAACAGTACGGCGGTGATCTGGAAGCCTTCATTCTGGCCCTTGGGGATGCCACTTCCGCCACCGGAGTGATTTCTGAAAACTTCAACGCCGTGGAACTGCTGGGCCTACGTGAACTGATGGTCGCACGAGACTACCGTGGCATCGACGCTTACGAAAAGGTGTGGCGCAAGCACCACAACATCGCCGAAGGCGAACCCTCCACCCTGGTGAAAAAGCCCAAACCCAAAACCCGCCTCAAGGTCGCTTCCTAGGATTCCCTGGGGCTGCTCGTGGAAACCCGTGGGTGTAGTGTGATCACTTCTTTGCCCCTTCGATAGGAACAATTAGATTGCAGGGACGGTCCGTTTTGGTGAACCGCCCCTGCCAGGGCAAATCGCTACTTCTCTAGGTGATGTGGTGCGCCTACTTCATGAGGAGGGGCGCGTCCCCCGGCTCTATCCTTATCCGCCCAGTAAGGATAGGGCCATGGCGGGCAGTTGGTTGGCCTGCGCTAGCACAGAGACCCCTGCCTGCATCAATATGTTATTTCTCGTCATCTGGGCCGTTTCATGGGCCACGTCTGCGTCACGGATGCGGGAGTTGGCCGCAGACAAGTTTTCAGAGGCCGTGGCAATGTTTGTCACGGTGACTTGAAGTCGATTTTGCGTGGCACCAAACGTGGATCGGGCCGCTGAGATGTCGGTGATGGCGTCGTCGATGACTGCCAGTGCACTTTGGGAAGCGGCGATGGTGGTCACACGCAGCGCCGATAGGGTGGTTCCGCCGGAGGTTCCAATCTGGGATGCATGGACGTCGGTGAGTGCCACTGACACGCGGTCGTTGGTGCTGTTGCGAAGGCCGACCTGGAACGTGATGGTCGTGTTGGATCCATCCAACAGTGAGAACCCGTTGAACTCGGTGACTTCAGCGATGCGGTCCACTTCGGCCACCAGGGCGGTAAACTCGTTTTGTACGAAGCTTCGCTCGGTGGTGCCAAGGGTGCCGTTGGCCGATTGAACGGCGAGTTCCCGTAGTCGAGTGAGAATGCCGCTGACTTCGTTCATGGCGCCTTCGGCCGTTTGGATGAGGCTGATGCCATCCATGGCGTTGCGCTCGGCCTGGTTGAGGCTTCGTATCTGGGACTTCAGCTTTTCACTGATGCCCAGGCCAGCGGCGTCGTCGCCGGCATGGTTGATGCGTAGACCGCTCGAAAGTCGTCCGAAGTTGCCTCGGAGCATTCGCTCGGTGTTCTGCAAGTGTCGTTGCCCGTTGATCGAGGCAAGGTTTGTAACCATTGTTAAAGGCATGTGTTTCTCCTCCTTGAGATGTTTCAGGTCATCCTGACCCGTAGGTAACGTCGTTGCCCTGACGTTCCACACCATGCTTCGGATCCTCTGGGAGAAACATTAAGCAAAAAGGGAACGTCCGTGGAACGTTCCCCTTGAAATGCCATGAATTTGCCTCTTTTTGGTTTATGCAGCCGAGGAGGAGCGGGCTTTTTCCAATGCTTGCGATCCGGGTGGTGCCTGCGATCCCTGCGGTGCTTGTGATCCACGGGGAAGGGCGGCTTCAATGCTGCTTCGAACACGCTGGGTGGATTGCTCGATGGCCCCAAAGGTCTTTTTCTCCCGTTCACCCATGGGCATTTCCTTGTCGTCCCGGACTTTGATGAGTTCCGGTGCGGCATCGACCTTGATGATGAACCCGTCGTTGCAGGCCTTCTTGAGGTGGTCTTCCCCTCGGATACGTGCTTCCGATCCCCGTTTTGACTTCGCGCACTTTCGCACGGCCCGTTGGATGGCGTTGCATTCCTCGACGATGTCGTCCCTCACCTTTTCCAGCATGTCCATGGGTAGGGGTGGTGTGGCGTCGTAGGATTCCAGTAGGGTTTCCTGCCTTTCGGGGAGCTCGGCAAGAACGTCTGCGAGAGTCATTTCGTGGAAACCCTCGATGTGAACTCCACCCTCTGTGGCATTGATCAGGGTGGGGCCGTCCTTTTTGTGAATGGAGGCAAAGGCTTCGTACCATCGCAAAAACATGGCCAGGTCGTGGGTGGTGGTGACTTTGCCACCGCCCCAGGCATCGAGCTGTAGGGGGAGTCTCATTTCCGATGGGCCCTTGATGCCGTGGTCTGTGAACTTCTTTTTGTATTCCTCGCCGTACTCGATCCTGAGTGCACCGTTGTCCTGGGTGACGGCTGTCATGTGTTCGCGGCCGGTGCCCTTGGCGTATACCTTTCCGTCGGTGTAGGCGATGTCCTGCCCTAACAGAACCACGGGATCGGCGCCCAACTCCACGGCCAGGGCCAGGGCGGTGGTGGCCACGGAAGAGCCGTACACCAGGGTCTGTGTGCCGAGCCGTGTGGCGATGTCGTAGAAGGGTTGGGACTGGGTAAAGAAAATCGCTTTTCGATCGGCTTGCACGGCCAGGTTGTTGGGGTGGGTGGAGAGGTCAAAGGCCAGCAGTTTGGCGTTGGGGGCGCCACGGGTGAGCGCATCGGTAGCGTCGATGGCTTCGATGCAGGTGAGTATATCGATTTTCGCGCCTACCTTTTCAAGTACTGGGGACGCTGTGTTCACCGTGAAAATCGCACCTTTGTGTTGGGCCTGGGCCAGGAGGTGCGCATTCTTGTCGAGCGATGGGCCTGCGGCCACCACGAAGGCGGGGCACCCTGTAAGGGGTTTGCCCATTTCCAGGGCCAGCGGCCATTGGGCAAGTTGGGGCACGTTCGTGAGCCCCGCCTTGATGATGAGGGGGTAGCGGTCCCGAACACTGTTTTTTCGAACCTGCTTGTAGGCCTCGGCCTCGGTCATGATTTGCACGACCTTTTGATGCTCCTTGGTGAAGTTGCGGGAGTAGGCCGGGGGAACCAGAAATAGGGTTTCATCGCCTGTGGCCGAAAACATACACAGATGGTTCAGAAGGAGGTTGTGGTCGGTGAATAGGGCCACGTCCTCGAAGAGTTCGCCCTTGAAGGATTTTGCCACGTCCGCGATGGCCTCGTTGGGCTCGTACACCACAAGTTGTTCAGGGTTGAGGCCCTTGAGGGCTTCCACCCGGTAGCCCAGACCCACACCGAAGAGCACCACCACGTCGACTTCTTCCAATCGCTTGGGGTCCACGAATGCTCGGGCACCCTCCACCGGATCGATGGGATCCTCAAGAAAGTCTTCCCCTACCTTGAGGGTGGGTAAACCGTTGGCGGCGGCCACGACATTGAGTTCCATGGGCCCGTACTATGCAGTCCCCGTGCCAAGGAAGGTTGCGCCTAAAGTTGGGGCGCGGGTGTCATTGGATCGGCGGTGGTGCCCCGGAGCCGTCAAAAATGTACGGGTACGGTGGTCTGCTTTGTGAGTCTCGGCCTGAAACGGGTCGCAAACCGGGTTGGCCCACAACTTGCTCAATGGAAGGTGGAGCAAGGTATGCAAGCACCTACAGACACGGGATTTCCGGCGTTTCAAATTCAGGGTCGATGGATCGGGGACGAACACTCGCCTTTTGTGATCGCCGAGATTGGCATCAACCACGAAGGCGACATGGCAAAGGCCCGGCAGATGATCGACGACGCTGCCCGGGTGGGAGCGGAGTGCGTGAAACTCCAGTGCCACGTGATCGAGGATGAGTATGTTCCGTCTGCCAAGCAGGTGATCCCAGGCAATGCCACCGAGTCGATTTGGGACATCATGAGTCGCTGTGCACTTTCTGAGGATGAGGAGCGGGAACTCAAGGACTACGCCGAGGCAAAGGGCCTTATCTTTATGTCCACCCCCTTTTCCAGGGCTGCGGCAGACCGTTTGGAGAGCCTCGGTGTGGGTGCGTACAAGGTGGGTTCGGGTGAGTGCAACAACTATCCGCTCATCGACCACATCGCCTCCTTTGGTAAGCCCGTCATTGTCAGCACGGGCATGAACAACCTGGAGACGGTGGCACCTGCGGTTGAGATTCTGCGCGCACGGGGTGTGCCCTATGGGCTCTTACACTGCACCTCCATGTATCCCACGCCCTATGACAAGGTACGCCTCGGGGGCATCGACGACCTACGGGGGGCCTTTGCCGATGCCGTGGTGGGCTTGAGTGACCATTCCCTTGGGAACTACACCTGTTTTGCAGCGATTCCCCTGGGCGCCAGAATCCTTGAAAAGCACTTCACTTCGGATGCCACCTGGCCGGGGCCGGACGTGCCGATTTCCATTACACCTCCGGAGCTTGGCCAACTGGTGGAGGGGAGCCGTGCGGTGTTCGAGGCCCTGGGAGGGGGTAAGGATATTTTAGAGGAAGAGCAGCCCACCATCGATTTTGCCTACGCCTGCGTGGTCACGACCCAGGCGGTACGGTCCGGGCAACGCCTTACCAAAGAAAACCTTTGGGTAAAACGGCCCGGTACGGGTGAGATTCTCGCGAAGGACTACGCACGCCTCCTGGGGAAAACCGTGGTTGAGTCCATTCCTGCGAATACCCAACTGACCTGGGCCCAGGTGGCAGGCGATGCGTGTGAACATACGATGGGGCCAACGGGGTAGTTGCGGTGCCTGACCCATTGATGAACGGCAACCCGACCCGTCTGCTCAATGACACGCGTAAGCGGATTGTGTTTTTGACGGGGACCCGCGCGGATTTTGGGAAGATCAAATCCCTGATCAAGGCGGTTCACGACTCTCCTGAGGTGTTTGATGTGCATATTTTTGCCACCGGCATGCATATGGAGCCCAAGTATGGATACACCGTGGAAGAGATCACGAAGTGTGGCTTTCAGAATGTATATCGCTTCATCAATCAATCTTCCCAGGGGGTGATGGACCGGAGCCTTGCCCACACCCTGCTTGGTTTTGGGGATTATGTGCGTTTGCTGGAACCCGATTTGATTGTGGTCCACGGCGATCGGCCCGAGGCCCTCGCGGGTGCGATGGTGGGTGCGTTGAACAACGTTCGCGTGGCCCATGTGGAGGGTGGAGAACTGTCGGGCACGGTCGATGAACTCATTCGGCACTCGGTTTCGAAATTGAGTCATTTGCACTTCGTTTCCAATGAGGGTGCAAAGCAACGACTGATGCAATTGGGCGAACAACCAGAAACGGTTCACGTGATCGGGTCGGCGGATATCGATATCATGTGCTCACCGGATCTTCCGAGCCTTCGAAGCGTGAAAGAGCACTACGAGATTCCATTTGAAGATTACGGTGTGGTGGTATTTCACCCCGTGACCACTGAACTGCAGCACCTTGTGCAAGAGGCGAACGAGATCGCAGATGCTGTTCTTGCGAGCGGTCGGCAGGTGGTGGTGGTGTACCCCAACAGCGATCACGGATCGGATTGGATCCTGGAGGTGTTTCGGAATCGGTTTACGGGCGACCCCAAGGTCAAGATGTTTCCATCGTTGCGATTTGAGTCGATGCTGGTGTTGCTCAAGCACGCGGATTTCATTCTTGGCAACTCTTCCATGGGAATTCACGAGGCCCCCTTCTACGGCGTGCCCACCATCAATGTGGGCAGTCGTCAGCAGGGTCGAAGTCGGAATCCCCACATTCTGAATGTCCCGGCAGAGCGTGGGGCGTTGCTCGGGGCCCTGTCGGCTGTGGATGGGGTTCGACCCCAGCTCGTTCCCAGTCAAGAGTTTGGATCTGGAGACAGCGACCTGCGGTTTCGCACGGTGCTTGAGTCAGGGGGGGTTTGGGATGTGCGGGTGCAAAAGCAGTTTCGGGATCTGGATGTGCCCAGCTTGGTTCCACCCGTCATGCCTGATCCTACCGATTTTGGCCCTGAGCGGGCAGATGGAACGTTGGACTCCTATGGCGATGCCCCTGAATTGGGACTGCCAAAAGTACAGCCTTCGGTACCTCCTTCGGCGTCGAATGGGTGACGTTTTCTTGGGGAAAACACCGAATACCCGCAATCTTAGTCTGGCATTCCGTTTGCAATGCCTAGAAGTATGATGGAACCCACAAACTCAATGCAGCGCCGTGATAGTGAAATACGCCTTCGCTGGCAGCGTAAGGGGCGCTCAAAGGTGTCGGCTAGCAAAAAGCCGGATGAACTTTCGCAGTCCGACTCCAACAGGCAACATACGGAGCGTATTGCGCAGGTCCTCACCACATTGGCTGAGGCGGCTGCCCCTGCCGAAATCATCGCAGCCATCAATGATTGCAAGGATACACTCGGTGATGAGTTTGAAATCTATCAAACGCTTCTCGAGACCATGACCCACCGGGCCTACGAGGTACGTGAACTTCGACGTGCCGCCCGGTGTGACATGCTGACAGGGATCGCGAACCGTCGCGCCTTTGAGGAAACCTTGGATCGGGAGGTCGCCCTTCACCGCCGCACGGGCGAAGCCCTGAGTGTGCTTTTCCTGGACATGGACGGTTTCAAGAACATCAATGACACCCTGGGGCACAAGGTGGGAGACGAGGCGCTCATTGCGGTTGCCCGGGTTTGCCAACGTACGCTACGGCAAAGTGATCTCGTGGCCCGGTTTGGTGGCGATGAGATGGCCATCCTTCTTCCCCAGACACCTGAAACGGGTGCAAAGGACGTGGCCAAGCGTTTGCGTCACGCGGTGGAGAACACCCAGATCCATGGCCGTCGCCTGCGGATCAGTATCGGGGTGGCCACTCGAGAGGGACTGGAAGTGGCTACGGACGCCCTTTTGCAGGAAGCGGATGACGCGCTTTACATCGACAAGCGCAGTCGCAAGGAAAAGCGTCGTTCCGCCGCTGCCTGAGAATCTGGCCCTGGAAGGGACTGCACTACCCAGTGGCCTTCTCAATTTGAAGCCGATGGTTTGAAGTTCAGGTTTCAAAAAGTCCGATTTCGCTGAAACGCGGTTCACTTCGTCAACACTGTAGGTGTCTTGGCGAGGTGTAACCGCTGTTTTCATTGCACTGGATTTTTTTCTTAACTCCTTCTTCGTGACGACCGAATGGGTTCCTAGACGTTCTACGTTTATGGGTTGGGAGACCCATGGTGGATCGTTCGGGTTCGAATCGGGAGGAACCGGACCCTGGCTCAAGGAGGAGGATATTTATGGCACTTACAGTGATGACAAACACTGCGTCGATCAATGCGCAGAAAAACCTAGCGAAAACACAAGTTGGCTTGAACCAAAGTCTTGGTCGACTGTCCAGTGGTCTACGGATCAACCGGGCAGGCGATGATGCTGCAGGTTTGGCCATTAGTGAAAAGCTGCGTTCGCAGATACGAAGCCTTTCCCAGGCGGAGAGAAACGCGAATGACGGCGTCAGTCTCATTCAAACCGCGGAAGGTGGAATGAATGAGATTAGCGGCATTCTTACCCGGATGCGAGAGCTGGCGATTCAATCCGCCAACGGCACCCTTGGCACCACGGAACGAACGTTCATTCATCAGGAGTTCACATCCCTGCGGTCTGAAATCGACCGTATTGCCAATGTGACCGAGTTCAACGGGACTTCCCTGTTGGATGGCACGCCCACCTCGGTGACGTTTCAGGTGGGTATTGAGGACGGCACGGACAACCGAATTACCGTCACGCTGACGGATATGAATGCGGCGGCATTGGGTACCGCAACCACGTCCCTGACAGCCATCACGGTTTCCACATTGGCGGGATCCCAGGGTGCACTGGCAGTGCTTGATGCGGCGATTACCGACGTGTCTTCTGGGCGATCTACCCTGGGTTCGACTCAGAACCGACTCCAGGTGACGGTTACCAACTTGGCGTCTGCCCGTGAAAACCTGTCGGCTGCGAACTCGCGCATACGGGACGCGGATGTGGCTGCGGAATCGGCATCGCTCACGAGAAATAACATTCTCATGCAAGCGGGCGTTTCCGTTTTGGCGCAAGCCAATCAGTTGCCAGCCATGGCGCTGTCGCTACTCGGGTAGGGATCGAAGCACGCTCTTCTTTCTTAGTAGGGCGCGGCTACCGGTAAGAACAAAGAACAACGATTTGTGAATGGGAGGGCCCGACTCGGGATGAACAGGGCCCACGACTCAAGGAGGAGAGGATATTATGGCACTTACAGTAATGACGAATACTGCGTCGATCAATGCGCAGAAAAACCTAGCGAAAACACAAGTGGGTCTAAACCGAAGTCTCGGTCGACTGTCCAGCGGTCTACGGATCAACCGGGCGGGCGATGATGCTGCTGGTTTGGCGATTAGCGAAAAGCTGCGATCCCAGATCCGCAGCCTTTCCCAGGCGGAGCGAAACGCCAACGACGGCGTCAGTCTCATTCAAACGGCGGAGGGTGCGCTCAACGAAGTGAGCGGCATTCTGACCCGAATGCGTGAGTTGGCGGTGCAGTCGGCCAACGGTACGCTTGGCACCACGGAGCGCACGTTCATTCAACAGGAGTTCACATCCCTGCGGTCTGAAGTCGATCGAATTGCGAGTGTCACCGAGTTTAACGGCTCATCGTTGCTCGACAATACGAACTCGTTTGCGTTCCAGGTGGGGTTGGACAACACGTCCAATGACCGGATCAGTGTGGCCATGGCCAACGTGCAATCCACCAATATTGGTTCCGCTGCCACCACGGCGCGCTTGAACGATGCTGCGGTGAATACCGTGACCACCGCTCGGAGCGCGCTTGCCATTGTGGACGATGCCATTACGGACATCTCCACGGCCCGTTCGACCTTGGGTTCGGCCCAGAACCGACTTCAGGTGACGGTCACCAACCTGGCGTCGGCCCGTGAGAACCTTTCGGCTGCGAACTCGCGTATCCGGGATGCGGATGTGGCTTCTGAATCGGCGTCGCTGACCCGGAATAACATTCTCATGCAGGCGGGTGTTTCTGTG
>JAUICN010000007.1 GCA_030427835.1 Polyangia bacterium | reverse complement strand
TTCAGCGGAGCCACCATGGCGTGACAACCGACGAGGCAATGTAGGAACATTGTTGAGGAGGTTGGAGGGTCATGGTCGCTTTGCTGGGCTCCGAGGGCCGATCAGGTAAAACGCGAAGCGGTCTAGTTATCTATATGTGAACTGGATTTCGTAGTCACAGAGCACAAAACGATCACCCTCATGGATCGCTTTTTGGTCCACACGGCGACCTTCAAATTCAACGCCGTTGGTACTGCCGAGATCGCGAATGTAATAGGTACCACCCTCAAATACGACGATGGCATGCCGGCGGGAAATGTTACCGTCCTTGATGACAAGATCGGAAGTTTTAGAACTCCGACCAATCACAAACTCTTCCTGGGAGACAGCAACCTTCTGCCCGTTGTAAAGCACGGAAAGCTGTAACGCTGCTGGGGGAGGGGGAGCCACCGCCTGCCCACGGGCACCACCCGCGGGTGGCCCGGGAATATTCCTGGACGGTTGAGTCTTAGACGGGTGCCCCTCCATGGGAGGCCTGGCACCACCGCCCTGTGCCGAGGGTACGGGTACGGGAGGTGCCTGCACGGGGGACGCCTGCACGGGAGACGCCTGCACGGGAGACCCTGGCAAGGGGGGAGGTGGCCCCGCAGAAGGGCTCGGGGATGGCCCCGGAGGCGGAGGAGGAAACGTGGGCGCATAGCTCTGCCCAGGAGTGCGAACACCCGCAGAGGGCGCCACAGACGGTGGAACTGCCGGGGAACCCCCGGGAGGTGGAGACGAAGGCGCGGTCGCACGTAGCCGGGCAGAATCGTCAGCCCGGTCCCCGCGCACGGCCGCTACCGGTGCCACACCCGCATGGGACCCGGCAGTCGGCGCTGGACGGGCTTGGCTTCCACCACCAGCCGCTCCACCCAGGGCAGAGGTTCCAGGAATACGGCCCTGCTCATCCAGATAGTGCTGTGTACGGGCATACTGACGCATGGCCTCGTTGACCAGGTAGTCCACAGAACAATCCAAGTCCTGCCCCATCTGGGTGTACAGCTCCCAAAGATAGTCTCGGCATTGAAACTGCCGCGGGGTCTTACGCTTCGGATCGACCATAACAGACGGTGACGTTACTGACGCAAGGAGTCAACTCCCCTATTGATCAGGTGTCCTTTTTTGACTTCTTTTCGGACTCCAAACGCTCTTTCAGGGCCTCCAGAGCAGCCGTGGCCACATCACCCACAGTGGCCATCTTCTTACGTGCCCAGTTACTGCCCTGAACGGAACTACGATCCGACTTCATCCGCTCGACGCTCGCGATGTCCTCGGCAGTTCCGCGCCTCTCCAGATACTTGAGGGCAATCACCTTCTCCCACCAATTCCGCGAACGCAGTTTCGCAGTCATCGTACTCCCAGGGGGAGGGGTCATCTGACTCAGGCGCGTAGCATAACCTTCCAACTCTTCAGGTTCATATGCGGCCCTAGACGGCAGCTTCTTAAAGAACTGTCCAACGATCTCGGCGCCCCCAATGGCAAGCACCATTTCGCCAGCTCTCCAACGGAGCCGCTGTTGGTCATCATCACCGTTCTGAACCAACTTCCACATGGGCCCGATGGCCTCAGGGCTCTTGATGTCACCCACACGATCAAAAGCCAGATCCCGTAGATTTCCAGGGCTTGCGTCATCCAGCGCAAGAGCAAGCAACTTTTCCAGGTGGGGCTTCTTGGCGTTCCCCTCAAGAGCCAGGAGCGCCATCTCACGGCGCTTCAACATGATAGGCGTCACGTCCGCAGAGGTGCCAATCTCCACCAAACGATCGGCAACAATCTGCACAGAAGACAGGTGCTTCATGGCGGTGATCGCTCCCTCATTCACAAAACTTTCCCTATTCCGCAACGCCAAAGCCAAAAGCTTCTTCTCGTCCTTGGCAGCTTCCGGATCCTGCTCTGCGAGCTGTTCACCAATCTTCTTCTTCAGCCACTCGATGAACTCCGCACTTTCCATTTGCCGCTCGATGGCCACGATTCGTTTGCCGGCGTCAGCACGGGTTTTCTCATCCGCCACCTCGTGAATGAGTTGGCAAAGTTTGACTAACGCGACCTGGGGCATCTCCGCGTTCATGGCGTCCACAAGCATGGGAGCTGCCTCGGCTCCCAGGGCACGAACCACCTGCTCGGCACTGGCCTTGCCCGCCAGGCTGCGACCGTTGAAATCCGCCACGTACCAACCCACAACCGATTTCACAAGCTCAGACCGGGTTTCCCCTTCCGTCTCGGAAATCAGCACATAGGCCGCATCCTTCGCCCGCACTTGAACTGCGGCTTCAGCATTTTCCATCATCTTGCCCAGGGCCGGAGCAAGCTTGGCAAGCACCTTACCGCGTGTTTCCTCATCCAAGCGGTGCACGGCCTCTTTGAGCTCATCAATGCCGTCCACATCGCTGCGCTCCATTTCCACAAGGGCCATGGCCGCCTGCCCACGAAGGTCCATCCCGTAGTGATCGCTCAACATCACCACTACCATTTTTTCCGGGCCCTTCACCGTTTGCTGCCAGGCCTCAATATCCTTGGAGCCGATCTTGCAGCCGCCCACGGTGGCGCCCAACACTGCAAGGCCAAGTGTTAAGGTACCCACCAAAACGGTGCGAGAACCTGCCAAAGATCGAGAAAAACTGTTAAAAAGACGTTGATTTGAGTGCATGTGAGTCATTTTCCTAAGTCGCAGCGGAAACCACCGGGTGCCAAATACCAGGTAGCAACGGGGGAGAGTGTAGAGAGATTTGGCCCCCACAATCAAGAGACTCCACGGAAATGGCGGCCATTACCTTGCCCACCGATCTCCCAGGCGCCTCCCACCTGAGCACTTTCTCCTTTCTTTTACCGCAAAACCGTACCTTTTTGTTGACCTTTGGGTCCACCGGAAACATGGTCTGATGTAGGAGAGAGCATACTTGGACCTACATCCTGCTACCACGGACCCGGAATATGCCGGGCAATCCGGAGGCGAGAGCCCACCCAGAAGAAATCATCTTCGCCATGAAATCCTAGGCGTGGTGACAGCCACGGCAGCCCTGTTGCTAGGTCTTGCCCTGGTTTCTGCCGGTAATTCCCAGGACAATCTCATCGGCCCAGTGGGTCAGGGACTTGCCTCCATGGTGCTCGCCGCCTTTGGGTGGGCCGGGTGGCTGCTGCCCGCAGAACTGGGCCTACTCACGGTACGCCTCTTTCAACGGACACCGCTAGTGGCCGCGCCCCACACACTCGATGAAGCAGACCGTCTGGATTCGCAGCCAGCAGAAAGTATCACTATTGGCACAGCGTTCGGGCCCACACGCGTGGCATCGACCCTAATCGTTGTCCTGGTGGGCTGCGTGATTCTCCATCTTGCCGGGGCATCCATCCCAGCCGCGCCCGGCATGGGTGAAGGCATGTCCCGTGGCGGCGCCATTGGTGAAGTCATGGGCGAGGTACTGCGGTCGCTTCTAGGCACTGTGGGCGCCACTGTCATCGCGGGTGCAACACTGCTCATCGTCATCCTGCTGCGGTCCCCGGCCACTGTGTTCCGCGCGTTCCAATCCATGGGCCAGGCATTCCGTGCTGCAAACAACGGCGCACACAATGCACTCCAACAGGTAAAAGACGCCTGGGCAGAAGCACGCGCCCTTGAACTGGCAGACGGGCTCAACGAACACAGCAATTTGCCCGAGGGGTCACACGAAAACCCACAAGGAGGGCCTCAAGAGGATCCTGAAGAGGACCCTGAAAACGAACGTGAAAAGTCAGACGCTTCAAAACAGGCCAACGAATCCGACACCGAAGATCCCCAACAAAGCAACAACGCCCCCACCACGACCACTACCCGCAAGAAAACCACTGCAAAGGCTACCAAGGACGACGGCCCACGCATCGTTGCGCCCATTGCCAAGGTCGATCAGCTGGAACTGCCACCCGCAGTTACAAAAAAAGCCAAGGTACCCACAAAGAAAAAGCTGTTCGGCGGCAAAGCGAATGAAGTTCCGTTTGAACTCCCCCCCATGGAGCTTCTGGAGCCTGGATCCAAAAGCCGCATTCGTGTCAATGCAGAAACCCTACGCAACAACGCCGCACGCCTTGTGGAAAAGCTTGAGGCCTACGGCGTCAAGGGTCGCGTGGACGAAATCCACCCCGGGCCCGTGGTCACCATGTACGAGTTCGAACCCCAAAGCGGCACCAAGGTCTCTAAAATTGCCGGCCTGGCCGACGACCTAGCCATGGCGCTTGCGGCCCAAAAGGTGCGCATCGTGGCACCCATTCCCGGCAAGGCACGGGTGGGCTTCGAGCTACCCAACGACGAACGGCAAACCGTGTACCTGCGGCAAACCCTGCAAGACCGCCGTTGGGACAACCAAAAGGCCGACCTACCCATGGCACTGGGTGAAGACATCGCGGGGCAGCCCGTCTACTGCGACCTGGCGCGCATGCCCCACTTGCTTGTGGCGGGTGCCACCGGGGCCGGAAAGAGCGTGGGCCTCAACGTCATGCTCACTTCGCTTCTCACCAAGAAGACACCAGAAGAAGTGCGCCTGCTCATGATCGACCCCAAGGTGGTGGAGCTCGCCGTGTTTGACGGCATCCCCCACATGCTGTTGCCCGTGGTGACCGATATGAAGAAGGCCGCCCTCGCGCTCAAATGGGCCGTGGACGAAATGGAGCGCCGCTACCAGCTCTTCGCAGACGCCGGTGCACGCAATATCAAGAGCTACAACGATCGCGTTCAAAAAGTGCTCAACGGCGACCTCGCTCCAGAGAAGCTCAAACCCAAGAAGCCACCGAAGGCCATGAATGCCGACACGTTTGAGGACGCCCAGGTCCAGGGCGAAGAACTTGAGGAAAAGCCGCCTGAGAAGCTCCCCTACGTGGTCGTGGTGGTGGACGAATTCGCAGACCTGATGATGGTAGCCGCCAAGGACGTGGAATCCGCCATTGCACGCCTGGCCCAAAAGGCACGTGCTGCAGGCATTCACGTCATCCTGGCCACCCAGCGCCCAAGTGTCGATGTGATCACCGGCATGATCAAAGCCAACTTCCCCGCTCGCATGGCGTTTAAGGTCTCCCAACGGGAGGACTCCAAAACCATTCTTGGCCGCAACGGTGCAGAACACCTGCTGGGCATGGGCGACATGCTCATGATCCCCCCCGGCTCAAGCGACCTGCAACGGGTGCACTGCTCCTACGTCAGCGAAGACGAAGTACGCGACGTGTGCGACCATTTGCGTGCCCAGGCCAAGCCCGTCTACGACGAGGAAATCCTCAAACCCAGGGACGATGAAGACGAAGAGGGTTCAAGCGACAACAGCGACGACCCCGTCTACGACCGCGCCGTACGCGTGGTGGCCGAAGCCGGCTACTGCTCCATCAGCCACATCCAACGCAAACTCTCCGTCGGCTACAACAAAGCCGCCAAGCTCGTAGAGGAAATGGAAAAACAAGGCGTCGTAGGCCCCCCCACCTCCAAAGCCGGCGGCCGAAGAGAAGTCCTCATCCAGAACCACTAAGGTGGATGGGAACTCTCCGCATGTCGACGCGATTACTGTCGCGCGGCTCTTAGCCCACGGGTGTCTGTTTCAGTTTTGAGAACAGTGATTTCTTCAGTGGTGAAAAGGCCCGCAGGGACTTCAACACTCACCAGACCCGTAGGCTTGTTATCCCGTAGGAATGTTTCCACGCCTCCCTTGGTCACCTTGGTACCACCCAGCAACACGCGGCGCAGTCCAGTGAGAGTCGCCAGGGATTCAAAGACCGAATCTTCCACCAGGGTATCCGTCAACACAAGCTGTTGAATGTGAGTTTGGGACACAAGCAAAGCGTTCACACCTACGTGGCTAACGGAAGCACCCTTCAAATCCACTTTCTTGAGGTTAGCAAAGGAAAACCTCCCAAACGCCACAAGGTCATCGTCGTCCAGAGCACTGGATTTGACGGTCAGTGACGTGAGCGGAGAACCCACAAGAAAGCCAAGCGTCTGGTCGGCTCCCAGTGTTGCTGTTTTGTGAAGCGACGTAACCGACGTACCAAGCGCTTCCCCCGCCTTTGAGTCAACGGTGCCCGTAAACCGACCCTGGGAACTACAACTGGAGAGCTGCACAGCGCGAACACCGTCAACTGCGTCACCTTGCACAGCATCCAGCACTGCCCACTCTACGTTGTTCACTTCGGAGTCAGTCTCATTGTTGGCGTTGTCACCGCTATTCAAATCGGCTGAGCGATCCCGTGGTGTCACAATCTGGGTGTAAATGACCTGTTCATCCCCCAACGTAAGCCGCACCAACAAGCCGTGTCGTCGTTCGGAAACGTCTTTGTCAAAAAGGCTAGTATCTGGAAGGAGCATAAGGCCCACATCTCCCTCTTCGGGTACGTTCTCACGGCCAATCGCCTTGAGGTAGCCACGCAATGCTTTCGCTACTCCGTCATTTGCGACGAACCGTTCAGAACCTGTGATGACGTCTCCGTCAAACCCATCGTTAGACCAGTTATTCTGCAACGCCTTGAAAATAGCGTCCTGCGTCGGCTCCCATGCTTCCAACGAAGAGATGTCATTGCCAGTTTCATCCATGGCCTTGCGCACCTGGGGATACATCGCCTCGGCGAGGCCCACGCAGGGAGACCCCTCCTGGGCAATGGATTTCACACTCTGGGCGCTAGGAGCCGAAGAACAGGCCCCTGACAGAGCCAGGCTCAGAGCAACAATCGAGCGAATCGTTCGGGAGAAAAAACGCGGGTGGGTATCAACCTTCATCAAACATTTCCTTGTCTAAAAACCTGCTGGTCGGGTTACTTCAGACGACACCGCAAGCAATGTGCCACGGTCATTCATGCGCAATTCTTCAGTTCGCCGCGACATTTTCTGTCCAAAGTGAGGTCAAACAGGAACATGGAGCGCTCTGTGTTCCGAATGTGAGGTGTCCTCAAAATTCCAGCGAATCAACCGGACATCTCGCGCGACCTATGAGCCGGACCTGTGTCGGCGACCGTCAGATGTAAATTGTCGCAGTGGCGACTGGAGTTGCCCGCGCGGGCATGGGCCTGGATCGCTCAAGCGCCCGACAATCTAAGAAGGCACAGTTTTTGCTCGTCCCCAACCCATGAAAAGCGACGGATTTTCAGCGATGTGGGGAGTGCTCTACGGAGCTCTGGGCATGGTCGTTGCGGTGGGCTGCACTGCACCGAACGGAGAAAACACAGGCGTCAAAACCGGAGGAATCCACGCCACCTCTCCGAACTTCGAGCACCTAACGTTTCTGCGGCCCGAAGAGCAGGCCGCGTGGTTTTCACCCAAGGGCCAAGTCGCCGCAACTACCAAGGCCATGGAAGGCGTTCTGCATTGCAAACCACAGATGCAGGGCACTACCCAAACTGAAAACGGATACCCCGTGTTCCAGCCAAAGCCAACTCCCTATGGGTTGGACGGTTACACCGCAACGCTGTGCCGAATGCCTGTACATCCAACCATGGTGCACCCACGCACTTATCTCGTTCCGCGGGTTGAGGTTCTAGACTGGGAACAGAACGAAATTCCTGTTGAAGTGCAGCTCTTGTGCACAAACAAAAAGGTTAAAACGCTTACAAAGCAACACTGTACAAGAATCCCCAACACCCGCATCACCTCCTGCGCCTTTGGGAATCACGCTCCGGGATTTCTCAATTCCCACGCCGCAGGCATCGTCATCAACGGAGGTATAGACACCCAATGCGAACTGAAGGTTTCCCTCACAGCCGCTCCAAATAGTGCACCCCGGTTGCGCGCGGTACGTCTTGGCAACGAATGGGACCGCCTTCGCATATTCGCCCAGTCAGGCCCCCTTGATACGACGAAAGGCGATCTCTTTGTCGCCTACGAAAACCACCAACGCAACGAACTCCCAGCACTCACAGCCCACTGCTCACCTTTCACGCAATGGTCCCTCTCCCAAACAGAAACGGAACCCGCCCGACGGGATGTCACCCAGTTGTTCACACCTGCATTTGACGAGGAAAAGTCTCGGATCGCCCACGGAACCAACCTGCGAGTGTGGAAAGTCAGTAGACAGGAACTGGCAAAAGCGTGCGATTCCCACGATGTTTTTGATAAGCCCTTTGTGCTTCAAATGGCACCGACCTGGTCGCCCACCACATCCGGAAAATCTATTTGGAAAGGTGGGGATGCCAATGACCAAAAGGAAATCATTTTCGGACCCAAGCAGTGGCAGCCCCTGCAGAACTATCAATACTTCACCATCGGTTCTGAACAAAACACGCCATCAGACGGCACCAAAACTAAGGTCCTGACCTACGGGTTTCGCCCGTTTGGTGAACGGAAGACAAACGACGGCGACATCGCTATTCAAAAGATGTGGACAAAGATCGCGGGCGCCGGTTCGCACCCAGGTCCCATCCAGTGGATGCATATCATCCTACCCGTGGAGTATCTCACGGTCAGCGCGTGGTTGGGTGCGGTGCTGGAAACCCACCGGCCAGACATCGTCATTGGTGTCGGTGAAGGGGCAGGCACATTGATGCATGGGATTGTGGAGTTCACGATTGGCGCAGCCCCAAGCCGATTGGGCATGGGCGCCATCGACAACATCGGAACCGCAGGAAGGTGGCACAGGCTACCAAGCGGGACTCACGAAAACTATTCCCAAAAGGATCGTCCACGCCTGATCGATGTGATCACGAAATCCACGCAATTAAAGGTGGACGACGTCGGCGTAAACACCTGGTCACCCTACTCGTTTTCCTGTGCCGAAAGCATGAACTGCATTCAAACGCGGCAGTACAAAGCGAAAGAAAGTGAAAACACCAGTGACGCACCCTGGCACACGGCGTTCATCCATATTCGCGTGGGCCATGCAGACATCGGATCAAAGGCACTTGAAGCCGTGACTCTCGATCTCATCAAACAACACCAGGAAGCAGAAAACAAGTAGGCAACACCCACGCTACCAGCCGCCTAGCAGCCTCTCGATATTCTGTCGCTCCCACACCCGGGCCCGTTTGTAGTCGGGGTAGGCGCGTTCACGGCTCTTGAACTGGGCGTGGTGGTACAGGATGCGGCCCTTCGACCGAATCGGCGGCTCAGCCACGTGCAACATCTCGTGAAAGAGCACGTAGGCCACAAAGAAGTCCGGCACCCAGGCGTTCTTTAACACCGGGTGCATGCGAATCACCCGATCCTCAAACACGTAGGAGCCCAAACGAATGGAACGCTGCCGGCGGCGACCCGACCTCCGTGAAGACGCGCGCCCCCAACGCACCTGCACCTGCACCGAGTTCAAAAACCATTGGGCGTTCAGTTGCTCAAATACCCGAAGCAGCTCCGCAGTGTCTCGGTCTCCCGTACGCTCAAGGTCAAACGGTGTCGGCCCGACAACAGGGCATGCCTCCACAGCCACCACCGCATTCTCGGGCGCAGGCGTCACCAACACCGGCGGAGGCCGCTTCGAAAACCTCCGCAACAACGAATCAAGCGTAAGCTGCAACCCCACGGGCCACTACATGGCGCACCTAACGTGAAACTTCAATATCCGAAGAGAAATCATCAGATGGATCACTACCGAATGCCGCCAGTACTCGAAGCAACTTCAGCTCTTGCAACACATCCTCAACGGAGAGCCCACGGGAACTCAACCAGGGTTCGTACGCCGACTCGACGAACCTTGGATCGCCGCGGCCCAGAACATCTCCATGGCTCTCTTGCTGATCGAGGTCAGCCAGTACCCTCGGAATATCGTGCTCAAGTGAATTGACTAGATACACAACAACTGGCGCAATCCGAAGACGAAAACCAGCACCCTTTGGAAGGTGCGTCGCATTGGATTCCGCAAGCCAACCCATAAGAATCGAAGTCCGTTCATACAAGACGTCCATACGCTGGTGGGCCCCCAACGAAGCCAACGGGGGTATTACGCGGTCACCAGACACCCGTTCAAGCTCCCGCTTCCATGCCTCAGCAATCGATTCAAGATAGGTAACAATCTCGCTCTCATAAAAGATCGATCGCACACGATCCGCTTCAGCGGCAGCCAGGAGAGAGTTGAGATATTCCGGAGAAGCATATTGATCTTCAAAGTTCCACGCATGATCGCGCACAAGTTGGCTCAGCGGCATCCCGTGCGCTGAGTAGCGTTCATCCATAGGAAACAGAAACTCAGTTTCTTCTACTGAGGCCAGTCTCCCAAGAGATCGCAATCGCCATTCTAGATACTGCGAGTGCTGAAAGCTCCGTACGCCAAGTGGCTCAACATATGGAACAGTTTCTCCTTGGTCGGCAGGTCCATCATTTAGCGAAACCCACGCCACGTTCCGATGAAAGGCAGCCCTGGCTTTCTCCGCCCGAAGCTCAGAGAGAAAACGCAAGTCCTCTCGAAACGGAGAAAAACATGGGGTGCGCTCCCCGTGCAACGACAGGTCGTCACCGTGGGCAAACTCATGAACCAGGATACCCAGAGCCCATGCCGGAGCAACCAGGGCGGCACGCACAAACCCTGGACCAAGAAAGAGTTTGCCTGTATTTGCTTCAACCTTGGCAGTAAAGGAAGGGTCATCCGCGAGATATTGAACGCCTCGTATCTTCAACTGGTCTTCACCGGATTTCAAAAGTCCGCGCACCGTGGTGACGCAATGGCCCGGGTTGCGCCAAGCACGATAGGGGATTTCGATCTCCTTTTTGGGCAGGCTACTTAGCCCCCGTTCCACCAACCACTGGGTCAGATGCAACACGCTCTTTTCCGCAATCACCTCGCGCGGTTGCACCCGCTTGTTGTGATTTAGTGGATCCTGAGTAGCCGAACACCCGGCGCCAAGGACAAACAAACATGCGACCGCGGGAAGTACCGAAACAGAAACGGCGCAAAACGAACCATTGAGTCTAAATTTGCACCACATCACGACGTGTCTCCCGTTGGGAAGGCACATCTCACCAAGCAGCTTGTGTGCCACTGCACCTGGGCGTGGTTTCACACGGGTTGAACCTCAGTTCGCAACGGCAGTGGCCAGTTTGAGAGACTGATCTATCCACCAACACACAGAGCGACATGCAAAGTGTCAGGCCGATTCCGACCAATACGTCAGGTTTGCGCCATGACACAGAAGCCCGCGGATGCCTTGGGCACGTAAACGTAGTAGCCAGGCAGGCTAGTAAAACGAACGTACCCGGCGGCACTCTCCGCACTGGCGGGAAGGCCCTTCATCCTGACCACTCCGTACTCAAGGTCGCCCAGTTCACGTGAGGTAACAATCGCGCCCACCACCCTACGGATATTTTCGCTAGTAGAATCCCGAACAAAGGCTTTCCGCGCCGGGCCATGTACACGGGCGATCTTTTGGCGAGCGGACATATGGCGCAACAATGCGTATTGAACCGGCGCCTCACACACGCCACCCAATACGGCACTTTCCCGAACCTGAGTTTCGCTAGAAGGCCGCGGTGTAAAGTGTTGGTTCCATGCCCGCCCTCCGAAAGTAACATCCAATACAAAAACACTCCTCTCCACAAAACGAGAAACATCCACACCCATGGCCCGGTAGGCCGTGTAGGTCACCTCACCCTGGGGCACCACGTTGTTGGCGTAGTAGGAAGCCTGGTAGATTCGCCTTCCACGACTTGCCGGGAGGGAAGTAAACCCTGAAAGCTTCCAGGGGTGTTCGCCAGCGATAGGTACATTGACGTACGTGGGCGGAAAGAGACTTTCCAACCTACCCGCTGCCAACCGCACGTAGAGGCCAGAATCGACCGCACCCGCAATCGTATTCGGAACATCGGACCGTGCGTCCAAAACGGCAACGTACGCCTGGTCGCTATCCGTGGGAAACATGCCCAACGTACGTGGACCCGCAGCGATCCCATCATTTTCCCGCACGTAGGGCTGGTAGGGCACCGCAGGCATATCCTCGACCATGTTTTCGTCCACCAAGCGGTGCAGCGCATGCCCCAACACCTCGCGCCGATGGGTACCTTTTTTTTCCAGCAAACTCTGAAAAATGGACTCAGAGACCTCGAGCCTTCCGCGCCCGCTCAACACCTCACTCTCAAAAACCTTCACAACGTCATTCATCGCAACGGTCTCAGACGTAACGCCACCAACCAAGACCTCAGACCAACCGTCCGCAAACCCGCCCCCAGACACATCCTTCTGAGCAAACAGATAATCCGGAATGCCATCCAGCGGACCTTCGGTGCGCAACGTCGCCTGGTAGTCGTACCGGTTGCCACCGGTCCAAAGGGAATGGCTCACCATGGCCACCGCCACTTCCTCCCAGGGGCCGGCCAAGTCCGCAGCTACCTTGCCCTGCCCGCTTGCCCCCACAGACGATGGCGCAACGGCCGCTTGCAGAGAGCACCCACCAACGACCAGGCCCAGGCCCACGGAAAAGCACACACGGGCAGACGCCAACATACGAGAAAAACGCACCAGAGAGTGGGAGCGGAGACAATATATCCTCATGTGAACCTACTCAGCAAAGGCCGGACCACCTCCCCAAGCACCCGCAAAAATATCCACAAACAGGGATAAAACTGCAAATCGCGAAAAAACCTTTCCACTAACTGGACAGGTGATCAGTGTCGGATCTAGCCTGAACACATGAACAGCTCGCAAACTCTAAAATTGTTAGAAATGATCATGTTTTGCACCGGCAACGGCTTCGAGCCGGACGCAGAAAACCTGGCCTGGAGACTCGACTGGCCCCTGTGGGAAATCCGCAAGGGCCTCGGCGACATCCGTAAACTGGGACTGGTTCAGGAGGCGAACAACCGGCTGACCCTAGAAGGCCTAGCCGCCGCCACCTGGGCCAAAACCATGCCCCACCGAATACGCGGCCGCCGCCCCAACCTCGCCCACGCCGCCTAACCCCCAATCAACCATTCCCGAAAAACCACCCAGGTTGATTTCGGAAATTGGGACGTTCGTGGCGACAAACGGGAGTCGCCCTAGGGCGAATTTTCTGGAATCAGGGGGTCCCATTAAGATCATTGGGAAATTTCTAAAAAGTCGCCCGCAATGCATGGCTAGACCCCGAGAAGGTCAAGTGCCGAAAATTCCATTTGAAGCGTGAACATGCCCAAATGTTGTAATTGAAAGTCACGAATGAAACGATTGGGGCTCCGCGCAACGGATACTCACATGCACAGCACTTCTCCCTTTTTCACCCTCGCTTCGGGTCTACTCACCTGGGCGGCACTCACACTCACCACACCCGCCGAAGCCCAGGGGACCCTGGGGCTTCACACCAACCTACGCTTCAGCACTGGGCTCAATGGGGATACCAACACGTCCCTCGGTAACAGCGAAGGTGACGAGGGCCTCCGTGTCACCTGGGGAGTGGTGGGCGATCTGGACATCGCCATTCTCCGTATCGTTTCCATCGGCCCGGAGATTGGGATCTACGGTTGGCAATCCAACTCAGGCCAGGACCTAGGCATCGGTGAAAACTTCATCACCGATCTAAACGCTGTCGTCCGATTGCGGCTCCCACTTGGCAAACTCCACCTCTACGGCGCCGTACCCGTGGGCTTTACTCTCTCCGTGCCCCAGGACGAGTACGCCGAAACCATTGGAAGCATCGGCAAAGTAAAACCCGGTGTAGGCTACAACTTTGGCCTACGTGCTGGCGCCCAATACTGGGCATGGAAAAACCTAGGTCTCGTCGCCGAGTTTGCCTACGCCAGCCACCGCGCAAGCCACCCCGTGGACAAGGCCACAGAAAGCGGCGACTTGGACATCCAGCTCGAGCAACTCATCGCCAACTTCGGCATCGCCCTCGCGCTCTAGAACAACGCAACGCAAACTACTGCGCGGCAACTGGAGATCCGGATGTGGGCCAGGATTCCTCCCCCGAAACACACACCAAGCCGATTGTCGGGGAAAACCCTTGTGCCGGGAGAGCATGTCTAAATCGTTCAATGTGCCGGTTCTCCTCCCGGGCAGACAAGGCTCGAGCAGAAGGGGGATACAGCGGATCCACCTTCTCTGGGATATGCCAACTCTCGGACGGACTATTTCCAAAGTTCACAAAAAACCGAAAGCTCGCAAGCCCCTGCTCCCCTTGCCCCACTTGATCATCAGATTGACCAGGGCCGTTCTCAAGGGCGTACACATGGCTTCCGTTTGTCTTGTCCATGGTTGTCGCCAACTCCAAATCCAGGTCGTGTGTCCTTGAAAGTTGCGCAGAACCCGGGGTCAGCGCCAGCGCGTCCATGGCAGGTGCAAGCTCTGCAGGAACTTCCAATACCTTCTCATCAAAGTTGGCTCCAAAAAGTTGAGCAAACGTGGGTCTCTCTTGGTGCAGCAACTCACGGTCCACCAAGCGGCGCGCACCCAGCAACACATCCATCCACTGCTCCGCATTGCGCTCAACTGCCGAGTAGGAAGCCGCACGATCCTTACCTGTCAGGGAGTCACCACACAACTCCGCAAGGCCAACCCTGGGCAACACCGTTTTCGTATCTTGACTGTAACGGTAAAACGGCGAGTCCGGCGTTCCGCTTGTGCCAAGGCGGTACGCCACACTTGCCACGTTCCCCATACGCAGAGCCAGGCTCTCCACCCCCGGTACACCCACCCGGGCACCACGGGGAACGTCCGCCCCCGATTCCACGATCTCGGTGAGCACGAGTTGTGATTCAGCATGTTCCCAACGCTCAGGGTGAAACGGTACTCGTTTCACTGTAGGCACTTCGATTCCCTCAAGCCGCACAACCGCCCACACATTCACCGCAGACATGAACTCAAAGGAGCAATCGAAAACCGCCGACCCCGGATCCGCAAGATGGGGAGGCTTCGCCCGAACCGTTCGAGCCGAACACGCAGGCACACGAAACATCACGTCCGCCTCGTCACCACCCATCACCAGGGACCGGGGTGCAACCAATACGTGGCCTTCCGCCCAGAGGTGCGCATAGGCCCTGCGAAACGCCTGCCGCAAACGAGGCTTCGCCTCCATCACATCCCTGTCATCCACAAACCCACGCAACATCGCCCGGGTCACCCACGTAAACTCCCGGGAAAAAGCAACCTTCCCCTCCCCCGTGTGAAGCCCCACCTCATACAGCGGCACAATCGCCTTCCCCTCCCCAGGCTCAAGCTGAGCACCACACCCCAAAAGCCCTCCACCGAGGACCACAAACGTAAATAAAACAAGCCCAAATTTCAGGTTCAACATACCTGAACCATCAACGCAATACCCGTGCCCGCTGAAGGCTTTCGACAAACTCGTGTACTAGCCCATCACGCCATGCCCACGCGGTACCCGTATCCCGAGGCCGTTCAATCAATTGGGTGAGCCACACTGCGCCACAAGCACCAATGAACCTCAACCCATACTTGAAAAACACGACGATCTTCCGTGTACATCAGGTTGGTACAATATGTGCTTCTACATTTGCCCATGCTTATTCGAACCTCCACATACCCATTCATTAACTTCGTTTTCGGAATTACTCTCGCGGCCTGCTCCCTTGGTTCAGACCAGGACTACGACGGCGACAAGGACGTCATCATGGAAGTCAGCGGCTGCAAAACCCAAACCTGTGAACTCAATCTGAACCGAGGCCGCCGGGAATCCCTGCCGTACACGAACTACACCTACAGCCTCACCACGCAGGACTACAACTTCGGCGGCACCCGAACCCGCTACACCGTGGAAGAAGAAACGGTGGTGCAACGGGACTACGAAACCTGGGACCAACATCACCAACCCGCAAGGCTTCAGTGGAGTGAACTCGGTACCGATGTCGGCAGCCATGACAACCACTTCTATGGAGTTTGGACCATCGACGATTTGTACGACTACTGCGCCGACAACGTACTCACCCAGGACCCAGACGAAAACAACATCGTCCTAACCTTCCGTCACGGCACCATCGAAACCTGCGAATACACCCCCAAAGACTGCTTCGACGGCTGCGCCACCGGCATCCACGTCGAATCCCTCACCATCCGATAGACCCAATGTTCAAACTCACGGTAGGGACAACAGGAACCCTACCCGCCCATCAACGCCACGAGCTCTGCCAGGTCTTTTACGGTCACGTCTGCCGCAGCATCTGAAGCGGGCGTGGCGGAGGCGTTGTCCCCAGTGGGTCGACGGTCCACGTGTACGCTGGTGATGGCGAGCTCCCGTGCTGGGGCAATGTCGTGGTACTGGCTTTGGGCCACGTGCAGCCATGTGTTGCGATCCAAACCATGCTGGCTTTCTGCTGCCTCAAACACACGCACGTCCGGCTTGTAGATCCCGCCCAGGGATCCAGCCGTCACCACAAAGGCAAACTTGAACCCGTGCTCCAGTCGTTGCCGCGTCACATCAAACATGCGGTCTTCCACGTTGGACAAAATCCCTAACTGGTACCGCTCAGATAAAAATTTCAAACTCTCGACTGTATCCTCAAATGCAGGCCAGTTTTCAAACGCCCGCACCAATACATCTGGGTCCCCGCCCAAGTCGATCCCAAGTCGTTCCGACATGGCACGTGCCACCACCGATCAATATGCGTACAATGGGCGGATGTTCGGCCTAGGATTCGGAGAATTGCTTACCGTAGGGGTCGTGGCCCTGTTGGCGGTGGGCCCTGAAAAGCTGCCGAAACTCATGCGTACGGTGGGTAAATCCATGCGCGAACTCCGCCGTGCCACCCGCGAGCTCAAAACCTCCGTGGGCCTGGACGAACTCATGCGGGAAGACATCTACCCCCCCCAGCCCGCCAAGCGCCCCTTGCCCCGGGGCACCCTCGCAGAAAACAGCCCAACTGAAAACAACCCAGCCGAAGCCACACCAGCCCCCACCACAGATTCAACCGAAGCCCCAGAACCCGCACCCAACTCGACCTCCCCAGTGGATCACTTAGCCAACCCCCAGGCGGCCAACCCCCAGGCGGCCAACCCCCAGGCAACCAGCCCAGTGGATCCCAAGACCCCATGAGCGCCCTTCCCACACCCGCGCCAGAAGACGACGTGCAAATGGGTTTCTTCAACCACCTGGGAGAACTCCGCAAACGGCTCGTACGTGCGGTCATCGGCCTCATCCCCGGGGTCATCCTCGGGTGGACATTTCGCGAATGGCTTCTGGGCTACCTCACCCTTCCCTTCACCCAAGCCTGGCGAAAGGTGGGCCTCGCCACCGAACCCAAACTCATCTTCCTCAACCCCATTGACCCCTTCGTCGCCTACCTCAAAATCGCCCTCATCACCGGCCTGATCGTGGGCCTGCCCTGGGTGTTCTGGCAGCTCTGGGCCTTCGTCTCCCCGGGCCTGTACAAAAAGGAAAAACGCCTCGCCATTCCCTTCGTTTTACTGTCTACCCTGTGTTTCACGGGCGGTGCCGCCTTTGGCTACCAAATCGTTTTCCCGCTCGCCTTCGAGTACTTCCTGGAGTTCGCGCAAACCCTCCCCAGCGGAATCGCCATCGAACCCACCATTGCCATGAGCGAGATCCTCACCTTCGAGGTTCGCATGCTGCTCGCCTTTGGTGTGGTGTTCGAAATGCCCGTCGTCATCAGCTTCCTTTCCGCCACGGGCATCGTCACCTGGAGGCAACTCCTAAGCTTCAGCCGCTGGTGGATTGTCATCTCCACCGTACTTGCAGCCCTGCTCACCCCTCCCGACGTGGGCTCCCAACTCATGATGCTCATCCCCCTGGTGGGCCTGTACTTCCTCTCCGTCCTACTCGCCTTCTTCGTCCGCCCCCGAAAAAGAAAAAAAGAATAGCGTTATCTACAGCGCACCTCATTTGAGATGATTGAGAGTTTGACCGCAGTAGATTTGGCTCGGGAGCGAGGAGGCGCGCGCAGGCGTAGCCAAAGCTACGGCGAGCACGTACGACACAGCTCCAGGGCCAAAGATCAAGGTCAAAACTCGATCAGATCGAATGAGGTGCGCAATAGCAGGGCACAGTGTGGCCCCGTTATTGCTTGGTGTCGTCAGCTTCTGACCGCCATGCCCTTTCACACAAAAGCCACCCAATCCTCATCCCACAACCATCAGGCCACGGGGATCGCCCTGTTCTGCTGTCTCAGCGTCAGCGTGATTTCTGGTTGTGGGACCACCCCGGCCCTCTCCAATAGCAAATCCGGCCCGCCCTACGCCCAAATCACCGCCACCTTCGAGACCCCCCGGTTCCGAGCGTGCCGCCGGTCCGCCTCCGTCCCCCTGGGAACGACAGGAATAAGCGAAATGCAAACCGTAGAAGGCCTCTGGCTACCCCTCAAGGTCTCCTTTGATGGCAGGGACCGTCGCGTCTACCTCGTGTGGGCCCCTGGCGGCGCAATCTCCAAAGGCCACACCCGTGGCGTTCACACCACCCTAGAAGAGCACACCTCCACCCCGTACTGCACCGGCGAAGGGCATCCCTCCATCAAGGACGTGGACGCCATGGCCGCGGTTCTCAGCACAGAACTTCAAAACCAGATCGGTGAGCTTGTCCTCCCCAAGGATTTTCGCATCAGCAACCCGCCCCTGAGCCGAAGCAAAACCGTTGAAGGAAAACCCGTAGGCAGCAAACAGCTCCTAAAAGCGCTGGAGGCATCTTTTTTGAGCCACTGGCTCGAAAAACTCAACAACAAGGAGCTACGCATGCTCGATGAGCGCATCACCTTTGAAAGTGCATCACCTGAACTTAATCACTGGGTGGAGGAGCAAAGCGAACCCTGGGCGCTGGCCGTGGGCTGGCTACGGGCACGGCTCGGCATATTCTCCGTGATTCGAGCCTACATGGATGCAAGGCAAGGCCAATACGCCGCGAAACACCAGGTGCCTCACCAACTGCTCGGGCCCATGCCCCAACTGTCAACCTACGAGTATTACGCCACCTGGGACGCCGCAGAAGCACGCGCAGGCTACAGTGCACAGCAGTACAAGGCCACCGCACGGCTCCCCACGTGTGGGGCCGTCGGAAGTACATTCAAAACCCTGTGCGACACGTTTTCCCCCAAAGCCACCCAGTCTGCCCCAACATTGCTGGACGGCCGCCCTGCCATTTCCACCCAGGAACGCCACGCCTTCTGCGATCTCACGCAACACATTCCGAGTCTACAAACTACGGGTTCCGCACCTCGCAACGAAATCCAACCACTAGCGTCTGCATTCTGCACAGGTCGCGCAGAAAAACGGATGACCAACACAAGTACCCCAGCTGTAGAAAACCCATGGGCGTTGGGCACACGGGTCATGCCCATGATCGGAGGCCACGTGGCCATTCAGCCCTGGGCTCCCATTCAGTGCGACAACCGATCCAGTTGGCCCGCAGCCCCGCGCGCGTACCTGGCGAAAGTCGACATCTTTCCGGATAAAGAACCACCCACCCGATCCACGTCCGCATCTCGACCACACACCACGATAGAGATCCTCGCCCAATGGGCACACAACCCAAACCCGGCAACGGACTCCAGGGCACCCACGGGCGATCAACCCGGCAATTTCTTTGTCGCGCAGGTTTCAGACCCCCTCGAAGACACGTACTACTGCCCACAAACCTACCCCACCTGCGAAGAAGGCGCGCCAGCAACCTCCATCGAATGCCCCTATCGGCGGGATTCGCTACCAGAGGTAGCTCAAGACGCCGTGGAGCTCATCCAACAGCAAATGGGCGAACGCTCACAACAACCGATCGAAGGCAGTGAGGGTACCCACGTAAGTGAAATCAACGCACTCACCATGATACTCACGGCCAACCAATACCGCCGCTGGTAGCGCCCTACAGCGCACCTCATTTGAGATGATTGAGAATTTGGCCGCTGCAGATTTGGTTCGGGAGCAAGGAGGCGCGCGCAGGCGTAGCCAAAGCTACGGCGAGCACGTACGACGCGGCTCCAGGGCCAAAGATCAAGGTCAAAACTCGATCAGATCGAATGAGGTGCGCAATAAAACCAGGAACTTCCCCTATCCCGTTTGCGTCTTGGCATGCTCAGCACGCGCCTTGCGAATGGCTTTTCGCAGCACCAGGCCCAGGAGAAAGTCTGCACCAAGAATGGCAAGGCCAATGAGTGCTCCTTCCAACAGAGCCCCAGCCAGGAACACCACTCCAACCAACAGCACTGCCGCCAAGGCCAGGTGACTCACCTTGTAAAACACCCCAAGGCCAAACAATCCGTTCTTTTCACCCAGTACTTTCGCCTGGGAGAACAACTCCACATCCTGCCCCATGCAATCGAGCAAACCCGACCGGAACTCTGCGCCCGACTGGGGCATCTCTTCCATGGCTGAACACATGGGCAAGCCACCCCTAGACGCACTACCGAATCCCACGGGTTGTACAAACCAAAAGAGTGTCCGAGAAATAGTATCCACTCCATTGTCGAGCGCGGAGCCACCGTGAATTTCAAACGTGCCTGACTGGGGCAACTGAAGATCCGCATCGTTTTCCGGCTCAACAGGATTTCCATCCCCGTCGTACTCGATCACCTGAAACGTTCCGGTGTAGGTCCTACCGGGCCTCAACCTCTCTGCGGGAGGCTCGTCCACACGCAATACCCTAGGCGTTTCCTTGAGTCGAAAATGCAACACCGGGCGCACATCTCGCTTCAGCTGCAGTTCAGGTGAGAGTGGCTTTCGATCCCAAATCTCAATATCGTGAATTACCCCACCCTCCCAGGGGTCCACGGTTTCCACCGCAAAGTACTTCTTCCTTGGGGAATACATGTGCGCATCCACATCCAGATTCATCTGCGCAGTCAGGTTTCGGCTGGCGTAGTCGCTGACAACCCCATCCACCAGCTTCTGCAACTCATCGGTGTGCTCCAGCCGTACGAACCTGCGCACACGCACCTGCTGCAACTGTTCGTTCACCTGGGTCCCAAGATCCTGCGCTGCCCCGGGATTGCGATTCACAAACCTTGCCACCACGCCCTGTAAGTTCCCTAGGGCCGCCGCCTTGCCCTCCTCCGTGGGCGCCAGATCCACAGCGAGGGCCGCCTCACCAAACCCATCAACGTTTTCCAACTGGGCGTACACGTCATTCACACCTGCCATGTCCAGATCCATCTGCAGGCCGTGGTCACCCTTTGGGTCCAGGTACTTCACGGTCGTCACCGAACTCGAAAGTTCCGCCGAGCAGGCCCAGGCCCCCACCGCACAGGTTGCCAACATCACACTCGCACCCAGTTTTCGAAACAACCGTTCTGAACCCGTCATCACTCGATCCTCCCTAATTTCACCCTGGCAGCCGCTCGCTCTGCTCACCTGGCACTGCAACTGACATGACACTGCAAACTGTAGACCAAGTAGTTTTCCCCGAAAAAATGCACGGTCTCCGTCCCAATCCAGTCCACAACGGTTCCCAAAGGCCCCACCTTCCCGTCCACAACCCGGCCGTTTTAGGGTACGCTTCTTCCCCGAACATGCGCCCGTTGACGTCCCTACCCACCCTTCGATTCACTCCATTGCTCATTGCAGCCACAATACTGCTGGGCGCACAGGCCTGCGGCGGCGGCCACAAGGTCAGGGGCCCCCGCGGTCCAATCACAGCCCACCGGCTCTACCCCATGCAAAACGAGAACGTCTGGTCCTACGACGTGGACACCGGCCAGGACACCAGCACCCTAGCCATCACCCGGGTTCTGGACGTCACCAACGGGCAGGTGCAAATCACCTCAGGCAGCGACCCCGTCTTCTATGAAATCAAGGCGGACGGCATCTGGAAGTTCGACCAACTCACCTGGCTCATCAAGAACCCAATCGAGGTTGGCAACGAATGGGCAGCCCCCAAGGGTGCCACTGCCCGCATTGCTGCCACGGACGAGCGGGTTGAAACAGTGGCGGGCAAGTTTTCCCGGTGCGTCCGCATTGAAGAACGGGGCGGTTCTGAGCAACGCCATGTGGACACCACCTACTGCCCCGACGTGGGCCCCGTGCTCATCTACACCCAAGTCCAACTGGGCATGGTAGAGCGCACAGTCGAGGTCAAAGGGGAGCTACGCGGGTACTCCATCGAAGGCCACACTTCGATCCCCCACTAGGAGACCCTTTAGGAAACTCTACAGGGCCCCAAATCCCCGCAAAACGCCGGGTGGAAATCCCCCCTGAACGCCTTGCGAAAGGGGGTTGGGCCAACTAGGTTGTGGGGCTCTCAAGGGGGCCTGAATTCCCCCTAGATGTGTACCCAACTATGGCCTCCGATCTCACCGCACCGCCCTCCCCAGAAACCGCCACTCCCGCCGCCAAAGTGCCCGCGACCCATACAGCGGCCACAAGCGCAGCGGAGAACGAGGCCGCCTACGGCCAAAGCTCCATCCAGGTCCTGGAGGGGCTCGAAGCCGTTCGCAAGCGCCCTGGCATGTACATCGGCGACGTGCACGACGGCACCGGCCTTCACCACCTGGTGTGGGAAGTGGTGGACAACGCGGTGGACGAACACCTGGCCGGCCATTGCGATCGCATCCAAGTCACGGTTCAAGCCGATGGCTCACTCAAGGTCACCGACAACGGCCGCGGCATTCCCGTGGGCATGCACGAAAAGGGGGTCAGCGCCGCAGAGGTCGTCATGACCGTGTTGCATGCGGGCGGCAAGTTCGACAACGACAGCTACAAAGTCTCCGCCGGCCTCCACGGTGTGGGTGTGAGTGCCGTGAACGCCGTGAGCGCCTGGCTCACCATGGACATCTACCGCGAGGGCAAGCACTGGGAACAACGCTACGAAAAGGGCGTACCCGTCACCACCCTCACCGCCACCGAAGACAGCACCGCCACCGGCACCACCATGACCTTCCTGCCGGACGTGGAAGTCTTCTCCAACATCGATTTTCACTTTGAAACCCTGGCCAACCGCCTGCGGGAAATCACCTTCCTCAACGCCGGCCTTGAAATCGTGCTCAAGGATGAGCGTGCCGATCGACAAAGCATCTTCAAGTACGAAGGCGGCATCCGCGAGTTCGTTTCCAACCTCAGCAAGACAAAAACCCCCCTCCACCCCGAGGTCATCTACATGAAAGACACCCGGGACGGCGTGGAAGTGGAACTCGCCTTCCAATGGAACGACTCCTACAACGAATCCATTTTTTGCTACACCAACAACGTGCACAACCGTGATGGCGGCACCCACCTCACCGGCCTTCGCACCGCCCTCACCCGCACCATCAACACCTACGGCACTGCCCAAAACCTTCTCAAGGAGCTCAAGGCCGCCCTCAGCGGCGAAGACGTCCGCGAGGGCCTCACCTGCATCGTTTCCGTCAAGCACCCGGACCCAAGCTTCGGCTCCCAGACCAAAAACAAACTTGTTTCCAGCGAAGTGCGCGGCATTGTCGAAGGCATCGTCAACGACAAGCTCGGCCAATACCTGGAAGAAAACCCCAAGCCCGCCCGGCGCATCATTGAAAAAACGGTGGTCGCAGCCCGGGCCCGTGAGGCCGCCCGCAAGGCCCGGGAAATGGTGCAACGAAAGGGCGTGCTCGACGCCAGCACCCTGCCCGGAAAACTCGCCGACTGCCAAAGCAAAGACCCCACAGAAAGCGAAATCTACCTGGTGGAGGGTGACAGCGCCGGCGGCAGCGCAAAGCAGGGTCGCGACCGGCGCTTCCAGGCCATCCTTCCCCTACGTGGAAAAATCCTCAACGTGGAGCGCGCCCGATTCGAAAAAATGCTCTCCAGCGCTGAAATCGGCACCCTAATCACGGCCCTTGGGGCAGGCGTAGAAGGCGGCGGCAACTTCAACCTAGAAAAGGCCCGCTACCACCAAGTCATCATCATGACCGATGCGGACGTGGACGGTTCCCACATTCGCACCCTGCTGCTCACGTTCTTCTACCGGCAAATGCCCGAACTCGTACAAGCCGGCTACCTCTACATCGCCCAACCACCACTGTACAAAGTAAAGCGAGGCAAGAAAGTCCAATACCTCAAGGACGACCCTGCTCTCAACGAATACATTCTCGATGCCGGCCTGGAAGGCATGATCATCCAATCCAGCTCAAACGATTCCACCCTCTCAGGGGAACCCCTACGCCGACTCATGGCCGACGTCATTTCCTTCCGCGAGCGCGGAAAAAAATGGTTCCGCCGTGTGAACCCCGCTCTCATCGAAGGCCTTGCCCGAAGCAAATCCCTCACCAGCACCCAGCCGGATGCCCAAATGCTGCAAGCCGCAGGCGAAGAACTTCAAATCTTCATCCAGGAAAATCGCCCCGACCTTCTCCCCCTCAAAATCTCCGTCGAAACACCCCAAGTCACTGTGGCCCCAGAAACTGGCGACGCCAATGGTGAACAGGGCAGCGACACAGAAAACAGCAGCACAGAAAACAACAGCACAGAAAACAACAGCACAGAAAACAACAAGACAGAAAACAAGGGGCCTGTGAAAGCAGCACCCTACCTCTCCGTCCAATCCCAGGGCGGCCTCACCGGAAAAATAGCCCGCATCGACGCCGGCATCATTGGCACACCCGACTTCCAGGAAATGCGCACCATCTGGCAGGGCGTGGAAGCTCTGGGCAAACCACCTTTCACGGTCAAGCGAGCCAACGCCAAAGACAACGACGACCAAGCCACGCTAGAGGTGGACAACGTCTTCGACCTCTGGAAACACGTCGACCAAAGCGCCCGCAAGGGCCTCTCCGTACAGCGCTACAAAGGCCTGGGTGAAATGAACCCCGACGAACTCTGGGAAACCACCATGGACCCAGAAACCCGCACCCTTTTGCAAGTCCGCGTAGACGACGCCGTAGAAACCGAATCCATCTTCAGCGTGCTCATGGGCGACCAAGTCGAACCCCGCCGAGAATTCATCGAACAAAACGCCCTAGAAGTCGCCAACCTCGACATCTAACGATCCCGATGCCGTCATAGTGACCGCGGGTCAGTGCTCGCGAACATACACGAACCAAATCATGTTGCCGTTACTGGCCACAGTATCTCCGCAAACATAACCGTCCGCATTACGACCCCAGTCAGTACCATCCGTGTTGTCCGCACCATCATAACCCGCATCGTCAAAGTCGATCGAGAAGTACTCCGGAGACGATGGACCAGCCATTTGCGGTCCACCGCTCGCATTGGGTGTGTTGTCCCATGCGTTGGTGGTATCTAGAAACACGGGAGGTGAAGCAAGGTTGTTCCGACGTGCTGGCACGCCTCCCGTGGCTGCAGGATCTGAAAAATCGGTGGCAATGTGGTTCACAAGGTTTCCGTACCAATCCACCGCGTAGAAACTCAAGTCCACATCCATCGTGGCCGTGGACCTATCCTTCTTGCAGGCGAATCGCATGTCACTCCTCTCGCCGAGCTGCTGTTCAAAGCCATCCCATAGATAGTTGGTACCACTGTGCAGCGGTTCTATGTAGCGGGGCCGGAAACGAATCGAGCTACCTACGTGATAGGTCACAAGAGTCCACCCACCGCCGTCAACCGCCATCTCACACTGTGTTAGGAAACGTTCGCCGTTTTTGGGGTGTGCAATCGTGTAGTATCCAGTGGTTGCACTGGGGTCCGCATCGAGAATCTCTTTGCAACTGTGCTTGTACACACATTTCCCCGATTCACAGACCTTGGATTCGCAGTCGGCATGCTGAGTGCACCCTGTTTCCCGTGTAAACACGTAGTACCCATGGGAACCCGATGACACTGTTTGGGAGCCACACCACAGTTGGCCGTTCTGAGATCCCCAGTCCGTACCATCGCCGACGCCTGATACGCCTCCCATCCCCTGGTCGTTGAAGTCGACCGTAAAATCAGTATCGCGACAGCTGTCTTCTCCAACGAGCCTGCCCGCGGTGCCTGCCCATTGGGTTCCCGCTACGATCACCGTGGATATCAAGTTGTTCCGGCGTCCGGGTGGTGCTGGTGCGGACTTGTTACCGGCGGCAAAACAACTGTCATCTTCATCCGTCGCACGTGCGATATTTTTATACCAATCCGTATCGTAGAAAGACAGATCCACGTCTACCCCTGACTGGCTGGTGTTGAGATCACACACGAATCGAATATCTGAGTTCCCTTGAGGGTCATCCAAATTGAAGTCCTGCAAACGTGTGCTGGAGCTGGGCGCCAACGTGGCCAGGCTTCCGTACGCGTAGTTTGTGCAGTGCGGATATCGATGCCCATGGTCGTCCAGTGCGGAGTCAGACGAACCCACCAACGTCCAGCCGCCGCCATCTGTACTCATGTCGCAGTACACGAGTTCGGGTCGGTTCGTGCGATTTCCAAGAATGCTGTAGGTCCCACTTGCCGCACCCGGGTCGATATCCAAAATTTCTTGGCAAGAATGAACCGGCTGACAAAACCCCCGGGCTCCGCAGTGATGGGTGCTGCAATCGGAGTGATTTGTGCACTGTCCCTCACGTACGAAAACAAAAAAAGAGGACCCGTACGGAAGGGGTAAGTTCAAATTACTACCGCAATAGTAGTCGTTACCATCGTTTCCCCAACTGGTGTTGTCACTTAGGCTTCCATCGTCAAAATCCATGGCGAAATGGGCCCAGTTTCCCCCACCCCGGGGCGGGTAGTTATTCCATGGATCCCCAGCAGCACGGTTGGCACCGTTGATGTTGTTTCGTCTCGCAGGCTCATGGCCAACGGGCATTTGAAGGGGGCTGAGGCAGGTCTTCGTATATATCTGTGCAGCAGTGATCGAAGCGTACCAGTGGTTGTCAAAGAAGGACATATCGACATCAAAAGAGGTAGACATTGGACGTTTGCATGCGAACCGAATATCACTGTGGGTACCCATCAAGGGTCGCAACCCATACCAAATCTGCCTGTCAGAAAACCCCGTTGCCTTTGTGGGTTGAAGGGTGGCGAGATTACTGGAATATCGCGCAGCTCCGGCCGGTGGTGAACTCGACAGCGCAGACTGGACCAGTGTCCAACCCCCACCGTTTGTGGTCATATCGCAATACACATCGAAAGCATCTTCCCCTGAAACGGGCTCAATAGAATAGACACCACTACCCGTAGAGTTTCCACTACGGAGAATGTCAGCACAACTGTAGTGGTACGCACAGTGCCCATCATGGCAAGCGTTGGTGTCACAGTCAGAGTCTTGCGTGCACACCTGGCCACGGACGCAGGTAGCGCAACTTCCCCCACAATCCAAATCCGTCTCATTGCCATTCATCACACCATCGTTACATCGGTCGCAAATGTTATTGTCACAGGCATTGGCCAGACAATCACTCGGCACGATACACGCCTGCCCGGCCAAGCATCCTGAACAGACAGACCCACCGCAGTCGAGGTCCGTCTCGCCGCCATTTTCAACGCCGTCAATGCACGTCGGGGTCTGACAAACGTTTGCAGTGCAGACACCGCTATCACATTCGCTATCCAGAATACACATCTGCCCTGCTGTACATATGGCAGGACAGCTACCACCACAATCCACATCGGTTTCGTCGCCGTTCTTCGCACCGTCGGTACACGATGAAGTGCAGACAGGTCCTGTACACCGTTCGCTAAGGCAATCCGTTCCGACTAGACACATCTGTCCGTCGGGGCACCCAGCACACCCTGCTCCCCCACAATCGATGTCGGTTTCAGTGCCATTCATTACCAGGTCAGTACACCCAGCAGCACCACACACGTTCATATCGCAAACCATGCTCGTACAATCCGCAGGAACAGCACAGGCCTGTCCATCGGTACATGGGCTACAGGGGCCACCGCAGTCCACGTCTGTTTCGGTACCGTTGTGCACAGCGTCTGAACACGTAGGAACTTGGCAGATATTCCCTGTGCACACGGCGCTCAAACAATCACTTGCCACAAGGCAATCATCCAGGTCCGGGCACGCGTCGCAATCCGGACCACCACAATCCACATCCGTTTCGTTGGAATCCTTGGTGAGGCTCGTGCAGTGGGCCACGCAAATACCACCGGGGCTGCAAGCCATATCCGCGCAGTCACTATCAACAACACACATCTGCCCATCGGCACACCCCATGCAACCGCTGCCGCCGCAGTCCACGTCCGTCTCGCTTCCATTGATGGCGTTGTCCGGGCAGGAAACGGCGCACGTACCCGCGCCGTTGCAAAACCCAGAAAGGCAATCACTATCCACACTACACACACGGCCGTTACCGCAACCAGAGCAGGCGGTACCACCGCAGTCGGAATCCGACTCGTCCTGATTCAACACATTGTCGTTGCACGAGGCCTCCGCACATCGGCCCACCCGACACACGGAACTCTCACAGTCTGCCCCGCGAACACAACTGGAATCCGCCGCACAAAGCGCGCACGCGCCACCGCCGCAATCCACGTCCGTCTCCGTTCCATCCTTGGTGGCATTGCTGCACCCAGGAGGAAGGGCGGTATCCGCCACCGCGTCCTGGGCCCCCCCATCCAACGTCGTCCCCTGGCCAGAAGACCCAGGCCCATTGGACTGACACCCCACCACAAACAAAAACGGAACCCACAACCGCTTCGCCAACATCTTCAAAGCCCTTCAGCGTCCACAGGCAATACGAGGAAAACACCCCTCACATTATGGACGCACCTTAAGAGTCCACATATACGCATATTAGGACAATAATATTCCCAGACAGGCAAAGAAGCTCAAGTAAGGCTCACAAAAAGTGCGGCGCAGGGCCCGAACCCAACCAGCCGGCCGTTATTCGCAGTTGGAGCCGGGGGTCTCTTTGCACTTGGCGGTGTACTTCATGCGAAGTTCCACGAGCAGTTGAGACATCAGGCGTTCTTCTTCACCGCTGAGGTTTCCAGCGGTCTTCTCTTCCAACAGGGCAATCAGGTCGATGGTTTGTCGCGCCAGGGGCAACGACACGGGAGTGGGCACACCGTCAGCCGACATCCTTTCGCCCAAATGGGCAAGCGCCGATGCTCCCAATGAAAGGGCAAACGTACTGAAATCAATGGGCACAACACCGTTGGACTCCTTGACGGAGCCCTCAGCACTGGAATCCTTGAGGGAGCCCTTGGCACTGGAATCTGGTTTCGCCTCATCCATGCGTTGCATCCCCCAAAATCAAGTGACCTAAACCCAAATGCCCTGAAACCAAATGCGTCGAAACCAAATGCGTCGAAACCAGTCGTGTTAAACGAGCTCAGCCCAATCAACTAGTCGTTCGACAAATCGCTCGTCGAAGACGCGGCATCCACCACAACCGTTTCCGCATTTCCCGACATGTCTTCCAAGCCGCTCAAGTGGCCCTTCAGATCCGCAAGCTTAAGACGGCCCGATTCAAGAGCACGGGACCGCAAGCGCTTGTCGTAAGCGTTGCCAAGAATCTGATCGGGATTGCTGAATACAGAGGAATTGTCGGAACCGGTAGCCATGGGTCCCAAGGGTTAGCAGAGGATCCACACGGTGTCACACGCTGAAATGGGCAGAAATCCCGTTACTGGCAATGCTTAGACATCAGAATCCAAATCCTCCCATGGAGCACGTCATCTGACCGAGCGCATTTCACATATGAAATGCACAATTGCAGAGCTGCAACCAAGAAACCGGGCATTCATGTCCTACCAATGTAAAAACTGCACTTTCCACCTTGGCACGGGGATTGCTTCACTCCTATGTGGCTGGGAAACGCTTCGTACATCCCCCCCTTATTTGTACGGAGCCGGATTCAGTTGTTGTAGGCCCGCGATCCCTACCCCCCAGTGGATCGTGGGCCATTTTAATTCCTGAGCCCGAATCAAAGCGAGCTCTTCCGACACGCCCTAGCGGGATGGCTAGCGGTCGAATGTTGCCGTTTTACCAAATGATTACGGGCACGCTTTCCTTTGGACGAAAATAAGACACGCGCTGAAAACCATTTTTCGACACAGAATGCCCTTTCAGCCGTTCAAACCCAACCATTCGAACCTGACGGCAGCCATCAGTCTTGAGATCATTAATTAATTTTCGAACCTGGGTCGTTTTCGGCAACCTCCCGACCGCACGGAGGGGTCGAAACCCAACACATGCGCATCTAGATTGCTGTGGCTAAATCGCTGTGGCCGCCCATTTCAGAATTGAAATGGAGCTACTCGAGGCTGTCGATCAGGTCGAAAACCACCGGTTGGGACCAATCCCGCTTGCCATCCACCCGTAGGCGAATGGTGCCCGTTGGGTCGATAAGCCAGGTTTCTGGGTACTTTTTCGTCCCAAAAGCGTCCCGAACCACCTTCTTTTCGGGGTCAAACAGCAGTGTCAGCCCGGGAGTGGCGCCATTAGGAAACTCCGATTTGACAGCGCCCAAACCCGAATCCACGGAAACAGCCACCACATCCAGGTCCATCTTTCGTGAACCCCAGCGGGCCAACTCCACAAGGCTTGGCATCTCCTCCACACACGGCGCACAGGTCACACTCCAGAAGTTGAGCAGCACCCAGCGGCCCCGATGATCCCCAAGCCTCCACGGATTCCCGGCTCCATCAGGCAGAGTAAAATCAGGCGCAGGTTTCTCACCCAAAAAGTATGCGCTCGGGTCGGTGCCAGAGCCCTGCCCTTGAAACACTTCCTTGCCCAAAAACGCCTCGATTGGAGCGCTCGCGGCACGCCGCTGCCCATCCACCACCGCAAACACCATGGCTACGCCCACCAAACCCAGCACGAGCAGGACCACCGCCCCCGACAGCCGCCCCATCAAAGGTGAAACGTCCTTCGCAGTTCCCTGAACTCCCCCCAGGGCAGCAACCTCGGACGCGACTCCCACGGGTTTCGGGGCACGCGGCACATCGTCAAACGTAGGAACGGGTTGAAGCAGGGGCTCCTGAACCGTCGGCACCTCAAAACGAACACCGTCCAACTCGAGCACATCGCCCTCTCCCCCAAGACAATCCTTCAGCCCCCACATGGCCTCCCGTGAAAAACGGGCCGTCATGCAACCCGCACGCACAGTGCAATACAGAACCCCCTGGGCATCCTGGCGAAGAGTCTTTGGATCAAGCATCTCACAACGCCCGTCAGACAAGCCAAGCTCCACACCGCCCGCCTTGGGTACCGCCTGCCGCACAAATACCGGGGCCCCCTCAAGCGCAATGTAGGCCCAGTTTAAATCGTTTCGCAGGCAATAGCGCCCATCTGGCGCGACCTCGATCCAACGATCAAAGGCCTGAACCAAATTGGGATGATCGATCCCATCCTCCCCGTGAAACCAACGGCCCTGACCATCCCGGCGAATGGGGGTCTCCCGGGTCCAACCATTGGGAAGGCTGCCCGCAAGAATCTGTGCTGGATCCATAGCCAAACGACGGTAGCAGAATCGCGAAATGTTCCTACCCCATGCTACTTTGACCCTGAGTATCTGTGCCCACGAAAACACCAGAAAGTGAGGGGAAAAGCACCTCTCCTCATGTAGATGAAGCCGTGGCCGCGCCCAGAGGTCCAGCCCCTTCGAGCAAAGGCCGCCGTCCGTCCTCCATCAAACGCAAGCGTCGTCGATCGCGCCGCAAGAAGGGCGGGTGGCTTCCAAACCTGGTTCACGTACTTGTGGTGGCCGCGCTCGTACCCCCATTCATGCTCGTCACAGCCCTGCAAACCTCCTGGGGTCAGGATCGACTTCGGGACGCTGCCATTGAAATCATTCACAGCGAACTGGGACTGGACGCCAACATTCAACAGGTAGGGGTCAACTTCCTTCCCTTGCCCCACTTACACGTCAACCAACTGGAACTGACAGATCCCGTGTATGGCCCATTGGCAAGTGCCGAAGACGTCAACCTGCACCCATCCCTGTTGCGTCTTCTTGTTGGCCGTTTTCGACTGCACCGCATCGAACTGAACCAACCACACCTACGGCTCGTGGTTCGTGACAACCGCATCATCAATCTGCCGTTCACTCGAAAACGCAATCGGAAGGGCAACGGTGAGTTTCCCTTCGACAAACTCATCGCCAACAACGCCTCGGTAGAACTTGAGGCCAGTGAGTTCGGGGATATCAAACTCGCAGGCGTGCACTTTCAGCTAGATGCCACCTCCGCCACGGAAATGGATTGTGAAATCCAGGCCAGCGGCGGCCAGATCCACCACAGCAAGGGCACCGAAGACATTCAACAGCTGGCCATTCACCTCAATCGAAGTGGCCAAACCCTACACGTGGACGAAGGCATCCTGCGCACCCCCTTCTTCGACACAGAACTGAAAAGCTTCTCCATCGAACTTCCTCCCCGTACGGACAACAACACACCCAACACAGGCACACCCAACACCGGCACACCCAACACAGGCACTGACCAACCACCCGTGCGCCGGCCCAAAACATGGAAAGGCAGCGCTTCCCTTCGGGTGGATTTGGCCCAACTGGATCGCCTTCCCCACAATCTGAAACACCCGCCCCTGCAAGGGGTGGCCCACATTAACCTTGTTGGAGAGCGTTCAGATGCCGGCACCGTGGCCACAGGAGAACTCCACGTAGAGCACGCCAAAGTAGGCAAGTTCGGCCTTGGGGATCTCGACGCGACAATCGAAGCCAACGAAGAGTCCCTCAACATCTCCCAAGGGACCATGCACATCATCAAAGGGGGGGGGCAAGTTGGCTTCAGCGGCTCACTCGGCCTAAAGGGGAGCAAACCCCTCGACGTGGAACTCAACCTCCAGGGCCTGGAGTTCGAATACCTCATGGAACAGCTTGGGGTCACACCCAACACCATCGTGCAATGGGATCTCACGGGGACATCTCGCATCCGAGGCACACTCGATCCACTGCAACTCAACGGCCCACTTCGACTCGAAACCCAGAACTTCAAAGTCACACAGGACGCTTGGCACATAAAGCCCGCACGCCACCTGATCGCAGCCGCCCAGGCCACAGGGCAGGCCCAAATTTCAGTACGACCCGACGGGGTCCGGTTCCAACAAGTCCTATTCAAAACCCCCAAATCCACAATCGATGGGAATGTATTTCTCGGCTTTCACGGCGGCCTAAACATCGCCGCCAACGGTGACGTGGATCTCCAGGAAGCCTCTCCACTTGTCATCTTCCCCATGGCAGGGCGAGGAACCGTTCACGTAGATGTGGTCGGCAACAACCAAACCGCAGTGATGACCGGAAACTTCAAGGCATTGGGTTTTGAGTTCGCCGAGTTTCGCCTAGGCGATGTGGAAAGTCGTTTTTCCATGGACCCGGGAACTGTCGTACTCCGGTTTCCCCATGTGGTGGGCCGCAAGGCGAGCGAAAACTATGAAATCGAAAACCTGGTGTTGGACTTCACCGATCAAAAGTTTCGCAGCGAAGGTCGCTTCTCCACAAAACGCTTCACCCTGGCCAACGTCTACCACATCTTTGGTTTCGAGACCGACGAACGCTTCGCCCCCTACCAAGGAACACTGCAAGGCAGCACCAACATTCGCTACACCCTCGGATACCCCGGCGACGCATCCACCGGCACCATGGTGGCTGACCTAAACTTTCAACTACCCTCCATGTCGCTCTACGACTTCAAGTTTACCGACGGCGCGGTGAAAGGAAAATGGACCTGGCACAACTACGAGATGGGGTATCTGGGTGGTGAGCTGGACCTTGAACATTTTCACCTCAAAAAGGGTGCAGGCACAGTAGTTCTACAGGGCAACATGGAGCTCGGCGGGCGCCTGCAAATGACCACCGCAGTCGACCGGTTTACCTTCCGTGAAACCGAAGGCATTGGAGACAACCTCCCTAACCTGGAAGGGGTCTACGGCGTGCTGGGAGACATCCGAGGAACCGTGGAGATCCCCCGGGGGCGCTTTGACATTACCGCCAGCGGCATGCGGTACGACAACGTGTACCTGGGCGACGGTCGTATCTACGTGCGCATGACCGACAAAACCGATCCCTGGGTACGGGCCGCAGCGAAATGGGACGGGGATCCCCCCGAGGACGAACCCTGCGGCTGGGCACGGCAGGGTTTCTGGAAAGGTCGTTGGAAACCCGACCCTCCCCTGCAAACCGTGGACGGACCCACCCCGGTGCTCACCCGACCCATGGCATACCTGGTGTGTGGGTCCGGGTTAAACAACCAAGTGAAAGTCGACCTGGCCATGGGAAGAACCGAGGTGTACCCACTACGGGGCCGCCTATGGCTCAACCAGTTCGATTTGTCACCACTGCTCCGCGAGCTCACGGATCAAAACTCGGTGCAGGGAAAAGTAAGTGCTGGCATGCGTTTCACGGGCGGGTCAGCCCTGGAAGACAACACCCTCGTGGGCAGTCTTCTTATTCATCAACTCCAGCTCAAAGAATCCTCCGTCGAGGTCCACAACGACGGCCCCATCGAAATCAATCTCGATCGAGGCGAGCTACAGATCGATCGGGCCGTAGTCCAGGGCACCCACTCCAAACTTGCGGTTTCTGGTAAGGCTTCCATTCAACGGGGAATCGACATGAACCTGGATGGCGCAATGGATCTCGATCTATTGGCCCTTCTCTCCAGCGGAGTTCTGGACTCCGAAGGTACAGCCCAAGTTCGTATCAATCTGCGGGGCCCCATCGAGGATCCAGGAGCCTACGGCCGTGCAGAAATACGGGGCGGAGGCCTTCGGGTCACGGGGTACGACAGGCCGATTCAAAACGTCATCGGGGATTTCCAGTTCACCGGAAAGGACATCGCCGTTCAAAACATCCACGCGGAGGTGGCTGGGGGTTCCATCGATATCGGTGGAACCGCACGCCTAAAGCAACGGGGACTGGAACGTTTTCAGGTCGACGTGGAATCCGAAAACATCTCCTTCACCCCCCAGGAGGATCTGGACATCACCCTGTCCTCCTCCACCTCCTTGAGGTGGTCCGAAGGGCAACGGCTACCACGGCTCACAGGAACCCTTCGCCTCGGGCGCGTCGTCTACGAGAAGCCCATCGCCCTTTCCCAAACATTGGACGAAATCTCCCGCACCAAACGCACTTCCGTACAACGGTACGATCCTGAAAACGATCACATCGAGATTGATCTAAGGGTAGAGGAGCAAACTCCCATTCGCGTCGCCAACAACCTCATCGACGCAGAAATGAACATCGAAGATTCAAAGCAACCGTTTCGGCTTGTGGGTACCGATCAGCGATTTGGTGCCATTGGCACCCTCACGATCCCCCGGGGAACCGTGCACTTCCGCAACACGGATTTCGACATACGTAGGGGGCTCATTCTCTTTGACGATCCCCAATCCTTCACGCCCCATCTCGATATCAGCGCCGAAACCAGGATTCGAAGAGCAGGCGGCCTCACCGGACCACGCTGGCGTGTGCTGCTCCAGGCCACCGGGGACGCCGACGCAATGAAACTCACCACCTCCAGCACACCGGCGCTCCCCCAGGAAGACATTCTGCTGCTGCTCACCATGGGAATGACCCGTGCAGAGGCCGATCAACTGCAGGCGGGAGATGTCACCGGTACCGCGGCCATCGAAGCCCTCGCCACCGTCACTGGCTTGGACCGCGAAGTGCGGGAAGTGGTGCCTGTCATCGATGATTTTCAAATCACCAGTCGCTACTCGGTACGTTCCAACCGAACAGAACCCCAGGTCACCATTGGAAAACGAATTACCGACAAGGTACGCGTGCGCGCTTCCACCGGCCTATCCGAAGGCCGGGAAATCCGTACGGGTGTGGAATGGCAGCTCAACGACGAAACCAGCGTAGAAGCGGCCTACGACAACATCAATACAACCACGGCCTCTAGCATCGGCAATGTCGGTGTGGATCTGCGTTGGCGCCTGGAGTTCGAGTGAACCACACCCAACGCACAACACAGGGAATTCTCGGGATCGCACTACTGCTGGCCCTATGGGTGCCCAGCCACGTCCTGGCGGAAATCCCAGAACAGTGGGTGGGCATGCCTGTCATCGAGATCTCCATGGAAGGAGATTTTTCCGCACCCGTCGACCCCCGCGAGATTGGCATTCCGCTCGGCGCCCCCATCAGCCGTGAACTGGTTCGCCGAGCCACGTACCGTCTTGCCAGAAGCGGTCGATGGGAAGACGTGCAATTCCGAATGGAGGCCATGGGAGATGCGGGCATCCGTATTGTCGCCATGCTGGAACCAAGGATCGCACTCCAGCGCATCGAGGTATGGGGCAATAGAATTCTGGAAGATGAGGACGTGTTGCGAGCCGCAGAAATCGGCGAAGACACCTCGTTCCAGTCGAGCACCCTTCCAACCGTTGTGGATCGCATCAAGGCTCGGTATCGAGAAGCGGGCTACCACGACACCCAGGTGGAAACCGTTCTACGGGATACCGACGACACCACGCGCAAGGTTCTCATTCTACGCCTACAGGAAGGTCCGCCCACACGAATCACGGGTTTCTCATTCCTCCCAGACCGCCTCCCAGAAGGCAAAGCATGGATGCGCAAATCAAAGCTACGACCATCCATGATCTGGAATCACCGACAGCTCATCGATCGACTCCGGCGTTTGCAACAAACACTTCGAAACGAAGGTTGGCTCCAAGCACGATTTTCTGACCCCCATGTGGAACGCAACGGGCAACAGGCACAGGTGTCAGTTGGATTGCGCCTGGGTCCCCACTACACTCTACGCATCCACGGGGAACACCCTCTCGACCGACAGGCGGTCATAGAGCACCTCAACCTCAGTGAGGAGCGACTTACCAACGCCGTATTGCAGGCCGCAGTGGACCGTCTCCGTGACTTGTACCATCGGCACGGATTTGAAGAAGCACGCATCACCACCACGATACGTCATCCACCCCGTTCATCCACGGACCCGACACCCGAACCCGACCGCGTTGAACTGCACATCAACATTGAAACCGGTCCGCAACATCGGGTTGTGGCCATCGCGTTTCCAGGCGCCGTACACTTCCGCCCCGGATTCCTGAGAAGGCAGGTGTACAGCTACCTCGAGGAAAGCCTCCCCGGTTCCACCCTCATTCACCCGGTCGACTCACAGGTCGTGCAGTCCGTGGGGTTCGGGAGTCGTGCCCGAAACAGGCGAAAATCAACCAAACCCTTCGTAGCCAACCCCCAACACATCTATCACCAGCCCACCTATGAAAGTGCCGCAAATCACATCTCGGAACTCTACAAAACCCAAGGGTTCCTCCACGTCAACGTGGGCGCGCCCACCGTAAAACCTATCAAACGCAAACGTCAACAAGAGGTTCCAGGCCACCAATCTCTGGTGGAAATTCCCATCATCGAAGGTCCACAAACATTTCTGCACAACGTGGAGTTTGTGGGAAACGAAAGCATTTCCTCCGCAACGCTGATCCATGCGATCCGCCTAGAACGGGGCACACCTTTCAGTCACCTAAGTTTGGAAGAAGCCCGCATTGAAATGATCAACCTCTACCAAGACAGGGGTCATTTCTACGCACGGATTGAAGCCGAGTCCGAGTTCTCCACGGATCAGAGCCGTGCCCTTGTGCGGTTCCACATCGTGGAACGATTTAAGGTAAAGGTGGGCAACATTCGTGTGCTCGGGGCAGAAGAAACCCGACTATCCATCATACGAGATCGCCTAAAACTCCACGAAGGAGGCCTCTATCGACCCGCGGCCGTGCGTGAAAGCCAGGAAAATCTCATGGGCCTAGGCGTATTCAGTTCCGCGACCATCGCACCTGAGGATCCGGAACTCCCGGCAGAAGTCAAAACCGTCGTCGTCACAGTGACCGAACGAAAGCCACAGTACCTGGACTTCAACGTCGGAGTATCCACTGGAGAAGGTGCGCGCGGTGGTTTCGAGTACGGGTATCGAAATCTATTTGGATCAGCCGTTTCCCTCGCACTAAGAGTACAGCTTGCCTACCAGTTCTTTTTTGTGGACGATCAACTAAGGCAACGGTACGAAACCCTTCTCGATGAAGAAGGAATCACCGCCCGTCTGGAACGCAACATCACCATCGGGCTTGGGATCCCACACGCATTTCGCCTTCCCAACGTGCGCCTTTCCTTTGACGTCGTACAGGCGCGAGACAACGAACGTGACTTCGGGCTCGACCAGAACAGCCTAGGAATGACCTGGAGTTGGCGCCCGTCTCGCCGCTGGAACACGGCCCTCAGCGAACAACTCGAAAACAACAACGTGGACCTTCTCACTGGCGACAGCCTGAACGACTACCTGGCCACAAACACCGACCCACGGTTGGAACGTCTTTTACGCGTACCAGAAGGTCGTTCAACCATTGTCTCCACGCAGTGGACCACCCGTACAGACTTTCGAGACAATCCCTTTGTGCCCTCCCGCGGGTTCTTCTTTTCCACATTTGCGGAGTACGCCCAAACCCTAAACAGCGAACAGGCTTCCCGTGTAGACGCGAGCACCTTTCGGAGCAACTTCATCAAAACCCAGGCCACCGCAACAGCCTACATGCCCATCACTGATGGCTGGGTGTGGGCGAATCAAATCCGTGGAGGTCGCGTATTTCACTTGGAAAGCGGATCCCAAACCTACCCAAACCGCAGATTCTTCCTGGGTGGGGTCGATACCATGCGCGGATACCTACAAGACGCCATGGTGCCTCAGGATGTGGCAGAGCAGATCCAACAGGATCCCAACCTGACATTTTCCGACGTTGTTCGTGGCGGCGACACATTCCTACTCGCGCGAAGCGAGTTACGGTTTCCCATCACTGGGAGCCTACGCGGCGGTATTTTCAACGACCTGGGAAACCTATGGGTAGACCCCACCCAATTCAACCCCGCAAAGGTTCGGCCCACCGCGGGTTTCGGCATTCGGCTGCAAACGCCCGTGGGCCCACTTGCCTTCGACTACGGCATCATCCTTACAAGACGACGCGAACTCGGCGAACCCTTCGGCGCATTCCACTTCTCCATCGGCCTCTTCTAGGGCGCCTACGGCCCACTTCGGTCACTCCCGGGTGAGCGGATCGAAGAGCACGGAACCCAACGTCAGGAACAGGCCGTCAAAAAGGATCTGCAGCCCAAACCAGCCTTGCACGTCCACAAAAGCCGCCCCCTGAAAAAGCGCGCGGGTTGCAACCGTACCGGCAAGCAGGCTGGGCGTCAGCAATGGAAACAACACCAGTGTGAGCACCAAATCCCTCGCCCGGGATTGCACAGTCACCGCAGCAAACACGTGCCCCGCGGCCACCCAACCCAATGCACCCAACAACAATGCACCCCACACCGCCACGGGGAAATCAGAAAGAGGCACCTGCAACAGCACCGCCGAAAGCAAACCAAACCATACCACCATCACGCAGAGCACAACGGAGGTACTCACCACCTTGGCAAGATAAATCGCCACACCCGGAACCTGGGAAGTTTGCAGCGCCCACAGCGCACCCATCTCCCGTTCTCGACTCCAGCTTCCCGTAAGCAACAGTGTTCCTGAAAAGGCAATGGCAAGCCAGAGCACACCAGGAGCGATTTCGGCACCCATTCCCGGATGCACAAAAAAACTAATGGAGGCTACAACGATGACCAAGCTCCCGAACAGCAACGAATGAACCCATGTCAACTTGGATCGCCACTCCATGCGAAAGTACTCAAGCGTGAGTATTCTCCAGGTGTGCAGCGCACTCACCTTCACAGCGCGCTCCTAGAATCTGTGTGAACTCGGCCCCGCACCATGGTTACGGTTCTCGCGTTCATCGCATTCACCAGCGTATCTCCATGGCTTGAAAATACCACGGTCAAACCCTCGCTCCGCAACTCGCCCAGTACCGAAAGCACAGCCTGAGCGGACGCACGGTCCAAGCCCGTCAAAGGTTCATCGAGCACCAATACCTCTGGTCGACCACAAAGTGCCCTTGCCAAGGAAAGCCGTTGGAGTTGGCCACGGGAGTAACCGTGTACCACCCGATCCACAAAACCATCCAAATCAAAAGCGTCACGCCAACGATCGGCAGATTCCACTGCCACGCCATGGATCTGGCAAAAGAGCTGCAGATTTTCACGACCCGTGAGATCTGGATACAAAAGAGGGGCATGCCCCACCACACCACAGTGGGGAAGTGGTGCATGGGCATCTCCAACCCACGCACATACTGCACCACGGGTGGGCCGCACCATGCGGGACAACACATGCAGCAACGTGGACTTACCCGCACCGTTGGAACCGAGAAGCCCAAGGCTTTCACCCTGCCGAATATCCAAATCCACATTCACAAGCGCACGGACAGATCCGTAGGACTTACAAACACCCCGCAACTCTATGCGATCAAAAGAAGCCATCTAAAACAGATCCAACACGATCCCGTCGAGTTTCAACCATCGATCCCGCGGCACCCGCAGGGAGTTTCCCTCCAAGAGAAGATCTCCAGCAGCCACACGGCGCTGCAACGCTTCTCCCCGAACCTCCATCAGGCCCTGCCCCCACAGTCGCCCCACATGGGCCACATCCACACCCTCAAACGTGCGCAGCCCCAACATAAGCGCTTCCCGCGCCCGGGTGGGCCCATCCAAGGGCTCAGTTTCCGCAGTGTATTTCCCACCCATGGTCGATTGAATGTAAGCCTCAGGGTTCTTCTCATTGAGATACCGAACCGCCATCGAATCAGCGCCATTCCCATTCACCGCTCCAGTGTAACAACCCACTGCACCAGAACCCACTCCCAAATAGTCTCCACCTCGCCAATAGTGCTGATTATGTAGAGAACGATGCCCCTCCTGACCGTAGTTGGATACCTCGTAGTGCTGCAAACCACGGCGCGCACAAACGTCCTCAATCGCCAAAAACGCTTCTGCCACATCGTCCTCCTGCGCCATGGGCAAACGACCCTTGCGATGCAACACCCCAAACTGGGTACCCTGTTCGATGGTCAGCGCATAGGCAGAAAGGTGTAGCAACCCCAAGCCCAAAAGATCATCCACATGGGCCGCCGCCTCTGCGGGAGGCTGACCTGGCAAACCAAATATCAAATCTGCGCTTACCCTATTAGTTCGCTCAAGCGCGCTCCGAACAACACGCACCGCATCCGAAGCACTGTGAAGTCGGCCCAGAAAACCAAGCTGCTTGTCATCCAACGATTGCACACCGATCGACATCCTATTGATTCCAGCACCCAACAAACCATCGATGGTTTCGCCGTCCAACGATGAAGGGTTGCACTCCGCGGTAACTTCCAAATCCGCAGGGATCTCAAATCGCTCGGGATCGTCGGAAAATATTCTCCGGGCACCCTGCAGTACGTGGGCAACGGAAGTGGGGTTCCAAAGGGAAGGTGTGCCGCCCCCAAAAAAAATCGAGGTCAATCGAGTACGCCTGCCCTGCGGCATCCGCCGCACATGGGTTTGGATCTCCGACAACACAGCCTCGGCATACTCCTGGTGAGGGATCTCCTCACGGGACGTGCGAAAGCTCGAAAAATCACAATAGGGGCACTTCTTCAAACACCACGGAAAATGCACGTACAACGACAGGTCATGGACCATGGGTTTCATAACGGGGTTCTCACAGCGTGGCTCTCACGGCGTTTCTCTCACGGTACCAATGTCACAGCACCAACATCACAGCACCAACGTCACAGACCCGTATCCTCTGGATCGGATTCAGGGGGAGAAACTTCAACGTCAGCAACCGGCACAAACAAATGCTCCCGATAGTAACGCAGCTCCTCGATGCTCTCGCGCACATCGTCCATCGCGCGGTGATTGCCCTTTTTCTCTGGCAGTCCGGCATACACGCCTGGATTCCAGCGACGCGCCAACTCCTTCACAGAACTCACGTCCACCATACGATAGTGCAGCCAATCATCCACCGTGGGCATGTACGCCCTGAGAAATCGGCGATCCTGATGAATTGAATTGCCCGCAAGGGGGCTGCCCTTGCGGGTCGTGTGCTTTTTAAGGAACTCCAGCACCAAAGCCTCCGCTTCCACCTCGTACACGGTGGAGGCGCGAACCCGCTCGGTAAGGCCGGATTCCCCATGGTGCTTGGTATTCCAGGCGTCCATACAAGCCAGAAGGGCATCGGACTGGTGCACCACCAATTCTGGGCCCTCTTCGATCACCTGGAGCTGACTATCCGTCACCAGAACCGCAAGCTCGATAATGCGCTCCCGGCTCGGTTCAAGCCCTGTCATCTCAAGATCCATCCAGACTATCGGGGTGTCTCCCATAGCGACAGGGTGTAGCAGGCCCGCGCCGCGCCGCACCACCCTGCACCACCCACCATGCAAAGCCATTGGAGTTGACCTTTAGTGCGGTCGATTTACCTTGGCACTCCCCAACCATGGCAAAACGCGACTATTACGAAGTCCTTGGCGTCCAAAAAGGCGCCTCCGAGCCCGAGATCAAGAAGGCCTACCGTGCACTGGCCCTCAAGCTGCATCCGGACCGGAACCCCGACAACCCCGAAGCAGAGGAACAGTTTAAGGAGGCTTCCGAGGCCTATCAGGTCCTGAGCGACGAAAAAAAGCGGGCCACCTACGATCGATTTGGCCATCAGGGCCTGGAGGGCGCCGGAGTGGGCGGATTTGCGGACGCCCAGGACATTTTCACCAATTTTCAGGACATTTTTGGTGATCTTTTTGGCATGGGCGGCTTCGGAGGCGGATTCGGGGGTGGGGGGTCAAGGGGTCCACGACCAAGGCGCGGCGGCGATATTCAAACCCGACTCACACTCACCCTGGAAGAAGCCGCCTTCGGTCTAAAAAAGGAAATCGAGCTTTCCCACCCGGCGCCCTGCAAGTCCTGCGACGGCACAGGAGCCGAAGGTGGAAAACTGGATGTCTGCAACACTTGCCAGGGCCAGGGCCAGGTCACCCAAGCCCGTGGGGCCTTCATGTTCGCCACCACATGCCCCACATGCAGAGGGCAGGGTCGCACTTCAAACACTCCCTGTACAACCTGCAAGGGCCAGGGCGAAAGCAACGTAGACCGCAAGGTACGGGTCAACGTTCCAGCCGGAGTGGACGACGGTCAATCCCTGCGCCTAGGCGGTCAGGGCCAGGCCGGGCAACTGGGAGGCCCCACCGGCGATCTCTACGTGGAAATCCACGTAGAAAGCGACGAACGTTTTGAACGGGAGGGCTACGACCTCGTGCACGAGACCACCATTTCGTTTGCACAGGCCGCGCTTGGTACCACCATTGAACTACCAAAATTGGGGGGCGGCACCCACGAAGTCAACATTCCCCAGGGCGTACAGCCCGGCGACACCATGGTGATTGAAGAAGGCGGCATCCCCCACCTCAATGGGCGGAAACGGGGAGATCTCATCGCACTGCTTCAGGTGAACGTACCCAAAAAGATTTCGAAAAAGGCCAAAAAACTCATTGAAGAGCTCGATCGCGAACTTCAGTGAAATGGGCCGTAGATCACGAAGACCACAGCCACCACCCAAGCAAAGATATTCAACAGGAAGAGCGGATCCCTTAACATCTGATCCGTAGGGCTCTCCGCGTCATCACGAGACAACGTGATCCACACAAATCGACCCACACCCAAGGCCGCGATCACGCTCGTCCAAACCAAGTGGGGTGTTCCAAACATGGCAACCGTATCCGCGTCCAGCGTGTAGACCACGTAGATCCCCACGGTGCCCACCATCATCGCCACCATCATCGCCCTCACAACGACGGTGTTGTAAGAGAGCAAAGACCTGCGCTGAACCGAAGAGCGGTCTTCCTGACGCAGCTCATGGTACCGCTTTCCAAATCCGAGAAACATCGCAAGCGTAAACATAATCCCAAGCAGGTACGTACTCACCGGAACCCCCGCGGCTATGGATCCCGCAAACACCCGCAACTCAAATCCAGCCGCAATGCAAAGCACGTCCACATACGCGATGTGCTTCAACCGAAAAGAGTAGGCGACATTCAACAAGAGGTAAGCGAATACGGCACAGGTGTAGGTGGCCCCCAACACAAAGCCCGCACCCAAGGAAAGAAGCACCAAACCACCGAAGGAAAGCCACGCCACCGAAAGCGGCAAGGCACCACTCGCAATGGGGCGATTTCTTTTCCGGGGGTGCTTGCGATCAGCCTCCACGTCCACAATATCGTTGAGCAAGTACACCGCACTGGAAGCCGCAGAAAAAAGCAGAACAGCCAATCCAACCCGCGCCAAAACACCAGGAAAAAACACAACCTGAGCAAACACAGCAGGGGCTGCCACAAACAGATTTTTCACCCACTGCCGGGGGCGAAGCGCAACGATTAGAGCACGGAACATACGGGGTTACTCGATGGGATTCCTAGGGCCGTCTGAATCAGAGGTATCCTCCCCAGCAACAAGGCCCGGTTCAGCGACCTCACGCACCTTCTCCTCCACAAGCATCTTCAACTTCTGAAGGCCCGTTGCAAAGTGTTCACCCAGTGAAGCCTCCATATACCAACGAAAATATCCGCCGATAATAGGCGGGAGCTCCCCGTGGTCATTCCAGGTCACAGTGGTGCTTCCGTCACCCGCCGGCGAATACTCCACTGAACCGTGCGCGTTCACCACCTCCGACTCAATGGATTCCTCAAGCCACACACCCCGTGCGGGATCGGAACGGACAATCCGCAGGGTTCCCCGCCCGGTGCGGTCCCCTTGCCAGCGTTGAATCGCACCCACCCCGCGCTTGGCACCCTCATACCAATACCGAAGAGAGGGATCCATGTCGTTGTTCCAACCTGCCCACAATGGCCACTGGTGAAAATCTTCCACAAACGGGTGCACCATACCCGGTTCCGCGCGCACCTCTATCGATTGGGAAACAGACCAGGTGCGCGGCAAGAAAAACCCAACCACCACAACCAGGATAACCAAGCCGCTTATCCCAAGCGCCAATGCTTTCAACGCACCCCTCATCGAAAACAACCCTTCATAGCCCGCAGCCTATCCCATAACCGTGCGACAGGCGAAGGGGGAGAATCCCCTCAAATGGACACATCATGATAGTCCACATACCAATCCACAAAACGCTGAATACCCTCCTGAAGAGGCGTACCCGGGGTAAAACCAACCGCATCGGTCAACGCCTGCGCATCCGCGTAGGTGGCCGGTACGTCCCCGGGCTGCATCGGCAAAAAATTCTTCTCCGCCGTACGACCCAGCGCCTTTTCCACAGCGCCAATCATATCCATCAAGGCCACCGGCTCGTGGTTTCCGATATTGTACAAACGGTAGGGAGCCTGGCTTGTTTCCGGCGTGGGGTCGTCTCCAGACCACTGAGGATCCGCGGTAGCCGGGTGATCCACAAGGCGCACGATGCCCTCCACAATGTCGTCAATGTAGGTAAAGTCCCGTTGCATCTTTCCGTGGTTGAACACATCGATGGGCTTGCCCGCCAGGATGGCTTTTGTAAAAAGGAACAAAGCCATATCAGGTCGGCCCCAGGGCCCGTACACGGTAAAAAACCTCAACCCCGTGGTCGGCAGGCCGTAGAGATGGCTGTAGGTATGGGCCATGAGCTCATTGGCTTTTTTAGTGGCCGCATAGAGGCTCACAGGATGATCCACGTTCTGATGAACAGAAAACGGCATCTTTGTGTTCGCGCCATACACAGAACTGGAAGACGCATAGATCAGGTGCTCCACACCGCGATGGCGGCAACACTCAAGAATGTTCAGGTACCCGACCAGGTTGCTGTGCACGTAGGTCTCAGGGTGGGTAAGCGAATGCCGCACGCCCGCCTGGGCCGCCAAATTGATGACCGTGGAGGGCTGGTGTTCCGCAAACACCTGGTCCAGTGCATCCTTGTCACCGATATCCATGCGGTGGAGTGTGAAACCATCGTGCCGAGCCAACCGTGCCAAACGGGCTTCCTTCAAACGCACATCGTAGTAGTCGTTGACGTTGTCCACTCCCACAACGTTCACCCCACGAGTGATCAGCGCTTCCGCAACGTGATAGCCAATAAACCCAGCGGCTCCGGTAACCAATATTCCCATCACACACTCCTCATCACAGGTTTTCTAGTCACAGGCTCCAGTACTGAATGCGGTCCCCATGGGGGCTCTTATCCAAGTCCACCACAGACTTCACATCCACCAACACGCCCCCGTCCACCACGCGATTCAACAAGTCGTCCACCTGTTCAACGTAGGCCTGGTGTGAAACCGCAAGAACCACAGCATCCAACTTCTGAAAGCTCTCAAGGGGGTCCAATGCAAAACCGAACTCATGCTCCGCGTGGGCGGCGTCCGCCAACGGGTCGTGCACCAACACCTCAATGCCAAACTCCTTCAACTCCCGAATAATGTCCGGCACCCGACTGTTGCGTAGATCCGGAACATTCTCCTTAAACGTCAGCCCAAGAACACCCACCCGGGCCCGGCCCACCGGCACGTCCCTGTTGGAAAGCAACTTCACAAGCTTTTGAGCAACAAACGCCCCCATGCCGTCGTTGATCCGGCGCCCGGCCAAAATCACCTCAGGGTGGTACCCAAGGCGTTCGGCCTTGGCAGTCAAATAATAGGGGTCCACCCCAATGCAGTGTCCACCCACCAAGCCCGGGGTAAATCCTAGGAAGTTCCACTTCGTGCCCGCAGCCGCCAACACGTCCTGCGTACGGATCCCCATACGATCGAAAATAATGGAGAGCTCATTCATCAAAGCAATGTTCAGGTCGCGCTGGGTGTTCTCAATCACCTTGGCCGCCTCCGCCACCATAATACTCGGCGCGCGGTGCACACCCGCATCAATGATGGCGCCGTAGGCAGTCGCCACCCGCTCAAGAGTCGCCGGATTCTCGCCTGCAACCACTTTCACCACGTTAGTAAGCCCGTGAACCTTGTCCCCAGGGTTGATGCGTTCCGGGGAGTACCCCACAAAGAAATCCACACCCTGTTTCAAGCCAGAACACCGCTCCAAAATAGGAGCACAGAACTCCTCGGTCAGCCCTGGATATACCGTGGACTCATACACCACCACGGCACCCTTCTTCAGCACGGCCCCCACAGCCTCACTGGCGGAGGTCAAGGGCCCCAGATCAGGCTGCCGGTCATCATCGATCGGTGTGGGAACTGTAATCACATAAAAAGTACAGTCGGACAGGTCCGCCGCAGAATCCGTCCACTGCACCTTGGAAGCCCTCAAATCCCCAGGTTCCACCTCACCCGTTCGATCGGCCCCCCGCTTCAGCTCGGCAATACGACCCGCGTCGATATCAAAACCAATCACCTTCGGAAAACAGCGCCCAAAACCCAGGGCCACAGGCAACCCCACATAGCCCAGTCCCACAATCCCTACAGTCTCGATCATACACCTATCCTCCCCGACCCGAAGCCGGGCCCTCTTGTACCACAGAGCCATCTACCTGCGGAGCAACCCGACCACACAGCAGAGCAACCCGACCACACAGCAGAGCAGCCCAACTACACAGCAGCGCAGCCCGACCACACAACAAGGGCATCCGCCCACGGCTCACCCCACTTCTGTTGCACAAAACCCCTCGACGTTGCATGGACTATGGAGTTTTTCCGTGGACGACCCACGGTGTTCGCCATGGCCTCAACTTCCCTACCCACCAACCTAGGCGCCCCCAGCGGAGCTGGCATTCATTCGGCCCAACATACCCCCGCGCCAACGACCGCCACCCCAACAGCCGCCACGCAACTCCAGTTCCGCAAGTGGTATCGGGCATTCAAACCCGACAGTTGGCCCAAAATCTGGGTTCCCATGGCCCTTGGCCAAGCCATTGCCCTGGACATGCGCAGCCACCAGACCAGCAGCCCAACCGCCTGGTGGCCACCCATACTCTGGTCCGCCCTCATGATGGTGCCCGTGGCGGGTTTTATCGTACTGCTCAACGACTGGAGCGACCAACGGGTAGACAGCCTCAAACGGCGCATGTTCCCCCAATCCTCCCCCAAAACCATCCACGACCAGCACCTAAGCTCCAAAAAAGTACTGGTCGGGGCCCTCATCTGCGCGACAAGCGTCCTGGTGCTTTCCCTACTGGGCAGCACATTCCTACACGCGCCGGCGCTACCGTTGTGGGCCATGGCCGGCATGGGTCTGTTCGCCATGTACAGCCTTCCTCCAATCCGACTCAACTACAGGGGTGGGGGAGAATTCCTGGAGGCCCTGGGCATCGCGATCATCGCACCAATGATGCAACTGTCGCTCCATGGGTTTCCTGCGCTGCAATCCTTGTTTCAGGTATCCCCCCAAGGGTTTTCTCCACAGGTATTTTCTCCACAAGTATTCGCTTTCGTGGGGTATTTGCTGCTCGCCGCCGCAAGCGCCACCGCCAGCGGGCTATCCGACGAACGCAGTGACATGGTAGGTGGAAAGCGCACCCTCACCACGTGGCTAGGGAACCACGGCGCCCGGCGAACCACGGAGTCACTCTATTTCCTAGGAGCACTCATCTGGGCAACCGGCGCCATCATCACAACAACCCCCTGGCGCTGGGCCCTGGCAGCCGGCGCCGTACTGACCTGGGCCTCCTGGAGCCACCTGCGAAACACAAGTAGCCAAGCAGTGACCGACGCTTTTGGGCCAATTCGCACCTACAAAAAGGTACTGCACCAGGGCATGTGGCGCGGTGCCATCGCCCTGGCAGCCGTACTCCCCTTGAACTGCTCACCTCCGTGAACACACTCAACCCCATTGGGAACACCGCCACGACACTGCAAGATCTCCTACGGGAACATCGGGCAGATCCCCTACGGCAACCCGTACTTGAGAGCCTAGGCCGCGTGGTCCACGCCATTCAAATCAACTTCCCCCAAAACCTGTTTTGGGACCTGGACGCCCTTGCACACAGCTGGTTCAAACAAATGCGTACAGCACCCCATCCGGAGGCCTGGAGCGCCAACCACGAACAACAGCTCATCGCCCTGCAAAACCTCTTCGGGGAAACCACAAGCATTCGCTTCCAATACGTACACGACTTCCTCTACGGCTACGATTGGGCAAAGTGGGTCGCGCGAGACCCCGCAGCCAGGAAGCACGTGGGCCCCTACGATTCAGAGTTCCTCACGTCTATGCGCACCCGGGGACAAGAGCTCCTGGAACTCATCCAACACAACGACAAAAAGTACCACCGTCTGCACAACAAGAAACACCGCAACCCCTTCCCCTTCTCACGCACCCCCGCCCACGAACGCCTCCTGCACCGGGATCTAGCCGCAAGTGGAGACCTCCCCATTGCCGCATGGGCCCCCTCAACCCCGCCCACCTGGCACCGCCCCTACTCGAAAATCCGAGAGGATCGTGCCATCCAACTGTCGATTCCTGCTCCCTCGATTTGACTGCCCCCAAAGGAAACAGTACCCCTTGCGCCCACTCGCGAAAGTGGCGGAATTGGTAGACGCGCAGGATTCAGGTTCCTGTGGGGTAACACCCGTGGAGGTTCGATTCCTCTCTTTCGCACTAAATGCCGAGCTCTTTCCAATCTCGCAAAACCTTCGCTGTTCATACGCGGTAGCAAAATCAGTCTCTCTTTCGCACTGAATGCTGAATACGGTTTGGGCCTATTGCCCAAACCCCGCCAGAGCCGTGCGCACCCGGGAGTACTCCTGGGGCCGGCCCCCACGAACACGCTGCCCATAGGCATGCAACGCTTGAATCCCCTGGGTTTCATACTCAGGGGCACGGGCCACAAACGTAAGAGAATCCACCACATCCACCCCAGGAATCCCCTGGCGTACCGACATACCCACCACCGCACGCACCCAGTGGGCCAGCACGTGATCGGCATCCTCCTCAAGAACCCGATCCGTCCACTCCAAGGCCGCCAGCGGTCGGCCCATTTCCGCCTCACAGGCCGCAATCACCGCCATGGCGTCCACATCACCCGGCACCACTTGCAACAAACGAAACGCCTGGGAACGGGCCTCGGAAAACTCACCCGCATGTACCTGAAGGTGGGCCAGGCTACGGCGGGCCGCAATGAGACCCGGATCCAAAGCCACCGCCTTCTGATAGGCAGCCTTCGCCTCCCCTGCCCGTTCCGTCCGTTCGAACACCACCCCTAGATTTCCCCAGGCCTGCGCAAACTCAGGGTCCACCCGCAACGCAGCCCTCAATTCCCGCTCCGCACCCACGCAATCACCCCGTTCTAGCGCCACCACCCCAAGGTTGGATCGGGATTCCGCGTAGGCAGGCTGGTACTCCAGAGCGACGCGAAAGCTGGCCTCTGCCCTATCCAAATCCCCCTCTGCCAGCGCCTGGGCCCCCTGGTCATTGAGTCGCAACGCCTGGTCAGGCACACCGGTCGTCGCGCAACCCGCTCCCAACAACACAACCCACCCACATGCCCACGTACCGAAGTAAGGATTCCTGATATTCATGCCCCCTTATCGGACAAGCCCCCAACCAGTTGCGTGGATTCTCAAAATTCCGTCCAGAAATCCAATCCTCACCAGATTGGGGCAGCAAAAGTCCAAAAACGAAGACTGTCGAATCCAAAAAGAACGGAAAATAGCCGTGTTCTAGGACAAATCGACCATGAAGTTTATGTCAGTGTTGCATTTTACTGTCATCACTGTAATCTAAGAGGGTCCACGTTTGAGGAGGATCCCCATGACAGAAGCCAATGCCCGCCACCCCGAAAGCCAAACCCTACCGAACTTCAAGCTCCTAGGCATATTTGCCCTATTGGGTGCAGCAATCACCATCCAGGGCTGTGCAGGAGACACGGGCGGAGATCTGGCACCCACCGAGGACACAGGGATGGCGGATTCCGGCAACGCGGATGGCGGCCTGGGCGACGCAGACATGGATGGCTCCATGGGCGATGCAAATGTCGACGGCGGTGACGGAGGCGAGCCCTGCACCCCCATCATTCAATTTGCAGACACGGACGGCGACGGATTTGGCGATGCCGCCGCGGCCGCCATGGTGTGCGCTGGAACCACAGGGTACACCACCGTGCCCACCGACTGCGACGACTCCGATGACGAAGTCTTCCCCGGCGCAAACGAAGTCTGCGACGAAAAAGACAACGACTGCAATGGTCAAATCGACGAGTCCGTCACCGGAACCTGGTACGTGGATGCCGACGGTGACACCTACGGCGACCCCACCATGCCCCTCACCAGCTGCGTGCAGGGCAGCGGCGTCGTAGCGGACAACACCGACTGTGACGACACCGCAGACACCATCAACCCCGGTGAAGACGAAGTCTGTGGCGACATGATCGACAACAACTGCGACGGAAACACCGACGATCCAACCGCGGTCGATGCAACGGCCTGGTACTACGACGGCGACGCCGACACCTTTGGCAACCCCGCGGTTACCGTCACCCAATGTGACCAACCCACCAACTACGTAGCGGACAACACCGATTGCTCCGACATCAACGCAAGCATCAACTCGGCCGCGAGCGAAGTCTGCGACGGTGCCGATAACAACTGCGACGGCGAAACCGACGAAAGCACCGCCATCGATGCCACCACCTGGTACCAGGACTCCGACGGCGACAACTACGGTAACCCGGCAGTAAGCCAACCGGCCTGCACCCAGCCCACCGGCTACGTGACCGACAACACCGACTGCCACGACACCGTGGCCACGGCCTACCCCGGTTCCCACGAAACCGAAACCCCCAAGGACAACATCGATACCGACTGCGACGGCAACGACTACTGCACCGACCTAAACTGCGACGGCCGCCCCGACCTATTCATCCCCGAGTACTACACAGGCTCTTCCTACAACACCACCTCGTACATCTACACAAACCAGGGTGGAGCCACACCGTTTGATGATACGAACCGAACAGGGCTAACCACATACGGGGCGCGACGAACCGCCATTGCTGACGTGGACAACAACGGCTACCAGGACATTATTGTTCCCAGCTACCGTAACCAAAGCTCCTACAACACCAACTCCCTGGTATTCCTCGGGTCTGCATCTGGCTACAGCGATGCCGCGAAGTGGACACTTCCAGCATACGGCGCAGTCAAGGCTGTCGTAGAAGACATCAACGGCGACAACTACAAAGATATCGTCCTGGTCAGCCACTACGACGGCAACTACCAGTCCAACACCATGGTCTACTGGGGTTCCAGCTTCGGCTACACCAGCTCCACTTCCATTCCCACCAACGGAGCCTTTGACGCCGCGGTCGCCGACCTCAACGAGGACGGAAACATGGACCTCGTCATCTGCGAAATGCGCAGCAGCAGCTCAGACTACTCAGAAGACTCCCACATCTATTGGGGAACAGGATCCGGTTTGGACACTGGCGCACCCACCGCACTTCCCACCGAAGGCTGCCGGCAACTCAAGGTGGATGATATCGACGGCGACAACCACCTCGACATCGTGTTTGCCAACTACCGAAACTCAGGTGCTGCAAACAACGACAAAACCACCTACCAAATCGACTCCTACGTCTACTGGGGTGACGGCACCCAAGCCTACTCGGACATGAACCGAACCGGAGTGGCCACCAACGGAACCCTGGACGTCACCATCGGCGACTACAACAACGACGGCAAGAAAGATCTCTTCTTCTCCGGCTACTACATCGGCAACTGGAGTTCCAGCGCCACCTGGGCCGCATACCCTGTCATTCACTACGGTGATGACTCCGGTACAAGCTACGCATTTACCTCGTCGGCAACCCTTGGGGATACCGCCATCAAGGGAACACGGGGTGCGGCCATCGGTGACATCAACAAGGACGGCTACCCCGAGATCGTGCTTCCAAGGTACCAGAACGCCTACGCTCGCGACTCCTACGTGTACTGGGGCTCCGCATCGGGCTACTCCGATAGCGGGTCCAATCGCACCAATCTGGCATCCGTCGGGCCAGTGTTCTCCACCATGGGCGACCTCAACGGAGATGGATACCCAGAAATCATCTACAACAACTACTACAGCGGAAACTGGTCAACGCTCAACGCACCGACCTACATCTACTGGGGTTCCGCATCAGGCTACAGCGCACTCAGTCGAACCGACCTCTCCACCCTGGGAACACTCACCCACGTGAAGATCGTCGGAAACTCCACCTGGTAGCCCCACCCACCTAGGGCTTACCCCCTGAGAAAAAGCCCGCCCTCACCCGGCGGGTTTTTGCTTTTTCGCCCGTACCAGGGAACACATCTCCCCAGTTAGGCGTACCTATCGTCATGCTGTACTCGCCCATGGCTCAACATCCCCTCCTTCTACTCGCAATGGCGAGCATCCCGTTGCTGGGCTGCACCGCGGAACACCAAAGCAAATCCCTAGTCGAGCAACCCGAGAATCCTTCAGAATCGATCGATGAGGGTATCGATCAACAATTGCTTCCCACCATCGAATGCGGGCAGCAAATCAACATATTGCTTGAAGCACCCGCAAGCGAACAGAACGCCCCTCACAAATTCTGGAGCACCCACGTATTCAACCCAGCGGAGCAAAATATCGGAGCGGAGATCATTGGGATAAGAATCACCACCGAATCTGAATCGGTAGAACCCGGCTTCCGCATCGGCGTTCAATCCGTATGGACCGATGGTATCGGCTACCTGCCCACTGACGATTTCTCAAATGCAGTTCAAACCGAAGAACTAAAAAATGGAGAAGTCACACTAGAACTACCCACCAAAAAGGCACACCTCTTCGCACTACGTTTCGAAGCCACCGAAATGGTAGCAGACTCCCTCGATGGAACCACGGCCTACAAACGCCAGGTGCTCAGCGAACCCTTTCAACCACAAATCTTCTCAATCTTACCGGAAGAAGTTGACAGCCCATACCTTCCATCACCCGTGACTTACCACGCAACGATCGACTGCATCAAACCCCTGCCTGCCCAACGGTGAACCAAAATCACCCGCAAAAGAAGATCAGTGGCAAAGCAATAACATCGCTCATTCCTTGGAACGGCGCCGTTCAATCCAAAGATCGACATAGGCCTTCCAGGGCACATCGCCCCGCGGAAGCATGTAACCCAGGTCCTGGCGGGTGAACGGCTTATCCGGGTTCACTGCAGAGAGCCCTTCGTACTCCTCCGCCAGTCGAATGGCCTCCACGTTGTCACTCACCACAACATCCACCGTGCGATCCAGGATCCGCAACGGAAGATCCTGGTTGTGCGGTATCAACACAAACTGTGCGTTACCCAACCGCTCCTTCGCAAACGCGTTGTTCGTGCCCCCCGGGTTTGCACCCACGCGAACCTCCGGTTGATTGATCTGCTCAATCGTCGCGTATTTCTCTTCATCACCCGTGCGCACAAGCGGGCACTTTCCAACCCTCTTCACAGGAATCGAAAACGCAACTCGCCTTGAGCGTTCCAGGGTCCGAGTAATCCCACCCACTGCCATATCAAAACGTCCGGCCACCATGTCGTCCACCAACGTAGGCCAGGTGGTATCCACAAACTGCAACTTTAGCCCCACGTCACGCACGAACTCGTTGACCACACGCACGTCTTCCCCTTCGTACCCCGCCCCGGTCTTCCAAGAAAACGGGCGGTAGTCACCGGTAAGCCCCACACGCAACATCCCAGAAGAAAACACCCGATCCAACGTGGAGCCCGACAAAGCGCTGGAAGCAGGGTCACTCGGCGTCGCTGGCCCTGCCCGGTTCTCCTCGCCCCCACAGCCCCACCCAAGAACAGCACCGGTAAAAACAACCCACCCAAGAAGGCACACCTGGCCTGTTTGGCAGAACCCTCCCATTCGGGAGGTCCGGTTTGATACGACAGCAATGGGATGAGGAATAGACAAAGGAACCCTCCAAAGTGATTTGCAAACGGGGAACAATGCACACACCTTACGCGCCCTAGACGCCGAACCAAGCGGAGGCCCGATCGGGCATAACCCGTCCAACCCCAACATGATCAGCCCTGGCTTGATCACACGGCCAAGTGGCGTATGACGTAGGTTTCCCTCTAGGGCTCAAGCCCGCAAGGGGAATCGAGTCCCACGGCGCATATCAAGCCAGGGAATCAAGGTCGCAACAACTGAGACGACACACCACCAAAATGGAAATACGAAGAGTAAGAACACCATGAAAAAAGCGTTTTCATTGGAAAAACACGGCATCACCGTGGACAACATCATTCGCAACGCCGCCCCCGCCGCACTCTACGAGATTGCCCTACGGGAAGAGAAAGGCACCGCGATTACCGACACAGGCGCCCTTGTGGCCCTATCGGGTGAGAAAACCGGCCGAAGTCCGAATGACAAGCGCATCGTCGACGAGCCGAGTAGCAACGAAAAAGTATGGTGGGGCGAGGTCAACACAAAGCTCGACACCCACACATTCAACATCAACCGTGAACGTGCCGTGGATTACCTCAACACACGGGAGAGCCTGTTTTGCGTAGATGCCTACGCAGGCTGGGACCCTAAATACAGGGTAAAGGTACGTGTCGTTTGCGCCCGGGCCTATCACGCACTGTTCATGCACAACATGCTGATCCGCCCCACGACGGAACAACTCGAAGATTTCGGCGATCCGGACTACATCATCTACAACGCCGGAGCATTCCCAGCCAACCGGTACACCGAAGGCATGACCTCCAACACAAGCGTCAGCCTAGATCTGGGTTCCGGCCAGTTCGTGATCCTTGGAACCGAATACGCCGGGGAAATGAAAAAGGGCATTTTCACGGTCATGAACTACCTCATGCCCGACCGCGGGGTCCTTTCCATGCACTGCTCCTCCACGGAAGGCAAAAATGGAGACACCTCCATTCTCTTTGGCCTTTCCGGCACCGGAAAAACCACACTTTCCGCTGATCCCAAGCGCAAGCTCATCGGTGATGACGAACATTGCTGGAGCGATGATGGCGTATTCAACATTGAAGGCGGCTGCTACGCAAAGGTGATCGATCTATCGGAAGAGGCCGAACCCGATATCTACCGAGCACTCCAGTTCGGCTCCATCCTCGAAAACGTGGTGTACGACGAAAACACTCGTGAAGTGGACTACACCAACACATCCATCACGAAAAACACACGGGGCTCCTACCCCATCGAATACATCGAAAACGCGAAGATTCCCTGCGTAAGCGGCCATCCACAAAACGTGATCTTCCTCACCTGCGATGCATTCGGGGTATTGCCTCCCGTGGCAAAGCTCACCCCCTCCCAGGCCATGTACCACTTCATCAGTGGGTACACCGCGAAGGTAGCTGGCACAGAAATGGGAGTAACCGATCCAGAAGCCACCTTCTCACCCTGTTTTGGTGGTCCATTTTTGGTATGGCACCCCACCAAGTATGCAGAACTTCTCGCCGAGAGAATACGGGCCCAGGGAGCCCAGACCTGGCTCATCAATACCGGCTGGTCCGGGGGCCAGTTCGGCGTAGGTTCCCGCATGAAGCTCTCCTACACGCGGGCCATCGTAGACGCGATCCACAACGGGACCCTCAAGAACTCCGCCGTCCAGGCAGACCCAATCTTTGGGATCGACGTTCCCACCGCCTGCGAAGGGGTCCCCAGTGAAATCCTCGTGCCCAAAAACACCTGGAACGACAAAGCCGCCTTTGAAGATACAGCCAAAAAGCTAGCGCATCTCTTCAAGGAGAACTTCGCCAAGTACGAATCCCAAGCCAGCGACGAAATCAAAAACGCCGGCCCAAAGATCTAACAGGCCAGCACTTCTAAGAAAGTGTGGCCTTCTAGAACGTCACACCCAGGGCGAAGTTCGTAATGTTGGACTCGATGGAAAAGTCTCGAATGAGCGTTCCTTCGATGTGAAAACGTGTGTCCTCTCCTAAGGTCGCACCCAGTGTCCCGCCAGCGGCATGCCCAGTGCCTGAAAAATCGCCGGTTTGGCTACGCAACACGTACTTGGGAGTAAGATAAAATGCGGTCCCTTCGTTAATACGGTACCCGGTGTACACGGGCACGATCACGTCGATGTAGCGCGTCTTCGTTTCAGTGGAATCTGAACCCACCGTAATAGAAACCATCGACACGTCGGCTCCCAGAGAAAGGGCCGGGCCCGCTTCTTTCCGGTTCCCCACGAGCTGGTACTTGGCTCCCACAGAATAACCAAACGGCAACCATAGGTTTGCATGGGCTTCCAGCTGTTCTGAAATACCGTAACGCCCCCAGAGAATTAACGCACCCACGCCAATGTTCTCCAGGCCATCGGTCTCCTCCAAAGAATCGACCGCATACCCCGTGTAGGAACCACCCATACCAAAGTCAAAATCACCCTTGGCTACGGTGTCTGCCTCCTGAAGCTGCGCCACATTCAAACACCCTACAAGAAGATGCATCGACGCCAATCCGATGGCGACCCCCACAACTTTTGAAAAACCCACATTACCCACAAGCATTGTTGCCTCCCCCTTCCAAATACCGGGCCGAACCACAGACGATCAAGCCGCGGTGGAGAGACAGTAGTTCGAAACTTCATCTCAACTCAATCCCCAACCAAGAAACAAATAGAGAGCTTTTCTTTTGGGGGACACACCGCTACACTAGACCCATGGGCGACTATGCCCTGCACTAAATGCAGACATCGCAAAATTCTCAAGAAGAAAAAGGCTATGAATTTCGGGGGTTTGCCCAGGTAGCTGCAAAAATGTTCGGGGTAGAACAGAATTCGACCCAACAGGGTTCCGCCCAGGACAGAAGAGGCGATCGACGGGCCCCCACCTGTATTCCTGCCCGCATCGATACCCCCCGACGGGACGACCGGTTCGCCATGACACGGGACGTGAGTCGTACGGGAGCCCTTCTTGCGACACCAAGCCGACTGCAGATTGGGGAGAAAGCCACCCTGATCTTCCACGACGGAGAAAAGCAACGCAGCGTCGCTGCGCGCGTGGTGCGCCTGGAACTCAACCGAAACGATATGAGTGGTATCTGGCGCTACTTCGTGGCCGTGGAGTTCACCCAGCCCCTCCCTGACGAAGCCGTTCTGACAGCCTAGCCGTGAGCGTACGGCTCGCCACTAGAACAGCGTACAGTCGCGCTGTTGCGCCCAGGGCATCAAGGAAACTACCCCGACATCACTAGATGTTGCGGTTTTCTTTTAGGGCACTACTACCTGTTGTAGGGTCAATGACATGGCAACACATGTCAGTCCATGGCGTGAGATGATTGTGATCCCATCCAGTTGGGATCTGGAATCACCCCACATGGACCACTTTTCTCTACACCCCAACCAGAGGAAATTACTGCTGAAATCCTGTTCACTGTCAGGGCCGATAGGATTCCGCCTTGACGACCCTAGGGGGTTAGAGGTAGCAAGGTCGTCTGCCACTAGGGGTAGTGGTGGGACATCGCGATTCGGTTCTACCTGTTGTGGATCTTCCCTGAAGGTCCAGCAGGAAAAAGCTCTCGTCAAGCGGTGGGTTGCACGGTCCACAAGGACGCGTGAGGGGATAACTATGGGCGGAGGTGTACAGTGAGAATGAATATTGATACAAAAAGTGGAAAAGACAACCGATCCAGCGAAAATGGATCTGAAGGCATGAGTTCCCGCTCAGAAAAGCAGTCCCATGCGCAACGACGCATGCAGGCCGCCATGGAGCGCGCAGAGGCTTCCCACCAGCTGGGAGGGCTCTCCATTGAGCACCGCTTCACGCGCCCCGGAGAACAACCCCTGGAGAACCTGGAGTACCAACTTCGCAATAGCACCATCACCAATCCAGATGGGTCCGTGGTTTTTGAGATGAAGGGTGCTGAAGTCCCAGAAAGTTGGTCCCAACTGGCCACAGACATCGCCATCTCCAAGTATTTCCGAAAAGCAGGCATCAACGGCGACAGTCGCCGGGGCGAACAAAGCGTCAAGGAACTCGTCTACCGAGTGGCCCACAGCATCCGAGAGGCCGGTGAAAACTTCGGAGGCTACTTTGCAAGCCAGGAAGACGCGGACCGTTTCGAATCCGAACTATCCCACCTACTGGTCCACCAAAAAGCGGCCTTCAACTCCCCCGTATGGTTCAACTGCGGCCTCTACCAACGGTACGGCATCAAAGGCAGCGGTGGAAACTTCGCCTGGAACCCCCAAAGCGACGTCATCACGCGCACAGAAACAGCCTACGAAAATCCCCAATGTTCCGCCTGTTTCATCCAGGCCGTCGACGACGATCTGATGGGCATCTACGACCTGCTCAAGGCCGAAGCACGTTTGTTCAAATATGGCTCCGGAACAGGAACCAACTTTTCAAAAATCCGTGGACGCCAGGAAAAGCTTTCCGGCGGCGGCACGTCCTCCGGGCTCATGAGCTTCCTGGAAGTGTTTGATCGAGCCGCCGGTTCCACCAAGAGCGGTGGTACCACGCGCCGCGCCGCAAAGATGGTGTGCCTGGATATGGACCACCCCGAAATCGTCGATTTCATCGAATGGAAGGTTCGGGAAGAGGACAAAGCCAAGGCACTCATTAACCAGGGCTACGAATCCGACTTCAACGGAGAGGCCTATCACACAGTCTCTGGCCAAAACTCCAACAACTCCATTCGGGTGACCGACGCCTTCATGCAAGCCGTAGAGTCAGATAGCGAATGGCGCACATACATGCGCACCTCTGGCCAGGTAGCAGAAACCCACAAGGCCAGAAACATCTGGGACAAGCTTGCGAACGCCGCATGGCGATGCGCGGACCCAGGTGTGCAATACGACACCACCATCAACGACTGGCACACATGCCCCAATACCGACCGGATCAATGCGTCCAACCCATGCTCCGAGTACATGTTCCTGGATGACACGGCATGCAATCTCTCCTCCATCAACCTCATCAAATTCCTAAACGAGGATGGTTCCTTTGATGTGGACGGATACCGACAGGCCATTCGTGTATTGATCCTGGCCCAAGAGATTCTGGTAGATTATTCAAGCTACCCCACAGAAGGCATTGCCAAGAATAGTCACGACTACCGCCCACTAGGCCTCGGCTACGCCAACCTCGGTACCCTGCTGATGTGCCTAGGCATCCCCTACGACAGTGACGACGGTCGCGCGATCTGCGGCGCCCTCACCGCCATCCTGTGTGGTGAAGGCTACGCCACAAGCGCCGAAATCGCGGCATCCAAGGGCCCCTTCCCAGGTTTCGCCGCAAACAGGCAGGCCATGTTGCGCGTCATGGGCAAGCACCGTGACGCGGCCTACCTCGTCAACGACCCAACCCTACCCGGCATGGTGAACAACAAGCCAGCCAACTGCCCACCCGAACTGATTCAGGCCGCACGTCAAGCGTGGGACAACGCAGTCGAACTGGGGCAACGCCACGGTTACCGCAACGCCCAAGCCACGGTACTGGCACCCACAGGTACCATTGGACTCCTGATGGACTGCGATACCACTGGAATCGAACCCGACTTCTCCCTTGTGAAGTTCAAAAAGCTTGCAGGTGGCGGGCACTTCAAAATCGTTAACCAGAGCGTCCCACAGGCACTGAAGAACCTTGGTTACACGGGAGCTCAAATCGCCGACATCGTGGCCTACGTTCGCGGCACCAACACCTTCACCGGTGCGCCTCATGTCTCCCGTAAGTACCTGATGGACAAGGGCTTCACCGCTGGCGAAATCGAAAAGGCTGAAAATGCCCTTCCCGGAGTCTTTGACGTAGCCCAGGCACTTGTACCGTGGGTCCTTGGAACCGAGTGCTTTGATCGCCTCGGCATCGACAAGAAAACCTACACGAACCCCACCTTTAACCTATTGCGCCACTGGGGTTTCAAATCCAGTCAGCTGGAAGAGATCAACGACATCATCGTTGGGCGCATGACCGTGGAAGGCGCCCCTCACCTGAAGGCTGAGGACTACGAAGTATTCGATTGCGCCAACCGCTGCGGAAAAACCGGACAGCGATTTCTGGAGGCCATGGCCCATGTTCGCATGATGGCAGCCGCCCAGCCTTTCCTATCCGGGGCGATTTCCAAAACCGTAAACCTCCCCAACGAAGCTACCGTTGAAGACGTGGCTAACATCTACCGAGAAGGTTGGAAGCTCGGGCTCAAAGCAGTCGCTCTTTACCGCGACGGATGCAAGGCCTCCCAGCCCCTGTCCAGCTCAGATGACAAACAGGATGAGGAAAACGCCAAAGCAGAAAGCAAGGCTTCTATTGAATCCGCAAGCACCCAGCAAAGCACCCAGCAAAACGCCGCCACAGTAGTGCAAAATCAACGTAGGCGTCTCCCCAAAAAGCGTACAGGATTCACACAGGAAGCGCGCATCGGCGGTCACAAGGTATTCCTTCGCACAGGAGAATACGACGATGGCACCATGGGTGAGATCTTCATCGACATGCACAAGGAAGGTGCTGCATTCCGATCACTGATGAACTGCTTTGCCATCAGCGTATCCATGGGATTGCAACATGGGGTACCTCTGGAGTCCTACGTAGATCAGTTCACCTTCACCCGGTTTGAACCCCAGGGTATCGTGGACGGGCATCCGAACATCAAGTTCTCCACCTCGATCATCGACTACGTATTCCGTGTACTCGGTGTGGAGTACCTCAAGCGTTACGAGTTCGCGCAGGTTCCTCCAAAAGAGGAACAGCTAGAACTGGAGAACCCAACAGATGTCACCGCGGTGGCCCGCAATGAAGAGAACACAACTCCAAAAAGCCAGCCTCCGGAAGGCTTCGTCAAAGCTGAGCAGGCCACATTTGGATTCGATCAGGGAAAAACTGAAGGAAGTGCTTTGGATCAACAACTTGGAGAAATGATGGGCGACGCCCCCATGTGCGACGTGTGTGGTCACATCACCGTCCGTAACGGAGCCTGCTACAAGTGCCTCAACTGCGGCAACTCCATGGGCTGCTCCTAGAATCAAATCCCCCAACTCTCAACCAACGCCCGGCCGCGCTCGCGCAGTCGGGCGTTTTCGTATTCAGCTTTGAAAATGCAGATATAGAAACTGTGGTAAAGTTCCCCCATGCCTTGCCTGCGTTGGATACAAACCAAGGGAAAACCAACCGTAGTTCCAGTTTACAAAAAGATCACCACACTCGGGTCAGCAGACGGAAACGACCTTGTTTTGACTGGCGAGAACATTGCCGAGCACCACGCACAAATCCTGTTCGATGGAAGGGATTTTCATCTATCGGAAGTGGAAAGCACCGGGCATCTTCTCGTTAATGAAAAGAAACGCCGTCGTGGAAAGATATTTCACAACGACCAACTCACCCTTGGCGACCAACATTTTATTTTCTCCATATGGGACGAAGTGATCAACCGCAGGCATGGTGAAGAGGTCAAGGGCGTTAGCAACACACAAGAACGTTCTGAACTGACGGGTATGCGAAGTCTTTCCGACTTCAGCAAACGCCTCAACGCAATCTCTTCCGTAAAAGACCAAATCGAAGCACTGCTCGACGCCGTGATTCACGTGACCCAAGCTGACAAGGGGTTTGTATTATTGCTGGAAGGCGATCAACCCAACATTACCGCCGCACGCAATCTGCAGCAACGCAACCTACCAGACAACATCCGCCAACTCTCAGACAGCATCGTGGCAGAGGTCGTTAAAAGCCAACAACCCATCATCGTGAGCGACGCCTCGAACGACACACAATTCGGAAAAAGCGCGAGCATCATGGACTTGAAGTTAAGCTCCGTGATGTGCGCCCCACTCATCGCTCAAAACCAGCTCCTCGGTGTCATCTACGTCGGTAGTGATAGGGCAACCCATCTGTTTGACAAAAATAGTCTGAGTACGTTCACCGTATACGCCACTCAAGGTGCCCTCTTGCTTCAAAATGCCCTACTGCGGGACGAAATCACAACCGACCGCAATCAACTAGCCAATCAGCTCGAATACAAACATTTCGGGGACATCATTGGAACTTCCAGTGGGGTCCAACAAATCTTTCGCACCGTCGAGAAGGTCGCCAGCACCGACATCAGCGTATTGATCACCGGTGAGACCGGCACCGGGAAAGAACTCATCGCCCGTGAGATTCACAACCGATCGCCACGAGCCAGCAGACCATTTGTCGTCGTAAACTGTGGAGCAATTCCTGAAAGTCTCATGGAGTCTGAACTCTTCGGGCACGTCAAAGGTGCTTTCACCGGTGCAGTCGCGACACACGAAGGAAAGTTTCAAACGGCCGACGGCGGCACCCTCTTTCTGGATGAAGTAGGGGAGATGCCCTTGGCACTGCAGGTAAAACTCCTACGGGCATTGCAGGAAAGGGTAGTTGCAAAAGTAGGTGACAACCGCCAGGAGTCCATCGACATTCGAGTACTGTCGGCAACCAACCGAAACCTGGAAGTAGAAATCAAAAAGGGTTCGTTTCGGGAAGACCTATTTTATCGACTTAACGTTGTAAACCTGCATCTCCCCCCCCTACGTGAAAGGGGTGAAGACATTGTTCTTATCGCAAAGTACCTGCTGCAGAAATACGCGACCCAGTTCAGTTCAAATGTAAAAGGCTTTACGCCAAACACTCTCATTGCCATGCGCAAGTACGATTGGCCGGGAAATGTAAGACAACTCGACAACCGGATTAAGAAGGCACTCGTGCTTTGTGACAAAACAATGGTGGGCCCCGAAGACATGGATCTATTTCCAGAGGCGCTGAAACCAGTAGTGAGCCTCACAGAAGCCCGCGAAGCCTTCCAGCATCGGTACGTCATGGAAGTGCTCGAACGCAACAACGGCAACCGGACAAAAACAGCCAGAGACCTTGGAGTCGATCCACGCACTATTTTTCGATACCTGGAACGGGAACCCCAGTCGGACGAGTAGATCGTCGCTCGCCTAGGATATTTGCCACTATGACGACTCGGTCATAGCCAGCGTCGACAACGACAGGATTGTCATAGCCAGGCAATAGGCCATTGCGCGGAACACTCGAATCTCCTACGTAATCCGGTAGATGGAAAACGGCACAGGAATTGCGAGCTCCTACGTGACAAGAGCCATAATGCCTATTCTCGCCACAATGATCACTACCCAGGGATGCCTCGTACTGGACAAGATTGAACTTCCAGAAGAGCCGCTGTGCCCGCCTTCTATCGAAGCCACCGGAGACGCCCAGTTTCCAATCAATCAGATTGCAAAAATTGATCTGGACATGTTGCTACAGGACAGCGTCAGTGAACTTGTGTTTGAGACCGTGATTCGAGACTGCAACACAAGCCAAGTACTAATCTTTCAAGCGATTTTGGACGACCAGCCCCCGGTATCCGAAGTGCGCCCCTTTCATAGTGGAACCATCGCTCCAAGTGGGCGAGACCCGCATGGGATTCAGCTTCCCCTGGAACGTCTTACAGACGAAGCCGGGCGATGCCATCAGGTCGAACTTCTGGTGTCTGGCGCGTTTAAAAACTTTGGTCGCGAGCCTGCCACACCCGGTGACATCGGCACTGCAACCTGGTGGCTAGAAGTAGTGGACGCTTCCAACCCAACCGTGGACATCAATACATGCCCGTAACCTTCAGTCCATCGGGCGCATGGCGCTCCCTTCCAGCAATTCTAGTTTCATTGAGTATTGTTATCCTACCCGGTTGCGGTCTATCTGTTGCTGCAAGTGGTGACGCCATTGCAAACGACTGCACGGACAATACGGATTGCAGCAATGGCCTATGTGATGCAATCGCTGGCATTTGCATCAGTGAAACGTCCGAACTGCTTCCGTTCATGATAACAGTAGTCCCTCTCGTTTCTGGAAGCAGCGCTGTACCTTCCCAATATTTTGGGCCGTACACGCTCGACGGGCCGTTTGCACAGAACCTTCAACTTGAAAAAACCGTTCACGTTATCGGTACGGTCGTGGACTCCAATGGCGAACAGGTACCCGCTCATATCGAGTTTCAAGGGAATACCGATATTCAAGGCGAAGAAACAAGAACCTACGCAAAGCGCACATATCGCCAACCTCTACTCGCATTCGACGATACCCTCGTAGACTATTCCACCACGGTCATTGCCGACGGTACGTATCGAATCAGAGTAGAGCCGGAGGATTCGGCACAGCTCCCACCCCTTGAACAATCATGGTCGAACAACACCGAAAGTGATTTCGTTCACGTGGACATTACGTACCCGATTCAACTGGATAGCTGGTCGGGAAAAATAGTAGACACGGTCGGCAATCCTAGGTCAGGGATCCAAGCGAAAGCCATCCACCCCGAAACAGGCGTGCTCGAGTCCAATATCACCACGTCAAACTCTAACGGTGTATTCACGCTACTGCTACGTCCCCATCTATCCGAGTTTGCGATTCAACTCGATGGGGGAACAGCCGCGACACCTACGGTTGTCGTTAACCTAGAACAACTTTGGCCCGGAAACACTCCATCCATACTCATGCCAGACTTCACAACACGCATTCTTTCAGGTTCCGTACTTGAACCGGAGGGTGAGGTCATTGCAGGTGCGAAGATACTGACCCGCGCACTCGCGCTCACGGACCCAACTACCAACGTAAGTGCAGAACATCAAAGTTCAGTTCAGACCTCCGCAGACGGAACCTACAGCCTAGCCCTGCCAGTCGGTCAACATGCGATAGCCATTGTGCCACCTCCTGATAGTCGGAATGTCGCGATATTTGAAACCACAATCGACGTGGACGATCCATCTGCAAGTGGTGACATTCAGACAATGGACTTTCAGCTCAACAACAAGTCTGTCGTGGAAATAAAAGTAAGTTCAAATCCTGAAACAATCGCCGACTCCGTCACCGTAAACGCGTCTTCGATCTCCAAGGGGTCCACCACTCAGCTCGTGGACGGGCGGTCCTCCTCCGGAACCTTTCTTGGAAACGGTGCATATCAACTACAGCTCGATCCCGTCGCCTACGATATTCAAATACAGCCCGAAAGCGACACAGGTTACGGATGGCTAGTGTGGGACAGTAGCAGCCACATCAACACTTCACTGGCAGGTGAGTTCGCGTTTCCTGTTCCTGTTCAGGGCGCAATAGAAGCATCCAATGGTTCACCCCTAACCAATGCAATCGTAGAGATACAGGCACTTGATCCACGGTCCGCCTCCGGAGTTCCAGACGAGCAGGGTTGGCGCTTTATTACCATCGGCCGTGGCACGACCGACGAGCAGGGAAGCTACTCGGTACTCGTCTCACCCTTCCTGTATCGAGAATAAACAACAAGTACTAAGAGAACGATTGCGATCCAAAAAATCCAATCACCGAACCGTGAATACAATGTCTGAATCTCCAGCAGGTTGAGATCAGCAACCAGGCTTCCATCCTTGTAGACCCCCAGTGTCTGCAGCGTTTTTCCCGTTGGATCGACCACCACACTGACTCCACTATTGGTCGAGCGAACCAAAAATCGATGCTGCTCCACTGCCCTCATCTTCGCAAGCGCCATATGAATCCAGGGCTCCGTGGTGTCCCCAAACCAAGCATCATTGGTGAGGTTCACAAGTATCTGAGGGTTATCTTCCCGCATCAACGATCGAACAAAGCGAGGCAATAGGTCTTCGTAACAAATCAGCACCCCAACACGTACCGGACCCAGATTCAATGAGTGAACAGACTCACCAGGTGAAAAGCGACTACTGTTAGGAGACCAGTCGTACAGAACTGGAAACGTTTCTCCAAACGGTAGGTACTCACCAAAAGCTAACAAAAAAGTCTTATCGTACGTTCCAAGAACCTTCCCATCGTTGCCCACAAGAAACGCGGTATTGTAGTGACGTCGGCGACCTACACCACCTTCGCCCTTGCGAACACCAAGCCCCCCAAAGAGTATCGGCGTATGGATCTGACCGTTCGTTTCCTTCGCCGAACCCGCAACGGAATGTCGCTGCTCCAGAATACGCCGATGCGTCATCACAAGACGCGAAACGTCAGACACAGATTCTGGCAAGAAATAGTTAAAGGCGGACTCCGGCCAAATGAGTAGGTCAAGCGACCGATCTGCCTCAATTCTCAAGCTTTCCCGAACCAACCGATAATGCCCCTCAGACGGATCCCGATGGTTTTCAAACATATCCATGTTGGGCTGAACAATCCCGACACGGAAATTGTCTGAGTGTTTCATCTCCTCTTCGATATTCGAGATACGAAAACTGCCATAGGCGACCACAGCACCGAACAGCACAGCGACTTCCACAAACCCATGTATCAGATGGTTCCCCACAATGCTTCTTGCGGGTCTTCTCAGTAGCGAAACAGACACTCGATAAAGGATTCCGTTAACTGCAACGAGGAAAGCGCTAACGAGCAAAGGCCCACCAACATCAGCAATCTGAATAAGGGGTGGCACGTCGTGTAGTTGGTTCCCAAAGTAATAACGAAACAGAAGCGGGTACGTTCCTTCTGCAATCACCACAGCAATCGCCCCCGCCAAACCAGGGCCCACGACAATACGACCCAAACCAGATTTCTTTTCGCCCTGGCGCCGCTCCGACAACACCCACCAAAGCCAACCAAAAACCGCCCAAACACCTCCCTGGTACACGCATAGGATCGTGGAAAGACCAACATTCACAAGCAGAGGAAAGCCTGAAAAATTGCCCAATGTGGGAACCAGCCAGTACATCGCAATAAGATTTGCGGTTATCCCAAAACACCAAGAGACGAAAAGGACACGACATCCCACCCGAACCTTCCGATCCCGGATCCCCTGATCGTTGACCCTTTGCACCGCATAAAAAAGAGGAATCAGAAGGAAAAACGAAAGGAGCCACTGATCACGCCCTGGAAATGAGAGTGCATAGAGCATCCCCGAACACATGGACAACACCAACGGAAACCAGATCGATTTTTTGGGCTCCAACCGCTTACGGGACTTCACAAACAACCTCCTCAATACTTTGGCACACTGTGGAAATCAGATGGCTTAAGTCAGATTCCGTGATGTTTAGCGGTGGAACTACGTAAACCGTATTGCCTAAAGGACGTATGTACACACCAGCACCAAGCGCTTTCTCATGCACCTTCCACCCCAAATCACCCAAATAGCCGGGTTCGCCAATTTCCATGGCCGCAACCATTCCCAGGGAACGAACATTGTGAACCGCGGAGAGAGGTTCCAACTCACGAAAACCATGCCCGAGTGTTTCACTCCGTAGCCGAACGCCGTTCAGTGTATCTTCTTCTTGATATACAGAAAGCACTTCTGCAGCTACAGCAGCGCCAAGTGGATTCCCACAAAAGGTGTGCCCGTGAAGCAAGGCCTTGGCCCGACCTCCGGAAAACCCTTCATAGATTTCACGGGTTGCCAACGTCGCCGAGAACGGAAGCATTCCCCCTGAAAAACCCTTCGCAACACACATGAGATCAGGTTTGATTCCAGCGTGGTCACAGGCCCACATAGGGCCCGTTCTGCCGTATCCTGTAAACACTTCATCGGCCACAAAAAGGGAACCGGCCGCGCGCGTAGTAACACGTATGCGCTGCAGTACTTCCTTTGGCCAAAATCGCATCCCGCCAGCACCCTGAATCATCGGCTCCGCCACAACGCCCGCCACAAACGCGCCGTGTTTACCTAGATATTCTTCAAACCAGTCCGCCACGCCCTGCCACCCATTGGTGCAATCCGATGGTTCAGGAGCTCGCTCAACGGAGAACAACATCGACGAAAACGCCTTCTGAAACTCGGGAACATCCCCAACACTCATGGCACCCACAGAATCCCCATGATAGCCACGAGGAAGCGCCAAAAACCGAGTGCGCTGCATCTCACCCACCTGCTGCCAATATTGAACCGCGATCTTGAGGGCGGACTCCACCGCAGTAGAGCCATTGTCGGAGTAGAAAACTCTCGACAAACCAGCGGGCGCAACCTCGATAAGCTTCTTCGCCAAGACAGCACCAGGAGCGTGGGTTGCGTCTCCCATGGAGCAATGGGCTAGCGTTTGGGCCTGGTGAACGAGTGCCTGAACCAAACGTGGGTGACCGTGTCCAAGATTGCACGCCCACCATGACGCGTTCCCATCAAGATAACGCCTACCATCCACGTCAAAAAGCCAGCTTCCCTCCGCTTTTTGAATCACCATGGTATCTCGAGATCGGTGATCTTCCACCGCCATGTACGGGCGCCAAACGTATTCCCGATCCCAGGCCACAATCGTTTCTCGATCTTCTGGAGCAGTTGCTACGACCATTGCCGCATGGGTCTAGCACTCCACGAGATTCACGGGAATCCGAACCGCCAAACCGCCTTCGGCGGTTTCCTTGTATTTGGCATCCATATCCTGCGCCGTAGTCCACATGGTGTGAATGACATCATCAAGGGAAACACGGGCTTCGCCAGGGTTGCTTCTCAATGCAAGCTGTGCCGCAGCGATCGCCTTGATTGCGCCCATTGTGTTGCGCTCAATGCAGGGTACCTGCACCAAACCACCCACCGGATCACACGTCATTCCAAGGTGATGCTCCATCGCGATTTCAGCCGCGACCATGCTTTGAGCCGCAGTGGCACCAAGGCATGTGGCTAAACCGGCCGCCGCCATCGACGATGCGACTCCAATCTCCGCCTGACAGCCACCCTGCGCCGCCGAAATGGTGGCTTTTTCGCGAAAAAGGTGACCCACAAATGCGGCGGTAACCAAAAAGTCCCTCACCTGTTCCTGTCGGACCCCACCACCCAAAAAACAACCATAGGCAAGCACGGCAGGAATCACACCTGCCGCTCCATTCGTGGGCGCTGTAACCACACGGCCAAACGAGGCGTTCTCCTCATTCACAGCAAGTGCAAGGCAGGCGACCCAATCATTGACCTCTGAAAAACTCCAGCCTCTCCTGACAAGCTTTCCCCAAAGGTCACCATAGGCATCCCCGCTTGCAGTAACCGTATGGTCCAAATCCAGCGACCCACAAAGAAAGCGAAATAGACCCCTGGCCCGTCGCACAACTCCGAGCCCACCCGGCAATGTCCCTTCACCGGCAAGGCCGCTCTGCATACAGCGGCGCATCGTAGACCAAATCTTATCCACATACAGATCTAGAACATCAGATCCAACCCGCCGAACTTCCTGGGCCCACAACCATTCGTGAAAGGCACTACCTTCGGATTCCGCCAGCCGAACCGCATCTGCGGCAGTATTCACACCAAGAAGATTCAATGACCAGAGGCTCTGAATCCGTTCCCCCGTGGCTTTGGCCACAATACCCCCGCCCACAGAAAAGCGGATCTGCTCGAGAATCAATGAACCCTCGGAATCAAAGGCTGAAAAACGCATTCCATTGGGATGGTAGTCAAGAGACTCATCGTGATGAAAAAGGACATCAGCTTTGGGTAGGCACGCAACATTGCTAGGGGCAATCGCCCCTGAGTTCATGAGTTCCAAACAATCGGCCCTCTCCGCCCGAGTCGAAATCTCTGGATCGAGACCAGAAAGTCCCCAAACGACCGCCTTGTCAGTTCCATGGCCACGCCCTGTCTTTGCCAGGGAGCCATAAAGATGCACTTCAATACGCTGAATATTTCCGTTCTTCTGTGCGACTTTCTGGCGCAATACCTTCGCAAACTCATCGGCCGCTTTCCATGGACCAAGCGTGTGAGAGCTTGAAGGCCCAACACCTACACGGAACAGCCGAAGTATATGTAAACACTGATCCAAAAGAGGGCTCCTATACAGAATGCCAAGGGCTTGGTTGTGGTTCCCCGCAGGCCCAATCGTCGCCTACGGACCGGCCCACGTTCAACACGATTCGCAAATGGCATCCCACCAAGAGCACAATTTTCTTGAATCCAGACCAGTGTACTGATTACCTCTGCGGAGCACATGGAAACAACACCTCAGGTATCGGCGCCCCAATCACCCCCAACCGCACATCAAGCGGCACCAGGCTCCGCAGGCGGATCTTCCCAGATTTCCCATGAGATTACCCACAACCCTAGTTTTGCAATGCTGCGTTTTCAGCTGCATCCGGGGCAGGAGGTAACCACGGAAGCCGGTTCGATGGTCGCCCGAGACACCCATACGGACATGCGCACACACATGAACGCAGGGGCGGGAACAGGCCTCATGGCAAAAGTCCGGGCGTTCGTCATTGCGCTCATACGCCGTATCCTTGGAGGAGAAACGTTCTTCGTAAATACGTTCACGACCAGCTCAAACAGCCCTGCAAACCTCTGGCTGGCTCCCTCAGCTGCTGGCAGCATTCAACATCGCGTCCTCCGGGGAGAAGCCATTTTGGTTTCTACCGGCGCCTATCTTGCGCACACGGGCAACATACAAACCCGGATACGATTTGCTGGGCTCCGTGGGCTCTTCGCAAAGGAAGGACTTTTCTTTCTTGAACTGTCCGGCGAGGGAGAAGTCTGGTTCAACAGCTACGGAGGAATTCACGCCGTGCCCGTCGACGGTACATACATCGTAGACAACGGGCACATCGTTGGCCACGAGGGTGATCTTTCGTTCTCCATCACCACCGTCGGCGGCGGCATGATGGGTCTATTTGCCTCAGGTGAAGGCCTGGTTTGCAAATATAAGGGCAAGGGCATCGTATACATTCAATCACGCAACGCCTCTGCCCTTGTGGAGTGGATCGGCGGAAGACTCCACTAGACCTGAGCGAAATCCCATCCCCAACAAGTTACTCTGGAGACCAACAATGAACGTCGAAGTACTACACAAGCCCGCCGGAGCCATGGCTCGTATTCAACTCAATCCACAGGAGTCGATCGTCGCAGAATCAGGCGCCATGGTCGGAATGAGCCCCAACGTGGACATGCAAACCCAATCCGGCGGCCTTAAAAAGGGGATCAAACGCCTGTTCGGGGGAGAGTCGTTCTTCCGCAATACCTTTACCGCCTCACAAACACCAGGGGAAGTACTACTGGCCCACACACTTCCGGGTGACATCGAGACCATACCGCTTTCGGGCCAGCCCGGTGACAACGACGTACACATCCAATCCACGTCCTACATTGCATCCACTCCCAATGTGGAAATAAATACGAAAGTAGGGGGCTTCAAAAGCTTCTTCGCAGGTGAAGGCATCTTCGTTTTGAAAGCCACCGTAAGCGATCCTGGCGCCCTTGTGGTCGGGGCCTTTGGCGGCATCCAACAAATGATTTGCGACGGAAATCTCATCATCGATACCGGCCATCTCGTGGCGTGGGACGCGCACTTGAAATACAAAATCAAAAAGAGTTCCAAAAGCATCATTGGGTCTTTTCTTTCTGGCGAAGGTCTTGTTTGCCAGTTCGAGGGCAAGGGGCGTATTTGGATCCAAACTCGCCATCCCGGAGAATACGGAAAGTGGATCGGCCCTCAGCTTCCACCCAGATCATAGCGGGGTTCTTCCAGCGAAACCCCAGAACACAGACTCCGCCGAAATAGAAAGCAGATATCCATGAACTACGAGATTCACGACAAACCCGACTTTGCCACCATTCAAGTAACGTTTGACCAAAGCGGCGAACAAATACTGGCAGAACCCGCGGCGATGGTCGCCAAGGATGAAGGCGTCGCCATCAAAACCCAAATGCAAGGTGGATTGCTTGCAGCAGCGAAACGTAAGCTTCTTGGCGGAGAGAGCATCTTTCAGAATACGTTCACCTCATCCAACGGCGGAGAGACCCTATGGCTATCGCCAGCAGCCGATGGGGATCTGGAAGCCCTAGAGCTTCAAGAGAATCAAAGTGTCTTTCTGCAATCTGGGGCCTACCTGGCGTCCTCACCAACAGTAAAGCTCGATACAAAATGGGGCGGCGCCAAGGGCTTCTTCAGCGGTGCCGGGCTCTTCCTTTTGAAGTGTTCAGGGCCTGGAACCCTATTCTTCAACGCCTATGGCGCCCTACATCCGGTAGATGTCAGCAACGAGGGCTACATCTGCGACACGTCCCACATCGTTGGCTTCACGGAGGGTCTCGAATACAAAATCACCAAGCTTGGAGGCCTCAAGGGGCTTTTCCTATCTGGGGAAGGCCTTGTATGTCGTTTTTCTGGCCAGGGGCGGCTCTGGATGTCCACGCGGAACCCAGCAAACCTAGCCACATTCTTGCAGCCATTTCGCCCCAAGGGTAAATGAACCGAGTGAGGGGTGGGCAGTGCTTGCACAACCCAACCACTTCACCTAAACCTCTCGACAATTTGGCGATGTAGCTCAGTTGGTGAGAGCGGGCGTTTCATACGCGCTAGGTCAGTGGTTCGACTCCACTCATCGCCACCATGAAGACCAGTCCACGGTTTCGGCACCACCTTCGACCACCCGTGTTTGGCGAAACCCCTGGGGGCTTGAGACGTAAACACCCTCACCACCCCGCCGATCCGACACAAATGCGATGAGGCGGCAATCAGGAGAAAACACGGGGTCCTTGTTGTTCCCCTGCCCCTGGGTGACGCGAGTATATTCGCCTGTTCCAAGGTGAACCGTAAAGATATCCAAACCTTCGTCGCGGCCCGTAAAGGCAATCATGGGAACTTCGGGTCTCGAACAGAACGCCGGCGTCTGATTGTGGGTACCCCTAAACGTAACCCTTCGTGCGGGCGCGTCGCGCCCGTCCAAAACAAAAATCTGCGGCGAACCGTGACGAGTGGAAACAAACGCCACTTTCCCCCCTGGGCCGCACGACGGGCTCACATCAATAGCTGGATGGGAAGTATGGCGGCGAACGTTCCTACCCTCCAAACTAGAACTGTAAATCTCTGAGTTGCCGTCCCGGGAGGATACAAAATACACCCGATCACCACAGACTTCGGGTGCCATGTGAATACCGTCTCCGTGAATCACGGGGCGTTCGCCACTACCGCTATGGGTAATGAACATTCCAGTAGCTTGAATTCGCGTAAACCACACCCGATGCTGATCGTCGAAGGATGGGAGCATCGCAATACCTCCATCTCGACTAATTCTCGTCACTCCGTACCCATCCATGTCGGACCGAAAGATATCTTTTCTTCCAGGAGCCAAACGACGTGCGAAAACAAGCGAGGAAGAGAACGGGCCACGGAGCTCCGTCATCGCCTCCAGTACATCATCCACAAAGCCGTGCGCAAACTTGCGCATACCATCGGCAGCGCCGTCGTATTCACGCACAAGAGGTGGCCTTGCAACACCCACCATCGAGTGAAAATGCAATACAGCGTGCACCCTTGGGTCAGGGGAGTTGGCTACCCTATCCACCTCGCCCTTGATCACACCCTGTACGCCGTAACCAAACCAGGACGGACGGTGGATATCAAGCCCAGGCGCGCGAACATCGTGAGAAATATCAGCAGGACCAAGTACCCGATACCCCGGCATGATACGAAAGTCATTCTCGACAATCGCCCGTAAACCCACTGCGTAGGTTTCGTCCCCAAAAAAATCCGGCAGACCCAATCGTAGAACCTTCTGCTCTGACGCATCCACATCAACAACAGTTGCAGTAGGTAGCGGCTCTTCCTCCCCATTTTCCCCCGGGTTCTCCTGCCCTAGGACAGGCGAAGCCATCGAAAAGCACAGGACACAAAGGAATGTGAATCTAGAAAAAATCCGTCGAACGTTCGCCACAGGGATAGGACCACCGGACCAAGCCACATATTCATAGATTTCCATCAGATGGGGGTTGTACCTGCCCACACCCAAGACGCCAACCATGAAACGCAGCTATCGAGGTGGCGTAAAACCTATGGGAAAACTCCGGCCGAAATAAGCCTCTTTCTGGGACTCTGGAGGAGTCGGCAGAACAGATCCGGTCGCCTGGTCCAATCGGAGGCGTACGGCCTGGTCAAATTCACGATGACCACTTCCAGCCAGCGAATATCCAAGAACCCGGCCAGAAGGCCCCACCCGAATAGTGGCGGTCGCCCGCAAGCTCCCACGTTGTTCCTCGGTGAGGCCCGCGGGCGAACGAAATCCGCGTCGAAAGAACACGTATAGCCGGCCTCGGTAGCTCTCTGCCTCATCGGCCTCCCGCGCCGTACCTCCCTCTACCCCGTCTTCCTGTCCGACAACCTGCAAGTCCCGTTGGCTCACGACATCCGCCCGTTCCCCGAGGCTCGCCAACAAATCTTCCACACTGCGTTCCCGCACCGCCGGTTCTCTGGTGGCCCGGGCCACATGGGGGCGCGGCGTAGCACTCACCGGGCGTGGTCCCGCCGCCTTCACAGGTGCCGCCCTATCCGGAAGGGCCATCTTTGGAAGCTCTGTACCGAGACGAACAAACCTGGCCTCCACAAAGTTAAGAACAGGTTCCGGTTTGGCTGATCTTTCGCGAGATTGGCGTACTCCCGAAACGCCTCCACTCTGAATCAGAACCGGGGCCGCCAACATGAGCGTCACAACAACAAGCAGTACGGATACCCCACCCCCAATCAGCGCCGGCCGGCCCATGGGAGCCCTGTCCAACAAGGAAACCGGGCGCCTCCAGGGCACATCTGTAAGGTCGAGAGTAGTAATCTACTCCTCCACCAATGGATCTGTGACAAGGCCCATCTTTGCAATTCCAGCGTTCTTCACGACGGTGAGCACCCGCACAACCACCCCATAGGGAACCCGCTCGTCAGCATGCAAGAACACTTCCTGTTGCTTTTGAACGCGGGGATCCTCTTGCAACTCTTTTGCCAGGTCCTCGAGCTTAACCTCCTCGCTAAAAAGGTAGAGCGTTGGATTTTCGGACTCAGAATCGTAACCAATGGAAATCAAAGGTTGATCCTCGTCCACATCCATCGTGGGCGCATCTGCGTTAGGTAGGTCTACGGTAACCCCAGTGGTCATCATCGGCGCCGCAACCATGAAAATGATCAGCAACACAAGCATTACATCCACTAGGGGCGTTACGTTAATCTCCGAAAGCGGCGCCCTTCCGCCGTGTCCGCTAGTAAAAGCCATGGGTCATCTTGATAGAAAATGGCGCCTTACGATGTTCAGATAGTCGATAGAAAACGCTTCTGCTTCGCTTTCCAAAACACGAATCCTTTGAAGAAGGTAGTTGTAGGCCATGACTGCGGGCACCGCTGCTGCCAATCCCATCGCGGTTGCCACCAACGCCTCTGCAATACCAGGAGCCACCGTCTGCAGACCGACGCTATCGTTCCTATTGATGGCTATGAATGCGTTCATAATACCCCAAACAGTACCAAATAGGCCGATGAAGGGAGCAGTTGCGGCCGTCGTGGCGAGAAACGGCAACGCAGATTCCAGGCGGAGAAACTCACTGGATTTTGACCTGCGCAACGCCCGGTCAACGTTGTCCGAGTCGCCACCACCGTTTTTTCTATCCGCAATCCGCGCCAACTCCACATAGCCAGCCCTAAAGAGCGATGCCAGCGGCGAACCAGGAAGATCCTTGATCTGCGAATAGACAGACTCCAGACGGTCAGCATCCCATTCATTGGCCTTTTCAGGATCCCAAAAGCTATCCAGGAACTTGTTGCTTTGTGATGCCGCCTGGCGCAAACGCACGGCCTTGGCGCCGATAATAAACCAGCATCCAAGGGCCATGACAGCAAGTACCGCCATCACAAACTGTACAACGGGAGAGGCCGTAACGACCAATGTCCACAGGTTAAGCTCCCCATCCATAGTTACGGGTGTAGCAGCTCAGAAGAAAAAACAAAACTGTGTCAGCAAGCCTAGCTGTCAACACTGCTGCGATAACGGCGACCACCACGGCGACCACGGAAGACCGCCGCCGCACCCAGCAACATGGCCAACTGCCACAACATATGGGAACCGTTGCGACTACTGATCGAGCAGGGGCCAACATTGCCCGCAGTACCCCCTGCGGACGCGCTGGAACCTGGGCCCACAGTTAGCGCGGAAGCTGCGCCTTCCCTGGAAGCCGATCCGGACAAGGAACGAATCGCCCTACTTGTGCCGGAAGTATCTTTAATCGTCTGGAGTTCAAGCGCAGGATCACCCAACAAGTTGTAAACCTTGAGTGTGTCCTCACGTGCTTCCAAGTCCTCGAGCTCTGAGTATTGGGCCATGGCCTGTTGGAATACATCACCCATTCGCTGGAATGGCCCCTGATAGAGAGACATCAACACCTTGCCGAGCAAGGGCTGAACATCAGGATTGATAGAAACACCACTTGGAGCCACCGCGGCGATGGCACCACCCCTAGGCAAGTTCACCAGTGATTCTGCCAATGATTCATAACCGGCAAGTTCAAACCTTCCGCTAAGACATGTGACCGTGGTGTACAGCGCAGGAGCGACGTCGTCCGCCCTATCCCCAACGTCCTTGGAACTCAAAAACGGTGTAGTCCCAGCCACTGACGGATCGTCACCAAGACCCTGTGACGAACCGTGCCCATTGTAAAACACAGCACCCACACCCGAACTCAAGGAATCGATCACCGAAGTACGCACATCATCAAATCCAAGATCCGAACCCCGTACAACATCCGCCTGAAGCGATTCCGGAATAAACAGCAGGCTGCTATCGGTCATGTCTGAGAAGTCTTCAGACAACCGACTGTCAGGAAAGTCAGAAACGAACAGTGCCCGGTCAGACCAGGAATCACTCGGCCCGGATTCGTAGGCCCGTATCTTATGGATTACGCCCATCAACTCCGAGGAGGAACGGCCTGGAATACGCCCAACAGAAATGTCTGGCACCAAGTCATCATCAAAGTCCACAAAGCCCACGTCAGAAGCAAACAGCCCTGAAACCGTTGGAGTCATCCAAACGGGAACAAAGTTGTCATTAGCGCCGAGTAGGTTTCGATAGTCGTAGGAGCCAGCCCCAAGAAGAACAACATAGCGGGGAGCAACCTTCAGCTCATTGTGAGCGTATTCCAGGAAGGACCGAATGGCCCTTGGGCTCGGCATAGAATGGTTAAACTCGTCGTAAATGTCCTGTAGAAAGGCAATCGAAACATCCATTCCGCGTGAGGATCGGTAGCTAGCAAGTTCGATGGCGGCATCCGCAAACGCCCGGGGAGCAACGATGATGTATTCGCCACCGCGCCCTCCACGAAGGTCAGAAGAGTAATCAGGTTCAATGGTAGGTTCCAAAACATCAGACGGCGCAACAACGGCATAGGTTTCCCCCGCCGTGCCATGAAACGACGCTTGTACAGTCGATGACGCGCCAGGTTGAGTCACCACCCCCGCAAGTGATTTAGCTTTTTCCAGGTTGGATACGTTGAAGAACAGAGAGCCTGGGGCCACCCCGTCCACAACAACAGTGCCAGATACGACCGGATTCAAAACAAGAGAACCGCCAGAAACCACGTGGTTACGCACGTACCGAACATCAACGGAGTCCACAAAGACGCCGCTGCTACGAACAGACGCTTGAGCAATGCCGGTAAGCGTAAGCGTGTTGTTCCCATCTTGCAGCACACCTGCCCCAACGGAAACATCAAACACACGAGGTTCAGTTCCCCTAAAAGACACGTCACCGATCACCGTGCCATTCAAGTCGAGACTCACGTGATGGGTATCCTTTTTGGACCAGTTGGTCGTTCCAATAAGGCGCAATGTGAGACTGCCAGCACGACCATCCGTTCCCGCAAGATCAAACTCAACAACCCCACTTCGAATGGGAGCAGACGTGGTCCAAGCCGCACTAGCCATCGCCCAGTAGTCAGAATCAGGATCGGGACCCACAGCAAGTAGGGGCACTTCGTCACGTTCCACATGAACGGTAGTGGGAGACCGGTCGAGAACCGTCGAAGATTTCGGCGACACATCCAAGCTTGCCATCACCGCATTGGAAGTCTGTTCCAGTCTGTACGCGCGTCGGGCCGCAAACGGGGATTCCGATCCCACACCGTAGAAAAACATCACTCCGTTTTCAACGAAACTTGGCACGGGGTTGCCCTGATTGTCGGAGATGGAGAATCCACCAGAGGCTAGGATCCTCTGCGCCTCAGGAAGGGAAACGCCCAGCGCGTTGGAAACAGCTTCCGCAGAAACACGCTGTAGTCCCGTGACGGCTACCCATACGTGGGCCTGTTCAACTCGCTCACCGGATAGCAACCTTACCGTCGCTGACTTGGGATCCTGTTGTGGAACCACACGCGCCATCGGATTGGCCTGGGAGGCCATAGTGACGGCATCTCCCCGACGGGGCATGACCTCAAACGGCCCGTAGGTGGACTCGGCACCAGACACATCGGACTCAGTAATGATGTAGGAAAGGCGATCTCCTGAATCCGCTGAGCTATCCCGGATTCGGTAAGTACCTCCACCTGGAGCCATCAGGGATGGAACGGATCCGATCACGATCTGCCTATTGTCATCGCCCAAACGAGCGACCTCAAAAGAAACTGCGCCGGCCTCCGCGACGGTCTTCCATGAGAAGACAACGCCACCTGTTCCATCCACCACACCATCTACGGATTGGATGGAAGCAAACGAACTAAACTCACAGTTAAAAAAGCTGGGTCCATTAAGGCAGTTATCTGTGCTTCCTGCGCCTCCGTTGAGAACGTTCGAGCCACCCTCACCGTTGAGGTAGTCCACACCACCCTCGCCCCGAATGCTGTCATTATCAGCACCACCAATTAGGAAGTCACTTCCATCACCACCAAAAATATCGTCTACACCACCCTCACCACGGCCAACATCATCACCCGTCGACAGAGAAATGAAATCATTACCGTCACCGCCGCTCACCGTATCGTTGTCAGCTTCACCACGCAGGTCGTCATCTCCAGTACCGCCATCGATGGTGTCGTCACCGTCGCCGCCAAGAATGAAATCGGCGTCGGCATCGCCGTTGAGAATATCGTTTCCACCCATACCGTAGATGGTGTCGTTTCCGTCTCCGCCGTTGATGGTGTCTACGCCGGTACTGCCAACAATAACGTCATTGCCGCCATCACCATTGATCACATTCGTTCCACCATTTTCGGTGATGTTGTCTGCGCCCGCACCACCGGAGATGTTGTCATCACCAGTTCCACCTGTGATCGAGTCGCCATCGGCACCTCCATCCACGGTATTGGTACCATCGCCAGTGTTGATGGTGTCGCTACCGGCATCACCAAACAACATGTCGTCATCCCCTTCACCGCGAATGTTGTCGTTTCCGTTTCCGCCGCGAATGGTGTCGTTTCCGTCTCCTCCGAAGCAGTAGTCGTTGTCGTCCCCGCCTTCGAGAATATCGTCCCCGATGGAGCCGTAAATGGAGTCAACGCCAGCTTCACCATACATCGTGTCGTTGCCACCATATCCGTACAACACATCATTTCCAGCCCCAGCACAAACGTAGTCATCGCCCTGAAACGCCAGCACCGTGTCGTTGTTTGGACTGCCGAAAATACAGTCGTTGCCGTTGGTACCCACGATTGTGCCACCGCCGCCCAATCGCTGATCGATAATGTTGTAACCAACTGGGCAATCGGTCGCAGGGTCAGTGCATTGCGCATGCACAATTCCGCCAAAACCAAAAACAAGAACCGCACTCGCAGCCCTCAAACCCAACATTACGCCCCGTGCGCAAACACCCATATGCTGTCCCGCCCTTCCAAAGATTTGGGGTCCATTCGTAGCACAGTTCAAACCGCCCGTGATCCTTTCACGCACATCTGACCCACAATCCAATCAAGCACCCTAAGCTGCACTAAGAATACAAGCCACACAGCAAATGAGTGGCCTAAAACTCACCCCCATTCACAGCACACAAGAAAAACGGAAGTTTCTTTCTAGAATGGAATTCCCTATTCAGATTCCCCCGTACCAGCCACCGGTGGCAGCCCTGCAGTAAACAGGGCCTTTCGACGAAGAGTATCCATAATTTTGCGCTTGGTAACCGGTCCAACAAAAGAAGCAGCCACGTCACCATCTGGAGACAAAATATAAGTGGTGGGCAAACGTTTGACTCGATAGCGCTGAAGCGTGGCACCATCAGCCTGTCCCATCGCAAACGTCATTCCGTGCCGCTTGCCGAGGCCTTCCACCTGCCAAAGCTCGCCTTCATCCAAGGAAATCCCTATCACCTGTCCTCCTGCGGCCCCCAACTCCTCGTGTACCGCCTGAAGCTCAGGGGCCTCCTTACGGCATGGCGGGCACCAACTGGCCCAGAAATTGAGCACCGTCACTTTTCCTCGAAAGGACTCAACGGACAACGACGTACCGTTCGACAGGGCGCCCTCAAATTGGGGCGCAGGGCTCCCTGTCCCCAAGGTACCGGGCCGAATTGCCCGAGACAACACGAGCGCAACAAGGAAACCGGCCGCTAACATAGGCCAAAAACGAACCAACCAGCGCTTGATCGACGGACTCATCAGAAAAAAAAGGGGATCATGGCGACTTTTTATCCGAGTACTGCTTGGAACAGTATCCCGGAACGCGGTATGAGCTACGGGAGCCGAATAATGACACCCGCAGGCGAACGAAAATTAGATGCGTTCCACGTACTGTTTCTCATTGGCGTCCTAACCGCAACAACCGGTCTGGGCGTAGGGGCACAGGCGCAAACGCCCCAGGACCCAAAACGTGAATCACTGGAAAGGGCACGGGATGCCATGGAGCGTGGACAAACGCTCTACCTGCAAGAGCGCTACCTTGAGGCGGCCCAGGAGTTCCTACGAGCGTACGAAGCCCAACCCCATGGGGCGTTTCTTTACAACGCCGCCATGGCCCACGACAAAGCCAACCAGTGGCAAATCGCAGCGGAGCTTTACCAAAAGTACGTGGATGCCGAACCCAACGCCCCCGACGCCGCGGACGTCCAGGAACGTATTCAGGATCTCGTCGCCCAGCATGAAGCCCGACAGGCCATTGCCAACGCCACGTCCGGTACCCTCCTACCCCCAGATCCAACCGAGGAGAACCCCACCGATTCAACGGCCACCGGAGACGGTTCCACAACGACCACCGGGCAACGTCAAACAACCTCAACCTCTTCAAACCCAACCAGGAGGCAACCTCGGCAGGCGACCATGAAGTCGTTGCTTTCCATCGAGTCCAACCCCAGGGGTGCCCAGGTAACGGTCTACAAAAACGATCAGGTGGTGGCCCAGGGGCCCTCACCGCTCAATCAAAGCCTACAGGAAGGCGAGTACAGAGTTACCCTAGAACATCCCGATTACAGAACCGTGGAAGAACGTGTTCGCGTACGTGCCGGAAAAGTGTATGTGATCATCGTGGAAATGAGCCAAGGCCAGTTTCTTGGCTACCTGCACGTGGTGAGCGATATCCCGGGCGCACGGGTGTACCTTGACGATCGGGATGAAGGAAGCGTCGGTACGACTCCCTTCCGCGCCGTTGTGGGTACGGGCCCCCACCACATTTGGATCGAGAAAGCGGGCTACTCTGAGGTAGACCGCGAGATCCACGTTGGGCTGAGCGAAGATGTAACGGTGCGTGTGGAACTGGAACGTGTGAGCTACGGCAGGCTCCGCGTGGTTGCCAACGTCCGAGGGGCAAGCGTCTGGGTAGGCGATAAGGAAGTCGGAACGGTACCATTCGAGGGCAACGTACCTGCGGGTCGCCAGCAGGTACGAATCCGCGCCCGGGGGATGAAGGACTGGAAACGCCGCATGACAATTCAAAACGGCCAACTGACTCCCATACGGGTGCGGTTGAAACCGTCCGTCAACCGGAGTGGGGCCTGGGTAACCGCCACGCTGGCTACATTCCTTCTCGCCGGAGGCACCGCCCTGGCTGTTCTCTCAAACCAGTTGGACGACGACCTGCGAAACGATCGCAACGCGGGCACACTCGCCTCTGACGACGGCAGGTTCACCACTGGAAAAACCTACGCCTTCGGTGCAGATGCCGCATTTGGTGCGGGGGCGATCATGGGCCTGCTCTCCCTCTACTATTTTGTGAGGGACCCGCTGCCCGATTCAGAAGCGACCGTGCTTGAAGCTCGGGATTGGGCAAACAATCGGCGCCTTCATTGGACGCCAGAAATCACGACAAACGCAATTGGAGGCTCACTACGATGGGAGTTCTAGATTCTGCCTCCGCTGCCACCCACAAACAAACGCACTCGCGTGCACCCAGTGGAATGTTGTGGCTCGGAACTGTCCTCATAATATTCAGCGCATTCACGCTCGGCGGCTGCAATCCATTCGCCTTTGATGATCTGCGGGACGAAGCAAGCACAAGGGTGGTCGAGCCACCCACAGGCTACCCCATCAGCGGATTCGGCAGAGTGCTCGCCACGTACTCCGGAACCCTATCCGGACAACAGGTATCACGGCTTGGAATGACAGCCGGGCCGGATTCTCCCCTTCGGGTTTACGCTGGATGGAACGGGAGCGAGATCGACCTCAACGAGCCTCTTTCAGACGGCTGCAACAACACAGGAGACTGTGGATCCGGATCCGGGGCAGCCCTAGCCGGGTTTGCCACCTGGCAAACAGGCACTGCCAATGAAGAACAGGTCTGCCTACTGGTGACCTCACCCAACGTGGGAGAACTCCGCGTACGGTGTGAATCCTCAGGAAACGTCAATCAAACACTCACGGGTCCTACCGGAGGTCTCTTTGGAGCCACCGCCCTTGGCATTGATGACGCAAGTTCCGTCGGCGTAGCGATTCTTGGCGCGCCGGAGGAACAGGGCAAAGGTGCACTTTACAGACTGCCCGACGGCTCCGGTCCCGTGACGCTCGATGTAACTGACTCCGCCATACCCACCGGGGGCAAGCTCGGCTCATCCTTAGCTGTATGGACAGAAGATCCAGATCACGTGTGGGTCGCCTCGGGTGCGCCCGAAGCAAGTCGCGTCGTAGTGTTAAGATTGGAACACGACGGCATGGGCAACGTAACTTCCCAGGTTCGAAGCTGCATTGACAGCAGTTCCACAGCCTACGGAACCACCCTTGCCTGGGGTGATCTCGATGGGGATGACAAGCCAGAGTTGCTCGTCGGGAGCAAATCCACCGCTGAAAATCGCCTGCAAGGGGTTCACGTATTCACTGGCTCAGACGTACCCCAGACAGAAGGGTGCCAGGATTGGGGCAGTGAGCCCCTATTGATTGAGTGCATCGACGATCTTGAACAGGTGGGGTGCACAAACAATGGGTTCGGTGGAGCCGTCGCAAGTGGTGACGTCAACGCCGACGGCCTTGACGATGTGCTCATCGGAGCGCCCTTCGCAACGGTAGAGGGCAGAGAAAATGCGGGGGCAACCTACATCGTTGCTGGAAACACCGGAGCTCTTGACACAAGCAGTATGGGCTTGCTGGCCCATTCGAGCCCAGAAAAAGGCGACATGGTCGGCTCCCACATCGCCATGCTGAAAACAAATCTTGGAGACGGAAACACCCCCCGAAGCGAACCCGTAGTTTCCGCACCGGGAAGAAGTTCGGCGTTGGTATTTCTATGCACAAATGTTGCGGGGGACGACCCTTCCGTTGGCACCAGATGCCAACCCCAATAAGCCGCCCCCAATAAGCCACCCTGAAAATGACATGCAACCCCAGGAAAAGCTTAGTAGGGCGAGATCATGAACCGCCTATTTCATATCCTGGTCGTTGATGATGAAGAACGGATCCGCACTTCACTGGCAAGAGCCCTCAAACTAGAAGGGTACACGAGCAACTCTGCGGCCAGCATTGCGGAGGGAAAGTCAACGCTTGCAAAGGATGAAGTTGACCTCGTGCTTCTGGACATTTGCTTGCACAACGAAAACGGTCTCGAACTGCTCCGTTGGATAAAGCTGCACCATTCAAACGTTCCAGTGCTGGTCATGAGTGGACATGGCGATATTCGTACCGCGGTTTCCGCTGTGACATCCGGTGCCCATGACTACCTTGAGAAACCCATTGAAACGGATCGATTGTTACTGAGCATACAGCGTGCGCTAGAGCATCGCCTTCTCAAGGAAGAAAATGAAACCCTGCAAGGGCAGTTGGGAGGCAGCAATCTGCTCGGAGCGAGTGTTCCCATGCTGCAACTACAGGCACAGATCAAACGCGTAGCACCCGCAAGCGCACCTGTTCTTATCCTGGGAGAGCGAGGAACAGGTAAAGAACTGGTTGCCCAGGCCATCCATACCCATTCAAAACGGAAAAGCGGGCCCTACGAGAAACTCAACTGTGCCGCAGTGCCTGACAATTTGATCGAAAGCGAGCTTTTTGGACACGTAGCTGGGGCATTCACCGGAGCCACACAAAACAGGCGTGGAAAGTTCGAACGAGCAAACGGCGGCACACTTTTTCTAGATGAAGTCGGGGATATGCCCCTAACCATGCAGGCAAAACTTCTGCGGGTGCTTCAGGAATCAGAAGTGGAGCCCCTGGGCGGAAGTAAGACGATAGGTATCGACGTTCGCATCATCGCCGCAACGAATAAGGACCTAACCGAAGAAGTGCGAAACAACCGCTTCCGAGCAGATCTGTTCGATCGCATCAACGTGGTGCCCCTTCGTCTCCCAACCCTCGCCGCTAGAAAAGAAGACATTCCAGTGCTTGTGGAGCATTTGCTGACAGCAGCGTGCAATCGCAACCACTGTACCCGAAAAACCATCTCACCGAAGGCCATGGAGTACCTTGAAAACCACACCTACCCAGGAAACGTAAGAGAACTTCAGAATCTCGTGGAACGGCTTGTGATCCTCACTCCGGGCCACACCATCGAAATCGAAAACGTGAAGGAGTTCCTCCCCGGATTCAGCGGCCACAGCGTGGGAGAATATGTTCCAGGTCAATCACTCAAGTCGATGCTTGAGGCAGCGGAACGACACCTCATCTCCGAAGCACTTCATCATCAGAATGGAAATGTTTCCCAAACAGCCCGTGAACTAAACGTGGAACGTAGCCACCTATACAAAAAAATGCGCGCCCTCGGAATTCACCAAGGGCGCGACACATCGAGCTAGACCCGTACGGGCCCATCTTTCAGGAAAACCTATCCGTTAGAAGCGGGTCGTGGAGCAACATCGGACACGTGCCGACCCGAACCCGACTGAAGCGCTCCCAGAGCGTCCTTGTCCAAATGTAGATCCATCTGCGGAAACGGGATTCCAATGCCGGCGTTGTCCAAAGCCATTTTCACACGTCGCACCGTCTCCTGGTGAACATTCCAGTAGTCTGACGTCTCTGCCCAAACGCGGATCTGCCAATCCACGGAACTTGCACCAAGGCCAGAAAGAAACACTTGAGGGGTAGGTTCCGCAAGAACCCCAGGAATGTCTTGCACGCACTTTTCTAGGACACTCCGTGTTTCATCCACATCGGCACCGTAGTCCGTGCCCACATCCACATTCACACGCCGTTGGTCGTGGTGGGTAAGGTTCTCAATGGTGGCACCGAAGATCGAACTGTTTGGAAGGATAAGGCGGCGATTGTCAGGGGTGTTCAGGGTCGTGGTGAAGAGCTCAATCTCATCCACGGTACCCACTTCTCCGGCCACTCGAATGACTTGGCCCACCTTAAAAGGTCGAAACACAAGCAACATGATCCCCGAAGCAAAGTTGCTAAGGGTGCCCTGAAACGCAAGGCCCACAGCGAGACCCGCCGCTGCCAGCACCGCCGCGAAACTGGCAGTTTCGATGCCAAAAACGCCGAGACAACCCAGTACCGCGAACACCATCACGGCGACTCGGGTCATGCGGGCAAAGAACTTCGTCAACGTGTTGTCAAAATTGCGCTTGTTGAGGCCCTTTTCCACAAGGGAGGCCAAACGCCCCGCAACCCATCGCGCGATCAGTAGCGCAATCAATACACCTGCAATACGGCTTGCCCAGCTGAGGCCCGTTTCAACAAGTGCCGAACTGTCCAAGGACACCCCTGCGATTTCCTGCGCACTCGCAGATGACGCGGTACCCAAAAGAGCTGCCGTAAGCGTTCCTAGTCCAAAGCGTTTCATGATGTTCCTCCCAAAGTTGATCTTCCTGTTCATCTCAAACGACTACATCCATGTGTAAATAAGGTTGAGTATGGTTTGTGTGTCGGTCTTCTTGAAACCAGGAACCGGCACATTGTCGAACTGTACAGAGAACTTAAGTTCGGCCTGGAGATTCTCCCCGATGGAAGTTCGTATGGCGTTGTCCCAATTGATACGAAGATCGTCTACGTCTTCCATGTTGAGCAAACCCTCAACCCCCATCAGGTACGTCAGGTCATCATTGATGTGGTTGTCGTATCCTAGGTAAAGCCGTGCCGCATGCACCAACTGGTCCTCGGGGCGATCGGCGGGGTCTGGAGCATCGACAAGCAAATCGTAGTCAAAGTTGTCGTAGGTGATGTCGTAACCCACCTCACCCCAGGTACGGTGCGCTTCCTTTTTGTAGAAGTTGCGCAGATAACCTACCTGGCCCTGCACTCGAGGGGAAAGACCAGCAAACGGGTCCCGGCGAAGCTGTGCCGCAACAAAAGCAGCGTTATTTCCCGAAAAGAAATAGTCGTATCGACCCCGGGCACGAAGGTTATCTGCCGTTTCGTTTGCGTAGTTGTCTCCGGCGAAACCAAGGATGTAGTTCACGTCAAAAAGCATGCTGTGTGAACCACGAACAGCTTCCAGATGCGCGCCTGCGTTCAACTGGAGGTTCTCGGTGTTGCCGCTGTTGAGCAGTCCACCTGCCGAGAAGTTAGCAGCGGTAGTGTTCTCTTCCGGTGCGCCATCGTCCTTCACGGATTCCTGAAACTGGTCCTGACCCAGTGCAGACGCCGACACGCTCAACGCAGCCAAAAGAAACCAACCCAACACCAACACGAATCTCTTTTCCATAACCATGCTCTCCAAAAAAAGGTCGCGTGACTTACGATCATATCGTGATGCGTGCAATAACCCTGGGTGCCTATCTCGCAGTCATCGGAGAGTGCAAACGAAAGTTCGCTTCAGGACGAACTGACAGACGACGCGATCACGAACAAATTTAGGGTGTTCCAGCGGCGCAGGGGACACAGGTACTCCCTAGACGACCTGTTGACCGCCCATGACGCGGTGCATGAGAAACCCCACGCGCAACGGGTACTGGACCTGGGCACGGGTATCGGCTCAGTACTTCTGATGGTCGCCTCAAACAATCCTGACTGCACTCTTTGGGCAATCGAGGCCCAGGAAGTTTCGTACCAACTGCTGACAAGGAACATTCAACGGAACACGTTGGCCCATAGAACAACCCTAGTTCACGGAGATCTGCGCAACCCACCAAAGGCCTGGTCGAACGTCCGCTACGACCTGATTACGGCAACTCCCCCGTATTTTCCGCCCGGGACAGCCACTCGACCACCCGACGACCAGAAGGCCTTTGCGCGCATCGAACTACGGGGTGGCGTAGAGGCGTACCTTGAAACCGCCTCGAAATACCTTGGGTGCGACGGAAAGATCGTCATCTGCGTGAGTCACGGGGCCCAATCCCGTACGCTAGCGTCCGCCAGCCAATGGGGGCTACGAACGACACACCAAAGACGAGTGTGGGCACGGGAGGGTCATCTCAACCCCCTATTTTCTGTTTGGACCCTAGAGCACAACCGCACACCAACCCATACGCCATACGCCTGGAAAATCTCAGAGTTCTATGCCCGTGATCAAAACGGGGAACGAACACAACAATACCTAGGGCTACGGGCCTTTTTTGGAATGACAATAAAAGATGACGAGTGAACAAAAACGGCCCTCAGAGGCCCGAATGTCCGATGTACGCCCATGGGACAACAGCGTAGAAGCACAGGCCATGGCAGGAGCGTTTCACGCGACCGCCACAAGGGCACAACCCATTGCGCTGGAAGAGGCAGGGTTCACCCATCCCTTCCACAGCTACGCCGGGCGCATGCATCCCCTGCTCGTACGCACATTGATTCATGATTTTACCCAGCCTGGAGAACGGGTACTGGACCCATTTTGTGGCAGTGGAACCACCCTTGTGGAGGGAATGGCGGCCCAACTTCGATGTCGCGGATCGGACGTGAACCCACTCGCGGTTCGACTCACGGCAACCAAATCAGCCCTCAAAGATCACCACGAACGTATGCAGTTTGTGGACGCGGCCATTCGCGTGCACGAACAAACCCACGAAAGCATCAAGGCCCGGGAGCTTCACCCCGCGCCCCTGCCAAAACGCCTACTTGGGCAATGGTCCGGCCACGTGTTGCGCGAGCTCGGGTGCCTGCACCACCACATACAACAGGAAAAAGCTGAAAATCGTGTGCATCTGGAAATGGTGCTTTCGGCGATTGTGGTGAAGTTCTCACGCAGGCAAAGTGACACGTCACCAGTCGAAACCGAAAAGCGCATACGAAAAGGGTTGGCAAACGAGTTCTTCCTTCGAAAGGCCCAACAGCTAGAACAGGGCTGGAAAGATCTTCATACATCATCAGGACAGGGCAGCCCCTCCAAAGTATGTACGATGGATGCGCTCCGACTCGACGAAGGGCTCCCTCCCAGCGCCCGGTTCGATTGGGTCATCACCTCCCCCCCCTACCTGGGCACCTACAACTACGCGGACAATCACGAACTACGCTACCCCTGGTTGAACATGCGACAGCCAAGCGCCGAAAACGAAATCGGCTCACGCAGGAACGCAGCCGAGCAAGCAACGCAGGGCAGCAACGATCCGATGGATTGGGAACAGCAACTACGAACACTCCTGCATCAAATCCAAAGGCGACTCACAGGACAGGGTGGGGCCCTATTTGTGGTGGGCGACGGTCAAATACAGGGCCAACGCGTGCCCATCGGCCCGCAGCTCGACCGAATATCCAAACAAACCAACCTCACCATGGTGACTGGTGCCTCCAGAACCGTTCAGGACTTCACAGGAGGAAAACCAAGAAGAGAACACATCATCCTGTTTAAACTGACCTAGGTACCGAAAAAGAAGCCAAAAACCACCATCTGGTGACATGCAAAAATTTTACTAGAGCAGTAAAATATCAGCGTGGCCACCCTTCCGAGCGGTAGATATTTACGTCTACGTGTCGTCTTTCTGAGCTGTTTGTGGGGACTGGCCACCGGCTGCGGAAGGCTTGGTTTCGACCCGGTGGTGTCACCCCTGATCGACGTCGATGGCGGAAACAACCCAACCCAACCACCAGGGCCACACACACCGCAGAGTGACGCAGGTACCGCAGACGCAGCAATGCCCGATGGAAGCTCGAGCGATGCCAGCGCTAACGACACAGGACCGGGTGACAGCTCCACGGGTGACAGCTCCACGGGTGACAGCGCCGTAAACGACGGGAGCACAGACACCGGGCCAGGAGATAGCGGATCCGGCGATGCCACAACCGACGGCGGGTCGAACGACGCAGGATCTGACAGCGGTACAGGAGATGCAGGATCGGGCGATGCAGGATCGGGCGATGCTGGAGCTGATGGTGGATCGAGCGATTCAGGAACCGGTGATGCAGGATTGGATGCTGGGTCGGGTGACGCCGGATCGAGCGACGGCTCCATGCCGAGCCCACCAGATATCATTGTGGTGCCATTGTTACCTGCCGAGGTCACAGAAGGTGTTGCCGACACCGTAACCCTCCGCATGACGCTGCAAACCGCACCCACCGCGAGCGTGACCGTAGGCATTCAATCATCGGACACCTCTGAGGGCACCGTTTCCGTACCCAGCGTGGTGTTTACCACCATGGATTGGTCATCACCCCACGACGTCCTGGTCTCCTCTGCAGACGACGTATTGATCGACGGGGATCAAAACTTCGACGTAGAAATCCTCGCCGCCACCAGCACTGACATGGGCTACAACGGGATGGATCCAAACGACGTTACCTTCATAAATCATGATGATGAGATCAACAGGCCATTCCGTATTTCCACCACCTCCATGGGTGGGCAGATCACCGCGGCCGCACAGTACCCGGAGGTTTCAGGAAACGGCAGGTTTGTCATCTACCAATCCACCGCAACCGACATCGTAACGGGAGACACCAACAGCCGCCTCGATGTATTCCTCTACGATAGATCCACAGGCAACACAGAGCGGGTGAGTCGCGGTGCCATGGGAGCACAAGGAAACCACGATTCGAGAGAAGGCGCCGTATCCGAAGACGGGCGATACGTAGCTTTCACGTCCCGAGCGAGCAACTTTGTGGCAGGTGACACCAACAACTCCGGCGATGTCTTCGTGCTGGATCGCACCCTCGATACCATCGAACTGGTGAGCAAGAGCACCGCGGGAACCCTAGGAGACAGTGCTTCCGATCAACCAAGCATATCCTCCGACGGACGATACGTAGCATTCCGGTCCAGCGCTACCAACCTCGTGGCAGGCGATACCAACGGCTTCCACGACGTGTTTCTTCGGGACCGCACCATGTCCACCACCATCAAAGTCACCGAGGCACTAGGCGGTGGCAATACGGACGGCGCATCACAGACCGTGGATATGGATAATGGCACCTACATCGGTTTCGAAACCAACGCCACAAACATGGCCACCAACGACAGCAACGGGCTAAGCGACATCTTTGTCTATGAAATCGCCACCGGCATCACCACCTTGCTCAGCGCTTCAGCCCCGGACACCACAGCCAATGGCCTTGCCATGCATGCGCGAACTTCACCCGATGGAAGTTGGACCGCCTTTAGTACATTCTCTAGCAACATCATGGGTGGGCTCGACAACGACAGCTGGTGGGATGTTCATATCTACGAAAATGGTACAGGCACCCGTGACGTGGCCAGCCTTACGGAATCGGGAACCAAGATCAGTCACATCAGCCAGTTCGGCGTTCCCTCAAACAGCGGCGACCGCGTGGTGTTTCTGTCCAACTCAACAAACGTGGTGACCGGGCCCGACACCAACGGCGTCAGAGATCTATTCTTTAGGGATCGATCCGCAAGCACGACCACCCGTGTCATGGCCGACGGGGGTGCCGAACCGGACGGGACACCTTTCATTCCGGACATTTCAGGCGACGGAACCGTCATCGTGTTCTCCTCAAACTCCACCAACATGGTGGCCGGCGACACCAACGGTGTTGAAGACATCTTCATCTACCAGGCCCCCCAACAGTAGGCCGACCAACAGTAGGCCGCCTACAATACTTTGGGACTGAGAAGCGGTAGAAGAAAGCGCTGAAGCTCCTGAAGTACGGGCCCTGGGATGCCATGCGCACCATCAAAAGGTACCCAGGTGTGATCCCAACCTTGGCTCTGCAGTTTGTTACCCAACTCCTCCGCAAGTGGAAAGGGCAACACCGGGTCTTGCCTTCCATGGGACTGAAACACCGGCGTTCCTGCACGTGATTCCATGAGGGGCGTCCACACGTCTTCGCAAAGCAACGTGCCACTCATGAGAACCACGCCCGCGACATCCACCTTGGATTGCAGAGCCGTGTCCATGGCAAGCATCGCTCCCTGGGAAAAGCCTCCCAAAACTAGGCCACCCCCGGGGATACCCAGCAACCCTGTGGCCTCTTCCAACATGGAAACCACCTGGTTACGGGCATCATCCATTCCGTCGGGGTACTCCGTGCGGAGGTTTCGCATTTCCCCCTGTTGCATCGCACGCTGCAAAGCCAACATATCAATATTCCACCAGGCCCGGGATTCCACCATTCCCCACGCCGCCATCTCAGGTGCAATAGGCAGCTGAATAGGGGCTTCGGGAAACAAAAAGCGGACTTCCGGAGAAAGGCCCAAAACACGGTGAAGATCCACAAGATCCGTACCCGGCGCACCGTACCCATGCATCAGCACCACAGCGGGTCCCGCCCCACCCCCGTTTCCATCACGGCCACCACAGGCGCGAACACGCAACCCACCAAGAACCAGTTCATCCATAAAATCTACCGCTGTTCCAATGCAACCACGATGTCCGCCACAAGCATCGTGCGTTCATAACCTACCAAAAGAAGGTGAATGCGCTCAGGCTCCCAAACGCCCACCACACCGCTCACGATGGACCGCTTGCGCGCTTCTTTCCAAAGATAAACGCGATCCAATCCAATGGTGTGATTGTCCAAATGATTTCCTTTGCCGTCCAGTAACATGAGGTATTCGATGTTGTGTGCCGCGAACTCCGCCTCACGCTGGGAAGCAGTTGCGTAGATAGACGGGGTCCCTATTCCAAACGTCAACGCCAAAGTATCTTTCTGTAAAGTGGGTTCTTCCGCTCGCGCCACCAGACCTTCCAGGCGCGAACTCCCGAGGATCAATCGGTAACCATTCGAAAACCGTACCTCGACTTCCTGTTGGAGCGCGGGCGATCGTTGGGATTCCATCAACGGTTGCACCATGCGAACGGTCGAAGTTGTGTCGCCGGACAGCCATCGAAGATCAAACTCCATGGGCTCACGGGTGCTGTAGAATCCTGGTTCCTCAAACTTTGCGGTACGAATCGGCTGATGTTCAGCCCTAGAGAAGTCTCCGTACACCTCCAACCCCTGATTCAGAAGAAGTGGTGCCTTCTTACGTTGTTCCCCGAACTGACGAATGGGCGCGTCCGCCCGCAACACAGCTCTGGATGATCCACCGGGTTCGCGAGCAACCGTCCGTAGCTTTCCCAAGGGAAACTCAAACCCATCCAATTTCGGATAGTGGTTCAACCAATTCTTTTCCATCGCAGCATCAGACTGATTTACCTCTTGGTACACCTCAGAATAGAGCTCTTCCGGAAACTCAAACCAGGCATGAAAAACCGTCACGGCCTTGCCGCCCACCTGTTCATTGATCCCGACCTCCCACAAACCGCGCTTCAGGCAGTTGTTCGCGATCCAAACCGTGCGGTCGTCATCTTTCGTTGGGTAGGTGGTTTGGTTTCGATTCAGTTCAGCTTGGGTAAGCGCAACCCTACGAACCACAGGGTCAGAAGCACCTGCAGCAGGGAGCCGGGCCACAAACGGCCGCAGGTCCACCCCCGTCAACGCGATCCCATGCTCACTGTCACCCACATCCACCTGAAATTTACCGTTGGCACCCCTCCGAAAGCGGATCTTTCGGACGTCCTGCAGTAGGGGGGTGCGAAATGCCCCGACACGGTCGGGATATCCCCCAGGAACGTCAGGCTGCAGGGCAATCCAACCGTCAGGCTCAGCTCGATCATCCACAGGCGCCTGCAAGTGAGCCCCAGTCTGAGATGCGGTGCCTACCGTAGAACAGTCACAGCCGTCGCAAGCAACAAGACTGGCCAAAAGCACCGTAAAACCGAGCCGCAAACACCAGGAACAAAACGAAAGGGCCATGTCCCCGGGCTACGCCCATGTGGAGATTGGGTCAATGGCACACCATTTCATCACTTTTCCTTTACCTTACGAGCACGAGCTGGATACTAGAGAGCAATGGCCGCCCAAAAAGACACACTCCTAGCCCGATATAAGGACATGTTCCGGATTCGCCGGTTCGAGGAAGAGGCGGCGCGCGGCTACGCAAAAGGAAAGATTGGGGGGTTTCTTCACCTCTACATCGGCCAGGAGTCCATCGCCGTGGGCGCAAGCGCCACCCTGAAACCCGATGACTACGTATTTCAGACCTATCGGGACCATGGTACCGCCATTGCCCGGGGAACCAGCACCCGTGCAGCCATGGCCGAGCTCTACGGCAAGGACCCAGGAATCTCCCGTGGCCTGGGCGGCTCCATGCACTTCTTTGACCCCGCCAACGGCTTCTACGGAGGCTACGGAATCATTGGTGGCCACGTGGCCCTGGCCGCCGGGGCGGCATTCAAATCGAAATACAAGAAAGAGGGCACCGTCTCCATGTGCTTTTTTGGGGAAGGTGCGACCAACATCGGTGGATTCCACGAGGGAGCAAGCCTGGCGGGCCTCTGGAAACTTCCCATGGTGTTGGTGTGCGAAAACAATACCTACGCCATGGGCACGCCCTTTTCCCGTACCTCCCCGGTGGAAGATATTACAAAGAAGGCGGCCGGATACGGTATGGCTTCCGATCGTTTTGACGGACACGACGTGCAGGAAGTGGAAGCCCGCATCGGAGCCGCTGTGGAACTGGCGCGATCCGGGGGTGGGCCCACACTGATTGAGATTTTGACCTACAGGTTTCGTGGCCATTCCATGAGCGACCCTGGCAAGTACCGAACCTCCCAGGAAGTAGAGGAACGCAAGAAGAGGGACCCCCTAAAAGTTACAAAGACCCAACTTGAGTCGTTGGGATGTTCGGAAGACGAAATACTTGCCCTTGAAAACCAGGTCGAAGAAGAGATAGCGGATGCGGTGCAATTTGCGGAGGAGGCACCGCCGGCAAGGCATGACGTGATGGAACGCAGTGTCTACGCCCCCTCGAACTACGTGTACCCTCCTGTCGGCCAACCCTAGGTCCACGACAACCACCGATGCCACCAGCCCCCAGCGACACCAAGCAGCCAGCGACACCAACACCCACGAGGACGACACCAGTGAGAACAATCCGATATAGAGAGGCTCTTCAAGAAGCCATGCTCGAGGAAATGCGGCTCGACGAGAACATCGTGCTCATGGGGGAAGAAGTGGGTTATTACCAGGGCGCCTACAAGGTGACCCAGGGCCTACTGGAAGAGTTCGGTTCCGATCGAGTGGTGGATACCCCCATCGCAGAAGCAGGTTTTGCGGGCATCGGCATCGGAGCCGCCATGGTAGGTCTGCGCCCCATTATCGAGTTCATGACCTGGAACTTTTCCTTTGTGGCTTTTGATCAAATCGTGCAGAACGCTGCAAAATTGTACCAAATGAGCGCAGGTCAACTCCAGGTACCTATCGTATTTCGGGGTCCAAACGGCGCCGCAAAACAGGTGAGCTCACAGCACAGCCACGCGGTGGAAGCATTTTACACGCACGTACCTGGGTTGTGGGTATGCGCACCCGCCACCCCCCGGGACGCAAAAGGATTGCTCAAGGCTGCCATTCGAGACAACAACCCGGTGATCTTCCTGGAGGGTGAAACCCTCTACGGAATAAAAGGTGAAGTTCCCGAGGTGGAGGAAGACGAAATCATTCCCATCGGCAAAGCCGCCGTCGCACGCGAGGGAACAGACGCAACGATCGTCACCTGGGGAAGTCCCTACTACACTTCCCTGGCTGCAGCCGAGCGGCTCGCGGGCGCGGGGATTGAATGTGAAATCATCGACATGCGCAGCCTCCGGCCCCTGGACATGGAAACGGTGTTACAGAGTGTCCGAAAGACCAACCGGTGCGTCGTAGTGCATGAACACTGGCCCTATGCAGGCCCCGGCGCTGAAATCGTGGACGGCATACAACGGGATGCCATGGACCATCTGGATGCCCCCATTTTGCGGGTCACGGGCCAGGACGTTCCCATGCCCTATGCAACCAACCTAGAAGAAAACGTGCTCCCCACCGAAGCCCGCGTAGAAGAAGCTGTAAAGCAAGTGTGTTACCGGCAGTAGCCTGCCCGATCGACCTGAAGAGACGGAGAACAACATGGCGAAAATTATCGGACTGCCCAAACTCTCCCCCACCATGGAGGAGGGAACCCTCGTCACATGGAACAAAAAAGAGGGAGATACCATAGACGTGGATGATCTCTTGGCCGAGGTCGAAACCGACAAGGCCACCATGGAATTTCGCTCCTTTGACAAGGGTGTGCTTTTGAAGATTTTGGTGGAGGAAGGCCAAACCCTTGCACCGGACACCCCAGTGGCGATCATGGGAACCCCGGACGAAAACATAGACGCACTCATGGCGGAGGTCTCCAAGACGGGCGCCACTGCCGCAACAGAGTCAGCACCAGCAGAACCACTACCGGTAGAAACCACAACAGCGGAAAAAGCCACGCCCCAAGCCTCCTCGAATCAAACAACCACGGCTCCACAAAACGCACAGAACCCTGGGAAAGTCATTGCATCGCCCCTCGTCCGCAGGATGGCCCGTGAACAGAATATCGATTTGTCCAACGTGCGCGGCTCCGGGGACCATGGTCGGGTGATCAAGCGCGACCTGGCAAACATCACTCCGAACACATCGAAGCCAAACACCCACCATGTGCCTTTGCCAGGCATTCAGCCCATGGGCGTAGGCCCCGATCAGAAGGAACCCGTAAGTCAGATGCGCAAAACCATCGCGCGGCGCCTTACGGAATCAAAACGAGACATTCCCCACTATTACCTCACAGTAGACGTGGATGTGGCACCGTTGATCCGCGCCAGGGCAGAAATCAACGCCGAGCTCGAAGGCCAGGGGCTAAAAATATCCCTCAATGACCTACTCATCAAAGCCTGTGCGGTCTCACTCGCAAGGCAGCCCGACGTCAACGTTTCGTTCCACGGGGACCATATTGTGCGTCACCAACGTGTGGACATCTCCGTGGCGGTCGCCATACCAGACGGGCTGATTACCCCCGTTGTTCGCAACGCAAACCTCAAAGGTGTGCTTCAGATCTCCCAGGAAGTGCGGGAGCTCGCGAAAAGAGCGCGGGAAAAACGTCTAAAGCCAGAGGAATTCACCGATGGAACATTCTCCATATCCAACCTTGGGATGTTTGGAATTGACCATTTTACGGCCGTCATCAACCCACCAGAGGGCGCAATTCTAGCGGTGGGCCAGGTAAGGGAAGAGCCCACCATCCAGAACGGAGAGCTCGTGGCGGGCAAACGCATGCGCATGACGCTCTCTTGCGATCATCGAGTCATTGACGGTGCGGCGGGAGCCCAGTTCCTGGCCGTGCTACGAAGGCACCTAGAATCCCCAACCACGTTACTCCTTTAATGTGGTGGGGCTCCCCACGCACCCATGGACGAATCTCCCGGCACCCCGTCACAAGACGGTTCTGATACGGTCAACCCTGCGTTAGACCCAGACTCCACCGGGCCGGAACCAGAACCCGCACCCGAGCCTGTCTCCACGGTGGAGAAAGAGGCTTGGCACGACGTGAGTCAGCCACGGCGATCCCTGGTGTGGTTCATCCTGTGCCTTGCAATCGCAGAGGCCATTCATTTCGGCTTGCGTCAGGTACGCACAGTTCCCCAAACAGATTTTGAGGCGGCCGCGAAACACGTTCGTGAACACATGGGTCAACGGGATTTGGTAGTCTCAGCCCCTTCCTGGACCTCACCACGCCTCCGCCAAGCACTCGGAGATGCCATGACGTTCTCCAGCAGTACCCCCAACGACCTGGCCGCCTACGAACGCATTTGGGTCATGATCATACGGGGCGCACGACACCCCTACCAACCCACCCATCCCACCGATTTCGTACAACGATTTGGCCGCGTACGTCTTCAACAATGGGAGCTGGGCCCGAGTCCCGTGCTTTTCAATTTCGTCGATCACATGGCGCAAGCAAAAGCCGAAATCGTAACGAACGGTAAAACCCTACCCTGCCATCGCACACCGCGGAGCAACCACAGAGCGGGGCTTGGTGCCGGAGCCATGGCCCCAGAGCAGATTCTGCAATGTGATAGAGAACGGCCCTGGTTGTGGGTCGGCAGCACCGTAATGGAAGACCTGGAATTGAAAGGGCGGCATTGCATATGGCAACACCCCGCAGGCCTAGAGCCCATTCGAGTCCAGTGGAACAATATTCCGCTGGGAGATCGTATCGTACTGTACGGAGGCATCTATCACGATCACGAGATCAAAGAGCTGGGCAATGACACCCAAATCGCCGTAAGGGTCAACGGGCAAGAGGTGGGTCGAATGATTCACCGCGACGGAGACGGCAACAAGCGGTCGGTCATCCAAACCCGGCCCCTAGAGCAGGCAAAGCAACACCCCGATCAGCGCGGAAACGTTGCAATCGAAGTGACCGCGGCCGACCCCCATCTGCGCAGTTTTTGTTGGAACGCCACCGTACGACTGGGGCACCCAGAACGGGACCATCATGGAACCAACTAAGCGCAAGCAACGCAGCCATGCCATTCGAGCAAAGTTTCTAGATCACCTACTGGGAGCCGGAATCGCCGCGGTCTATGTCGGTATTCTTCTGGCCACTTCCCACGAACTCGCCATGAACCGCGACGAGGGTTTCTACGCGGTCGCAGCGGAACGCTACGGGGCCTGGATGGAACTGGCGTGGACCAACTGGGAGCACGCAAGCGAACCGAACGTCATTGCCCAGTACTGGAGCTACAACCACGAACACCCGGGCCTCATGAAAGGCGCGTTCGCACTTTCGCTACTCGCACACAAACACCTGGGCTGGTTCCAGGACGCCACGACCGCCATTCGCTTTCCCGGAATGCTCTGCGGTGGGCTAATGCTCTGGCTACTCTACATCTTTGGCAGCCGAATTCACGGTCGAGCAGCCGGAATCGCAGCTGCATTCGCATTCGCAACCATTCCTAGAGTCTTCTATCACGCACATCTCGATTGCTTTGATATCCCCATCGCGTTCTTTCTCACGTGGACAACCTATGCCTATTGGAGGGCTCTCAAGAACCCCAACTGGACGTTCCTTGTGGCCATCGCATTTGGGCTAGCACTGGCTACCAAACACAACGCCTGGATCCTGCCGGGTGTATTCCTAATTCACTGGATCTGGGTGGTTGCAATCGAACTGCAGCTACGACGGCGTAGGCCGGACAACAGACCCAGCACCTTCACGCCCCGTACCGTGGTGCCCTGGTGGCTCATCGGCATCGCCGTACTCGGGCCACCTATCTTTGTGCTCTCCTGGCCCTGGTTATGGGATCACACCTGGAGCCGGTTTGTCTGGTACGTAAAGTTCCATACCAACCACGTGCACTACTCCACCATGTACCTGGGTGAAAACCTTACAAAACCGCCTTTTCCGGTGTCGCTACCCTGGCTTCTCACGGCATTTACGGTGCCCGCCACAATCCTCGCATTCGCGGGATTTTCCATCATACGGAGAAGTCGAAGTTGGCTCCCCAAGAAACTGACCATCGGCATTCCAACCCTGTTCATCCCACTCTCTGTGCCCGACAGGAGACGGACAGACGTGCTCCTTATTGGAACCATGTTGGCGCCGCTCGTAGTGATATCCCTACCTTCCACCCCGATATTTGGTGGCACCAAGCACTGGATAGCAAGCTATGCACCGCTGGCCCTATTCGCAGGCTTTCTTTTTGCCGACATTTTTCGGGCAATTCGGCAGCGAAAGCTCGCATCGTTTGAAGGCAAGTTCTGCAAGGTCAAATACGCAACCGCACTCGTCGGGTTCCCAATCCTTTGCATGGTGCCAAGCACCCTAGAAGTGGTACACAGCCACCCGCTTGGGCTTGCCCACTACGGATTTTTGTCCTCGGGAGTTGCCGGTGCCGCGGACAAGGGAATGAACCGTCAATACTGGGGCTACACCCACGGCCAGGTGACCCGTTGGCTAGCCTCACACCTACCCGACGGCGGCCGCGTCTGGCCCTGCGATGCCACCCACAAATCCTGGGAAATGATGCACGAAAGCAACCTTCTTCCCAAAAACATCAGGCTTGCCCATCACATGGACCAGGCAGACTACATCCTGGTACACCATGAAGATCACTTTGCGGAGGTGGAGTTCCAGGCCTGGGTCACCACCGGCACGGTGCAGCCCGCCCATGTGCTCACCTACGAAGGCGTGCCGATCGTCAGCATCTACGCTGGAAAGTCAAAGCCCTCCGTAGCACCACACTAGAACCTGGTTGAATCTAGATCGTGAAAACCATAGCCAATAGGTTCCTTTGCGCCCAAGAGTTACGTACACTGTGAGGCCCGTGGTATCGCAATCGTTGTCCAGGTTCACCCGCCGGAAAGTCTCCCCACGTAGGGCTTCCCTACGCAGAACGGATCTACGCCAAAAAGATTTACGCCGAGTGGATTTACGCCGAGCACATCTACGCCGAGCAGATTTACGCTGGGGCCTCGCGGGGTCCTTGCCCCTGGCCGTGCTTCTTGCCGGCTGCCCGGGCGTGCTTGAAGATCCAGATCGATTCCTGACCACCATTGAAGGCTGTGCCGTGGATCCCGTGGAGGACATTCTTGGCAGTGGAAGCTGCGCCGGCAACAGCTGCCACAACGCCAGTGACCAGGCCGCAGGTCTCGACCTAGCTTCTGAAGACATCGAATCACGACTCGTGGACGTGGTTTCCTTGAGCTGCAATGACCGGCCTTTCATCGATAGCAGCGACATCAACAACAGCGCCCTCCTACTCAAGATTGAAGGGGCCACCCCGGCAGACTGCGGATCACCGATGCCCCTTGTGGGAAGCCTAAGCTCCTCAGAACAACAATGCCTACGGGCATGGATAGAAACCCTTGTGGGAGGTGCTTCCGACGATGGGGGTGTGGGCACCGCCGATGGGGGACTCTAGTGACCCTAGGTAGCTCTCGATCCTGGGTCCTAACGATCACCGCAGCCCTACTGCTGTTGAGCTCCATTGCACCAAGGGCAAAAGCGCAAGACCCGACCCGTCACCGCACAGCACTACTGCCATTCCAGGGGCCGGGAGCCACCCAGGTGCGTAAGGAAATTGAGCGCATACTCTCTCGCAGCGAATCCGTTCTCTACGTAACTCGCCCCCAAACCAGCCTTGCCACACCGGACGGGGCCATGCTCACCGAGATCGAAACGCAAGACCGAATCGCACGCGCCCTCTCCATCGGCACCTGGGTGCAAGCCACAGTAACGCCCAACGGGCAGCAGCAATATCGTGTGGAAGTCCAGGTCGTCAACGCAGCCGACCACGCGGTGCTCCATACAACCGAATACCGTGGGCGAAGCGCGGTGCAAATTCGCGGCACATTGCGACGCCAATTCTGGCACGACTTTGGCGAAGCCCTGCAACAGGGGGAAGTACCCGCCGAAAAAACTATCCCAGCCACCTCAAGCAAAAAGCACAGGCGGCGTTCTCGACAGAGGTCACAGCGCACACCATCCCGCAGAACCCGTTCCACAAACGAAGCCACAAGAAGCGAACTTCCACCCTTTTCAATCACAGCAGACCTATTGCTGTTCTCGCGGCAATTCTCCTACAACGACGATCTGTTCAACGCCCTAAGGGAATACAACCTTGAGCTGGGCCCCGCATTGCACCTGGAGGCCGCCTGGTTTCCGCTCGCCCATTTCATGGGGGGCACGCCTTCTAAAATAGGCATGGATTTCACGGCACTTTCCGGCCTTGCCCTAAACTCCGGCAACGCCGCAGGAAGCAGCTTCCCCACCCAGTTTCGGGGGTGGTCCGCCGGGCTCCGTTACCGCGAAAAACTCGGCGGGGTGGAGCTGTCCGGGCGCCTGGCCTACGGCTCCCAATCGTTTCGCATTGAAGCCGCCGACATCAATACGCCCGCGCCCGAGATCCCAAGCGTCGACTACACCTACATGCACCTTGGTGTCGTTGGAAGGTCGAAGTTGCTGGGCCCCATTTCAGCACGGGGCCACGCAGCTTGGCTACCGCTGATGGGCATGGGACAATTGCAGACCGACGACTGGTTCCCACGGATCACTGGGGGTGGAGCCGAAGCATCCCTACGGCTCCTCTACCAATACAACAAGGACATTGAATTCTCGGTCGGCGTGCTCTGGAGATACTTCTACTTCTCCATGAACCCGGAACCGGGAGATCCTTGGGTCGCGGGAGGAGGCTTCGACAGGTACTGGGGCGGAACCATTGGCGCAACATGGCGTCCAGGGCAGGATTATTTGCAACTGTGACCCGACCAACAACAACGGCACCCGTGCGACCATGGCACGTTCTATTCTGGATCCTCCCTGTGGTAACCCTCGGCTGGATGATCCGCCCTGCCCTCACAGCACACCTCGACCAGGACCCTCGCGTTGCCAACCTGAAAACCAGGTCAAGGGTGGACAACACCCCGATGAATCGGCAGATTTTTAAACGAATCGCCCAGGCCGATCCCGTCGGCAGACGGCTTGGCAAGCGGGACTTCCCCCATCATCCATGGTCCCAGGAGGACCATCGGGCCAACCATGAACGCCGCACCGCACGCCACGTGGGAAATACCATGCATGTACAACTTGAACATGTGTACATCAGCCTTGACCAGGGAATACGGAACCGCTGGAAGGGGCCCGGAGGCCACCCATTGAAGGCCACCGTGGTGCCCCTACGGCCACGCACCCACTAGACCGCGTCGGGATTTATCTGATCGACCCTCGGGACCCAGCAAAACCACCATGACACTCCAACCTCCTCAACAATGTTCTACATTGCTTCGTCGCTTGTCGTGCCCTGGAGGCTCCGCTGGGCACCGATCATTCACTCATCTAAATCCCGAAGCGGTCTAGACCCATGCCCCCCTCTTCTTCAAGTTCACAAAAGGGAGATACCTCTCTGTTCACCTGGCTAAACGCCACACTTGAAAACACCCCACTGCGAATCACCGGATGGCTTTGGCTCGTATGGTGGCGATTGGACGGCCTCTTTGAGAACATGTTCCGGATCGGCTGGCACCACGATGAACACTACTTTGTCATGCATGAAGAAGTGGCGCGGCAATCCATGGCCGTGCACGGCCAACTTCCCGCATGGAACCCCTACTACTGTGGCGGGATCCCAGAACTTGCCAACCCGCAATCCGAGGCCCTCTCTCCGGATTTTCTTCTGCGCCTGGTGTTTGGCACCGAGGTGGGGAGACGCCTAACCCTGTTTCTGTTTCTGTTCCTTCTACTGGAAGGCACCTACAGGTACGCACGCACGCTGCGCATGAACCCCATAGGCGCTGTGGTGGGTGCGTTGGCGTTTCTTGCCAGCAACTGGTTTCACCGGTTCACCGTCACGGGTTGGTACAACTTTGTGGGCGGATTTGCGTTAATGCCATGGGCGCTCCACTGGTTTGAAACCGCGTTGCGCACCCAGAGATGGCGCTACGGCGTCGCCTGCGCCTTCGCCATGGCGTGGATATTCATGTGCGCGGGGACCTACACAACACCCTACGTGGGCCTTGCACTGGCCACCAGTGCCGTCGGTTGGAGCATCGGTAGTTTCTTCAGGCGCCGAAAGAAGAAAGACGCTCCCGCACACCCATCGACCGCACGTGCGCCGTGGATATGGCTGGCGTCCATTGCCGCACTTACCGTTGGATTGTGCGCCATTCGACTGCTTCCCATGGCAGACATCATCGTGACCTACCCTCGGGTCTGGCAGGGCAACGAAACGTTCTCACTCGCCCATGTCCTGCAGTCCCTTTTTGACCTTCCTCAACTCAACATGGGTATTGAGGGTGGCTCCATCGGGCTTGTGGCAGTGGCCCTCACAAGTCTCGCGATCACGCACCGCACGGGTTGGCGCATTCTTGTGGCCGCAGGGGTTTGGTTCGCGCTGTGCATTGGAGATCATGGGCCCTGGAGCCCACACCATTGGATGGAAAAGATCCCCATCATCAAGGACCTGCGGGCACCCGATCGCATGGGAATCGTGGTGGAACTCTATCTTGCCCTGGGGCTGGCGGCAGGGTTGACCCAGATTGAGCGAACCACGAACTGGATAAGCACACGTGTATCTACGATCACAGGCGCGCTTAGCCAGCGGGGGTCATCCCAGCGGGGGTCATCCCAGATATTGCTCGCAGCAATGGTCGTCGTCGTCATGTTCCCCTGGATGAAAAACAACCTAGAGCGGCACCCCATCGACGTTCCATCATTCCTATGGGAGGGCCCCATACAACCCGAAGTACGCGACTTCAAACAGGCCCGAGGCAACCGTTGGGATGCGCATATCTGGCCATTGATCAGCCGTGGCACACTGCAGTGTTTTGAAGAGACCCCGTTTGTGCAGTCACCACTCCTACGGGCAGACCTCAGCCAGGAGGAGTACACCACCGCGCCCAATGCTTCAGTAAAGCGCCTTCATTGGTCCCCAAACGCCATCACACTTTCCGCAAAAGCAACCACACCTTTTGTGGTGTCCATCAACCAAAACTATCACGAAGCCTGGACTTCAAATATGGGCCACATCCGTTCAGATCAGGGCCTGCTCACGGTGCACCTTCCCCCTGGCCATCACACCCTAAAACTTAGGTTCAGTGACCCCCTAATCCACCTGGGAACTGCCGTATCTATCCTCTCTTGGCTGGCAATTGCATGGGCATACCGAAGAAGACGACAAAGAAGAACTCGCAAACAGTTGCAACCAAAGTAAGCTCCGCTTAACACAGGACTTGTCGAAACGATGCTCCCCCAATTGGGAGCGCTTGGACGCCCTACCTATGCGCTGGATCAGTAAGCTACGAATCACCAATCTCCGAACCATTTCGTGGCGGCAATGGCTTTTCAGTGAGCAACCCACCCAAGCCGAACGAAAAACGGTTCAACTGATGCTGCTCGTTGGAATAGGCATCTCCATGATGGCCCTGGTGCTCGTACCCAACCATCTTCCGTTTGTCGACCTACCACAACACCTGGGCAACATTGCCGCAATCCACGGTCAACACGATCCAATATGGTCCACGTTCTTTGAGGTACGCTGGGCAGACTCACAGTACCTGTTCTTCTACGCGTTCTCACACGTGGTGGCCTACCTGGTTGGGGATGTGGAAACGGCTGCAAAAATCTACATCGGATTGTTTCTGGCCATCACACCCGCGGCAGGAATGTTCTTTTTCAAGGCCCACCAACGGCCGGTAATCTACGGGGCGCTCGCAGCAATACCTATCGTTTCGGTGCAGCTGTTTTGGGGTTGGATCAATTTCGTTTCGTCCCTGCCCATCACACTTGTGGGGCTTGGCTGCTTGGCACACCTTGCTCGGCCCGAGTCCAGGCCGGGCCAACATCGAAAACTGACCATCGCCTTTGGGGCCATAGCGCTACTCTGCATCTACACCCATGCCATTGGCTACGCGTGGCTCGCCCTGGCCGCCCTGGTGCAAACGTTGGCCATGGGGCCACTCGTGGGCCGGAAAAACGTGCTGCGTACATTGCTTCAGGGGTTGCTAGCCGCCGTACCTTCCGTCGGGGCACTGACATTTTGGATCGTGAAGTCTGGCATTCTATCCACCGGGCACACGCCCCGAGGGGTTGAAAAGGTGGCCAAGGGTGACGGTCTCATATTCGAGCACGTGGGCGAAGCCCTACACAAGTGGCTGCACAACACCTTTGCCATTTATTTCGACGGCAGCGGAGACGAAATCGCCCTTGCGTTCGTGGGCACCATTCTCCTACTCATACTTCTGCGGGGGTTTGTGCCACGGGTGGGAGAAGAAAAACGCAGCATCGCACCCGAAGCACTTTTTGTGGTCGCCATCGTCCTGTACTTCTTTGCTCCACACGAATACCGCGGCATCTGGCCCCTGGACTACCGGTTCATTCTCATTGCGTTTCTGCTTATTCCTGCACTCGGGCCCACACGGCTGCCCAATCGAGCCATGTTCTACGGTATTGCGCTGAGCCTCGCGTTGATCTGCAATCAAAGCTACGTGGTTCATCGACGCCATATCCGGTGGTTGAACACCGAAATGGGCCAGTTGGACACAGTTCTTGCGCAGGCAGAGCCCGGAAAACGCCTACTCGGCATGCCCCTCGACGTGGGAAGCCGCATTGCCGCCCTGGGCGTGTTTTTGCACACGCACATGTACTACCAGGTGCAGCGGGGCGGCCTGGCCAGCTACAGTTTTCTCGAACTTGCGCTCGCGCCCGTTCGCTTCCGACCGGGTGTGGCGCCACCGCCATTCGTAGACAAATTCGAGTGGGACCCACTGGCACGTTTTGAATACGATCGATACGTGGACTACTTCGACTACTACCTTGTACGTACCCGCCCCAAACGGGAGGTGCCAGATACTCTATTTCATAGCGAGCTGTACGTGGCACCTCGCATCAAAGTTGCCTCAGATCGTTGGAAACTCTACGAACGCGTTCCAAAAACCCTCCGCGCACCGAGTCCCTACAAAACACCTGCAGTAGCCCTCGAGCAGTGGAAGTGGGAAAAATGGAAAGAAACCACCGTGCCTAAGATTGCTGCGCCGGCAGCTGAAAGTTCAGTCCCCTAGTGCCGTGCCATCCCAAACAAGTACTTCTATCCATGGGGCAATCGCTTACCGATCGTGAACGAACGATCACGACCTGGTCGGTCCTTGGCCTTGCCGCCGCGGCAATCGCATACGTACTCTGGGCGCCCAACCACCTGTACCTGGTGGACTATCCCCAGCACCTGGGCATTGCTGCCGCAATCCATGGGCGCAACGATCCCATTTGGTCCCAGTTCTATTCCGTGGACCTGGGCAGGTCCCAGTACCTGTTCATGTACCTGTTCACCGACGTGTTCGCGCACGTCCTGCCGTTGGAACAAGCAGCACGACTCTACGTCGCCCTATTCCTAGGCGCCACACCACTTGCGGTGGGCTACCTCATGAAGGTTCACGGCCGCCCCGCGATCTATGGCCTGGGCTCCATTGCACCGATTTTTTGCCTGAGTTTTGCCTGGGGATGGCTACCCTTCCTGAGCTCCCTACCCATCGCATTTCTTGGCCTGGCGGCACTTGCGCGTTTTACCCAGCAACCCAGTTGGAAAACCGCCCTTGGATATTCGCTAATCGCAACCGTTTGCTTCTACACCCATGCCATTGGTTTTTCGGCGCTCGCCCTGGGTAGCCTGGTGCAAACCCTTGCCATGGCCCCACGCTACGGTTGGAAACGTTTGGCACTGGTCATCGGTGTGGGCCTGCTGTGCGCAATTCCAAGCGTCGTCGGCATTTGGATCTGGTTTGAACAATCCAACTTCCTCGATGTCGGGCACCTTCCCCGGGGGAACAACCCGAACCGCGCGTCAGGAGATCTGAAATGGGCGGACCCGGCAGATACTCTTCGTTGGATCTACCGAAACACCTTCGGCATCTACCAAGACAACTCCGGTGGAAAGATCGCGGGGTTGTTCACCCTCATGGTGCTTGGAATCGCAAGCCTGAGGGGTATTGAAAAGGACAGCAAGGCACCTCCCAATGCACCCAAGCACACCTGGGCACCAGAGGCGCTCGTATTGGCATTGCTCGCCCTGTATCTGTTTGGGCCCCACGCCTACAAGCTCGTGAGCCCACTGAATACCCGAATGATCAACCTGTTCCTTTTTCTGGTTCCGGTGCTCGGGCCCTGGCGACTCCCCTCACGGTGGGCCCACTACGGTTGCATCCTACTCATGTCCACGGTGGGGCTCTACGCACTCAATGTGCACCACGAACACCTTGCGGACATGGATGAGGAAGTGGGCCAGTTCGACGAGGCCCTCGCCAAAACAGATCCCGGAAAACGGCTCATGGGCTTTCCCCTCAATGTTGGAACGAAGATTACAAACAAGCCCGCGTACCTTCACGTACATCAACATTATCAGTCCAACGTCGGGGGCCTTGCTTCCTACGGGTTTGCAGAGCTACCCATGGCACCCATCACCTACAAGGAGGGCGCAGCTCCCAAACCCTTTGTCATGGGCGTGGAATGGGGGCCATTTTGGGGCCCACGAAGTCGTTTTCGCTACGATCGGTACGCTGACTACTTCGACTACTACCTGGTGCGACGTCACCCCAACCAACGTCTTCCCGAAGCGCTTTTCGGGGGCAAGCAACCTCCCCCGAACAAAATCTTCGAAAGCCCGCAGTGGGTACTTTTTGAAAAGAACCCCAGTGTGCGGGAGCCGAGAAAAAAATGAAGCGACGATGCATCATTGCCGTGAAACTGGATAATTCCTGCTCCGTTTCGTAAACTCATGAGAATTAGGGGCTCGGATCGACACTTGCTGGTAGATAAGCAGCCTACGTCGATACCCTTGGCCTCCCGTACTCCTAGACCCAACGACCTACCCGGCCAACCAAAGCAACGAGCCCCCTGACACCAGTGGCTCACCAAAAACCGTGAAGAAAACCCTGTTCCTACTCCCCAACCTGTTTACCTGCTCCAGTATTTTCTGTGGGATGTACGCGTTAATTGTGGCGGCCAACGCCCAGCACACCGACGACTTCTTTCGCTCAGCCCTGCTCATCGTCTTCGCCATGTTCTTTGACACCATGGACGGCCGGGTAGCCCGAGCCACCCGTACCCAAAGCGCCTTCGGCGTGCAGCTCGACTCCCTTGCTGATCTCATCGCATTCGGTGCAGCTCCGGCCCTATTGCTCTACCAGTTGGGCCTGTACCAACTAGGGATCCTAGGGGTTCTGGGCGCGTTTGCTTTTGTGGTCTCCGGTGCGATTCGCCTGGCCAGGTTTAACATCCTGGTAACCAGCGCCAACGGTCGGCCCAAGGTACCAGGCAAATACATCGTGGGCCTTCCCATCCCAGGCGCCGCGGGAATCCTGGTTTCGTTGATCGTCGCCGATCATTTCGTGAGCGGAGTGCTTCCCACATCGCCTCGGTTGCTGTTGGGTATGATTCTTATGCTCTCCTTTTTCATGGTGAGCACCATTCGCTTTCGCTCTTTTAAGGATCTCGCACTCAACTGGCGATCCGCCATTTTAGTTACCGTTGCAGTGGGCGGTGCCGTAGGCATCTCCATACGGTTCCACATCTCCCTTGCACTGGTCTGGCTTCTCATCAGCTACGTTGCCATCGGTGTGGCGGAAACCATCCTCCACGCCGTACGGCCCCAAAGGCAAGCCGCCAAGCAAGACACCGAAGAAGAACACACTTCAGGTTAGGCCTTCCTGCGCAAGAGCCTAACCAACCGCCTCAAGGGCCACATGCGGGGTCGGTGCACTAAAGCCCAGTACATCAGCACCGTGAATGCGTTCGAGCAGCAAGGTCTCGGCGCTTCTTTTTTCGCCTGAAGATTGAAAGCAGTCAGAAAAAGAACGGCTTAAACCCCGTGCGGAAGAGTACCGGTGTTCCGCATCCCGTGTGATCGCCCCAAGAATGCACCGCTCCACAGCGGGGCCCACACCGTGGATACCCCCACGCAAACCTGGGACTTCACATGAAATAATCTTACGAAGAAGACGAGCCACATTGCTTGCACGAAAGGGCACCTGCCCTGACGCACACTCGTACAGCACTGCGCCAAGGCCGTACAGATCCGCCCTCGCATCCACATCCGCAACGCCTCGTGCTTGCTCCGGAGACACGTAGTTCGGCGTTCCGTACACACGACCCGTTTCATCCTGCCTCTGCTGAGCTGTGACAAACGAACCCGTACACACACCAAAATCGATCAAACCCACCCTCAAGCGGCCCGAATCGGTTGAACTCAACAACAGGTGCTCTGGCTTGATATCACGATGCACCACACCCTGTTGATGAACCACATGAAGAACAGCAGCAGCGCGAATCGCGAGGATGGCGATTTCTGGACCGGTAAGCGCTCCGTGGGCAGCAAGCACCTGGCCAAGGCTCACCCCCGGCACGTGGGTCAACACCACAAAGGGAGACCCGTCGAGAAGCACCCCAGAATCCACGCCGTGGGGCAACCCCGCATGCTGAAACCCAAGCGTCACCTGCCCTTCACGAACAAGGCGCTCCGCAAGCTCAGGCTCCGTGCCATGGCGACGACGTAGGGTCTTAAGAATGAGGTCATTTCCCTCCACCTGGTGAACCACCCCAGTCGCGCCCACCCCAAGGCTCCTACCCACCACATAGGTCGCGCCACGTTCGCCCATCAAACGCATACCCGTAAGGTCCGAACGTTCATCCCCAAATGGGGCCAGATGAAGCGAGTCTTGCCCCGCAGAGGATAGTGTAGGCATGAGTAGTCATCTATCCTACACACACCTACCAAACCGCCCCAATAACTAGCAGACCCACCGCAACTCCAGCACTCAAACCAAAATAAGACACGCGCTGAAACCCATTTTCCGACACAAAATGCCAATCACCCAATCCAACCTGGGTGGTTTCACAAGCCTTGAAATGATTGCACATTTCTCGAACCTGGGTCGTTTTAAACCGCTAGAACTCCTAAAGCGGTGTGAGAAACGGTTTCACCTAGGCAAGATCGGACACGTCCGGGGCAACCGGATCCAAAGGAGACTCCAGGGCCTCACGCCACATTCCTGGCCAGTCAGCCTGCGCACCCAGCAGCGCCAACACAGACGCCAACCCCCACTGCAGCCGGTTCAGGAAAAGCCACTCCCGGGGCATTCTCAAACGGAACCGATTGGGGTTCTTGTACACCAACACGTCGTAGCTTTCCCGAACGTACTCTTGAGAATAGGTGAACCACGGGTTCCGCTCCGTGAAGGGCCGGTACACGTACTTCATCATCTCCCGCTGGTACTCCCAATCGAACCGATCGGGATTCGGAACCCAACCAAGTTCCACGTAGGCCTCACGAAATCCCTTCCAGTCCCCATCCATGTAGGCAAGCGAGGCGTGCTTCCAGGTTTCGATCATCTGGCCTTCAAATCGGCGCACACATCCAAAATCCAAAAACGTAACGTCGCCACCCCGATCGAAAAGGTAGTTCCCCGGATGAGGGTCCGCGTTGTAAACCGCACGGGCAAAAAGTGAGTGAAAGCACGTGCGAAAAATCGTGGCCGCAGCTCGATTGCGCACAGGGCCGTCCACCGCATCCACGAATTCGTAGAGGTCCATTCCCTGCACGTACTCACTCGTGAGCACACGGCCCGAACACCACTGCGGAACCACCGAAGGAACATGGGCCCCCGGTTCCCCTTCTAGGATGGAAGCGAAGAGCTGTTGGTTTCGGGCTTCACGCCCGTAGTCGCACTCCTCAAGAACCCGATCACGCAACTCGTCAACCAGTTCTTCCGCACCCACAGGCATAAAAATTTTCGCAACGCTTACCAAGCCAGAAATCGAACGTAGATCCGTAGCGATCGCCTGCTCGATCTCCGGGTACTGGATCTTCACGACCACCTCACGGGAATCCAACCGTGCACGATGCACCTGGCCAATGGACGCCGCAGCAAAGGGAGTTTTTTCAAACGTCTCAAACGCAGCCCCAGGCAGGCAACCAAACTCTTCCTCGAACAGCCGGCTAATCACCCCACTGTCCATGGATACGGTTTGCTTTTGTAGCTGGGTAAACGCTTCCTGAAGCTCCGGTGGAATTGTGCCTGGCACGTAGCTCAGCACTTGACCAAACTTCGTCGCCAAACCCTTGAGTTCGCCCAAGCTCTCGACCAACTTCGAAACGTCCGTAGCGGAAAACCCAGACTTGGAACCCAGTGCCCGCCGCAGGGTACCCACGCCCATTTTTCCAGCAATGCCAAGAGGCGCCCGCGAGCGCTCCAAAAACCGGTGCTTCAACGCAGACAGCACCTTCTCATCATCAGAGCCCATGGGCACCGCGAAGGTCGCCTACGCAGCCTCTAGAACCACGGCAATGCCCTGGCCACCACCGATACACGCGGACCCTACTCCAAGGGATTTGCCCAACCGGCGCAGGGTGTAAATCACGTTGGCTGTGATACGCGAGCCGCTAGCAGCCAAGGGGTGACCCAGGGCAATCGCCCCTCCATTGAGGTTGGTACGATCCTCAGGCAGGCCAAGCTCCTTCTGCACAGCAAGAAACTGGGGCGCGAAAGCTTCATTGACATCAAAGACATCAATATCGCTTTGCTTCAACCCCGTACGCTCCAGCGCCTGGCGGATTGCAGGCGCCGGACCAATCCCCATGATGGACGGATCCACACCCGCCACACCCCAACCAAGGATCTTGGCGAGTGGCTTGAGGCCCCGCCCCTTGGCCCATGCGCCGTCCACCACAAGGAGCGCACCCGCACCATCGTTAATGCCCGACGCATTACCGGCGGTCACAATACCCTCCGGATCAAACACCGGCTTCAGCTTCGCCAGGGATTCCATGCTCGCATCCGGCCGCGCGTGCTCATCCGTATCGAAAGTAATCGTTTTGCGGCGTTGGGTAATCTCCACAGGGGCAATCTCATCCTTGAACGCACCATTGGCCTGAGCTTCCGCCCATTTCGTTTGGGAGCGCAGCGCAAAAGCGTCCGCATCCTCCCTTGAGATATCGTATTTTTTGGCAAGATTCTCTGCAGTGATCCCCATGGGCGCCCTGCAGTAGCGGTCGGTCAGTGCCTCCCACAGGGAGTCGAGCGTCTTGGGGGGCTTGCCAAACCGCTGGCCATCACGAAGCCCGTACATCACATGGGGGGCCATGGTCATGTTCTCGGTGCCCACTGCAAGTACCGCCTTTGCTTGCCCGAGAAGAATCTGCTCCGCGCCACTCACCACAGACTGAAACCCAGAACCACACAATCGGTTCACGATCAGTGCAGGCTTCTCAATGGGCATGCCGCTCTTGAGCCCAATATGTCGCGCCGTGTAAATCGCATCTGGGCTTGTCTGCATCACATTGCCCACAATGGCCTCATCGATCTCAGCCGGCTCAAGCCCACTCTGGGCGATCGCCGCCATCGAGGCATGCACCCCAAGGTCAATCGCGCTTTGATCCTTCAACGTGCCACTCAGGGTTCCAAACGCGGTGCGCTTCGCAGCGACTACCCAGATTTCTTTTGAAAGTGCCATGGGATTCACCGTACCTCGTCAGGCGCCCCCAGGCCACTACCAGCGGGTTGGAAACCCACCACCATGGTAGAGCGCAAATATGTCCATACTCAGGCCCGCACAGGCGTGAATCAATGCGCCCGTCCAAAACGAACGGGTACGTACGGCCAACGTTGCAAACAACACCCCAGCCACGATCGACACCAGTGTTTCGCCCAACGGCTTGTGAAAATGAATCATGCAGTAAGGAATCATGGTCACGTAGATGGCGTGGCGCCCCATGGCAGGCGTAAGCACCTTCAATAGGTACCCACGAAAAAAGAACTCAAGCGCAAAGAACTGGGGCAGGTAAATAAGCTCCCACGCCAAAAGCTCCGACCACGCATCAGACGCACTTCCGTAGATGGGATAAAACTCAGAAAAACCAGGCGAACGGGCCATAAAGAACACCACCACGCACACAATTACAGCGGGGATCCCAATCATCCAACGGTACTTCCACAACCCCTTGATGGAAGCGCCGTGATCCCTCACCCGTCCTCCCATCGCCCAAATCGCCACACAGGGAAGCCCCACATACCCAAGAAGTTTCCAACCGCTCCACCAAATATGGGGCAACCGTGCAGCCCAAACGGCAGATACCTCAGGAAGCACAGGGGCCACCTTCTGGTGAAACAGCTCCACCGTGCCAGCGTACTGAATGGCCGTCAGGCCGATCGCGCAAAGCAATAGGGCAACCGCCGGCCGAGTACGGTGAAACCGATCTTCCCCGGCGCCATCGCAATAGGCCTCCGCCGCAACCTGATCCATGGATTCCCAGGTATCTAGAAAAAACGAAAGCGGTTTGAACTTGCCTGAAGTACTGCTCACCCCACAAGTCTAGCGGCCCGGGAGCTCAGGGGCCATCTGTCTAGGAAAAAGTGGGCCACCACACCTGGGGCAAGCCGGGCCCTTGCAATAGGGAGGCCACGTCCATGCTCACGGCCACGGAAACATGAATCAGAAAGCCACTCCAAATGGAACGGGTCTTCATGGCGAGAGTTCCCAACACCACACCTGCAATCACGGCACCCAGGGTTTCCACAAAGGGTTTACCAAAGTGAATCATGCAGTAGGGCACCACCATGGCGAAAATGGCGTGGCTGCCCATCATCGGCTTCAGGGCCTTCAACCAATACCCACGAAAGAAGAACTCCAACGCAAAAAACTGAGCCGCGTACAACAGCTCCCAGGAAATGAAATCGAACCAACTTCGGGAAGACTGCTTGTAAAAAGGATAATAGCTCGAGAACTCACCGCTGAAGCTCACCACCACCACACATACCAACACCACCAAGTAGGCAAGGCCGTAGATCCACGCATGTTCCCAGAAACCCTTGGTGGCCAAACCGTGATCCCGTACGCGACCCCGCATAATCCAAATCGCCACAATGGGTATGGCCATGTACCCCAATACACGCCAACCACTCCACCACACGTAACGAACCAAACCAAAGAATGGCGAGTTGGGAAGGGTATGCCAAAGGCTATCTGGCTCGCTTCCATTCCTCAGCTTTTCCAGCAAATCGTAAAGCGCCCTGGAGCCACCAAAGTACTCCATCAGTGACAAACACACGGCACCAAGCAAAAGGGCCACCAGAGGTCGAAAATCGTAGCCCTTGCCAGATTCCGCGCGCTGCTCACGTTCAAGCGCCGCTTCCCGGTCCATCTGCCGCCAGGTATCTAAAAAGAAATGCCTGGGATGTAGCTGCGCAAGCTTGCCCGGTGGGCCAGGCGGCACCGACATCATCTCACCGGCCATGCGCCGTTGCCTAGGGCCCTCCGGCGTACCAGAAGAATGGGGCCTTCGGCTCACGCGCCTGGCGCTCCCGCATCCGCTCCAGACACAGCATCCTCCACAGGCGTTCGCGCCACGTCCGCACCATCCTTGAGCCGCTTGAGTACCTCGTCTTTCCCAAGAAGGACCATCACATCATACAGCCCCGGGCTTCGCGTACGGCCCGTAAGCGCCACGCGAGCAGGCTGGGCCACATCCTTCATCGCAAGCCCATCGGCTTCCAACCAAGCAAGTACCGCCGCCTCCAAAGCACCCGCCTCAAAAGAGGCCACACCATCCACAAGTTGCGAAAGCTTTTCCAGGTAGGGCGCACGCTCTGGCGTAAGGAACTTACGTCGGCCCTTGGCTTCGTATTCAGTGATCTCCTTAAAGAAGTACTCCACGTCGTTCGCAATCTCATCCAATGTGCAAGCACGGGTTTTCACGTGCTCAATCGCGTCAACAAGGCGGACGTCATTCGCATCCACCTGCACGCCCTTGCCCTCAAGAAACGGCTTGGAGTGCATTGCAATATCGGCGTTCGGCAGCATACGCAGGTGCTGCCCCTGAACATGTAGAAACTTCTTGGCATCGTAGCGTGCACCCGTCTTGCCCACGTGATCCCAACTGAACTTCTCGATCAATTCCCCACGGGTAAAGATCTCCTGATCCCCGTGGGACCAACCCAAACGCGCCAGGTAGTTCACCACACCATCCGGCAGGTACCCGTGTTCGCGGTAGTCCAAGACCCCCACCGCCGCATGCCGCTTCGAAAGCTTCTGGCCGTCAGGCCCAAGAATCATGGAAAGGTGTGCGTACTCTGGAGCAGCCTCCCCGAGCGCCTCGTACAATAGAATCTGGATAGGCGTATTGACGATGTGATCGTCGCCACGGGCCACCAACGTAATCCCCATGGTGAGGTCATCCACCACCACCCCAAAGTTGTAGAGCGGCACCCCATCCGAACGGAGCAGGATCACATCCTGCAACGTCTCGTTGGGAACATCAATACGCCCACGCACCCGGTCGAGCCAACCCGTCTTTCCCTCGCGCGGCGCTTTCATGCGAACCACGTGGGGCCGGTCCGGCTCCCCGTGTTTGTCCCTCCAGGGGCTCTCGAAACGAAAACCCGCCTTGGACCCTGACGCCTGGTGCGCTTCCCGCTCCGCTGCAATCTCTTCCTTCGTGGCGTAGCACCGGTAGGCCTGGCCCGCGCGAATCAGCCGTTCCGCGTACTGCGCGTAAATCCCCAGCCGTTCCATCTGGTAGTAGGGCCCACAATCGCCCCCGCCAAGCGTGCGCCCGTCGTCCGCCCTGTATTCGGGCCCCTCATCCCAATCTAGGCCCAGCCAATGCATGGACTCCAAAACAACGCGGGTACTTTCAGCAGTACTGCGCTCCTGATCCGTGTCTTCCACACGCACCACGAACTTGCCACCCTGGCTCCGCGCCCAAAGCCAGTTGTAGAGCGCCGTGCGTGCGCCACCCAAATGCAAATACCCCGTGGGAGACGGAGCAAACCGTAGTCGAACTTCACCCATAGCCCGCGGGGTCTAGCAGGCCCGGGCTTCTTACTCCATGATACGGGGCCGGAAAGCCATGGAACACGACAAAGATAGGCCATCCATCCAGATACGCCCACTCACCGAAGACGATGCCGCCCAATACCGGGCCCTACGCATCCAAGCCGTGACCGACCACCCCATCGCCTTCTGGACCAGCCCCGAAGAAGAAACCTGTGACGATGTCGAAGGCTTTGCCAAGCGCATTCGAGAGCAATGGTCCGACCCAGGGTGGGCCCAGATCCTCGGAGCATTCAAGGGCGAGCAACTCCTGGCCCAGGCAGGGTTCAAACGCCAGAAACTGCTGAAACTGCAGCACAGGCCCGAGCTCGGCGGCGTGTACGTGACCAAGCAAGCCCAAGGCTTAGGTCTCGGCAAGATCCTCATCAACGCCGTCATCGACCACCTGCGCACACTGCAGGGCGTCGAAATGCTCTCCCTTGCCGTAGCCCACACCAACACCGGAGCCCGCAAACTCTACGAATCCCTCGGCTTCCAATACATGGGCCCCCTGCCCTTCGCCATGAAGCTCAGCAACGGCACCTACGCCCACGAAGAACGCATGGCCCTCTGGCTCAACCCCGAACAACAAACCCAAGCCCAACACCACCGCAACCAAAGCCCCGCCAGCACCCCCTAGAAACGCTAACGGCGGGAGTCGATTTGGGAGACCAGGTGCTCCCGGGCAGAAACGAAGCAGTAGTGCTTCTTGTAGGGCACCTGCATCTCTTTCATGCACTGAAAGTAGTTTCGATAAAAGCGCTTGATATCCTCCCTGGCACCACCTTGGTCATAGGCTGAGCTCGACCAGTTCGTCGCGTAGTGCTCTTCCCAATCATCCATGTGGTCTTCCATTTCCTCAGTAGCGGTATCCAGATGCCAATCCTTCACAAACGCTCCCACCAGCCATGATGCCCGTATTTCCGCTTCCGTTTGAGGATCCGGGGTCCGACCTTCCCCAAACGTCTCATTCCGTACGCAGTAGGTCAGCATGGCCAACGCCACCGGTTTGCAGTGGGAATAGGAGTCGTGGTCACTGTTAGTCACACAGGCATGAAGGTGCTCAAAATAGTCCGTGCGGCAGCGGCTCTGGGGTTCACGATTCAACACGTACATGGTTTTCGCCACCAAATCCTCGTCCTCCAGCACAGCGCGAACCGTATCTTTCATTTTGTCACCGTCGTAGTGACCGTTGTACCCGGAAAAATTCGGCGACGTATGCCGCTGCTCCAAATACGCCCCTCCCCATGAAACCCGCGCCTGCATTTCCCGCAGGTAGTACCGACCCAAACGGTTCACAAGGGTTTCCAAGTTGCCTAAGACTTTGTTGTACTTCTCGGAATCGGAGCCAGGCACAACGGAAAACATGGATGCAATCTCCTTCACGATTTGGGCTCCATCCGCTAGCGGAACATCGTGCTTCTCACGCACGGCATGAAACTGGGCCCCCTGAAACCCAAGAAGAATCCGCGCAAACATACTGGCGCCGGCCTCAAGCGAAAACTTCTGGCCATCGCAAGGTTCGTCAGGCTCCAACTCCGAACCCGTTCGTTCCTCCTCTGAATCGATGATCGCCTTGAGCACGTCAGTGGAGGGCGCGCTATCGTGCAGATCGTAGTAGATATGGACCCTCAGCCCGGTCCGTTCCCAACGGGGCCCGTCTTGAACCACCGTCGCGTAAATATTCTGCTCCCTGCCCTTGGCGTCCCAAAGCACCATACGATGCTGCACATTCACCGCATTGGCCTTGAACCAGTAGTTACACGCGCCCACAGCACGATGATGAGCCATTCCCCAGGCACCCACTAAGGGCGGTGGCTTATCGTAAGTAGACTTCTCATCCAGCGGAAGCATGGGCGATGCTGAACAGGCACCCGCACAAACCACAACACCTAGGCACACGGCGCGAAATAGAGAAAACAGCATCTAGTTCACCATCCCCGAGTGATCCCAGAACGGGCTCCCGTGAAGGTGCCCCAACCATCGATGTAGGTAGTCTCCATCGCCGTTTTTCGTGTTAAAAAACTTATCAGGCACATAGGTATGGTGGTCGTCATCCTCGACTAAAAAGTACTTGAAGTGAGAGTCCGTTGGCAGTCTTGCACGGGACTCCAAAAGAGCGTCTTCGTACGTTGCCCCATCGAGCGTTCGGAGAATTCCGAGTAGGAGCTCTACCTTGCCATCACCATCTTGATTGCGATAGTCGACCTCTTCTCGCCACCGGTCATCCATGCCTTCCTGCTCCTTGCAGCCCTCCAATCCCTCGCCAAGGAACACGCGCATGATCTTGTCCCTTGCCGCCGAGATATACGCTTGCCGCTGTTCAATCTCTCGACCATTAACAACAGAAAATCGATAGTTTTCCGCTACAAATCTTGGGAAATGCGTCAAGTTGGGCATAAGTCCAGCGCTTGTAGAAATCGGGTCAAACTCGTCGCCACTGTATTGATCAAAGAACTTGTCTGGCAGTGTACGGTCAAGCCGCCATCGCTCGTAGAATGCCCTTTGTAAACACTCCGAAAACACAGGGTCCCCGTTCACTTCAGACACAACCTGAGAGCCACCATCATTGATCAGATGCACAGGAAGCCGAGGCAGCGCATTGTCCTCAATTCCAAATCTTTTTCCTCGATCAAAAAACTCAATGGCACGAGGGTAGTTGAGCATGGCGCCAAGGCCTCCCGCGCTATCGCCGGCTAGAACAACCCGCTTTGCCTCCACGCCAAAGGCTGTGGGTACCACGTGTGAAAGAACCTTAGTCAGGTTGTTGTACCCGTTGTGCACGTACCCAGCATCGGGGTTGTTGCCCATGTGGATATCGCCCGTGCAATAGGGCACATAAATCATATGGGAGTTCTCGAAGGGGTTCTCGTCAGTCCGAGCAAAGATAGAGTTCTGGCCCGCAAGCAGATTCGGGTCAGCCGCAGCCTCCGCGCCATCAAGCGGGCTAAACCTCTGATATTGACCGCCGTACAGATCCAACTTCCATCCTTCACATGTGGCGGCGTCAAAACACGCACCACCTCCGGATAGGTAGATGAGCAACGTTCCGTCAAACACCTCCTCATCCGCAAGGTTGTACATCACTCCAACCTCATCGCTGGATTGACAACGCATTCCAGATATCGGTAGGTAACTCCATCCATTGATCTGGTTTGGGTGGTTCCGAATGCGATCGGCCTCGATCCACATCTGCGTATTGAACGCTCGCACGGATCTCGCCAAGGCCGCCTGGCTCGACGGCCGCAGCTTTAGCAAACTCCCTAGAGCAACGGTGACATTAGATAGGTCGTCAATAGACCCCACATCGTCACCCCCAATAACCTGAACACCAAGGTTTGCTCCAGGTTCGGGTGCAACAGCAGGAAGCTTGAGAAAGGGCAGATCCCGTGTGCCACGTACGAAATTGATCAGGCGCGTACCCACAAGGACAGCAGCGCCTTCCACATCCAACGTGGAGCCAGCTTTGCAATAGCGAGGTTGCAAAACCGGAGCCTCAAGCACTCGAACCCGGTACTGGTCGTGAGACGCATCTGCCTGATTGCGAACTTCAGGTGCATTCTTGGGAAGAAAACGCACCACCTCGATTCTCCAATCGGCCCGCTTGATCGACCAACCCGTGGGCGCAGGCTTAGGTGGAAACAGAATAAAGTCATACTTCACGTACGTGGGGTTTTCACCCGCAACACGCGCCCGACCATCCGAGTTTCTCGGGCACCGGCCCTCGCTCACTTTGACATCCACCGACCAGCCCGAGGGCCACTGAAACGTGGTTGCAGAGGAGGACTTGGTGGCCGGGTTCTGCACCGCGGGAACGCAGGCGGACAGCAGCGATCCCAGCGGGAGGGCCACTAGGAAAGCCGCAAGAAAAGTCAGCAGGAAACGGGTTGAAACGGGGCGGGAGGCCGGAAGATCTCCGCGCCGCCGTGCCCGTCGCCTGGGGGGGGATCCAGAACGTGAGTAAAACATGACAACAGCCCATAGGCAAAACCCATGCCCGCCGTGCTAACAAGCAAAAATAGAGAAAATCAGCACCCTTAAGCCCCCCGATCGGAAGATCCAAACCTGAACTGGAAGCCCCCCTAGCCAGTCACGAATGCAAACAGGAACCTACCGGGAAGGCACCTAGTTGGCTAGGGTATCCACCAGTTCGTCAAAAGCGGCCCAGTAGCAATAGTGCCTACGGAGTTGCTCGTTGTTCACCTTCCTAGCGTTCAAACAGGTCATCATGTTCCTGTAAAACCCCTGGATATACTGCCGGTCATTGTCGTCGTAGGCGGCGTGAGCCCAACGATCCTGGTAGGTCGTTGCCCAGTTTTCGGTATCGATTGCCACACCCGGCTTGTGCCAGTTTTCAACAAAACGCATCGAATACCGGGAGGCCACATTCTCCGCATGCGTGGCCGGATCAATCGCCCCTTTTAGGCCATGCTGCGACAGGCACATCGCAAGCATACCCTGGGCCATGGGTTCACATAGTGTCTTGTCCGGCTCGTCACTCTTTCGACAGGCCGTATGCTGATTCTTAAACGTGTTGGAGCAGGCGTGTTTCCAACCAGAAACAAGCAAGCCCAACGTCTCCTGGGTACGATCTTCGTCGACCAACACATAGAGCGACTTGTTAAACGCGTCGTCCCCAGAGTAATCAAAGGTCGTAGTACCAAAGGTCGTTGTAAAGTCAGAAGAGGTAGAACGCTGTTCCACGAGCGACGCGCCATGGGAAGTTGTCGCACGAAAGATTCGCACGAGATAACGGCTCATCTGGTCCGTGAGTCCAATCACCTTTTCGTGAGCAATCACAAAATCCGTGTTGTTGTCCTGTCGCTCCACCGGCTTTGCTTGCATGGGCAAACCAAACATATCCTGAAACGCGCCCTGGAGATCCACCGTGTCCGCCGGGATAAAGAGATTTCGTTCTGGGGGGATTTGTGCGTTGGCAAACCAAAGCACGATCTCAGTGGCCAACTCCGCAGCTTCAGGTATGGAAAGAAGCTCATCGGTCAGGTTGGCCCAATACAGGCTTGCAAAGTGCGTGGCCGCCTTGGGGGACTCCTTCTCGACCAGAGTTTCCAACTCCTTATTCGTCTCCCGGGCCACGTTCTCGGAAGGAACAGCCAAATGAAAATGCACCACGGGATCCTCGTCCGTGTATCGAATTACCTGAAAATTGGCCACCCATGTAAGGCCCAACCGGTCGCTTAAACGTAGGGAATAGTTGATCGGCTCCACCGGGCCAGAACCGGCGTCCGAGTCAATAGGCCTACGCTGAATCTCCAGCCCCCAGCCGCCCGCAATAGGGCTCGACCCCTTCGCCACCTCAACCGCGGGGCCGGTGGGCACAAGCCCACAACCGGACAAACAAACACCCATGGCAACCAAGAAACCAAGCACCTTGGTTGGGTTGAAGAAACAACTCATTGGCCACCTCGAATCTCATAGGCCGCGTGATCCCATTCCTCCTGGGAATACTCACGCTTGCTTGTGTCATACAAAAACGTGTCCGTCGTCAGAAGCATACTTTCAAGCCATTCACCAAGGCCCACTGCCATCCCATGACTATCCTTCGCTTGCACGTAGGGGAACTGGTCAATAGTCACCACATGATCGTCGCCAGGAATCACAAAGTAGCGATATTGGGATGCACCGTCGTTCGCGTCGTCGATCCAATCAAACATGTGCGCAAGCCCATCCTTAAAATCGTCCTCTGGCACACTGCGCACCATATTCTTGAACGATGCAAACGCGTTCTCAGTGGTGGCATGTTGTTGATCATCCGCGGAATCAAAATCCTGTTCACCGCAATCATGCAAACCTTGGCCAAGGAACGTGCGCATCACCCAGTCGTGCTTGGAAGTGATGTAGGCCTGGCGTAGATTGAGATGCCTCGGGTTGCCTCCGCCACCGGGTGCGTAGTGGTCCGCAACAAAATGAGCAAAGTTGCTAAGAGCAGGAAAGATTCCCCTGGAGGTCTTCACGTACCCATCTACCAACTTCTTTTGGTCACGCCTCAAAAAGGCATCTGGAAGGTGCTCCTGTAAATTCCAGGCTTCATACATCTTTTGCTGCAGGCAATCTGTGAACACTTCCTTACCTGTATCGCCACGCGCCGTCTTGCGGGCAACCTGCGCACCGCCGTCGTTCACTAGATGAACGAGAATCTTAGAAGACAGTTGAACCTTATTCGCGGGGTGCTTCAACAATGGATTCAGGGAGGCCGCAAACGCGTCGACGGTACGGGGGTAGTTCAACATGGCGCCCAGGCCCCCTGCACTGTTGCCCGCCAACACCACTTGTGTGGTTTTCTGCGCAGCATGGCCCCGCATCCGAATAGCGCTTACCCCGTCCAACCCCATGCCAAACGCCGTGGGTACAACGCGATCCAAAACCCGAGAGATGTTGTGGTAGCCCGCAAACGGGTAATCCCCATGGGGGTTGTCACCGAAGAAGATGTCCCCCGTACAGTAGGGCACATACACGAAGTGAGCATCGGAAAACGGGTTGTCGTAGTCACCACGATCAAACATGGATGCCGTGCCAAGTTTGGAGGCTGTGTCCCGCGAATCAGATTCGGTAAAGCTCTCATGTTGACCGTAGAGCCCCACCAACCACGCCTTACACGTGGCTGGATTGAAGCATGCACCACCGCCACTCAGATAGACTACCCAGGTTCCATCCCAATCGTCAGCATCGGCAAAATTGAGAAGAACTCCCGAGTTCCTTCCAGAAGGATCGTCCTGGCAAACCATGCCAGGTACCTTTTGATACTCCCAGGTTTCGTTTCCCTTGTCCGCATTCAGCCACCGGTGGCTTGTGAGCCACATGCTGGTCCACAGCGAGGGTCGAATCTTCTGAAGCGCAGTGGTTTCAGAAGGCCTCTTCTGAATAACTTCCAAGACCGCTTTGTGGGCGGCCGTGTCGCGAAGGGCAGCCCGGTCCATCTTACCCAGCCCAAGAACGCTACGTATCCTGTTGACAACAAGTGACGTGGCAGAAAGGGCCGCGTCCGGAGAAAGTCCCTTGGCATCTGGTGTTCCCCCAAAATCCGCAAGGGCGGGGCGATGGTAGCTCCCATTGCCGGCAAACTCCGTACCACTGCAGGGCCTTTCCCAAAAGGCGCCCTCCGCATCCACATAAGCTTGATCCGTGCCGTCGTACTCAAGATTCTCCCGTTGATAGACCCGAAACGCATCCGAACTCAGGTCATCCAACCGTCGGGGAAGCGGATAGCCCTTTGGAAGGTAGCGCTCAACATAGACTACCGTGTCGGCGGGCTTTTGGTGGACCGCCTGACCATCTCGAGGAGCCTCAAACCGAAACTCATAGCGGTAGGCCTTCGCCGACGTGCCAGCAATCCGGGGTTGGCCGTCCGCGCCCGGTGCACAGTTCTTTTCGTAGACCCGAAAATCAAACGACCATCCAGATTGCCACTCGTTGTTGGCCTCCTGTACCGACTTCAACGCCCCCGGTGCGCCCGTTGCCGGCACACAGGATAGAAGCACGCTAGACACAAGTAGGAAGAAAGGCAGTGAACGAAACAACCGGGGGAACAGCATTGTGAAGCACCTACAGCAAGAAACGTGCACAGCAAAAACCCGTAGAAAGTCACCCCGATCCATCTGAGGAATCCAGAATCGGAGCTCCTGGGTCAGAGAAAACCGGCTAGACGACTTGGTGCTGTTGGTCACACCGGTAGCCGGCTCGCGAAACCCACCAAGCACACCGGAGAACCCAGGGATCGCCATCAAGTCACCCACAATCCCCGCAAACACGACCCCCCAACCCCGCGCACGAATCTTGCTCAACTCGCCTATCCCATGGGTGCAAAACCAACAAAAACAGTCCCAACAGGTTGGCTCCCGCTTCGCTGTGTGTACCTCGCCGCATCCAGCCTCGCCGCGTCCTGCTTCATCGCGTCCTGCACGGCCATGCCGGCTCCGTCGCCAAAGTCCGTACAACCCAAGGCCATCGAAATCCAGGATCTGGAAATCGGGCCCTCAACACAAATCACCTGCCGGCGGGCGTGGACCGACGCAAGAGTTCTAGAACAGGGCACTGCCACCGAGTTCACGTTCACGGTGAAGTTTAGGCAACGCTACCAAACCTATCGGATGTGGATCACCAAGTACCCCAAAGAACACGGCCACACACCCGATCCCCAGCACGCCGATCAACCAAACGGGGAAGACTACTTTGGGGGGTACCTCCTGGAAATACCGGGGGATTCAGCCCGCACACCCAACTGCTACGGGCACAACTACGAGGCACCCTATGAAACACCCATCGAAGATCTATTGGCAGAGCGAGTTGCAGCCCAGGTGCACCACGCGGCAATACACAGCCACAGTGATATCCAAGCGTTCCTCCCCTGGAGCAATCTCAAAGCTCCTCTCGCAGAATTGTTCGCGCAACTTCCAGGTCCAGGGCAGATCAGCAACCACAAAAAGCCCAAAATTCTCAGGAAGACACGCAAGGATCTGCTTGTTGCAATCAACGACGCGTTAACCCACAACGCCCTATTGCTGTTGCTCCGTACATTTTTTGAATGCGAAAAAATTGGAAGCACCACGGTTTCCACAGAGGCACGTGCCACCTGCGCACGCCACGCAGACATACAGAGCCCCTATTCACTGGCCGACTATTTTGACAACCAGATACCCCAGAAAACAGGCTGCACGCAGCTAGGCCATCAAATGCAACGGGTGTGCGTTGACGCAAGCCAACAGGGTCAAATCAACTTCGCCTACCGCCCACAGTATTGTAAAAAGGAGGATACCGTTTCGGTGGTGCAAAACGCATTCGAACAATACTGCCTGGAGCGTTCCACCACCAGCAACCACAGCTACGATCCCATCGTAGGAAAAGTTACCCTTACCCTTCCCAAGAAGGCGGGCAAGTGCAAAGCGGTTTCCAACGGAGATGCCACAACCTCCACCTTTATTTTTCAGTGGCGCGCCGCGGCTGGGCATGCCCATTTCAAAAGTGAGGCAAAGCCCAACCTGGCGTACCTCAGCCACTTCGAAAGCTTGAACAAAAGGGGAGCAGGGTTCTACCCTAGAAAACCAGGGGGAAGCAGCCACTGCCGTGGGCTACTTACCGGTTCCAAGGCATCTGAAGCAACCACCATTGGGCACCACCTTCTGGCACCACTGACTACGCCATACCGTAGCGCCACTCCCTTCGCGAAGCCCCCTATCGTGAAACACGGAAGCCTCGATAGCGCCGTACAAACGCTATTGAGTACATTGGCGCCCTTGTATCCAACACCACAAACCCCAAACACAGTCCACAATCGTGTTCGTATCCTGCCAGCAATACCCAAACATGCGGCCAATGTTGAGCGAGAGTTGGAGCACTGGGCACGCCGGGAAGTGTTCGCGATGGTCATTGCGATCTACACCCTAGAGCGTCCTATCAATCATGAAGATACAGCTCAATACAGCGACGTGAATTCCTTCTTCGAAGCCACAGAAGATCGCAGCTACCCGCTACTCGATCACATGCAACACATGCTGTCGCGAACGAACAGCAAACAGCAAGCAAATACCTGTGGCGACGTGGCCGCCATGGCTGTGGAAGATTGTGATCGCGCCCTAACCTACGGATGGATCAATGAAAACCAGCACACCCGGCACTGCAAAAAGAGTCACCCCATTCCCACCGATCTTGCCAAGGGATCACGTGCAAACCGCTCAAGCACCGTAGGTCTGGTGGTGGAACACCTCTGCAACCGATTTCGCAATGCCATCATCGTCACTCCCTGGAGCGGCACGGAAAACAGGGGCGACGACCACGAAGTTCACCCCGACGCGTTGATGGAAACCTACAAGAGCCAACTAACGCCCACACACACACAAGCAGACTTTGAAGCCCTTGCCGCAAAGGAAGGGCACTACAGCGACCACGAATGCCTGTTGATTTATTTCGAAGCCTACAGGCAATGCATGATCCAGAGCACCAACCAGACGCTGTGCGAAGGCGAGGCAGAACAAGCACTCCGAACCTGCGCCCGCCAATACCAATGGACAGACGAATGGGAAGACGACTAGACACGGTCCAACCCCTGAGCACAGTTCTTGCTGAGAATGCTCAAGCTCCATGGGCCAGCCTAGAAAATCCAAGGTTTCAGCGCCATTTTACACAAACCCAGCCGTACTGTGGGTGGCGTTCCTGGTAGCCAGTTGCGCAGCAAGCTCCGCCCCGGCAACAAAATCGATCACGGGCGGTTGGCCCCTACGGGTGGAAGATATTCAGGTAGGGCCCTTCAAACCTGTGCAATGCACCATGGGCCAGGGACTCGACGACAAAGGAAAGGGAATCATTCACAGGATAGCCACTGTGTTTCCATTCGCTTTCACTACCGTGGTGCAAGGCACTTCCCAAAGGCATCAAGTCTGGGTTTCCAAGTATCCGAGTGCCTACGCACACAGCGCCGGTAAAGGTTACCGTGGAAACATCTTTCAGAAGGAACCCAAAGCCCCTTTCAGGTGCCGCGGCAATTGGGACCCAAACAGCAACGATGACCGACTATTTCAGGTACTCGGAAGCTGGACCCAGCAACGTCTACGGCAGGCCACAGCCCCAACGGCAGAAAACGGGAGCCATCGCATGTGGAACCCGGTAGGGGTTGCCCTACACAAACTTGCAGACGCCGTACCGCAACTACAACTCGGTGGCGACGAACCCCAATGGCCCAGCCAGAAAACCCAGGCGTTTCAGGATGCAGCCACAGATAGCCTCGTCCACGCAGGCATTGCACGCTACTCGGAATGGTATGTGGAACTGAGGAGCGCAGAGGAACACACACCGATGACGGCCGCTCGAAAGGCAGACGTACTATCGCCCTACACCATCACCGAGCAACTTGCGGCGTACACATCGTCGGCCCATCAACATAACTGCGCCGCCGTTGCAAGCCGAGTGCTTGCGGGGTGCGAACGGGCCTACGCCAATCATTGGATCAACGCAGAACAACACACGCGGTATTGCGTCAGGGCCCACCAAAACAACCAAACCGAACTGGAGTGGGCCGTAGAGAACTACTGCAAAAAAGAAATCGTTGCCAATGTCACCGCGTACGATCCGCTCGTTTCTAACCTCACCATACGCCCCCATGCCCGGCGCGTACCCTGCGCGTTGAGAAACTTTGACGAAGCGAACTGGCCACAAATGTCAGTGTTTCGTCTGGCTTGGGAGTTCCATGGAAGCGGTGGGCGCACCTACAACAGCGATGTATTTCTAAGCGCGCACAACGACCAGGAAACACTGGGTCGCGGTTTCCATACGGAAACCCCTGCGTACGGTACGAACTGCACGGGAAGATTCTCCAAGGTGCCCGCGACCCAGCGTCGACAGATCATGTCTGGCCACACCCTGAACCAACTGATGCAAGGAATGCGTCGCCTCGCGTCCCAGCCGGAGCCACAACGGTTCGTACTCACGACACTGAACGCGACCATGGAGCCCATTTGGGGCCTCGTGATGCCCATATGGAACCCACCCCTTACGGAAGAAGAACATTGGAAACGGGCGCGACTCGGCTCAAAGGAACGTAGAGCGGAAATCCTGGATCCCATAGAAAAGGCGCTAGAATACGAAGCACGACGCGAAGCGCTCACACTCATCATCGCACTCTACCTGAACAACACAGGGGGTGACGTGGTTGAGCACCTGCACCACACCCACCACCTTGACGCGTTTATGGACGCAGCAAACGCGATCGAATACTCCCTCTTCGACCACATCAAATACGGCTACAAGGAAATCTCCAAGCACTGCAGCACAATCGCGAAAGACTCCTACAAGACCTGCAAACGCGCCGAAACCTACGGATGGATTTCTGAGCAAACCCACTACGCAAGGTGCACCCAGTCAGAACAACCCATCATCGGAGTTCCAGGAAAAACCCACGTCTACTCCGTCCTGAAACACATTTGCGACAGGTACATTGAAGTGGCCATCCCACACCCCGCCGAAGCCCGAGAGCAGCGAAGCGACAGCACCACGGAAATACGTGGAACAGACTTGATCGCAGAGTACTCCGCATGGCTCGGAAGCTCAGAACAGCAACAGAATGACGCCTTGGGGAAGCTAAGGGATCCGTCGGCGGAAGCATGCCTTCGAGAGTACTTCGGCGCCTACAGAACCTGCATGTCTTCAGATGATATTTCCAATCAGCCGTACTGCGCCCGCCTGGCCGAACGCACCCTCTATGACTGCCTAAACTAGAGCACTTACATGACCCAGAAGTACCTACCCAGCCGACACTCGACAAACCACAGGAGAAAAACAAACCGCCTGACCGTGCTGTGCCTGGGTACCCTCGTATCCTCTTGCACATTTGAAGCACCTTCTTTCACGCACAAATCGAGCTCCGTACCCACGCCCACCACTGGGGCAGGCACGAAACCGAAGGGCTGCAAGAGAATCTTGAAATGGCACTCCTGAGATCCGCGAAATCTCGATTGGCACAACTCTATCTCCGTCAGCGAATTCGAGTCGGCATTGTTTCGGAAAACAAACAGATTGGTTTCGTGGAGACCGCAAACCTCCAAAGCCCAATCACGGTACAGGAACTCTTCATAAGCCTAAACGGCAAAGACAGGCACGAATGCAATCGTGTCGCCATTGCGGCACGGGAGGGTTGTGAAATTGCAAAAAAGACCGGCTTTGTAACAGAACAGACCTACGCGACCTGCTGCACGAAAACAGAAACAGGCAAAGCCGATATTGAGCAGGCTGTGCGTGCCTACTGCCGAGAACGAATCCTCAACCGGAAACCCCAATACGCACCCCTCATCCGCCGGGTGCAGTTTGAAATACAACAACACTCCACCCGCTGTTCCACCGCGAACTACCTGGCCGAAAACTGGCCGCACATGACAATCTACCGGTTCCGTTGGGCCGCCTCCGGCGAAACACCTGCGGTTCAGAACGGCCGCGTGTTCCTGACCTATCACGGAAACAACTTGACTCACGGAATGGGGTTTCACCTCGATCCTCCGTCCCACGGTACAAACTGCCTAGGTGAGTTCAGGCCGATCGAGCAAGGCCAACGCCCCATGACCATGGGTGGCCACATCATGCGAAAGGTAACCTGGCCCGCAAAGGAACTAACCGGGTTGCCCACCCAGCACCCATTTGCTTCAAGCCAGGCGAATTTCGCCCTCAACAAACTATGGACTGTGGTCGGGCCCCTATGGAGAAGCCCTGAGACCCAGTCTGAGATTCTCGCCAACTCCCGATTGGGTACCCAAAGCTACATGGACGACCGCTATTCAACAATGAACGCACGGGAACTGGTGGAACAGTTCGAGCACTGGATGGGCTCCTCCCAAACAGAAGCCCGGAACCGCGCGTTTCACGCCATTGCAAACGATGAAGTTCAAAGCTGCCTAAAAAACGCTTTCATACGATACGACGCCTGCATGGAGGGCACATCCTCCCACCCCCACTGCAAAGACGTCGCCACCCGAACCCTCCACGATTGCCTCACAACCATCAACGAAGACCAATGAATAGATTCAGCCCGTTAAAAAAACCATCGTTCAGACTAGAGAAACCATGGGGCGCCGTCACAACGTACCTACTTCATGTACTTTTGCTCGCGTTGTCCGGTTGCACATTTGAACCCGCCCAACCGTCCGTGAAGTTCAGAGAGTTTCCTGAACTAGAGTCACTACGAATAAAAGAAGTAGAGATCGGCCCCGTAGAGTTCACAACTTGTACTATCTTGAGGAACAAACAGAAGAAGGATCGATCATCTTCACTTCTACCATTGGGCTTTACCGCGGTCGTTCGAGGACGATACAGCCGTTTTCACACCTGGATATCCAAACACAAAATCACAGAAGATACCTACGGCGGCGGTCTGTTCCAAGAAAAGCCTACACCGAGGTATCCGTGCAAAGGCTATGACCCAGATCAACAAGGAAGACTGCACTCTCGTCTCAACAACTGGTTGCAAAGAAGCCTAGAACAGTCCCTGAATCCCGGCACCGCTCCCGATCGATTCATTCGATACAAAATCCTAGAGAACACCGGAAGCAAACTGGCCGATGCCATACCTCAAGAAGTGGCAGCGTCACTGCGGCTTGCACAAAGTTTGATCACACCGCTACAGGATGATTTGCAAACCGCATTGACCCGTGCCGCATACGCACGGTTTGCTTATCTCTACGTACAACAAAGGCTTCTCGTACGCGTAAAAAGCGAAAAAAGCAGAAGGGAACTCGTTTCCACGATCAACAGCATCAGCCCATTCACCATTGAAGAAGTGGTCGATAGCTACCCCAAAAAAGACAAGGAAACCTGCAACAAGATTGCGTTCCAAATTCGCCACACATGCAAAGCCGCAAAGGCTGCAAGCTTTATCACCCAAGAAGATCTCGAATCCTTTTGCGAGGGGCCCCAGCGACGTTCCGACATCGAAGAGTCTGTTATTCAGTACTGCATGGACGACGTGGTGTACAGAACACCTGAGTACCGACCCTTGATCAAAAGTATCGAGCTCAATGTGGAAACAGAGCATATGCTTTGTTCGTACAAGACATACAGCGAAAAAAATGCACCTCCCACAACGGTGTATCGTTTTAGCTGGGAGGCAGGCCCCGGTAAACCGATCAACCGCGGATCAGAAATCTATCTCAATCATTTTCGTGCAGGAGACTACGAAGGATACGGCGCCCATATCCGCCCACCTCAACCCTTGGATCATTGCCGGGGCTTCCTTAGGGAGCACCCTTATCCCATGGATAAAACCATCTTCACAAATGTGGTAATGGCTCAAATAATGCAAGAGGCTCGGCGACAGGCCAACCTAGAGACGGACCGAACACTTTCCCGCAACATATTGAATGCGAATCTGAACGAACTTTGGGAATTTGTAACGCCGCTATGGACGGATGAATTTCGAGAAAGAGCAGAGGAAAAAAGGCGGCTTCAATACGAGCAATCGTATCGAAAGGAGCGCATGGGCAACATATTGGAATCCATGGAACGAGCCGCCCGAAGAGAACTGATTACCATGGTCATTGGTCTTTATGTTGCGAGACTCCGTGGCGACACACGTACCCATGACGGCGACGGGCACATACAGCCCTTCCAGCAAATTTCCCAAGAGATAGGCTACGATCTGGACGATCATTTTCGATACAACCTTGCAAAGCTGGCAGGAACATGTGGAAGTGTGACAAACCTCATGTATGGCCTGTGTGAAGCGGTAAGGGCGCAGGGGTGGATCACACATGAGGAGGAGAAGAACTTTTGCAAACCCGTTGATCGTCTGCCCACAGGATTGAAAGGCAACACGATTCTAGGTTCCATCACAAAGCACCTCTGCGATACGACGCGCAACAATCTGGGTAGTACCCTACCTGACCGCCCACCACAGCAAAGGATACCCGTAGAAAATATCAGCGATTGGATCAAACAATGCGACGCCTGGCTAGATGCATCGAACTCCAACACCCAGGAAGAGATTTCCAAAAGCATCTCACATCCAACGGTGCGGCATTGCTTAGGTCAGGCCTACACCGCCTACGACAGATGCATAAACACCACAGTGAACCATCTACGCTGCAAACAAGCAGGCCTTCAAATTTTTTCGGAATGCCTCAGCAGTGCCCAACATTCCACACGCCACTAGGACGCGTGCTTCGGTCAGTGGGCCGAAAACGAATGGCTGGGGGGTACGCCATAAACTGGAGTGGCCAGTAGAGGCTACCCGGCAAGGCTATCCGGCAGGGCTACCCACGGATACAAACACCTAGTGAGTTGCGTTGCCTGGCATTGTCTAGGGCGGCCAAAAGCTAGGGAGTTTGGGCGTCAAACATGGGGTGTAGGGACCCAAGCGCCGCTGAGAACCGTACAGCCCATGGTCCGTCAGACACCCGGGGCACCATTGGTATGGGACTTGCTCAAGCCTCCAGCACTGTGACCCCCCGAAACCCATACCCAATCCTGGCCGCCGCAGCATTGCAGCTATCCTGCACAGCAAACCTAGGAGGAGAACACCCCACCTCCAAGAGTTTGAACGACTGGCGCAAGCACAAGCCCATCGACCTCACGGTACAACTAGAAACGTCGAATCGGTTTGAACTCTCGTGCATCTACCGTGGCGCAAACAAGAATGCCTACGCCATACCGGTGACGTTTGCCGTCGAAAACGAAAAAGAAACCCGCTACGTTCTTCGATACCAAAGAACCGATCAGATCGGGGTGGGCTACTTCAAGGAAAAACCTAAAACGGGCGACCCCTGCCTGGGCATCAAAGAAGCACAGGGCCCTACCGCGTTTAAGGCCAAAGTGACCAAAGATTGGGTCGAGGTTTCCGGCATTCTTTTTTTTCATCGTCAGTTCAAACACGATCTTCCCACACCCAACGGTGTATCCAAAAATGCTCAACAACTAAGAGATCACCTTCCTCCTCCGGCCAACCCAACAAATATGCAAGAGAGGGATGCGTTGCGTTGGTATTCGGATCCGCAAAACATCCAGGCCTGGGAAGAGAAGACCAGTGCGGACATCAAAAAAACCCTACGGAGATACCTGCTCACCCTCATGATTTGGAACTTTTTTGACATCTACCCCAATAGACCAAAAACAAACGAGAACGGAGAGCTCGATCTCTACCTGATCAAAGCCATGGTGAAATCCTCCGAGGGAATGAAGCGCGATCTCTACGACACGATGGCATATCTGTACCATGTGGAAGGTCGGGGGATCTCCGACATGAACAACCTCGTCATGGAGCGCTGTGAAGTCACACGAACACGAGAACTCTACACACCACAAAGCACCGTGAATGCCCTTTGCGCCAAGCCATTTACAAGAGCGACCTACCTTCGACGCTACAAGCACGAGTTGGGCGCGGTCGTTGGGTACATACTCCGCCAATGGAATGAAGGGAAAGATCCTGTGGAGGAGTTCACAAACAATCGCCCTAAAAAGCAAGAGCCAATTGAACCGCCAAAGAAAAAAGCGAAGGAAAAGAAGCCACCTCCGCTCGATCCGAAAGCCGAACAATACACGCTGCAACTCATGGAGGATTTCTCCCGTTACCTAGAACTCCCATGGGCTGAACGAGAAGCCGCATGGGCACAAGAACACCTCACCATCCAGGACTGCCTGTTTGAGTACTTTGACGAGTACGACATCTGCATGAAAAAAAGGGGCAACGCAGTATCGTGCAGGCAGAAAACAGAAAGCTTACTCGCACAGTGCGTGCACGAAGCCTATCAATAGCGCCAGTTCCTAAAACAGGTCTCTCCCCTACTCCATATTCCCAACGGCAAGTTCACCGGTATTTGCAAAGCGCTGAGCAAAGAATCGAATGCGTTGCAGCTGCGCCAGGTTGAATGAACGGGGGGCGTCACTTGGCAGGTAACTCATGATGTTGCCTTCGATCTCCGGGTGAGTTCGGTTCCCAAAGAAGTGGCCGAGTTCGTGGGCTAGCACATGGGGGCGGGCGTATTTCGCCACGACCACAAAGTGCTTTCGGGGCTCTCCCTTTTTCGAATAACCCTTGGGTCTCCAATGCACGCCACGTCGTGTCACTGTGGGATCATCCACATCTCTCAAGAACCCCACCACAAACCAGTGAATCACCCCCGTACCCATGAACTGGCCCAGGGCATGGCGATCCCTACGGCGCTCCAGCCGAGCGTGCTGCTCGCCAATAGGCACCACATCACCCAAACGGAACTGAATGCCTGCCGGCTCAAAAACCCGGTTGGCCTCAGCGATCTGTGCGTTCAACCAATCCTCGTCCACCACCGGTTCCCCATCCACCCGGGCCACGAACGGCCTCACCTGAAACACCCTCGCCCGAAGTGCTGTGGTAGGCGTGGGCGTCGTGGGCTGAACAAAAAAATCAGTGGACTGCGCAAAAGAATCAGTGGACTGCGCAAAAGCAGCAATGGAACAACCCAAACACACCAACACCACAACTACAGAAACAGTTCGTCGCCCCACAATGCCTCCAGAAAGTAGCTTACTGGCATAATCTCGACCCCAGATTCATGTACCCGTGGCTGGTTTTCCCTACACACCACAATGGATCGGCGTGTAGGCAAGTCCTCTTTCAACGCCATCAAACTCCGGAAGTCTCGCCTAGACAGATTTGTGCTGGCCTTCACCTCAATGGCTAGGTCGCTGCCCACACAGAAATCAACCTCCTGTTGAGTGTGTGTTCGCCAATAGCTCAACACCTCGGGTCGACCACGGTAACTCAGGTACGCCTGAAGCTCAGAGAAAATCAACTGCTCCAGCGCCTTCCCATAAGCGGCAGTATGCGGATTGAGCTTTCGCACTCCTAGCAGCGCGTGCACCAAACCCACATCCACAAAATAGAACTTAGGCCGCGCAACCACCTTTCTGCCTTTGGCTTCCTTCGTGGAAGGCAACCGATGAGCAATCAACGTGTCTTCCAAAATCTGGAAATACTCTCGCACCGTGCTAGCTGGCAAACCTGCATCACTTGCGATCTTGCTGTAGTTGATCTGCTCCGCGTTACTCAAGGCTGCGATTTCCAGAAACCTAGAGAACGACCCCACAGAACGGGCCAACCCCTCTGCAGCAATCTCTTCTCGAAGGTAGCTACCCACATACATTTCCAAATCTTCAAAAGCATCTTCCGCCGCGTACACGCCAGGTAAGGAGCCTGTATGCAAACGAGATTCCCAACCGTCGTAACCCAGCTCAGCCGACACAAAAGGGAATAGCCGTCGTGTGTGCGCCCGTCCCCCAAGTAGATTGACCTGACCTCGTCGCAACTTGCGAGCGCTGCTTCCCGTAAGGACAAAGCGCAACGATCGATTTCGATCCAAGAGTGATTGCACCTCATCCAGCAATGCAGGCACCTTCTGAATCTCATCGATAACCACCGTATCGCGAAACAAGGGGGCCTGTTCCCGAAGCCGTTCAGGGTGAGCTTGAAACAGGCGAGCCACGTCGGTGTGCAATAGGTCGATGTACGTTGCGCCCGGTAGCTTTTCCCGAAGCAGCGTACTCTTTCCTGTCTGTCTAGGCCCAAGGAGAAAAAATGACTTACGAGCCAACCAGCGCTCTAGCGGTGCTACCCGGTCCACCATGATCTGAGGAGGGTGGACCATATGTCGTCAATTTTCAATGAAAATCCACAACTCTGTCGTCAATTTTCGATGAAAATCCACAACTCTGTCGTCAATTTTCGATGAAAATCAGCGAAATGGACACCTTGACGGGATCCCACACAAACTCCACAGTCGGTGGCCATGGCGCCCGGCGATCACGTTTCACCCGAAGAAATTGCACCGATCCTCAATCGTAGGACCCGACGAAAGAGCGCTCAGGTCACCTACCTTGAGGAAATTCCCTTTGGCCCCGCACTTTTCATACGCCGTTACCATCTGGGCAACGGGCTTGAAGTCCAGGTACTGCCAGACCCCACGTCTGCCACCATCAGCTACCACACCTGGTTTCGTGTGGGTTCACGCTACGAACAACCCGGGAAAACGGGCCTTTCCCACATGTTTGAGCACCTGATGTTCAAATCCACCAAGAACCGACCCCAGGGCAGCTTCGACCGCACCATCGAGTCCCACGGTGGCCACAACAATGCCGCCACCTGGACAGATTGGACCTACTACCACGAGAACCTACCCGCGAGCGCACTTCACGTGGCCGTGGAACTGGAGTCCGACCGCCTTGCAAACCTACTGCTAGACGACAGCCAGGTGCTTCCGGAAAAGGAAGTGGTAGCCAACGAACGGCGACTGGTGGTGGATGACGACGTGGAAGGCGCTGCCAACGAAGCCTTGCATGCCCTTGCCTTTCGCAAGCACGGCTACGGCTGGCCCACCATCGGGTGGATGAACGACATTCAAAACTACAGCACCAAGGACTGCATCAAGTTCCACCGCACCTACTACAACCCGGGCAACGCCGTGGTCGTCGTTTCCGGAAACGTCACCGACATGGATCTCCTCACCCTGGTACAAGATCACTACGGCGCCATTCCCGCGCGAAAAACACCACCAGCACCGCGCACCAAGGAAGCCGCCCAACGTGCCGAGCGTGTGAAAAAGCTACGTTGGCCCACCGAGACTGAAAAATTGCTCATGGGCTACCGCACACCAGAGCTGACCCACCCAGATTTCGTACCCCTGTCCATGTTGCGCGACATCCTTGTGGGTGGCCGAAGTGCGCGGCTGACACGCCGACTTGTGGAAAAGGAAGAGTCGGCACTACAGGTGCGCGCCTCCTTAGCACCCTTTCAGGATCCCGGACTATTTGATTTCTGGTTGGACATGCGCCCAGGGCAAAAAGCCCAACGTGCACTGGAACTGCTAGAACAGGAGATCGCCCTCATCCAGAAAAAGGGAGTGAAGCCCTGGGAATTGGAAAAGGCCAAGAACCGGTTTGAGGTGTCCTCCCTTTCGGAATGCGAATCCGTGGGTGGCCGGGCCGAACAGGCGGGTTTTTTCACCATGGCCGCAAACGACCCCAGCTACGGGTGGAAAATGCTCGACCAGGCATTGGCGACCACCAAGAAAGATATTCAGCGGGTCGCCCAAACCTATCTCATACCCAAACACCGCTGCCGCGTTCATGTGCTCGCCCAATCGAACACCGCCCAATCGAACACCGCCCAATCGAACGCCACCCAGTCGAGCGCACTGCAATCGAGTACGGCCCAATGATTAAACTCAGCAACACCGCCTTTTCATCGTTTCATCAGGGGCCCCTCAACCACGTGAACGGCATGCCGGTATTCCTGGAAGCCGGCCATCAACTCCCCGTGGTGGACTTTGTGGTAACACTCAAGAAAGGCACCGCTGCAGACCCGAGCAACCAACTCGGGCTTACGTTCCTCACCTGGGCATTGTTGCGAAAAGGAACACGGGATATTTCTTCCGATCAGGTGGAAGAGGCCATCGATCGTATGGGCGCACGTCTAGGCATCGATGTTCAGCGGGAACACATACAGGTTCATGGCTGGGTACTGAAGAGGCACCTAGATACCTTTGTGGATCTCCTGTGCAAGCTACTGCGCGCCCCCGCGTTTCGAAAAGAAGACCTAGAGCAAAAGCAGCGGGAAATCATCGCACGGCAACTCTCCATCAAGGACGACGACCGTAGCCTCACCCAGCTTCATTTTAGGCAAGCCATGTTCCGTGGGCATTCCTACGCAAACCCCATTGCAGGGTGGCCCAGTACCCTCCCCAAGATTCGCGTGAAAGATGTACGCGCCCACTACAAGAACAGGTTCTCCCCAGGGCAAGTCTCGGTGGGGTTCTCGGGAGATCTGGAACCTACCGAGGCCACCCACATCGCAACACGACTCATTGCATCCCTCCCCCTGGAAAACGAACCCGCATCAGCAGGGCCCAAAAGCAACCACGTGAGCGCGCCCAAGGCCCCACGGAAGGGCCGACACATCACCCTAGTGAGTAAGCCCGATCGCGCAAAATCCCAAATCCTGATCGGCACCGCAGGCACCCACACCCGTGATCCCTGGCGGGACAGCCTCACTGTGGCCAACACCGCATTTGGCGGCACGTTCACTTCAAAGCTCACCCAGGAAGTACGTGAAAAACGGGGCTGGAGCTACGGCGCATCCAGCGGGTTCACCGGAGAGCACAAGCGCGGTGCCTGGTACATGAGCACCTTTCCCGCCACCGAACAAACCCTGCCCTGCATCCAACTGCAACTAAAGCTCGTAGAACAGTGGGTCATGCGCGGCATGCCCAAAGCCTCCATTGAGTTTGCAAAGAACTACCTATTGGAAAGCCATTGCTTCGACGTGGACACACCCGCAAAAAGGCTGGATCAAGTGATCTTCGCCTGGGTACTCAACCGCCCCCTGAGCAAGGTACGCCTGTTTCCAGAACGCATCCGCGCGGTCACCCACGCCTCATGCAAGGAGGCCGTGCAGGCTCGAATCGACCCCAACCGGCTACAGATCGTGCTCGTGGGTTCTGAAGAACACCTGGCCAAGGGGCTTGCCAAACTTCCCGGCACCACCACCCTGAACACGCTCCCCCACGACCGAATCGACCTCTCAGGGCGTACCTAAAACACTGGCCGTCTACCGCTCACGAATCGTGATGCGCCTCGAGAAGAACAGAACGCTCATCGAGGCGCTCGTCAAGGGTCTGGAACACGCGTTGGCCAATGCGTCCTTCATGAAGTGTTTCACGAATAGAATCCTTCTCGACCGCAAGCAAGTGACGTCGCATGGCCTCTTCCTCAGCCTCCACAATCTCCCCCTTTGCCAGCTGAACTTCCTTTACTTCATTGTCGAGTTGCGCCATTCGCGCTTTGTATTCAGCTACAAGAGAGTCGTGGATCGGGGTCGGTATGGCCTTCCTAGCATGCATGGCATCAAGCTCGTCCAACGCGGCTTTCGCAGCCCCTAGCTCCGCCCGCTTTTCTTCATAGCGATCGCGATTGGGGCTCTTGCCCACAAGGCCAAGCTTCTCAAGCAGTGGCTTCATGGTGAGGCCCTGTACCAGCAGAGAAATCAAAACGACCCCAAAGGTTAAATGCAGTATTAGCTCACGGTGTTCAAAATTTCGCGGTAGGCCCAGCGCAAGTACCATGGACAGACCGCCACGAAGCCCTCCCCAGGTCAGTACAGTCGCCCAGGAAAGCGGGAACGCGTACTCCTTGCCAAGCATCTTCATGAAGGCCCATTTCGCGTACACAACGATGGCCCGGCCACCGGTCACCGCAATCCACGCGACCACGATGGGCACAACATGCATCCAAAGGTGGGCAAGCTCGATTTGAAAACCCACCAGCAGGAACACAAACGAGTTGAGGGCAAAAGCCGCGTAGGTCCAAAATGAAACCACAGCAATGCGGGTAGACGCCGTCATCCCCACCCGGGCACCCCAGTTGCCAGTCAACATGCCCGCAACCACACAGGCGATCACCCCTGAAAAATGAAAGTGCTCTGCAACGATAAACGCACCGTAGGCGCAGAGTGCGGTGAGCGTGATTTCGATGGTGGGTTCACGTACCGCCTTGGTGAGGTATCCAACCCCAATACCGATGCCCGCGCCCAGGATCGTGGCCACCCCGGCCACACGGACAAACTCCACCACCGCATCCGCCGCGCTGATTTCTCCGCCCGTAGCAATGCCAAGCAAGATGGTGAAGATCACCACAGCGGTGCCATCGTTGAAGAGGGATTCTCCCTCAACCAGAGTATAAAGTTTCTTGTTCACCCCAAGTGTCTTGAAAACAGAAAGCACACTGATGGGGTCGGTGGCGCTGATGAGTGATCCGAAGACCAGCGCCTCCACAAAGGTAATCTCCCCAAGCCCCGTACCGTTGATCCCTACCCAAACTCCAAACCCCGCCAAGCCTGTCGCAACCACAAGGCCAGGAATGGCCAGGGTGAAAATGGTGACTTTCGCGCTCCAAAATTCGCGAAAATCCATGTGGTACGCCGCCTCGAAAAGAAGCCCTGGCAGCACCACCAGAAACAGAATCTTCTTGGTCAGATGGGGCGCCTCAAACATCCCTAGCCCACCGATAGCAAGCCCCGCCACCACAAGCGCAATGGTGTACGGAAGCCGCAAACGCTGCGAAACCATGGCAACCAAAGCCGCCACCGAAAAAAGCACCAGCATCGTTATTTCAAGATGAGTTTCCATATTCGATTCTACCCACTCCTAGGGCAAGCGATCTATGCCTGAACCTTGGGCAGCAGGAGCTCGAAAAAGGGCTCCAGATCGATGTTTCCGCCGCTGACGACCACACCCACATTGGGTCGGCCTGGGCCTTCGAATTGAAGTCTAACCACTCCATGTTCCATGAGGCCTGCAAGCGCCACGGCGCCGCTGGGCTCCACCACCATTTTGGCCCGTTGAAAAATCCACCGCATCGCCTCCACTATACTCTCCTCTTTTACGGTCCACATGTCGTCCACACGTTCCTGTAGGATCTCGAAGTTGAGCTCCCCAAGGTTGGCGCGTAGTCCGTCCGCAATGGTTTGCGGCTTGGTGTTGCCCTGGAGCTCACCAGTCGTCCATGAACGGGTGGCGTCATCTGCACCGGCGGGCTCTACTCCGATCACCGCCACCTCAGGTCGCAGGGCTTTAATGGCAGTCGCAATCCCAGAGACCAAACCACCACCGCTCACGGGGACCAGAACCGCGTGCAGATCCTCCACCTGGGCCATGAGCTCCAGACCCACCGTACCCTGGCCTGCCATCACCCGCTCCTCCGCGTAGGGGTGAATGAGCGCAGCACTCGTCCTCTTTTGGATCTCAGCACAGGCCTTTTCGCGCGCAGCCTGGGTGGGTTCACACAGGGTGATTTGGCCACCGTAACCCTCCACCGCGCGACGTTTCACGGAAGGCGAATCCCGTGGCATCACAATGTAGGCAGGAATGCCGCGACTCCGTGCCGCAAAGGCCACTGCCTGGGCATGGTTACCAGACGAATGGGTCACCACCCCACGCTGGGCCTGCTTGTCCGAAAGGGAAAGGATCGCGTTACTTGCACCCCGTGCCTTAAACGCCCCTACCTTCTGCAGGTTCTCACACTTGAGCAAAACGTTAGCCTGGCACCGATCGTCAATCGCTTCGCATTGCACCACCGGCGTGGCATGCACCACCGAGTCAATCCGTTCCGCCGCCTCCCAAATATCCTCAATACTCAACATGCCTACCCCAACCTCAAGGGAGACCTCTAGCACAGAATCCTCAAGTGACTGGGATCAGCGGGGCCACTGGGCTTCACGAAGCGTGCCCAGATATTCCTTCACACACTGGAACAGGGCAGGTCGAGCTTTGTCTTCCTCACACATCCGGTCGCTATTCCAAGTGCTCTTGTCTTTGCAGCTCCAATAGGTAGTGGAATAGGTTTCCACACAGGATTTGAGGCTAGCGTTCGGCTCCGTTACGTTTCCATCCGCAAAATAATGCCGTTCTGTGGTGACTTTACGCCACCTGTCGCGAAGACGATCCACAAGTTCAGTGGTGCGCGTCTCCAGCCGTTCCACGGCACGCTCCTCTTCCGTGGGCCAGTGCACGTCGGGTGCAGAATCCGGTTCACAAAACGCAAACTCGTCAAATCGCGCTTCTCCGGTAATGCTCTCAAACTTGTCCATATCAAATGTGCCCTGGGGCCCGTAGGGGTACTCCATGACTCCCACCGATTTACCGTAGCCACATCGCATGAACATGGACGCCAATGAGTTCTGCCTTTTGAGTTCGGTGGCTTCCAGCCCACCGTAGTCACCGGTGGGGTCTTCCCCCTGGGGCACCCAAAAGTAATATCGGGCGTCCAACCCCACATCCCCGGAGTAGGCCATGGTCCAGGCATACCCTTCGTACTCAAGCGGGCTGCACCAGTCATCATGGGAGGCGTCCAAATCGGTATCACCCCGTTCGGTGGACATCTCAGGTTCAGGAAGAGGCCTTCCTGGCTTGTAGTGCCACTGCTTTTTCACACAGACTTGCAATACTTCAAGGCCCGTTGGGCGAGTCACCTCAATACGGCGGTCGTTACCCGGAAAGGAATCACTGCCGGGCTCGGGCACGTAGTAGCCCACATCCCGCAGGCGTTGCATGCAGCGTTGGGCTTTCACCGGCACAAACTTTTCCACTTTGCTCCAGGGCACCCGCCGAAAAAAGCAACTCTGCTTGTGGCGTTTGGGCGCATTGTCCGAAACGCTCTTGCGCACGTGGTAGGGCATGCCCTGGGCCACCTCGCTCATGGCACGCAGCACCCGCCCGGCCACAAACGCCATGTGCTCCCGGGTTTTATCTGCGAGTGGTCGTTGCAGTATTGCCTCAGAATCCATGATCTCGGGCACAGGTTCGTGCGCCAATGCCATCAACGCGTCCGAATAGGGTGCAAACACATAAACCCACGTTCCGGCGGGGTCGTCAGGGCCCGTGCGCAACAGGATCCGACCCAACTGAATACGGGGGCCAAACATAGGATTGGCGCCCGGTTCCCGGTATTCCGGGGCCACCACAATCGCCTCGGGGTTCTCGAACTGCGGATAGGAGTGAAAGTTCGCGCTGATTAAGTATCCCTTTGCGTGTTCGTCAGATAGCTGGCCACGAAGCACCACCTCCCTCCCTTTGCCACCCAGCTTCAACCAGGTCTTTTGAATTTTCCACGGGTCATCAAGGATCTCCATGGGGTGAGTTACGCTTGTAACCTCAAAAGGCAGGTCATCGAACCTACTCTCCGAACGGGAAAGTAAGCACCGTACCCCAGGTGCAATACGCAGAGAAAACCTACGCACACAGGCAGCCAATCCCCTGGACTGAACAAGAGCCGACGCTTGCGTCTGCCGCGAATGGTTCATGTAGCTACCCAGTTGCTGGTTCGGGTCGTCCTTTTCGTAGCTGCCAAACACCACGTGTAGCTGCGGTTGCCGGAAGGACTCGTAGTCTGCCATTGCGCTGATCCGCACCTCAAACGGCACATGGGGATTGGGCTTCACTCCACGGGAATTCTTGCCTTGGTTACTGCCCGCAATACCCAATCCGGCAGGAGCGATACCACAACCAAACCACACCAAACCCAGGGCAAACCACACTCCACCTGTACAAACAGAGTAGATCTTCATTCTGGTATTACCTTCTGCATACAGTCCACAAACCCAATCCGAGCATAGGGCTCACAATGGTCGTGGGACTTCTTGGGTGAGCTGACCGCAAGCATGGATTCCCCATATCGGCAGGTTCGGTAGCTCTGGGCGTATTCGGAAAAGCAACTGCGGACTTTAGGCGATCGAAGTCGCTGCACGCCTGAGGGAATACCGAAACCTGGTGCCCATGTTTGATCTTGGCCCACCACACGAAGAGCCGTGTCGAGCGAACGTTCGTACATGCCTGTCGACGAAAAATCGTCGACACGATCATTGAAGTTCGGCACCCCCAGTTCCTGGGGAGCCTCACAGAACGCAATCTCGTCAAAGTCAGAATCAATGTCCCAACGCCAAAAGGAGTCCACATCCAACATGCCAGAATCATCCTTCGGCACCGGTGTAACCCCAACAGAGATCCCCTTGCCACAAGCCATAAACATTCGTGCGTAGTAACTGCTACGGGCAGAATACCCAAAATCCGGGCGGCGGCGTTTCTTACCACTTCGGAGCTCCGTAAAGTCCTGTTGGGGGATCCAGAAATAGTATCTTGTGAAGTTTTCAAGTGGGTTCCCCGAAAAGGCAAAGGCCCAACCGTGGCCACCCGCAGACTCCTTCTCATTGTCGCACGGATACATTTCCAGGGATTCAATGTCCATTTGAGGGCCGTCGCTATCCAGGGAACTCCGAAGCTCGGGAGCATCAAGATATGGGCCCCTTTTTTTCCACGTGGAACTACCCTTCGTTCTATTTTTTTGTGGCACACAGATCTGAATGGCCTGCAGGTTCTCAGGGGGCACGGTCTGCATCTGGCGAACCCGCAACTCGGGTGGAACCTTATTGCGCGACTCCGGGCTGTAGTAGCCCACACGCCTCAGGTGGTGGGTCAGGCAGCGTTGCGCTTCTGCGGGTACCTGGGCTTTCACACGGCTCCAGGGCACCGTGCGAAAAATACAGTTGTTCGTCGTTGAAACGATATGGTTTGAGGAAATGTTGTTGGGCTTGCTGTAGGGCAAGCCTTCCGCAATCTCACTCATGGACTGCAACACCCGCGAAGCAAGCTCGCCCCAATACTCCATGCGGTTCATCTGTGTCGCCGCGCCCTCTTGCGCGGCGATCGGAGTTTCATACAAAGTGGGTGTTCGAATAAACGGCATGTAGATCCACACCCTCTGGGGAACACCAGTTTCACTGTCCTTAAGTTCAATCCAACCCAGTTGCACCGGCGGCAAGGGTTGACCGTCCGCACCCTTCTCCATGGAAGAATGGGCCGGGCTCACAAGCAACCCCACCGCAGGTTGTTTGGACACTACCCGAGTCCCCCCCACATTCACTCCGAACCATTGGCGAAGCTGAATCATGTAGGCGGTGTTCAAGCCCTGGCCACGGCCAGACGTGACGTTCCGGGGTGCCTTAGCGAGTTCCAACCAGTTGGATTGGGCCTCCCATCGATCCCAGTCCGCCATCTGGCTGTTCTCCAACTCGCTGCTGGACGAATGCAATGTGACACTAGGGTACCTATGGAAATAGTCACCGCCATGGTTTGTCCAATCAGTGGTTCCAGTGGACCAAAGGTGGCAATGGTCCCCGGGAAGCAACGAAAAATGGGTGAGGTCACTCGGGCGGGGAGAACGATTGCTTCTGCGACTACAGGGAAGCAACCCGCGATAGTCTAAGTACGCCTTTTCAGTCTTACCCCTAAGCTTGGTAACGCTCTCAGGTAACCCATCCAAATCCCAGTCCACAGTGCCAAACGCCAAATGCAATGCAGGCTCACCCGGTTGAAAGGGCACAACCGATACCGCAACCCCATACGGAACCGTGCGCTTACCGGGGTCAAGCTTGGGCACACCCCCCCCACCCTTGGTTGACCCCACAGGCAACGCCGCCGTACACCCCAAAACCACCAGGCCAGCCAACACCAAACCCGCCGACTTCACGCCCAAGGGGCCTACACGAATAGAATAGGGCTGTCGCAACAAAAGACGCACAATACGGACTGCTCTTACAAGAACCAGGCCATGGAAGAAACGCTGTAAATACGGGTTGTTTTACAAAAACTGACCACCCAACCAGCCACCCCAAGCGCCATTCAAGGGCTGAACAGCCTGTGAACAGCCTCAGACATGGGTGACATACCTGATCTGCCGCAATCATGGGAGCCACCCCCAAGCCAGACAAGCCACCCGGAGGTCCAGTTCCCCCGAAGAACAGCAAACAGCACTGCAACTTTTAGCAGGCACGGGTTTTGCTGAGTGTTCTCATCCATGGACAAAACGCAGCTGTACGCGTACCTCACCACCATGGCCCTTTGTGGGTGCGCCCCAACAGGCAACGGCAACCCAACAGGCAACGACAACCCAGCGGGCCCCGCCTTCGGCAAAGGAGTCAGGAACAACCCCACACTCCGCGCGCTCACCGCGGCTCTCAACGAACAACACTTTGAGGCCCCCGAATCCCCCTCAGATTGGGCAATGACCCTCCCTGGAAAAGTCGTCTTTTACAAACCTTCTACCCAGCAGTTCCAACCGGAACCCGTGGAAGGCCCCTGGTGGAACGACATGGCCACAGGCGACAGCAGAACCTTTCACGTCACTCTCCGGTGGCTCACATGGCCCACGGATGGATCCACCTTCGGGTTCCTGCAGCGGGAAAAGGATTGCACCTTCACAAGGCAAGAAACGAACCCACCCGTGCCCAACGCCGAGCAAGAACAAACCCACAAGCAAGCGCTGAGCTACAACGATGGCCAGGAGCATGTAGACCCTGAGGGCCAAGAATACTTAGACACTGAGGGTCAGGATTCGTTCAACCCCGATGTCACCTTCTCCATCGAGTGTGAATCGAACAACGAAAACCTCGCCGACTACTTCACCAACAGCATCAAAGGCGGGCTCCTAAACGAACACATCGTGCGGAACCCTGAGCACTACTTCGGCACAGCCGAGCAGTTGGTTCAAAAGTGGGCCGGGCCCCTGGGGCCGGAACCAAAGGTCACCCAAGCCATCGATACGAATCACTGCACAGTTAGCTACATTCCCGGGTGGACCGCACGGATCCTGGAGCACAAAGGCACCGTTGTGGGCTACAGCATTCCAATGGAGCGCAGCTGCGTGAGCCATGCAACGTTTCACACAAAGCTAGGTACGCCCATCAAAAGTGCAAAAGGTAGATTCCTGCTCACACCCGCACTCATCATGGTGGGCAACCTCGCCGAAAACGAAGAGCCCTGGTTCGGCCCGTGGGTTCCACAGAAAGGAACCCGCAAAAGCTCCAACGACTACGACAAAAGAACCTAGCGTTCCATCGGGCCAGGCACAACAATGCGCACGCGCTTGCGGCGACGGCGGGCAGCCTCGGCAGACTTCTTACGCTTGGCAATGGAAGGCTTCATGTAGTGGCGGCGGCGCTTGAGCTCCCGGGGAATACCCTCGGAAGCCATCTTGCGCTTGAGATGCTTGGAAGCCCGTTCCACGCCCTTGTCATCCACGTAAACCTCTACCGGCTTGCACTGGATGGGCTCCGGCCCACGCACGGAAATCGGCACCACGGGGGCCTCGGGGGAAGGGACATTCTGCTCAGGGTTGTAATCCATACCTTATTTCACCAAACGAATCGCGAAGGGAGCGGCGCCACAAAATTAGGGCTCCACCAAAACGGCCGCCAAAAGTGACACGCCCACCCCCCAAACGCAACTTCAACAGAGATCACGCTCGACACCACGTCGCTCGTACACATCTCATTGCGTGAAAAAAAATATTATCTGCGCGGCAGAAAAATATTTTACACATTCCAGGGTGGAAATCCTTTCAGAACACAACACCGCCCAGGGAACAACACACGTCAGACCAGAGCCCAACCCCAATGGACTGGGACTGTTCGGGCTGGAGCAGTAGACAAACCGGCTTTAGTGCCAGTGGCACAAAGGTTGCTGAATAAGCTCAGTTTCTACCGGTCTTGGTACGAACCAAAAAACAAACAGAGAACCACTCGTAAAGAACAGAACCTAGAGGACCACCATGTCACGCGCACCCCGTTGCCGCTGGGCCTGGCCAACCTGTGGGATGGCAGTGTTAGCAATGACGATGTGCACGGTGGGGGCCTGTGCACCGGACAACCCGGGGGCGAGCAAGTCCACGGAAAGAACTGACGCCCTCATCACACAGTACGACCAAGCCTTCAAAAACCACACCGGCTTCACCCTTGGAGACTGGCTTCAGCAGGACAACCCGTTCGACAACCTCGAGTCGATGCTTGAATCGATCTACGTCAAGGGAACCTCAGCAAGCGATTTCGCCCTTCAGCTCGTGGCAGGCTCACAACCCGTAGAAGTGGAACACACGCCATCACACGACGCACACGCCGTGTCAGGTGCCAAACGCGTAGACAACGTTCTGAACTGTAGTCGAGAACGTACACCGGGAATACCGTGGCCTACCTACGAGGAAGTCCGCGCCCGCGGCTCCCTACGTAGCCCTAGCTTCAACCTCTGCGGCGACACGGGTAGAAGCGTCACATCAGACACCCGCGTCAAGCTCAAGGGAAAGCTCGGGCACACCCAAACCCTTCGGCGAATTGACGTACGGATCTCACACGAGTGCCACTACATGAACGGTTGTATTCGCGGTCTCGCGCCCCATTTCGGCCTCATGGTAACCGTGGGCGACATCGTGCTCTACAACCTCCATTGGTCCTACTACCTGCTCGAACGCGGCAAGGGGGGAAACGTATCTGTCGACCCCATCGTATGTTGGACCTGGCAACACGTCGTGGGTGACTCCTACGGGGGGTACGACATCGGCAACGAGGACTTCCGCGGTGCCACAGGTGAACGCTGCAAGAGCGTGTCCACCAATAAGGGGGCCCGTGCTGCACTCACACAAGTCATCACAGATCAGAGTTTGCTGCAGCAAGCCGAAGTCAAACGAGTGCGGCAACGGCTCGAAGACATGGGTTTCGATCTCGACGCAACCGCAATCGACATCCTTGAAGCTGCCGCAACAAACGCACCCTGGTACGCCGTGGGAGGCGCACTGGTAGTGCTCAAGTACTTCGGAAAGTTCGTATTGGGGATCCCCTAAATCTCAACATTCTCCAACACCCAAGAGTTAAGCCATGAACTACAAATCCACATTACTTGCCCTCGCCCTTGTCACCCTTGCCGCCGCCTGCAGCGCCAACACGGCACCTGGTTCCACCAAATCCAATCAACCCTGGCACCGCATTCACAACAACGTCACTCAAGAGTTTACGAACCTGGCGGAAGAAACACAGCGCAAGCAAATGGGCGAAAGTCTCTGCAACACACCTGAGCTCCAGGTGCTCGCCCAGGAGAACCTACAGGGCAATCGAATCCTACTCATCCAAGAGACCTGCCCTTTGGATTCCGAAACCACCACACGCATTTGGGCCGCTGCAGAGGATAGCCACAAACAAACCATGGTGGCCTCCATCATCCAGAGCCAAGGCGCACTCGAATTACAGGCAAACACCTCAGGCGACTACTGTGAATGGTGCCTTGGAACCGTGCAGGCCATTTTTGACAGCGTCATTTCGTTTGCAGGTGGACTCGCCGCAGGCGGATGCATGTCCGCCGCCCTCACCGCAGCCGGAGTCACCCTCGAAACCGGCCCCGGGTCCCTCGTTTCCTTTGTGGTGGTGGGACTTGCGTGCGGTTTCCTCGCCGGCATCCCTACCGAAGCCCTCAAATCCTACCTCGACAAAGACATGACCCTGGGCATCCGCTACGGCATATGCACCACCGCAGGCCTATGCGGCCCCAACATAGGCGACATCGTCCACGAAATGACCAAAAACCTCTTCCCCAACGACCCCCCCACAATCCAGCCCTAGATCACCTCGGCAGAAACTAAAATTATCTGCCCGGTAAAATATTTATTTCTGCTGGCGCAAGGCAGGCCCAAATGTGAGCCACAGAATCTACTGGCACAGGATCGGCTATTGAAGTCGCCACTAGATGAGACACTAAATGTGAGTGTAACGCGAGCTCTACAACAAATTGCCCGAAGAAAGCGGGCGGTACGTGGATTGCTTTAGACGCCTCCCACCCAGGAGAGTCGTCGTGCACCACAAAGAAGTACTGCAAAACATTGCCCTCAGTCTCAGTCTCATCGTTGGCTTCACCGCCTGCACCGCCAACCAGGTGCAATCCACCGCTGGCAACAAAAATGGTGTGGAACCTGAAGCCACCTGGAGCCTGGACAACCTCACCTGGGGCGGAACACAAACCGCATTGGCGGGTTCCGTGGGCGCCGTGCGTGGCGTCGTAGACCCACTCTGCGAAGACCCGGAAATCGGCCTATCCGAGCACCACGCCCAGGATGGAATGGAAGGCTTCGTACTCAAAGAAACCTGCCCGAACGAAACCGAAGCAAACACCAGATTCTGGTCCCTCGCCCAGGATCAAGACGGAAAGACCATTGCAGTTCTCACAACGCAAACCCCTGAGGACTCCTCAGCAGACGGCCCAGAAAACACCAACGACCACCCAAACCCTGGACCCGAAATCCAGGGATTCGAAATCGTCAACGGCACCGCCCAACCCCTCACAGGCAACGGAATCACATGCGAAGACTGCCTCGATTTTCTAAAAGGAATCGTAGTGGGTCTCGCCACAGGACTAGGTGGCTCGGCTTCCATGGGCTGCATGGGTCTTGCCATGAAAGCCGGCCTCATCACGGCGGGCACGGGCTTCGGAAGCCTCCTCGTGTTTGTGCTCGTGGGCCTCGTCTGCGGATTCATGGGCTCCCTCACCGCAGAGGCCATCCAGGCTTGGGAAGACCCAACCTTTTCCAATGACTGGCGACGCGAAACCTGTACGGACTTCGGCTTCTGCGAGGACACGGGAATCGATATTGATGAAGCCGTACGGCAAGCCATCGAAGGCGCCCGCAACGACACCACCCAAACTCGCCCCTAGTATTCAAACGAGAAACGACATGAAAAAGCACCTATCCAACCCAACCGCATGCCTATGTGCCGCCACACTTGCAGCCTGCGCTCCCACCCAAGAACTCGGCAGCAGCAAAACCCCAACCGAAGAAACAACCGCCAGCCTCATCACCCAATACGACCAAGCCTTCGAAGACCACACGGGCCTACCCCTAGGCGAGTGGTTGAGTACCAACCCAGACTTCGAACGGCTCGCAGAAACCCTAAGTGAAGTGACCGTTGGCACAACAAGCGCATGGGAGTTCATAAAGGAGCTCAACGAAACCGAAAACACCACAACAGAAGTCGGCACCCCGAAAACCAGCGAGTTCGGTATTCTTCGATGTTCTCACAAACGCGCTCCCGGAGATCGCGGCCAGGGCGCATCGCGACCTAGCGCCAAGGAGTACAATACCCTGCGCGGCACGGAAACACATCCAAGTTTTAACCATTGTGTAGGGAACTCAATGCAAACAAGATCCAGTTCAAACATCCCTGCCACGCTAATAAAAACCGGGTCTCAACAGCTACTGAGTTTGGTCGCAACGACGGGTTGCGCCTACGTGGACGCCTGTGTTCGAGGAAACTCCAATGGATTCGGCCTCCTCCTAACTGACCCCTATCAACGCGAACTTTACCATCTCAAGTGGGCCTACTACCTACTACCGACCGGCCAAGGAAACAACGTGCGTTCAAACTCAATAGTCTGCACAGCGCTTGCTCATACCGTCGCAGGGAACATGAAGACGCATATGTTTGGATCCATTGGCAACGAAAAGTGTTTCGACGTCCATTCAGACGAACAGACAAGTACAAGGCTTGTAAACGCAATCTCAAATCTCTTTAGTTTTCAGCAAGGAGAAATCAATAAAGTAGGCAAACGTCTAGAGCAGGGCGGCTACCAAGTGGGCGCCACTGGCGTGCAGATACTGGAACAGGCAGCGCGCAATGCGCCTTGGTATGCGCTGGGAGGCGCGCTCAGTATTCTAGGGAAGCTTGGCAAGCTACTTCAGTACACCTTCTGAGGCACCCTACCATGACCATCGAAGTACCCGGTCGTGACCGCTTGGCGAATTGCAGAACACTAACATCGATCAACCTTGCTTGCGCAACCGTCTGCCTACTCACGCTTGTCGCCTGCGCACCCGATGCACCGAGCACTTCAACGGTCATCAAAACCACAACAGAGGAAACCGACAACCTAGTCGCACAGTACAATCAGGCGTTCACCGAACACACCGAACTACCCCTCGCCCAATGGCTGCAAACCGTAGACTCCCTAGGCACCCTTGAGGCCACCCTCCAACAAATCGAAGTGAAAGGCACAAACGCCCTCGACTTCGTACTCACCCTAAACGCAGAAGAGCTAGACCAACCCCCATCCACCGATCACGCTCTGTCACCACTGCTGAAGGCAAATCCACAGTGCTCAAAGCTCCGGCAACCAGGGATCAAAAACCCAACCGACAACCAACTCGATCTATGGCGTGGCACCGATGGCAACCCATCGTTCAAACACTGCGGTGAACAACGCTACACACAGACCAAAAACGACCACTATTCGCTACAAGACGCCCACAACGGAGATCCACTCGGCATTCGAGTATCCCAGGAATGCCACTACATCCACGGTTGTGTGCGTGGCGATGCCCGCCACTTTGGCCTCAGGGTTATTTTGAGAAACACCCAACTCTACAACCTCCACTGGGTGTACTACCTGCTCTTCCCCAGCACCGGAGCGAACAGAACAAGATCCTCGATCTTCTGTTGGTCACTCCACCACGCAGTGTCACCCGAGATGACTTCCCCAGAATTCCAAAGCACCCTGCTGGAGCGCTGCGTCGCCCCAAGAAACGAGGCCCACGCAGATCAACTCATGTTCAATATCATTTCCAATTTTGTCAAAACACTAGACAAGGAAGTCTCCCAGGTAGTGGTCCGGGCAGAGGCTGCTGGCTTTCAGAGCACACCCACTGCTGTGGACGTACTCAAGGAAGCCTTCATCAACGCCCCCTGGTACGCCCTTGGCGGCGCACTCCGGGTGCTGTCACAGCTCCGCAAACTCATTCTCATCACCCCGTAGGTACTACAGCTTGGAAAATCCCTAACGCTTACCAAAACCAAGTTCGCGGTTGGCGCCCACGTCCACAACCACCGTGTCGCCTGGCGCAGTCTAGGTCCTATTGCTCACTGCGAAAGATTGCCACTCCGCGTCCACACCCAACTTCGTAGCCCAGTCACGAATGACTTCTGTCTGAATATTTTCTCCGGATACGCTCAACATGTGTCGGATGTCGCGAAGGTGCTTTTCAGACTGACCTTCCTTGTAGAACTGAAGTTTTCGTAAAATGACATATTCAGGGGGGGCCACGTGAAGGGTTGTTCCATCGACCTGCAGTGGTCTACGGCGCTTGAGTGCCCAAGTATGCAGAAGGTCGCTGTTCGCAAGGTACACGTCTGCACGGAATCCAGTATCGTGGTGGATAAGATTGAAATGGCCATGGTGCGAACGAAGGGCTTCTTCAAGAAGGACTTCCCAGGGAGGGCAATAAAAATCCTCAAGGGGAAAGGTCTCCACAAACCGGTCGAGCACGGGCCGCGCCGCGGGGAGCTGGAGCACAATATCCACGTCGTGAGTAACACGGGGTTCACCGTACAACGTGCCAGCAACGCTCCCCGTCACCATGTAGGTGTGGCCGAGCAGGTTGAACTTCTCGATGAAAACAGCGAAAAGCGGCTTCTCAGTCTCGGGCATACATGAAGGCTTCTTTCGCCGCTTGGTAGACTTCTTCGTCGGTCCAGTCAGGGTGTTGGTCGCGGAAGAACGCTTCCTTGAGGCGGCGCGCGGACCAGTACAATCGGGTCGCAGCACGTAGCTTTTCCTCAGAGCTCATTTCCCGCAGGCGCTTGAGCTGATACTCACGTGCCTCAGGTTTCACGTCTTCCACGGGTAGAGTCTAGCTGCATGGAACTGAATCACAACATCATAGATCCCAAGTGTGAACTTTCCGTCTACAGCGCGCCTCATTTGAGATGATTGAGAGTTTGACCGCAGTAGATTTGGTTCGGGAGCGAGGAGGCGCACGCAGGCGTAGCCAAAGCTACGGCGAGCACGTACGACACAGCTCCAGGGCCAAAGATCAAGGTCAAAACTCGATCAGATCGAATGAGGTGCGCCCTAACGCTTACCAAAACCAAGCTCGCGGTTGGCGCCCACGTCCACAACCACCGTGTCGCCTGACGCGTAGCGGCCCGCCAAGATCTCCTGGGCCAGGGGGTTCTCCAGGTGCTTTTGAATCGCGCGCTTTAACGGCCGTGCACCGTAGGTGGGGTCAAAACCGATCTCACCCAGCAAGTCCTTTGCACCGTCGCTGATGTCCAACTCCATGCCCCGGTCCTTTAGGCGCGCTGCAAACCGCGCGAGCTGGACCTCCACGATTTTGCGAATCTGCACCTGCTCCAACCGGTGAAACACCACCGTCTCGTCCAACCGGTTGATGAACTCGGGCCGAAAAGAACTTCGCACCTCACCCATCACCGCCTTGCGAATCGCCTCATCATCGTCAAGCGTCATCACATGCTGTGAGCCCACGTTGGATGTCAAAATGATCACCGTGTTGCGAAAATCCACCGTTCGCCCCTGGCCGTCCGTCAACCGGCCGTCATCCAACACCTGAAGCAGGGTGTTCCACACATCCGGGTGTGCCTTCTCCACCTCATCAAACAAAATCACGCTGTAGGGCCGTCGCCGCACCGGCTCCGTCAACTGGCCGCCCTCCTCGTAGCCCACGTAACCTGGGGGGGCGCCGATCAGCCGAGACACGGAGTGCTTCTCCATGTACTCGCTCATGTCCAACCGGATCATGGCCCGCTCGTCATCAAACAGAAACTCCGCCAGCGCCCGGGCCAGCTCCGTTTTACCAACACCCGTGGGCCCCAAAAATAGAAACGAGCCCACTGGCCGCGAAGGTTCACCCAACCCCGCCCGGGATCGACGTACGGCGTTGCTCACCGCAACCACCGCTTCCATCTGCCCCACCACACGGGCACCCAGTCGCGCTTCCATCTCCAGCAGCTTGTCCTTCTCCCCCTGCAGCATCTTGCTCACAGGAATGCCCGTGGCCTTGGCCACCACAGCCGCAATGTCTTCCTCAGTCACCTCCTCGTTAAGAAAGCCACCCTCTGCCTGGGCCGCCTGCAACCCATCCTGGGCCGTCGTCACGCTCTTTTCCGCCGCTGGAATATCCCCGTACTGGATCCTCGCAGCCACATCCAAATCCCCCGTGCGCTGCGCCCGCTCCAAATCCCCACGCAACTGCTCCACCAGGGCCTTCTTCTCCCGGATCTGGGTAATCAGCTCCTTCTCCCGCAACCATTTGCCACGCATGGCGCTCTTCTGTTCATTGAGTTCCGCCAGTTCCACTTCCAACTCACCCATGCGCTTTTGACTCGCCTCGTCAGATTCTCGCTTCAGGGCCTGGCGCTCGATTTCCAACTGCATGATCCGCCGTTCCACCCGGTCGATCTCGGCCGGCATGGAATCGATTTCCATCCGCAGTCGGCTTGCCGCCTCGTCCACAAGGTCGATCGCCTTGTCCGGCAAAAAGCGGTCCGTGACGTAACGGTCACTCAAGGTCGCAGCCGCCACCAACGCCGCGTCCTGAATGCGAATCCCGTGGTGAACCTCGTAGCGTTCCTTCAGCCCACGCAGAATCCCAACCGTATCTTCCACGGAAGGCTCCCCTGCCAGCACCGATTGGAACCTCCGGGCCAACGCCGCGTCCTTTTCAATGTGCTTTCGGTATTCATCCAAGGTAGTCGCACCGATGCACCGCAGCTCACCCCGCGCCAGGGCGGGCTTCAACATGTTGGAAGCGTCCATGGCGCCCTCCGAGGCACCCGCACCCACCAGGGTGTGAAGCTCATCGATGAACAGCACAATCCCGCCTTCCGCCGATTCCACCTCCTTCAGCACAGCCTTCAGCCGTTCCTCAAACTCCCCGCGGAACTTGCTCCCCGCAAGCAAGCTTCCCAGGTCCAACGCGAGCACACGCTTGTCACGCAACCCCTCGGGCACATCCCCCGCCACAATCCGGCTGGCAATGCCCTCCACAATGGCGGTCTTGCCCACGCCCGGCTCCCCAATCAGCACCGGGTTGTTCTTGGTACGGCGCGAGAGCACCTGCATCACACGGCGGATTTCCTCATCACGTCCCACCACTGGGTCGAGCTTTCCGTCACGTGCCGCACCGGTAAGGTCGTGGGTGTACTTCTCAAGCGCCTGAAAACGCCCCTCAGGGTCCGGGTCCGTCACGCGCTGGGTTCCCCGCACCTCCTGCAAGGCTCCAAGCAACGCTTCCCGGCTTACCCCGTTGGCACGCAGCAAGTCCGCCAAACCATCTTTCATGGCAAAGGCCGCTAGCAACACGTGCTCCGCAGACGTGTACTCGTCCTTCAACGCTTCCGTTTCCTTCCATGCTTGGCTAAGCACACCGCGCAGACGGCTCGAAAGCCCAGGCTCAGAGCCCCCATCTACCCGAGGAGATTTTTCCAACACACCCCGCAGCGCTTCGGTGACCTTCCCTGGATTCGCACCCGCCTTGTTCACCAACGCGGGTACCACCCCGTCCGCCTGTTGCAAAAACGCAAACATCAGGTGTTCCGGCAAGAGTTCGGGGTTCCCCCGCTCCGTCGCCTCCTGCTGTGCCCCCATCAAACCCTCACGGGTCTTCGTAGTCAGTCGATCCAGCCTCATACCCACACAGTAAGCACCCCCCCACCCAGATCAACTCCTACCGTGATCGTTTACCTTTCTCCGAAGAGGAAGAAAATAGTTTGCATAAATATGCATCCATGAAAACATAAACATGTGAGAACCACCCTAGACATCAACGACGTAATCTACCGTCGCGCCAAGGCGCTTGCCGCAAAACAGGGCATTCGCCTGCGTGAACTCATCGAATCGTCCCTACGGCAAACCCTGAAAGAAGCCGCCAATCCACCCAAGGAAAAATACAAACTCCACTGGGAAGTTGTGCGCGGCACCGAGCCGCCCCCCTTCGATGTTTCCGATCGAAACGCACTGTACGACTTCTTTGATCGGGATCCCGGCAAGTGATTGCGGTGGACACAAACCTGCTTGTGTACTCCCACAGGCACGAAGGTCCGTTTCACGATCAAGCGAACAAAATCATTCGCGACCTTGCCGAGGGAAAGCAAAAGTGGGCCATCCCCTGGCCCTGCATTTACGAGTTCCTCCGTGTGGTCACCCACCCCCACTACTTCAAACCACCCACCCCCGCCCAATCCGCAGAGCAATCCATCACTTCCCTGTGCATCTCCCCATCCGTGGAGCTCCTTGCCGAAGGTCCGGACGGCCTCGCCATTTTTTCAAATCTTGAACGCAAGTACCGAGTCACGGGCAATGCCCACTTCGATCTTCACATCCTCGCGCTGTGCATCGAACATGGCGTCAGCGAAATTTGGACCGCAGACACGGACTTCCATCGCTACAAGGAAATCCGCGCAGTGAATCCCCTTCAATAGGAACTAGGAACCAGGAACAGAATGGCGACCGGCCCACTCCAACCACTGTTGTACCTGCTCGCCGTTTCCAAGAAGCGCGTGGTAGTGCGCGGCAGCATCCACGACGTACTGCACATGTCGCCCAGCCCAACCCCCCGGGTCACGCGCGCCATCCCCACCAACGTCATCGCCCCATGTTCGATCTAGAAAACCCTGCAACACATCCTCGGTGTGCTCGTCCGCCAGCGTACGATCATCCTGGTAGGCCCGTTCCCCCAACACGCGGTACCAAAATCCATCCGGCACCACAGTTTGGGCGACCGGAAGGGTGAATACCCGGGGCTGCAAATACAAGGGGCGCTGGGCAGAAAGGGACTGCAGGGCCGCCGACCCCACCTGACCCTGATCCAACACATCCACCACCAGTGGGCGCACCTCTGGGTGAGCAGCCACAAGGGCGGTGGCATACCCAGGCACGCTCAAATGGGCCGTGGAAAACCACAGCAGATCCGTGCGGGTTTGGTCCACAGCAAACGCCCCACTCATGTGGGACCACAGGGCAGGATCGTCCACCACAACCACACCACCCTGTACAAGACTCCGCCGTCGTGCGTCGTCTAGGGCATCCACCCCCACGGTGGGCCATGGTCGCCTCCCGGAATCCGCAGCAGCCAGCCCCGAGCCAGAAAGATCCGAGCCAGAAGGATTGGAGCTGGGAGAAATAGAACCCTGAATCCCCGCCACCAAGCTCCAGAGCACACCTCCCCAGGCCAACAGTACGGCCACAGGATTACGCCTCGATCCGGTCACAACACCCATGCGGTCCAGGGCCACCCCCAACCAAACAAGGGCGTGTGCAAACACCAAAGCCCCCACCATGAGGCTCCCAAACAACGTGGCAACCTGGGCACCCGCACTACCATCCACCACCCCCAACATCACGAGCAACATGGCCGCAAACACCCAATGCAAACCGCCGAGCCGTCTCCCCACAGGGTTGCGGTAAAGCACCACCACCGCCGCGAGCGCCCCCACCACAAACAAGGCCGCCCAGGCCCCCTGCCCCCAAACACACGCGGAAAGACGATCTAAAAATGACGCTCCATCCGCCGCACCCAAAGCAACCGCATCCAAGCCACGGTCCCCCAGCGGCCCCTCCCAGGACGCAGCTCCGTAACTCGTCCACCGATCCCAGAGCGACCACAAGGAACCGCCCCCACCCCAACCCGGGTAGCGCGCGCCCACATGCAACGGGGAGGCACCCTCACCCCAGGTACCACCGCCCCACAAGCCGTCCCCCAGAAGGCCGGCCAACCACACGTGCGTGCGTGGAAGAAACCCCACCAGCAAAAACCCTAGCGCCCGTTGCACCGGCACACGGCCAGTCCAGAGCCACGCCCGCGCCGCCGTCGCTGCCACCACAGGAAGCACCCAAAGCGCCACCCCCGGGGCCTCCGCCAACCACAACCCAAACAACAGCCCTACGGAATAGAGGGGCCGCACATCACGACGCGGAAAACCCAACTCCATCTCGCAAAGAACCACCAACATCCACAGGCCAATCGCCACCTGCAGCAACACGGGGCCCGGTCCCGCCGCGAGGGAAACAAACCCTGGCACACCCAGCACCGCCCAGGCCCCACCCAACCCAAGGGCAATCACCAGGGGCCGGTGCACCACATTCAAGGCGGCCAGCAATGCACAAACCAACCGAAACAAACCCAGGGAAACAAACCCACCTAGACATGCCGAAACCACAGCGGTGCGAAACACCAACGTACCCACCGGCAACCACAGTGCCCCCTGATGCAACAACATCGAAACGGGATAGCCGGGAGGAGCGGGCAAACCACCTGCCACTGCCGCAGCAAAAAAGCCAGATCCATCCCCCGGGGGCAAATCCCCACAAATCACCACCAGCAACGACACAAACGGCAGTGCAAACGCCAACACCTCACCCATGGGTACGCTTGTCCTCACCGAACCCGAATCTGCGCGCCAGAGCCCTGGCCGTCAACAATGCCCAGAGCCTACAAAAAAGATCCTTGCACCTATCTCACGGAAGCAACTTCTACCGGCTGCCCGTGAGAGAATTGTTTACCACTATTCTGGCCGAAAAAAACAAATCAGACGGAATGTATTATTCGTAAGATAAAGGAATTGATCATTAAAATAGAAAGGAAGAAACGGCCGAATAGATCGTATTCACACGTCCTTGGAAAAAATCCGGCCATGCTGAAGAAAAAAACGTTGAAAAATCTCGTTTTTGTTTCATATTTCGGGAACTTTATTTCTCACTATCAAGAATAGGGATTTGCCATGAAGTCTTCGCGCAAAATACCCACCCAAGCCCGCTCCCGTGCCACGGTAGACGCGCTGTTGGATGCCACCATTCAAGTCATTTGTGACCTTGGGTACGAGCAAACCACTACCCAAAGGATCGCCCGCCGGGCGGGGACCAGCATTGGCTCCCTGTACCAGTACTTTCCTGACAAGGATGCCCTGCTTTGCGAGGTGGTTCGTCGCTTCACCGACGAGTACCAGTCCATCTCCGAACAGGTGCTACTTGAAGCCAGTCGAAGCAGCCCCTGCAACGCGGTTCGGAAAGTTGTAAAGCTTGCGTTCGACCGCCGTCGACAGGAGCCCGAGTTCTACAAACGCATACGCCCCTACGCCGGCCAACTTGGCATGCAAGAGGTACTGGAAAGCCAGATTAACGCCCTGGTGACCTTTGTCAGCATGCTCTACAACCAATGGTCAAACGAGCTGACATTGAGAAACACCGAGCAGGCCGCATTCCTGAGTGTACACGCCGTTTCCGGCATCCTGGACGCCACCACCTGCAAACGGCCCGAATTGCTCACCGCCGAGTTTGAAGAAGAGGTCAGCCAAATGCTGTTCCGCTACCTCGGCCTCGAAGACACCGACACCAAGGAAATTCCCCTTCCAAAATAGTGTGGCCAGCCCTGGGCCCCTAGGCTAGAGGCGAGTGTGTGCTAGAGGCCGGGTGTGGTGGAGTTGAACGAACCCCAAAGCAGGCTCGAAGGAGACCTAGAGTCTCGTCCTGTGGACGCGGCCACCACACCTGAAGAGCGTCGCTACGAGATCGCCCTGCGCCCCCACCGTTTCGATGAGTTCGTGGGCCAGGAAAAGATCATCGAAAACCTTCGCGTGTTCGCCGAGGCCGCCAACCGAAGAAGCGACCCCCTGGATCACGTGCTGTTCTGCGGCCCACCGGGCCTGGGGAAAACCACCCTCTCCCATATCATTGCGGAAGAACTGGGCGTGAACCTAGTCATGGCTTCGGGCCCCGCCGTGGAGCACAAGGGCCAACTTGCAGCACTGCTCACCAAACTCGAGCCAAGGGACGTTCTCTTCATTGATGAAATCCACCGGCTTTCTCCCGTCGTGGAAGAAAACCTCTACACCGCCGTCGAAGACTTTCGTGTGGATGTCGTCCATGGGGACGGCCCCTACGCCGCGTCCATCCAACTTCCCCTGCAGCCGTTCACACTTGTGGGCGCCACCACCCGTACCGGCCTGCTCACAAGCCCCATGCTTTCCAGGTTTGGTTACGTCGCCCGGCTCGACTACTACCCCGTGCAATCCCTGGCCCGCATCATCACCCGAAGTGCCGGTCTACTCGGCCTCACCATCGACGGGCCCGGTGCACTTGAAATCGCGCGACGCTCCCGTGGCACCCCGCGAATCGCCAACCGCATGCTGCGGCGCGCGCGGGACTTCACAGAAGTACTCGGCGACGGCCAACTCAATGAATCCTCCGCACGGGCCGCCCTCGACCGCCTGGACGTGGACCACGCCGGTCTGGACGACATGGACCGCAAACTCCTGCGCGTCATCATCGAACACTACAGGGGCGGCCCCGTGGGGATCGAAACCCTTGCCGCCGCCCTGAGCGAACCCCGCGACACACTGGAAGACGTCTACGAACCCTACCTACTACAACAGGGGTTCCTGGCCCGTACCTCCCGGGGCCGCATGGTCACCGAACAGGCCTACCGGCACCTCAAACTAGAAGTTCCAAAACCCCAGGGGCAATCCGCCCTTTTCTAAACCGGTTCGATCGGCCCAAATCCACATGCCCGTGTCACTTCAGGACGATCTACACCGGGAACTGAACGCACTGGGCGAACAAAACTCCCTGCGCACTCCCCATGCGCTCCAGGCTGACACCGCACCCATCAACTTCTGCTCCAACGACTACCTAGGGTTTGGGGCAAGCACACAAGCTCTCCAAACCACAGCCACAACCACAACCACAAGGGATCAACTCTCAGGGCAATCCTCAAGACTCGTGTCCGGAAACACAGCCACACACCGACACGCAGAATCCGAACTCGCAAAGTTTGCCAACGCACAAGACGCCCGCATCTTCTCCTCAGGGTACGCCGCCAACCTGGGTACACTCAGTGCCATCTGCACCGAGGGCGACGTGATTTACAGTGACGCCCACAACCACGCCTCCATCATTGACGGCTGCCGCCTTTCCAAGGCCCACGTGGAGATCTACCGCCACAACAACCCAGGTAACCTGGCCCAGCGACTGCAATCCACCCGCAGTACCTTTCGGCGCGCACTCGTGGTGACCGACGCAGTCTTTTCCATGGACGGTGACCTCGCACCCCTGAAAGAACTGCGCACCCTGTGCGACACCCACAACGCCGCACTCATGGTGGACGAAGCCCATAGCATTGGCGTACTTGGGCCAAACGGTAGCGGCCTTTGCGCACAGGTTGGCGTGCAGGCAGACATCCGCATGTTGGGCCTGGGAAAATCCTTCGGCCTATGGGGTGGCGCCATCGTCGGGTCCAGCCATCTCTGTTCCATGCTGGAACAAAAGGCGCGCAGCTACATCTACAGCACCGCCACGCCACCCATTCTACCCACACACATCCTGCGTACCCTCGAGCAAATCAAAACAGCGAACCCACAAAGGGCACACGTGCTCGAGCGCGCCGGCCACATCGCCCAAACCCTCAAGTCACAGGGTTGGAACGTGCTGCATCACGGAACACCGATCCTCTCGGTGATTCTCGGCGACAACGCCACAACCATGGAGATGTCCCAAGCCCTGTGGAACAAGGGAATCTTCGTACAGGGCATTCGCCCCCCCACCGTGCCCAAGGGCACCTCACGCCTCCGCATCGTTCCCACCGCCTCCCACACGGATGATGAAATACGTGCTCTCACCAGCGCCTTCGCCGCCTGTCGAAAGGCACTGGTACAATGAAAGGCACTGGTACAATGAAAGCTGGCGCCTTTGTTACTGGCACATCCACCGATGTGGGAAAAACCATCGTCACCTGCGCTTTGATCCACGCCCTGCATGACCAGGGCCACAGCGTCACTGCCATCAAACCCATTGAAACAGGCTGCAACCCAGATCCCATCGACGCGGTGGCCCTTGCAAACGCCTGTGGAAGGCCAGAGCTTGCCCACATTTCCGATCTCTACAGGGCAAAGTTACCGCTCGCGCCCCTGGCCGCCACCATGGAAAGTGAAGCCACACCCCCGTCCCTAGAACAGCTCGCCCACGCAGTTCGCCAACACACCCATTCCAAGGACGTGCTCATTGTAGAGGGCGCGGGCGGGCTACTGGTCCCCGTTCACGAAGACACCTCCATTGCCAACCTGGTGATGGAACTTGAACTTCCCCTCATCATCGTAGCGGCCAACAAACTCGGCGTCCTATCCGACACCCTCGCCACCGTGGAGTGCGCCGTACGCCGCGGCATTCAAGTACTCGGCGTCGTACTCAACGAAACCTCATCCGACACGGCCAGCCACATCAGTCACAAGACCAACCTACCCATCCTACAACAACGCCTACCCATCCCCGTCCTCCCCTTCCCCCATGTCGCGGAAACAACCCCAAGCGCACTGCTGGAGGCCGCAAAAAAAGCCAAACTCTCTCGGTTGCTAACGTGCCTTGAGTAGTTTGCGGCAGACTTCCCGGCGGTGGCCAAAACCAAAAATGTAAACAACCACTTCCGTGGCATGAACCTCGTAGAGCATGCGCCAGTCGCCGAACCGAATACGGTAGACATTTTTCCTACCAACGATTCGAACCGCCGTCCGCGGTATCGGAATCTCCGACAGCATATCAATCGCCTCCTTCACCGAACGACGAACCGCAGCGGGAGCTTTTTGAATCGCTTTACGGGCTTCTTTATGGAGGATAACTTCGAAGCAGTTGCTAGATCTTGTCACGGACGTCCGCCCATCGTTCGAAGGGGCCTTCACGCCTAGATTCAATCAGCGCAAGATCTTCTGCGTCCTCAAGCCATGAAGCCAACGCCTCCGACATCACAGCCTGTTGCTTTAAGCCATGTTGCTCACAAAACTCATCCAGCGCTTCCTTAAGATCCTCTTCCATACGGTGTGTCACAGCGACCATTCTCCAATGGTGACATCAAATGAAAGCTTTTGCAATCAATCTTTGTGATCACTGAAACACAACTAGAACCCATCTCATAAATACAAGCGAGTGTATTTGAAGCTCAGGGGAACGGGGATGCAAGGCGGTAAGGTGCAGGAATACCGCCAGTATTTCAAATCCTTGCCAACAAAGCAGCCGCGTTTGCATGGGCTTCAAGGCGCCGCGGGATTTATGAGATGGGTTCTAGCCCAAGGAGCTGAGGGCGGTGCGTAGGAGTTCTTCGACGGGTTTTCCTTCGGTATCGGTCAAGCCTGCAATGGCCCGTTCGGCTTCGGGGGGCTTGTAGCCCATCTGCACCAGGGCACCGTACACAATGGTCATATCGTCCTGTGGGCCCATGGCCTGGGGTGGGGGTGCAGGCATGGTCGCTCGGTTTCCACCCTTCCTAGTGACGTGAAGCTTGTCCTTCAGCTCCAACAAAAGCCGTTCCACCGTCTTCTTACCCACCCCCGGAATCCCCTTAAACGCCTTCGGATCCTGCAACGACACCGCCCGGGCAAGGCCATCACCCGGCAGCGCACTCACAAGCGCCAGGGCGATCTTTGGCCCAATGCCCGTCACACCCAATACCTTTCGAAAACCCTCCCTGTCCTCCAGCGATCGAAACCCATACAGCGTGAACTGATCCTCACGGATGTGGGTGTGTACAAACAGCGTCGTCAGCTCCGGCGGCGTCGCAAACTTCCCCACACTGCCCAGGGGAACAAACAACTCATACCCCACCCCCTGCACATCCAGAATGCAAGTCCCATCCAACCCCTGCTCCACCACACACCCAACCAACCGACCGATCATCCCCACTACCTACCAGCTGTACAAATCCAAGCCACTCCTCGACACCAGACGCAGAACCGGGTAATTTTCCGATATGGACCCAATAATCCGCAGCTACAGCGTCGTGCTAGAGCCAGATCCAGACGGAGGGTATGTCGTTGTTGTCCCAGCATTTCCCGGTTGCTTCAGCCAAGGGGACACTGTGGAAGAAGCCATGGCCAACGCCCAGGAATCTATCGAGCTCACCATTGAAGACATGAAGGCCCATGCGGAGCCCATCCCCAATCCAGATGGCGAACTCATTGGAAAAGTGGCCGTCGGCGGATAGTTCGGATGCCAAAGGTACCTCAGGTCTCAGGCCAACAAGCGATTACCGTATTCGAATCATTGGGTTACGAGACGGTCCGCCAAAGAGGAAGTCACATACGACTACGCGACAAGACTGGAAAACGGCAACCGCTCACAGTCCCAAATCACCGAACACTAAAAACTGGACTTCTACGGAGATTGATCCGCGAAGCAGGCATAACAGTCGAGGAGTTCATTTCGGAACTTTAGACCGCTTCGGGATTTAGATGAGACGTGTCTCCGGTCATGCTTGTAGTCGTAGTCAGCATCATACGGTCTTTCCAAAGAGTTTGGATATCTCCTGCGACTTCCGATTTGGCTTGGTGGGAACAGCACCACCAGCTGTCATCATGGATACCCGCGAGTGGGTGATGGCGATGGCTAGGGCATCGGTGGCGTCCAGGCTGGGCAGCTCTTTCCAACCCAGGATCGCTCCCACCAACTGGGCCACCTGTGCCTTGTCCGCAGCTCCCTTGCCCGCCACCGTACGCTTCACCAGGGCGGGTGGGTACGTAGCCACATCCAGTTTCGCTTGGGCACCACACAACACCGCCACGCCCCGCGCATGCCCCAACTGCATCGCCGCCTTCGCGTACTTGGAATAAAAGATATCCTCAATCGCAAACGCCGTGGGTTGATGCTGCTCAATCACTTGGGTAAGCCCTGTGTGAAGTCGCTCCAACCGCTCCGCCATCGACGCCCGGTCCCCAAGCTTCAACGCACCGGCGTCCACACCCGTAACCTTCCGGCCCACACAGGAAATCACACCCCACCCGGTCACTCGGGAACCTGGGTCCACCCCAAGAATGATCCGCGCTTCCTTCATTCAGCCAGCTTCGCTAAAGCCGCTTCACTCAAGTCGAAATCCGAAAACACTTCCTGTACGTCGTCGTGTTCCTCCAGGGCATCCACAAGATTCATAAGAACCTCGGCTTCCGGGCCATCCACTTCCTTGGGGGTCTTCGGCAAATACTCAAGCGCCGCAGAGCTCACCGGCACCGCAGCCGTTTCAACAGCATCACGTACCGACTCAAGCGCATCCCGCGAACACAGCACCATCCAGTCGCCCCCATCTCGCTTCAAGTCATCGGCGCCCGCACCGACCGCCAACTCCAGCAAGGTCTCCTCGTTCACTAGGGAGCCACCCTCACCATCGGTTGCAGGAATACGAATCACCCCAAACTCATCAAACGCCCACGCTGCAGAACCAGTCGCCCCAAGCTGGCCATTGTGCTTATCAAAAATCTGACGCAACTCAGGCGCCGTTCGATTGCGGTTGTCGGTCACTGCCGGCAAAAGAAACAACGTGCCGCTCGGGCCCACACCCTCGTAGGTCAACTCCTCGTACTCCACGCCTTCAAGCTCACCCGTCCCACGCTTGATGGCCCGCTCCACATTGTCACCCGGAACATTCTGGGCCTTGGCCGCATCCATGGCCCGCCGAAGCCGGTGATTGCCTGAAGGATCCCCACCCCCATTGCGCGCGGCAATCGTGATCTCCTTCACAAGCTTCGTAAAAATCTTCCCCCGCTGGGCATCAATCGCCCCCTTCTTGCGCTTAATCGTCGACCACTTACTATGCCCACTCACGAATACCTCCACCGCAAGCCACAGGTCCACACACCCAAAACCCAACAGCCCACAACACCCACCTACCCCACGATCCCCCCGAGCTCAAGACAACCCGACAGTCAAGCAGCCTTCACGAACTACCGTTCGACATCAGGATCAACATCCTGTGACCCAACAGCAGGTGCATCCCGACTTGGCGCCGCACAAAGCAGCCCCAACATACGACCCATACCACCGTTCGGAAGACCTTCAGTGCCCAAAAGGGGTTTGGATACGCTGTCCCAGTTTAGAAACACACTGGTGGGAATAAAGGACAGAGGCGCAACTCCCTTGATCCCTTTGTCCATATCAAACACGTAAAAACTGAACGTAGACAACGGCAAAGAGCCGTTCTCCTCGCGCGGCAACTGAATCCGCCATGGATAACCTCCAGTGACCGTCAAAGCAACGTACTCGTCATGTGGCATAGAGAGTGCGTGTGTAAGCTCGACACGTTCAGGATCCATTCCATATTCCCTTGCAACCCGTCTTGCAGAAGCAGGCAAATCTTTGTTCGCAATGACTGGGGTTTCTTCTCGCAAGGATTCCAGCAGATTTGCAGCTAGGTTTCTCGTTCGCCAATCGGTAGTACCAAACGGAAACCCCTGATCAACGAGTAAACCGTCTCGGACCCACGAATCGATGGTTAATAGATGGCGGTAAACCCTTTCGGCGCTACAAAGGTCTGGTCTGTCTGCGCAGGCAACCTTACGCTGAATCGCCAACTCTCCACTACCGCAACCAGAAACAGGAAGAACACTCGAACCAAATTGATATGCGACACTGCGAAGCGTCGGATAGTGAACTGCCCGATCAGGATCAGGCGAACGATATCTTGCAGACTCACGAACATACTCGCCCTCATGGGCGGACCAGTACACCCTATAGGTGAAATCTACTGGAATCACGAAGCTTGCTACCGCCCAAACCCCATCAGCAACCGGCAACTCCACCTCACACACCGCAGTGCGATTCTCTTCGGTCCCACATCGAACCTTCCACCGAAACTCGGCCGCGATTGTTTGCTCAACAAAAGCAGGAGGTACGAGAACATGCCCCGCTTCGTACAACCGCCACTGGGCTTTCTGCAGCGCCCTTAGATCAGCCCTATTCATGTCCTTTTCGGGATCGAAACCCATCCCATGGGCATGAAGCATATTGGCGACCGCGTGACCAAAGTATTCCTGAAGAAGGGCCTTCCCATCGTCGGTATCGAGCCCGATGTCATCGCCTCCGGCGGACTTGATAAGAGTCGAGTCATTCTGCGCCGCACACCCAGAAACAAAACAAAAACCGGCCAATATAAGTAGTATTTTCACATAGTAGTTATGAGCAAAATATGAGCCAATGCAATTCTCGGGTAAAAATAGAACCCCGTTCACCAAACTGGGAAGCAAAGTACCCACCCGCGACCACTGACAACAACGCGAAACTTCAGATCACAAGCAGATCGTCAGCAACGGCACGCCGGTCTAGTTGTCGGAAAGCGGTGCGCTCTGCGCCGGCGCTGCACACATGAGGCCAATCATGCGCCCTACGCCACCGTTCCGAAGTTGCGGCGAGTTCGAAGGAGCTTCAAACAATCCAACCACACTATGCTCGTTAAGCCAGCCCTTGCTGAAATCCGTCACATAAAAACTAAAGGTGGGAAGCGGTGTTGAATCTCCCGGGTTCTTGTGCGCTCGCAAACGCCACGGAAACAGCCCAGCTGTCATCATGGTCTTGAACTGGTCCGAGTTGATAGAAAGCTCATAGTCCAAACGAACAGCTGTGGACTCAATCCCGTAGTGGGTTGCAATATCCAGCGCGTTCGGTGGAAGGTTCTCACCAGCAATCTGCGGGGGATCTTTTCGCAAGGATTCAATCGCTACAGCGAGTAGTCCCTGTTGCCGTTCCAGCAAACCTCCGAAGGGGAAGCGATCTCCGTCGTCGCCCTTGTTGGCCCATTGGCCCTCCGGATCATCCACCCATTGGCTCACTTGCAGAAGCTGACGGTATGCCATTTCAGGATCGCAGATCGCAGGATTCTCGGCACAGGCCTGCCGTCGATCGATAGCAAGGTTTCCCGTGCCACAACCATCCACTCCAAACTCATTCTTCAACAACGAGGGACCAAACTCAAAACTAAACGAGGCAAGGGAAGACGGTGTAGGGCCCTTAGGAGCAGCCAACTCCGGTCGTTCAATGGTCTCCCGTGAGTACTCGACGGGGTCCACCCATCGATGGGTGCGCTCAACCACGATCTGTTGGAGCTGATCGAAGTACACCTCCATCTGAAGCACTCCCCAAATCCCATCAGCGACTGGAAACTTCAACTCACAGGTAGCTGACTCACTGCGAGAGCTACAATCCACATCCCATCGGAACTCATCGGCCATACTACTTCCAACATAGGCAGGTGGAACAAGTACATGGCCCGCCTTGTACAACTCCCATTGCGCCCACTGCAAGCCCTGAAGATCCTCCCGATTAAGATCAAACTCGGGCTGAAAATCCGCACCGTGGCGACGGTACATACTGCGAATAATCCCCGAGTAGTAGCCAAGCGCAGCCTTCTTTCCCGTTTCGGTATGAAGACCGACCTGTTCGTCGCTAGGCACGGATTTTTTGGACGGGTGCACACTTCCTACCGTACAGCCGGCCAATACAACGGCCGCAAGAAACCCATACTTTGAAAACATTTTCATAACTACTTCCTATGCTCAGTTGGGTCGATGCCTTGTTCCACAAGGAATGCATCGAGTTCGTATTGAAACCAGTAAGCACCTCGGCCATCGCTTCTAGGGCTGGGGCCTATGTACGGAACCTGGTTCTCGCACCTGGGCTCTCCGTATTTTTCACGAGAGCTTTCTTCGCCAAAAATCTTCACATCGTCTGCCTTATCCACCCGTAGCGAATAGATAAAACGTTGTGTCCCACAGGTAATTTGAACCGCGGAGTTAATACGCGGATACAAACCAAATGTGGTGTCTTCAGTCGCGCGAGTGGCTGTACCACCTGTAAAGAATCGGAACTGAATGTCCATCTGCGTCATGAGGGGATTGGCAACAACCTCTTCCACAGCGTGTACTTCCTCAACCTCTGAAACATCTTCACCCTTGAGTTTCCTCTGCTGACGATCGGTAAGCGGTCCATCAAAGCACCGACAACCCCGCGGATTGTTCTCCTGGCCTGCCCGACGCAAATCGTAACAATGAAAGTTGTTGGCATTCTTGTCGTAGTCAAAGTCACAAACGGCCTTACCATTGGCATCGGGCACTAGCTTAACAAACACAAAATCAAGCGTGACGTCCGTCGGCATCACATCGTCATTTGCATTCCGCTGAATCAGATCACCGGCCTTGTCCTGATGGGTCGTATCCCCGATGACCTGAACGGTACCAAACTCACTATCCACGACCTCAACATACGGATCGCATTCCTTAGGCAACAGCTCTGAAGGAAACGAAGCAAGCCCAGCTCCGTTGCGGAATACGCCCTTCACATCACCATCATCGACAGTTTTCATTTCGGTGTAGGTGCGGTAGTTGCCTTCCAGGATACTCTCCAAGGCTTGGTACTTGGCCATGCCCGCAACGGACCAATCAATCTCTAAGGCCATCGCAATCGAAGACTTGGCAACCTTTTCTCCGCGGTGATTGAAGAACGCTTTTGCCACGACCTGCTCAGAGATCACTGTAGGTGCGGAAACGGGTTGCCACTCCTGGGAACCATCCTGCTGTTCCTGCAACTCCTGGTGAAAAACTGAGAAAACGCCGTCGTCAATACATGCCCAGGCCTGTTCGTTGTCAAAAAGGACAGCTTTGGAATCCGCGGAAAGGGCGGTGCACCCCGACCACAAACCGACGCCAACTGACAAACCTACCAACAAAAGACTGCTGTTCGACTTCATAGGTGACCAAATAAGCAAAAGTCGAACCAATCAAAATCTAGCCGAAAAACGTGGATGACAACCCCTAAATGGTCACAACAAACCCCACCTAGAACCCAACTCAGTTGGTTGTGGGATCGTTGTCCGCCCGATTCACACAGGTTTCGAACTGAACGGCATACTTGAGCGCATGCTCAGGACTAACCCATTGCACATGGTAAAGGCCTGCCGTCGCCACACCCTGGGCTGGGGCAAGGCAACTATTGAGCAGTGGCCCGGGCTGAAACACACACTTGGCTGGATTCACGGTGGGATCTCCACCCTGAAAACTTCCACACTCCACCCTTGGAATCAGCGACATGAGCACCGCGAATGCGTCGTTGATGCTGACCCATTCCTTGTTTACGAACTGGTTAAATTCCTCTGCCGCAGCATTCTGATCACCCGACATGTACCCCTTCAAGAGGTCATTGAATGGCGCGCCAAACTGAGCTTCCATGGCAGATCCGAGGGATTTCACCCAGTCAAAGGCTCCGCTGTCAAAGTTAGAATCCTTCATGGCAGCCTGCTTCTCCCTATGCTGCTGGTACTGCTCCATAAACCCCTCGTGGCTACGGTCCCGTGCACTGTCTTGAGGGCTAAGGCGAATAGGATCAGGGCCGTCAAGTTGCTGATCCACCGAGTTCTCAAACCCGGTGGAGGAACGTTCCGTGGCAAACTGGTTGTAGAGCGCACGTTGCATCTCTTCCTGCTGTACGTACGTCTCGAGTTTCAGCGCGTGCCAAAGGGTATCGTCCTTACGGAGAGCACCTGGCAAAGCAAACGTGTTCAAACAGGTCAGGTCCCCAGATTCCTCCGCAAACTCTTTCATCGCCCGAAAAACAGAGTACGGGTACTTGTCTGTGATGCTTCCACCAAAAAGACGGGTCTTTTCTGCTTCATCCAGTTCTTCAAAGTCCTTGCTAGTAAAGTCCCCATCCGCGTTCCCATCCCCGTCGTCATCCTGAGGAAAGATCTTGTAAGCCATCGCTTTTACGGCTTCCATCCGGCTGTTCCAAACAAGGCCAGAGTATTCACGAGCGTCCTCCTCGGAACCAGTATCCGCGTACTTCTGCTGGGCGTCCCTAAGCTTCGTGAGGGCATCAGCAAACGAGGTATTCGTCCCTGTGGTGTCAGGCGTGTACTCAGGATCGCTCTGCCGTTCCCTACGGGTCTGCAACACCTGAATCATCGCCCTATTGATGCATTGAAAATGAACACGTAGCGGGGTGTTGGCCACCAACGTTGATTTAGCCTCACCACCCGAAGCACCAGGCGCAGAGCAGGCGACACACAACGCCACCGCAGCAGCTGAGAAGAACGGACGAGAAGACGTAAGTGCACCCATGCCTCGCACTCCAGCAAATTCTGTTCCAAACGGGAAAATTACCGCAAAAGCAGGTCAACCTTGTTAAAAAGCCCTACGGTAACCCAAATACCGGGGTCTAGCGGAGCTGGAAGAGGCTTAGAGACCCCACGTAGAGAAAGCCCACCATAAACAGCAGCAGAAACGGAATGCTTGCCCAGGATCCGGTAAACACGGCCAGGCCAATGGTCACCACAAAGTACACGCCCAGGCCAAACTCAAACAGGCTGTGGAACATCTTTCCGGCGCGGTACTTCTTCTTCTTCCAGCCCTGGGTATTCAGCGTTACGCCGTGCTTCGGAGTGCGCACAAACTCCATATCCTTGCCAAAAAGGCCCTGAATCACAGCCAGCGTATTGTTCACAGAAAGCCCAATCCCCAGTGCCATCATCATGGGCAAACGCTTCACCGCGCCCCAAAAGCTCCCGTAAAGCACACGGTGGGTGGTGAGGTAAAAGAGAACAATGGAACCACTGGTCGCCAAAAACAGCGGCACATCCAGCAAAAGCAACTCCGGGTCGTCCATCTTGCGCCGCAACAACATGTTGGGGAGCTGCAAAAAGGCCAAGATGATCAGAAACAAGTAGGCGAAATTATTAGTTAAATGAAAGACGGCCTCAAGCTTGACCTTAAAGGGAAGCTTCGCCCGCAGCACCATGGGAAGCAGCTTCTTTGCCGTTTGGGCCGAACCCTTGGCCCAACGAAACTGCTGGGTCTTAAAACTGTTCATCTCGCAGGGAACCTCGGCCGGGGCCAAGGCCTCCGGCACGTAGATGAACTCCCACCCCTTGATTTGTGCCCGAAACGACAGATCCATATCCTCGGTCACGGTGTCGTGCTGCCAACCGCCGGCATCCACAATGGCTTCCTTGCGCCAAATCCCAGCCGTGCCGTTGAAGTTGAAAAACCGCCCCGAACGGTTCCGCGCAATGTGCTCGATGGCAAAATGCCCATCCAGCATGAGTGACTGCACCTTGGTCAGCATGGAATAATCCCGGTTCAGGTGGCCCCAACGCGCCTGCACCATGCCCACCTTTTCATCCGTGAAGTAGTGAATAAGCTGCTTCAAAATCCCGGGTGTGGGCATAAAATCCGCATCAAACACCATCAAATAGTCGCCCTTGGCCACCTTGTGGCCGGCCTCCAAAGCACCGGCCTTGTAGCCCGTGCGGTCCGTACGGTGCAGGTACGACACATCAAACCCCTGGGCCTGCAACTGCGTAGCCTTATTGCGTAGGATCGTCTGCGTTTCGTCGGTGGAGTCGTCCAAAAGCTGGATCTCAAGCTTGTCCTTCGGGTAGTCGAGCTTGGCCACCGCGTCACACAGGCGCTCTGCCACATACATCTCATTAAACGTGGGCAGTTGAATGGTCACCCGGGGGAGCTCCTGAAAGGGCTGGCCAACCACACGCACGTTACGGCGATGGCGCCAGTAAAGGTACAGAAGGTGTGCACGGTGAAACCCGTAAAGGGCCAAAATCCCTAGAACCACCAGGTAGGCGGCGACAATCAATGCTTGCATCATGTGTTCCTCAAAAGTGCAGGGCCCAACGTCTAAAGGGCCCAGACGGCCGCAGATGTGACGGCCCTCCGGCGAGTCGTCAACCAAGGTAAACCCTAGCCACACCCGAAATACCTCACCATTTTTGGACATGGGCCCCCGCATACGACCCAGGTTCAAAAAAACTCGTTGAATTTCAAATGGTTAACAACGCGTGGAGAGGCCCCGGGGAAATGTCAAACCATGTAAAACCTTGTCGCACATGACCCAATATGGGGACAATTGAGGTGGTGACAAACAACCCCAGCCTCAATTCACCCCCTGACCCTTAGGAGACCCGCAGTCCCCGCCTTAAGGGGACCCAGCTCCCCAGATCCAATCCCAAGGGCCATAAAACGTCGATCAATGGGCGTTGGCCCGAGATTCGCATAGGATCTCCACCGAGATGCGAAAAGCACCCAAAATCACCCAAAGCGGCCACCCCCGGCACCCAACCACAGGGCCCACCACACTCACCACGACGCTGGCCACCACGGCACTTTTCGTTCTAGGTGGGTGTGCCATCCAATTTGACGGAACACCCGAACCCGAAATCCCCGAGGTCACCGGCATCTCCAAGAACGCCCTTTCCGTGGGCGACGACCTGGAAATCATGGGCCACAACTTTGTGGACAAGAACAATGGCTGGGTCGAGGTCAAGTTCATGGGCACCTTCTTCCCCCACGACGGCTCCGCCCCAGCGGCCGTAGATCTACCGGTAGAACTCCAACTCAACGACAACGGCCAACTCCTATGGGAATCCTTCGGCGACTATGCCGTACCCTTCGACCCCACCGGCGAACGCTCCGGCATGTTCCGCGGCCACATCACCAGCATCAACCGCTACTACAACGGTGGAAGCTGGACACCCCAAGAAAACACCCCCATTGAGATAGAGCTCAATGTGCTCCCATCCGTGGTGGTTCGAAGCTTCACAGCCCTGGGCGACAACTTCGTGGGGGACTGCAAGTACCCCGCCAGCAACGTAATTAGCGCTGTCCCCTACGGACTACAGGTTGTAGCCATTGGGTTTCGGCCACTGCGTTGGCGCTACACCCTCTCACCTGGTTTCATTCAAAACGGTAGGCCGTCTACAGCACCCGCGTTGATTGAACGCCCGGTTCGCCTGTACGACGGTGTAAACCCCAACACCCACGCAGTGATCACCGAATGGGATGTGGTACCCACCGGTTCAAATGGCTACCAAGCCACCATCACGGCCGAAGCCGAGGGTGCAGACGGCCTCACACGGCGTGTAACATTTCCATTCGTGGTGCGGGATCCAGAAACACTTTACCTGGTAGGGAAAAAGGAAATGGCTGAAATTTACGAGCCCGAGTTCGTAAGCGGCTGCGTTGCCGGCGGACCCCATGGCCAAAAATACAACTACACAGAAAGCACAACCCGCACCGTCACCAACAGCTTTTCGACCACACAAAACGAGGGCTGGCAGCAGGCCTACCAAAACTCATTCAGCACAACCCGTGGCCGCACCGACAGCCAAGGGGGGGCCAGATCACGCAACGAAGGCACAACGGCCACGGATACCCGCACGGACGGTGCGCAGGATTCCAACACCTGGGCCTTTGGCGATCAAACCACCCACACCATGGCAGCAGTCATCGACATGGAGGCGGGAAACTCCGCAGAGAACGGCGGACGTATTGGGAACGTAACCAATCGCGATGTAACAACAAACTCTGATGTCACGGGTCAGGCCGGCCTTGGTTTTGCCAGTGCGTCTTCGAAACTAGGAAACAGCCTCGCAGAAGGGGGTGGAACTCAGTTCTTCTCCGAGTTTGACAGCGAAGACATCCGGAAACTCAAGGCCGGAGTCTCCGGGGGCACCGCAGAGCAAGCGAGCTCAAGCAAAAGCCGCCTTCAAGGAACGCACTGGGCCGATTCCACAAGTGCAGCAACCAGCCGCGGTTTCACCCATACCAGCACCTGGAACGCAGCCCAGAACTACAGCCAAGCGGAAGCCCAAAGTGAATCCACCCAGGAGAACTACAGCAAAGCCGTGGCCAACGGTTTTAGTGTTTCCACGGCGGAGCAACTGAGTCGGCAGTCAGAATCATGGGTCTATGCCGACCAACAGGGAGCATGGCAGCGCCAACTCAGCCGGTTCACCTGGAGGGGTGTCATCGTGCAATATGACCTCTGTGGCAACGCAGTAGAGAAGGGCGAAGTCTCTTTTAACTCCCACCAATGGGGTGCATCCATGGCGATTTCCCAGGAGGGGGTGTGCCCACCGCCTTCGCAACTGCCTGAGGCCGCCTGCCTCATCGAGCCCTGCACAGGGACTCCCTAGGGTTTGGAACACACAACCCTACCTGGGATCACACCATCACCTGCTTTTTCCTGGTTCCATAGTTCGTTTTACTTAAGTTGATCGATTACACTGGCCTATTAAGGAACGTCATGCGCAACACCCACCTTTCCCCCGACACCCGCTCCGCAACCGCTCCACAGGCGACCATGCGAGCCATCCAGTTCCTTTTTGCGGCCGCCACGGTTGTGGCTTCCTTGGGTGGGCCACTCGCTCTCAGCGCCTGCAACCCAGACGTTCGCCTCAACACCGGCAATACGGACAACGGCGACACGGATCCTGGAGAATGCGGTGACATCGGCCGCCCCTGCTGCACCCCCGACGGCGTGCAAACCACCTCCTGCAATCCCGGCACCACCTGCGGCCACAGCAACACCTGTTGTGCCCAGGCACGCTCCACCTGCGCCGCGGACGCCGACTGCTGTGGCAACCTCACCTGCGACAACGGCCAATGCTTCATGCCCGAGGGCGGCGCCTGCGGTTCCTCCATCGAGTGCAAACCCGGCCTGCTTTGCGGTGCAAACAACACCTGCCAAGTCAGCACCGACAACAACTGCGGCTTCCAGGGCGGCCAATGCTGCCAGGGCGCCTTTTGCAACAGCGGCAACGAATGCATCAACGGATCCTGCCAGGCCTGCGGCACCTCCGCCGGAGCCCTGTGCTGCGCCGGCGCCACCCCCTGCACAGGCGGGCTCGTATGTGGACCTGCCGGAACCTGCATGGCAACCGGCGGCACCTGCGGATCCGCAGGCCAGTCCTGCTGCGAAGGTGGCAGCTGTGGCTCCGGTGCCACCTGCAACGCCATCACCAACCGGTGTGAAGGCTCTGCCCCTGGCTGCCAGCAGTCCACCTGCCTCGGTTGCGTAAACTCCACCCACGGCTGCGGCTGGTGCGACGACGGCTTTGGCGCCACCTGCAAGCCTGGTTCCGCCGCAGGGCCCACCGACGGCTTCTGCTCTGGCACCCCCAACCCCAACGCACCCACCCAGGGCGCGTGGACCCCCCCCTACGGCAGCTGCGCCAACACCAACGCCGACCCCTGCTCGCTCATCACCAGCTGCGGATCCTGCACCACCGCCTTCGGCCTCAACTGTGGTTGGTGTGATTCCACCCGCACCTGCCAAAACGGAAACGCCTTTGGCCCCACCACTGGGTTCTGCCCAGACTGGGATTACAGCCGAAGCCAATGCACTGCAGGTACAGGCGGCACCGACCCCTGCGCCCAGCACAACTTTGATTGCGGCGGTTGCCTCACCCAAAACGGTTGCGGCTTCTGTGCCTCCACGGGCTACTGCATCAGCGGCAACCCCAATGGCCCTGTCATTGCCAACACCTGCGCCAACACCGGTTGGGTGTACCAAAACCAGGCCCTATGCCCCCCCAACCAACAGGTCTGCCAACAGCGCGGTGCCGTGGGCGGGTGTGCAGCATGCATTGCCCCGGGCGGCCCTGATTGCACCTGGTGTGCAGACGGTTACGGCTCCTGCATTCCAGCAAACCAGGCTGGCAACTGCACCAACCCCAAGCAGAACTCCTGCTGGAACTGGTAGGCCCAAACCATGCGGTGCTTTGGCTTGGAGGCACGCGCCACGTGCACGGTGCTCCTGTGCATCGGTGTGTTCCTTGCACCCGCGTGCAAGGGGAAACTCAAGGTCGGTAGCCAACAGGACGGCGGCGGCGGCACCTGCGACACCGCCGGGCGCACCTGCTGCGACAATGACCAAGAGTGCGGCAACGGCGCCCTTTGCAGCGGCCCAGATCAGTTCGACCGGCGCTACTGCTGCAGCCTACCCGGCGGGGCCTCCTGCGAAGGTACCAACGAATGCTGTGGTGTGGCCACCTGCAACTCAGGCGCCTGCTGCATTGCAGAAGGCACCCAGTGTCGCTCCTCCAACGAATGCTGTGAAGGTGCCACCTGCCAATCCATCGGAGGCGCAGTAAAGCAATGCACCGCGGTGGGCACCGATTGTGGAGACGAAGAACAGGACTGCTGCGTGGAAGACCAATGCCAGGCAGGACTCGAATGCCGTGACAACAAATGTGCGCTGTGCGGCGGGTACAACGAACCCTGCTGCGTGGGCCACCTGGCATGCCCTGACACCCACGAAGGCAATTCTCTCTATTGTGTAAACAAAAAATGCCGACCACTTGCCGAAACCGCCACCCCCAACTGCGGCATATCCGGAAAGAACTGCTGCTCAGGGAGCCTTTGTTACGAGGGCTATTGCGACACCGTGGCCAACCGATGCCGGCCACCCCGTGAAGCCTGCGAACAACTGGACTGCGGCGGCTGCATAGGCGCAAGCCACCACTGCGGTTGGTGTGAGAACATCCAGGGGGACTCCAAGTGCCTGGCCTCAAAAACAGACGGTTCAGGCCCCCTGGACGAAACCAAGTGCACCGATGCCACAGGCGACCGTTGGGTACAGCCCGCAACCTTTGGCGGAAGCTGCGACGGCTTTGACGACCCCTGTGAGGACACCGCCACCGTCGGCGGCGGGGACACCTGTGCGACCTGCGCCTCCGCCAGGGGTTACTGCGGCTGGTGCAGCACCCTAAAGGAATGCCGGGCCGGGGACTTTGCCGCGGCCACCACCGGTCAATGCACCGACTGGGTTTACCTGCCAGGAAACTGCGGTAACTAGAGCCTACACTCCATGATCAAGATCCACCTTCACTCACTGCTCACCCTAGGCGCCCTGCTCGGTCTGCTTTGTACCTTCGGCATGGCTTGCCGGTCTGGGGGCATCTTTAAGGATCATCGCGCGAGCGACTGCGGGGAACTTGGTGAAGCCTGCTGTGACAAAACAACCCCGACCTGCGACACCGGATTGGGGTGCGGATCTGAAGGTACCTGCTGCGCAAGCATCTTTGGAGCAAGCTGCACCGAGAACAGCGATTGCTGCGGCAACACCGAGTGCTCCGAAAACATATGTTGCAAGGCCAGGGGAACCCAATGCCACACCTCGTCCGAGTGTTGCACGGGCGACATCTGTGGCGCCGACGGCACCTGCCAAGCCACACCCAGTAGCTGCGGAGACGTGGGCCAGGGCTGTTGTACCGGCGATCGATGTGAGCAGGGGCGCGAGTGTTTAGGGTCCGCCTGTGGAGTCTGCGGAACCGAGGGTGAACGTTGCTGCAAGGGCGCCTACCCATGCAAGGGTGGCCTCGTGTGTGGCAACAACACCTGCAGCGAACCGGCATCCAACTGCGGTGAGGAAGGCGAGACCTGCTGCGCTGGCAACAGTTGCGCCATTCCCCTGCAATGCGACGCACAAAGCAACACCTGCACCCAGGCCTCCGCCGACTGCGAAGCCACCGACTGTGGAAGTTGCACCGCCAACATTTTGGGCCTTTGCGGATGGTGCGAAAACGGAGACCAAAGTGCCTGCCTCCCTGCGGACGGCAGTGGCTCCAACACAGAGTGTGCAGAAGGAACCTGGAGCCCGGCCCTTTCCCAATGCCCAAGCGCACCGGACATCGATCCCTGCAACACGGCCACCACCTGCGGCGCCTGCACCGATACCACCGGCCTTTGCGGATGGTGCGGTGACACAAATACGTGCATATCTGGCAATGCCGGGGGTGCCTACTACCAGGCCTGCAATCAGTGGGAGTTCTACCGCTCCCAGTGCAATGCCGGCGCAAGCACAGCCGCATGCGGGGAACTGACCGACTGCGGCTCCTGCCTCAACAACCCCTGGGACCAATGCGGGTGGTGCAACGGCACCGGTTGCCTTGAAGGAAACTCCAGCGGCGCCACCTCAGGAACATCCTGCGCAGCCAACGACTGGTGGTGGGGAGAAGCCTCCCAATGCCCCGGCTCCATCCTCTGCGGAGAACTCACCCCCCAGGGCTGCGGCACATGCACCCACCAGTTCCAATGCGCCTGGTGTACCGACGGAAGCGGCTCCTGCATCTCAGGAGACGCCAACGGAGCCAACGACCCCTGCAACAGCTGGATCTCCCACCCCACCCAATGCTCCCCCTAATTTGCGCACACGGAAAAGTGCCTAGGCTCACAAAACGCTTTTGGCGAGGAGCACTTGCATGACACCGAGATTCGCCACACGCCCTAAACCATGAAAGATTCATGGTCCGTGGAAGATTTTGAATTCAGCTCGAAGTTCGTCCATTGGTTCGATCGGGTCGTGACCCAAGGAGAAACTCTCGTCATCACCAAGGGCGGAAAGCCTGTGGCAAAAATAGTTCCCGCATATTTGGATGACGCATCCAAAGGCCTCAGAGGTAGCGCTAAAATTACCGGGGATATCGTGGCGACCGTGTGGGAACCCTAAATCAAGCGCCTGAGCAACCTATCGATCCTAGCCAAGTTCGGCGTAGGCGTTGGCGAATACGATGTCTTCGGGGCGGTCTTCTACGGTGACCTTAAGCACCACCCTTCCATCCTCCTGCCAACCCTCGGTGACGATGGTATCTCCTGGAAACACAGGCTTGCGGAACTGGCCTGCCAACACCTTGAGCTTGGCCGGGTCACCGCCCCCTGCGGCGTTGAGCACCGCCCGGCCCACATACCCGTAGGTACAAAGCCCGTGCAAGATCGTGCCCGGAAAGCCCGCCGACTTTCCGATCTCAGGGTCGGCGTGCAACGGATTGAAATCCCCATTGAGCCGGTACAACAACGCCTGCTCTGCAGTCGTCTTCTCCGCCACACGAAAATCAGGAGCACGCTCAGGTGGGCGCACCTTCTCGCTGCGGGGAGGCGGGGGCCCGTCGAACCCACCATCAAACCGAAAAAGAATCGACCAGCGGGTTTCACACACCAGCTCACCGTTTGCGTCCCGCGTTTCCGTGGAAATCTCAGCCGTCGCCATGCGCTTCAGGTCGTACACGCCGTCCACTTTTCCAACAGAGGTCAACCTATCCTCCGCTGAAAACGGCCGGTGACAACGGATCCATTGCCCACCATGCACAACCCCAAGAAGGTTTCCACCAAGACCACCAAACAATGCAGCCACGGGTTGCAACGTGGGAACCACGGCATACGTCGGCAACACATTCGGGCCTCGCCCCTCGTACAGGTAATCCAACTCCCCGGCCCGGGCCCCTACCCCAAGTGCGTAGAGAATCGTCTCCTTGTGGGACAACGTGGTTTCAAACGGTTCGGTCGTGGTTCCAACAGCTTCCAGATCAAGCGCCATGCACCGGTGTGACATGCTCGCCACGTTCTCGCCAACGAGCTAGAACCCATCTCATAAATACAAGCGAGTGTATTTGAAGCTCAGGGGAATGGGGATGCAAGGCGGTAAGGTGCAGGAATACCGCGAGTATTTCAAATCCTTGCCAACAAAGCAGCCG
>JAUICN010000020.1 GCA_030427835.1 Polyangia bacterium | reverse complement strand
ATGCAAACGCGGCTGCTTTGTTGGCAAGGATTTGAAATACTCGCGGTATTCCTGCACCTTACCGCCTTGCATCCCCATTCCCCTGAGCTTCAAATACACTCGCTTGTATTTATGAGATGGGTTCTAGGACGGTAGCTTGACCACACTGAACCAAAACCCATCAACGGCTTGGACAATCTTCTGATACCCCTCCAGGTTGACAGGTTTGCGCACATAGGCGTTGCAGTGAAGATCGTAGCTCTTCACCACGTCTTCTTGAGCCTCAGAGGATGTAAGAACTACCACGGGTATGTTGCGAATGCTTTCGTCGGATTTGATCCTCCGAAGAACCTCACGCCCATCCATGCCCGGCAGGTTGAGGTCCAGAAACACGATGTCTGGTGTTACCGCATCTTCGTAGGGATGCTGTTTATGCAGATAGGCCAGTGCCGCGTTGCCGTTGTACACCACGTTCACTTCGTTGCGTATCTTTGCCGTCTCCATGGTTTCACGGGTCAAATCCGCATCTGCTGGATTGTCTTCCACCAAGAGAATCTGAACGGGAACGGCCATGGGAGGTTTATTCGCGAAGGTGCTCTTGCTGTCAACGTTGGAGCTACCCAGTTCACGTTGGATAGAGTGCTCATGCTTACTCCCTACCTGGCCGAAGGTACTGGATGTGGCTTTCGTGGTTTGGAGTTCTTGATTTGAAAACGCGACCGGTGGCAAACCCAGAGAGGAGGCGGTTGCAGGGCTGGCTGCAGGGCTGGCTGCAGAGCTGGCTTCGGCCGTGGAAAAAAGTCGCATATCCCCATCTGGGAGTCGCCATCTGCGCGTGGCTGTGTTGGGCGGTGACTTCCCATGCGGACGATGGTGCATCATCGGCTGGCATGGTGCCCGAGGCCGGCAGTTCAGCGAAACCAAATCGGCAAGTACGGAAGGGCTTCGTGGACTTCAACGGGTACTACGACACCCGGGGCTTCTCCGTGGTGACCATCAACATGTTGGCCAACCTGACCCGGAACGTGCAGTACTTTTCCCTTACCAACTATTCGGGGAATCAAAACAGCGGTAGCCCGTTGGATCTATCCGAATACCTGACCGAGCAGAACCTGCGATGGAGTGCGTTTGGAAAGAAGTCCACGTTTGGTCTTTCAACCCAATGGGTTCACCGGACAGGAGAGGACAACGACATGCTGCGTGTGGGCGTCAGGTGGCGTGCGATGGACGCACGCTTCCTCAAAAAAGCGTTCGCGGCAGTTGGTCTCAGGTACTTTGTAACGTTTTTTCCGGCGCAGCTTGATTTCGTCACATCCGGTGGCTACCGCGCTCAAATAGAGCACGTTTACCGGCTACACCCATTCGCCAGGCACCTTCAGCAGCGGCTGTATGTTGCAGGTTTTCTGGACCATAATTTTTGGTTTCGTGGGCCGACGGGCACCTGTGTGAGCACAGTGCTCACTGAACACCAGGTGGGTTTTCGGTTCTTTGGGAACTTTTACGCGGTGGCAGAACTTCGCCGCAACGAGTTCATGGTGTCTCAAAAGAACGGTCTCGGCATAGGCCTGGAATACGTTGTGCCGTTTGAAATCCAGTAGTGGAACTGTGAAACGATTCCTTTACAAATCACAGGGTGCTACCCCTGTTTTTTTTAACGAAAAGATGACACTCGTGCCCTTTCCCTGCTCCGAAGAAACCTGCACTTCGCCTCCATGTTTTTCCACGAGTTGAGTTACCGTGGCCAAGCCAAGCCCGGTGCCCTTCGGTGGATGGTTGTCGGATAGCTTGCGGAAAGGTATCCCGATTTCGTTCAATCTATCCTTGGCAATGCCCTGGCCGTTGTCGGACACCTCAAATCGGTGATGGCTGTCGGTTTCTTCACCTTGCACGCGCACGGCCAGGGGCCGATCCGGATGAGCAAATTCCCAGGCGTTGGCAAACAGATGCCTCCAGATGGTTTCAACGGCATCGGAATTTCCATATACGGGGCGCTTCACCACTTCTGGAATGTGGAGTTCCACCTCACGGGTCCTGTTTTGGGTTTGCACGCTATCCCAGGCGCGGACGATCACGGGCTCCATATCGAAGGGCTTACCCTCCCAGGGGTTGACCAATGCATTTCCGTACATGTGAAGATCCTCGAAGAGCTGCTGCAGTCGTTCGCAACTGGTTGCCATGGCATTGAGGTACTTATGGAACCGATCCGTGAATATGCGCTCGTCCTGCCCATTGCCGAGGGATGCCCGCAGCAGTTCTGAGTAGCTACTGATGATCCGCACCGGGCCGTGAAGATCGTGGCAGACCACGCTCACAAACTTGGAGAGATCCACCTGGCTGTCTACTTTGGTCGCGTACGGATAGCCGTTCATGGGGTCTGGTGCCATGGCCCCATAGTGCCATCGGAGTGGGGGGATTCCTACGCCAAAACTGTGGAGTGGTTGCAACAGGTTTCTGGAATGTACTTCTGTTCCTATCCTGTTGGCGCATGTTAGTGTAGTGCAGTTACGTTCCTGCTCAGGGACGCCAGGCGAACAATGGGGAACGTCGTGTACGCTTTAAGATGGAGCACCAACAACTATGCGTAGAATATTGCTCGTGGAGGACAACGCGGCGGATTCGAACCTGTGGGTCGAATCCATTAGGGAAAGTTACCCAGATATTGAGGTTGTGGTTGCGCGCAACGGTTCAGATGCGTGGGAGATTTTGGACGGTGATGAATCTCCCCCGGACCTTGCCCTGTTGGATATCAACCTTCCGGGAATGAGCGGTTTCGAGATACTCCGTAAGATTCGGGAAGACACCCGGTTTCGGTCCTTGGTGGCGATTATGCTTACGAGTACCAGCCGGAAAGAAGATGTGCTTCTTTCCTATCGACTCGGTGCCAACGCATTTATTTCGAAACCCAAAAGTCTTGCCGACCTCAAGGACGCGGTACGCGCCATTGATAACTTCTGGTTTCGTACTGCCATATTGCCCTCGTAGGTTCGCCTCGCACATTGCCCTAGGGCGCCCCACTGAAATTCTGTTTTACGCTCAGGTTTTTTACCCCGTCATCCGATGAATGGATTTCCTGGATTGTGTCCAGGATATTCTAACAAGGGGGGATAGCCATGGTAGCAGCGTCGGGTATTGGTAGGGTTTGGATCCACAACGCAGAACCTGGACGGAACGTGATTCTGTTGGAAGAGTTTCTGGAATACGATGCGGAACTGCGTGCTCAGTTGGTCGTGGAAGGAAAGGCAGAGTTTTTGGATTCCATGGGGTACTTGATGCCACTGGGGGAAGCGCTTGAAGATCTTAGCGAGTACTGGGTCCGCAAACCTTCTGCTGACATACCCTTTTCGGACGACGAAGTTACGTCATCAGGGGTTCGCCTTCGAAGAACCAACGATGAGCGACGCCGCTACGCTCGGATGCACTTTGTACGGCCGATTCGAGTCCTTCGGGAGGGCGCCTCCATGGACCAGGTGGCAATCAGCCAGGACCTTAGTACCGGTGGTTTACTTTTTCGCACACGGAACCAATACAAAGTGGGTGACCGCATTATTGCGGGCTGGTGTTCGTCCAAAAGGGGAACCGGCGAAACGTGGAAGCGTGGAACCGTCGTACGTTCCGATAGGGGCAATCCTAGGCTGGCTACGGAGTTCCCAAGATGTGCCGCAATTGAGTTCGATTCCGCTGCGGTTGACCTTCGAAGTGCCGCCATGGCGACCTAGCGGGGCCACTCGGGTGGCCATGGGATTGCCGCCGGTCGTGCTCTTGTGGAGTCGTTTCCCCGGGGCAACGATTCTGTCGGGCCTACATTCCCAGGATGCGGAACTCCACACGGCGGTTGAGGTCGGGAGTGGCGGGGTCTACCGGCTGATCGGAACCCACGCCCACGGCGCTTAGCTTGTCTGGGGCCACGCCGCGGCGCACCAGGTCCTGCAGTACGCGGTCTGCGCGTTGTTCGGAGAGGATGAGGGTCCCCTCAAAGCTTCCTTCGTCGACCGAGGCGTGGCCCTCGATTTGAACAGCTTCGATTTCGGGATGTTCTTTCAGGAAATCGGCAATCAGGCCCAACACCTGCAAGTGGACGGGTGCCAGGTCACTGCGGGCTGCAGCGAACAGCACAGCCTGGGGTACGCGCAGCAAAGTACCGTCAATGGAGATGCCATCGGGGCAGCCGTCGTCGTCCGCCACTTCGTTCCAGGTTTCCGGTTCGTTGACGCATTGGTCGAAGGCGTCCTGGATGCCGTCGCCGTCCTGGTCCTGAACACCATCACAGAGCTCCGGATGTAGCTCGCAACCGTCCGGGCCTTCCACGGTGGGTTCAGGATCGGGAATCTTGGGAGCAGGCAGCGTCAGGGAACGGCCCACAAGCACCATGCCCCTGAGGCTGGGTACACCCACCGCCTGGGTTACGCCCACACCCAGGGTCGCCCCCAGTTGCCAGGCCCCGGAGGGGATCACCCCACCGAACCACAGTTCCAAGGGAGACGTGGAGCCGGAGAGCGCTTGATCCCCTGTGAGGGCTGCGGCCCCCAGCAGTTCCGCCTGCAGCCTGGCACCCTGCAGTTCCCACTGGATTCCGGCACCGTACTGGAGCTGGCTACCAAAGTCATTTTGCAGGAAGGTACGCTCTGGCCTGTAGGCTGCACCGGCGTTGGCGAGCAGGGTGACCGAGCCGGTTTGTAAGGACGCCACGAGTAACCCGCGGGCAGCCAACCCTCCGTCGCTCAGCAGGGCATCCTGGGCACCCGTGGGAAGGTGTAGCTCTCCGACCAGGCCAAGCTGTGCGCTTGAGGCCGGGGATTTGGACAACCGGTGATAGGCACCGAGCGTGAGATCGCCAAGGCCTCCCGCAGCTGGCGAGGTGACGGGGGCCGCCTGGGAATCGTCGCCGGTTTGCAGCACGGCCACGGGGAGACGAAACCAGGTGTCCGTACGGCTACCCAACCCGGCCGCTACCCCAAGATGCAGCAGCATGGACTGGCGGATGAGATCGATGCGGCCTTCTTCCTCCGTGAACGTGGCACCCAGGGGGCGTGACGCATAGTCCGCCGCCAATCGTACGTGGAGACCACGGGCCCCTAAGCTGCGGGTGCCCCACAGCGCCATTCCATCCTGGGGTCGCGTGGGAAGCTGCACCCGATGGAGCGCAAAACCCTCGTCGTTTTGGGCCCAGGCGGGGGTCGTTGTGCAGACCAGAATTCCCAACGCACACACCCCAAGCCATGGGGAAAAGGGGCCAAGGGAGAAGGGCCCCCACATCGATCCGCGAACGTTCACGTCTACCGTTGTAGACTAAAGAAGGCTCGGGTTGAAGTTCTCGGCTTCACCCGTACGGATCTCAGGTGGGTTTTGCCCTCACCATCCACCAAACGCAGGCGCACGATACCGGCAGGAACGCTGACACCATTGAGCGGCGTTTGGCCCAGCCGGCGGGCCCCCGCAAAGACCTGGGCCGCCGGCGTGGTCGTGAGATACAGCTTTCCGGTTTGCACATGGGCCACCTGGCGCTGCTCATCCAGCTGTACGCCCAGATCCCTGGTCTCCCCCTCGGGGATCTCCACGGTCCCGTTGTAGCGGGAAAAGCCGTCTTTCCAGATTTCCACTGCGACGGGCCCTGCCGGGAGATCCGTGAATTGTGCAGGTGTGCGCAGGGTACGGCGCCCAACCTTTACAAAGGCACGATTGGGCTTGGTGCGCACCACAAGCACACCCTTGCCCTGTGCCATTGGCTCTAGCGTGCCCGAAGAGGGGCCCGAAGAACGGGGGCTGTTGCCCGGGTGAGCGCCAGCGTGTCCGGTGGGATTCGGGTTGGCAGGCTGCTCCTGCTGGAGGGCCTTGGAGCCCAACACCCCGGGCCCGGGAGAACTTCCCTCGGCCTGGACTTCCCGAATGATGACCCTGGGCCCCCCCTGAATCCATCGGAAACCCACCCATCCAAGCAATACAGCAGAAAGGGTGGCGAAAAAGATAGCCACCCAAAGTAGGGCCCTGCGCGATCGTTGATTCTCACCGGAATGCTCCAGCTCCTGCAACGACGAGGTGATGACCGTATCTCCACCGGTGGCTGGTTCGCCAACTTGCTTCCCAGCAGGGTTCTCGGTTGGGTTCTCGGTTGGGTTCTCGGTTGGGTTCGGCTGGGGTGCGCCGGATTCCCTTGGGACTACGGTGGAATGGGAGGAGGGGTGCTCCTTGCCATCCACCCCGGAGCGGGCGGCCTTGGCAGCGGCGTCGCTGATTTGGGTGTGCTCGTCCTTGGGAACGCTGAGATCCGGTGCAAGCGGGGAAAGGGTCAGATCCGCCTCGGGCCCGGTGGTGGCCTTGCCGGGAATGGCAGCCTTCAGGCAAGCTGAAATATCCCGGGAGCCCACAAACGCACCCTGTTTGGCTAAAAAGCGTTCCAGGGCCACGTGCATCTCGCCGGCGGATTGGAAACGGTCGTCTGCCTTCTTTGAAAGGGCACGGGCGAGAATCTCGTCCAGTTCTTCGGGGATCTCGTGACGGCGTTCCCTGGCGCGCGGGGTGGGTGAGCGCACCACGGCACGCATGGTTTCCAATTCCGTTTTTCGTCGAAAGGCGGAGCGGGCGGTAAGGGCTTCGTACAGGCACACCCCCAGGGAAAACACATCCGATCGGTGATCCAGGGGTTTGCCCATGCATTGCTCGGGCGACATGTAGGCGAACTTGCCCTTCACCACTCCGGATGCTGTTTGGGACCATTGGGTGGCCGCCTTGGCGATGCCGAAGTCCAACAGTTTTACCACCCCGTCGTGACGCACCATGATGTTCTGGGGAGAGACATCCCGGTGAACGATACCCAGGGGTTTGCCTTCTCCATCCGCTGCGTTGTGGGCGTGGTCAAGGGCCTCAGCCACGCTGGAGATGACGCGGCACACCACCTCAATCGAGAGGCCGGCCTTTTTCTTGGCGGCGCGAATCATCTCGCCGAGGGCAGCCCCATGGATCCATTCCATGGCCAGGTAGTAGGACCCTTCCAACTCACCAAAATCGTAGATGTGGCAGATGTTGGGATGGTTGAGGTGCATGGCCAGGCGCGCCTCATCCAGGAACATTTGGATGAATCGTTTTTCACCCGCGATGTGGGGAAGAATGCGTTTGATCGCGATGTGACGAATGGTCTCGTGCTCACGGCGCACTTCTCGAGCGAGCAATACCTCCGCCATGCCACCGCGGGCCAGCTGGCCCAGAATTTCGTAGCGGCCGAAGGGGCGCAGGGCCGGGAACTCCATGGATAGGGCGCTCATCTGGCGAGCTCCGGAACCTGTGCCTGTTGCGGAATCGGCGTCTTCTACGGTGTCGGTGGATTTCGAGTCCGTGGATTTCCGGTCGCCGGTGTGTAGGTCGAACGGCGTGGTGGCATCGTTGTCACCCTTGGAAGAAGCGAGGCGTTTTTTTAGAACGGCGAGATTGTCATTTGCGGGATCCTTCGCCGGATCGCTGGCGGGATCCTTTACCGCCGCCAACTTCCTGGGCGGTGCGTGTGTAGGGCGGACTTGGGGAGAAACCGGCCGCGAAGACGATGCATCCGGTGCCCTGGGAGCTGCGCCAGAATCCTTTGTATTGGAGTCTGTCATGCTTGGTGCCCCTGAAAGCCTTCGTGCGTCCGCATGGGAATCCACCGATTACCCTCTCCGCCTTTGGTTCAATGGGTGTTGCGCACCCACAGGGGCAGACTTCCACCCACAGCAAATCGGCCGTGATTCCCCCGAAAGCAACTTGAATTTGCTTTTTTGCCTGGGCGATATTCTCGGCCCGGCACGAGACGCCGCCGACTTGCTCCTGTGCACTGCGACTATCTTATACTTTTGTGGTGTCATGGTCACGCTTACCGTGGTGTTGGTGTACGATGTTTTCTTGAAACCAGTGATATCGTCTTAAGTAAGATTCGTTGCAGATGCAGATTCATTCCCTTCAATATTTGATCTTCCGTGTGCTGTTGTGTGTCTCTGTGGGTGCGCCCGTTGGGCTACTGGCGTGGCACTCCCACTCCCGTGCGGACTTCACCGACGTGGCATCGAGCGTGGGCCTCGCCACCACTGGATCGAAGAGCGGTGGCGTCGTTTGGGCAGATTTCAACGACGACGGTTTTCTGGATGTGGCAGTGCAGACCAACAGCCAGACCCACCTGTATTTTAGCAACGGAGGGTCAACGTTCACGGATGTGACCTCCACCCGTGCGGATGGACTACGCAACCCCGTGGAGCGTTCCGTTTTGGCGGCGGACGTGAACCAGGATGGCTACGTGGACTTGGTACGCAATTCCGTGCTCAAGGTCCAGGTGTTCCTGAACCAGGGTTCGGGCGGTGGTTATGCCCTGGGCAACGGCAGCCAACAGGCAAGCTACGAGTTTGACGGGGGATCCATGGGAAGCCCCTACACTGCATTTTTCGAGGGTATGGGTTTGCTGGATGTGAACCATGATGGCTGGCTGGATGTGATCTCCGTGGAAGACAAGGGTTTTCGTGCCTTTCAGAACCCCGGGGACGGCACGGCCAACATGACCCACGCGGACATGGCAGCACTTGGACTTCCCGCGGGCACCGTGAGCGGTAGTGGTAACTGGATCACCGTGACGGACGTGGACCGGGACGGGGATGTGGACTTGATGGCACGCATGCAGTCCCAAACCGACTTTTGGTCCAACCAGGGCAACGGGAGCTTTGTGGCAACCACACCCGATTTTGAGACGTCCACCAAGGCCGCCATTCTGTTGTGCGACTTTGACGGCGATGGTGACTTCGATCTGTTCTACCCGGGAACCTCCGACTCGGATCAAAATAAGATTTGGTTGCAAAGCAGTTCGGGCACGTTTGCGCCCACAGGTAGTTCGCTGTTCACGACCACAACTCCGGCGGGAGCCGCCTGCGGCGACATCGACAACGATGGCGATGTGGATCTGTACGTGTCCTTGGCCTCGGCCGACAAACTGTATGAGAACCTGCTTGCAGACAGTGGCAGCATGTCGTTTGTGGAGTCTGCATTTACCGTGGGCCAGGGCGGCGTGAGCTACGGCGTGGCATTTGTGGACTACGACCGGGACGGGGATTTGGATCTGCATTTGAGCCACAACTCGAACCCCAATCAACTCTGGCGCAACAATCTGAGTGCAGCACCGTCCATGACAGTAGAGGTGCGTGCGGATGTGAGCAGTGGTTGCCCGGCGTTACCGATCACGCCCGTGGATACGGGCGCCACGTTGGAGTTGATGACGCGAGACGGCTCCTGGCGCAGCGGTGTGCGCGAGATCAATGGCGGTCAGGGCGTGGGAAGCCAGGGTTCCCCTGAGGTGGTGTTTGGATTGCCGCAAGGTGAGAGCGAAGACTACCGATTGACGATTCGGTTCCAGAACGGGAACTGGCCCGATGTCGAAATCAACGTGCACCCTGACACGCTGACGGATGATCGACTTGTGGTGGTGGCTTCGGATCCAGATGGGGACGGAATTCCCACGGTGCAGGAACAGTCGGATGCGGCGGGCAACGCCGACATGGATGGGGATGGCCTGGACGCGTGGAACGATGATGATTCGGACGGTGACAATGTCCCCGATGCCACTGAAGCAGGCGACACCGACCCCTGCACTGCACCTCAAGACGCAGACTCCAGCGGCACCGCAGACTACCTGGAAAGCAGTACCACCTCCGGCCCCGACGGCGGCCTTGTGGATGCCGGCCCCCTGGATGGTGGCGTGGGCAACATGCTGGACGGAGGGTTCTCCATCGCCCCCGTACTCGACGGCTCCGGCCTCATCGACTGCAGCGTCGGCCCGGCACCCAGGGACCTCCCCTTCCTCGGTCTATTTCTAGTCAGCCTTGTTGTGTTCAGACGCCGACACCCCCGGTAAGCTGTTCCAAACTTTTTGGGAACGTGGAGCTGACCCGTCACCCACAAATTGAAACTTTACATAACCAATCCCGTGGCACACGCGAATGATTCTGCGTTCCTCCGTTGGATCACAATTGTCGGTGGGCCCTGTGCGTGGCGGGTGTGACACGGCGTGTCCCGGTGCGACATTTTGGATCCAGCCCCAAACACCTCGCACTGTGGCAAAATCGAAAGACTCTGCTTTTTCGCGGAGTTGCGGGATACCTCTTTTGAAAGATGATCGTTCTAAGAGTCGCCGGGACCTGGAACACCTTTTGCATTACTTCACCCTATGCACACAGGTACCACAGGTATTTCCTTACATGGGCAACCGAACAGTCTCCAATCACCCGGGCGGAGCTTTCGTTGCATTTCCGTAGAACAGGTCTTTCGAGCCGTGTGGGCCGTCTTTGCAATGGCATTGGTGTTTGCAGGGTGCGCTGAGCCTCCGGCACAGAACGTTGCCAAGGGGGGAGCACCTGATCTCTATTGCGGGGAAGATCAGGAGTTTCCCGGTATTGGCCTTGTCGATGAAACCAGTCGAATCGAGTTGTTTTTCCAGGAAAAACAACTTCCAAGGGTATGTAAAAGGCAATCTGCGGCGGAAGTTCGTGAAGTGCTGCCACTCGTGTTGGGCATTGACCTAAATACGTACGAGGAGGAAGAGTTTCGGAGGTTCCTCCATGTGTTTGCGAACTACCACCCCACCGGGTTTGGCTCGGTACGTGCCCCGTGGACCCATTGGCTTGGCGGGACTGGCATCTCCCTCGAGGAAGCGCGTCGGTCACTGTACGCTGAAGTGATTCGCCATTGGACTACGGGTGCCGTGTGGGAATACCTGGAGTCTGGCCTGCGCGCCTTTAAGGAAAAACGGGTTTCACGTGAGCACCATCGGACCGTTCAAGCGCTTCTTCCTTACTTGACAGCGTTTGCTTCTGCCCTGAAAGACCATGGAGCGAAATCCATCAATGTGCCTGACACGCTCTACCATGGGTCACCTGATTGGGATTCGGGCGTGGCCGTGGAAGCACGCCCCTTGCGATGTGCCGATTTTGAGGCGAACGCCTCGTGGACGAACGCCACCTTCCTGGGCACCAGCCCTGATCTTACGGTGAGCACCCGGTTCTGGGGAGAAACGTTGCTTGTCATCGAAGGGGCCACCGGGGTGCCTTCGATTCGTGAACTCTCCAATGCCCCTGGTGAAGACGAGTACACCTTTTCCCCTGGGTTTGAGTTTACCGTAGCCAGCGTTTCCAGCTTCGAGATTCCTGGTAATGAAGCCGATTGGAACGCGATGCGAGGCGGAATCCCCAGCATGGAGAACGTCTCCCTGAGCTTACTTACCCAACGGGTACTGTCTACCTTCCAGCGCGAGGTGTGTGTGGTGGTACTTCAGCAGAAACTCTCACCCTGGTAGCGACCCAATACCCCAGCACTCAGCCTAGGAAGGGCTTTTTGTTGCAGTATGGGCGGTGAGGGCCTAGGGACGATGGATGGGCAAGGAAGCGATCAGCAGGTACGAGGGGCAGGAACTGACGATCATCTACGAACGGGCGTTGTGTATGCACGCGGCGGAGTGTGGTCGGTCGGAGGGGGAATTGTTTGATGCGAGCAAGGACCCCTGGTGTACGCCGGACGCCACGCCCTTGAAGGAGGCCACCGGGATTGTGGAGCGATGCCCGTCGGGGGCGTTGCGGTACGAGCGCAAGGACGGGGTTTCTGAAGCTACGCCCACAACCAACGAGATGATGGTGTCACCCAGTGGGCCGGTGTACCTGCGCGGGGACATTGCGTTGCGACGGCCGGATGGCTCCACGACCAAGCACACACGGGTGGCCCTTTGCCGATGTGGCGAGTCCGCCAACAAGCCGTTTTGTGATGGTGCCCACACCAAGGCGGTGTTTCGGGACAATGGCGCCGTGGGCGCAACGGGCCCAGGCTGCGATGCACCCAGTGGCGAGATAACGGTGACGCCTGGCAAGAACGGGCCTGTGAAGGTGGAGGGTGCATTCCAAATCCGCGCCGGGAGCGGCCAGGTTCGGTACAGCGGCAACAAGGTATTCCTATGCCGGTGCGGCAAATCCCAAAACCGCCCCTTCTGCGACGGCGCCCACACCAAACGCCAGTTCGAGGCAGACGGCATCTAGAACACGGGTAGGGAGTACTTGATGACGGCGTGGTAGGTGAGGAACTTGCGGGTTTGATCGTCTAGGCTGAAGACGTCCATGGTGGCGCCGGCGCCAGCGATGAAGTGTTTGTGTAGGGCTACCTCCAACGCAAGGGACGTGGAAAAGCCACCTCGAGACGAACTGGGGTTTTCGGTGTCACCGGTGGGAATGGCGACCATGGGGCCAAGCCCGATCGTGGCGGCCGCGTACTTGTTGCGGGCCTGCAGCGCACCCTGGTGGCGCATGAGCGTGCCCGTTCCGTTTAGGTCGAGGGCAAGCCGGTACCCGGCAGTAAGATCGAAGTTAAACTCGCGGCCAAGGTTTCTGAGCAAGGTGGTTCCGGCAATTCCTTCCACATGGAGCGCACCGCCACCCATGCAAAAATCGCACTTGAACCCCATGGGCATGGCCATGAGGCTGAACCCGGCTCCTGCTTCGATGTAGAGTCGAGGATGATCCCAGGCCAAACCAGCAACGGGCTCAAAGTCCCTATTCGCGTTTTCGGCGAACGTTGTGTAGGGGGGATTGCCTGGATCGGATGGATCAAAGTCGACCGCGTATGGTGGAACGTAGCCCTTGGGTGAGGGGTTGTCGGATCGTGCGTTGTCCGCCAGGAGGTCACACCGCATACGTTGGTCGTAGACGCTGGCATGTTTCGGCTCCCCCACCTCCACATCACCCCCCACGAACTCCGTTCCGTTCCAGTCCTGCTCGTAGCTTCCCTTCCACCAGAAGCACTGGTTCAAATCACGAATGTAGAACGCGTACATGAACACAAAATTGCGGCCCAGCAGGGTGCCGCGACGACTTCGAACGCTGCTCCAACCATCGGTGGTGGGGGAAAACCAGAGGTACTTCACCGCAGGAAACTGGTGTATTACGTTCTCTGCCACCACCGCGAGGCGATCGTTGAGTGCAGTAGACATGCTGTGCCGAGGGTAGCTCTCGGTGGGCTTGGCGGGGATGATCAGGTTTGCCCAGTTGCAGCCAGAAAGGGATACCACAACAGCGAGGGTCAAGATCAGGAAGGAAAGGGCACGCTGACTTGTATGAGATCCTTGACGATCGTTCATTGAAAACTCCTAGTTCCCTGGTGGGTACGGAGACTCTGCCATCATTGTTCCCTCTTCCACAAGCTACAGGGGCCCTGTCCGTCGAACTCAGGCTGTCCTAAGTCATGCACAGGGCCCCGATCCGTTGTTGCCAAAGCTAGCAGCCTAGGCGACTAAGCTAGAGCTTACTAGCCAAGTGGGACGCCGAAGTAGGAGACCATGCGCTCCTGGGCCGAACTGCGGAACACCTCTAAAGGAAGGCCCTTTCGTGATCGGTCAAATCCTTGCAGCTGCACCTTCACGTATGCACCTTCGCGGATGCCGCCGAGAAAGAGCTTAGGAATCTTCACCGGAGCATCGGTCACCTCGTATCGGCGCGTGCCCGTTTTTCTGCAGTTGGACTCGTAGATAATTGACCCATCGGACGCGATGTAGTGAATACGCCCTGTGGACACACATTCGATCACAGGTTCGGTCACCGTTTCACGTCGAAACGAAATCGTGGCGAAGTCCCCATCAGGCTGGATGCTACTCACCACCCCTTTGGCTTCGTCAAGTGCCTGTGCAAACCCTGGAACGGTGTGTAGCTCGCCGGAATTGCTGGTTCCAAACATGACCTTCCCGGAGTACGGAAAGTTTGATGACGCTTCTTTCATCTCCTTGAGGGCCCGATACGACGCCCGGTATGCGGCTGTGCGGGGGCCACGCTGCAAAGTGCTGTTCTGCAGCAAAGTGCCGATGGAGTTGGCAACACCCACGTTTTCATTAAAGGTTTCACAATGGGAAAGGGCCGATAGCAATGCGTATCCGACCGAATGGGTGGCGCTTTCAATGATATCGTCCTTGGTGCGGTGGCTTCGCTTCTTGGCAAAGGACACCCACGCTTTCGTCATTTTCTCTGCACACCCCTCCATGGCCGCGGCGCGCTCAGACTCTGAAGCGTTTGCTATGCGAAACGCGTCGTCCATGGCTCGCTTGTTTCTCTTGTAGTCCTTGACCCACTGGTTGTATGCCTTTTCAGGAGCCTTTTCAGCAACCACCTCGAAACCAGGCATCCGCTGGGCAAATCGACCATACGTAAGCTTGAGGGACTCAAAGTACTTCTTTGTAGTAAAGAAGATCTCGACTGCGTTTCCTTTTTGCACGTCTGTCAGCTCAAACTCACTGGCCGCTGCAAAAAACTCTTCCTCGTCTAGCTGTTCTGCATCCTTTCTAAAGAATGCATAGTTTGCCAGAGCGACATCATCTCCATACACTCTCTCGTCGTCGGATGCCCACGTAACAGCGCTAGCTTGGGCAGCTTTGTACATCACAGATAGACGGGTGATGATGTCGACCTCTTCCCGCGCATCCATCTCCCACACGCGGTTGCCCAGGGAGCTTATGCCTCTATCACAGAAAACACCGCTGTAGGTGTCCTTTTTCTTACGCTCTTCGGGAGTATCCATGTTCGATCTTGAGAACGGACAGTTGGTATCGAGGTTGGGGTTTTTTCCACCCACAAGTTTTGCGCGCATGTAGTCGGCGACATGTGCTTCAGTGATGCCGATGCGGTTTACCAGCTCCTGGATTGTGGACGCGACCCATTGTTGTTGGTTCGGATCGTTGGGCCAGGTGCATGCAAGGGCTGCCATTGACGGGAAGTCCTCCACCTCTCCTTTTAGCCAACCCGCGGCTTCTGCGACGTGTTCTGGGAATGGTCGAAACTCCACATCGCACCACGTAGGGGCTTTGGGTTCTACAGTCCTGGCACCCTCTGCGGGAACAACCCTTAAGTCTTCTGGCATCTCAACCACCCGAAATGGTGGCTCCACATCGTCGGCCACGGACGGCGCGCCACCCACTACCGACGACGCTGGGCCGCGTGAACGGGGGGAACTCCCCCCTTCGGAAGAGCGTTTTGTTTTCGGAGTATCGAGGCCTTCGGGCTTGACCTTGGCAATAAGGGAACAGGAACCAAGCAGGCCCACGACCATGCACCCGAGCAACCACGACTTCACACCTGCATATGGGTTGTCGTTCTTGGAACAGGGCGAGATTCGATTTGTACTCATCTAAAGACTCCTCATACAGCAACCGTTGTTGTTTGCGACCGAGCCCTGGATACTACAAAGAAAAGTGGCGTTCTACAGCTTTTTGCACCGACTTACGTGTCCCCGGGCCTTCTGTGGCAGGTCAGTAAAATGAGTAGAAAATGAGTCAGATTTGCAATAGTTCTCTGCTTTGCGTCATCTGTTTGCGCCGTAGCGTTTTGAATTCATAGGGGATGCGACTTCGCCAGGGATATGTAGTACACGCGCCTGATCCTATGGGATTTCTGTCTTCGCGGCGGCCATCTTGAGCACGTGTGCAAAGTGTTTTTTTTCTACGGGCTGCACGGACAGGCGTTGGCCCCGTTGGATCACCCGCATGCCCTCCAGCTTTTTCTCGGCCTTGAGCTGATCGAGGGTGACCATATCTTTGAACTTCTCCACGAACTTCACGTCCACCATTTGCCACCGCGGATTGTCGGGATCGGACTTTGGGTCGTGGTAGTTGCTTTTGGGGTCGAACTGGGTGTGGTCGGGGTAGGCGGTGCGGCATACCTTGGCCACACCGGCCACTCCGGGCGGTTTGGCGTTGGAGTGGTGAAAGAGTACCCAGTCACCCACGTTCATGTCGTCGCGCATGAAGTTGCGCGCTTGGTAGTTTCGAACACCTTCCCAACAGGAGGTTTTGTTCTTCTTGAGATCATCGATGGAGTAGACGTCGGGCTCACTCTTCATGAGCCAATAGCGGCACGGTTTGGGCATGGGGCCACCCTACCAGCAGCGTGGACGGAGGCACGTCGACCGGGACTGGGCCCGTGCTAAATGGCTCGAGGAAGAAGCCAACCTTGGAGAAGGACGGAATCGTGCGAATTTTTGAGCGTGGGACAACCGAATACGACCACACCCTGGAGGGCCTTACTCGACGGGGTGAGGCTGATCTGGCTCGGGTGGAGCCGGTGGTGCGGGATATTCTGGACCAGGTCAGGGACCGGGGAGACGCGGCCGTGCAGGAATACACGGAGAGGTTCGACGGTAGAAATGTAGAGCATATGCAGGTTCCCCGGGACTCCTGGGGCGCTGCCCGGGAGCGGCTGGCGCCGCAACTGGTGGATCACCTGGAGGAGGCTGCCGCCCGGGTACGCCGGTACCATGAGCATCAGAGGGACCCGGGGTTTCGCTACCTGGAAGAGGGTGTGGAGCTGGGTCAACGGGTTCGGCCGGTCAAGAGCGCCGGCGTGTACGCCCCCGGTGGCAAGGCACGGTACCCCTCCACGGTGTTGATGTCTGCCATTCCTGCCCAGGTGGCTGGCGTGAAACGCATCGTGTTGGCCACACCGCGCCCCACGGACACGTTGTTGTTGGCGGCCGAGCTCTCCGGAGTTACCGAGATTATTGATGTGGGAGGCGCCCAGGCCATTGGTGCATTGGCCTACGGAACGTCGAGCGTAGATCGGGTGGAAACCATCGTGGGCCCGGGCAACCTGTACGTGGCCTGTGCAAAGCGCCTGGTCTTTGGTTTGGTGAACATTGATCAGATTGCAGGCCCGAGTGAAATCCTTGTGGTGGCCGACGACCGGGCCAACCCTGCCTGGGTCGCGGCGGATCTACTGTCCCAGGCAGAGCACGACGAGGATGCCTACCCCCTGCTGATCACCCTTTCCCGGCGTCAGGCCGAGGCTGTGGCGACTGAGGTACAACGACAACTGGAAACCTTGCCCAAGGCGCCCATGGCACGGGAAGCGCTTTCGAAGAACGGCCTTGCTTTTGTGGTTGGAGATCTTGCGGAAGCGGCTCGGGTGGCCGATGAAATTGCCATTGAGCACCTTTCCTTGAACGTAAGCGACCCCTACGATTTGCTTTCGAACATTCATCACGCGGGTGCGGTGTTTTTGGGTGCCCATACCCCGGAGGCCGCGGGCGATTACGCCGCGGGGCCAAGCCATGTGTTGCCCACCGGCGGTGCTGCGCGGTTTGGATCACCCCTTGGGGTGTACGATTTTCTCATCCGCACCTCGATTATTCGATACGGCGCCAGTGCGTTGAAATCCCAGGGGGCCATGTTGAGCGGATTGGCCCGGGCCGAGGAGCTTGAGGCCCACGCGCGAGCCGTGGATATCCGCCTCACAAAGGACACGCACCTGTGAACGCCACCGAAGCCCATGGCCGCCCGTGGAAGGACCTATGGAAGGACCTGGGCAAGGGGCTTGGACAATGCATTGCCGAACATCATCTCATCGATGACGGCGATCGAATCATGGTGTGCCTAAGCGGCGGCAAGGACAGTTACACGCTGCTACAGCTGCTGCGGCGCTTGCAAACCCGTGCGCCGATTTCTTTTGAACTTGTGGCAGTGCACCTGGATCAGGCGCAACCGGGCTACGACGGTACGCCGCTTGCGCGTTGGTTGGAGCAGGAGGGTGTGGTTCACCACATTGTACGGGAGGATACCTATTCGATCGTGAAGGATAGGGTCGCTGAGGGGAAAACCTACTGCTCCCTGTGTTCACGACTGCGGCGTGGGGTGCTGTACAACCTGGCGGAGGATCTTGGCTGCACCAAGATTGCGCTTGGTCACCACCGGGACGATGCGATTGAGACGCTTTTGCTCAATATGTTCTTTGCGGGGTCCATGGGCGCCATGCCCGCAAAGTTGGAAACGAAGGACGGCCGCAATACGGTGATTCGCCCCATGTTGTACCTGGCCGAAAAGGACATTGCCCAGTTGGCGGAACTGGAGCGGTACCCCATTCTTCCGTGCAACCTGTGCGGTTCCCAGGAGAACTTGCAACGCCAGGAGATGAAACGGCTGTTGAATGACCTGGAAACCCGCATCCCCCAGGTGCGCGAAAGCCTTTTGGCCTCCCTGAAGCACGTGCGCCCATCCCATTTGCTAGACGAACGACTGCAATATTCCTCTGTTCTTCGAGACAAGAGTCCAGCGACTTCAACAGGCCGAGGGCCAGTTAAGCTGCCCGTGGTCAGTGGTGCGCCCGCGGAACGCGGAGACGTGGTAGGTAGCTACTCGTGATTCGGATGCTGTACTTTCAGTTGCTTGCGGCGAGCGTAGTGGGTTGGGCTGGATTTCACGGCACTGCTGTGGCCCAACGGGATACGAGTTCACTTCGATGGGCGGCGGACCCACATGGAGCCGTAAGTGTGCATTCAAGCCACACCCCGAGCCCGGAGGATGCGGTCATCGGGCGTTGGAGCGTGCTGGGGATGGGCGGGCTCGCCTACGTACCACTCGCCGAGGGCAACGGGCAGTCTCTTGTGGATTTTCGATCGGAACTTGGGGTATCGGCCCAGTACACGCTTGGGGAGCGCACACGGTTGGCGGGTATGATCAGCGGCACTCCTTTTCAGAGTGGCGATAGTACAACAAAACAGGGCGCCATTTCGGATCCTCACCTGGGGTTGATCCGCACACTGAAGGATACAACCCCTCCCTATGGGGGCTCGCTTGTTCCCTACCGTTGGGGCCTGGCGTTGGCAGCCTGGGCCACGGCCCCCCTGGGCACGGATGATGGCTGGTTGGGAGACCGGGGCGCCACGGTACGGGGCGAGTTCATCACCGACGCGAAGCTCTTGAATATTGAGGGCTCCCTACGATTGGCGTGGCTGCATCGGTTTGAGAAAGTGGCCCAGGAGGATCCCCGTTGGCAGGATGAACTTTGGGCTACCCTGGGTGGTAAGGTTCGCATTCCTGGCCTTCAGTCCTGGTCGATTCTTGCTGAAGTACACGGCCAGGCCCACGCCACGCGGCTATCGACCCGAACCGACCATCTGGGTACCCGTGTGCGGGCCGGGGTGAAGCGCGATTTGCGCGGCCACTGGTGGACATTGACTGCGGGGGCCGGGCGATCGGGTGGATACGGCACCCCGCTGGCAGACGTGACATTTACCTTAGGCCGATTCCCCTCCCTATCCTACGACGACGTGGACCGGGACCACGTTCCGGATGAGGATGACCTTTGTAAGTTTCTCCCGGAGGACTACGACGGGTTTGAGGATGGGGACGGTTGCCTGGACCCGGATGACGATCGAGACATGGTAATGGACGATGACGACCGTTGCCCAAAACAACAGGCTGAGGAAGGACGTGATGCCAATGGGGATGGCTGCACGGATCGCTAGTGTTGCGTTGATTGGATTACTTTGGAGCTGCACCCCCCAGGGAGATCCTGCCATTGGGCCCGCTGGCTTTCAGGACGATTTCGATCGTGCTGATTTGGGTAAGCTTTGGCACAACACCGGTGGCAACTACAAAATCCAGGAGGGTTCCCTGCGTATTCAGGGTGCGAAAAACAAACCGCTGTGGCTTCGCCGAAAGCTCCCCAGGAATGTGCGTGTACAGTTTGACGTGCGCAGCGATTCTGAGGTGGGGGATATCAAAGTGGAGCTCTACGGGGACGGCGTGTCCAAGGCGACGACCGATTCCTACACGGCCACGAGCTACGTGTTTATCTTTGGGGGCTGGGGAAATACGGTGAACTGCATGGCTCGCATGAACGAGCACGGCAATGACCGCGTGGTGGGCAAGGCCAAAAAGGTCGACGTAGGGAAAACCTACAGGGTAAAGCTTGAACGGGATGGAAACAGGATCACGGCATGGGTAGACGGTGAACAAATCGTTCAGATGGTGGACCCTGAACCGCTTTGGGGCCGGGGGCACGATCACTTTGCGTTCAACAACTGGGAGAGCCAGCTGACGTTCGATAACCTTTCCATTGAGCCGCTGTAGGAACCATGGGGCCGGTCGCTGAGGTCTTTTTGGGAATGGTGGCACTGGCATGGACCAGTTGTGCGGTGCAGTTGTACGCAGAGCCCCTTGCGGCCACCCGGGACGTGACGATCCAGGAGCGGTTTCTTTCTGGATTCAAATACACCACCGTGCAGCCGGAGGACGTGGAAAAGGACGCCAAGCTTCCTATGGTGGTGTTTCTCCACGGTCGCGCGGATAGGCCCCACGTGCCCCGGGGGTCGTTTTTAGGCATTCGTGAACCCATGCGGTTGATTGTGCCCCAGGCACCTGAACCCCTGGGCGAGGGGTACACGTGGCTTCCCGCATCGATCAGAAAGGGCCTCACACCGCAGATTCGTGCCGCGATTCACTCCCGGGGTTTGGAACTGGTGAAGTTTCTTTTTGAACTGATGAAGGTGCACCCGACCCGGGGGCTGCCCATTGTCATCGGGTTTTCACAGGGCGGAATCCTTGCCCAGTTCATGGGGCTGCATCACCCGGAGGTGGTGGGCATGGTGATCACCATGTCGAGCTGGTTTCCACCGGTGATGGTTCCCGAACCCATGCCCCACGTCACCTACCCTGAATTTTGGGCCATGCATGGCACCGCGGACGGAATCATCGCCTACCCAAGAACGGAACGTGCCGTTCGAACCATGCAAGAGAAGGGGTTTCGGGTGGTTCTTATTCGCTTTGATGGCGTGGGCCACGAAACCTCGGATGGTATGCGTTTGCGCATGGAGGAATGGCTACAGACTGCCCTGCGGCGAAGACTGTTCTACACCCCGGTGCCACTACCCGGCGATATTCTCAATGTGGCTTAACTCCGCCCTTTCGTGAGTAGCTTTGACCGCGTCGTGATCCGGAGCACTCGGGAAGAGGTTGGATTCTAGTTTTTCGAGGAGCGGATGCAGGGTTTGGGGATCGAGGGCACTGGTGAACACGTGATCGATGGTGCCTTCGTAGCGTTGGCGGAGAATATCGATCTCTTCAGGCGTGAGTTGATCGGATTTGTTCATGACCACCAGCCGAGGAACCGCATCCAAGCCCAGTTCCTTGATGAGATCATCGGTGGTGGCCATGTGATCATCGATCTCATCGGTGGAAGCATCCACCACGTGGAGTAGGAGGTTTGCATCCTGGGCTTCTTCAAAGGTGGCGCGAAACGCGTTAAAGAGGTCCTTCGGAAGATCACGAATGAAACCCACCGTGTCGGTGATGATGACTTCTCTCTCCCTGGGAAACCGCAGCCGACGGGATCGGGTGTCTAGGGTGGCGAAAAGCTTGTTCTCAACGATGACATCGCTCTGGGTGAGTGCATTGAGCAGCGTGCTTTTTCCTGCATTGGTGTAGCCCACGATGGAAAGGATGGGCACGCCGTGCTTCTGGCGAAGGCTGCGCCGTTGCAATCGTTGTTTGGCCTGGTTCTTCAACTGCTTTTCAAGCCGGGTGATGCGCTCGTGGGCACGCCTTCTGCCAATCTCAAGCTTGGTTTCGCCGGGGCCGCGACCGCCAATACCGCCGGTGAGCCTGGACAGGGCATCGTCCCGGGTGCCTAGGCGCGGTAGCAGGTACTTCATCTGGGCGAGCTCCACCTGCAACTTGCCGTCTGTGCTTTGGGCATGCTGGGCAAAGATGTCGAGAATCAACTGGGTGCGATCGATGACCTTGAGATCTGTGAAACCCGCGATGACGGCGGATTGGGTGGGGGAAAGGTTTTGGTTGAAGATGAGCACGTCTGCGTCCACCTGCATGGCGCGGATGACCACGTCCTCCAGCTTGCCCCGGCCCAGGAGATACCGCGGGTCCATGCGGGCACGGCGCTGCACGATGGTGTCGGCAACATCCAGGCCCGCAGTGCGTGCCAACTCCTCAAGCTCCCCCATGATGACATCCACCGAGGGGGCCTGGGCGATGGCATTGGGTGATGCTGTTGGGCCAGACTTTGGGGGCCTTTGCTTCTGGGCCACGTGCACCAACAACGCACGGCCTTCGGGTGCGGGAGTCTCCTGCTGTTGGGCGGCCCGGGCAAACTCCGCCTCAAGCCCACGGATGTGCTCTTCGGGATTGAAGTCGAGCAACCGGTAGGGGATGGGGCCTTGGGTTTCGTAGGCGGGTGGTCGGTAGTCTTCAGGGTCGCCCGGTTGACGGGGGCGCAACGGAAGGTTGTGGCCGTAGTACACCGTGAGCGGTCGGCCCTCGGGGGAAAGGCAAATTGCGGCCACCAAATCCAACCGCAGGCGGGTGAGATCCACCAGGTCATCCCGGGAAAGGGGCTCGTTTCGAAGGTGCACGTGAATGAGCCGCAAACCTCGCAGGCGGCCACGGGCACCACGCAAGCGACCGATGTCCGGCAACATGAGCCGTTGAGAGTCGCCTGCGATGACCCATTCCACGACACCCTGACGATTGACCAACACGCCGACCTGACGATGGGTGGTGTGGGCCACCTCACACAGGGAGCGGGTGAGCTCCGGTGTGGTCAGGGTGGAAAAAGGAACACGGCGCCGAAGGATCTGTTCCAGGGATTTGATTTGGGCCTGACTGAGGCCCTGGGTGTTTCCGAAAATATTCACAGGCTGTTTCGCTAAAAAAAGGAGGAGGAAAGAGAAGAACCTACAGCGTGGTCCGTTTCCCCTGGGCCATCAATGCCTGGATCCTCTGGACGTCGAAGCCTGCGAGCAGGGTGCCGCGAAAATCGATGACCGGAATTCCGGAGGTGCGTACGCCAGCCGCCTTGGCTTTGGCTTTCATTTCCCGACGCGCACCGGGATCTTTTTCGATGTTCTTTTCCACAAAGGGAATGTTTTGCTCGCGGAAGTAGCGTGCCGCGGCCCGGCAGGCACCGCACCAGTCTGCGCCGTAGATGATGACGTCGTTGGTGGCGAGAGCCACTTTGGCCTGGGCGTCGGCCACCCAGGACTCAAAGCTGGAACGTTCAAGAACGCGGACGGTGTAGTTTCCATCCTCATCTGACTTGGAGAGATCGGCCACGTAGACCTTGTTTGGAGGAAGGCGTTCGCTGGGTGGAATGTCCAGGGAGTCCACCCGAACCTTGCTGCGGTGGGCCGGGGGTACCTCCTCGCGGTTGCTGGCCACGTGCAGGCCTTCGTCGTCAAACCAGGTGAGCATGGGCCCTTCCACATTTCCTGTCACCGCGAAGGGGGGCTGAACGATCTGGCCCCGATCCTGCTTACCCTCCATCGATTGTGGCGAATTCCGATGGCCCTGCCCTGCGCCCTGGAGCGATTGGGGGCTATTGCCGCATGCGGGAACTGCTAAAAAGACAATCCCTGCGGCGATGGTAGAAAAGCGTGATTTCTGGAAGAACATGAAACGCCTAAAAGGTAACTGTCCGTACGCAAAAATCGAGTCGACGGTCACAAAGTTGTGGCCAGTGACGCACCGCGGCTACTAATTCGCCATGCCACGTTCGTCCCGCAGCCCGGCCCGAGGCTCTATCATGGGGTTTGGGGGCACCTCCGCCACGAGTTTCGCGGGGCCACCAAAAAGTGATTCGGTCGGCACCCATCACGTGTATTTGATTCCCGGAATGTTCGGGTTCGGAAAGCTGGCCGGCTACGACTACTTTGAGCACATGGAGCGCGAACTGGGCGAGCATTTCGAATCCGCCGGCAAACGCATTCATATGGTAGTGGTGCCTACGCCACCCACTTCGTCCATTCGACGCCGGGCCCAGGTGGTCGCGGAAACGGTTGCCCGTACCTGCCGTGAGGATCCGGGGCCTATCCATCTTGTGGGGCACTCGACTGGCGGATTGGATGCAAGGCTTTTGGCATCACCGTCCACGGATTTGCATTTGGACCCGTCCACCACCGACTGGCTGCCGCGCCTGGACTCAGTGGTGACCATCAACACCCCACACTACGGCACGCCACTGGCGCAGTTTTTCTCCACGGTGTCGGGCACTCGAATGCTGTACGCGCTTTCGCTGCTGACATTTACCACCCTACGATTTGGGGGCCCCCCGCTCACGATCTTCTCCAACCTTGTGGCATCCCTTGGTCGGTTTGATGACGCGGTAGGTGCCGATATTCAACTGCTGGATCGCAGCACGGATCTCCTTCTCCGGTTTCTTGGTGAAAAGGGCCGTGACGAAGTGCGTACCTGGCTGGAGGGCATTCGCTACGACCAGGGTGGTATTCTTCAGGTGACTCCAGAATGTATGGACATCTTTAATGCAGCCGCAGAGAACGCTGCAGACGTGCGTTACGGTAGCGTGGTGACCGCAGCTCCATCGCCCTCACCCCTCGGTTTTGCAAAACGCATTACGTCCCCCACGGCGACGCTTTCCGCAGCGGTGTACTCCACGCTCTATTCGGTATCGGTTCGCGAACCCCAAACCTACCCCTACCCAGCCCCACAGGAACACAACTTGCCTGCACTTAAGGTGGGTCTGGGTGTGCAGCCTGACGGCGCACTCACAGACGGCGTCGTGCCATCACTCAGCATGCCATGGGGCAAAGTGATCTGGGCCGGCCGCGGCGACCACCTGGATGTGGTGGGCCACTTTGATGACAACATCTACCCCGCCAAACACGTGGACTGGCTGCATAGTGGTGCTGTCTACTCCCGGGCCAACTTCTCCTCCTCCATGGATGCCATCAGCCAGTTCCTAATGAACAGCTCCTCCTAAACCTCCATCCCCAAAAACGACCCAGGTTCGAAAATTCTCTAATGATTCCAAATCTATTTCTATCTTCCAGCTTGGAAAGGGGAAAGGACTGGGGTGTGACGCCGGTGAGGCGGGCAAATAGGGCCTGGCCCCAGCGCTTTGGAAATCGTTGAGTTTTTTTGGGTCGGGTGTGTCCCCGACCGACGCAGGGATTTGGTGTGGTTGGGCAGTTGCTGTGCGGGCTACGGCGAAACCGGTGCGGAAATCAATGCAGGCGGTGTTGTGGCGCCCGCGGCTTTCTGAGCCTGGTCATCTAGGACCTGTTGGATCTGGGCGTCTAGCTGGGTGATGGAGCTGGCAAAACCCTCAGGAGGATGGGGGAACAGTATTTTACATCGCGCCAAAAGCAGCCTGGCTGCCATGGGTTCCCCGCGATCGAGGGATCGCTGGGCAGCCTGCAACAGGGCCTCGGCTGAGGGAGCACGTGGGTGCGGAACTTTGAAAGGAACGGCCTGACTGGAATCGGTGCTACCGGGGATCCCGCGAGTTTCATAACCACGCTTTTCTAGGTTCGTGGATGTGGCAGGCGCGAACCCATGAAGATGCTTAGTCGACGGGACGGGAAGCCGAACGTTTTCCACGGGCACCCCCTGGGGTGGAGGATCCTCCGCAAGGTTGGCGCCGATGCCCACGCCTGTCGCCACACTTGCAACCATTCCCAGGGCGAGCCACGGGGGCGTACCTACTGGATTCCACCAGGACTTTTTGATCCCTGTTTCAAGCACCGTGTCGAGCAGGGTGGTGCTTGCTGCGCCCACGAGCGCAGCGGCTTCCACCCGACGGCGTAGTTTTGGTGCAAAGGCTGGCATCGGTGGCTCCAACCGTTCGGCTTCGAGCAACGTCTCCAGGTCGCGATTGGAGTTCAGGTCTTGATGAGTCATCCCACGTCTCCTGGTTTTGTAAGGGTCATGAGCGCTCGGCGAAACTCCGCTTTTCCGGATCGGAGGCGGGAGTACACGGTGTTGGTGGGAATATGAAGTGCGGTGGAAATCTCTGAGGCGGAGAACCCATCCAGTTCATGCATGGAAACCACCACGCGCTTTTTTAGGTCCAGTGTGCGTAGCGCGGTGAGCACCAGGCGACGGCGCTGGCGCATTTCCATTTCCACATCCGGCCGCAGGGCAGTGTTTGCTTCAAGCGGAGCAGGTTCTTCCAGTTCGTCGGAGAACTTTTGACGGCGGTGCCGTGCCAAGCGCCGGTAGTTGGCCGCTGTGCGGGCTGCAAACGCGGTCATCCACGCGCGTTCGTGGCAGGCGCCATCAAATGTCGGAAGATTCCGGTGAATCAGTAGGAACACTTCCTGGCTTACGTCTTCCAAATCCCGTCGATGTACGCCGAACCGCTGCAGTGTACGGCTCATCCAAGCAACGTTGCGGTCGAATAGATCCCGAAACCTCTGGGCCGGGTCCTGAACCTTCTGGGGCGATAGGGCCATACCTTACCCAATCATGTGGGCTCCCGGGTAAACCCGTCAGGTGAAAAGAAAAATCCCGTGAAATGACGGAGTACATGGGGTGTACACATGTCCAAGCAAGGTGCCTGGTGGGAGGCTCCATGACACGACACGAGGAGAAATGATGGAACGGCACAATTTGAAAGCAGCTAGAATGGGTATCGCTGTCACCACAGGAACACTGGGAATCGTACTGTTGGGGGTGGCACTGTTGGGGGTGGCACTGCTGGGAGCGGCACTGCTGGGAGCGGCACTGCTGGGAGTGGCAGGCTGCACCGCGGAAACGGGAGCACCTTCGGACGGTTTCTCTAAGGGGTACGGAACACTTGTCGTGCGGTCGCCCATATCGGATGCAGACGGAGCTTCACTTCCATTGTATTTGGCAGACTTTGCCCAGGAACAACTGTCGGTGGAAATGCTCTACGGAGAGGGAAACCCATTGGACGATGTGGAATCCGGACGTGCCGACATTGCGGTATTGGGAGGACCCGAGATGTTGGTAAGCCGAGCGGCAAACCAGAGGACCTCTGTAACGGCGTTTGGTTTGCTCTATTCCAATGCCAACTTCGTGGGCTTCGGAGTCACTGAACAATCCCCTGTTCGCTCGATCCAGGACTTGAACGGAAAAACCATGGGAATGAACCTGGGTCATATTTCAAGGGATGTGCTCAACGTTTGGGCATCTCTTGAAAACGTCACCTTTGGAAACATCGTGTCCACCGGGTTTAGCCACACCTCCCTGCTGGATGGATCCTGCGATGGGGTTTGGATGTTTCGCACCACTGGCGCCGTGGTGTTGCCTGCCCAGGGGTACCCGGTTCGACACTACAGCACCGAAAGCTCCCCGTTCGGATTCCCGACAGATGCCTACCTTCTCGTGCACGGCCCCCATGTGATGCCTGAGGAGGTGGCTCGTTTTTCAAGGGCCATGGATGCTACGCTGGCCACTCTGTCAGAGGCCTACACGCGGGCCGCAGCGGAAGGCCAGCTCACCGCGCTCGCACAGAGGCACGCTCACGTCGTGCTGACGGAGGCTCACCGCCTTGGAAACATTGACCTGATCCCCGGTACCACACACCTCTCTGAATCTGTGTACGCTGAACAGATCGCGTTGTACCTGCCGAAGCTGCGCTCACGACTCGCGTTTTCTCTGGAAGCATTGCAAGCCCCGGCGGATCGCATGCTCGCCACGTCTCACATCGGTAGTTTGCCTGACCTCCGGGGGTTGGTGGCGCCCAATGCCCTAGAACTAGCCGACCTGGAACCCAACCATTCCATCCTGGCAAATGTGGGGACCGCCAAGCCCTAGCCTGCCCCACATACGGTTGTTTAGCGGCCCTGGGCGGGCAGCGGTGGGGGTGGGAGTTTGATGTTGTCGTCGATGGCAAGTTCGTCTTCGTCCAGGTCATCAAAGTTGTCTTTGGGCTCTGGCTTGCCCTGTTTTTCTTCTCCAGTTTGCGCCTCATCTGTGGATGATTCGTCTGCGGGAGGTTCGTCAGCAGATGGGGTTTCGGTTTCTTCGGCTTGCTTGGCTTTCGCTTCTTCTATGGATTCTTGGATATCCTGCACGTGGACGCCCTTGCTTGAGGCCATGGTAATGGCGGCATTGCAGGTACCGCCAAAGAGGCCCACGGCGATGGCAGGGATCAGCAGGACCGCGTTGATGGACATGCCTGCGATGGAAGGCATGGTGGGTCGGTCTTCGTCGTCGGCCTTGGACCAGGCGAGCAAGCCGAGCACACCGCCGACTAGCGCGCAGACCGGAGCGAGCAGACCGAAGATCATACCCAGGTACGGAGTCATGAGATTCACGATGCTCAGCACACCGAAGATGACGGCGCCGATGGCCAGTGCGAGGGAGGCGGGTTCCATGGGGGTGTTCTAGCCTGGGAAACTATGGGGTGGCGAGGGATTGAATGAATTTGAGGGTTTCACAGGCGCCCACGGAAGCCCCCGGAAGAGGTGAAAAGAGGCGAAACCCGTGGGGGAGTTCGGGGAGCTCCAGCACGTTGGCGATGCCACCCTTTTCTCGGATGGCTTTTGCCATGGCGTGGCTTTCGGCGGGTGGAACGGAGACGTCCTTGCTTCCATGGACAAGAAGCGCCCTGCCAACAGTGGGCTCGGTACGCACGTGGAACGTGGGGGTGGCTTGCTGGGCCAGGCCTTCAAGGGATTCAAGGTCGGCCGTGGTGCCGCCAAGGAACTTGGAAATCATGCGTTGATTGGCACGGTGCCAACGGGTGATGGGGGAAAGAACGTAGGGGCCGTAGTAGCCTACCCAGCCCGATACCTCCCAACCGGACGGTACGTGGGTACCAGTATCTGGGGAGTCTGGCCCCGAACGGCGTCCACAAAGGACGTTCCCCCTGTAGTCCGTCGCAGCTACCATCGCTGCAAGGTGAGCTCCCGCAGAAAACCCAATCAGCACCAGTGGGCTGGACATGTTGTGGTCGATGCTGAATCGCAAATCTCGCATCAGCAGCGTGGCACAGTGGGTGTCTTCTAGGGCCGCGGGGTAGGGGTGGTCGGGCGCAAGCCGATAGTCTGCCGTGGCCGCGGCGTAGCCCATGCTCGCTAGGGTCACCGCCTCGCGATGGAGGTGGGCGCGTTCACCTGCGCGCCAGCCCCCGCCGTGCAGAAGAAGAACCCAGGCCTTGGGCTCTTGATGTTTTGGTGCAGCTAGATCGAGCATGAGCTCCTCACCATCGCGCACGGCAAACCCATTGTTGGGCCGCCAGGACACGGGGCGGGCAGACGTATCAAGCCCTTCACACTGCACTGCAACAGGTGGCGTGGGTATGGGTAGATCGCTCGAACGGGCCCAACGGGCCCAATCGAAAGGGGGGTTGGCCTGGGGTGTGGCAGGGGCTTGCGACGGTGCCGGTGGTTGGGCAGGGGGGGGTTCTTGCTGCTCTTGGGCAGACTGGGCTGGAGACGCGGTACTCGCCTTGGGCGCGGGCGGAGGGGTAGTTTCCGCAGGTTTTGAAGGTGGTTTGGTGCTCCCACAGGCGGTTGTCACCCAAAACCCTGCGCAGAGTAGCGCCCACTTGGAAGTTCCCATAGGCCAGTCATACTAGCCGGTTCATGAACCGCCTTCCTCAAGAAACAGCCCCTGAGTCCACGGACGCTCCTCGGGGGGGGAGCTGTGTGATCCTGGGGGCACCCAATGTGGGGAAATCCACATTGATGAACCGGCTGCTTGGGCAATCCCTTTCGGTGACGACCCCGCGCCCCGGTACCACACGGATGCATATTCTGGGTGTGCAACAGATCGAGGACCCACCCACCCAGATTGCCTGGATGGACACCCCAGGGGTGGCACGGCCCAAGACCGCCCTGCACCAACAACTGGTGCAGGAAGCGAGCCACGCCATGGAAAATGCGGATTGCATTCTGTTGATGGATGATTGCACCGACCGAGGGTTTAAGATTCAGCGTTCCGATCCACGGCGGCCAAAACCCAGCCCGGAGGCCCTGCAATCCAGTGAAGCAGGCGACGGCCCGGAGGATGGAGATACCATTGGGAAAAGCAGCCCCGAGACCGACCCGGCCTACCATGTACGCGAAAGCCGCGCGGCTCGGATACTGCGGCAGTTGACTTCCAGCAATGGGGATTCGTCGACCGCGGCCAAGCCCATCGTGGTGGCCATCAACAAGGTGGATGAACTGGGCATCAAGGACTACCTGTTGCCGCGGATGTCGGCGTGGCAGGCCTATGAGGGTGTTCGTGCTGTGGTACCCGTGAGTGCGCTCAAGGGAACCCAGTTGGATTCACTCGTGAAGGAGGTGCGCAAATGCCTTCCCGAAGGCATGCCCTACGACCCCGAGATGTGGACGAATCGGTCGGAACGCTTTTTCGTGTGCGAACACCTTCGGGGTTCGGTGATGCGGCAGATTCGTGCCGAGATCCCCTACGGGGTCGCGGTGTACCTGGACCACTATGAGGAACAGGACAGACTCACTCGCATTCAGGCCTCCATCGTGGTGGAAAAGGCTTCTCACAAGGGGATTCTTATCGGCAAGGGCGGGCTTCAGCTCAAGGCCATCGGCACGGAAGCCCGAAAGGCGATGGAGACCATGCTTGGCAAGAAGGTTCACCTGGAGGTTTGGGTGAAGGTGGTGGAAGGGTGGACACGGGACCCCCGCCGTGTGCGCGAACTCCTGGGGAGTGAAACGGCGGTGCAACCGTGAAACATCACGTTCCCTCGCGCACGACCGAAGGCGGAGGTGTGCAACTTCCGGTGGTGGCCGTGGTGGGGCGACCCAACGTGGGGAAGTCCACCCTGTTCAACCGCCTGGTGGGTCGTCGACTTGCGGTGGTGCGGGATGAACCTGGAGTTACGAGAGACCGGCACTACGCCATGGCCCATGCCCTTGGCCGCGACTACCTTTTGGTGGACACGGGTGGATTGGACTTGGCGTCCTCCGATGCGCTGACCGAATCCATTGCTCGTCAGGTTACCATCGCGGTGGAAGAGGCGGATGTGATCCTGTGCGTGCTGGACGCTCAAACCGAACCTACGAGTTCGGACGAAGACGCCGTGGCCGCGTTGCGCCGGGTGAAATGCTCCGTGTTGTACATCGCGAACCGGGCCGACTCGGAACGTTCGATTCAGGCGGGGCATTCCCACTACAGCCTAGGGTTAGACAACCTGCTGTTTGTGTCTGCGCTCCATGGCCATGGTTCCGGGGCACTGGAGGAGGCCATGGTGGCCCAGTTCCCACCCGTTTCAGAGGTGGGCGAGGAAGAGGAACGCACCCCCCGCGTGGCTGTGGTGGGTCGGCCCAACGCTGGGAAGTCTTCACTCTTGAACGTGCTGGTGGGCGAGGAACGGCAGGTCGTGCACGAAGTGCCTGGCACCACCGTGGACTCCATCGATTCGGTGGTGCAGGTGGGTGACCAACCCCTTGTGGTCACCGATACTGCAGGCATGCGGCGGCAAGCGCGGGTGAAGCACGGTACCGAGGCCATTGGTGTGATTCAATCGGTGCGTTCTGTGGAGCGGAGCCACGGCGCAATCTTGATGATCGACGCGGACAGGGAACCTTCCGAGCAGGATGCAAAGATCGCAGGCCTTGTGAAGGACAGGGGCCGCGCACTGGTCATCGGCCTCAACAAGGTGGACTTGGTGACGGGCGCCCAACGCAAGGAATGCGAAGAGAAGATCCGGGAGCTGATGAAGTTCACCCCCTGGGCACCCATCCTTCCCTTGAGCGTAAAACAGGGCAAGGGTGTGGACGCGCTGATGGAAGCCGCGCTAGCGAGTATTGCCAACCACGACAAACGGGTGGGTACCGGTGAACTGAATCGCTTTTTCGCGGAGGTGCTGGAAAACCACCCCCCCCCCACCATGAACAAGCGAGTCGTGCGCCTCTACTACATTACCCAGGCACGGGTACGCCCACCCACGTTTGTGATCGTATCCAATCGCCCTGACGATGTGCACTTCAGCTACCGCCGCTACGTGGAAAACCAAATCCGCGAACGCTTCGGCTTTGAGGGCTCCCCCATCCGCCTCGTATTCAAAGCCAAGGGGAAAAAGCCAACCCCCTAGATCGTTCTCACTTTTAGCCCCCAAAACAACCCAGGTACGCGCAAAAACCATCCACTTCTTGCGCAAAAGAGACCTCTGATGAAACGAACCTGGGTCGTTTTCAGGCCTTCCGATGGGCCAGACGCGTCATAAAACGACGCTGACGTTCGAATTGACGCAACTGGCGACAGTGTCTGTCCGATAAGGGGGCATGAGTCAGCCCCGTCAAATCCTCCCCGGGAAAACCGTCATGGTCACCCGACGGTGCCTACAACGCCGCTTCTTCCTCATCCCGAGCCCCATGGTCAACGATATCCTCAAATATGTGCTCGCCCGGGGCGCCGCCATGTTTGGAGTCGAATTCCACGCCATCGTCTTCATGAGCAACCACTACCATATCCTCCTCACCGACATGCTCGGCCAGCTCCCCCGCTTCATGCACTGGGTCAATCGGGAAATGTCCAGGGCCATAGGGGAGTTCCGGGGCGTCGAGGGTGGTCTCTTTGCCCCAGGCTCCTACAACATGGTCACCCTGGAGTCTCCCGAGGCCGTACTCGACAAGCTCGCCTACATCGCCCTCAACCCCGTCACCGCACGCCTCGTAAAACGCCCCTCCCAGTGGGAAGGCCTTCTCACCCTGCCCGAACAACTCGGCACCGACATCGCCACACGTATCCCCCGACCTAAGGTCTACTTTCGTCGCCGTGCAGGCGTGACTCCCCCCACTCTCTCCCTCACCGTGCCCCCCATGCTCAGGCACATGCCGCTGCAGAACGTAGTCACTGCCGTACGTCAACGCATGGACGAGCGAAGTGAACCACTCACCGGCTCTGTGCTTGGCATGCGTCGGGTCTTGCGTACTCCCCTAGGAAGCCGACCCAAGACCCAAGAGCTCCGTG
>JAUICN010000019.1 GCA_030427835.1 Polyangia bacterium | reverse complement strand
TTCTCGCCTCCACGTCGTTTTTTCCCTTTTTCAGGGACACGCCTCCACGACCCTCGGGCGCTTTCATACGGCTTTGGGGGGACACGTCTTCGTGACCCGGGGGGGTTCGTCGAGTCCCCTACCCAGCAAGGAGGGTTCGGGCGAATGCACCCCAACCCGTGGACACCTGGGATTCAATCCGAGCAAGCTCCTGATATCTCCCCACATGGTGATCACGCATCGACACACCCGAAGAAGACAATCCAACACAGGATACAGTAGAACGCTGTTTGAGTTCCTCAGCGGCGCCACTCCACCGATGAGCACGCCGTTGATGGGCACGGGCATACACACGACCCACACACACCGCAGCTGCCGTGTCCACGGGGGCAAAAAAGTCTCCACGTAGCCCCAAATCCCGTTGAAGCCGCTCAAAGGGAACTCCCATCAAATAGGCAAGGCGTCGCAGATCCCCCTCAGTGCGCATGGGCAATACCTCCCCCCGATCCAAATCCATTCCATAGCGTCGTGCATCCACAACCACTTCCTGCCGCAGGCTGTGGTCACTCAGGTCCAATACCATTTCCCGCACAGGCTCCTCGGTGCGCACCCGGTTGCGCCCAAATAGTTTTCCTGTTTCCCAGCACACCGAACGGACGGCGCTTCGCCACCGAAACCACTCTGGTTCCCGCTGCCGAACCACACGCACCGCTCCAGACAAATTTTCACCCTCACGACAAGCACGCACAACATCGGTCACGCGTCCAAGTGTTGGGTCCGCCAAACACAGACTCATTTGGACAAGAGTGATCCCCCATCCCCAAACCCGTCAACAAACCGTCAAGCAAGCTCCGGGTTCCCATCATCCCCGAGCTCGACCTGCAACCGCGGCCCCCCATGACCCAGCTCAATCTCGACGCCGTCCACCAGCCACGTACTGCGAATGCGTACTCCATCCAACCAAGTGCCATTGCGTGAAGACCGATCCAACAAAGCCATTTTTCCGTCACGCACATGGAGTTCCGCATGATAGCCCGAAACTTCAAGGTCCTCTTCCGGGTGAAGCTGCACGTCACAGTCGTGCTGCCGGCCCAAACGAAGCACGGTGCCCTGGGAAAAACGACCCGTATCCGGATCCCAGTGAAACTCCCATCGTCGACGAAGTTCCACCCCAATCGGCCCCTCATCCAGTCGCGTCAATCGAAGCCACATGGATGCTCACTCAACCACCCTACGGGCCGTCGGCCGAAGGCTCTTCTGCTGAAAGTTCGCCACGGGATGCACCATCTTCTTCAACATCATCCTCAGTCAGCGGTAAGCTGTCTTCCTGGCCGGATCCCTCCAACACCTCTTCTAAATCATCTTCCGGAGACCCCACAGCAGCCACGTCGTCCGGAACCTCACCCAACACAACGCGGCCCGCGGCACCCTGCTTCATCTCAACCAGTCGGGAAAAACGGGTCACCCCCTCCACACGAACCTCAAACAAGTACGCACCAGGGGCCAACTCCAAGACAAGTTCATCCCGTGGTTCAATAGATGCGTAGTTCTGGCCCGCGATCCAAAGCTCACCACCCTGCACAGTCCCCACCCGAATCTCAATCTTCCCGGTCGCAGGTAGCAACTGCTGGACAACCGGTCCCCGGGGTGCCTCACCTGTACCACGGGGCTCAAGCGCCCCAACAGGTCTCGCCACATCTTCAGATCCAGCAGATTCGCCCTGCTCCGTGGCGTCACTCGATCCGGCATCCGAACCATTCCCCATGGCAAACACAGCAAGGATCGAAACCACGAGCAATAGACCCGCCGCAAGAGCAACCCACCTCATGGGCCCTGGCGCTGGGCGGTCCTTGGTCGGAGAAGGATCAAGGGGCTCCCGCACAACTTGCCGATCCACACCCGCCGCCTGCCGCTGGAGCCGTTCCTCCCTGGGAACAAAGGACTCGCGAATCCTGCGGGATTCCTCGGGCAAGGGGTACTGCTGATAGTTCGGCTCATCCCCTTCCTCAGGAAGTTCCAAGCTCTCGCCCTCAAAATCAGCACACACCACCGTAATATTGTCGTCGCCACCACCCGCGTTGGCACACTCGATCAATCGTGAACAGCACTCCACGAGCCCCTTCTCCGAAGACATCACCTCACGGATCACGTCATCGGTAACCAACCCTGAAAGGCCGTCCGAACACATCATCAAACGATCCCCACGTCGCAAAGCCAAAAACGTCAGGTCCACGACCACATCTTCAGTGGTACCCAAGGCCTGCAAAATAATGTTGGAATGCTCAAAATCCTGGGCCTCTGCCTCCGTGAGCTGGCCCGCTTCAATCAACTGGTTCACCAGGGATTGGTCCTTGGTAATCAATCCAAGTTTCCCATCCCGAAGCACATAGGCACGGCTGTCTCCCACCTGCCCCACGAAAAGCACCTGATCCACGAGACCTGCCACCGTGGCTGTGGTTCCCATGCCCCGTCGCGTACGATCGGCCTTGGCCGCCTTAAAGATAAGCGCCCCAGCCTCCTCCACCGCAGTGACCACCCGAGTCGCAAAATGGTCCCGATCCTCAGGCGGCCGCACCTGGGAAAAGAAATCGTACGTGGCATCCACCGCCATCTGGCTTGCCACCTCGCCCGCGGCCGCACCACCCATCCCATCACACACCGCAAACACCAAACCGTGATTTCCCATCACGGCACTACGCGGCTGACCATTCTCCGTGCCCCGCACATGGTTCGACAGGTCGGAGACCATGAAGTTGTCCTCGTTATGCTCCCGAACACGACCCACGTCCGTCATCCCAAAATAGGTCACACGGATATCCCGTGGAACCACCGAAGGCGGCACCGCTACCCCCGGATCGGCCTCCTGGGAAACCGGCGACTTTTCGACCACGTCCGAAGGCGCGTCCTCGCCCTTTGCCTCGTCCACATCAGAAGCCTGCCCATCAGAAACCCGCTCTGAAGCTCCATCCGCAGGGTGTTCCGAATCAAATGGACTACCAGACGCGGAGCCATCGGCGTCCGAATCCCGTTGGGCTGGATCCCGTTGAGCTGGCGTTCCTGCAGGCTCCACCCGCAAACGAGTGGATTCTCCGGAGGGACTCGCATCCGCCCCGGGAGTGGCCTCCTCGGGCACGACGGACTCTCCGTCCTTCTGCTCGGTTTCACTCACACGATACCCTCTTTCCGTGGGCCAAGGTCGCGCGAGTCACCCGCCCCCTCGGCATCAGGCAACTGTACATCCAGTCGAAGAAGGTGGCGCCCCACCCGAATGTGATCACCATTCACCAGGGAAACCTCTCCCCGAACCCGAACCGAAGTTCCATTTGACGAACCCATATCACGAAGGGTGAACGTCTGTGCAGTCCGATCGATACGAAGCTCTGCATGTCGCCGGGACATGAACGGATCATCCGGAAAAACCATGTCGCCATTTTCTCTGCCAAGCATTGTTTCGTCACGATACAGGTAAAACGTATTCCGATGAATGCCCTCGGTCGTGTATTGCGCCAACCGAGCCACCCTAGGAACCTCAGGTGTACCAAAAATCAGCACACCTTCTCTACTTGCTGGACCAAGAGGAACCTCAAATTGGGTCAATCGCTCAAAACGAAGCACCTGCTGGCCGAGCAGAATCATATCACCATCCTGCAGTTCTGTGGGCTGCCGAAGCCGTAAGTAGACCCCATTTGTGGAATCCAGGTCCCGAACACGCCATCGGGTGCCATCCGTCACAAAACGGGCATGACGATCCGACAAATAGGGATCCTCGCCAAGCAGAATATCCCCTTCGGTCCGTCCCAGATCCGTGGATCGTCCCCGCAGGGAGTAGGCCTGGCCATCTGTCCCATCCTTCTGAACCGTCACCAACCGAGCGAGCGCCGGGGCAGCCACCTCCGCCAGGGTACGGCTCGACCCGGCACGACCCTTTGCAACAAAAGGCCCGGGAGAACCGAGAGGGCCCTGCTCGGAGCTCGCCCATGGGGAAGAGTCGCCCCCCAAGGAGCCCCCACCGGAATCGGGATCGCCCACGCGGTCCGCCGGAGGAACCGTGGCACCCACCTCCAAATGTGTACCGCACTCCACACAGAAATTCAGGTCCTTACCGTTGGAAACACCGCACTCGGGGCAGGATCGGGGCCCTTCCAGATCCACCACAGTCCCCCCCGGAGCCCTCTGGGGAAAGGACGCCCGGGCGTCCCCCTGACCCACTGGACATCCACATTCCTGGCAAAACCGGGCGTTGGACTGATTGGGGGTACCGCAACCCGCACACGCGAACGCGATGTCTGGACTCTCCATAATTCAAAATACGTGCACGCGGACGGGCAAACGGTAGTGGAACCCGCACCACACAGGTGAGTCAAGCGATTCGAGCACCAAACCACTCCAATTAGGGATTCCGTGCTCCAGTCAAAACCGCCCCAGTTTACGGCAACGAATACCTAAAACACTGCGTGGGGGAAATACCGCGGAGGCCAGCGAGGCGATTGCAACACCACCACCCCCAGGTGAATCGACTGGGCCACATTGATCCCAGACGGGCGCTCTACCCGGTCCCTGTCCGTATTAAACGCATCGTTGGCAAAAATACGGACGGGAAAACCAATTTGCAGCCCCAGCACCTCGGAAAGCTCCACTTCCAGACCCAAAAGCACATCAAGGGACCAGCCCACGGTCGCCACGCGCACCGCATCCCCAAAGATATTCGCTCCCACCCCACCCCCAATGTACGGGTGCACAAGCGAACGCCGTGCGGACAGGTAGCGAATTTGGGCCCGCATTCCATGCATGACTCCCAAATCGTAGATCCCCTTGGTGTTCGGAAACCACGCGTCGTATCCAAACCCGATGGCCATTCCAGCAGGCCACCGTTTTTCAAGCGTGCCGCCGATTCCTCCGCCCCCATTGAATACGCACGCTGCCCCTTCTGGGCACAGTGGACGGTTACGCCACGGAAACATCGCACCCATATGCACTTCGAAACCCAAGTGCGCTCCCAGGGCCTCCCAGGGCTGGGGAAATGTTGGGTCCTCTAGAAGCGCATCGTCCACATCAACAGAACTCACCCGGCTCCCATCCTCCGACACCTCCCCCCCAACCTGGGTCGATTGGGCACGGGCGGAAGACAAACCAAAGCCGAAAATCCCAAGCACACCGACTCCAAGGCATCCAAGAGAAAAAAAAGTACGTATTGGCGTTGCGCAAACCCCAAATATCAACCACGGCACGTGCACAGAACAAACAACTTGGCACATGTCCAGGTCTCGGGCGAGTCCTGCAGACCGGGGAAGTGCTCAAGTTTGACAGGGTTAGACCCCCGCTTATAGTAGCGGCAACTGCGAGTGGATTAGGGAAGAAACGATGGAAATTCGACTGGACAGGCGCTCCGTGCACCAAATCCGGCTCTCCTGCGAAGATGCAATGGAGGCAGGGGATACCGAGACCCTCAGGGAAGATATTGTCAACGCGCTCACCGAGGAACAAATCGAGGAAATTGAGCGTCGCATCGACAGTGCAGACTTCTATGATTTTCTCTCCGAGATCCTCGACGAGTGGAGTGCCGAAGACACCGACGAATTATTTGAACTATTGGAATCCCAGTTGGCAGATGCCGGTGTGGACCTAAAATACCTGGCCCAGGATCTGGACGACGACGATACGGACGAGGACAGCTCCGACGAGGACGAAGAATCCGAGTTCGATTTGGCCGCAGAGGAAGAGGAACTTTAGTCATGAACACCGCCCACACCTTGCGCAGCACCTGTGTCGCTGCGCTCTCTTCAATGGCTCTTGTGGTCGGAATCGCGGCCTGCGGTGGCCCTTCCGATGTCACCCTGACGGGTACCCAACAGGCCGTCGGCATGGACGGAACCGTACGCATTCAAGAAGTGGAAGGCGGGAACCGATTGCTTAAGGTGGAGCTCGAACACCTGCCCCCGCCCCAACGACTAGGGCCAGACCTCAACACCTACATCCTATGGCTCGCCGAAGACGGTGGCGTTCACCGCCGTGCCAGTGCGCTGCAATACAACGAGAACAACCGAACCGGCGCCGCAGTGGCCACCACCCCAAGCCGCCACATCGTTCTCACCGTCACCGCAGAATCCACCCCAGAACCCACGGCACCAAGCCACAACGTCATCGCCAAACGCGAAATCCACTTCTAAAATGTTTTGTCGCAGAGATTTTGCTCGGTGGGCGTGCGCCCCCGCAGCGTGGCGCCGATGCCGTATTCAACATACGGTGAGGCGACACGCGAGGAGGTAAGCCGCCCAGCGCGCAAAAGATCAAGACAAAATGCCACCTTAGCTCAGCTGGTAGAGCACCGCTTTCGTAAAGCGAAGGTCTCCGGTTCGAATCCGGAAGGTGGCTCCACACAAATACAGACTACCAATCCAGGGGTTCGCCGTCGCGGAAAAAACCTCCAGAAGGGCCGTCATCCGGCAGGGTGGCGCCCCAAAGAATTCCAGCGGCCCCCTCCCCCACAGACCGGGTCGCATTTTCGCCACCCATTTCAGTGCGCACCCAACCGGGGCATACGGCATTGACCTTCACGTTACTCCCCGCCTCGTGGTGAAACAACTTGGTCACCGCATGCACAGCCGTCTTTGAAATCCGATAGGCAGGGTACCCCTCGCCCATATCCGACAACGCACCCATTGCGGAGGACACGTTGACCACGCGGCCGTAGCCCGCCCCGTTCATTTTAGGGAGCACCCATTGGGTCATTCGGTAAGCGCCAAGTACGTTCGTCTGAAACGCACGTTGCACGGTTTCTGCAGTAACCCGCAGGGTGTTGGGGGCCTCTGACCCCGCCACATGCCCCTCCGGCAGAATAGCTGCGTTGTTCACCAACACATCGATACGGCCGTAGGTCTCCTCACACCATCGCTCAAACGCGGCTACCGAAACGGGCTTGCTCACGTCCAACACAGACGGCACCGCAGTGAGCCCCCGCGCCACAAGTGCATCCACGGCCTCGTCCACCGCGGCCGCACGCCGACCGGTAAGCACCACCTGGTAGCCCCGTTGTGCAAGCTGGCTTGCCACCTCCAAACCAATTCCTCGGTTGGCTCCCGTCACAATCGCCACGCGATCTCCCATACGCCCCCTTTGGCCCTGCCCCGAATACCCAAGCCCACTTAGCTACCAAGCGGGCTTGCGCGGTAGGACCGTCACTCTAACACACCCTAAAGCATTGAAACAAATCACATCTGGGCGGGGAAACCGGGCCCATGGTAAGGTTCTGGCCGTGCCTATTGCGCCCACAAGAACCCACCCCCCACACCCCTCCCACGCCATTCCCGTGGGAATCACCCTGGTACTTGCCACAGCCTTCAGCGCTGTCCTGGCCACAGGGTGCAAGAACTCCAATCCGGCCCCCAGTGGTAAAGAAACCGCCGAAAAAGCCCTGTCCCTCTACACCAACGGTTTCAATCGAACCGTGGATGAACTCCAGGACATCTTCGAAGAATACTTTGATGCCATCCCGGAAGACGGACCGCAGCCACGGAAGTACACCTTCCTTGTACAGGAGCAGCCCCTCGAGGAATCCCTTACCGCCACAGAAAAGAAGTTCCAGCAAGCCAACGGCCAGCAAGCCAACAGCCAGCAGATCGATGGCGACAAGCTGGCCACGCTTACGGAGCAAATCGTGCACAGCGCACGGGCCGGGCTCACGCTCCTAACCCAGGCAAAAACCTACTACGCATCCGATCAGTTTCGAAAAGACAACCTTGCCCAGGGGCGTACCATCCACACCCAAATGTTGGAACAGTCCACCCAGTTCCAAAAGGCTGTGGGGTCCCTAGAAGAGGAACTGGCCAAAGCGGAAGAACAACAAACCCAACGGGAGTTACAACAGCACAGCAAAGACACCTACAATTATTGGTTTCGCTACCACAGCCTTCGGGCCAAACAGTTTGTGGAATCCGACAGCAACACCGCCCTGGAAAAACGACATGCAGCCCTTGCGCAAGCGCTCAAGGAAGCCACAGCGTACCTGAAAAACCACAGCGAAAACCTCACGCTACGAACAGGTTCCGCCATGGAAACCTACCTACAACAGGCCCGGGCCCTACAGGATGTGGCAGACACGGTCGCCTCCCAAACCAAGGCAGAAAGCTACGAGGACGCCATGGCCAACCAGTACCAAACCCTGATCGATCGTTACAATGGACTCGTCAACGAAGCCAACGCGCTCTACACACTGGAAGCCCAGGAAATAAACCAGGTGGGAGGTCTACTGGGCTTTTTCAAGAACCTATTCTAGGCCGGTCTGCCTACGGAGCTTCTTGCAAGCGCACACCGTGGGACGTACGCAGATCCACCGCCATGGCACGTAGCACGGCCTCCCGTTGGCCCACCCGATCCACCCAGGCAGCGACCCTAGGATACGCATCCAATGTCAGCCCAAAATGCTGGGGCTTGTACACCCAGGGGTAGCTCATCATATCGGCAATCGTGTATTCATCGCCCGCCAAAAATGGCACCTCACCGAGGCGTGTATTGAGAACACCGTACAAACGTTTGACTTCCCCCACGTACCGATCGATGGCCTCCGCAATCGGCTCCCTGCGGCGGAGGAAATGGCCCGCCTGACCAAACATGGGTCCAATGCCACCCATTTGAAACATCACCCACTGCACCACCCGGTACCGATCCATGCCGTGCTCAGGAAAAAAAGCCCCGTACTTCTCCGCCAGGTACATCAGAATCGCCCCCGATTCGAAAAGCACCACCGGGTCTCCCCCATGTTTGGGGGCATCGTCCACAAGTACGGGGATCTTGTGGTTCGGGTTGAGGGCCAGGAAATCCGCGTTGAACTGTTGGTCGGCGCCAATGTCCACCGGCACCACCTGGTAGGGCGCCTCCACCTCTTCCAGGAAAAGAACCGGCTTTTTGCCGTTGGGGGTGGACCAGGTATGCAGCGTAAACACGGTTTACCCAGGTTACCACGCCGGTTGTTGACCTTGAGTAAGAACTACCGTACGCGAACCTTTCCATGAAGTACCCACGTCCACCACGGTTGCTCGCAAGCCTCGTGCTCACAACCTGTGCCGCCTGCGGGGGCTCGGGCAACCCGCCCACCTCCACCGCGACCCTCGATGCGGGCATGACGGCCGACGGATCTCACGGCGATTCCAGCACAGCCGACGCCTACCTAAGCATTCCCCCCTGCGGCAACGGCAAGCTGGACCATTCGCCCCAACACAATTCCCAACACAACGGCACACCCGAGCAATGCGACGACGGCAACCTCATCACCGGGGACGGCTGCAGCCACACCTGCATGATCGAGCAGCCCTCCACCCACGCAGACACCATTCAAACCACCAAGCCCAATGGCACGGGTACCCGCAACCACAACAACGCCATCAACGGAGTACGGGGCGCTGGATCCACCATGGGCTCCTTCGACGTCCTCTCCCTGGACAACACCCTCTCGGGGCACCCAAGCGCTACATTCCGTTGGGGCGCGCAACGGGTACTCAACGGGCCCGGCGTGGATTTCGTGGTGTTTGAAAACGGGTTCGAGGTATTTGGAACCGCTGGAAACCCACAACACTTCATGGACCCCATGGTGGTGGAGCTCTCCGTGGATGGACAAACCTGGGTCACCTTCCCCCACGACTACACGCACACCCCAGAGACCTCCTACTCCAGGAACCCCAATCACTGGATAGGCTTCGCCGGCACCCAGCCCGTACGACTCAACAGGGACACCCACCCGGTAGACCCCTTTGATCCCGCTGCCGCCGGGGGAGATGGGTTCGACCTGGAGCAGCTTCCCACAGATTCCCCCGAAGCCCGGGAAATCCGCTCCAAAGGTTTTGTCTGGTTGCGCCTCACCTCCGCGGGCGTGGTCACCAACCCGGACACCAACAACCCCTTCCCCCAGGACTTCATCAGCAACGGCCCCGACATCGACGGCATCATCGCCCGCTACCTGGTCGACGATTGACACGCTGTGGGGCACCTACGAGACACGGCAAAAGAGCAGCCGCTTGAGATGGGTATTCGCGGCCATTGCATGGAGCCCACGCTTCGCGACGGCGACAAAGTACGCGTCGTCCCGAAAACAAGGCTCCTACCAGGGGACATTCTCATCATCGATCGGGGCAAGGGGCCGCCCAGTGCCCACCGACTGCTTGGGTTTCGCCTCCTGGGGCGCCACATCGGCGTGGTCACCCAGGCAGACAACACCACCACCCCCGACCCACCTGCACACCTGAAGGACATCGTGGGACATGTGGTTGAACGCGTGGGGACAAGGCCGCAACCCATCCAGGTGCCGTACCATCACAGATTGCGCGCGTTCTACCAATATGGGCGCTGGCTCACCGCAGCACTTCGTCGCAAGGTTCAAACCCAACTCAAACCATGACGATCCCAACCTCAGCACAAGAAAAGTCGGCCCAAAAAAAGTCGGCACAGCAACCCGCAGCCCACCACACCTACCTCACCGATCCGGACACGCTCTGGTCCACCCTGGACACACTCAACACATCCGGCTCCCACGCCCTTTCCCTACGCATCAACCAGGACACCTACCGGTGGACCGGGCTCACCGACGCCCAACGAAATGCGGTGGAGAAACGTTTTGGGTTCCTGATCACATCCCAGACCCAATCCGATCGCTACCCCGTGATTCACGTACAGCCGGCCAATCCCTCCCACTTTCGTCCTCCACTCGGAGCAGGCCAGCTCTACGTGGTGGGCCACTCCCAACACAGCACGCCCACTGGGCAAGAACTTCGACTCTCCGGCCACCACTTTGCGGCGCGGCTGCAGCTCACCCACTGGGAAATGCGCATCGCCATTCCTCCCGATCAACTTCCCTACTTTCTCGGTGCCTTTGAAAACTGCCTACGCCTCATGGTGGCCTTCCGCGCCGTGGCTTCCGGCGGTGCCATTCTCCACAGCGCCGCCGTCGTACACAACGGGGAAGGTCATCTTTTCTGGGGCCATTCTGGCGCAGGAAAAAGCACCACCTGCCGGGTGCTCGACAGCATGGGCATCGAAATACTGAGCGACGAACTCAACCTCGTGCAGCCCATCGACGGAATCCCCCACGTGTTCCCCCTCCCCTTCGCCGGCGACTTCGGGAAACTCCCCACACGGTCTTCCCCGGTACAACTCCGCACCATGCACCGCCTTGTGCAAGCCCCCCAATGCAAGAGCTTGCCCATGACACCCGCCACCGCCCTCGGCGAACTCATGGCCGCCTGCCCCTACGTCAACCACCATCCAAGCATTGCAGATCAATGCATGGACAACGTCACCCAGCTCGTGAGTCAACTGCGCCCGCGGAAGCTCAAGTTCACGCCGACTCCGGATCTCTGGGAGACGGTGCTGCAATCCCAAAACGCTTGAACCCAAGCTCCCTGTCCCCGGTCGTAAGCAACCTGCGCCACACCGTGAAACCGAGCGAGCGAGCCCCCTGGGCCACACTGCCGTTCAACAGGTGCGCACGAACCACAGAGGCCGGGGACTGATTGCCTAGCGAAGCTGTGCGGTGCAATCGATCCACCAACACCTCACCCATAGGATCATTGCAAAGGCAGCGAACCAGGGCCCCCGAAAATTCCCTTGCCGGAGATTCTAGTTTCTCACCATGGCCGGAACGGGCCACCCAACCCAATACGTAGCGTGCGGCCCGGGACATGCCGCAGGCCTCCACATGTGCGGCAGTCGCCTCGGCATCCAAACCCACATGCAGTGCAAACCGCAACAGCTCGTCCAACCGTTGCCCATCCTCCCAGGCCGAGTGCTCGGCGTAGTCCGCGGGTTGGTTTCCGATGGGAGCACCCGCACCCAGAACAGGTTGGCGCGGTTCCACCAGGGCACGGCGATCGGTCACAAACTTCCCAAGCAGGTGGCAAAACATGTCCTCGTTGCAGGGTCGCATGACCGGCGAATCAAAAAGCTCGGTGTCCCACACCGCCCGGGCAAACACAGATTCCGGTGTGAGGCGGTAGCGCCCCGGTTCAAAGAGGTGCCGGTGCAAGTCCAACACAAAGCCCCCCGGGCTGCGCAGGGCCACCTCCACCCCACTTCGCGAATGCTTGAAATGGGTGTAACCCGCGCGCACCAGGCGATCCGTGGCCTCATGAAAACGGGATGGGGGCACCAGAACATCCACGTCGCACATGACCCGTTCAGAAACATCCGCGTAGATCCAACGTTGCAGCAACACACCCTTGAGGGCCATCACCGCAATGGAACCACGGCCCAACACCGCCACCGCATCCAGAAGAGTCTGCTCCGCCAGCCAGGCGGAAACGCGGGCTCTCCGGAGCCCCGTCAAGGCTTGCTCGCCTCCCAGGCTTCCAGCTTTTCCTGCAGGGCCATCCATTGCGCGGTCGTTTCCTCCAACTGCTTTTGCCCCACCTGCAGAGCATCAATCAGGGGGTAGCGCCTGGAATCATCGGAGTAAACGTCCGGATCCTCAAGGGATTTGGAACGGGCGGCCTGCTCCTTCTCAAGCTCGGCCACCTGCTGCTCCATCTTGGCCACCTTGGATTTCAATGTGGCCCCCTCCTGTTCCCAGCGGCGTTGCCTACGCTTCCGCTCCCGCCGGTCCCCAGAAGACTCCTCCACCGCAGCACTAGCCGAGGGGCCCGCACTACCCGAGGGGCCGGCACCACCAGAAGAACCCGCACTACCAGAAGAACCCGTGGAATCCGACGACGAACTCAACCGTGCGCGGGCGGCCGTCATGTATTCGTCCAGGGTACCCGGGTACACCTCCACCCGGCCATCCTCCACATTCCAAATATGTGTGGCCAGCGTACGAATAAACGCACGGTTGTGGCTCACAAACAACAGCGTTCCCTCAAACTGGGTCAGGGCCTCCGCCAGGGCCTCCGTGGAAGCCAAATCCAGGTGGTTGGTGGGCTCATCAAGCAACATCACGTTTCCTGGATCCACAAGCAGCTTCGCCAGGGCCACACGCGCACGCTCCCCACCGGAAAGCACACTCACGGACTTGTCCACATCATCGCCCTGAAACAAAAGCGCACCCAGAATGGTTCGCACCCGGGTCATGCCCGCGTCCTCGCTGTGGCCGTACACCTCATCGTACACCGTTCGCGTGGGGTCCAGCTTGTCGGCGTGGTGCTGGGCGAAATACCCGAGCTTCACGTGGTACCCAAGCTCCACCGTTCCAGCGTTGGCCGAAATCTCATCGGCCAACACCCGGAGCAACGTGGTCTTACCCGCGCCGTTGGGACCAATAATACCAATACGCTGCCCCCGGCGCACCATCACCTCCACGTCCTTGAACACCTCAAGATCCCCGTAGGACTTGCTGAGGCCCTCACCGTGAATGGCCACGTCCCCGGTACGTTTCACCGGGGGGAACTGGATCTTCATGGTCTTGTTGCTCTGCAACACCTCCACACTTTCCATTTTCTCCAGGGCCTTCACACGGCTCTGCACGGACTTGGCTTTGCTCGCCTGGGCACGGAATCGCGAAATGAACTTCTCCGCCTTTTCCCGTTCCCGGGCCACATTCTTCGCGCGGTTAACGAGGATCTCCTCCTCCTCCGCCCGGGCCACCAAGTACTTGTCGTAGTTGCCCTGGTAATCGCGCAGGCCCTCCGGTTCAAACGAGGCCACACGGTTCACCTGCTCGTTCAAAAACTCCCGGTCATGGGAAATCAACACCACCGCCGAGGGAAGCGTTTTCATGAACCCCGAAAGCCACGCCACCGAAGGCATGTCCAGGTGGTTGGTGGGCTCATCCAGCAGCAGCACCTCGGGCCGCTGGAACAAAAGCCCCGCCAACACGGCACGCATGCGCCAGCCCCCGCTAAACTCCGACATGGGCCGGTCCCAATCGGTCTCCGCGTAACCCAGTCCCTTGAGAATACTTCGCGCCTGGTAGGGGGAGTAATCTGTCTCCACCGCAGCCAACTGCTCGTGGGCATCCGAAAGCTGTTCGGCGATCTCCATGGTGCGCTCAATGTCCTCGGCCGCACTGGCCTCCCCGATCTCCTGCTCAAGCCGGGAAACCAGGGCCTCCAGGTCATCACGCCCGGGTACCCCAGACATCACAAACTCACTCAGCAGGCAGTCGTCCCCCTCCTCCAGATCCTGGGTAAGGAACGCCACCCGCACCCCCTTGGAAGCCCGAATACGCCCCGCATCCAGGGCCACTCGACCCGACAACACACGCAAAAGCGAGCTCTTTCCAGAACCGTTGGGCCCGATCACCCCGAGCCGATCGCCCGCGGCAATGTGCAGATCCGCGTCCTCAAAGATCACCCGGTCGCCGTAGTGCAACGACCCCTTTTCCAAAACCAACAAACTCATGACTGCTCCTGCGGGAAATCCCGTTGGCGCCGAACCTAGCAGATCACCTACACCAACCCACCTGTTCGTTTTTCCAGCCATGTAAAAAGGGCCGCCCTGATCTACAATGGCCCGGTGGTAACCCAGCGCAGGCGGCGCGAATCACGGGGCTTTCGCTCCCTCATGCAGGGCGGCTGGAGCCTCGGATTGGCAGCAGTAGGCATACCGACCCTATTGTGGGCCGGAATCCTTACCCAGGAGGGCCCCATCCCTGGCGTGCACCTTGCAGGCTGGGTGCCGGAATCCCTACCCACGGGCGAACCACGGGCCCTGGCCGAAGAGTTAGAACAGCGAGCACAGGCCTGGCTCGATCAGCCCCTGGCGTTGCACGTGGGGCAACAGGTCGTTCACATCCCAAGGCGAGAACTGGGCGCCCGCGTGGACGTGCCTGCCACAAAACGCAGGTTGCTTTCCGTAGGGCGCTCCGGGTTCCCCCTTACTGACATGGCCGCAAGCCTCCAAGCGCGGCTGGTGGGCTGGGAAGTGCACTGGCATGTACACCTCGATCGGCAGCAACTCACCCAACGGGTGCACAGACTTGACCAAACCACACGAACACCAGCGGTCCGCGCTGAAATCGATCTGGAGCAGCAACAAGTCACCCGACCCCAGTCCGGCTACCGCATCCATGCTGCCGCATCGGAAGAGGTCATCGCCCAAACACTGATCACCGCCAACCCGAGTGCCGTGCTCCCCCTGCACGTACAGCAAGCCACCGACGGCCCCCACATCCCCGAGGGGCTCTCCCTCCAACACGTGATGGGAACCTTTGAAACCACCTTTCGTCAGCACGGTACGGAGGGTGAGCACATCAACCGCGCCCACAACATTCGCCTGGCGGCCGAACACCTCAACGGAACCATCATGCCCGCACACGGGGTGCTGTCCTTCAATCGGCAGGTGGGCCCACGAAGTGGCGAAGCGGGATTCCGTGCGGCCCCCGTACTCATTCACAGGCAACTTGTGCCCGGCATGGGGGGAGGCGTCTGCCAGGTCGCAAGCACCCTACACGCCGCCGCCTTCTTTGCGGGCCTCGAACTGCTGGAACACACCCCACACACCCGCCCCGCCGGCTACATCCCCATGGGCCTGGATGCCACCGTGGTCTGGCCCGAAGTGGACCTTAAGATCCGCAACCCCCACGACCACCCCATCCTGGTGCACGCCACCACCGAGGGGCCCAAACTCCGGATTCGATTCCTGGGCGCCAGCGCACCCCCCGAAGTGGGATTTGACCGTACCGTCACCCACGCCCTGCCCTTTGAAACCCGAGTCGTGCATGACGCGAACCTCCCCCGGGGCAAACAGTCAGTCGCAAAAAGAGGCTCCCTTGGGTTCCGCGTACACCGCCGCCGCATCTTCCACGGGCATGGCCCCACCGGCCACCGCCAAACCCACATCGAACACGCCCACCTCCGCTACCGCGCCTCCCCACGGATCGTACACGTGGGCGGCAGCTAGCCCCCCATCCCTCTCCGTTAGCGCTTGCACAGCACAGTGCCGGGTCCTAGGTCCCTACGACCATGGACGACGTCGAATACCGCAAACTCGCCTCTACCACCCTACGCGAGATCGAAGACCTCTTTGACAACGTGGACGCCGACCTGGCCGACATGGAAACCGCCGGCGACGTCATCACCATCACCTTCGCCAATGGCGCGCGAGTCGTGGCCAACACCCAGGGCCCCGCCCAACAAATCTGGCTCGCCGGCAACGGCCGCGGCTGGCACTTCTCCTACGCCCCGGAACACCAACAATGGCGCAGCGACAAAAACCAAGACGAAGAACTCCTCACCACCCTAAAACACCTCTGCACTCAAAACGGTCTGGAACTCTAATCCCAAACAAACATTCCACACGTTCCGCCGCACAGATAATCAGCAGAATCTGACCCTGGGTCGTTTAGGAATGAGCCGACTAGGACACCTGCCCCTTTCTACAATTCTCCCGTTTTTGCCGGAGCACACAGCCCCCAAAGGTGGCAACTCCCCTAGCCAGATTCCGCACATTTCACCGCGCAGATAATCAGCAGAATTTGACCCTGGGTCACGACGCAGAAAAACAAATTCTGCCGCGCAGAAAACGTGCAAAACGCGACCCTGGGTCGAATTGCTGAGAAAAGCTCAATGATTCTAGGGCGCCCTACCGGAGGCGTTGGAAGAGGGCTTGCAGCATGTGGTAGGTGAGGCCCCAGACGCGGCGGCCCTGGGCGTCGATGGCGGGTAGATCCACAGACCCTTCCTTGGTTTCAAATCCAAACTGGTAGTGCTGTTTTGGCGAACGCAGTTGCGCCAGAGGGACCCAAATGGATTCCTCCACCTCCGCCGGGTCAGGCGATGGGGACACGTCTTCGTGCAGGCCAAACACAAAGGGGTGCACATCCAAGTTCATGGCCTGGCCGCGCCCCACGGCACCAATCGCGGGCAGCCGACCAAGCGCCTGGCCCGATTGCAGGAGTGGAACAGACACCTCCTCCTGGGTCTCCCGAACCGCCGTGTGCATCAAGGAGTCGTCATTCTCCTCCCAATGCCCACCGGGAAATGCCATGTGCCCAGACCAGCGATCCCCCTGTCGCTGTGCACGTTTCACCAGCAGCACATCAAGGCCGCTGCTCCCAACCCTGTCCGGCCGAAGAACCACAGCCACCGCCGAATGGCGCCGTTCCAGATCCACATGCGGATCCTCGTTCAAACCCACCGCATCCACCGCCAACAGGCGCGCTGCAATTCTCTGCCAGTCCGCAGTGAAGCTCATCCCCTACCGAGCAGGTTCAACGCCGCTTGCACAATCCCGTCCCGCGTGAACCCAAACTCACGAAACAAGGTGCCCGCCGGAGCAGAGGCCCCAAAACCGTCCATGGTCACGTAGGCCACCCGGGCACTGTCCAGGCCCATGGTCGCCCAACGCTCCCAGCCCATGCGGCTACCCGCTTCCACCACCACACGCGCCTTCACGCCTGCGGGGAACAACTCACGCTGTTTTTCCTGGGGAAGCTCCGTTAACAACTCCCAGCACGGCAGGCTCACCACCTGGGCAGCCACGCCCTTTTCAGCAAGTGCATCACAGGCCTGAACCGCAAGGTGCACCTCACTGCCCGTAGCCAACAGCTGAACCTCAGGAGCACCGCTTCCGTTCACAGCATCGCTGCCCTTCGCCGCGTAAGCACCATGCACAACGTACGCCCCCCGCCTCACGCCATCCGTAGAAACACGATCCAACGTGGGTAGCGCCTGCCGCGTGAGCACCAACGCACTCGGCCCATCCGTGTAGGCCATGGCGGCCTCCCAGGCCTCACGCGTCTCGTTGGCATCCCCCGGTCGAAACACCTGCAACCCAGGAATCAACCGCAACGCCGCCACATGTTCCACCGGCTGGTGGGTGGGGCCGTCTTCCCCAAGCCCAATGGAATCGTGGGTAAAAATGTACTTCACGGGCAGCTTCATCAACGCCGCCAAGCGAATCGCAGGCCGCATGTAATCACTAAACACAAGGAACGTGGCCCCGTAGGCAACCACCCCACCGTGCAGGGCCATGCCGTTGCAAATCGCCCCCATGGCATGTTCACGCACGCCGAAGTGCACGTTCCGGGGAACCTCGCCGCCCCCAGAAAAATCCCCATCCTTTGCTGCGCCAAACGCGGCCAAGCCAGGCTGAGTGCTCAGGTTGGAGCCGGCCAGATCCGCCGATCCACCCACCAGGTTGGGCAACACCTTCGACATGGCTGCCACCACGTTTCCACTGGCCTTCCGTGTGGCCATGCCCTTCGCGTCCACCGGGAATCCGGGCAGCGCATCTTTCCAGTCCGCAGGAAACTCGCCTGCCATGGCTTGCTCAAACGCCTCCGCAAGGTCCCCATGTGCAGCAGCGTACGCGTCCCATGTAGCCTGCCATTCCCCTTGCACACGAGTACCCTCTGCCAATACCGACTCCCGTACGGCACCCAACTCTTCCGGCACCACAAAGGCTTCGGAAGGCGCGCCCAAAATCTCCTTGGTCGCCGCAACCTCATCCGCTCCGAGCGGTGCACCGTGGGCACCAGAGGTATCTTTCTTGTTTGGTGCCGGGTCGCCGATGATTGTCCGCACCCGCACCAAGGTTGGCCGTGGATCCTGCTTGGCCTGCTGTCCCGCCAGTACTAGCGCGGGAAGGTCGTTGCCATCTTCCACCTCAAGGGTGTGCCACCCCTGGGAGGCAAAGCGCGCCACCACATCCTCCGTGAAAGAAAGGTCCGTACGCCCGTCGATCGTAATGTGGTTGTCATCCCAAAACACCACCAGCTTGCCAAGCCCCAGGTGCCCCGCAATGGACGCAGCCTCGGAGCTAATCCCCTCCATCAAGTCCCCGTCCGAGGCAATGACCCACGTGGTGTGATCGACCACGCGATGTCCTGGCCGATTAAAACGTGCCGCCATGTGCCGTTCCGCCATGGCCATGCCCACCGCTGTCGCAATCCCCTGGCCCAGGGGCCCCGTTGTAATCTCCACCCCAGGCGTGTGCCCGTATTCCGGGTGCCCCGGAGTTCGGCTCCCCCACTGGCGAAAATCCTTCAGCTCGTCCAGCCCAAGATCGTACCCGCCCAGATGCAAAAGCGCGTACTGCAATGCAGAGGCATGCCCACAGGAAAGCACGAACCGGTCCCTGTCCCACCAGCCGGGCGTGCTCGGGTCATGCTTACGCAGGTAGCGAAATAGGGCCCACCCCAAGGGAGCGAGCGCCATGGGCGTACCCGGATGCCCCGAATTCGCCGCCTGCACCATGTCCATGCTGAGCGTACGAATCGTACGAATTGCCAACGCGTCCTGCGCCTCTTGACCCGCAAACACCGCTTTTGTCACCACGCCACCAACCCTACGAAAAACCAAAAAATATGCGCCGGGCCGCAACCCGGCAGCACCGCGCGATCTAGCAGTCTACCCCCATCACACAAGGTTGAATTTTCCGATCCCAGGCCCACTTGAGCCGAACGCCGTAGCCAGCATACTAGGCACCTTCCTATGCCCGCCTTTTTGCGAGTCTGGGCGGCCCTTCCGCCACTGTTGTGTTTGCTCGCAGGGTCGATCCCCGCCCATGCCCAACCGGGGAACACCCAACCTGTGAACACCCAACCGGGGAACACCCAGCCCACCCAGTGGTCCCTGGAACGGTTCGACGCGCGGCTCACCTACTACAACCAACGGGGGCGCGGGGGCCAATCCCAGGCCAACGTCAACACCCACAACCCCAACCAGGTCCCCCGGGGCAAAGAAGACACCTGGATCGTGCAGCCAATCCTGAGCGCACGGGTCCGACAAAACCGAAACGTCACCCACGACATCATGGTCCCCGTGGACATCGTCACTGCGGCTTCCCCCGACGCCCTGGACGCCGTTTCCAGTGCATCGCGCACCAACGAAGCGGTCACCTTTCAAATGCAGTCCAACATCGACCTCGACGAAGACGAAACCCTCGTTGTCCGTTACGGCATCCATGTGGAAGAACCCCTCCGTTCTGCCTTTGCGGGCCTCGGGTTCACCCAGGAACTGGCCCAGGACAACGCCGCCATCACCGCCTCCGCCCAGGTGATCGGGGACTCCTTCGACGATCTCGAAATCGACGGAAGCAACGTGGGCACCGCCGGCCGCGTCACCCTCGGGGCCAACCTCGCCTTTTCCCAAATGCTCTCCTACACCACCCTTGCCGCCATCGAGTACGGCGCCACCCTGCAATCCGGCAGGCTCGAACAAACCTGGAACTCGGTGCCCACATCCACCAACGGAGCACCGGCCGACAGAATCGCAGAGCAGTTCCCAAGTCAACGCCTCCGCCACGCCCTGGGCACACGCGTCGTGCAACACCTACCCACACTCAACGCATTCCTGAACGGCTCCTACCGTTTCTACACCGACACCTTTGGCATCCACGCACACACCCTACAAGCACGTTGGACACAAATCCTAGGTGGTGCCCAAGGAAACCCACGGTGGTCCCTGCGCGGCTCCTACCGCATCCACCGGCAAACCGGCGCAGACTTCTTTTCTCCAGTGGTACAAACCTCAAACATCCCCAACACCCGCACCGCCGACTCGGACCTTGCCACCTTCACCGCCCACGAAACGGGCCTACGCATCCGACACCGTTTCACCCGCCGCGCCACAACCACACACCGAAGCACCCACCCCTTTGGCGCCACCCCCGCCATCCGCCACCGGCCAGTACCCACCAAAACAGGCTACATCGATCTCGGCCTCTCCCAATACTGGCGCACCAACAACCTCAACGTCACCACCCTAACCACCGGCTACGGCCACAGCTTCTAACCATGCCCAAACCCCTCATCGCCACCGTACTCCTACTCCTCACACTGCCCGCCTGTGTGGTCGTGCCCGCCTACGCCCGCGAATCCTTCGCCGACCCCAACATGACAGGCGAAGACGACATCACCGAAGCCCAAAGCCAACGCAAACTCCACACCTCCAGAGAAGCCGCCTCCGGCGCCGACGGCCGCCCCTCAGGAGGCGGCTGCGGCTGCACCAACTAAACCGTCCAGGACCTGGGCAACTCAGTGGAGCATCCCTCTGGTGATCAGAGCGGCATCTTCCGCAGTTACCAGAAGCCACCCAGAAGACGAGGATCTCTTCGATTTCTTCTCGACGATCTCAAGATGTGGAAACGTATTCGCGGCTTCAGCCACACCAAAATCTCCATCGTGAGGCAGAGCCAACCCCGCATAGTTGAAACGCCAACCCTCCTCGTAGTCCTGGCTGTAGGCAAGAACTATTGGTAACTCCGATGAAGTACCCACACACACAAGCTGCTTCACACTCTCCATGGGGACGGTGTGACGAAGATTGTGGATCTTGGGAAAGATTGCCTTCCACATGGGGTTGCCGACACCAGAACTGTTTTCACAAGAAAAGTCATCGTTAAACCCGTGCTCCTTCATTTCTTCCTTAAGCATCCCCGCGATCGCGCTTCGTTTACTCTGATTAGCAAAAACAATATCTGTCCCCTCGACTGAATAGGACTGACCATACTTCCACCTCGCAACCGCCGCCCCAAACAAGCCCAGGTCCTCCCCCTTCTCCACTAAGTAGTCCAATTTGTCAGCCAAACTCGTCAGCTGAGAACAGGAAAGCTGTTCCTGCCGGATTCTTCCCACGCTCCGGGTTCCTCCGTACTGTGGTGCAACAAAGGCACTCACGATCCCGTCTGGCACTTTGTCGATCTCTTCCAGAAGATCCACGCCATCGACACCCCGAAAAGCCAATTCGCCACCATAGATTGCACCTGTGTAGTCGGCAGAAGCAGAATACTCGTACCGAAAGGCTCGTTGTTGGGAATCGGAGAATTTCCATGTCCCATTGTCCTGCAACTCTAGGGTCCACACACCATTCCACGGAAAGCCGCGAAAGGCGGCAACCGCTGAATAACCCAACGGTCCAATTCGGTACTCCACCGTGCGATCGTTCAAAGTAGAAATCCGTTCACCCCAAACCACGCCATTGCGGCCAGGATCCAAAATGCCCTGGCGTGCAACATTGAGCTGGCCGGTCGTGCCCGCAGACAAGCCATCGGAAGGCAGCACCCCTAGTTCTTTAAGCAAGCCTATGGGTGGATACGAGACGTAGCGATCACCCTTTTCATAAAACTCAGAAATAGACTCACTCATATTCTGCTCCAAAGCCGAACGGGCATCGGCATCACCCATGGCGCCGCAGACACGGAGAAATGACTCCGTACCTGCCACCGACTTCGCCCCCGCTCCTTGGGAGGCCATCGGTTTGCAGCCGGTACCCCAAGCCAGCACCGCAATAGTCAAAGCACCCATAGTCATACGATCTGTAAGATTCATCATGGTCTTGTACTTTCTCCTCCAGTCCCGGGTTCGCCCGTAGACACCCAGAAATGGATGTAAACAGGAGACGCAAAACGCATGCCAGGCGAAAAATTCGAAAGTTCGGATGGCTCGCAGTGCATTTTGAACATCACAGGAACACAAAATGCTCCAAAACAGCACATGGAGCGCTCCATGCTCCACAGAACAAGTTGAACAGCCTCAGACATGGGTGACTGTACTGCCGGGTGTCTGCCTAACACCTTAAACCGGGTGCCTACCTGACAGGCTAGCCCCTTAGGAGGCAGTTGCACGAACTTGGGAAAGCCCGCTCGTTAAACGCCCGAAAGAATCACAACACATTCAATGGAAACCATATCTCGAGAAGTCACCATCATCGCCGAGGACGGCTACCCCCTTGGCGCCACAGTCTTCGAGGCACCACCATCCACACGCAACGGCCACGTCGTCATCATCTGCTCGGGCACCGCGATCAAGCAACAGTTCTACGGGGCCTACGCCCGCTTTCTCTCCCAACGGGGGTACAACGTCATCACCTTTGACTACCGCGGCATCAGAAGAGCCCGTCACGGGAACCTCGCGGGCTTCCAGGGCAACATGCACGATTGGGGAAAAAAAGATGTAAGCGCAGTCATCGCCTGGGCGTGCACCGAGTTCCAGCAACCCAAGATCCACGTGGTGGGCCACAGCGCGGGCGGGTGGCTCACAGCCCTCGCCACCAACAACCACCAAGTACAGTCCATGGTCACAGTCGCCTCCCTCCACGGCTACTGACCCAACATGCAGGCACCTGAAAAGTACCGATTGGCATTGCTTTGGTACCTACTGGTTCCCGTCATCGCTCGGCTCTTCGACTACCTGCCAGGGAAACTGGGCACAGGAGAAGATCTCCCAAAAGGGGTAGCGCTCCAATGGGCGCAGTGGTGTCGAAAGCGTCGTTTTTTCTTAGGCGACCGCAACGTCCAACCCACCCTCCACAACCTGACCTGCCCCATACTCGCCTACCACTTCTCCGACGATCCCTGGGGCACACCCAAGGCCGTGCACGCCATTCACAACGCCTACACCCAAGCCACCGTGGAATACAGGCCCGTCAACCCCGCCCATCTGTCGGTAAAGTCCATCGGCCACCTCGGCTTCTTCAAACCCAACACCGCCACACCACTATGGGAACAATCCGCAGACTCGCTGTTCGCCCAGGTCAGGTGAAGAATCCAACAACCGAAAACAGTCGCACAAGTTCCAACACGGACATTGAATAGCAGGATTGTGGGTGGTACCCATTCGGCACTGGCCTTGCCCAACGCACCATCACAACAAGAGGAAAACAGGCAACCGAATCCACTCCAACAGCGGTTCACGGGCCTCATTGCGCGGATAGGAAATCCAAAAAACCCTGACGGAGAGTTCGAGTGGGTGGCTCGACAGTACAGTCAGCCGCACCGCAAGTACCACACCCTGGAGCACATCGAACACTGCCTCACCGAGTTCGACACCGTCCGAGACAAGATCACACAACCGGACGGGTTCGAACTCGCACTGTGGTTCCACGACCTGGTGTACAAGCCGCTGTCCAAAGGAAACGAGCAAGCAAGCGCCGAACTACTCCAACGAAAAGGCAACGAGTGGAACATCCCCCCGTCCACCCTCGCCTACGGGTACAACCTCATCCTCGCGACCGAGCACCACGCACCGTCACAGGACCCCGACACCCAGTATTTTTGCGACATCGATCTCGCCATCCTCGGCGCAGCGAGCCTGTATTCCTACGGCAAACAGATTCGAGAGGAATACAAGTGGGTACCGACCTTGCTGTACACACCAAAACGCAGGCAGTTCCTGCGCAGGTTGCTCCGGTGCAAACACATGTTTCAAACGCCCATATTCCGGCAACGTTACGAAGAACGTGCCAGGGAAAAAATCACGTTCGCCATCGAGTTCGAATACCACGACGAGGGCCGCCTCTCCCTGCTTGCCGCAATCACCATCTACATGTTTCTCACAGCAGGGGCCCGGGCCTACTACAGCCCCAGCCTGGGCACGGCACTTGTGGTGGTCGCAGCGGGCTTCCTACTCGACATACTCACACCCTACGGTCCGCTCACTCTACTTTCACAGGGCCTGTACGCCCTTTGGAAAAAGGCGTGCAGCTACCTTCCCGACCCGCTTGTCACAGTAGAGTCCTACACCTTCAAAGATGAGGGGATTCAACGCAAATCCTTCGGTGTTCCCACGGAGACCTGGCGGTTTGCGGACCTCACAAAGATCCTTGTGGTCACCACAGGCATGGGCCCCCTGGAACCCGATTGCTTCGTGGTCCTATTCAAGGGCACACACTCCATCGCCATCCCCACCGAAAAACTCCCCACCAACATCGATCCCCTCCTCCAACTTCCAGCCTTCGATCTACAAACATGGACCACCGCCATGACAAGTACCGAATACGCAGAGTTCCTAGTCTGGGAAAAAACCCCACAACCCTTACCGGTAGGCCTTGCCCCAGAGGTGGGTGAAGCCGAGTAGGTAGGAGTCGTTGACGGTGCGACCACGGAACTCCACATCGGCGTGCAGATCAAGGCTGGTGCGGTCGCTCACGCTGTACTGGAGCAACGGCACCTTGCTTTGTCCCTGGTGAAATCCAGATCCCACACGGAGGGCCGTTCCATCACCCACCTCGAAATCAAAATCCTGGGTCCACCAGGAGGGCGCAAGGTACGTGGCACCCACGTGCAAGGTCAAGGCCTGGGTAAGTTGCGCGCTGTAACCCACGTGTACGCTGGACTGAACATTGTGCATGTTGCGCCCCTCGGATCGGCCGCCGGACCAAAACACATCCGCCCCACCCGTGAGCCGCATCCTGGGGTTCAACCAATGGTGGTAGGCACCGCCCACATTGGATGAACGACCCGAGAACCGCACATCCCCATCCGCGTTCCAACCCGTCACAGACGCATTGCCCAGTTCACCCCACACCGTCCACTCCTTCTCACCGCGGGCCCCCCCACGGTAGGTCAAACCAGGCGCCAGCACGTTAAGCTGAAACCTGTCGGCCACAGTCGTGTTCATCCAGGACGCAGACATCCAAGTGGCGGCAGCACCGATGCCACCCGGCGCACATCCCCATGGGCGTACCGCAACGGCTGCCTCCCCGGCGCCGCCGCATTCGACCCCACGAGCACCGCAATCCTCCGCACATTGCCCTCAAGCGCCGGCTGGGCCCTCGCCACCGACCCCATACCCGAAAGCCACCACACACAACCCAACACCAACGTCTGTTTCCAACCCATCACGAATCCACCTTACTAAAGGGACAACCGCCCGATTTGCCCGCGCAGGAATCGACACATCGATCCCCGACACAACATTACCCCCTACAGACGCCCCACCCTGCCACAACCGGACAACCACTCGCCCACCCGCAACTTCTTCGAGAATCAAAATTCTGCCAATTATCTGCGCGGCAGAATTAATGTTTCACACAAACGGTTTCAGCTCGGCACTCAAGACCCGCAAGGTGGGTCATCAAAACCATCCATGGGAACAACAATCCGTACACCCGCTGGCGACCGGCGTTCCCACCCGGGACAAAGCGTGTCACTTCCGCCGACCACTTGGAGGGTTCCTAGCCACATCACGCGTGGTTTTGGAGTGGCTTCGTTTTTGCAGAGTTGACTGGCGGTACGGCAATCGGTGAAAGATCACCGGTAGGCGTTGCCCGAAAGCGGTGTGGTATGCGCGGGCCAAAAATACTTATCAGTTCTACCCTAGCGGCAAGCCTACTCGCTGTGGTCGCATTGGGTTGCGCGAGATCCACAACCAACCTGCCAACGTGGAAAGGGGCCTCTCCCAGCGACACCAGTGGACCCAACCCCAACTGCAATACCCTTGCCGACGCCCTGATCGCAGCGTTTGAACACAGCTACACGTCCTTTCGGGTTTCCAATGTCACCGCCCACAGGAACAACGAACAAATCGCAAAAGTCGTTCGCTACCACTTCGCAAAAATACTCCGATCGAACGAAATGCAGTTCCACCTGAACGAACTCGGCTTCGCAAACGAAGACTTCAGCCACCCGGTGTTCATTGGCCTCCTACACACTTCGGACCGGGTCCCCGCCGACCTACACGTTCGGGACGGTGATTGGCGTGTGGTGCCAGAAAAGGAACTGTTCGCACAACCCTATCCACTGAAAAACGTGCAACTTCAGGAACACCTGAAACAACTCGAACCGGGGGTTGCCGCCAACCTAGCCACCCTCCCCGACGACGCGTACTTCATGCGCCGGTTTCACATGCAACTCAGCCGGCATGTCGCTTTCCGTTTTCACCTAGACCCTCTCACAGGAAAAATCGTCTATTGGAACCTCCTGTACCAATCCGAGGAACTTGTGGCGGACGACCTGTCTGCCTATTTCGCAGTATGCACCCAAACCAGTAGCACCGTCGCCTACACGGATGACCACCCCTACCTGTACGCCCTAGATACCGACGCCTGGCGCAAGTCAGGGCTTCTTCGCATTGAAAAGGGCCCCATCCAGGATTTTTCCCCGCTCGCCCTGGCACCCCGTACCTCCCACGTGCAAATCTCAGCAGGAGGTGAGCTCACACCCAAGTCCGTACGGGCATTGAGCGAACTCCCCATGCTCACCCACATCGGCGTGTCAGACAACGATGTACTCTTCGCAGAAGACAAGCACCCAACCGAAGGCGCATTCTTTTCGCTCCAGGACATGTACCAAATCGCAACGGGCCCAGCCCCTCTCGAACTGTTTGTCACCCTCATCCAAAACCCTCAGCTCGCAGAAAGCGCCCTAAGCGCCTACGCACAACAACTGCCACAGTTTGAGAACAAAGCCCTTCAGTTCCCCACCCTACGCTACGGCAGCCGAGTCAGCCTTGCCCTCACCGTCTGTTCCGCCACAACACACGCCCGCACCGCCAAACATCTCAACAACCTGGGACTAAAAGTCGAACTCGACAAAGCAAAGCGCCGCCATTGCAACCGAGACAACGCACCCCGACACGCAGGCAGGTACTAACGCTCCTCAATCCCCCACCACGCTCACCCACAAAATTGCGGACAAATCCAGGGTTCCCTAAATGCGCACGACCCACGGCCACAAGATCTGCGCGGCCCGCAAGTAGCGTAGTGTTGATGTCATCGTGGCTTCGGTAGCCACCCACAGCCATGGTGATCATGCCCGTCTGTAGCCGGATGGTTTCAGCGAGGTGGGTTTGCCAAAGCCTGCCGTATTCGGGCTTCGCATGGGGCGTGGTCTGCCCCGCGGACACGTCAATGACATCCACACCGATCCCCTGAAGTGCCTGAACGAACCACAACACGTCCTCCACGGAAATCCCATCTGGAACCCAATCCGTGGCTGAAATGCGCACACTAAGTGGCCCGTCCCATACCTTTCGAACCACCCGGATCACCTCCAACGGGAACCGTGCACGGTTCTCCATGGTACCGCCGTACTCATCCCCACGTTGATTGCTCACCGGTGTCAGAAACCCCGACAGCAAGTACCCATGGGCGGCGTGAATCTCCAGCCAATCGAAACCTGCTCGCGCAGCCCGCACCGCCGACGCAACAAAGGCCTCCCGCACCCGATCCATGTCTTTCCGAGTCATCTCCCGCGGCACATCGAAACCCTGATCCCAGGCCAACGGTGAAGCCGCCACGGTCTCCCAACCCTGTTCGTCCTCCAAAGGGTCACCACTCGCACCTGTGTCATCGGAAGGTGGATGGGTCGAACCCTTGCGACCGGCATGCCCAAGCTGAACGCCCACCTTCGCCTCCCCAGTAGCGTGCACAAGATCCACCAACGTGCGCCAGGCGTCCTCCTGGGCATCCGTGTAAAGCCCCGCACATCGCGGTGTAATTCTTCCCTGGGGCTCCACGTTCGTCATCTCCGTCATGATGAGCCCGGCTCCTCCCTGGATCCCACCACGCTGGGTCCCACCACGCTGGGTCCCACCACGCTGGATCCCACCACGCTGGGTCCCACCACCTTGGGCCCACGTTTCGAAGTTGCGGCGCTGCACTTCACCTGGCACCCCTTGCTCCGACGCGTACATGCCCATGGGCGACACCACCACACGGTTCGCGAGTTCCACGCCCCGTCCTTCGATCGGCCGCACCGTAAGCGGCCGCAACATCGGCAATGGTTTTTCCTTCCCAACCACCTGTCGCGTAAACGCCGGATCCCGACGGGAGAGGTCGCTGTGAGTCATCCGATAGGTCCGGCTCAACAACCCAAACGCAAACTCCCCCATGGAACAATCCATCCGCAGTTCCAGCTGTTCAAACCACCGCTGGCTACGCACCGCACCACGGCGCACCGATTCCGCCTTGGAACGATGCCGCTCCCCATAGGCAAGCAACGCCCCATCCACGTCCCCGTGGTCTGCAACGCTGCCTGCCAGGGCAACCGCGCCCGAAAGCGCCAACTCCGTCCCCTGGCCCACAGAAAAATGGTTGCAGTGGGCCGCATCCCCAAGCAGCACCCAAGCCCCCAAGGACTCCGAACCGTAGGACCAACGCTCGCACCGCACCGACACAAAGGGCCGCCAGGGCCCAAGGGGTTGAGCATCGCACAACCCGAACCACCCCAGGACCCGCGCGTTGCGTGTTGCCTCATCAAGGCCGCGAAGGCCTTCCCAGGCCCTCGCGGTCACCTCAATCACCGCGGTCGATCCACCCGCAGACGGGTATCGGTGAGCCACCGCCACGCCCTCACCCATGGGCTGCACATCAAACACAAATCGATCGAGCGCAGCCCCACAACGAAACCAGCAAAACACATTTGTTCCATTGCGTTCTTGAACGCCCAGCACATCCACCATGGAATCACGCACCTCACTCCGGGATCCATCTGCCGCCACCACGAGATCGGCATCCGTACCCAACGTCGCGGTATTCCAATGAACAGGTACGCCCAGTGCCACACAGCGTTCCGCAAGGGCACCCAAAAGAGCACCACGATCCACACCCCAGAAAGGTTGCCCACCGAGTTCAAGGGATTCCTTACCCCTGCGCACTTCCATGGAATCCCACAGCACAGCCCCGGAACGCACCTGACGGGCCACCTGACCATCCACAGCATCCACCGCTTCCCAGGCCGACTGCCCAAACACAAGCCCGCCGCCACTGCCCTCACCCAGGCAAGCCGACTGCGTACGCCCGTCAAACACCTGCACGTCCACGGTGGGCGCAAGCCGCTTGAGAGCCACCGCAAACCCCAAACCCGCGGAGCCAGCACCCCTGCAAATCACCCTCACAGGGCAGCCATGTACGCCGGGCCCTTCCCAGGCAACCCCCCATCCCAGCCAGGGCCCTGGCCTTGACCGACGCACTGCGCCGTTCTAGTGCAATCAGGCTTTGGACCTGCTTGTACTCAACCAAAGTGGCGCAGGCGAACCCCGCGTTGCCGCCACCCCGGAGACCATCAAACGCCTCATCAAGGAGGGCTTCACCCCACACGTGGAGCGGGGGGCGGGAATCGGCGCCAACATCACCGATGACGCCTTCAGGGAGGCGGGGGCCAACCTCATCGCGCCCGGCAGTAAAAGGGCCGAGGTGATCCTCTCCGTGGTCGCCCCAAGCGCCAGCCAAATCCAACAGCAACAAACAGGTGCCACCTGGATCGCGCTCATGGCGCCCCACAGAAACACGGCCACCGTGAAGCTCCTGCGCGACCAAAACATGAGCGCCTTTGCCATGGAGCTCGTGCCCCGCATCAGCCGGGCCCAAAACATGGACGCCCTTTCCTCCCAGGCCTCCATCGCCGGCTACCGCGCCGTACTTCTGGCCGCCCAACAGCTCGACAAATACTTCCCTCTACTCATGACCGCAGCCGGCACCGTACAACCCGCGCGGGTGGTGATCATGGGCGCAGGGGTCGCGGGCCTCCAAGCCATCGCCACCGCAAAACGGCTCGGGGCCGTCGTCGAAGTTTCAGACATTCGCCCCGAAGTGGAAGAACAGGTCAAGTCCCTGGGAGGCCGCTTTATCGAACTGCCCATGCAGGAAAGCGGCTCCGGGCAAGGTGGCTACGCCAAGCAAATGACCCCGGAGTTCCTCGCCAAGCAACGCGAGATCGTGGCCCGACACGTGGCCAGCGCCGACGTGGTCATCACCACCGCCCTCGTACCCGGCCGCCCCGCACCCAAACTCGTTTCGAGGGACATGGTTGAAAGCATGCGCCCGGGCGCCGTCATCGTGGATCTCGCGGTCGAACAGGGCGGCAACTGCGAACTCTCAAAGGCGGATGAAACCGTCATCCACAACGGCGTACGGATCCTGGGCGAGGGCAACCTCCCCGCACAACTCCCCGCCGACGCCTCCATGCTCTACGCACGGAACCTGCTGAATCTATTGCTGCACCTGTACCCCAAGGAAAAGGGCGACACCGAACTCAACGCCCGCTTCGCCCGCCCCTGGGATCTGGAAGACGAGATCATTTCTGGCTGCCTGTTAACCCACGGGGGTTCCATTCGCCACGCGCCCACGGCTGAGGTCATCAACAGCATCGTGCGCCTACCCAACGAGGTCACCGAACCAACCAAGGAGCAACAACCATGATGGGCCCCATTCTCATCGGCCTCTACGTATTCGTACTGGCCAGCTTCCTGGGCTTTGAAGTCATCACCAAAGTCCCCCCCACCCTGCACACGCCGCTCATGTCGGGTGCCAACGCCATCAGCGGCATCACCATCGTGGGTGCACTTGCCATGGTGCAACACTTCGACACCCAACTCGCCACCCTGTTTGGCGTGGTCGCCCTGTTTCTTGCCACCATCAACGTGGTCGGAGGTTTTCTCGTCACCGACCGCATGCTGCGCATGTTTGCAAAGAAAAAGCGCTAAACCATGAACACCTTCTGCGAATCCCTGTCGCACATGGCGGCACCCCTGTTGTACCTGTTTTCCGCTACCCTATTTATTCTGGGCCTCAAGCGACTTGGCAAAGTCCGCACCGCCACCTCTGGAAACAACCTGGCCGCCGTGGGCATGCTGCTCGCAGTGCTGGGCACGCTCATCGAAATGGGCCTGGTCGACTACCAATGGATGATCATTGGTGTACTCGCCGGAAGCCTCGTGGGCGCGGTCACCGCCTACAAAGTCCCCATGACCTCCATGCCTGAAATGGTGGCCCTTTTTAACGGATTCGGCGGAGCCGCATCCGCACTCGTATCCCTCGCCGTGGTTTGGGCATCCCTACCCGATGAGGGCCTTGTAAAAACAGGCACCTTGGCGAGCCACCTTGGCGCTACGGAAACCGTCACATCTGCCGCGTCCATCCTCATCGGCGCAATCACCCTGACCGGGAGCCTCATCGCGTTCCTAAAACTCCAGGGCAGGTTAAACCATGGGAAAGCCATTCTCCTCCCCGCACGGCACGCAGCCAACATCCTTCTCGCAATCACCACCATCGCGTGTGCAGCATGGGCGGGTTTTTTCGCCGAAACGCCCCTAGACATCGTATTGGGCATCCTCGCCTTCTCCGCCTGCGCCCTTCTGCTTGGCATTCTGCTCGTCATTCCCATCGGCGGCGCCGACATGCCCGTGGTCGTCTCCCTACTCAACTCCTACTCAGGCATCGCGGCAGCCGCCACAGGTTTTGCCATCGGCAACCAACTACTGATCATTGCAGGCGCACTGGTAGGAGCCGCCGGCATCATTCTCACCCAAATCATGTGCGTCGCCATGAACCGCTCCCTTCTCAACGTATTGGTCGGTGGGTTTGGAGAGCAATCCTCTGGCGAAGGAAGCACCGACACCGAATACACCACCGTCACCTCCTGCGGAGCTGAAGAAGCCGCCATGCTCATGGAAAACGTCGAGTCCGTCATCGTCGTTCCAGGCTACGGCCTAGCGGTGGCCCAGGCCCAACACACCGTACGCGAACTTGCGACCCTACTTGAAGCCAGGAACATCACCGTACGCTACGCCATCCATCCCGTGGCAGGCCGCATGCCCGGCCACATGAACGTGCTGCTCGCAGAGGCTGACGTCCCCTACGAACAACTCGTGGAAATGGACGCCATCAACCCCGACTTCAAAAATACCGACGCCGTCATCGTGCTCGGCGCAAACGACGTCGTGAACCCAGCCGCTGCCAACGACAAGGCCAGCCCCATCTACGGAATGCCCATCCTCAACGTGCACGAAGCCCGCACCGTCTTCGTCATCAAACGAAGCCTAAGCCCCGGCTACGCCGGCATCAAAAACACCCTCTTCGAATCCGACAACACCATGATGGTCTTCGGCGACGCCAAAAAAGTCCTCCAAGACCTCATCAAAGAGATCAAAGAACTCTAACATCCCCAAACAACCCAGGTACGCGCAAAAACCATCCACTTCTTGCGCAAAAGAGACCTCTGATGAAACGAACCTGGGTCGTTTTCAGGCCTTCCGATGGGCCAGACGCGTCATAAAACGACGCTGACGT
>JAUICN010000018.1 GCA_030427835.1 Polyangia bacterium | reverse complement strand
GCATTCCACATTGGGCTATCTCAGCCCTGTCGATTTTGAAAACTCTTACTACCAAAACTTAGGACTTGCTGCTTAACTTCAACTGTCCATTTTTTCGGGACCACTCCAAAAGTGCTGCGAGGGACAGGTCGGGGCTAGGTGGTGAGGGCGAAGAGGCCGAGGCTGCTGGTGAGGATGTAGAGGGCGAGTGCGGTGGTGAGGGTCCAGCGAAAGGTTTGGAAGAGTTTCGGTTTTTGTGTTTTGAAGTGGTGCCAGCCCAGGGTGAACAGGATCAGGCCGCAGAAGAGGGAAAGGAAGATCAGAATCGAAGACAATAGGTCCTGGGTGCGTCCGACGTGTAGGTGGATACTGGGGTTGAGCGGTGAGCCGTAGAGGACCAGCAGGTGCACGACGTAGATCACAAGTGTTTCTTGGCCCAGGACTTGTACGGTCCACGGCCAACCCCGCTGTGGCTGCGTGACCCCTTTGACCTGTTTGGCCGATGAACCCATCTGCGGGAGCACCCGCTCAAAGGCGCACAGGGCCGCGAGCAGTAGGAGCACCACGCCCAATCTCCAAACGAAGAACATGGGCCCGGTTTTCCAAAAGCTGTGGGTCCCAAGAAAGCTCCAATCCAGATTCTGCGCTAGAAGGGTGCCGAGCAGGCACATGCCCGAGGCGGCCACAAGTCGAGGAACAGAATCCGACAGCCGCCCAAAGCGCCCGGCCTGATGCAGCCCGTAGGAGACCACGATTCCCGCAAAGATGAAACCCGCCCAGGGAGCCAGGGGAAAGATGGATCGGGTTTGATCATTGACGTAGGCCGCAAGGCCCAGGGGGAGGTGCGCGATTGCATCCCATGCCCAAAGTGCGGGAGCCAAAAGCACAAGAGTGACTGCCGCCGCGGCACAGAAGGCCACAAACCTTCCACGCTTCTTGAGCCCCCAAACGGCCAACTCGCATACAAGGAGCGTCACCCCGATATTCTGCAAGGCATCCACCTTGAAGAAGTTGTGGAGCACCCGTTGTGGCGCGTTGGCGAGTTCGTGAAAGCTGTAGGAGGGCAGATGCAGCAAATATCCGATGGCAATGATCATCAGGTACCGCTCCAGCCGTTTGTACAGGGCTTTGCCCCAACGCGAATGGCTTTCCCATTTGCGAAACGTGGTGATCCCAAAGGCCAGGCCCGAGGCGAACATGAACATGGGCGCCGTGTAGCCGTGCACGTAGCTGTGCCAGCGGTACCACTCGAGCCCCCGTATGCTGTCATCCAGTACCACGTAGAAGGTGTGCCCCTGGACCATCAGCAATACGGCGAGGAAGCGAAACCAATCCAGCGCCCTCCAGCGGCCCTGGGCGACCGCAACACCGGTCGCGCCCAGGGGGCGAAACGCTTTCCCGTTCCAACCCAACCATCCACGCGAATTGGCGGGGGATTTGGACGAGGCCATGCCTGCCTGTTCAGGGGTTGCGGTGGAAGAAACAGCCATGGCAGCAACGACGAAAGATGGTTTGAAATTGCCTTCCGGTCGAGCAGTGGCCCCAAAAGCGACCTAAAACGCACCCTTGGGCGGCAAAAAATTGCAAATTTCTTGCTTCAAACTTGGTTTGTGGATCTGCCGGGTGTATCTCTTGGGGGCAACACCCATGAACAGGTGTACCGATGAACGGCCGTACAGGCGTTGAGCCACCCGTACGGTCTGCCCGAAGTCCCCTTTCCCATTTGCCCTATTTGCCCCCTCAGCTCTTGTTTTCCCCCAACCACCGCCCCGCACCACGCGAGCCCAAGCAGTCATGAACCAGACAGAAATCATCGCCGGTCTCGATTTGGGAACCACCAAGGTCTGCGCCATCGTGGCGGAGCGTACCGAGGATGGGCTCGATATCATCGGGATTGGCTCCGTACCTTCCAAGGGCCTCAAAAAGGGAGTTGTGGTCAACATTGAGTCCACGGTGCAGGCCATTCGAGCCTCCATCGAGCAGGCCGAGACCATGGCCGGTGTGGAAATCGGTACGGTCTACGCGGGCATCGCCGGCAGCCACGTGCGGGGTATGAATAAGGAGGGCGTAGCCGCCATTTCCACCCGAGAGGTTTCCAGGGAAGATGTGCACCGGGTGCTGGAGCAGGCCAAGGCCATTCCGCTGCCCGGGGACCGGCAGGTGATCCATGTGCTCCCCCAGGAATATGTGGTGGACGAGCAGGACGGGATTCGCGAACCCGTGGGCATGAGCGGCGTGCGGTTGGAAGCCCGGGTGCATCTGGTGACCGCCGCGGTGCCAAGCATTCAAAACATCATCAAGTGCGCCGAGCGCTGCGACTTGCACGTGGCGGAGGTGGTGCTTCAACCCCTGGCCAGCGCCCAGGCGGTGCTTTCGGAGGACGAGCGCGAAATCGGCGTGGCGCTCATCGATATCGGGGGCGGTACGTCGGATGTGGTCATTTACGTGGAGGGGGCGGTGGTGCACACAAGCTCCATTCCCATCGGTGGGTTGAACTTCACCAATGACGTGGCCACCGGCGTGCGCACCCCCATGGCAGAGGCCGAACGCATCAAGGTCAAGTACGGCTGTGCGTCGACCCACATGGTGGATGAAGAGGAGACCATCGAAGTCCCCTCCGTGGGCGGGCGCCCCCCGCGGACCCTGCGCCGCCAGGAGCTGTGCGACATCCTTGAGCCCCGGGCCGAGGAAGTGTTCGCGGCCTGCAAGCACGTGATTGAGGAAACAGGTTATGCCGACATGTTGGCCGCTGGCATTGTCATCACGGGTGGAGCCACCCTACTTGAGGGGATGCCAGAGCTTGCGGAACAGGTATGTGGCCTTCCCGTTCGGCGTGGCATGCCCACGGGCATTGGCGGGCTTATCGATGTGGTGCGAAGCCCGGCCTACGCCACGGGGGTGGGCCTCATTAAGTACGGTTCCGAGCGGCTGCAGCAGTCCCAGGAAGTGCACTTTGATCCCCGTGTGCACGTGCGTAACGGCGAAGGCATTGGCTCCAAATTGGGGCAGTGGTTTAGGGAAGTGTTTTAGGGCGCGTTTTCTTGCGAAAACAGTGGGTGTGGAGAGAGCAAAACTGGTTTAGACTCCCGCAGGTTCTTTCAGGGCTGTGGGAACAAAAGGCGCCGGGTCACCGGTTGCCAGAGTGGATAAGGAAGGTTGCATGGGCATTTCAATCGATTTCGCGGAAACTCAGGAACTACAGGCCAATATCAAGGTCATCGGTGTGGGTGGCGGCGGTGGCAACGCCCTGAACACCATGGTCACAAGTGGTCTTGAGGGTGTGGAGTTCATCGCCGCGAACACCGACGCACAGGCCCTTGAAACCAGCCTTGCCCATCAAAAAGTCCAGCTGGGCGGCAACGTGGCCAAGGGCCTCGGCGCGGGTGGCAACCCTGAGTTCGGGCGTAAATCCGCCCTGGAAGACGTGCAACGCATTACCGAGGCCGTGCACGGCGCCGATATGGTGTTCATTACCGCTGGCATGGGTGGGGGAACCGGCACCGGTGCCGCTCCCATCATCGCCCAGATTGCCCGGGACCACGGCGCCCTGACCGTCGGCGTGGTGACCCGTCCGTTTCTTTTCGAGGGGCGCAAGCGTTACCGCAACGCCGAGCAGGGCATCCGTGAGCTTGTGGAGTCGGTGGACACCATCATTACCATTCCGAACCAGAAGCTTGTGGACCTGGATTCCGAGGACTTGAGTTTGCTCGAGGCCTTCCAACGGGCCGATGATGTGCTTGTGCAGGCCGTGCGGGGCATCAGCGATCTGATCGTGAACGCGGGCATGATCAACGTGGACTTTGCGGACGTGAAGACCATCATGAGCAGCACCGGTCGTGCCCTAATGGGTACCGGCGTTGCGCGGGGTGAAAACCGTGCCCTTGAGGCCGCTCAAATGGCCATCAACTCGCCGCTTCTGGATGACATTAGTGTGGAGGGGGCCATGGGCATTCTCCTGAACTTCACGGCGGGCCCGGACATTCGCCTGCGGGAAATCAATGAAGCCGCCACCCTGGTTCAACAGGAGGCCCATGAGGATGCCAACATCATCTTCGGTGTGGTGACCGATCCGGACATGACCGACACCGTGAAGGTTACTGTCATTGCCACCGGGTTTGACATGCCCAGCGATCAGGAAATGCATGTGGCCCGTGCGCGTCAGGCCCATTCCTATTCGAACACGGGTGCCCGACCGAGGAGTTCCATTTCTGGTTCCGCTTTTGGCTCAGGGAACAGCGCAAGCGCAACCTCTGCAGGTAGTGTGAGCGCCCCCGAGGCCCCACGCAGGTCCAGCTACCCCGCCATCTCTGCACAGGCAGAAGAGCCTGCACGTCGCCCAAGCGCACCCGCCCAGGAAGCCCCCGGCTCCCGGGCGTTTGGCGCCAGCGCCATGCACGACGAAGCCGTACTCGACATTCCCGCCTACCTGCGCCGCAGCTCAGGCAACAACAGCACCAGCCGCAAATCCTGAGGGTCGATCAGAAAGATCAAACCGATCTCGTAGGGGGAGAGCGCGTCTCTTGGTCAACGTCCCGTAGCAAGACACGGCCAATTGTAGTAGACTGACCCTAATGTCCGATCCCGAGAAAGCGTCGCCGATCCCGGACCTTGGCCCTTTGGACCCTAGTGAGCAGGATCCAAACGAGCTGGAACTTGCTTGGTCTGCTGAGATTCAACGTCGTATGAAGAAGCTTGATGACGGGAAAGCAAAGATGGTTTCAGAAGAAGACTTCTTTCGCCGACTTCGCGCCGCTAAATGAAAGTTACCTTTCTCGAAGAGGCCGTTACCGAGGCGGAAGAGACACGTGCGCGCTACGCTCTTCGTTATCTAGAACTTGCCCTGGATTTCGACGAAGCATTGTCTGTCGCCATCACCGAAATCAAGAAGCAACCCGAACGTTGGCCTAGTTACATGCATGGCACCCGAAGGTACATGCTGCGACGATTCCCCTACGCGGTGGTGTATCGGGTAGCACAGGCGCAAATACAAATCATTGCCATTGCCCATTTCAGCCGCAAACCTGGGTACTGGTTTACACGCTAGAGCGACCAGGGGTCTAGAGGCCGAATTCTTCTCGGTTTTCTTGGAGGTAGGCCAGGTAGGTTTCAGGGTGGGCGCCCATGGGTAGGGTGCCCTGTTCGGCCCGTGCCTTGAGCTCTTTCATCAGGTCGCCCAGGCGTTTGGATCCAGGCATGTCGAACCGCTCCATGATGGCGGTGCCCAGGCCCTTGGGCAGGGCTTGGGGCTTGGAGTCTTCCGTTTCGATTTTTCGAATACGCGCCGCAAGCTCACTGATTTGCCGCAGCCCCCGTTTTCGTTTGTGGGGGCGTTTGGTGGTGATGTCGGCGCGGCTCAGATCCAACAGATCCTTGAGACCATCACCCATTTCCTTTGAAAACCTTCGCACGGCAGCGTCCGTCCAGGTGCCGTCGTAGTGGCTGGCCCGCAGGTGGTAGAGAATCAAAAAATGAATGCGCTCGTGCAGCGCTTCATCAAAGCCCAGCCGTTTGCTCATACGCTTGCGAAACATGGCGGCCCCCACCTCGGCGTGGCCGTGAAAATGCACCTCGCCACGGCTGTCCATGGACCGTGTGCGTGGCTTGCCAATATCGTGCAAAAGCGAGCCCCAACGCACCTCAATGCGCGGCACAGATTGGCGTACCACTTGCTTGGTGTGCTTCCACACATCCTTGTGACGCCACTCCCCATCCCCGAACCCCACCATGGAATCCACCTCGGGCATCCAGGCCGCAAGCATTCCCGACATCTGCACCACATCCAACGCGGGCTCCGGGTTCTTACCCACAAGCAGGGCGTCCATGTATTCACGAATGGTTCCAAGTGGCACCTCGCGCCACACCGCCGCGGGGAGTTTGTGGATTTCACCCCTGCGGGGAGACTCGGCTTCTGCATCCCGGGAAACTTCCACGGCGTGTTGCAATATCGCTAGCACCGCCGCCTGGTCCGACTGGGTGTCGTCCGATTGGGGATCCGGTGAGGGTGCCTGATCAAGCCCCCCCTCCAGGAGAGTCATGGAGGGCACCTCCGGTGCGTTGGGAGCGGATTCAGCATTGGGCGGAGTGGAAGACATGGCAAAAACCTACGTAATTTCAGCACGTCATCAACCAACGCATCAAAATCCCGAGCCGCCAAGGTTACGGCTTTCCCCCAATCCCGCAAGCCCCCTGTGGGGAGGCTCGGTGCAAGCAGGCCTAGTCGAGCTTTTCCCCTGTTCGAATCCTGGTTTCGGAAGTCAGGGTGCGGTGGACGGGGCAGCGGTCGGCGATTTCCATGAGCCGGGCGCGGGTGGTGTCGTCAAAGTCGCCCTTGAGTTCAATCTCCCGGTCGATTTCGTCGATCATGCCACCGGTGCTTTCACATGCGTCACAATCCTTGGCGTGCACCTTGCGGTGGCGCAACTGGGTGCTGACGGCGGTCAGTGGAATCTTTTTTCGGTCGGCGTACATGCGTAGGGTCATGTTGGTGCAGGCGCCGAGTGCGGCCAGAAACATTTCGTAGGGGTCGGGGCCGCAATCCTCACCGCCCACGGATTCAGGTTCGTCGGCCACCCACCGGTGCCGGTCGGTAAGCACCTGTTGTCGAAAGCGTTCGGTACCGCCCGACACAAGCACGTCGCCCTTGCTGAGATCGGATGCACCTGTGGGTACGGTCTGCGCTGCGCCCTGGGGTGATGCAACACGTGGGGTGGCGGCAGAGGGGCCCAATGAAACGTACCGTGTGGCCCAGGCGGCAAGCACAGTGCCCACGTATTTGGCATCGGCGGCACGCCGCAGGAGGTGGTCTGCCCCGTCTAAGCTCACAAAGCTTTTGGGGTGCCGTGCGGCTTCGTAGATTTGGCGTGCGTTCTCCACACCCACAATCTCGTCCTGGGGCGAATGGAACACCAACAGCGCCCGACCGAGCCCACTTGCGCAGGCCTCAGGAGATTGTTTTTCCAGGTCCTCCACGAACTGCCGTTGCACCCTGAACTCGCGGCCCGCAATGGTGGCGGTCCATTCCTTGGCGCCATCCTGCCCATCCTTGGATTGAATCAGGTGGCTCACGTGGGCTGGGTCAAAGGGGGCTCCCACGGTGGCCACGGCTTCGCATTCGGGCACCCTGTGGGCGGCAGCCAACACTGCGGCACCCCCAAGGCTGTGACCCACCAGGATTTTGGGCGCGGCCACCTGTTCTCGCAGAAACCCCGAAGCCAGTACCAAGTCCTCCACGTTGGAAGAGAAGTTGCTGGCAGCGAACTCCCCTTCGCTTTCCCCCAAGCCCGTGAAGTCGAACCGCAACGTGGCAATCCCCTGGTCCTCAAGGGAGCGGGCAATGTGCGTCGCGGCTTTCATCTCCTTGGAGCACGTGAAGCAGTGTGCAAACACAGCGGTGGCCCGAGCTGCTCCTGCCGGTTGGTGGAGGATTCCCGAAAGTTGCCCCTGTGTGCCCTGGAAGGTAACCGATTGTTGCATCTCCCTATGCTAGTGTCCGAACTCCATGGGTGAAAGCCTCAAAACGCCAACGCACGTTGTGTACCTGGGGGCCCAGGCCTCCTACAGCCATTTGGCCGCCACCCGTTTTTTTCAAGGTGAGCCGGGTGGTACCCGTTTCGAGGGGTTGACCTCCTTCCGTGCTCTGCTCGACGCGGTAGGGCAGGGCCGTGCCACCCATTGTGTGCTGCCCATTGAAAACACCACCGCCGGGTCCATCAACGACGCCTACGATCTATTAGCCCAGTCCAGTCTCTCGATTGTGGGGGAAGAACTCCAACCCGTGCGTCATTGCCTAGTGGCGGCGCGCCCGCTCGCGCATGCGGATATTTCTGTGGTGTACTCCCACCCCCAGGCCCTGGCCCAATGCGGCGCCCTCCTGGAGCGACTCAAGCCTGCGCGGGCGGAAGCCACGTCGAGCACCACCGCAGCGCTAGAGCAGGTAAAGAAGCAAGGAGGCGGCGCGGCGGCCATTGGTAGTGCCATCGCCGCCGATCGACTTGGGCTGACCCTATTGGAAGAGGATGTGGCCGATGCCCCCAACAACCACACGCGCATGGTCATTGTGACCCGTGAGCCCCAGACCTTTTCCCTCGACACCCCCTGCAAGACCTCCCTTGCGCTCTCCACCAAACATGAGGAAGGCGCGTTGCTCAAGTGCCTCGGGGTGTTTCACGACCACCGCATCAACCTGACCAAGCTGGAGTCCCGGCCACGACGGGGCCAGCCCTGGGAGTACATCTTCTACCTGGATTTTGAGGGCAATGTGGCCGACCCGGACACCGCCCAGGCCATGGAAGAGCTCCAATCCCGTGCCAGCTGGCTGCGGGTGCTCGGCTCCTACCCCTCCAAAACCCTACGCACTCCGTAGAACTCGCGCGGAGACACCGCCGTTGCATTCAGTCCGGTCGGCCCTAATGTGTCTACCGTACTCCCTGCTCCTGCTCCTGCTCCTGGGCTGTGGCGGTCGAATTTTCGTTGGAATTGTCAATCATTTCAAGGAAACTGCTCTAATATTTAAAATTTGACCTAAGTAGAAACACAAAATTCTGCACAGATCCCCCCGATCTCGGCCGCAACCTGGGTCAAATGGAGGATTTCTGGGCCACACTCGGGAAAGTGATTGAGATCATTGAAGTCTGCAGTGCCAAAACGACCCTGGGTCGAGTGCGAAATCGAACCTGGGTCGAATCGGCAATGGGTGACGGGGGCGGGGCGGTTCGTGGTACTCTGCTGCGGTGAACGGGGGTCAGGATATTTCATTGCTCGAGCACCCGGCAGTGCGCTGGTTGGATGAGCTTTTGCCTACCGAGGAGTTTGGGCGGCTTTGTGACCTGTTGGGGGCGCCGTTTGTGGCCCTGTCGGCCATGGCGGGGGCCGAGATTGTGTCGGTGGATGTGGAGCCCCGCACGAGCCGTGCATCCGCCGTGCATTTCACGTTGCCGCAACATGCGGATCCCAAGCAAAAGGTGCAGCGGTTTAGCGCCCAGGAGTTTCGTCAGCGGCTTGTGCAGGCATTCTTGGCGGAAACCCACGAGGATCGGTTTCCAAGCCCGCCGGACAGGGGTGTGCCCGAGGGGGTGGAGCGCGCGGTGGAGTGGTTGGGGGAGCCCTTCGTTCGCCTGTCGGTGTCCTTTGGTCTGTCGGTGGAAACGCTCTGCGCCACCCCGGAGGATGCCCCCCGTGTGTTGGTCCGTTCGGGCGAAATGTCGGAGCATCTACGGCTCACGGATTTTCGCACGCTGGTACAGGATTGCCTCAAGGGGCAGTTGCAGCATTGGCAAACCCCGGAGCCCACGCTCGATCTGGAGGCCATCACCTCCGCTCAGCTGGATCTTGCACGGGGCGATCACGCCTCGGTGGTGGCGAAACTTCAAACCCTGCCCAACGTGGGGCTCATGTTGGTCCGTAGCCACCAGCTGGAGCAACTTCCTCCCAGTGCCACAGGTTTGATATTGGGCGGGCTCCGATCCCTGGCACGCGCGCTCAACCAACTGGACCGTATTCAGGAATCCCTCGATGCCATGCGGGTGGCTGTTCAAATCGCCTCCACCACGGGTGCGGGTGCGGAGTTCTTTCACGAGCTCGGCGAACTCACCTCGGGCCATGGGCGACACGGGGAGGCCATTGGTTACTTTCGGCGTGCGCTGAGCCTCGGTCACCCGCGCCGCCAGGCCCTCTTTCACCTTGCAAAATCCTTCCACGCCACCGATCGCCACGTGGCCGCCATGGCCTGCATGGAAGAGGTGCAGAGCCACGCGGTCCGCCCCAGCGACAGGGGGGGCATGAGCCCCGACGAGCAGGCCCTCATGACGTCCCTTAAGGACACCCTTGGTCTTCCCTGGGCCGAGTTCCGGGGTGCTCACCCCGTGGAAGTGGACCCGCCGACGGTGATCGAGACCCACCGGCCCAAAAGCAGGCCCTCGCCCACCTGACCCTGGACCGGGGCAAACTACCCCAATCCACGGATCCCTGGTAGGGTGTCCGGTCCATGGCGGAAGGCGAAGTAAAGGGGCGTTTTGGGGGAGCTCCCCAGCTGTTGGGGCAGGGCACCCACACCGGTGAACACGAACTTCCCGGTTCCGAAGAGCGCGCTCGCCCCGCACTCCCTTTGCAGTTTCGCGCCCAGGCCGGGCAGGGCCTGCTGTCCCTGGGCCAACCCCTGGATCTTCCCCTGGGTCGATTGACCGAGCTCACGCTTTCCATCGGCAAAATCCAATTTCCCCTCAATACCGGCGGTGACATTCAACGCTTTCGCACGGTCCGTACCAACGTGGAGTCGGCCACCTACGAAATCGATCCTGGTCAGCTACTTCCGTTTCTTGGCAACGGTTCCGCCCCTTCCGACGGTCTCCAAGCTGGACGGCCCCAAGCTCGACAGCCCCAAACTGGTCTGCCCCAAGCTGGTCAGCCCCAAGCTGGTCAGTCCAGGGAAGACCTGAAAATCCATCGGTGCGTCCATGTGGAAGGCCACCGTTGGGAGCTGGGGTTGAGCGACGCCATGGGCCCCCTCGCGCTCCAGGCGGACATCCTGGCGGAGGGTCGCGGCCTGTGGATCCGCCCCGACCACGTTCGATCCCCCGTGGCGCGCGGTGTTCATTTCGCCGGCGTTCATTCCGCCGGCGTTCATTCATCAGGTGCCCCATCATCAGGTACCCCAGCGAACCGCACTGTCCCCAACCGCAGCGACTCTGCCCACAATGGGTCTACCGGATCTGGCGCAACCCCCTGGGAACGCATGGGCCAGGTAGCCAAATGCCTCGGTTGGACCTGGCGTGGGTCCAAGGGTGTGTGGGAGCACGGCAACGTGCTTGCCCCCCTGTGGAAGGAAGCGTTGGTATGTCGCGGTTGGCGGTTGCCCCGCACCCAGGGTGTGGGCCTGCGGTTGGACGTGCAACCCACCCCTTCAGGCCCCCTGGTGCGGGTGCAGCTCGGGCGCTTCCACCCCAGCGACGACCTGGCAGAATTCGATATCCTCGAAGCGGCCCGTCAGACCCAATCCGTATGCGCGCTGGCGCTCGGGGGCGAGGGGCAGCGTGCATTGCACGAGGCAAGCGAAGTCTTTGCTCCACCTTCCCGGTCACGGGCTTCCACCCTGGCCCCGTCGGCGGACCCAAGGTGGGCGCGCCTTGCCGCATCCCTCCTTGTGGATCCTTCCCACCGTTTTCACCCCCTGTGGAAGCAGCTCGAGCCACGGCTCCGTCAGGATCCCCACGCCCGGGCCCTCACCGAATGTGTACGCACCCACCAGGCCCACCACCGCGCAGTCCAGGGAGCCCCCGATGCAAGTGTGGAGTTCGCCACCCGAGCCCTGCGTTACGCCCGGGTGGAAACGGTCACGGAGCTTGCCTCCTGGGCCCTTCAACAGGCCGCGCAAGTCACCCGTTCCGACGACCCCGCCCGGGCGCGTTACCTGTTGCAACGGGCATCTGTGGTGCGCAATCACGTGGACCCGCAGCACCTGACCATGCTGGAGGAAGCCATTGCCCAACGTTCCGCAAGCCACATTCGGCAGGTGGCCGAGCGGCAACTCCAGGAAAGTGACGACCCCGCCACACGGACCGCCGTGGCCTGGCGCGCCTCTCGCGCCCTCCAGGACCTGGGCGATTTCGAGGCGGCCGAACGCATGCTGATGACCGTGCTGGATTGGAACGCCGACGACCCCGAGGTGCTGCAAGAGCTGGCAGAACTCGATGCCCGGCGCGACCTCACGGTGCGCGCGGTGTCCCGCTTTGATCGTGTGGCCGATCTCTGGTGGTCCGTGGGAGACCCGACCGCCTCCGCCCGTTGCCTTCACCGTGCGGCGACCCTTCTCGAATCCATGGGGCGTGGGGGTGCGGCCCGTCATCGCAAAAACGTGGCCCTGGAGAGGGATCCTACCTACCGTAGTTCTCCCACCTGTGCAGGGGGTTCGCCCCCGCTGGCTCAGCGCCCACCTCAGGACCGCCCCCATCACAGGGTGCGCGCCCTGCTAACGCCCCACCACCCTGGATCCCCTCATTCTGCGTCCTCTCGTTCTGGGTCCCGTGATTCTGGGCCCCATCGCCAAAAAGGTCGCTAGCCCATGGCGGTGGATCCCAGGGCCACGGAATACCTACTTGCACTGGATCAGGGCACGACCGGCAGCACGGCCCTTGCGCTCTCCACAGATGGGCGCGTGCTCGGGAGAGCCAATGTGGAGTTCCCCCAACACTTCCCCAGGCCTGGCTGGGTGGAGCACGACCCCGAAGAGATTTGGCAGAGCATGTGCGCCGCCATCGACAGGCTTTTTGAGGGCCTTTCCCACCTGAATCCAAAGGCCTGCCAGGGCATTGGCATCACCAATCAGCGGGAGACCACCGTGCTCTGGGATCGGGTCACAGGTGTACCCGTGCACCGGGCCCTGGTGTGGCAGGACCGCCGGACGGCCCCCCTTTGCGAGGCCCTGCGCGCCCAGGGGCATGCCGACGAAGTGCGCGCCCGTACCGGCCTTCCCCTGGACCCGTACTTCAGCGGCACCAAACTCACCTGGTTGCTCGACAACGTGGCCGGTCTTCGCGCCCGGGCCGGCACCCTTGCATTCGGCACCATCGACAGTTGGCTTGTGCACAAACTCACGGGCGGCACCCAGCACGTGACCGACCCGTCCAACGCCTCCCGCACCCTGTTGTTCAACCTGCCTGGGGGCGCCTGGGATCCCTCCATGGCGGAGCTCCTAAACGTGCCCCTGTCGGTGCTTCCTGAAGTGCGGTCCAGCGCGGAGGTCTACGGCACCACCCGAGGGGTGGGTGTGCTCCCCGACGGCATCCCCATCGCCGCCATTGCCGGCGATCAGCAATCCGCCCTTTTTGGACAAACCTGTTTTGAACCCGGGGATGGGAAGTGCACCTACGGCACGGGTGCCTTTCTACTGGTGAACACCGGCACCGAGCCCGTGGTGTCCAACGCTGGGCTCATCTCCACCGTGGCCTGGTCGGTGGGTGGTGTGACCGAGTACGCCCTGGAGGGCAGTGCGTTCATTGCGGGAGCCGCGGTACAGTGGCTGCGCGACGAACTGGGGATCATCCAATCCTCCCCCGAGGTGGAAGCGCTTGCGGCCTCCGTGGAAAGCTCCGAAGGGGTCATGCTGGTACCGGCCTTTGCGGGTTTGGGCGCACCCCACTGGAACCCCCACGCGCGGGGTGCCCTGTTGGGCCTTACCCGTGGCAGTTCCCGTGCCCATGTGGCCCGGGCCACCCTGGAGAGCCTGGCTTTGCAAGTGGTGGATTTGGCCACCGCCGCCGCCCAGGACATGTCCCAGAAGGACGCCATTCCATCAAACGCCAATCCAATGACCATTGGCCGGCTCCGGGTGGATGGGGGCGCCGCAAAAAACAACCTCCTGATGCAAATGCAGGCGGACTTTCTTGGGGCCCCGGTGGACCGTCCGGCCCAGGTGGAAACCACCGCCCTTGGCGCCGCCTACCTTGCGGGCCTGACGGTGGGGGTTTTCCCAGACAGGCAGGCCATTGTGGCCACCCACCGCATCGAACGCACCTTTGAGCCACAAATCGACTCCCAATCCCGAAAAAAGTGGACCAAGGACTGGAAGCGAGCCGTGGGTGCCGTCCATACTTTCTCCCAACAGGAAACACCATGACCGACCGTAAAGATACTCCCCTGCGTTCTGTGCCCACCGGTGCCGCACCCCTGAGCACCGCTCCGGCGGTGGCTGCCCCCTCCGATGGCGCCGCGCCAGCGTCGTCTACCCCAGCGTCGTCCACCCCAGCGCCGTCCACCGCCCTTGGCCCACGAAAGGTGCCCGTGTCCTGGGAGGCCCTGGAGGACGCCTTTGAGAACAACGCCCACGAGATCCACAGCTACCTGCACACCCACACGGGGGAAGTGATTCGCATTGTGGACGGAGTGGCAGACCCGCAAATGCACACACGAGTGATGGCCGATGCCACCTACCTGCGCATCGATCCGGTCTCCTCACGGGAACAGTACCGTTGGATGGAGCGGTTCATCGCCTCCGTGGACGAGATCAATCTCCGCCGGGCCCTGGGCAGCGCCATTGACGGCAAGGGTGCCTTTCGCAGGTTCAAGGACGCCCTCATGAACTTTCCCCTCGATAGGGAACGCTGGTTTACCTTTCGCTCCGAGCGCTTGCGCGCCTGCATGGCCGCCTGGTTGGAAGCCCACGGCATCGAAGCCGTCGACCGCCCCGAATGGACGGTTCCCTCCGCGGATGAAGTGCGCGCGAAGGGGCACGTACAAGAACCGCCGGCCCAGAGCCGAGAAGACTACCTGCGCGGGAAGATCGCCGAACACATGCCCTCCCTGGAGGGATCTGACCTGGAAAGCCTTGCGGTGTTTGTGGAAGCCCTCCACCAAAAGCGCATCGTGCAGGGTGAGTAGGTTACGTCACCCTTTGCGGGCGTGCCCGTGCCCCATTCCGTTCCATCGGTTGTGGATGGTCACGGGCGTATTTTGGTTTGCAACGATCACCGCCGCACAGCCCGTCACACCTGGTTTGGAAAGCCCTAGGGTAGCCAGTCCCGGGAACACGGAGCCCTCCGTGGACGGAATCGCCGCCCGGGTGGCCCTGAACCAAAGCGACACCCAGGAATACGTGATTCTGATCTCAGACGTGGAGCTTCGGGTGCACATGGAATCCGGGCAGCAACACCCCGGTACCGGTACCGGTACTGGTTCCAGTGCCCGTCCTTCCCGACTCACAAAGAAGGCCATGCTGACCCAGATGGTGGGGGAGGCTCTGATCGACCTGGAGGCACGGCGCACCCGTGCCCCCGAACCCACCGAACGCCAGAAACAGGCCCAGAAGCGTCGGCTCGAGCAACGGGCCGGGGGCCCCGAGGCAGTGCAAGTCATGGTGCAACGTCTGGGGGTCACGCCGGGGGAGCTGGAGCGTCTGTGGCTCCACGCCGCCCGGGTGGAGGCCTTTCTTGAATCCAATCTAGAGGGGAGCACCTCCCTGAGTCGAGCGGAGGTGGACCGGGCCTTCGATCGGGGCGAGCACCCCTTCGTGGGTCAGACGCTCGAGCAGGTACGGCCCGACTTCGAGCGTTGGCTCCGCCAGGACATGCGCACCTCCGTGGTACGCCGTTGGTTTGAGGTATTGCGTTCCCGGGCGCGAATCTGGGTCGCCCCCGACAGGGTCTGGGAATGAACACCGCCCCGTGTCACAGTCCGGGCATGGGTTCTTTTGCCGGTGGTCTATCAAGGGGTTTCCTGTGGCCGTGGGCCCCAACGATCGTGGCGCTGATCGCTCTGGTCCAGGGCTGCGGATCCACCGAGCCCCGCCCCAAAACACCGGCCTCAAGGGTGCAGGAGTCGGATCCCCGCGCCATGGCCGTTGCCCTTGGGCATGGCCTTTTGAGCTCCCTGCAACACAACAACATGGAAGATCTTTGGATCCCGGACGGGGATCTCCGCCGGTCCCTCACCGACGAAATGGCCACCCAATTGTCCGCCCGTAGGGATCCTGCCCGCATTCCCTGGAACGAAACCACGCGCCTGGCCTGGTCCCGCTTTGAGCTGCAACGCCTGTGCCTGCAGGGCTACCACCGGGAGCCCGCGGGCACCCACCGGGGGCTCCGTGAAAACACCTGGGTCCTGGACCGAATCCTCCTGGTGGGAAGCCTATCGGGCCAGCAACCGGCCGGGGGCTGGGTGGAGGGCTGGTTTTTGGAATCCCAGGGTCAGCTGCGTGCGGTCTCCGTACTCAGTGTACAAACCCCCCGTTTTCGCCATGCCGATCTGGAGCTGGCCCGCTGCGACATGTCCCTAGAGGTGAATAACCACAATATGTAGTGGTGGTCATTCGGGTGAAAGCCCCATCCCTGGACGTGTCCCATTGCAATCCCGGTGGGCCAGTGATAGGCCAGTGGGCGCTGTGGGGCCGGTTCTAGGGCCCGATGGAGCAGCAGATTTAGGCGGACGGCAGTGTCGATGGTTCTGGAGTGGACACTGGTGGAGCGGACAATGGTGGGGCCGAAGGGGCACGAGAGGGAGTTCACATGAGACTGAAGAAACTTGAGGTGTGTGGGTTCAAGTCCTTCGTGGATCGATCGGTCATGATGTTTGACCATCAGGTGACTGGGGTGGTGGGCCCCAACGGTTGCGGAAAATCCAACATCGTGGACGCCATCCGTTGGGTCATGGGTGAGCAGTCCGCCAAGAACCTCCGCGGCAAGTCCATGGACGACGTGATCTTCAACGGCTCCGAGGCCCGCGGGCCCATGGATTTTGCCGAGGTCTCCATCACCTTTGACAACGAAGACGGCCTTACCCCCCCAGAGTACCGCGACTACGCCGAAATCACGGTCACCCGAAAAGTGGATCGGTCCGGCGGCAGCGAATACCAAATCAACCACACGCCCGTTCGCCTCATGGACGTGACCAACCTCTTCCTTGGCACGGGTGTGGGCAAGCGTGCCTACTCCATCATCGAGCAGGGCCGCATCGGCTACATCGTTTCCTCTAAGCCCCAGGATCGCCGCCATCTCATCGAGGAAGCTGCCGGGGTCACGAAGTTCAAGTCCCGTAAGAAGGCCGCGGAACGAAAGATGGATCAAACCCGGCAGAATCTTCTGCGGGTGAGCGACATCATCGGCGAGATCGAGAAGTCCCTGGCCTCCCTTCAGCGCCAGTCCCAGAAGGCCGAGCGGTACAAGCGCTACCGGGGTGAACTCCGGGACCACGAGCTGCACATCGCCTCCCATCGCTGGTTGGATCTCACCACCCAACACAACCGTTGCACCCAGGCCCTGACCGAGGTGGCCCAGGCGCTCACGGACCAACGCCACGGCCTGCAGACCGCCGAAGCGCACCTGGAACACGACCGGGCCGCCACGCGCACCAAGGAGACCGGGGTCGAGACGGCCCAGCAGCAAGCCTTTGAGTTGGACGCAGAAGTCACACGCCTTGAAAACGAAGTGACCCTGTTGAGCGAACAGCTCTCCCAAATCGAACGCAACGAAGCGCGCCTCGAACAGGAAAAAGCGGACCTGGCGCGCCAGAAGGAACAGCTCACCGTCGAGCGCGACCAACTCTCCCGTCTTGTGGCCGCCAGCGAAGGGGAGTCCACCGATCTCATCGCCCAGCTTGAGCAGGCCCAGTCCCGCCACGGCGAGCGGCGAACCGCCGCGGACCAATGCTCCCAGGAGGTTTCCGGTTGGCAGCGGCAGGTGTCGGAAGGGCAATCCCAACGGGCACGCACCGAAGCCCTTGTGGAGGGCTTTGCCGAAAAGCGCCGGGACCAGAGTGCCCAGATTGAGCAACTGGAACGCCAGCAGGAGCAGGCCCGTGCCCAGGTGCAGGAACTGCAAGGCAAGCAATCCGCCGCAGAGGTTCGCCTACATGCCCTGACCGAGGGCAAGGTCACCTCCGCCGAGCAGGTGGAGGAAATGGACATCCAACTCCGGGAAACCCGGGGGCAAGTTCCCGCCGCGGAGGCCGAGGTGGAGCGCCTCCGTGAACAGGTGGCCACGGCCCGATCCCGCCTGCGCTCCCTGGAAGAGGTGGCCGAACGCCGTGAGGGCAGCGGTGAGGGAGTACGTCACCTGTTGGCGCAAGGATCCGAGGGGGCTGCCCCCGGAGGAGATTCTCCAACAGATGGAGCTCCAGGGGATGGTGCTTCCCAGCTCCAGGGGACGGTATCCGATTTGGTGGATTGCGACCCGGAATGGACCTCCGCCCTGGCCGCGGCCCTGGGCCCCGCCCTGGAATGCGTGGTGGCCGTCAACGATCAGGGCATGGCCCATGCCGTGCAAGCCCTGCGGGAAAACGGATGGGGGCGTGCTTCCCTAATCCAGCGTTCCACAGGCCACGCTTCCCACGATGGCGACCTGAACCAGGAATCGGGCGTACTGGGCCCCCTGGTGGACAAGGTCCGGTGTTCCGAGCAGGACCGTCCCTGGGTGCACGCGCTATTGCAACACACCTGGCTTGTGGACGACCTGGAAACCGCCCGTCGTCTCGCGGGGGAACGTGGCTCCCATGCCCTGGCTGCCAACTTTGTGACCCCTGCGGGAGAATCCGTGGACACCCGTGGCATCGTCACCGTGGGCCAGGCCACCGATGGGGGTTCCCATCATCTGCAAATCAAACACGAGATCCGGGAGCTGCACACCCAGGTGGCCCAGTTGGACGGTGAACTCACCACTGCGGTGGAACACCTCAACGCCATCAAGACCCGCACCGCAGAACTGCAGGCCACCCTGGAATCCGCCCGGGGCGAGGCCCATCAGAACGAACTCTCCGTGGTGAAAACCGAGGGGGAGATGCGCAAGTTCGAGCAGGAAATTCACTCCACCGAACAGCAAATCGCCCGCGCAGCGGAACAGGTGGAACAGGTACGCGCACGCATGCGCACCGAGGATCAGGAACACGAGTCTGCCCAGGGAACCCTGCAACGGCTCACGGCCGAGTTGGAAGAATCCACCGTCAAGCTTGGGGAGCTGCAGGCGGTGCTTGCGGAGCGAACGGCCGCCGCGGAAACCCAGGCCAAGGAAGTGTCCGACCTCCGTGTCCGTTCCGCCAAGGTGAGCGAACGACTCCAGGCCGAACAGGGCACCCACAGTCGCCTCAGCGCCTCCATCCAAGAACTCACCCACCGTCACGAGCGCAACGAACAGGCCATCGCGGAAGGCAAACAGGCCTTTGGGCAACACACGGAGCGACGGGACGCCCTGCAGGAGCAACAGCAGACCGCGGTAAGCGCTGCAGTTCAGGCCAAGGACGTTCTGGAGGCCCTCCGCGCCGAGTACGATGCCCTGCGTGTGGCGCTCACGGAAAAGGAAGCCGGGCTCAAGCAGCAACGCCAGGAGCTAGAGCAAACCCAGAAGGACGAGCAAACCCTCACACTCCAGGAGCGTGAGCTCAACCTGGAGCTCAACCATTTGCTCGAGCACGTGGAGGAGCGTTACCGCACCGACCTGCGCCACGAGCTCATCGATCATCACAACCGTCCCTCGCCGGACGGCGAAATCCAGAGCCGGGTCAAGGAACTCAACCGCCTCATTGAACGCATGGGGGAGATTAACCTAACGGCCGTCCAGGAATACGAAGAGAAGAAGGGCCGCTACGACTACCTCAAGAGTCAGGAGACGGATCTGGAAGAGGCCCTGTCCCAACTGGAGAGCGCCATTCGCAAGATGAACAGGGAAAGTCGCAGGCTCTTCAAGGAGGCCTTTGAGGCGGTCAATGAACGGTTCAAGAAAACCTTCCCGGCCATGTTTGGTGGCGGAAAGGCGGAGCTCAAGCTCACCGACCCAAACGATCTACTCGAATCCGGAATCGAGATTGTGGCCCAGCCGCCTGGCAAGAGGCTAGGGTCCCTGGAGCTCATGAGCGGCGGAGAAAAAGCGCTCACCGCGGTCTCCCTGGTCTTTGCGATTTTCCAGTACAAGCCCAGCCCCTTCTGCTTGCTGGATGAGGTGGACGCTCCCTTGGATGAGGCCAACGTGGGCCGCTTTGCCGATGCGGTGCAGCAGATGACCGAACGGTCCCAGTTCATTCTCATCACCCATTCCAAGCGCACCATGGAAGCCGCCGACGTGCTGTACGGCGTCACCATGGACACCCCTGGAATCTCCAAGCTGGTCTCCGTGGAGCTGCAGGGGAAGGACAAGGAGCAACGTGATGGGGAGCCCAGGGAAAGCCCCAGGCAGTCCTCCACGGGCGATCGTCGGGCCCCGAAGGAAACCATCGAGCCGCCTCCCATGCCCCTGGACGAGCAGGACGACTTCGCCGCCGCCGTAGCGTAGCGTTTACATAGGATGATCCCGTGACCCTCTTCGACGAGCTTGGTGGACGTGAAGTCCTGGAATCCATCGTTCGCAGTTTCGTGGATCGTGTGGCGCGGGATCCCATGATCGGTTTCATGTTTCGCAACACGGATCTCGAGCACCTCAGGGAGAAAGAGTTCGAACACGCGGCACGGTTGCTCGGGGCCAACGTCGAATACACCGGCCGCCCCCTGGGCCAGGCCCACCGCGTGCACCGGATCAACACCGGGCAGTTCAACCGCCGCACCAAGATCCTTTCAGACCTGTGGCACGCCCACGGGGTGCCCGAGCACATCCAGGACGCCTGGCGCGCGCACATCGAATCCCTGCGGCCCCAAATTCTTGGGCGCTAAAAGCGTACGATGCCTACACGCCCACGATGTCTACACGCGTACGATGTCTACACGCCCACGATGGAGGTCAACGCGCTGGCGCGGGCCCGCGCAATATCCCCTAGGGAAACCGCGGCGGTTCCATCCAGGGAAAGGGCGTCGCCACCCACGGTTCCGATCCAGGTGAGGGGCACGTTGTGTTCCTTTGCCAGGCTCTCCAGGGCCGCGCGCTTGGTGGCGTCCGTGGAAACCACAACGCGGGAAGGGTCCTCTCCGTACCATCGGGTCAGGGCGTCACTCTGACCAGGGAGGGTCACTTCTGCGCCCAGCCCACCGGCCTCACAACATTCCGCTAGGCACACGGCCATGCCACCTGTGCTCACATCGTGTGCGCTCCGTAGAAGCTGCGTGCGTGCGGCCTGAAGCACCAGGTTCTGCAGTCGTGTTTCCAGCTCCAGGTCGAACCCCAGGTCCACCCAGGTGCCATTCTCCTTGTGGGCATCGGCGTTCTTTTCGGCATCCCCATGTTGGGCCCACCATTCGGATCCCTCCAGGGTGCGCGCGCCTCCGCCCAAAAGAGCGATGGAATCGCCCGTGGACTGAAAGCCTAGGGTGAGGCGATGGGACACATCTTCCAGTTGGCCCACCACGGCCACTGTGGGTGTGGGGAGGATGGGTGCGCCGTTGGTGTCGTTGTAGAGCGACACGTTGCCGGAGACCACGGGGGCATCCAGGGCAAGACAGGCCTCGGCCAGACCCTCAATGGCCTCCTTGAACTGGCCCATGACCCATGGGTTTTCGGGGTTGCCAAAGTTCAGGCAATCCGTGAGGCCAAGGGGCTTGGCTCCCGAGCATACCACGTTGCGCGTGCATTCGGCCACGGCCATGGCGGCCCCCTGCCTGGGGTGCAGGGCCACCTTTCGGCCATCGCAGTCCGCGGAAATCGCAATGTACTTCCGCGGCGCGTCCGGCCCCTCACCACAAAACAGGCGAATCACGGCCGCATCCGATTGCTCCGGGCCCAGCACGGTGCCGTCCCGCACGATGTGATCGTACTGGTGCCACACCCAGGCCCGGCTACCCACATTGGGGCTGGCCAACAAATCCAGAAGGTAGCTTTCAGGGGCAGCCGCATCGGCCGGCGCGGGCCGCGGTGCACGGGTGGTGCTCGCGAGGGTGTGCGGGCGGTCGTACTTGGGTGCGGCAGAGGTCAACAACGCAATGGGAAGGTCCACCACCGTTTGCTGGGTCGCCTTGTGGTTTGTTTCAGATCCTGAAAAGGGATCCAAGCCGGGTGTGGCCACACACTCAAACCTGCCCGTGTCGGTCACTTCGCCGATGACGCAGGCATCCAGCTGCCATTTCTCACAGATGTCGAGCACTTCCTGCTCCCGGCCGGGTTTGGCCACCATGAGCATGCGCTCCTGGGATTCGGAAAGCAGCATTTCGTAGGGCGTGAGCGCGCGGGTCCGCCGGGGAATGGCATCCATGTTCAGGCGGATCCCCGTGCCACCCCGGTCCGCCATTTCCACCGACGAGGACGTGAGCCCCGCGGCGCCCATGTCCTGCACGCCTTCCAGGCAGTCAGAAGCAAAAATCTCCAGGCAACCCTCGAGCAGAAGCTTCTCCATAAAGGGGTCCCCCACCTGCACGGTCGGCAACTGTTGTTCCACATCGTCCGAGAATTCTGCTGAGGCCATGGTGGCGCCATGGATGCCGTCACGACCCGTGCGTGCACCCACGTACAACACCGAGTTACCCACGCCCGTGGCCTTGCCAAAGAACAGGCCGTCCTGGCGGGAAAGCCCCACCGTAAACGCGTTGACCAAAATGTTGCCGTCGTAGCTCGGATCAAACTGCAGCTCACCCCCCACCATGGGGACACCGATGCAGTTGCCGTAGTGGGCAATGCCCGCCACCACACCCCGCAGTAGCTCTGGGGTTTTCGGATGGTCCGGCCGCCCAAACCGCAGGGAGTTCAGGGACGCCACCGGGCGTGCGCCCATGGTGAACACGTCGCGCAGGATCCCGCCCACGCCCGTGGCCGCACCCTGGAACGGTTCAATGTAGGAGGGGTGGTTGTGGGATTCCATCTTGAACACCGCACACCAACCGTCACCCAGGTCCACGGCGCCCGCGTTTTCTCCTGGGCCCTGCACCACCTGGGGGCCCTCGGTGGGCAACCGCGCCAGGTGCTTGCGTGAGGATTTGTAGGAACAGTGCTCCGACCACATGACGCTCACCACGCCAAGCTCGGTGTAGGTCGGCAGGCGCCCGAGGGTTTCGAGCGTTCGCGCCCATTCCTCCGCGCTCAAGCCCATCTCCCGGGCCAGGGCCTCGTTCACCTGACGGTCCCCGGCAAAGTTCGTCTCACCCGCAGATCCATTCCCTGAAGTTGCCGCCGTCATGCCGATCCCTTTCGGTAGCCGAGCAATGCCTCCAATACCCGGCGCCCCTGATCGTTGCCAAGCAACGTCTCACAGGCCCGCTCCGGGTGGGGCATCATGCCAAGCACGTTGCGTTGTTCGTTGTAGATGCCCGCAATCGCTCCCATGGATCCATTGGGGTTGTCCGGGTAGGAGGTGGCGTCCGCTCCGTCTTCGGTGCAGTACCGAAGTGCCACACGCCCCTCGCCCTCCAACACCGACCGGGTGGCCTCGTCACACATGTAGCGGCCATCGGCGTGGGCGACGGGCAAGCGCAGCACGTCTCCCCTGGCCAGGGTGCGGTCCAGGATGCCCGTACCTTCCACCCGGGTGAACACGGAGCGGCATTCAAACCGTTGGTGGGCGTTCTTTGCCAGGGCACCGGGCAACAGGCCCATTTCCGTAAGCACCTGAAAGCCGTTGCAGATCCCAAGCACCGGGCCACCGGCCCGGGCAAACTTCTCCACGGCACCGATGACGGGGCTAAACCGCGCCAGGGCACCGGCCCGAAGGTAATCCCCGAAGGAAAACCCCCCTGGGATCACCACCGCGTCCACGGGGCCCAGGTCCGGCTCCCGGTAAAACACGTAGTGTGCCTGGGCCCCCATCACGCTTGTCAGCGCATGCAGAGCATCAAAATCGGCGTTGGAGCCCGGAAACTGAATGACGGCAACCCGCAAAGAACCTTCTCCCTAAAAGACCCGCCGCATGTAGCTCGAACCGCTCCCAAGGCAACGCGTCTCCGCCGAAATCTCGAGCACTTTGTACACAGATGGTAGCGTTCAAGTTGGTTTCCATGAACTCGGCTGTACCCATCCCCCCCACCGACCAGATCGCTCGATCCCTTGTACGGCAGGGGCATCCGACCCTGGCACGGGCTTTTTTGGAGGCCTCCCTACGCCGCAACCCCGCAGACGACATCGCCCGGGCCCTGCTGGACGCCCTACGCTCCTTCTCCGGGGAACAAACCACAGCCCTCCCCAGTTCGAGTCTCCCTAGCCCGAACCCGGCCAGCCCGAACCCGCCCGGCCCGAACCCGGCCGGCCCGGTGTCGCGCGAACCGGTGTCGCGCGAATCGGTTGAACCCCACTCCCATGACGGTGGAACACTCACAAGCCCTGGGCGCCCGGCCCCCTTCACCATCGACTTTCCCCTCGTACGCGCGTTCATCCAGGGGGGAGCCTTTGGGGAGGCCCAAATCCTGTTGGAGGCCCTCTCCCACGGGCCGTTCCTCCCCAGTGAGGTGCCGCCCCCGCCCAGGGACCCAAGGATCGAAGAAACCGCGCGCCTCCTGGGCTGCCTGTTGGCTCCCGTTCCCACCGATGTGGATCCCCAGTTGCGTGAGGCGGACGAACGACTCCGCGGAGGAGATCTGGATTTGGCCCTGCACATCTTCGATCTGCGTGCGGCCGTGACCCGGCCCCCCGCCCCCTGGGTAGTCCAACGTCACAAGGTGCTGCAAGCCCTGAAGGACATTCTGGATGGCAAGGCCGTGGTGTCCACCATGGATCTAGCCGAGCTTTCCCTGCCTCCGATCCAGTCAAGTGAACCCCCTAGGGCCATGGGTGAGGACACGGAGACCGCCATTGGATCGCCGGAGATCCAGGCGCAGCTGTTGGTGGAGGAAGGCTTCGTACATCAGGCCATTCGTATTTACGAACGTCTCGCCATGGAAAACCCTGCACGCTACGGGGAACGACTGGCCACCCTGCGTCGTCGTTTTGATCACGAGCACGAGCGGGCTTCCGAGCAACTCGGCGGGCACTCCATGGAAACACGGGACGAAGACGGTTGGGATGATGTGACTGCGTCCAACAACCCGGTTCACGAAGCCCGCACGCTACGGCCGCCCGAGGCCTGGATCGAAGAAGAGATCAAGCAATTGGACGACAACGCACCCATCCCCGATCCTCCTCGCCGTTCCCTGGTGACTCTGAAGGGCCCCCACCTGGATGCACAGCACCGCCGCTCCGAATACCCCGGGACCCGCCAGGGCAACAAGCGCTAGAAGCCTATTTGGCACCACGGTCTAGAAGCCGAACAGGTGTTCCATGCCCTGATGGATCCAATCCGCAAAGAACAGGTACTCCAGGGCCGAAAGGGACAGGAACGGCCCAAATGGAACCCGGCGCGTGCCCATGGGTGTGCCCACAGTCGGCTTGCCGCCCGCCTGTTGTGTTTCCGCCTGTTGCGTTCCCTGGCCGCTTTTACCGCGGAACATCAGCACGGCACCCAAGAGGCCCTGCACCGATCCCGCCACCAGGGAAAACAATACGCCCCGCCACCCCACAAAGATGCCGATGAACATCAGCAGTTTTGCATCTCCTTCGCCCATGCCCCTTCGGCCGAGTACCCGTTCGTAGAGCCACACAAACACCACCTGCACCCACAGGAATCCGGCGCCGGCGCCCACCAACAGGTCTGGCAACTCCACATCCTGAAGTGGCGTGTGCTCAAACCAACCCTCCTCGAAACGCAGGCTTGCAATGCAAAGCCCCAGGGCGGTACCGGGCAGGGTCACCCCGTCCGGAATACGCATCCATTGCAGATCCACAAAGGTGGCAATCACCAGTCCGCCCACAAACACAAACAGGACGGCCGCCGCCTGTAGACCGGTTGCCGTGACTGTTGCCTCGCCCAGTTCTCCCGGGTGAGAGATGGCAAAGGTTCGCACCAGGGCCACCGCCAACACCATCCCCAGAAGTTCCACCACAGGGTAGCGGGAAGAAATGGGGGTGTCGCAACAGGCGGATCGACCTCGAAGCAACACGTAGGAAAGTACGGGCACGTTGTGCCGCGCCGCGATCATTTCGCCACAACCGGGGCAGTGGCTGCGCGAGGGATGCAACACCGACAGGCCCCGGGGCCAGCGGTGGATGGCCACATTCCAAAAGCTTCCAAAAAGCGCTCCGAGCAGGCCGGCCAACACCCATACCCACCGGGGGTCGATCACGGGGCTAGGCCCCCAGGTCCTGGGGCGAGAACATGACCAAATCATCCCTGTGCACCACTTCGGATCCACCAAAGTAGCCGATGCGCAGTTCGATTTCGTCCGAGTGTGCGCCGGCCAACCGCGCCACATCCCGTGTGCTGTACCGGGCAAGTCCACGGGCGATTTCCCGGCCACCCAGGTCCGCAATACTCACCGGATCCCCGGAGTCAAAATCACCGCTGACCGAACGAACGCCCACGGGAAGCAGGCTTGTTCCGTTTTCTGTCAACGCACGTACGGCGCCGTCGTCCACAAAGAGGGTGCCTCGCATCTTAAGCGTGTACGCGATCCAATGTTTGCGACTCGCAAGGGGGGTCCCCTCGGGTAAGAACAGGGTTCCCACGTCCTCCCCATCCAATACCTTCGACAGCACGGTGGGTTCCCCTGCCGATGCAATCACCACCGGGATCCCATGCATGGAAGCTTGCCGCGCGGCGTCCACCTTGGAGGCCATGCCCCCGAGGCCGCCGTCACTGGTGACCGGGCGCAACCATTGTTGCACCGATTCCTGATCCTCCTCTTCGCCCGTACGCACCATGGAGACTACATTGCCGTCCCCATCCAGAAGGCCCTTCACATCCGTCAGCAGGATCAGAAGATCCGCCCCCACGAGGGTGGCCAACATGGCCGCCAGCTGGTCGTTGTCGCCAAAACGCATTTCCTCCACGCTCACCACGTCGTTTTCGTTCACGATGGGCAACGCATCCAGGGCCAGTGCCGCGTCTATGGCGGCCCGGGCATTGAGGTACCGTTCCCGATCCTGCAAATCCGAATGGGTCAGCAGCACCTGGGCCACCGGGCAGGAGAGGGCGTCTTCGTAGGCGCGCATCAACCAGGATTGGCCGGCGGCGGCCACCGCCTGCAGTTCAGGCATGGTATTGGGGCGCGTCTCCATGCCAAACCGGGCCATTCCCATGCGTACCGCCCCTGAAGACACGAGCACCACCTGTCGTCCGGATTTTCGAACCTGCTCCAGTTGGCCTGAAAGATCACGAATTCGGTTGGGGGAGGAGGCAAGGGCCCGACTTCCCACCTTCACCACCACCTTGCGGCTTTCCTTCAGGCTCTGCCGGGCCCGGGTTTCACCTGAACGTTTCATCACCCCGCCACCATACCATGGGAAGCCATCGTTCAAGGGCGTCTGCGCCCCGAGGCTTTCACCCTGTCCCTGACCTCTTTCTGTGGCGTCTGATCCATGCCCGCCTATAACCCTGGCCGTGCCTGCCCCTGAACCCACCGACGAGGCCCTCATGCGCGCCTATTGCGACGGGGATCCAGCGGCCTTCAAACGTATCTACGATCGGTACGCACCCAGGCTTTGGGCCTCCATCAAGCGCGATGTGCGTTCGGTGGAGGATGTGCACGAAATCGTGCAGCAGACATTCTTGCAGCTGCACCGGGCCCGTTTCGATTTTCGGCAGGGTGCCGCACTTCGCCCCTGGATTTACACCATCGCCTTCAACCTCCGCCGGGAGTACTTTCGCAAACGGTACCGTAGGCCCGAGGCACCCCTGGAGTTGGACGGCAGGCAGGATCCATCCGTGGACGCCGATGATCGCACCCGGGATGAGCAGGCGGTGCTCGTGCGGCGTGCCATTGCTCGCCTGCCGGAGAACCAACGTCAGGTCATCGAACTCCATTGGTTGGAAGAGCTGCCCTTTCCTGAGGTGGCCACAATCGCGGGTGCCTCCGTGTCCGCGGTAAAGGTTCGCGCCCATCGGGGCTACCTGCGCCTACGGGAGCTGTTGGCCGATTCTGCACCCATCCCCACCACGGAACGAAACCAAAACCCCACGGGTGCCGTACCCCTTGGCAGACCCGCAAACGAGCCCAGCTAGATCCGCCGAACTGGACCCCATCGACGTACATGGACCCCACACCCAAAGACCCGAACCAGGAGGCCGCCCTGGAAGCAAGCCAGGAGGATAGGGCAAAGCAAGCGCTTGCCCCATGGAAGGCGGCCTTGGTTGGCGCCACCCTGGGGTCCGCCCCCGTAGACGACGGGTTGCAGGTAAACCAGGCGTCGCAAGTAGACCAGGGCTGGCAAAGCCTTTGCGGACGACTCGACTCGGAGGCGGCGGGGTGGGCCCAATTGAAGAGCTACCCGACCTGGCTGCGTACGGGAGTCCTGTGGGTGTCGTGGTTGATCCTGGGTGCCATTTCCATCGCGCTCTTTGGTTTTGGCCCCCATATGGCCCAAACCTCCAATCTTGTTTGGTTGGGGGCCTTCCTGGCGGTGGCCGCCTGGGCCCATCGACAGAGCAGCAGCGTGTACATCCGGCCCCCCTCCCGAACCCTTTTCGTGCCCCTTGCGCTCGCATTTTTTCTCCCACTCGCGCCCGGAGTCACGGCGCTACTCAGCCCCGGGCAGGCCCCTGCGGCCATGCCCGATCCCGCCCCCTGGATGTGCCTGGGCCTTGGGGCGGTCACGGCGGTTCCGCTTTTTGTACTCGGTGGTTTGATGCACCGGGGGGGCTCGGGGGGTTCCCTGTTGCTTGCTGGAGTCACGGCCGGGTTGGCCGGGGCGGCCGTATTGCACACCGAGTGTGCGGCCACGGGGCTTGCCCACCTGGCTCTGGGGCATGTGTCGATTCTTCTGTCCATGGCCCTACTGACCGGGCTTGTTGGCCCCATTGGCGACGCTAGGCGAGACGGAAGTACCCCAGGATCGGGCCGTTTTCGGCGTCCTTGACTTCCCCGGCCTAGGTCACAGGATCCCGGGTCGTGTCCCACTCCATTCCCAGCACCCCCTCGGTGCACGAGCACCCGTACTCCTCTTTCCTTAAACAGGTGAAAAAGCCGGCCCAGTACGTGGGCGGCGAGATGGGCAGCACGCCCAAGGCCTGGGACCGTGTGGATGTACGCATGTGCCTGGCCTTCCCGGACCTCTACGAGGTGGGCATGAGCCACCTGGGGTTTCGCATTCTCTACAGCTTGCTCAACCAGGATCCGCGGTTCCTTGCCGAACGGGCCTATGCCCCCTGGCTTGACATGGAGCAGGCCCTCCGGGAGCACGGTCAGCCCCTGCTCAGCCTGGAGTCCTGGCGCCCCCTTTCCGATTTCGACGTGGTGGGGTTCTCGCTGCAGTTTGAACTGACCTACACCAATGTACTGCTCATGATGGACCTGGGCGGCATTCCCCTGCGCTCGGCGGATCGAACCGACGCCCATCCCCTTGTGCTTTGCGGCGGTCCGGTCGCCACCCACCCCGAACCCATTGCACCCTTTGTGGATGCCTTTGTCATCGGCGACGGCGAACAGTGCACCCCAGACATTCTCACCTCCTGGTCCAACACCCGGGGCCAACCCCGTGCCCAACGCATCCGCGCCCTGTCCCAGATCCAGGGTGTGTACGTTCCGGCTCTCTACGTTACTGAAGAGCAAGCAGACACCGGGTTTCACGTGGTGGCCGCGCCGGTAGGTTCCCGTGACGGCACCATACCGTTCCCCGTGGAGCGCACGTTTGTCCAGGACCTAGAAGAATACCCGTTTCCCTCTGACGGCCCGGTGGCGGTCACCGAAACCGTATTTGATCGTGTGTCCGTGGAAGTGGCCCGGGGTTGCACCGAAGGGTGTCGTTTTTGCCAGGCCGGCATGATCTACCGCCCCGTGCGCGAACGTAGCCCCGCACAAATTCTCAACGTCATCGACCAATCCGTCAACTGCAACGGCTACGACGAAGCTTCGCTGACTTCACTTTCCACCGCAGACTACAGTGCCGTGGCGCCGCTTGTGGGTGAGCTGACGGAGCGCCTACAAAAGGAGCAGGTCTCGTTGTCCGTATCCTCCCTGCGGGCCTACGGCCTGGACGAAGCCGTACTGGACGACCTGCGCAAAACCAATACCGGTGGCCTCACCTTTGCCCCCGAGGCCGGTACCCAACGCATGCGCGACGTGGTGAACAAGAACGTCACCGAAGAACAGCTGCTGGAAACGGCGCATCGCGTGTTCTCCCGTGGGTGGCAGAAAATGAAGCTCTACTTCATGATAGGCCTGCCCACCGAGGAGGAAGAGGACGTGCGCGGCATTGTGCAAACCGGCGCGCGGGCCCTGCAGGTGGCACGCACCCTCAAGAAGAACAACACCACCGTTACCGTCAGTGTAAGCACCCACGTACCCAAGCCCCACACGCCCTTCCAGTGGTGTGCCATGGACGACCACGAAACCGTGCGCACCAAGCAATCCATGTTGCGCAACGAGGTCTACCACAGCGGGTTCAAGGCACGGCTCAAGCTACGTACGCACAATCCGGAGGGCTCCTGGATCGAGGGTGTGCTTGCCCGGGGCGACCGGACCATGGCCAACGTGCTGGAAACCGCCTACCTAAACGGCGCGCGTTTTGACTCCTGGCAGGAGCATCTAAAACTCGACGTTTGGCGCAACGCCTTCACCGAGCACGACGTAGATCCGGCACGCTACCTCGGTACCATCCCCATCGATGCGCGGCTCCCCTGGGATCATATTGACGTGGGCCTAGAGGAAGACTTCCTGGCCCGGGAATACAAGAAGTCCCTGCGCAACCGCCTAAGCCCCCCCTGTGGAAAAGCCGCCGGTGACTTTGTGCACGCCACCCACCTGGCCCAAGCGAATGCGGATTCCCGCAAGCTGGTTTGTTACGACTGCGGCATTGCCTGCGACATGGGCAAGATGCGCTCCCAGCGAAAGGATTTCCTGGTTCAACTCGGTGCCGAACAGCCCAGGGTCCATCCAGCTGAGGTTCCGGTGAAAACACCCGTAGGGTTGCCAGCGGCGGTACCCGCGGCGGCGCTCGCGGAGCTCCCAGCAGAAGTACCGGGGGCACTGCAGGCAGAAACTTCAGGAGAACCGCGGCCCAAGACCATGAAGCCCAAGGGATCCAAAAAGCATCCCATCCCCCAATGGGATCAGGGCGATCCCATCCGCCTGCGCCTGCGTTACACACGCCTGGGTCGAGCGAGCTTCAGTTCCCATCTGGATCTCATTCGCCTGCTGCCCCGGATTCTGCGCCGTGCGGAGCTCCCCGTATTCTACAGCCAGGGCTACCACCCCAAGCCCGCCATGACCTTTGGCCTTTCCCTCCCCGTGGGCACCGCAAGCCTGGCCGAATTGGTGGACGTGAAGCTCCAACACAACCGGCTACCCACCGAGGACGTGGATCGCATTCTCACGCAGCTCAACGGCGCCACCGTGGAGGGTATTCAGTTCCTGGCCGCCCGTTTTCTCAAACCTGGCGAGAAGGGCCTGGGCCACGTGGCCAACACGCTTGACCTGGTGGCGGGCATTCCCAAGAAGTTCCTGCACGAGTCCCAGCTGGACGAAAACAGCCTGGCACAGCTCATTGCCCGGGGCGCACAGCAGCCCAACACCATCGACCGAAAGGTGAAGGACGCCACCCGCACCGTGCAGGTGGCCAACTACCTGAAGGACATTCACGTGGGTGATAAAAGCCAGGCCCTGGACACCGCAGGTGCCCTCGGTGATTTCGTTCCCGTCACCATGACCGTCCGCATGGATCCCACCGGCACCGCCCGCCCAGGTGAAGTCCTGGAGTCTGTCACCCAGGGAAAAATCACCCGCCACCAAATCGGCCCCCTGGTCCGCACCAACATCTACTTCACCCACCCCGACTCCGGCGAACACAACGACCCCCTCCAGCCGCTCAATCTCCAGAATAGTCCCGAAGCCTAGAACAGTTGCTGTTCGACGAGTGGCCCTGAGGGGTTACCCTATTTCGAGGCCTTGCCCCTTCGAACCTAGGCCACTTGGGTGGAGGGGGATTCGGGGGGGGTGGCCCAGCCGGAGTCACGGCGCAGGCGGGTGCCTTCGGTGAGGGGAGGGGTGCTTGCGGTGTCCTGGGGAATGATCTCCCGATGCAACACCACGTTGTTGCGGCCCCGGCGTTTGGCTTCGTACATGGCTTCGTCGGCCCGTTGATCCAGTTGTTCGGCGGTCTCGTTGGCGTCCCAATGGGCCACGCCGATGGAGACCGTTTGTGTGACGGTGAGGCCCCCGCTGGCGTCCAGGCTTTCGGGTAGGGGGATGACCTTGGCGGCGAAGGTGCGGCGTATGCGCTCTGCGGCCTGGAAGGCTTCCTTCCAGGAGGTGGAAGGCATGACCAGCACGAACTCTTCACCGCCCCGTCGAATGAGGGCATCCACGCTGCGCACGCACTGCTGTACCGTGCGCACAAAACTCTGCAGGACCTCGTCGCCGGCGGCATGGCCGTGGACGTCGTTGACTTGCTTGAAGTGATCCAGGTCCATCAACAGCACACTCAGGCTATCGCCGTACCGTTTGCAGCGGCTCATCTCCTCACGCATGCGAGGGAACAGGTAGCGCCGGTTGAATGCGCGGGTGTGGGCGTCGGTGACCGCCAGGGTTTCCAGTTCACAAATCCGAAAGGCCTGGGCCGCCATGGTGGCGAGCAACATGGCGATGCGTTCGTCCTCGGCCTCAAACGCATGGGTTCGGGGCGCCGACATGGAAAGCACACCCAGGGTGCGATCATGCACCCGAAGAGGAACGGAAAGCACGGAGTGCACCACGAAGTCATGCTCGATGGGTTCGAACCGCGGGTCATCCTTGATGTCTCCCACCCGGGCCACAAGCCCGTTCTCAGCGACCCAACCCAACACGCCCCGTCCCCGGGCAAAGCGAGGTGCCGGTTGCTTGGAAGCCACACCGGATCGGGCCACCACCGCAAGGCTTCCATCACGCTGACACAATCGGAGGGATGCGTGGTCCGCGGGTAACAACTTCAGCGCGGTGTCGGTGACGGACTTCCATACGCGGTGGTCGTCGCCCAGTTGATTGGGCTCCGTATCTTCAAGTGTGGGGTTGCCGTCGTGGCTGGGGGGGACTGCCCTGGGATGGGTGTACAGGGACCCTTCCTGGTTCAGGTGCGTGGCCAATGAGGCCAGGGCCCCCAGCTTTCCCCGTTCTCCCAACCGCGGTCGTGTCTCGTTGTGTTCCATCAATAGCCCCCCCCAAGGGTTTGCAGTGTCCTGCGACCTATCTTTGTGGCGAATTTGTTCGCCGATGCAAGCTCCGTGTGCCGTACACCTGGCCATCGCTAGGAAACAAAAAATGCACACAAAGGAAGAACGCCCTGCATTTATGGTTTGTTCCGACGATTTGTACACAACTTGTCCACCCCAAAAAAAATGACGCGATCCGACGTTCGGCAGTGGAAAAACGAATTTGCGGAATGTGCGCTTTTTCGGGTCAAAATGCTACGTTGTCGGCATGCGTAGTCTAAGGGCCTACATGCTAGGACAGGTGCCCTACAGGTCGGCCCATTCCCTACAGGAACATCTTCTCGAAGCTCGCCACCAGGGTTCCGTGGGCGACCTGTTGTTGTTGCTCGAACACCCACCGGTACTCACCACCGGGCGGTCCACACGGGACGAGCATTTGCCCCAGGATCGAACCTTCTATCAGGTCAAGGGCATCGAAGTGGTGGACGTGGGCCGCGGTGGATCTGTCACCTACCACGGTCCTGGCCAGTTGGTGGCCTACCCCATCATCGACCTCAAGCCCGAACGCAAGGACGTGCGTCGCTATGTGCGCGACCTGGAGGAAACCATGATCGCCACCTGCGATCACTATGGGGTACCCGCCCACCGGGCGGACGGATTACAAGGCACATGGGTTCCTGACGTTCAGAATCCCGAACATCAACGAAAGGTAGGCGCGCTGGGTGTACGGCTTCGCCGCTGGATCACCATGCACGGGCTCGCACTCAATGTGTGCACGGACCTGGAGCCCTTTGAATGGATCATCCCCTGTGGTCTGGACAACCCCGCGGTCACCACCCTCGCCTGGGAATGCAAATCCCGACAGCGTCCCGTTCCAACCCTTGAGCAAGTCAGCCAGCAGCTCGCCGAGCACCTGGCAAATCGTCTGGACGCCAAGCTCACATGGGGCGACCTCACCGAACTTTCCTCGGTGGCCCCTGTGTCACCAACCCCTGTGTCACCAACCCCTGCGTCACCAGCCCCTGCGTCACCAGCCCCTGCGTCACCAGCCCCTGCGTCACCAGCGTAGTTGCGTGAGGTGTCTCAAGCGTTCTACAAACAGTGGATGGGTTTCCTAGGCAGGCGGTGGTTCCTTTTGTGCGCCATAGCAGGGATGTGGTGCTGGGTTGCCTCCTGCGATTGCGGGGGATGCAATTCGAAGGGGCCAGAAGAAGAACCCTCTGCCCCGACATTGGATCTGGGTACGACCTCCACGGGTATCTCTTCATTACCTTCGAAGGGGGCTGCGCCATCCAAGCCTTTTGTTCTACCTGTGGATGCTACGGCGTTGCTCAAGGTTTGGGTAGACGCGCAGAACACCCAGGATTTCGATACGTACAAAAACCTCTACGCCGGGGAATTTTCCGGTGTAAAACGCGCGGGATCCAGAACCTATCGCATGGGGCGACCCCAGTGGCTTCGGGATCGCAAGGGCATGTTCAGGCGCCCATTCACCGTAACCATCGACGACGTGGAGTCCATGGCGATTCGCGGCGGTAGCTCCATTCTTGTTCGGTTTACACAGACTTGGGCGTCCCCCCGCTTCCAAGACAGGGGGCGCAAGCAGATACGGCTACTACGGGAGCAGCCAGAGGGGCCCTGGCGCATTGGTCACGAGGAAATGATGGATTCCTCATTGCGTCAGGACCCAAGAAGGAACGTGGCCCCGGGTGCATTCATGTGGGTGGTCCACGTTGCGGGAGAGCCCCACGTGATGCTCACCGATCAGTGCAAGGACGGGTGGGCAGAGGGTGAAAGCCTTTTGATGGATCGCATGTCCACGGTTCCCGCGGCCCGAAAACGCGCGCGTGATCTTCCCGCCGAGATATCTACTCTGGTGAACCGTCACGTGGATGTCTACGAGAAGCACAATCACCGCTGCCGCGCGCGCATCGGAAGGCCCATTGTACTCGCGCGCGTGACGGCCATCTTCTTGAATCCGGAAGGGTGGAGGCGTTTCCCGGCGAGCAACCCCCAGAAAGGGAGCGGGCAGGACAACCGACTGTCCGACGCAGAGCTTGCACAGGAAGTATGGGATCTCTCCCCAGGGGGCCGTGTGATTGCAGCGCCCCTTCGCCCGTCGTCGGAAAAACCTGGGGAATGTACAGAAGGCCAGTGGGCCCGCCTGACAGACCTTCCCACACCCACATTTTACCTGGACTCCGAAGATGAACACCACGGCAGTCGAGTCCTGCCCCAGTACCGCGCTTCCGAGGGGTATCGAACCATCCAGTCCGAGGCCGAGAAGGAGGGCCAGGTGGCCACTGGGGAGGATTGGAGCACAGACCGCAGCGAGGGAAGCACTTGGGTGCCGATTTCGATGCAATTCACCAAGCAGTCTACCGAGCAATCTACCGAGCAATCCATCAAACAGGCTCCGCCCCATTTCATCATGATCCACTCTGAGTTTTCTGGAGACGACTGTGCAGCCTGGGGTGCGGATTTTTGGGCTCTGTACGGCTTAAAATCCGGTACAGCCAACCCCCGGTGGGAGGCACTGACCGACGAAACATCACCAGGAGAACATGCTCCCCACTGGTTGATGGATTTGGATTCGGACGGGAATCCGGAACTCATGACCCACGACACCCTATTCAGTATCGAATCCAAGTCGGTCAAAGTGATTCAGAAAAACCACATCCCCAACTACAACTGCCCCTGTTAGACCGCGTTGGGGTTTTCCGTACCCTTGGAGAAATGTTGCACCGCTGCCTTGCGATCGATTTTGCCACGGGAGTTCCGTGGCACCGCTTCAGATGGAACCCACACCACAGGTACCTCGTGGGACTGCAGTTGGCTCTGCGCATGGGACGCTAGCGTCTCGACGTTCCAGGGAATGTCGTCGTCCATGACCACGAGCGCACCGGGGCGCTGGAGGCCATCACCCCGATCCACGGCCACCACGGCACACTCCACCATGCCTGGGAGTTCGAGTAGGGCCGCTTCCACCCGGGTGGGCTGTACCCACTTGCCCCGTACCTTAAACTGATCGTCGGCGCGCCCATGGAGCCGGAAAGAACCGTCAGGCATCACGCTTGCCAAATCCATGGACGGAAATGACCCATCCACGAGGTCAACGGGGTGAATCTGTTCAGGAGACGCCCAAACTCCAGTGGCGACGCTTGGGCCGTGAATATGGAGGCGCCCCACCTCCCCTGTTGCCGCAAGGGTTCCGTCCTCCCTTCGAACCCTAGCGTTGTACCCACGTAGGGGTTGGCCAATGCGGCCTGGCTGAAACGAACTTACTGGGTTCGCCAGGTGGATATGAAACAGCTCGGTGCTTCCCAGTCCGTCCACAAGGTGGCTTGCCGGAAAAGCCTGGACCCAGGCGCGACCCAACGCCGGGGGTAGGGGTTCTCCTGCGCTCAGCACCAGCCGAGGGGGATGGGGCAGCGAGCGCTCGCGGATACCTGAACGCAGCAGGCTTGCCATCACCGAAGGCACCAACGCCCAAACCGTGGCTTGCTGTTCGGTTGCGGTACGCACCCATACCGACGCATGTTTGCGATCGGTGAGTGCAATGGAAGCGGCCCCAGAGATCATGGGCAGAAGAAATCCCATGCCCAGACCGTACCCAAACGTCCATGGGGCCACGCACAGGATGCGATCCCCGGTGGCTATTCCTAGGTGTTGTTGCAGCGCTTCCATGGCGGACTGTAGCCCCCGGCTTCCGTGAATGTAACCCTTGGGTTCTCCCGTGGTACCGCTTGTCCACAGGACGGTGGCCGGGTTGGGTAGGTAAGGGTTTTCGGGCTCTCCCGCGATTCCGATTCGTTCCATCGCGCCGTTGCAGTGCAGCAGTCCGTCGGAGTCGACAACGAAGTTTGGAGCAAAGCGTTTCTGAACATTTGCCCGGGGCGTGCTCGCCGGATCCGTGGCAGCAATCACGGCACCAAGCTTCCAAAGCGCGGCCCATGACGCGACCCACTGGGGGCCCTCGGGCAGGGATATCTGCACCCGAGTGCCTGCCCCGATTCCGAGAGAGTGCCACTGCTCCACGTAGTTGTCCCGAAGCTGTGCCAGGGCACCCACCGTATGGGACGCCCCGGTAGCGACCAGCGGCACGTGTGAGCGGCCAGCGGCAGCCAGGGCCCATTGCACAGGATCAGACATGCCCAACAATAGGGCGTACGAAACCCATCGACCAGGTGCCTACGCCCACCAAGGTTGCTAGGAACATTCAATGAGCACTTCTCCGGCGGATCATCCCCATGTTCAGGAAGAGAACGGCATCGCCCGGGTGGGCCTCAATCGACCCGAGCGTATCAACGCGCTGACCTTCGAAGCCTACCGAAGGCTGTTGGAGGTTTTTCAGTCCTTTCATCGTCGGCAGGACCTCGGGGCCGTGGTGCTCTACGGGGAGGGTGACCGCGGTTTTTGTTCCGGAGGAGATGTGGAGGACATCATTGGAACGTTGGTGGGCGCAGAGCCATCCGAGCTTCGGCGTTTTACTCAGCTCACCTGTGATGTGGTGGAGGCCATTGCCACCTGCCCCATTCCTGTGATTGCGTCGCTGCACGGGGTAGTGTGCGGCGCAGGCGCTGTACTTGCCGCGGCCGCGGACCTGCGTATCGCCACGGATGACACGCGCGTCGCGTTTCTGTTTCCGCAGGTAGGCCTGAGTGGTGCCGACATGGGCGCCACGTATCTTCTTCCAAGGCTCGTCGGAGAATCCCACGCCAAGGAGCTGCTGCTTTTGGGTGAGTTTGTGACGGCGGAACGGGCCTATTCCATGGGTTTTGTGCAGCAGGTCGTGTCCCGTGGGAATATAGCCAACGAAACACTTCGGTGGGCGACTCAGCTGGCCCATGGGCCCAGGACAGGCATCCAGTTCACGAAACGGATGTTGAGGGAAGAACAATCCCTCTCCCTGCACGACGCCTTTCAGAAAGAAGCGGAGGTCCAGGCACGGTGCATGACCCACCCAGACTTTGGGGAGGCGTTTGTCGCCCGTCAGGAAGGGCGAGTGCCTCGGTTCCTGGGCACCGTGAAAGGGGTTGGGGTGCCATGATTCGCACCACCGATGGGATCGAGCTCACGTTGAAGCAGCTCTGTGCGCGGCTCCAGGAAACGGGGTGGGATCCAGTGTTTCCATACCGCACCGCATTGACGACAAAGCAAGCGCTTGCGGTGTTGTCCGACGTGGGGCTACTGCCAAGCGCGGTCGATCCCACCGGCGGGGATTTGTCGTCTCGGTGCGCGATTCGATATGGCTTGTGTAGGTTGGATGTACGACTGGATCTTGCGTGGGTGATGCAAGGGCTTTCGACGGATGGGCTCCACGGATCATCGCATGCTCCCGTCGAAAAATGCATTTCCCAGGCACGTTCTGGGGAGACTGTGGGTTCCTTTGCACTCACCGAGCTCAACGCAGGGAGTGACCTGCGGGGAATCGAAACCACACTGGCGCGCACCGCCAGCGGTTGGCGATTGAACGGAACCAAGACGTACCTCACCCACGGAGCAACCGCCGATTTCTATACTGTGCTGGCCAAAGTTGACGCGGCGGGGGATGACGACCCCGGGTCTCGGTTTGCCCTGGTCGTCGTTCCTGCGTCCATTGTTGGTGTTGAGCGTAGGGCGCAAGCCTTGGTGGCATCCCATCCCATGGGCACAGTGCGTTTCGCAAACGTTGAGGTTTGCGAAGAGCAGATCGTCACGTGCGAGGACGGTATGAAGTCGGCATTGCGCACCCTATCTCGGTTCCGACCGACTGTGGGAGCTGCTGCCATGGGCCTTGCCCGTCGTGCATGGGATGAGGCTTATACCTATTGTTGTAACCGCACCCAAGGAGGACGCGTTCTGAGTGACAATCGTCTGGTCCAGATGCGGCTTGTGGATGCTCGCATTCAGCTAGAGACGGGAGAAGCTCTGCTCGATCGTGCTGTGAAAGAGTCCTCTTCTAGCGGGCAAAGCCCATCAGGTCTGCTTCCTATCGCGTGGTCCAGTATGGCCAAACTGCAAGGGACCGAGAGCGCTCAGCAAGTTATCGATACCTGCGTGCAGTTGCACGGCGCCCGCGGCTTGGACCGGAATCATACCGTCGCACATTTACATACGAGCATTCGGGCAATGCGCATTTACGAGGGGGCCAGTGACGTTCAGCGTCATATCATCATGAACGCACTGTTTAATTCCAGATAGGAGATCGACCCAGGTTGGCACGCCACAACCCCAGAAATACGACTCTGCCGACTTTCATATTTGACCCAGGTTGAAAAAAGGAAGCAACTGGGAGGGTGCTGTGACCGATAAGGGGTCATGACAATGCCCCGTCAAATCCTTCCCGGCACCACATACATGG
>JAUICN010000006.1 GCA_030427835.1 Polyangia bacterium | reverse complement strand
CCTAGCCGCTTCCTTCGTACAGCATTCTTCCAGATGCGATTCGTCGCTAGTGCACCGATCTGCTTTTTGCCGAGCTTGAAGGAAAACAAAGCAGTATTTCCACGCTGAGGCGGCCAAAAAGGCCTCCACCTGTCGGGGAAAAACGTAGGCCCTTCGCTTGTTTGGAAAAAGACACAACGTGTTTCGTACTATTATGTCTCTCCAATCCAAATCAACCTGGGTCAAAGGGCGAAACGACTGCCCTATTGTGTATCCTTCAAGCGACGCAGGATTGAAACTACGATCCGGTTTTGGCGTAAGAGGTGGCCGAGCGACCTCGATGTTGGGGTTGGGGATTTGCTGGTACGGGCTGGCTACCTGGTCGTTGATGAGAAGCCGTACATACTCTGTTTCGCCCTGTTTCCTTGGCTTTGTACAAGGCTTTGTCTGCAGACTCGAAAAGGCCCCCGGCATCACTGCTGTCGTTTGGAAACGTAGCCACACCGATGGAAGTGGTCACCGAAAGCTTACCTATTTCTGTTTGTATGATCCGGCTTTCCAGTTCTTCTCGAATACGTTCCGCGAGCAGGACCGCACCCGCGGTGTCTGTCTCCTCGCACAACACACAGAACTCTTCGCCACCAAACCTGGCGACCACATCTGTTTCACGCTTCACCTGCTGCAGCATCTCGCCAAGCATGCGAAGTACACGGTCCCCCGTGGCGTGTCCATAGGTATCATTGACGACTTTGAAGTGATCAATGTCTGTTACCAGAAGAGATAGGGGCCGACCAAAACGCCTTGCGGAGAGCATTCGACGGTCCAGTTCTTCACGGAACGCGCGCTTATTTAGGCACCCCGTGAGACCATCTGTAATCGCCATGTCCTCCAGTCGCTTCACCGCTTTCGCGTGGGAAAGTGCGACCGCCATGTGGTTTGCAAGAACTTGCAATGTCGCTCGTGAAGTGTCTCCAAATGCCCGTTCGCGGCGCGCCGCCAACGCGACCACCCCCAACGCCTCCTGACCAATCACAAGAGGGAGCACCAGCAGGGATTTCATTCCTCTTAGACGTGTTCGGCTTGTGAACAGCACCTGCTGTTGCTCGTCGTAGTGCCCTCGATAGGGCAAAAAGTGCCTATTTTTAACCGCCATGGACGTCAGGGAGCTGTTGTCCTTGAACGTCAACCCCAGGAATCGCTCCGCGTCCTCACCTACCGCCCGCTGTACAGTGTGTTTCCCTGCTGCGGCGTCGTGAAAGACCACGGCTGCAAAGTCATGATCTGTGATTTCCTTGGCAGCACTTAGGCTACGCTCAATCACGTCGTTCAGGCCGTGGGCAGAGCCTAGTGCCTGGGAAGCACGGTAGAGAACAGCCTGTTCTTCTTTGCTACGTTCCAGTTGGAGGAATACACGTTCGTTTTCGATAACACGAAGCAGGGAACCGGCCGCCTGTTTGAGAGCTTCCTCATCTTCTGATGTGAACGGCGTGTCGGTCGATCGGTCGGCACAGAGGGCGCCCACAAGCTCCGTGTTTTCCACCACCGGTACACCCAAAAATGCCTGCACTGGGACCTCTGCTGTGTAGTACCGAATTCCACGGAAACCGGGCTTCAAATGCTCGAGATTCATGACCAGGCCCCGGGTCGCTACGGCTCCCACGGCCCCTTCTCCAGCCGGTATGGGCTCTGGATTGATGAGGTCGCTGTCTGTGGCTACCTCCGCAATCCTCAGGTGGCTACCGTCAGGACTTCGAAATAGCAGAACACATGTATGAAGGTGGAGCGTCGTTTTGATGAACTCCAACATGTGAAATAGGGACTGGTGAACCTCTTGAATGCTTGCGCGCAGTGCCCGCGTAGGATCGGACTCAGCAGCGTCTACGTTTCCCGCGCTGGAGACAGCGGCTGATGTGGGTGCCGCCACCATCCGAAACATGCGAGCTTCGGCTTCCATACGTCGCTGATTTTCGGTCTGTCGGCGTTGCGAATCCTGCCGTACCCGAGCCACCTCCAACCGTGTGTACAGTTGATGCAGGACGCCAAAGAAGAGAATAAATGCACCACGTTGGATTAGTGTAAAGAGTTCACCTTTCTCGTTGGGTAGATGCACAGCCACCTCCAACCCAAGGGCAAGAACGACCAGTACACTGGGAGCGGGAGCGGCCGCGAATACAGCGGATGTGGCAAGCAGTGCGTACACCAGGGTGTGCCAGGGACCACCAAAGGCCGCCAATCCCTGAAGACCGATATGAATGGCTAGCAGGAGGTACCAGCCCAGTTCCACATCCCAGATGGCCGTACCGTGCCCCCGTCGAATGTCGCGACGACGCAGCAATGCACGCCAGGCAACCAGCATCAAAAAGGCGCTGGAAAGAAGCCAAGCGTCCCAAGACCAGCCGGGCGAAAAATGCCCCTGAATCAGCCACGCGACGGGCAATAGCGAAGCGGCAAACCCATAGCCTGCTCGCAAAAACCTACGCGTCCGTAGGCTAAACTGAACCAACCGCGACATGACTTAGTCGTTCCTTGGTACTGCACAAATGGTGAGTAGTGCAAGAAACCTGTTCTAGTTAGTTCCCGGAACCCGACCCCAATTCTCTGGAAGTGTCCAGACAATGCCGACTACTCGATGGGCTTATTCCAAGGCAGGGGCACTTGCCCATCCTGGGGGTAGGCGTCCTTAATCATGGTTTGGGACCAGTCTTGAACCCTGGCGCAAGATGCGTTGGATACCGCTTCCATGTATGCCGCGTAAATGGTGTTTACCTTGGGCAACTCATTTTTTACACCGGGATGCACCTTGTCCGTATCTTCTTTGCAGACGAACGGAGTAATCTTCAGGTAGTCAGCCTCTGTATCCGTGGCGTTTTCTTCTAACTGTCTTTTGTATTCCCATTTTTCGCCAACACTAGATCGCGTGAGATTCAACTCCATGTTGAGCGCGAAGACATATTCTAGTTGGCTAGAAATCCAAAAGAGCCACCCTGTACCATCTAGCGAAAGGTCGATGCGTTTTACCTTTGTATTGCTGCAGTCAAGTGTTCCCGCAGGGCCTTCTGTTGTTTTAGCGGTGCCCTGGTGATCCCCCAACCACCAATCAGTGCGCGCGGTGACTAGGGACGTTTCTGTATTGTCTGTGAGCGGTACAACCGTGGGGACGGATGCGGTCAGGGTATCTTCTGCAGAAATGACAGCATCCACTGAGGCCAATGGAAACGTCGTCTTAGCGAGGGTGATGTTACAGGGAAGAACTTCAAGCCCACCGTCCACAAACCTTGCGACCGAGAACAATCGTGCGCCCTTCTTTTTATGCTTGGTCGGGCGGGTTTGGATGAAGAGTTGGTGGGTGTAGCCCGACGGGAGTAGTTCCTGTGCCGTAATCTCAACGTCGCTATTTTTTCCGGTTGTATCTGGACCCACGGTGATTGCCGTGCAAGCAGCTACCAAGGGTATGGCAAGAGTGAAAGTGAGGTATTTCATGGGTTACTCCACCCCGACATCCTCGCAGATGTTTTCGTTGGAAGCCGGTACATCGGCCAAACGTTCGAGACTGATGGCGTGGTAGGACTTGATGTTGGTGACAAACTTTTGAAAAGCAGATCGCAACGGCCCGCCGACAAAGCAACTGCAGCTAAAGGTGTCCGCGGTGGCGGACATGGTTGAACGGTTGATGTCGGGAATCAGCTTGTTATTTTTGATGTTGGCGTGGATTTGAAACTTCAGTTCCACAGCAACCGCCAGCGCACCCACGGTTCCTGCACCCACAATATTCTGGAACCCATTTCCAGAGTTTTCAAAGTCGATCTGGAACGGGTCCTGTTTAGAAGTGCCCATCACCAACTTGGCAGGTTTGTTCATCGAAACGTAGGAACCGGTTAGGGATCCAGGCTCTTCGGAATGGGAGTGAAGCGCCAAACTGGATGAGACCACGGGAAGAGCACGGAGGCGTTCGTTGGGAATGGAGGGGGTGACTGTTCCCACACCGTTGTGTGTGATGGAGGAAAACTGGATGGAACAGGGATAGATTTCCAGCACCCCTTCCTGAATCGTGGCCACAGCGTTGAATACGGTCGGCCCAGTGGCGCCACTGCCCTCCGTGAGCATTTCTACGGTGAGTTTGTAGGCGCCGTTGAAATCTGAGATGGAGATATCCGGGGAGCCGACCGTCCCTTCGAACTCAGCGTTTTTGGGATCATGCGCACTTTGCACAGGGTCGATGGCGCAGGCGGCGATGGCGCACGCGGCCAGAGCAAAGACCGATGGGAAGATAACAAGGGGGGAACTGTTCATTTAGACACCTCTTAAAAGTGAATATAAAATGAAGCAAGTCCCGTTCCAATGTCAAATACGGCCACTTGTGGCGTTTTTTCCAGCAATATGGCTAGTTTAAAAAAGGTGAGTGGCTACTGCACCATGCGGTACTGTTGGCAGAGCGCTCTTGCTTGGCCCTGGTTGGCTCGGATTTTCGCTCCCCATGCAGCCTCACTGTCTGAGGCAACGGGTACGCCGAAAGCACCGAGGTTCGGCATGGTTTTGCTCACGAAAGAAAGCTGGATGGACTTGAAACTGTTGATCTTCTTGACGAACGACTTTACCTCGTCTTGAAGTGTCCCGGTGGGTTTGTAGGCGTACGTTCCGTATATTTCGGCCTCCGCGGACATTGTGGAGGTTTCAGGATCCCCGGTAAGCTGGATGATTCCTTGGTTGTCCCTGGACGCGGATACGTGGATCTTGAACTGGATCTGAATGGACACCTTGAGATCGCCGATCCCGAAGGCACCTGCCACGTCCTGTAGGCCACTTCCGTCGCTGCTGACCGACAACCGGACACCGTTTCTGTTGTCAAAGTCGTAGTCCGCGCTGTGATCCTTGTACTCCGGCCAGGCAATGGAAAGGCTGCGCGCACGATCCATGGCGACGTAAGGCGGCAAAGTGTCTACCGCAGTGTCCGCCTGCTGGGAGCTTTCGTTGGACACAGGCGCGATTTTTCCCGCTTCGATAGAATCACTTTGTAAACTATCCTGAGGATTTTCTGGTTGGACAACGACGAGCCTGCCTGAGGTAGGGGGGCTCGCCCAAAGGGAAGCGGGTTCAATCTTGACTGACACGGTACCTACGGTTTTGTTCTCGATCTTCGCGAAGGCTATGCTGCAGCCCTGGAGCTTCATTTGGCCCTGCTTGTCGATGGTGACTAGGCCGTAAAATTTTGTGGGTTGTGTGGTGCCGCTGCCCTTTGTCTGAATCTCGGCCACGAGGGTGTAAGTGCCGGCCAGGGTGCTGATGTCACCAGAGTCACCTGGGTTGGCGTCAAGGAGCGCTTGGTCATCCCCGAACTCGGAATCCTTCGCATTGGGGCTGGGGAACGCGGTGGCAGTGCAAGCGGTGGTGGTACAGGCGCAGGCGAGCGCCAGGAGTGTAGAGATCCAAGAATACAAAGGGTTCACTCGATCGTCCTCTCGGGCAACGGTAATGGCCTATGGACCCGTTTGGCGTCGCCAAAATGAATCCGGGGGAGTGGAATGTTACAATCTTAATCTACGCCGAAACAGTCGCATTTCAGCCGACTGGTCCACCCTGAATTGCCGCAGGACGTCAATTGCACGGTAACCCCGGCCACAATGGCACTGGGCTCGTACGAGCGCGCGCTGGGCCCTTACACTGGGCCTTCACGCCGGGCCTTCACATCGGGCGACGTGGAGCACGTATTCACACGGCCCGATCATCGTTCGGGAAACTGAAAAACCAGTTCGCCGGGGTAGATCATTCCCAATTCATGGCGGGCAATACGTTCCAGGGCCTTGGGGTCGGTTCGCAACGCGTCCACCTCGAGTAGCAGTTGGGATACCTCATGATGAAGCTCCGCGTTTTGTTCCTGTACACGGGAAAGTTCGGCCGAAAGGGTGCGGTACCGGGGTAGGCCCTCTTGCTCCATGAGCTTCACCGGCACCGCAACGATAGCCAACACCAGCACGCCAAAAGGCAACATCCAGGACCAGGCAGGAGTCCGGGAGGGATCGACCTGTTGGTCCCCCGACAGGACTTGCCGGGGGTGGGCGGTGTTCTTGGTGCGGCGTGCCACGGCCACTAGATCGCATGGGAGCCTGCCTCCTGGCAAGAAGCTTGGGCCCAGAAGTTGGCTCTCACTACTCCCGTGGCATGATGGGATATGCCTTTGGATGCCCTTGCGGATGTCACATTTCGGGCCCGGCGGGTGCTGTATGCCGTCGTGACCGAGTACATCGCGGTGGGGGAGCCGGTGGGGTCGCGGACGCTCTCCAAACGGTACGGCCTGGACCTTTCGGCGGCGACCATTCGCAATGTGCTCGCGGATTTGGAAGAGGGTGGATTCTTGTCCCAGCCCCATACGAGCGCGGGTCGGGTTCCAACCGATAAGGGATTTCGGGCATTTGTGGACGCCCTTGTGCAAATGCGACAGGTCACGGACGCGGAGCAGGCAGAGGTTTCGAACACCGTGTCCAACCTTCAGACAGGGCAGGCCGATTGGCTGCGGGAGGTGGGCAAACTGCTGTCGACCCTTACGGGGGCCGCCGCCGTGGTTGCTCCCCCTGCAGCGGCCGATGCGGAATTGGAGCGTGTGCAGTTTGTGCCACTGCAGGAGGGTCGGTTTCTGGCTGTGTTGGTGAGCACATCCGGAACCGTGCAGAACAGGATGGTTCAGTTCCCTAAACTCACAGGCGAAGAGGACTTGGACCGATTGCACCGATACCTGAGACGGTGGGCGCCGGGCCGGACGCTGCGGCAATTGCGGGACCGGATCGCGGATGAAACAGAGCAGGAACGGGGGGACTACCGGGAGCTTGCTACTGTGGCCAGGGCAATGGTGGATGCCACATTGAGAACGGCAGAGCGGGCGACCGAGGTGCGGTTGACCGGTCGGGACGTGTTGTTTGCCCGGCCAGAGTTTGAGGACCCCGAAACGGTTCGCACATTCATGAAGGCTTTTGAGGACAAGGAGACCCTGTTGGAAATGTTGGACAGGACCCTTGCGGGGGATGAGGGCGCACAGGTGCGGATCGGGGATGAGACCTCGTTTACGCCTTCGGACGGTGTGAGCTTTGTTTCATCGACCTACGCGGGTTCGGGGGATGCCCAGGGTGCGCTCGGCGTATTGGGTACCTCCCGTTTGGACTACGCACGGGTGTTGCCCATCGTGGAAATGACCGCTCGGGCCATGGCCCAGCGATTGCGGGGGGACGACGATGAGGAGAAAGAATTTGGGGCGCCAGGGGTAAAAGGGGGGCGGTAACGACTGGCATCGCCACCAGGAATGGTTATCTCTTAGACAATGAGCGAGTCAGACACCATGGACCCCACGGACGTATCCGACAGCGACCTATCCGGCAGTGACCTATCCGGCAGTGATGCCGTCAATCGCGACGCCCAACGCAGCCACGATGTGGCAACCGACGTGCAGGATGCGGAGACCATGGAGTCGCCGGTGGTGGATCCGCTTTTGTTTCTCGAGCAGGAACGGGACGAATACAAGGACAAGCTGTTGCGGGCTGCCGCCGATCTGGAAAACGCCCGGAAGCGGGGCCAAAAAGATGCCCAAGATGCCTTGAAGCGGGGCCGGGAGGACATGTTGAGGGAAGTTCTGCCCGTCATGGACAACCTGGAGCGGGCATCGGACGCGGCAAGCCACGCGTCGGATGTGCAGGCCGTGGCCGAGGGCGTGCAGATGGTGCTGGCCCAGTTCAAGGAACTTGGGGATCGCCTGGGCCTGACCCGGATTGAAACGGTAGGCAAAGCCTTTGACCCTGCATTACACCAGGCGTTGCAGCAGCTCGAAACCGATGAATATCCACCAAACACCGTGGTGACCGAGGTGCAAGCGGGCTACCAAATGAACGGAAGGCTGCTGCGTGCGGCCATGGTGATCGTGGCCAAGGCGCCGGCCCTTGGTAGTGAGGAAGCCACAGATACCGCTGAGGTCACTGAGACTACCGAGTCCTCCTAGTTTACTGGGCTCTCCTAGTTTACTGGGTCCACTGAATCTACTGGTTCCACGGGATCTGAATCAGGTTGGGCTCGGGTTTTAGGGTAACCCCAAAGCGTTGGTGCACGCTGTCTCGGATTTGTAGGGCAAGCTTGATCAGATCGGCGGCCGTTGCGCCACCGTGATGCACAAGGGCAAGGGAGTGTTTTGTGGAAATGCCCACGGGGCCTTGCCGATGGCCCTTGCTCCATCCTGATTTCTCGATGAGCCAGGCCGCCGGGATTTTCTCAAGCCCTGGGTCGGTTGCAAACCTGGGTACGTCGTCCGTGTTCTTGACCGCTCCCAGGCCCACGGCAGCCTGGGCAATGGCGTCGGCCTGTTCTGTTGAGACGATGGGGTTGGTAAAGAAGGATCCGACACTGCGCCGGTTTGGATCGTGGGGATCGATCACCATGGATTTACTACGGCGCAGTTGCAGCACGGTATGGCGCACTTCTGAAACCGTGGTTTTGTCTCTTGAGATGGCGCGGGCAAGTTCAGGATAACGCACCACTGGAACGCCTGTTTCCAAAAGACGAAACGTCACACTCAGAACGACCCAGCGGTGGGGAGTTTCCTTGAAAAGGCTGTGGCGGTAGGCGAAATCGCAAGCTTCGTTTGGCACGTCCCCAATGAGGCCTGTGGTTCGATCCAAGACCCTCACGGATTGCAAGGTGTGTGAAACTTCGTGGCCGTAGGCGCCCACGTTCTGGATGGGTGTCGCGCCCACACTCCCGGGAATGCCTGAAAGACACTCGAGGCCTACCCAACCCTCGCCAACGGTTCGCTCCACAAAGGGATCCCAGGGTTCCCCTGCGGCCACGGTGACATCGATTTCTCCGTTGCCCACACACCTGGGCCGCACCCCACGGGTATCCATGTGGATGACCAACCCGGGCCACCCGCCCTCGTCGATGACCACATTGGAACCACCACCCAGCAGCAGGACCTCTACCTGTTCGCTGCTGGCCCATTGGAGCGCATCTTTTATTTGGTTTTCACTGGCGGCCCGGACGTACCAACGGGCGGGCCCACCAAGCTCCAACGTGGTGAGAGGTGCAAGGGCCACGTTCTCTTGCAGGCCGTCGGGAGGAGATTGGGTCACCGCTGTGTTTAGCTCTTCGTTGCCTGAATCTCGGTGAGGCCACCCATGTAGGGCTGCAGGGCCTCAGGAATACGCACCGAGCCATCCTCCTGCTGGTACTGCTCCAGGACCGCAACGACGGTACGGCTCAGGGCCAGACCAGATCCGTTGAGGGTATGGGCCAGGACAGGCTTTGCCTTGGGTGCAGGCCGGTAGCGGATTTTGCCGCGTCGGGCCTGGAAATCCCCCATCCACGAGCAGCTGGAGATCTCTCGGTAGGCGTCCTGACCCGGTAGCCAGACTTCAAGGTCATAGGTTTTCTTCGCAGAAAACCCAGTGTCTCCCGCACACAGCAACATGACCCGGTAGTGGAGACCCAGGCGTTTGAGCACCTCCTCGGCGTGGGAGGTGAGCAACTCCAGTTGATCCTGGGCCTGTTCGGGTCTGCAGAATCGTACCAGTTCGACTTTTCCAAACTGATGCTGGCGAATGTACCCACGGGTGTCGCGGCCGTAGCTGCCCGCTTCACTGCGAAAGCAGGGGGCGTAGGCTGTGTACCCCAGGGGCAGTTGCTCGGGCTCCAGGATTTCACCGGCATGGAGGTTGGTAAGTTGGACTTCGGCCGTGGGCGAGAGATAGAGCGGCCGTGCGCCCTCCTCTTCGGACCCGTGGGTGCTTGTTTTGAATACGTCCTCTTCGAACTTTGGAAGCTGGCCTGTAACCTGGAGGGCATCTGGTTTGACCAAGACGGGAAGCCAGGCTTCGCGGTAGCCGTGTTGATCCACATGGAGATCCACCATGAAGTTCATCAGGGCACGCTCAAGGCGGGCACCGGCACCGTGCAGGACCGTAAACCGCGCACCGCCAATTCTCGCGCCCCGTTCCACATCGAGAACGCCGAGTGCCGCACCAAGATCAACGTGATCCCTGGGCTGGAATGCCATGGTTGGTTTTTCGCCCACCACACGGATTTGCTGGTTGGAGGACTCGGTTTTTCCATCAGGCACATCTTCTGCGGGAAGGTTGGGGATGCCAAGGGCTGCGTCGCTAAGATCTTGCTCCACCTTTCGGTGCTGGTCTTCCAGGGTCTTGATGGAGTTGCCCACCTCGCGCATGGCGTCCCGTTGGCTTGCGAACTCCGGGGAGGACTTGTCCTTAATCGAGGCCATGGCGCTACTGACTTCGTTGCGACGGGCACGTAGGGCCTCCACTTCTGTGAGAAGTTGGCGCCGTTGATCTGCGAGCCGCACTATCTCCGAAAGCAGGGCTTCGTCATGAAATCCGCGACGCTGGAGCTGGATGGTAACCTCCTGCAGCTGGTCGGTGAGTAGACGTAAATCCAACATGAACACGGTCTAGCGTGGAGTGTGGACAACGGCTAGCCTTCCAGTCTTATGACGGAACAGGACAGGTGGAAGCGGATCGGTGTGCTTGGGGATGTACACGCACAGGATGCGCGGGTGGAAGCTGCCCTGGAGTTTTTCGGGCCCAGGGTCGACGCGGTACTTTGTGTGGGAGATATTGCGGACGGTGACGGGGATCTGGATCGCACCTGCAAGCTCTTGCGTGAGGGCGGCGTTGTGGCCGTGGCGGGCAATCACGAGCGGTGGTTTTTGACGGGTGAAATGCGTGAAGTTCCCAATGCAACCATGGACGCCACACCGCAAACCCGGGCGTACCTTGCTGGACTGCCGAGAACCCTTGGCTTCGATACCGACCTGGGGCCGTTGTTGGTTTGCCACGGCGTGGGTGATGATGACGAAGCAGAACTCTTTGCCCAAACGTCGGGCTACAGCCTGCGAACGGCACTGGATGCCATGGAAGGATTTGAGGAAACACGCCTACTTGTGGGTGGCCATACCCACCAGCCCATGGTGCGGCGTATCGGGGAGTGCTGGTTTATCAATGCGGGAACACTACGCCCCGGGGAGGGCGAGTGCCTGCTTGAGATCGATCTGGAACTGCGGGAAGCGCGGTTTTTTTCATGGGATGGAGCCACCGTGGGCGAGCTGACCTCGGTTCATTCGTTGCGCGTGGATGGCGATGCCTAGCGTTGCTGGGGCAGGCGCTCCCAAAATAGGTGAGGAGCACACCACGGAACGAACTATTGGGCCCCCCGTGGCTCAAGCCGTTCGTGATGCGCTCCTCATGTGGTACGGGTCCCAGGCTCGGGACCTTCCCTGGAGGAGGACAAAGGATCCCTATTCGATTTGGGTATCTGAAATCATGCTGCAGCAGACCCGGGTAGATACGGTGATTCCCTACTATCAGAGGTTCATGGAGCGGTTTCCGAGTGCCCATAGCTTGGCCCAAGCGAGCGAAGATGAGGTGTTGTCGTATTGGAGTGGGCTCGGTTACTACCGGAGGGCTCGACTGCTGCACGCGGGTGTGAAGGATGTGGTGGGGATCTACGGGGGCCAAGTTCCACAGGACGTGGATCAACGTGGGAAGTTGCCCGGCATCGGGCGCTACACTTCGGGCGCCATCGGTTCCATTGCGTTTGGCCAACAGGTGGCGCTGGTGGACGGCAACGTGGCTCGGGTGTTTGCCCGTTTGTTTGGGGTGGACACGCCACTTGGAAAGGCCGAAACAGAAAAGAGGCTTTGGGCCATTGCGGAACAGTTGGTGGTGGGGCCGAGCCCTGGCGACTTTAACCAGTCACTGATGGAACTGGGAGCCCTGGTGTGCACCCCCAAGCAACCCCAATGCGATCGGTGCCCTGTGCGGGAACACTGCCAAGCCCGTTTGGAGGGCAGGGTCGCGGAGCTCCCTGTGCCTAAGGCGCGCACGGCGCCCAAGCCTGTGGAGGGAGAAGCGGTTGTGTTCGTGCGAAAACGGGACGGTCAGATTTGGCTGCAGCGCGGGGGAGAGGCTCTTTTTGGGGGCCTTTGGGGGGTTCCCGTACGTATGAAAGACACCGGTTTTCAACCCTCGACGCTGGAAGAAGCCCTACGCGCGAAGTCATCGGAGCCTGTCTTTTTGGGTGAGGTGAGGCATGTGCTCAGCCATCGCAAAATGAAGCTGCGCGTGCTCCGGTCAGAACTGACAGGGAGATCCCCAAGAAAATCGAGCAACGGCGATTGGTTCCATGCAAACGACCTCAAGGCCGTGGGAGTCTCGTCGCTTACCCACAAGATTCTCAAACGTGCGCTGGGCGACGACCTACTCGGTTGAGGTACTCGACCTAGGAGGCACTGGCCGATAGCCGACCAGCGATGTGCCTGGAATCTCCACACCATGGTTCTCTTCAACGGTCGGTGTGAATAGTTCGACGTGGGCTGTTGCGTGACAACTCACAGCGCTTGCCTCTAGTTCAATGGATTTCCGGAGGGGAACGGCAATTGTTTTGTTTTCGATAACGCTCGCTTCCTGCGACTCCTCGGGAAACTCCGTGGGGCTACCGGTGCGGAAGAATGCCGAGATTTGGGTAAGGCGCAGGCCATCGTTGGCGTAGCATTCGTGACTGCGGCTTAGTATATTCCGCCGGGTTTCAGGTCTAAGGTGACAGACACGGGCTGGGACACGAATGTAGGCTTGCCGCCGAAGGAGTTCGCCCATGGGCAGGATGAGGCCCATGTTGTCGCCTTTCGCAGAAAATACGTGAGAGTTACCGGAGCTGTTCTCTTTTTGACAATAGTAGCCGTACCTGTACGGCACCTGACTCGCTTCGAATTCGGAATACACAAACGAGCTATCGTCGGGCCGAACCATTCCCAAACGGTAATAGAGTTCCAGGTATTCTTGATGCCCAGCAACATCAAACTCAGTGGAACAGTGTTCGTGGTTGCCTCCCTCAAATGTGACCTCACGGACTCGAACGCCTATGGGGCTTTCGTTGGCTACGCAGACACCTCGAATGCAGGAGTTGGCCTCATCCTCGCCGCAATCGCTGTGGATGGTGCATTGGGGATCAATCACTTGCTCGTCTTCCGTTTCAGCACGTTTGGGCGTTCCACTCAGGTCAACGAACGCGGAGCAGGCACACAGGAACCCACATAGGGACGCACATAGGAACAGCACGGGGAATAGGGGGAGCTTGGATTTGGGGGAAAACAACATGCGAGGGGCAAATGCAAGCGCCGTGCCCATACCTGCATCCTGTTGACTCGCGGTGTTACCTCAAACCTAAACCTGGAGTAGCAAGCGATCGGGGTCTGCCAGGGTATCGATGATATCGTAGGCAAATTCCGCCCCGACGTGCCCGTCCACGATGCGATGATCGAAGGATAGGGAGAGATTCATGACGTGGCCCACCACCACGCGGCCACGGCGGACCACTGGCTTTTCTTTGATCTGGTGGATACCCAAGATGCCCACTTCCGGCGAATTGAGGATGGGCGTGGCAAGTAGGCCGCCGCGCTTACCGAGCGACGTGATGGTAAAGGTGGAGCCAGTGAGTTCGTCCGCGGTGAGGGTGCCATCCCGGGCACATTGGCCAAGGCGGGTGATTTCACTTGCAAGATCCACAAGGCTGCGACGATCGGCATCGCGCAGGACGGGCACCATCAATCCACGTTCGGTGGAGGTGGCAATGCCAATGTCGTAGCGATCCTGGTAGACAATCTCGTTGCGGGCTTCGTCCAACATGGTGTTGAGTTGGGGGTGGCGGCGGAGTGCACCCACGACGGCCTTCACAATGAAGGGCAGGTAGGTGAGCTGCACCCCCTGGGCACGGGCGGGTTCCTTAAAACGCTCCCGTAGCTGCATCATGGCCTCGGCATCGCATTCCTCCACGAAGGTGAAGTGGGCGGCGGTTTGCACGGAAGCCTGCATGCGTTCTGCGATGCGACGCCTCAATCCCACGAAGGGGGTGCGCCGTTCCTGGAAACCCGGCCGAGTTCCAGTGGGGGGCGGTGATGCCGGTCGCTGCGATCCTGAACGTTGCGATCCCAAACGTTGTGCGCCTGGGGGCTGGGAGAATGAAGGGAGGGGTGGTGCGGGGGTGGTGCGGCGGGTTTGGTAAGCGTGTTGCTCTTCGTCACCGGTGGGCACAGGGGTGGGCAGCCCGGGTGGCACGCTTTGGTAGGTGGGCAGTTGGCCGTCGTGCCCGTGGGTGAACGCACGAATATCACTTTGGGTAACTCTGCCTCCCGTGCCCGAGGGCTCCACCTGGCGGAGATCCACTTCCAGATCCCGAGCAAGCTTGCGTGTGGCAGGAGTGGCCAGGGGCCTGGGCTCAAAGTAACCCGGTAACTGCTGTGTTCCTGCGCCGGCTGAAGCAGGTACGCGTGTTGAGTCCGAATGGGTGGCTGTCTGTTCTGAGAAGAACTGGGAGCCCGGCAGTGCGTCCTGGATGTCGCCCACTGCGGAAGCTGCAGTTTCCTTTGTGGGTTGTTCGTTCGCGGGGGATTCGTTCGCGGAGTGTTCGTTCACGGCAGCGGCGTCAGTCTCAATAACAACCAGCACATCACCGACCTGGGCGGTGTCGCCGATGGCGGTTCGCAGTTCAGCAATGGTGCCGGCCTTGGGCGCTGCGATGGTGACGGTGGCCTTGTCGGTCATGACTTCCACCATGGGGTCGTCTTCTGCGACTACGTCACCCACCTGGACGTGCCACTGCACCACTTCGCCCTCGGCCACGCCTTCGCCGATATCCGGCAACCGAAACTCAAAGGCCGCCATGGTGGCCTCCGCGTTTACGTGCCGCAGTGCTAGTAGGCAGCGGTTTCCAAGAGAGCCGGGAGAATGCGGTGCTGGAGGGGCAGGTATTCCTGTTCCAGCCGGTAGGGAAACGGGGTGTCCCATCCCGTAACGCGCTTTGGGGGCGCTTGGAGGTGAAGAAAAGCATGCTCGGAGACTAGGGTAAGCAATTCCGCACCAAACCCGCACGTTTTTGGTGCTTCGTGAACCACTACCACGCGGCCTGTTTTCCTTACGCTTTGCATGATGGACTCCACGTCCACGGGCCAAAGGGTGCGTAAATCCAGCACTTCGGTGCTCACACCCTGTTGTTGGGCGGACTCCGCAGCGGCCAGGGCCTCAAACAGCATGGCGCCCCAGGCAATGACCGTGACGTCCTCACCCGGGCGTACGACCTTGGCTTGGCTCAGGGGGATTTCGTAGGGCCCGTCGGGCACTTCCATCTTTACGGCGCGGTAGACGCGCTTGGGCTCAAAGAACATGACGGTGTCGTTGTCCTTCACGGCACTCTTCAAAAGCCCCTTGGCATCGTAGGGGTTGGAGGGGCACACCACCTTGAGCCCGGGGGTGTGGATGAATAGGGCCTCCGGCGACTGGGAATGGTAGTGACCGCCGCGAATGCCACCCCCGACGGGAGCGCGAATCACCATGGGGATGGGGAACTCGCCCCCGGATCGATAGCGATACTTTGCCGCCTCGCTGACGATTTGATCAAAAGCGGGAAAAATAAAATCTGAAAACTGGATTTCAGCAATGGGCCGCAACCCGTACATGGCCATTCCGATTGCGGCTCCGATGATGCCGCCCTCTGCCAGGGGCGTGTCGATCACGCGATCCGAGCCGAACTCCTCCTGGAGGCCCGCTGTGACCCGAAACACGCCACCGACCCGGCCCACGTCTTCACCGAGCACGACGACGTCGGGATTTTCGGCGAGTTCTGAGCGGAGCCCTTCGTTGAGCGCTGTGACGAGGTTCTTCTTGGGCATGGTCTTAACGCAGGTGAGGATCCACGGCGCGGGGACCATGGATCAACTGTGAGGCCTGTTGTTGCAAGTGGGGCGGGCGTGTTTGGTACACGTCGTCAAACATGGTGTCCAGCTCGGGTGGAGGGGCGGCTTCTGCCCTTTCGATGCACTGGGAGAGCTCCTGTTCCACGGCCTGTTTCGCTTCAGACTCATCGGTTTCGTTCCAACCGCCAAGGTGTTCCAGGTGGCGGCGCATTCGAACCAGGGGATCGGTTTTCGCCCAACGGTCCACCTCATCGTCTACCCGGTAGGCCCGAGGATCGTCGGAGGTCGAGTGGCCACCCATGCGATAGGTGAGCATTTCGATCATCATGGGTTTCTTCTCGCGCTGGATGTAGCCCAGGGCTTCGGTGATGGTGTGGTAGGTGGCGAGAACGTCATTGCCATCGCACCGCTTGGCCGCCACCCCGTAGCTGGATGCTTTTTCTGCGAAGTTCTGGGAGGCGGTTTGCTCGTTGGAGGGAAGGCTGATGGCCCACTGGTTGTTGCGACACAAAAAGAGCACCGGGGCGCCGTACACACCGGCAAAGTTTAGGCCGGTATGAAAATCGTGGGAGCTTGTGGCGCCGTCCCCAAAATAGACGGCCACGGTGATGGGATCACGTTTGAGCTTGGCGGCCCAGGCAAACCCCACCGCCTGGCTAATTTGAGTGCCGATGGGCGAGCTCACCGAACCAAAACGGTGTGCACGGCTGGTGTAGTGATCGGGCATTTGCCTGCCCTTCACAATGTCGTTGGCGTTGGCAAACATGTTGTCCACGTAGCTCTGCAGTGGAAAACCGCGGGATAGCAAAGCACCAAACTCTCGGTAGCAGGGGAAGATCCAATCCTGTGCTCCCATGGCCATGGCGGACCCAAGGATGGACGCTTCTTCTCCCAGGGAGCCAATGTGGAATCCGATTCGCCCCTGGCGCTGCAGCCGTTCTAGGCGCCCGTCGATGACACGCGTGCGCAACATGGCCACGTAGAGCTCCCGTTTGCGTTCGGTGGAAATGTCGGGTGCGTGGGTGCGGTCCAGGGTGCCATCTGGGCGAATGGCTGTTGGAATGCCCTCACGCAAAAAAATGCTGGGCCGACGCACTTGGTGGTTCACCCCCTAAGGGTACCAGAAAGTACGTGGAGTGTGGCCCTCAGGTAGCGCTACTCATTCAAGGCAGTGCGAACTATCAACGATAGGGAGGGAAACTCTGCCTCAACGATTTTCTTCACCACACGAATATCAACCGTGTCGTAGCCATGTACCAATCGATTCCTAAGACTGATCACATCTCGCCAAGGGATATCAACAATTTTTGCACGGATATCCTGGGGCACTCTGTTGGCGGCCTCACCTACCACCTGGCAAAGTTGGACAAGTGCCAATTCCGCAAGTCGTAAAATATCATCTTCCATACCTGGCGTTTTGGAAAGCACAGCCTGTGCTTCCTCTAATGCATCCAGCATGTGTTGGAGCGCGATTTGTGGATTATGCTGCGTCATCGTATTGGTAAATCACAACTGCTTCATTGAGAATTTGTTCACGAAGATGTGGACTGAGGCTCTCATAGGTCACCACGTCCACTTCTCGGTCGGTCAGTTCCCTCAATTGATCCACCATCCTAAAGAAACCAAAAGCCGGAACGTGATCAGGATGAAGGACAATCAAAAAGTCGACATCACTTTGTTCCGAAAAATCGTCCCGAACTGCAGAACCAAACACGGCTACTTTTCGCAAATGATAAGCACTCGAAATCCGAGCAATTTGCTCCAAGAACTCGGGCTCTTCCAGCTTAGAAAACATGGCTTTACGATGTTAGCGCAAGACGTTGAGTTGGTGAACGGGTTTTCCGTAGCGGTCGAATGGGTTGGGCTTTTTGGCGGGGGTGAGCATGCCCTGAATAAAGGCTTCTGCGGCGCGGTAGCTGGAACGTACTAGGGGGCCTGAAGCCACGTACTTGAAGCCCATGTCCAGTCCCGCCTGGCGGTAGGTTTCAAACTCGGACGGGTCCACGTAACGCACGAGTGCGGCATGTTTCATGGAGGGGCGAAGGTATTGACCTACGGTCACCACGTCCACGTTGGAATCCCGGAGACTTTGCATGGCGGAGAGCACCTGTGCTTCGGTTTCACCACAGCCGACCATGAGGGAAGATTTGGTCACATTGCTGCCCGCATCCTTGGCCCACTGGAGTACCTGAATGGAACGGTCCCAGGAACAGCGCACGTCGCGCATGGTGCGCTGGAGTTCAGGCACCACTTCCACGTTGTGGGAAAAGACATCGGGGGGGCCGTCGTGGATTAGGGTACGGACATCTTTTTGAATGCCCTGGAAGTCACCCACCAGTGTTTCCACGAGCAGCTCCGGGCAATGGGCGCGAATGCGCTGCACCGTTTGGGCCACGTGGGCAGCGCCGCCGTCCAACAGGTCATCCCTGTCCACCATGGTGAGCACCACGTAGGCCAGATCCAACTTGGCCAGGGCACGGGCCGTGTGTTCCGGCTCGCGGGGATCTGTGTAGCCGCCTGGATCCCCGGTGTTGACCGCACAGAATCGGCAACCGCGAGTGCAGGTTTCACCCAGGATCATGATCGTGGCGGTGCCCTCGCCCCAACACTCGCCAATGTTTGGGCACTGGGCCTCTTCGCACACCGTGTTTAGGTCTAGGGTTCGAAGGGTTTCCTTGAGGCCGGTGTAACGCTCGCCCCCGGGCATGCGCACCCTCAGCCAGGGGGGCTTCTTTGCCTTTGGTGGTTTTTCGACCTTCGAGCCGGTATCCGCGCCATTTGAAATTGGCTTCACAGCCTGATCTTTCGTGCGGAAAGGGGCTGGGGTCAAGGCACCATTGCGGGTGGCTACTGGAACCGCGGTTACGGTGACTACTCGCGTCCGTGGGTGTGAACTAGCCCGCAACCGGGCAACGGTACGGATATTGCTGCGCTACAGGCCATGGTCATTCAACACACTCGACCCTTCTTTCTTTTTTTCCTGTGGAGTCAGATAGGTATTGGTTGTGGAGCGCCCAGTGATGCTTCGCCGGGAGTGAAGCTAGGGTCGGAGGCACCCGAAAACCTCCAACATATGTTCCGTGTATGTGAGGCAAACGTTGAGGCGAGGCTGATCGATGCCATCGAAGTTGAGAGTACGGCGGACGCCATGGGCGAAGGGCCGTTCCGGTTGGAAAACGTGGCCATGGCCCTCGGTCAACGGTTATTGGACGATGGGTACATTGGACTGCTGGACACAAATCATCCACAGAAGACACCGATCATGCCGTTGTTGGCGGTGCGATGGCTAGAGGCGACCGCAGACGAAGACGGTGGGGCAGAACATGTTTTGGAGAACGCGGCGAGGGCACAATGGGATCAAAAACCCCTTGGCCGGGTACGTCGCACTGGAGCAATCGACAACGCAGCAGCGCTGATCGCTGACTACGTGCTGTCGATTATCCGAAGCCCCGTTGGTGTCATGTTGTCCCTGGACGTTGCGCGGTCGTCAGACACAGGATCATCGGCAGCGCTTGACCTCGAGCTCGGCTACGAAAGCTGGGTCGCGTTCAATACGGATGTGGCACGGTGGGTTCCCAGGGTGGATGCGGGCGTGAGGTACAGAATTTCCGGCGACCTACGAAAAATTGATTGCGATTTGGTTCGGGCAAGCGCGCTACACGGTGTGCCCGTGATTGCAGAGACATTGTCCAAGGAGATCTCCGGGCAACCGGGTGGAAAGGCGCTGACGTATTTCTCAGCGGCAGTCGGTAAACAGGATGTATTGAAAGAAGCCGACCGGGTGCAGCTTGCCCGGGGCCTGGGTATCGAGGCGGTTCCCGATGAGGTGAAGACGAACATTGGTGTACCCCACAACGAAACGGGTGCCGCGGACAAGGCAAGCATGCACTGGTGGCTGGATGACGGCAGCATCCTTCGCGCGGAGTACGAGTTCAGGTTCGACGAACCGGAAAACGGGCTCCTCCTACTGCAGTCCGCGAGGCTCCTGGAATGGATGTGGTGTGACACCTCAACGCTGGGATCCGGGCGTTGCCTGGGAGACACCGTAGTCCGGACCATCGACGCCGGCTGGCTTCACTGAGCAGCAGCGCGCGAAAAAGATCACCCAGGTTGGGTTTCAGAATCCTAACTTCAATAATCTCAAGCACCTAAAACCCATTCCACTCGGGTCCCTAAATCGACCCAGGTTGCCGACCCCCGCCACAGGTTTCGTGGCGACAAATGCTATTCGCCCTAGGGCGAATTTGAAACTCCAAAGAGACTCGTCTTGAAATTATTACATTTTTTAGCAAAAGTCGCCCGCTAAGGAACTGAACCGTGAATCATTGGGGCCCATTGTTAGGCTGCCCTTTGGGGCCTGAGCCTACGCCCCGTCGCACGCCAAAACGCGGTACTCGATGGGGACAGGGCACCTGGCCGGTGTGACCTTCCGTGTCGCGCTCCAATCTGGATTTACTTCCTATTTTTCGGGGATTTTGCTCGGCACAAACCTTGCGTTATGGGGATTGAGGTTTCTGATGTACCAAGTTCCCACGCCAACCATTATTTTGAGTTTCTTAGGTCTTTGCCTGGCAGCTGCGACAGGATGTGCGGCCCCAACGACTCCTGAATCTTCCAAATCGATTGAATCGGTCGAGGGCGGGGCAACCTCTTCTCACACTTTCAATGTGTGTGGTTCCAATTTGGCACAGATGTTTGCTGAAGCACTTCAGAGTCATAGTGGTTTTGGGGCCGATGCGGTCGCCCAGAATCTAGCCGTTGAAATGATTCGGAACGGAGTGGTGGGTAGTGTTGACACAACCGCAGGATTCACATTCACCACCATGAGAACCTACTGGAAGGACCCAACTTCCGAAGGCTCGTTTGTCACCTTGGACAACGCCGAGAAGATCACCCACATGAAGGACTATCCAAACTGGAAGGCACGACACACGATGTCGATTTCTATTTCAGAGGAGGGTGCACTACTTGAGTTGTCGCTGGCAGGAGTTGAAGGCGATCTCCCCACTCGGAACGATGTGCTCAAACCAACGTTCCGGACCTGGGCCACGTTTGATGTTAAAGATGCAAGCTGGGTCGTGGACGGGAACCGAGCTCCTCTTATCGAGTACGGCAACCCCGATTCACGGGAGATTCTAACCTGCGAGGTTCTAGAACTGGCACAAGCTCATACGGACCCGGTCGAGATTTCAGGGATCGAAAAAAGAAAGATTACTACCCTTGGTGAAACTCCCAACCTATCTCCCCTGAAGTTTAGGAACTGGAGCACGGATACCCTTGTGTTTCTAGATAGCGCAACCACACGTTTTTTCGCCAGCTCGGTCGGATTTCAAATGCCGATCACGCAGTCTGCTGTTCCAACCACGACGTTGGCTGTGCAACAAGCTAAGGCATCTGAGGGTGACCTCTACAGCCCTCAGGGCTACGTTCAAATCGGGCAGGCACTGGAAGATGGGAGTCGACTGACCGCGGTCTTTTCGGTGATAGAAACGGCGGAAGGGGACCATGGTTTCACCCATGCTCAAAAGGTTCATTTCAATCACTGGACTTGGATTTACCAACCGGGGCAAGAGTCCGAAACGGAAGTATCCGGATATGTGATGGAGCTAGTTCGAGACGGATTGTTTCAATAGGCACGTTAAGTTAGCTGTTGCATTGCTGGTGATCCCGGGCAGATTGGGGGGGTGCCGGCAGGGGAGCGGTTGGAAGCAAGGGAGAAGCTTGCGGCAGACGATCGTGCCGTGGCGGAGCTTCCGACGGTCCAGATGCCCGGCCAGGCGGCCAATCAATGGATGGGTTTGCTTGGGCCTGTGGCTTTGATTCTGGGCGCGCTTCTTTTTTCTTTGGCCCCGGTGCTGATCCGTTGGCTGGTGCAACGGCGGGATTCGTTGGCCTTCATTTTTCCGGATGCACTTTCCCTGTGCAACGTTCTCTTTGTGGGCAACCTGGTTGCGGCCGCCTGGGCACTGGTGGTTCAACGGCCTCAAGTCCATGGGCAAGAACTGTTGAAACTCAACGATGCGGACCGCACCCGGGTGTGGGTATTGGGGGCGTTGGCGGCCCTGCATCCGGCACTCATTTTTTCCGCCCTGGAACGATCGAGCGTGGTGAGGGTCACGGTGCTCTCACGGGTGGAGGCCCTTGTTTCAACGGTTGCAGCCGTGGTGGCGCTGGGGCGAAAGATGCGCCGCCTTGAGTTGCTCGGCCTTGGGCTTATCGCCGTTGGGGTTGTTTTGGTTCTTGGGGTGAACCTCACCACCCTCCAACTGGGAGACTTCCTGGTGTTTGCTGCTGCACCCGTTCAGGCGGCCATCTTTGTGATCACCCGGCGCCTTGTTCACAAAGTCTCGATCCCCACGTTTGTTCTGGTTCGCAATGGGCTGTCCGCCATTGTCTTTTTTATTGTGGGAACCATTCTGTTTGGGGTGGAGCACTTTGCCCAGGCCTTCGCACCAGACTTTCTTTGGATCATGCTGGCCTACGGACTTGTGATTGTGATGCTGGGGCAGTCGTTTTGGTTCTTCGGCGTACAATCCTCCAACCCACGCTTTGTGGCTGATTTGGCCCTGGCGACCCCTATCCTCACGATGGTGGGCGCGTGGATACTGCTTGGGGAGCGCTTGCAAGCAGGAGAGGTGCCCGCGCTCATCAGTATTCTTGCGGGAATGGTTGTCTTTCATGTTGCCCGGGAACGGTACATTCAGCACTGCAGCTTCGGTGAGCGGACCATGGCCGGCGGCTAGAACCGACGGCTAGAACCGGCGGCTAGGTCGTCACCCTTACCCATTCCCTAAGCTCACCTCGAATCACTTTGGGGGCACCCTGGAGATCCTCAACTGTGCGCGCTCCACACATCAGCATGACGGCTTTGAGTTCGTTCTCAAGCTTTGTGAGCATGAGATCCGCCGCGGCCTCACCGCCCGATACGAATGCCTGGTACAAACTTCTCGCGACACCGCCGGCACTGGCCCCAAGGGAAATGGCCCGCGCGATGTCCAGACCCGTGCGAATACCCCCGGTAGCAATGGTGGCCATGCCCTCGCCGGAGCTGTAGGCCACCGACGCTGCAGTGGGGATGCCCCAATCCCACAGGAGATCCCCAAGGTCCCGTGCCTCGCCTTTTGCGCGCAGGGTTTCGACACCCACCCAGGACGTACCGCCAGCCCCGGAAACATCCACACAATGGACACCCACGCTCTTTAGCTTTGCGGCGGCCTGGGCGCTGATCCCCTGCCCCGTTTCCTTGGCCACCACTGGAACGGTCAGCTGATTTGCCAAGCGTTCAAAGGTCTGCAGGCCTCCGCGAAAGTCCCGATCACCACCCGGCTGCACCAACTCCATCGGTACGTTCATGTGTACGCAAAGGCCGTCGGCCCCCACCGCGTTCACAAGGCTTTGAACTTCTTCTGTGCTGTAGTCCCTCGCTTGCACGACCCCAATATTGCCCAGTAGCAACACGTCCGGCGCCGAATCACGCACGGCGTAGGTGTGGGTGACAGAAGGGTCGCGCTTCATGGCCCTTTGGCTGCCCAGGCCAAAGCCCACGCCATGGCGTTGTGCGAGTTTGGCGAGACCGTGGTTCACCTCCGCGGCACGCTCTGTCCCCCCAGTCATTCCGGAAACAAAAATGGGATACCGGAGCGTCTTTCCCAGAAACTCAACAGATGGGTCCACGTCATCCACGTGGAGGTCAGGGAGGCACTGGTGGACGAGCTGCACACACTCAAGGAGAGTGGTGCGGTCGCGAAACTGAACCTGATCTGTGGCACACAAATCCAGATGATCGTCCTTACGGGTGGAGATATGGGTAGGATCAGACACGTTGGGCCTTCTAGCACCGGGACGGCAGGTAGGTAGGGAACATCTTTGCTTCCGGGCCGGTGTGTGATGGGATTCCAGGCCTTGACGAGGCCGCCCGTTGAACGCATGAGCCGCCCTATGTCGGCGGATGCACACTGGAGCATGGACGGGAACTGGAAGGGGAAGGTTCGAAACGGGGTGGAGCATTGCCTGAAGGAGTTCCTCTCCCAGGAGCTGGAGTCCCACCACGAACTTCCTGCATCCACAAGAGAGCTTGTGCGTGTGGTTCAAGATCTGACCCTACGCGGTGGCAAGCGCATGCGGCCCATGGTGACCGCCGCCGCCATGCATGCGGTAAACCCAACAGCGCCCTTGGAACCCATGTACGCCGTGGGAGCTGCCCTGGAGTTGTTGCAGAGCTACTTCTTGATTCACGACGATTGGATGGACGGGGATGTGGAACGGCGGGGAGGGCCTGCGGTCCACACCCTTTACGAACAGAGCCTATCTCCCCACGATGCGGCCTCGGTTGCCATTCTGGCGGGTGACCTTGCAGGGGCCTACGCCCACGAAATGTTGGCCAAAGCGCCTGTGAATGGAGATGCCATGGTTCGGCTACTTCAGGCATTTACTCAAATGGAACGGGACGTGATCTTTGGCCAGGAGCTCGACCTGCAAGGCACCGAACAGGTGGAAGCCATGTACGCCCTGAAAACCGGCGCATACACGGTGCGGGGGCCCACGGCGTTAGGTGCCATACTCGGTGGAGCTTCACCCACGGAGGTGGGGGCACTGTGCGAGTTCGCCCATCCCGCGGGAGTGGCGTTTCAACTACGGGACGAGTTACTTGGAACCTTTGGAGACCCCTCCCAAACTGGAAAGCCTGCGGGCAACGATCTACGGGCAGGAAAGGTCACGTGCCTAGTACAATACGCCCGTGCCCATGTGCCACCCGATTCATGGAACGTTGTACAAAACGTGTTGGGACGCAGGGATGCACCGGATGGAGAAATCAATACGGCAATTCGTTTGTTGGAATCATGCGGTGCCCGTACCCACGTGGAAGGCCGACTGGGGGAGCTGACTCGCGCTTCTCTCGGAGCACTGGAAAACTCCCCCCTAGATACGGCCCTATTGAGCGACATGGTGTCGAATCTGTCCCAACGATCTTCCTAGCTTTGTGCCCAATCCATGCGCCGCGTGAGGTACATGACCAGGGCGAGTACCACAAAGAGACCCACACTTCCCATCAGGAGGGCGTGACTTTCCAGTTGGAGGAGTACGAACAGGCAGGTGTAGAGAGCGCCCAACACACTAAAAAAGAGGCCTGCCATGCCCCAGGTTCCAAGCACAGAACGGACGTACATACCCACAAGCAGGGTGGTGGCGCCTGCCGCAAGCCCATAGGCCATGTTGAAACCAAGGTGCTCTGAAATCGAAAGCAGTAGGGTGTAAAACACGCATAGGGCAAGACCGATAAGAATGTATTGAATGGGGTGCACTCGCAGCTTTTTCAGGACTTCCACAAAGAACAGGGCAAAAAAGGTAAGGCCTAGAACAAGTATGGCGTATTTCACGGAGCGCTCTGTCACATCGTAGTTATCCACCGGAGTTACCAGATCCGCACCAAGATCCTCAGCCGCGTTCAGGGGCTGGGCAAGATCGTTCTGTTGTTCTCGACTCGCAACGAGAGTGGAGGTCCATTTTTCAGGAATCTCCTGATTGATGTGTGACACCTGCCACGTGGCAGCGAAATCTTCGTCTGTGATGTTGCGAGAAGTGGGCAAAAAGCCGCCCACGAAGCTTGGGTGAGGCCAGTTCCCATCGATCTTCACGTCCACATTTCTTCCCAGGGGTTTGATGCGGAAACCTCTCGATCCCCGGATATCAAGCTCCACGAGATAGTCACCACTCTTTCCGAGGTGGACAGACACGGGTGCTTGAATGCCTCGAATGTTCACGGGTAGTATTCCAGACCTAAACTCCATTGAGCGTTGGTTCCAGGTGGCCCGGGGTGACGACTGCATCCCCCGGAGATCCCTGATTTCCAGCAACAAGCTCGCAGAGGCCAGGTCAACTTGATCGAGGGGCACGGGGAACTCTTGGGCCTGAATCGCCCGGAACCTCCCCCGGAGTTGAAACTCACCTTCGTAGACCGGAACCTCGTAGATGCTTCGGTGGAGGACCTTTGTGGAAATATTTCCTGAAACGTCGAGGGTCTCAGGCAAAAACACCATGTGCCTTTGGTGTGCTCTTTTTTCAGATACGGGATATCCGTTTTTGACGGATTCAGTCGTGACGTAGGCAGTGTAAGGAACGACCAATAGGGGCCCTGCGATGGATTGAAGTTGCCCCCAGGAAGCGGCTACTTCTTGAATGGCCTGTTCGTGTCGCCCCTGTCGTTCCGATACCAGTTCCGCAATAAACGCTGAGGGAATGAGCAATAGCAGTACCAGTCCTGCCACCATCAATCCACGAAGGGTGTAGTTGGGTGGCGTGCTGGGTTCTGGATTGCTGGCCGTTGGAGTATTCATCGATGGGGATAGAAGCAGGGTCTGTGCCATGGGGTTTCGCGGTTGGAAATTGGTTCTGTTTCCGTAAAACCACTGCTGTTTGTGTCCGTGTAAACTCGCTCTGTGGCCCACGGGACACAACTCGATCGAAGGGAATCGATGTGATATCCATCCAGGGTTTTGGAACGGGAAGGCACCGGTCGCGCATGCGGGAAAATCATTCTTCTGGGTGAACATGCCGTGGTGTACGGGCAACCTGCTTTGGCTGCCGCACTGGGGATCGGCACACGAGCGATCGCTACTCCACAGGACACGGACGTGTTGGAAATACGTTTCCCCGGGGGGGTGGACGACGTCACCATCGCTCTGCCGGTTCTTTTGAAGGGCCAGACCCCAGAGTATTCTCAACTTGCCCTAGCGTTCGACCGACTGCTGGGTGAGTTTTCCTCCCGAAGCACGAAGTGCCACGTCACCGCGACCGTGGAAACCCCGGTGGGCGCTGGGCTTGGCAGCTCCGCCAGTATGGCCATTGCTATTCTACGGGCAGTGGCATCGCTCTACGGCCAGCACTTTTCCCAGGATGAAGAAATAGAAATGTCACTCACGTGGGAAAACGTGTTTCACGGAAACCCTTCCGGCCTGGACAGTAGCATCGCCGCAAAGGGAGCCCTCGGTTGGTTTTCAAGGGACAACGGCATGCAAGCCTCCCGATGCGAGGGCACCTGGCACTTTGTGGTGGCCAATTCTGGAAGCGGCGCTTCCACACAGGAAATGGTAGGTTTGGTGGCTCAACAAATGAAGGACCGACCCGAGCAGACTCGGAACAACGTAGAGGCCATTGGCGCCATCGTTCGCAATGGGCGCCTTGCGTTGGCGGATGGAGATCAGAAGGCATTTGGCCAGTTGATGGACATGAACCATATGCTGTTGAGTGCCATGATGCTGTCCACACCCGAACTGGAGACCCTCCGCCGTGCATCCCGGGAAGCGGGAGCGCTGGGATCCAAGCTTACTGGCTCTGGGGGAGGCGGGTGTGTCATTGCGTTGGCAAAGGATGCGGAGCATGCGAATCAGCTCTGCGAGAAACTTCAGGGGATTTCCAGCCATTCGTTTGTGAGCCGAATTCCTACACCACGGGGTGGCACCCAGTGACTGGTTTTGCAGGCCAGGCAAAGGCTCACACGAATATTGCCCTTGCGAAGTATTGGGGGAAATCTGATCTTCTCCTGAACCTTCCCGCTGTCCCGAGTATCTCGCTTACGTTGGATTCCCTGTTCACGGAAACGCGGGTGCAGTTTGTACAGGGGTTGCGGTCCGATGTGGTGCGTTTGGATGGGAAAGCTGCCCGAGGAAAAGAACGCGATCGAATGGTACGTGTTCTGAATCGGGTACGGAAAGACCACCGCCTGGAACTCTTTGCCGTTGTGGAAAGCACCAACCATGTTCCTACCGCTGCGGGCCTGGCTTCTAGCGCTTCCGGCTTTGCGGCCCTGGCGGCAGCGTCTGTGTGTGCGGCGGGGGGAACGATTCGCCCCAGGCAGATCAGCCGGCTTGCCCGTTGGTCGAGCGCCTCTGCTGCCCGGTCCGTGTACGGGGGTTTTGTTCAACTCAATGCGGGACAACCCGGCGATGACGCTCTGTGCGCCAAACCACTTCATGGGCCCGGTTTCTGGGACGTGTGCCTTGTGGTCGCAAAGACGACCCAAGCCCGAAAGAAGGTGGGATCCACAGAGGGGATGGAACGTTCTCGCAAGACATCGCCCTACTACGCTCCGTGGGTGAATTCTGCGGGGAGGTGGACACGGGCCATCCGCAGTGGCATCCGAAACCGTGATTTGGCGGTGGTGGGTGAAGCCATGGAACAAAGCACCATGGCATTTCACGCGTGCACGCTGACCTCCGAGCCCTGGTTTAGTTACTGGAATGGCACCACCTTGGATGTGCTTTCCAAGATTCGCGACCTACGGGATGTACGTGGAGTTGGCGTCTACGCCACGATGGATGCGGGCCCCCACGTCAAGGCGCTGTGCCTGCGCAGGGATGCCAAAACGATACAGCGCGTTCTGGCCCGGGTACCTGGGGTGGAATCCACACTTGTGGCTGGGCCTGGCCCGGACATGGCGGTGCAAAGGATCGCGCCGTTCCATGACTAGGACCGGTATGGCGAGTACAGGTATGGCGAGTACGGGAAACCCCATTTCCGCACCAGGCAAAATGATGCTCGCCGGCGAATACGCGATCACCCGGGGGGGGGTGGCGTTGGTTGCGGCCGTGGGTGCACGGGTTTTTGGAACACTCGAGCTACAGGAGCCAGGTGACGGCTTGGGCCCCGTTTTCGACAGCCGACCTCGGCTGGAGCACGGATCCCTGGAAAATGACGGACGATCCCCCGAAGTATTGCTAACCCGTGAACTGGTGGAACAGAATTTGGGACATTGTGAAGGGAGCCTTGCGCTCAACGATCGGGCCCTTCGCTTTAGGGGGGTGAAGCTTGGGCTTGGCTCTTCGGCCGCGAAAGCCGCCTGCACGGCGGGACTGATTTGGCAGCAGCGCATGGGTACGCCCATCGACGATTCTGTCCGGGAGTCGCTTTTTGACTACGCCCTGGCCGGGCATCGCGCGGTGGCACCTAGAGGCAGTGGGGCGGACGTGGCTGCGAGCTGCCTCGGCGGTGTTCTTGAATACAGCATGGCCGAACAGGCCGATACTCGACCCTCATTTCGACGATTGAACTCCACAAGTCTAGAACATGTTCGGGTGGTGTGGGTGGGCAAACCCGCAAAAACCGAGGATTTTGTGGGGAGCGTGGAAGCGCTTGAACATCGAGATGGGGAGCTACACCGACAATGCTTTTCCGATATTCGACAGGCTGCAGAACAGATGATGTCTGGGCTTACGGAAACCGGTACGACGGAACTCATCGAGGGGATCCGGCATCACCAAGATGCCATGGAAGCACTTGGAAACGCCGCAAGGGTTCCCATTGTGGAAGCAGGCCTTGCCAGAACTTCCCAATTGGCGCGGCGTTGTGGCGGTGGAAGTAAACCGTCCGGTGCGGGCGGCGGCGACGTGGCCTTTGCTGCGTTTCCGGACCTGGAATCCGCTGAATACTTCGACGGCCTTGTGGAGGCGGAACCGGGCCTGCAAACACTGGACCTGGCGATTGGCGTAGAAGGTATCCGGCAGGAGCCCGCACGCACGGATACGAACGACCGCACTCTTTACAGGACAGCATCATGACCGAATCACGTATCCCAGGTTTTTATAAGCTCTCCGTTTCCGAACGTCGCAAACGGGCGGCCGAGCTGTTGGGACTTAGCGAAGCGGCCCTCTCTTCTGTATTGGATAGTGGCGGCCTGGAAGTGGAACGAGCAGACAAGACTGTGGAAAACGTGATCGGAACGTTTTCCCTTCCCTTTTGCCTTGGGTTGAATGTTTGCATCAACGGTGAGGACTTTCTTGCTCCGATGACAGTCGAGGAACCTTCCGTGGTGGCGGCGGTTTCCAATGCCGCCAAGATGATTCGAGCGGGCGGTGGGTTCTGTGCGCAAGCCGATCCACCGCACATGATTGCCCAGGTGGAACTGCATGATGTGGACCACAGCGCACAGACGATTCACGCGATTGAAGAGGCCCGTGAGGCGTTGATGGTGTTGGGTGACAAAGCCGTTCCAGGGCTTGTGGCCCGTGGCGGTGGCGTGGTGGATCTGGAGGTTAGGGATCTCGGCGATGGGTTTGTGGTCGTGCACTTCATCGTGGACTGCCAGGACGCCATGGGTGCCAACCTTGTCAATACTGTGGCAGAGGCGGCAGCCCCGATTATTCAAACCATCGCGAACAACTCAGGCGGCGGCTCTGTGGGCCTGCGGATTCTTTCGAACCTGGCAGATCGAAGGAAGGTTCGTGTTCGGGCCAGGATCCCGGCGATATCTCTTGGGCTTGGTAGCTTCACGGGGGAGCGGGTTCGCGACGGGATTGTGCTTGCCTCTCGATTTGCAGAAAAGGACCCTTATCGGGCTGCCACACACAACAAGGGAATCATGAATGGTGTGGACGCAGTGGTCATTGCTACGGGAAACGACTGGCGTGCTGTGGAAGCGGGGGCCCATGCCTACGCCGCACGCAATGGATCGTACTCACCGCTGTGCACCTGGAGCAAGGACGAAGACGGTAACCTCGTGGGAGACTTGGAACTTCCGCTGGCCCTTGGAATTGTGGGTGGCCCCACTCGGGTCCATGAAGGTGTGAAGCTTGGACTGAAAATGACCGGTGTGGAATCGGCCAGCGCACTTGCCATGCTGGTTGCGTCTGTTGGAATGGCATCCAACTTGGCGGCCCTTCGCGCGTTGGCGTCCGACGGTATTCAACGTGGCCACATGGCGCTGCATGCCCGGTCAGTCGCCGTGGCCGCAGGGGCAGGTGGAAACGAAGTGGAGAAAGTGGCTCACCGGATCCATCGCCTGGGTGACGTTACTCTTCAAGCGGCCCATGCCGCATTGGCACAGCTCCGTGATTCCATGAAGCAGGATCCCAAACTTTCACCAGTGAGCAGCCACGGGTTTGCTCAGCCGGCTCCATAGAGCTTATGGAGTTCTACCTGGCATCCATGGTGATTGGGATCGCAGGGCTTGCCACAGGGCTAGTGCTGGCACCCCCGTCGTCAGATGGGTTTTTGGGTGCCACGGGTATCGGGGTTGCCAGTGGTATGGGTACATTTGGTGCTGTGGGCGTGGCACTCACGATTCTGATTTCATGGGAGGCGCTACCGTGGACCCCATCCATCGGTGCCGTGATCGCGGGCCTACTGGGTATTGGTACGGGCCTTGGGCTCTACCGGTTCAATTCGCGCAATCGACTATCCGAGCAAGAAGATCCCAAAGCGGCCTAGTCGCCGCGGACGCTGTAGCGCTTTGTCAGTTCTCGCAGGTGGTAACGCGTGAGCCCTGCGGCCTGGGCGCTGCGGGTAATGTTGCCCGCGTGCTTGTCCACAAGTGCTTTTAGGTAGGACGCCTCAAAACTATCCACGATGCGTTGTTTTGCTTCCTTGAAGGGAACGTTTTCTTCCACAAACTGTTCGGCGGAAGTTCCACCGGGCATGGATACCGCGGGTGTTTTCTGGGAAGCCGGCATCAGGTCCCGGACGGTGAGTTCCGTATGATCCGCAAGGGATGCTGCCCGTTCAATCGTATTTTTGAGTTCCCGTACGTTGCCGGGCCAGGGATAGGACTTGAGCCTGTCCATGGCGTCCGGGGCAATGGAGAACTGGTTTTCAGAGCGTTCGGTGGGGTTCCTTCGGCAAAAATCTTCAAGGAAGTTTTGTACGAGAAGCTCCACATCTTCCGGGCGCTCTCGCAGGGCTGGCAACTCCACCTGGGCCACACTCAGGCGATAGTAGAGATCCTCTCGGAAGGTGCCATCATTCACCATCTGCCGAAGATCGCGGTTTGTGGCGGCCACCACTCGCACGTTTACGGAGACGGTTCGATCTCCACCCACGCGCTTGATTTCCCTATTTTCGAGCACCCGCAACAACTTGGGCTGGAGCGCGAGATCCAGTTCACCGATCTCATCAAGAAATATGGTGCCGCCATCCGCCTGCTCAAAAGAACCACGAAAACGATCGTTGGCACCCGTAAAGGCCCCCTTCTCATGGCCAAACAGCGTGCTTTCCACGAGGTCCTTGGGAATGGCACTGCAGTCCTGCACCACAAGTGGATGGCTGGAGCGTTTGGAATGCATGTGCAGTGCCCGGGCCACCAGCTCCTTGCCTGTACCGGTTTCTCCTCGAATCAACACGGTAAGATCGGTGGTTGCGATCTTCTGCAAGGCCGCAAAAATTTCGCGCATGCGCACGCTTCGGCCGATGAGTTTGTCGAACCTATCTTCCTTACTTAGGTCAAACTCCACGTTGCCTGTTGCAAGCTCAAACCGGAGCACGCTTTGGCCCACACGAATGTTGGTTCCAGGCATCATCCACACTTCCTTGATGCGGCTTGATCCGAGGTAGCATCCATTGGTGGAATCCAGATCCCGAAGCAACATGCCCTTTTCGGTAGCCACGATTTCCACGTGAGTGCCGCTCACGGCCTTGTCCTCAAGAACCAGATCACAGATGACGCTTCGCCCAATCGTGATCCGTTCTTTCTCGATTACGCACTCGGAGCCGGCGTCGGGCCCGTCCACAACCACAAGTTTGCTGCGTTTAAGCACACGACGACTGGGCCTTTTGTCTTCGAAAACGGTGGTAAGGGCTGCTTGCTCGGTCACGGTACTTCCTTTTCGGTGGTGGCTCGGTATTCCCCAACACCCATGTTCAACTGTGCCTCTGCCGCCTGCCGAATGCCCTTGATCGCCTGGGCATAGTCCGGGGCGCCGAATACCGCGCTGCCGGCGACCAGCGTGTCCGCACCCGCCCCGGCCACGTCGGCGGCGGTGTTCTTAGTGATGCCCCCGTCCACTTCGATTCGAATGTCGCGACCGAGGGCATCGACCCTTTCGCGAACTTTGCCTATTTTTGGAAGAACCTCTGGCAAGAAACTCTGCCCTCCAAAACCAGGGTTCACAGTCATGAGCAGCACCAAATCCACCAAATGGAGCACATGCAATAAGGCATCTACGGGGGTGTGGGGATTGAGGGCCACCCCGACCTTGGCGCCGGTGGCCCGCGTTTCCTGTAGGGTGCGGTGCAGGTGGGTGCAGGCCTCCGCATGAACCGTAATGGTATCGGCCCCCGCTTTGGCGAAATCCAGCAGATAACGTTCCGGCCTCTCGATCATGAGATGCACGTCCAACGGTAGGGTGGTGCTTGCACGCAACGCTTTCACCACCGGTGGACCGATGGTGATGTTGGGCACGAAGTGGCCGTCCATGACATCCACATGGATCCAGTCTGCTCCGGCATTTTGTACAGCTTGAACTTCGGATGCGAGATCGGCGAAATTCGCGGCCAGGACCGACGGGGCGACGGTCACAAATTGGGGGGACACGCGTGAATTGAAGCCCTGACGGTGCCTCCTGTCAACTGGTCGACACACCGGTTCAACGGGCGGACCACGGTTGTTTCACGGAATTCTGCCTGGGCGCGCGGAATATTGGTGAATTTGAAGCTGCATTTGACCGGAAGGCCAAGGACTTCCAGACTCGGTCCTGTCTAGGCTGCTCTTTTGCAGCGGGCAGAATCAGCATGTCGAACGACAGGTATCGGGTTGTCGACCGCTTGGAATCCGGAGGAATGGCAGAGGTCTTCCGGGGAGAAGCGGTCAGCGTACAGGGTTTTCGCAAAGCCGTAGCCATTAAGCGGGTGCTGCCCCACCTTGCCCAAAATGAGAACTTTATTGCGATGTTTTTGGATGAGGCGCGTCTTGGTGCCCGCCTTAGCCACGCCAACATCGTCACGGTTTTTGATATCGGAGCCTCGGACGATACGTACTTCATCGTCATGGAGTTCGTGGATGGGGGGAACCTCAAGCAGCTGGTAGAGACGCTGCGGAGCCGCGGCGAGGCTTTTCCCATGAAGGAAGCCATCTACATTTGTATCGAAGCCTGCCGTGGGCTCAGTTACGCCCACGATCTTCAGGACGAACATGGAGTGTCTCTCGGGATTGTTCATCGAGATATTTCCCCTCCAAATATTCTAGTGAGCAAGCGAGGTGAGGTGAAACTCACTGATTTCGGCCTTGCAAAAGCGAGTACCCAGCTCGAACAGACCGACCCTGGTGTGGTCAAAGGTAAATTTGGCTACCTGTCGCCGGAGGCTGCCGATGGAAAAGTGGTGGACTTGCGTTCTGACATTTTTTCCCTGGGCATCGTACTTTGGGAAATGCTGGCTGGGCGCCGCCTTTTTGTGGGGGAAACCGACTACCAAACCGTAAAGCTCGTACAAAGAGCTGCTGTACCAAGTTTACAGCGACTGAACCCCCATGTGGACCCTGAACTGGACGCCGTGATTCAACGGGCTCTCGCCCGGGATCCAGCGGATCGCTACCAATCGGCCCCAGAGTTTGGCGACGCCCTCGCGGAGTACATTTTTAAACATCAACTCAAGGTGACTTCCTACGAGTTGGCCACTGTGGTGAAACGCACGCTTCAGCAAGTGCCACGCTTAAGCAGCGATCCCACGGTGATCGACCAGCTGATCCAGGAAGAGTTGCTGCATTTCACCTCCATCGAAGATGGAAAGGAGGGCTCTGCGGGAGCTCAACCCTTGATGGTGGAAGAGATTTCAGAGGTGGGTACTCTCACCGGATCCCTCGAGGACCCGAGCGCGTGGTTCGATGGCGATAGATTCTCGCTACCCCAGGCACCCTCCGTGGACAGCTCAGAAAGCGGCCGCGCCAACCTTGCCGGGTTGCTGGAAGATACGCGTACGGGGCCTCCCATGGATATTGCGCCACTGAACGTGCGTGATATTTCTGAAACTGTTCAGGAACGCAAGATTGGCACGGGTTGGATCGTACTTGGCGTGGTGCTTTTTCTTACCGCTGCCGCAGGTGCTGCCTGGCTCGGTTGGTCCCTTCGATCAGGGTCGTTTTTCGGAAGCTGACCCCGTGGGAGACAGCCCGAGTCCCGGTGGGCTGACACTTGCCTGTGGACAGGCCCGTACGACCTCCTGTGCCGCACGGGCGTCATATCCCTGGGGCGCAATGCGTAGGTATCGACGCGCGATTTCGCAGGCCCGGCTACCCGATAGCTTGGGTGCGAGCATCCCAAGTGCCTCCGCCGGTGGAAGATGGCCGTCCACCGCGGCCAGGAGATGGACGATGGGATCCCTACCTCGTTCAAGTGCCACGTTTGCAAGAGCCAAATGGGCAAGCCCACAACTTCGGTCGAGCTCGAGGGACTCCTGCGCGATTTCCTTCGCACGGGTGAAACCACCACGCCCAAACTGCAATGCCGCTCCAAGCGCTGCTAACCGCGCTTTCAGACGGAGGTTGGCGAGATCCCCGGCGAGCTTTTCCCCGGTTTGAAGGTACCGCTTTGCGGCGCCGGAGTTTCCAGATCGCAATGATATCCATGCCAGCCCCAGGGCACCCTGGGCCTGTACCATGGGGTTGCCGTCCCTCTGGGCCCTCTCGAGCACAGCGCGGGCCTCCCGATCCTGCTCGGCTTGCAACAGGGCAATGCCGAGTTCCAAGTTGATTTCAGGACGATTGGTCAAACGGGCAATGGAACGGAGGGCAGGAACCACATCGGCGCCTGCGCCTCGCCATACGGCCAGCCGCGTGCGAATCACATCGATTGCATCGGGAGGCACACGGACCTGACTCGCCTTGTCCACAAGCTGTTGCGCGTGTTCGATCTCTTCGCTTTGAAGGGCGATGTCCGCAAGGCCGATCAATGCTGAACCGTTGTTGGGATCGAGTTCGATGGCTTTCTTGAATGCCTTCTCTGCCTCCAGGGGCTGGCCCGCCTCGTTGGCCGCCCTGCCATAGGCGGCTAGAATTTCCGGATCCTCGGGCCGGTGTTCAAGCACCCGCAGGAACGTCTGGAGTGCCTTCTCTGCGTTCCCCTGACTCAGCTCGATATGGGCCTTTACGGTGAGCAACTCAGCGGCATCTGGCCGGATCTGCAGGGTGCTTTCCAGGACTTGCTTCGCATTGTCCACATCTCCAGCCTGAAGCCAGGCCTTTGCAAGCAGTGGAATCACTTCCGGATCATGGGGAGCCTTGAGCCGTGCCTCGTTCAGTAGGTTTGCCGCACGGCGCGCATTTCCAGCATTCAGCTCAATCCCTCCCCAGCGGATTCGAGCCCGTACAAACTCGTTGGGATCCTGGGCGGCGGTCCTGTAGAGGTCTTTTGCTTCGTCGAATCTGCCTTCCGTTTCAGCGATCAACCCGTGGAGGAATGCCACATGGGGCCCCCGTGTGGCTGCCCCAAGTGCGGCCTTGGCTGCGGGTAGGTCACCACGGGTGATGGCCACCTCTGCACTGACCACAGCACGCCTTGCCGCGTATCCGGCGGTGACGGGCAGGGTCTTCAGAACCTGATCTGCATCCTCCACGCCTCCTGCACGAAGGAAAGCCTCGGCAAGTTCAAGCCCAAAATAGATATCTCGCGTTTGTGCCACCCCCGATGCGGCCTGGGCCCGTGCGAAAGCATCCGCATTCTCTCCCGAGGACAGGGCATCCTTGGCCAAAATCAGATTGGCCCATGCGAGTTCCAGAGCCGTCGCCTGGGCCTGCTGGGTTTTCAGTACCGCTTGGGCTTCCGCACGGGCCCGTTCGATGGCGTCCCCGGTGGAAAACAGGATTCGGGCCCTGGCGACCCGAACCGCAGGGTATCGATCGCCGTACTGCACAGAATCCAGAAGGCGCAGGGCCTGGGGTGAATCGCCGCGCTTTGCTAGAAAGATGGCGGCCAGGGATGCATGCCTCGGGGCGTTGGGGTCTACTCGATGTGCCGACATGGCGGATGCGGCCGCCTGCGCCATGCGACCCTGTTGCTCTAGCAACAGGGCGTTGAGTCGGTGGTGTTCCGCTATGGTGGCGCTTGGATCCTGGGCTGGATCCATCTTGAAGCTCTCTAACGGCGGGAGGACCCTACCCGGGTTGCCCTGCACCAGACCTTGATAGATTGCTGCGATGACAGCATCGGGCAGTCGATCGGCCTTCGCTCCGAGCGTATCCATTGCCTTTTTGTAGGCTTCTTCCACGTCCTGGCCAAACTCGTAGGAGGCAATGGCGAGCCCCCGTGCAAGGGCTGCTGTGCTCTCGGTACTAAGTTCTTGGACATGGCTTGAATAGCGCAGCGCATCTTCGAGATCGGTTCTCAACCCTGAATTCGCGGCTGCGGCTATCTTGGACAGAATTTCATCCTCGGAACGGGACGCTTTCCACCAACGGTAGGTGGATGTCCCAAGGGCCGTTGCAGCCACAAGAACGAGAGCTGCCAGGCCTGCCGTTTTTGCTGCCGCTGGAATCTGAAACCCTGGGGATTTGGGCGACCGTAGGGGGGGGGCCGGGAAATCCTCCGGGTTTACTTCGTAGTCTCGGGATTGATCGTGTGTGTCGTGATCCGAGGACCGCGGTCCGATGGGTTCCCGACGCCGCGTCTCTTCTGCCTCGAGAGGGTCATGAGAGATCTTTGGAATGTGGGCACCCGTGGTGAGGTCCTCCAGGGGATCCGCTTGTGTGTAGCTTCTCGCGGGTACGTGGTCGCCCGCGAAACCCCCATTGATCCGTGAGGAATCCTGTGAGGAGAAATCCTGCGGGGCGGCGTCAGCTGTAGAGGCCCCCTGCCAGGCCGTGGTTCGAGCCTCATCGGTATTTCCTTCCTGGCCCCAGCCCAGGTTTGGACTCCACTCTGGCGTGGGCGCGGCTGACCCAAGATCGACGGCATGGGGAGTGGCTTCACCGACGACTGTCTCAGCGTCCTGCTCGTTGGTGGGGCGCCCTAAAGAGCCGGGCGGTGGAGGAGGGTGGCTGCTCCCTGGGAGACCCGTAACTGGTGGGACCCCCTTCCCAGAGGGCTTGGATTGGGATTCGCTTTGCTCCCGTTGGGCACTGTGTGAAAACCAACGGTTCAGCGTTTCTTCATCGGGACTCGGCAGCCGATCGAGCTCTGCCAGAAGAACATCCACCTTCGTATCTTCGGGATCCGAAGACTTGGCGCGAAGCAAATACTCGCGGGCCTGGCTGTGATCTCCATCACGGATCCAGGACTCACCCACCAACCGAAGGGCAATACTGTCATTGGGTATTTGGTCTAGAAGCTCCAACATGGCTTCACGGGCCTCGCCCGCATTGCCCAGGGCCATCAAAGAGTTGCCCAGGAGATGCCTTACAGCCAACAACTCTGGATGGTGGGACAAGATACGGCGGCACACCCTGCAGGCCTCGCCAAAGTCCTGCTGGTTCACAAGCTTTTCGGCTTTGCTCGTGAGATCTTCTATGGGTGTAACGACGCTCATGCTGAAAACAGCGGAACAGTAGGCAAGGGGAGCAGGTCAGCAAATAGGCTAGGCAAGACCTCCACAACTCCAGTACTGGTTCTGGAACAACCTCCAGCTCACGTACGTTGGAACGGGAACCGGGGGTCTAGTTGGTGAGACTATGTGGAGCCCGGGGGGGCCTAAGCGATCTAGCAATTTCGGGGCCAGAGTCCAGGGAATCGACGCAACTTCCCGGAATTACTACGGTTTGAATATCCTGAAATTGACGCGATGCGTTCGAAAAATATGCGATCCCTGATTGGGAACCCCCTTCTACAGCTTCGCTTCCACAAGCAAAAAGTGGTTGTTGTCGCGTTTTGTGGTGACTTCTCGCACAAACCGTTTGCCGAGAAGCTGCCGCAGCCCGGACAAACGATGGTGCTCTAGAACAAAAAATACCCTCGAGCCTGTGTGTACTTCCATCCAGTTTTTGATTCGGGTGTTGTCCAAGGTCGCGAAGGCTGCGACGTGGTTTCCGGTATAGAAATTCTCCCCCTTCCAGTTCATTTGGTAGGCCACCAGGGGCTCGGTGGGATCCTGGCGGAGCTGGTAATACCGCGAGACCAACTCTTTTTGGCTCCAGTGGGGCGAAACGTCGGGGATGTAAACGTACATGATCCACCCCGAGATCAGAATGGCCAGTGAAAGGAAGGCAGGCGCTACCAAGGGGCGAACCCGGGACCACCAACCCGCACATGTGATGAGGCCCGCTACTACCGCAAACCCCGTCAGAATAGGGCGATAGTCCAGATGAGGGGGCCAGGGTCGCTCGTACTTGTAGATAAAAAGCTGGATGAAACGCTCAAACCCGTGGGGTCTCGCATCCGTGGCCCAGCTGAGATCTCGACCCACGAAGGCAAGCAAACCCGTTGCCGCCACCATGGCAATCAGCTGTTGTGCACCCATGGCACTGGTTCCTGTGTTTGAACCTTCCAGGGGAGCTGGGACTGAACCCGTGGAAGACCGGGCGGCGTACACAAGAGCCGCAACTCCCAATCCAAAGGTTCCCAAGGAAACCCACAGGGGAGAGGCCTGTTGCAGCACCCAATCGTCACCCAACACCCCAGCGGGCACAACACCACGGATGTCTCCCCAGCCAAGGGCCATACCGAGGACACAAAGGCCAACGCCCACCATGATGGCAACTAGCTCCCTGGGGCCGATCGCTTTGGTGTGGAAGCGCTCCAGCAGGAGCCCACAGAGCATGGCTCCAGCAGGGACCATGGGAAAGATGTAGTGGTGGAATTTGGTAATCATGGCGCTGAACAACACAAAGGCAGCGAGGCACCAGATCGTAATGAGCTTGAGAATGTCTGTGGGGGGAACGGCCCGCGTGGGGTCCGTGGGGGTGGAGTCCGCCACAGAAGAGGTACCCCCTTGGGGCGGTAACCAGGCACGCCAAAGCATGAGCCCGGCGGGCAGCAATCCTATCCACGGGAACATTCCAAAACCCAGTTGTTCCACCAGGTACTGGACGTCGCCCTTGTCACCGTGTACGCCCGAAGCCAGGCGGTTGATGTGATCGTGCACAAAGAGGCGATCTGTGAACCCAACCCCGTGGCGGGTGTACATGGCTACGTACCAGGGAAGGCCCACCGTGCAGAGCAAGCCGATTCCGGTGCCCACTTTGAGTTGGCCACTCAACAGCATGGACCAACGCCCGGTACCCACGAGAAACAATAGGGCGATGAGCCCAGGAAGGGCAAAACCTGGGATGCCCTTGCCCAGAAATGCAAGACCACAGAAAATGTAGAACACGTACATGAACAGGGCGCGGACTTGGGTTTGCCGAATGACGACCCACAGCAGCCCGGCCAGGGCAACGCCCAACAACAGCCCCTGAAATGCGGGTTGTGCCGCCATGGAATGGAACACGGATTGCACTTGCTGGTGTGCTGCATTTCCAGGAACGCCGTGGTTGCCAGCCGATCCCATAAGGTAGGTATCCCAACGGAACGCGAGACGGAACGGGCGAGTCCACAGGAGATTGCGGGAAATCCAGTACACCGCCTGGGGCGCCACCACGGCAAAGAGCAGTGCCACCACGCCCGCACGTCGGTTGATCTGCAAGGGGCCCCAGGTGCGCAATTCATCCTGCTCGCCCGCGGGCCGCACCATGCTGCGTATCCAGGCGCAAATGGCAATGGTCATGCAAGCCACAAAGGGCATATCTGTGATGGCTTGGTGGCCCAACAATAGGAAATGGGGGGCGGTAGCCACGGCAAGGGCCCCGTAGACACCCGCGCGTGTTGAAAAGGCATCCCGCAACGCCTGGTAGGTGGCCGCCGTAGCCCCCATGCTGAGCAATACGATGGGGAGCCGTACGGCCCATTCGATATGCTCGGGGAATACGTCCGGCTGAAAAGGTAGGCCCAACGCCCCGACCGTGAGCGCTTCGATCCAAAAAATCAGGATGGGTTTGGACCAGAACCAACCGTCCTGGGCCCACCAAAGGCTGATCCAATCGTCGCGACCCAGGATCTCCCGCGCGACCTCGCCGTAGTGGGTCTCCCAGGGATCCCAGAGGCCATAGGCACCCAGGGTGGGCAGGTAGATCAGGGCCGTGACCCACGTTACAAACAGCCCTGGACGGCTCAACACCGCAGGAAAAAGTAGAAGCAGCGCCGCGAAGAGCACCCAGGGGAGCGCTTGCATGCCAACCACCGGAGTCATGAGGAGAACCACAAGTACGGCCCCAACACCAAGCACTCCGGGGCGGGTCCACCACGATCCGGTGGCCTGCAGTGGGGTGTTCGGGGACAGGGTGTTCTGATGTTCCAAGCCCTGGTGGCGTGGGCGCCAGCGCACCAATCCAGTGGCCGACAACAGACCCACAAGAGCCACACAAAGCGCCATGGCGCCCCACAAGGGCCCGTGGAGCAACTGGCGATCGTTGGAGGTGAGCAACACCATCGCAAGCAGCCCTCCGAGCAACAGGAGGATGCCACCAGGCACACGGGCACGTGAGAACCCCACCGTTGGGTGCTGGCCTGATGTGGGGGAAGGCTCTGGATGGTCAGTCATGCAGCAGCGGGACTACTGGTTTGCGGGGGCTTTGGCAACCGTTGTGGCGCAGTGCAGCTGGGTTTCGGGGTCCATTCGAAGGAGTTGGCGGGTGGTGTGGCCCGTTGTGATCCATGAACTGAGGACGTTGCGTTTTTTGAACTCCCCAGTTCGGGTAACGGGCACCTGTCCCGATGTGTGAGCCCCGGGTGGAATCACCGAAAAAAGCTGAAGATTCACTTGGTACTCTCCCGGAGGTAGTTCAACCCGGTAACTCAGCTCGCTCGGAGACCTCTCACCCGCTGGCCTTTCGCTGGTGCGGGATGGGGAGGGAGTGATCCAATTCCAGGTTGTACGGGCGTAGGTCTGTCCCTCGGAGCGCAGTTCCAGGGTAAGGGACCGAAGGCACCCCCGGTCTGCGTGGGTCGGGATACCCAGGATGATTTCGGTGGGGAACGTGCCCAAAAAAGGTATCGAGGCCACAAGAACACCAATTACCCAGACCCAACGCCCTCGTCTGGAACGTGGCATTTCTGTGGGCGGAAGTGCCTTTTGGGGAGTTTCTGGCTCGGTCATGGAACGTTTTGTCGCAGTGCGTTGCTTGTCGCACTTTGAGGTGAGTGTTATTTTTCAAGCAGGGTATGGGCCAAACTGCATTGCGTGTCCCCCCGCCTTCGGGGGACGTGATTGGAAACCAGGGGATCCTGAATCTCGTTGGTAAGGTCGAGCAATACCACAAGGGAGTCGACGCTTCTTTGATTCGCAAGGCATTTGCTTTTGCTGAGAAAATGCACGATGGGCAACGCCGGAAATCCGGAGACCCCTATTTTATTCACCCCGCAAGTGTAGCGGGGATTATCGCAGACATGCGGCTCGATACCGCAAGCGTGTGCGCCGCCCTACTGCACGACGTGATCGAAGACACTCAGGTGACCGAAAAGGAGTTGCAGGATCTGTTCGGTGAGGAAGTGGCCTTCCTGGTTTCTGGGGTTACCAAACTCGGTCGGGTGAACTTTGCCTGCAAGGAGGATCAGCAGGCAGAGAGCTTTCGGAAAATGTTGGTCGCCATGGCGCGGGATATTCGCGTGCTGCTGGTGAAGCTGGCGGATCGTCTGGACAACATGCGAACGCTTCAACACATGAAACCCGACTCCCAGGAGCGCATCGCCGGCGAAACCCTCGAGATCTATGCGCCATTGGCAGGAAGGCTCGGGATCCAGTGGCTCAAGGGCGAATTGGAAGACCTAAGCTTTCAGTATCTCTCGCCAGAACCTCACCGAGATATCTCTGAAAACGTATCTCGGGTTTCCAAGGACGGGGATCGGTACATCGCCGAGGTCTCCGAAGAGCTTCGAAAAGCGCTGCATGGCGAAGGCCTACAGGTGGACGTCACCGGGCGCATGAAACATCTGTATTCCATTCATCGGAAGATGCAGCGTCAAAACGTGGACTTCGATCAGATTCACGACTTTGTGGCATTTCGGATACTGACCCACAGTGTGGCGGATTGTTATGCGGCTTTGGGTGTGGTGCACGCCCGATGGACCCCAGTGCCGGGCCGATTCAAGGATTTCGTGGCCTTGCCAAAACCGAACATGTACCAGTCCCTTCACACGACGCTGATTGGGCCCGGGCATCGCCGCATCGAAGTGCAAATACGTACCCACGCCATGCATGGGACAGCAGAACAGGGAATTGCAGCCCATTGGAAGTATAAGGAGCAGTCCGGAGGCTTGGACCGCAAGGATGCGGAACGTTTCTCGTGGTTGCGACAACTCATGGAGTTTCAGCGGGATGTTTCTGACCCCGCTGAGTTTCTAGATAGCGTCAAGGTCGACCTGTTTTCAGACGAGGTCTACGTGTTCACGCCGCGGGGTGACGTCAAAACCTTTCCCAGGGGCGCAACTCCTGTGGATTTTGCATTTGAGGTTCATTCTGAGGTGGGGCTGCACTGCGTTGGCGCACACGTCAACGGAAGCATCGTTCCCCTTCGGTACAAACTGCGAAACGGGGACGTGGTGGAGATCCTCACCAGCAACACACAGATCCCCAACAAGTCCTGGTTGGACTTTGTGGTTACCGGGCGCGCACGTGCACGCATTCGGACCTATCTTCGTCGGGAGGAACGACAACGCAGCATTCAAATGGGGAAGGAACTGCTCGAACGGGAGATGCACCGCGGAGGGTTCTCCTATGCCAAGTATTTCAAGGGGAAATTGGCGGACGAGTTACACGCTCAGTTTCGCGCCAATGATCACGAGGAGCTTCTTTCAAAGGTAGGTTACGGAAAAATCGCACCTCGTCAGGTATGTGATTGGATTCACGAAAAGAGTAGCAAGAACCCTCCTTCTTCGGATGTGCGCCCCAGCCTGTTGGAACGGACGGTACGTCGGGTGACGGGTAAGGACAGCGCCGGCATCCTGCTCGAGGGGATCGACAACGTTCTCGTACGGTACGGCAAGTGCTGCAATCCCCTCCCAGGGGATCCGATTACTGGATGGATTACCCGTGGACGCGGTGTCACCATTCATCGCCGTGCCTGCCCCCGTGCCATGGAACTGGACCCCCAGCGCCGTGTGGAGGCGAGCTGGGGTGCGAGCGCAAAGCTCAAACTTCCAGTGAGTTTAAGGGTCGAAACCAACGATCAGCCCGGGGTGCTGTCCGATGTTTCAGCAGCGCTTACGGAGGCAGGGGTCAACATCAACGAAGCCACCTGCCGTAGCCTGGATCAAGAACGGGCCGAAAACATTTTTCAGTTCCGCGTGGAGGATGCCGCCAAACTACGATCCATTGTTCGGCAAATCAGCCGCCTAGACGGCGTACTGGACGTGCGACGCACGTAGTGCGTGAGAATGGCTGCAGGGTACTTACCCGGCGGGGGTGAAGTTGAATGGAGCGCTGATGACAGCACAACCCGCTTGGGGTGCAGGGAAGTTCCAGGCCTGCGCCTGCTTACGAATGCAGCTGTAGACTGTCCTGTCCCTGAGAGTGCCACTTAGGTGGACGGCTTCCACGGATCCAGTGGGACTGATCTTTAGCTTTACGTTTACGCTCCCTTGGAGGTAGTTGTCGTTCTTGAGGCGTCGTTCGTAGCAGGATCGAACCGCCGAGCGGTTGGCATTGATCACCCCAAGTGCTGCAGAGGCCGCCAACTCACCTTCACAGTCCCATTCCGTACTTGCACGCCGCGCCCTCCGTTTTGGTGCAGCAGGCTCCGGTGCGGGAGCTTTTTCCTCTACCTCGGCAAGGTTCAGGGTGTTGCTTCCAAGGGAGGTGGATCGTTCGATGTTATTGGGCGCCGACGCCTGCTCTTCGACCTTGGGCTCTTCTTCTTGGGTATCGCGACAGGTACCGAATACCACCGCCAGTGCGCCAGCGATCAATAGAAGCCCCACAAGGATGTATTTGGCGTTGGGGCTGGAAGATGGGGGGGGCATGGAATCGATCATGGTGAAGTCCTAAGTTCTGTAAGGTCTGCGACCATAGTGTACGTCAGGGAAGTCTTCAAAGTCTTGTATGACCGGGCAGCTCAATGACACACTGAATCGCTCGAGCGCCTTGGGCGTCAGACTGGTTTGGTAGGTTATGTTGCGAACAACAATGACAGGGATCGGATGTGTTGCGTGGTTGCACGGTCTACTTTTTCTCTTGGTGGGTTCGAGCCACGCCCAGGCCAAGGACGATTTTTCGGCGGCAGAGCGCGTTAAACTAGAACGCGGTGAGCTTGTTGTGCGCCAGCGGCAGGAACGCCGTGGGCCCCTGCACCTTGTGGGCGGAACATCGTTTCAACTGATGGATGCTTCACCGGAAGTGGTGTGGAGCACGGTGATGAACACGCGGGAATATAGGCACTTCATTCCGTTCCTTCACAGGGCACGTATCGTTCGCGAGACACGGACAACCCGACGAATCCAGGTGAGACACCAGAAGGGCCCGTTGGTGGTTGGGTACACGCTGGACGTGAGTTACAACCGCTTTGGCCGGGCGGCCCAATTTCGGGTGGATACGGAGGCTCCCTCGGACCTGCGTGCCGGCTGGGGGTTCTTTTCCGTTCGCCGATACGACGACCGTCGGACGATTATCACCTATGGAATCATGGCGGATGTGGGGGGCGGGGTGATTTCAGGAATCCTTCGGCCCCAGGTTCACGAATGGATGATGCGTATTCCTAATGAACTCAGGCGTTACCTGCAATCCACGTCGCCGCAGGTAAGTTCCCAGACGGCGAACTTCAATCGATAGGGTTCCTTGCGGAACTTCGTACGCTTGCGGCCACAGAGCAACCAACTCGTGTTAGACTGACGTCTTCAAATGGGGGCGCCCGAACAAGCAGAGTTCGGCAACTATCAGGTGCTTCGGCGCCTGGGTGTCGGCGGAATGGCAGAAGCATTTCTAGCCATTCGACGGGGTCCCGCTGGCTTTGAGCAGCGGGTGTGCCTGAAGCGTGTGCTTCCAGCCTACGCAAGCGATCCGGAATTCGCCCGAATGTTTACCCAGGAAGCAAGCCTGGCGGCGTCCCTGCACCATGGCCACATCGTGGGGGTGATTGAGCTTGGGGAGGTAAATGGAGTCTATTTTATGGCTCTGGAGCTTGTGGATGGTGTGGATATGCGCACCCTCCTGCGCCAGGCCAAAGGGGGGAGACTACCGCTCAAACTGGTCGCATTGGTGGCGAACGACTTGGCCTACGCCCTGGATTACGCCCATACGTGTCGGCTAGGCAACGAGCATTCTGGGCTGGTCCATCGGGATCTTTCGCCCTCCAACGTACTGGTTAGCTACGCGGGGGAAGTCAAGCTCACCGACTTTGGTATCGCTAAGGCCATGCGCAATGCGGTGCACGCCACGGCCACGCATTCTATCAAGGGCAAGGTACCCTACATGGCTCCTGAACAGGCCCAGGGGCTGGTGGTGGACGGGCGCAGCGACCTCTTTTCATTGGGTGTGCTGATGTATGAGGCGTTGGTGGGGCACCGTCCCTTTGACGGGCCTACCCAAATCGAAACCATGCGCCGGGTGATGGACGGCCAACATGTGCCATTAGGCGATGCCATGGCTGGCCTTCCACCCGACATGGTCTCCCTGGTAGAGAGCCTTATCGCCGTCGATCCTTCGGACCGCCCCAAAAACGCGGCAGAGGTGGTGGACGCCCTGACTGAGCTTACCCCGCCATCCAATGTGAGGCGCCAGCTGGGAAACCTGGTCAAGGAAGCCCGTCCTCCGGGCTCCGTTCCCCCAACCGCAGAGGGGGATGCTTCGAAGTCTGGGGTGAGAGGGACCGCTTCCGTGGAATCGGATGAGGCCGTTGCATTGGCTGCAACGGAAACGGCTCCATCTGACGTAGATGAGCCAAGCAAGGACCCAATAGAAGCCGCGGTGGCCAATGCTGGGATGATGACGGGTGCAAAGGTGGTGGCCGCTGCGGCAGACCAGGCGACTCGCACGCGCCTACCGGGAACCGGCGACTCGATTTCTTCAGAGGACGATGCCGATCCATCGCGCCAGGAACTCACTTCCGCGAACCGCCCTAGCGCGCTGCAGGCCTCCGATGTGGAGGATACCTCGAGTCCGGAGGGTGCTTCAGCCGACATGCTTCGTGGCCCCGAGGAGGAACCCGAGGGGGAGCCAGAGGGGGAACCCGAGGAGGAGCCAGAGGGGGACTCCGCAGAAACGCTTCTCCCAGAGGTTCTAGGGCCCGGCACCGAAGATCCGCTGTCGAAGGGCGCCCAAACCCCACCAAAGCGACGTGGAAAAGGCGCACTGTTGTCGTGGTGGGCCCAGGCTCCACGGAAAACCCGAGTGGGTGGCGCGGCGATCCTGGGTGTTGCAGTTGTGCTGACGTTTCTTCCGGTGTTGGATTGTGGCGACGGTGACGAGGGCTCCGTAGCCAGGTCAACTCCGGGAGCCAGATCCGGTGGGAGGCCTGAGGGGACACAAAACGATTTACAGGATGTGAAAAACCCTGCCATCGAGCGACTTGTCGAAAATCCGTCACGGGCACAGGCAGAATCGCCTGCCAAAAAAGAAACCCCCGGCGCCCCCTCTGCGGAACCTGGGCTGGCCGCCAAAACTGGAGAACAGGTGACACCGGCCCGCCCCAACCATGGAGCTGCTGCCGCCAGAGCCCCAGAACGCACTGACCTGGCACGAACTGACCTGGCCCGGACTGACCCGGCCCTGGACGAGCTACCTCCAGAAGTGGTTGCCAAGCTGGCCGAACAGGAACTGCTCCCCAAACCCGCTGCAGGACACGGGAGAGTCTCGGTGGTGCTCATTCCGTGGGGGAAGATTTGGTTGGATGGGAAATTTGCAGGCTATTCACCTTTCAATAGGGTGCTCAAGGCGGGGACCTACGTGCTCGGTGGAGCCCAAGCTTCGAGCCGACCCACCCACTTTCATGAGGTTACGGTGATGTCGGGTGAGACCTATCATCACGTCATGCGCTTGAACGATCCGCCCGGTACTGCGGAACCCTAATGCACTCCTCAATTGACGTTATCGAAGAGTTCGTTGGGGGCCCGTTGTGCCCGTTGGGGATAGATCCTTCGACCGCTGTACGGTTCGAGCTATGTTGGGCCTTGTTGTGGGGCGGACAAACAGGGATTTGAAGCGTTTCGAGCGACACACCGACCCCAGTTTCCAGGTATCTAGGCGTGCGTTTGGGGTCGCCCGGCGTGTCGGCTGCCTGGTTCTGGGCCTGATTGGGTTGGGATCGACTCCCGCTATGGCCCAGGACCACAGTACTCAAGAACACGCAGCTAGGGCCAACTTCGAGTCTGGCCAGAGGCCTGTCTGGGCGTTGGTGCTCAACAGCGCCCAGCGGAAAATGGACCCTACCCTTGAGACCCTACTGGAACCGCTGACCCACCACCTGAACGATATGGGTGTGGAAACCCTGGATCCTTGGGAAGCATCCCGGATTTTCGAACGCCGGCATTCGTCACGGGCACGGGTTCTGGACCCCCAGGAGATCGCCGAAGTGGCGGAACGAACGCGGGTAGCTGCACGGCATTTGGCCATCGGTGAAGCAGAAGCCGCGCGCAACGAATACGAAGCCCTTGGATCATTGACCAACAGATTGGCCAGTGAAGGTACGGTGGATGCTAAGGGCGCAAGGGAGCTACTCAACGGCTGCCTCGTGCTGGTGCGGTACTTGATGCGCCACGGTAACGACGCTGAGGCCCGCGTTCAAACCCAGGAATGTGTTCGTCGTGCACCCTTCCTTGAGCCTGACCCGGATCTGCATCCTCCCCATGTTCGTGAACTGTACGCGACTACGAAGGACGAGTTGCGTATTGGCCCACAGGCTACCCTGCAGGTGAACGTGGATCGGGAGATCGCCCTTGCGTTGACAAAGAGCAGCCTGCGCGTGGACCGCGATACTCCAGAGGGCTCATGCAAGGTGAATCTCAACGGGATCGGTGTCGGTTACTCACCCTGGGCCATGACGGACGTGCTTCCTGGCACGGTTTGGGTGCAGGTCACGTGCGGTGACGAGCCGGGCCGCCTGCATCACGTGCAGCTGCGGCCGGGGATGAATCTGTTGGACGTGGATCCTCAGTTTGAACGGGCCGTGGAAACCGACGGTGCCCTGGGGCTGCACTACGGGGAACGCATTTCCGATTTTGTGGCCCACCGTGTGGAGCATGGGTTGCGCCTCGGTCAACAGCTACGTGTGGATGGTATCCTCTTGGTTACCCCTTCCGCACTCAGCGCCCACCAATACCGTTTGGACCGCATCGACGTCCAGGGTGAACCCAAGGCGAAGGTTACCGCATCGGTGGAGATCGCCGTTCACCCCGACAGTCGTGGCCGCGACGTATTGCACCTGGCGGTGTTGGATCTCTTGGAGAAACGTTCCAGAACCTGGGCTGATCCTCGGTTTCCCACCGCAATCGCTGCCTGGGGATCTGAGACACAAGCTTCTGGATCTGTTTTAGGGTCGTCTCCAGGGACTTCTTTAAGGGAAACGGGTTCCACGGATATCACCCGTTCACACCGACAACAGGTACTGCCATGGGTGGGCAGCGCACTGGGGCTTACGCTCCTGGGGACGGGCTGGTGGAGCTATGCTCGTGTACGGAAGCTTGGCGGTGACCTGAACCGCCTGGATATGAACTCTTCCCGATTTGCTTCTGTTCGCCGTAACCAACAACGGGCCCGGTGGGGGCTTTTGGGAACGGGTTGGGCCGCAGGTACGTTGCTTGCAATATCCCTTCCCGAGGTCTTGCATGAGGAGCTTGAAAGAGACCCAAACCGAAAGCCCTGGCTTGGTGTTGCTGCGGGGGCGGCAGGGGTGGGGCTGTTGGCCGGATCGACCTGGGCGTGGATCGCCGATGGCCGATGTGAACTGAAGGACACCAGTGGTGCCTGCCTGGAGTATGCGGACACCGCCGACTTGGGAACGATGATGGCAATTCATTCCTTGCCGCTTCTGTCGGTGGCGGTGCGCGGTTGGCTTGCCACACGGCATGCGGCGGGGGTTCCGCGGCGGGATGCGTCTCAGAACCAGCGATTTCGTAGGCCAGTGGCCTTTTGGGCGCAGGGCGTGCCCGGTGGATGGCTTGTGGGCGTCACGGGAGCGGTGCGGTGAAGAATCAAACCACATTCACCGCCGCTGCTCTGTTTATCCTTGGCTTGGCGTGCTCGGACAGGGCCTCGGCACAGCGTGTGGCGGTGCTCGAACCCGAGGGGGCGGATACCATCGCGGCGGATACTCGACTGCGCGCCGTGGCCATCTCACGGGAGCTGTTGGAACAGAATGGCGCAGAAGTGATCGTACCCCGAGACGTGGAGCGTGCCCTGCGCGCCGCACGTATGGAAGGTTGCTTTTCGGCCGCCTGTGCAAGGCAGGTACGTGCAGTCACCGGTGCGGACGTGGTGTTGGTGATTCGACTTTGGCCGAATCGATTGGACGACAATGACTTGAAAACCAGGCAGGGGAGGCGCCGGGACTCGAGCCGGGGAACGCTGCGGGAGGTATCTGTACGGTTGAGTGCCGGTGGGCGTGAGTCCTATGGGCTTTCCGATCTCAGGGGGCGTTCCCTGGAGGAGGGGGTGTTGCGTGCGTCCAGGGAGGCATGGGAACGCATTGGGCTAGGCAAGACCCTGTTGCTTGTGGAGGCTCCCAAACACGCGACCTGCTTTTTGGACGGGCGACCCGTGGGCATGACCCCATGCAGGGCACTGGTTTCGTCGGGAAAGCACCGCCTCGCGGTGGAGTTCCTGGGAGAACGGCTTGTAAGGGATTTGGTTATCGAACCCACGCCCCACAACCAGTCGCCCGAGCGGTTGGAGACGTTTGAAATGTCTTCTTTTTGGAACCGGGAACCCACGACAGCGCTCGCTACGGACCATGAATCCCCGGGAACGACGAAGGTATTTCGCCCATGGGCTGCAGTGGCCCTTGGGGTTGCGGGCGTGGTTTCTATCGGGGCTGGTGCGTGGGCACTGGGAACACGGGATTGTTCGGAGCCCTCCTCTTGCCACCGGGTTGGATGGGTGACCTTTCCCTTGGTTGCTGGCGTGGGCATGGTTGCGGGGGCTTGTGCTTGGATCACCTGGGGAGGTGGTAAAGTACGCGCGGGCGTGGGCGCAGGGCCCTAGATTTCTTTAAGGAGAACTCCATGGATAGGCTGAACGGGAAAAAATGCAGGGCGTTGGGACGACCTGGTCTGCTGGTGCTGCTTTTGGTGATCGCCGGGTGTGACCGGTGCGGTGGAAGTTCCGTGAAAACGGAAGCGACATCCGCGGTTGAAACTTCGAATCAACAGAAGGGAAGCGCCACCGGTGCAGGTTCCTCGGGCGGAGTGGTTCCGCTTACCGTGGGCATGGTGCCGTTCGATGGTGCCCGTGCGGAGCTTGGGCGGTTTCTCTTTCACGACGGAGCCCTTTCGGGAGACGGCTCAGTTTCCTGTGCCAGCTGTCACATGCCGGACCACGGCGGCGCGGAACCGAGGCCGGTGTCGGTGGGGATTGGACAACAGAAGGGGCCTATTCAAGCACCTACGGTATTTAACGCCGTATTCAACTTTCGGCAGTTCTGGGATGGTAGGGCGGCTGACCTGAAAGAGCAGGCCGCGGGGCCTGTGACCAACCCCATTGAGATGGGAGCCAACTGGGAAACGGTGGTGGCCACGCTGCAGCAAAGCCCATCTTACCCGCCTCGATTCGCCAAGGCCTATGGCGACACTACCGTGAACAGGGATCGGATTACGGATGCCATTGCGGAGTATGAAAAGTCGTTGATTACACCGTCGCCCTTTGACGACTACCTGGCAGGTCACGAAAGCTCCATTTCAGACTTGGCGCAGAAGGGCTTTCGCACTTTCCAGTCTGTGGGATGCGTTGCCTGCCATACCGGAGTGAACCTTGGTGGGACGATGTTTCAAAAGATGGGTTTGGTGAGCGACTACTTTGCGGATCGAGGCCAGGTCACCGACGCCGACCTGGGGCGGTTCAACGTCACCAAGAAGGATGTGGATCGTCATTTCTTCAAAGTGCCCACCCTTCGGAATGTGGCTTTGACACCGCCGTACTTTCACGACGGCTCTCACCAAACCCTGGGGGACACGGTTCGGACCATGGGCAAGTACCAACTTGGGGCTACCCTGAAAGATTCTCAAGTCACTGAAATTGTGGCATTTTTGGAATCTTTGACGGGTGAAATTCCAGCAAATGCAAGCTCACCCATACCCGAGGAGGCACCCCAAACTCCGGCACCGACACCCCGTTAGGGGAGAACTTGCCTGGTAGCGGTCACTCTTCTACGTTCCGCTTACCGTTTTCCCGTGGTCGTATTGACCCCCAGCGACAGGCGTTGCGGGTCTTTTGGGCACAGGCCCACCCCACTATCCAGGGAAACGGTGGGAAGTACTATGTTTGGAAAGCTCGCTAAATCCCTTACTCAAATGGCACTTGGAGCCATTGTTGTTCTGCTCAGTGTGGTTTTTGCCCTGCAGTTTGGTGGCCCCCAGGCAGAGGGCTGTTCTTCCAATGGCGCCGCATATGGTGCGAAGATCCTGGGAACAACGGTCACCGAGGGTGAGTTTGACGCAGGCTATGTGATGGCAGGTTTTGACCGATATCCGCCCGCGACCGCCCAGAACGCGCGCCTGAGGGAGATCCTCATGGACGGTTTGGTGGAGCGCACCCTGTTGGCGAAGGAGGCAAGGGAGTTGGGCCTGGACGTGACCGAAGATGAGGCCATGGCGCAGTTGGCCCGAACTGGGAAGGCGTACCTAAGCCTGGGTGTGGACGCACCGCCCCATCTTGCCTCGGGCGCGATTGCGCTGCCTGTCATGGATTCGGACGACGTGTTCGACAAGGAAGCCGCGCGACGTTTCATTCAATACCGGCTCAGGCGTAGTGTCGCGGAGTTTGCCAAAGCCCAAGTGGAAGAGACGTTGGCCCACCGCATGCGACAATGGGCCACCCTGACCGTGGCGGTGAGCCCCCAGGAAGTATGGGATGCCTACGTGAGAGAGACTGAAACAGTCACGCTTCGATACGTTCGGTTTGTGCCCTCCGATCTGGAATCCACGGTGCCTGTGGACGATGAGGCGGTGGCGATTTGGAGTAAGGGCCACCCCAAGGAGCTCCAGGAAGAGTACGAACGGAAGAAGTATCGGTACACGGGCCTGGGCGAGCAGGTTCGAGCCCGGCATATTCTTGTGGCGGTGGCCTCTGACGCAACCGATGCAGACAAGACTGCGGGTAGGAAACGCGCGGAAGCTCTGCTTGCCAGGGTTCGCCGTGGGGAAGATTTTGCCACACTTGCCAGAACTTCGAGTGAGGATGAACTCACCGCGCCACGGGGGGGCGACCTGGGCTACAATCCCAAGGGTCGTTTGGATTCGGGCCTAGAAGAAACCCTGTTTGCTATGGAGGTGGGGCAAGTCTCGGATGTGCTGGAGTCTCCCAAGGGGTTGCATATTCTGAAAGTTGAGGATCTACAGGAGGGTGACGTTCCAATGGAGCTCGCAAAAGCGGAGCTCGCCACGAACCTGTTTGTTCAGGATCAAGCTCGCGAGAAAGCAAACGCGTTTGCGTCCTCTTTTCTTGAACAGGTCAAGACCGGAAGTTCCTTTGACGACGCCGCTACAGCGCTCGAGGATGGAATGGTTGCGGTAACGGTGACACAGGCGTTCGGTCGTGGGGGCACGCCTGTGGCCGGTGAACAGAGTGCCGAGCTCGTGAAGATTGCTTTTGAGCTATCGGAAGAGTCGCCTCTCCACCCGGAGGTGTTCTCCATGGATGCTGACCTTTTGGTGATGGAGCTCAAGGATCGTGCGGTGGCCGACGCAAACGCTTTTTCGGATGAGGATAGGTCCCGCCTGGAGCGGGGTTTGCTGTCCTCAAAACGACGAGAAACGGTTCGTTTGTTTGTGGAAGAACTACGGGAACGAGCCGAAGATAAAAAGGGCATCAAGATCAACCCTGTCGTTCTTGCCTACGGAGACGCATAAGGCTTTCTGCTACGCGGTCTGGCGTTCAAGTGTCTGGTGTTCAGGTGTTTGGCACACAGGGCAGGCATAGGGTAAACGCGGCGCCTTTTCCCACCCGGTTCTCGAAGTAGATGCGGCCGCCGTAGTTTTCAAAAACGTGGCGAGCAAAGGCCGAGCCAAATCCCAGCCCCTCGATCCTTTTTCCGTTCCCATCTCGTATGGTTCGAAAGGGCTCAAACACATGTGGTGTATCCTGTGGAGCGACCCCAGCGGATTCATCTTCTACGAGGATCCTCAACTCGTCTAAACCATCGTTTCCAATATTGGTTTGGGCGTAGATAGCAACCGTGCCTTCGCTACTGGCGGATACCCTGTGGGAAATGATTGAAGCTACAGCATGAATCATTAAGTCGCGATCGCACAGTATCGTAGGTAACGGGCGCGTTGAATGGTCTTCTAGGTTGACGGTGCTCCCTTCGACCAGCGGCTGGAGCTGCCCAAGAACGGCATCGAGCACCTGGTCAAAAGGGATCTGCTCACGCCTGCTTGGCAAGGCACCCGCGTCCATTCGGGCAATATTTAGAATGTCGTCAAGGAGCCGCAACAGTTCGCGTCCGCTCCGAGAGATGGAGCGGACGCTGGCCTGCTGGCTTGGGTTTAGTTCTCCACTCAAGCCCATTCGAAGCACATCTGAAAAACCAAGCACCGCATTTAGCGGGGCGCGCAAGTCGTGCCCGATGGCGGCAAGAAACCGAAGACGCGGATGCCTTTGTCCCGTGCTTCGCTCCAGGGATACGGGCTGAACGTTGGGTCCTGTGCTGGCATCCAGGGATCGTGGGGGGGCTGAACTGAGGGCCAATCCTGAACCCCGAGATACTCGGGTCGAATGCCGGGCTTGATCTACGTGTTGGGCCTGGGAGGGGTCTATCTGGTTAGGCGCAGCCACTCGATTGGCATCTGTCACAGGGAGTTTTGAGAAATCCCGGGGCCCGGTGGGAATGTCCAGATGGAACTTGGATCCCTGACCCACTTCACTTTCCACGTTGAGCGTGGCCCCCTGTACTTCTGCCAGTTCCTTTGCGATCGCCAGCCCAAGACCTACCCCCATGGATGAATCGCTTGCGACTGCCTGGGAAAAGGCGCGAAAGATTGTTTCCAGTTGTTGTTGGGCGATCCCAGCGCCGGTGTCTGTTACTGAGAAGCGAATCACGTTGCCACGCTTTTTCACACTGAGGGTCACGTTTCCCTGCTTTGTGAACTTCAACGCGTTGTGACCAAGGTTAATGAGGATCTGCCGGAGCCTCTTTGGATCCGCCAACACCTCACCAACGTTATCTTCTATGGAAGTTCGAATCTCTACCGGTTTTGTTTTCTTATGCCCCTCCAGTAGACGGGCGACCTCTTGCAACACAGGACCAGGTGCCACTCGAATGGTCTGCACTGAAAATTTTCCAGATCGTACCGAGGCCAAATCCAATACGTCATCGACCAGCTCATGGAGGCGCCCCCCCGACTGGCGGATGGTTTCCACGTCACGGGCTTGTTCCTGTGTGAGTTGACCATCAATTCCCTGGAGAAGAACGTCTGAAAAACCGAGAATTCGATTGAGAGGTGTTCTCAGCTCATGGTTGAGAGTCTTTAGGAAATCCGTGTCCTCACCTGGACCACGCACGGATTGGGTGAGGGCGTCCGGCTCTGAAGTGGGCGTGGACTTGGGTTTGACCTCTTCTTTACGTATGGACTTCCGGCGCCCCAAGAAGACAAAACCGACGGCTACTGCCGCGACACATACGATGATCAGCACCCAAGGAACCAGGGAAGGTTGCCCGTCTATCGCAAATAAACCGATGGTCACTGGCCCTACGGAGCAAGTGTGCCATCCAGTGAAACCCGAGGGCCATCAAAATCGAGCGCTACTGAGAATCCATCTGCTATTCGAGGGTCTCCTAGGCAATCTCGGCCTTCAATACGTGTGCCGTCACCATCTACGCAGGCCACCACCACAGGTTGACACCAGGGTACGCCTTCTCGGTTGATCTCGATGGTTTCCAACCCGTCGCCATCCATATCAATGTCGGGTTGCGCGCCAAGAATTCCTAGCAAAGGCAGCCCTCCAATCAAGATGTCTCCGAGGGATGGATCCTTCGAGCTTCCGTCGCAGGGATCTGAGGGAGCAGCGCCAAACCCGCTGAGTAGCGAAGAAGATTCGTTGAGCGAACGCAGCGGAATGCTTCCGCACAACAGGCCGTTTTCCACTGCGGAAGGTTCATTCATCTCACGCAATATGGTTCCAAAGATATGGCCCTTATTGAGAACTAGATTGCTATCTGCAAGAAATGCATTTTCAATTACGATGTCTTCGGGACCCCCGCTGAAGACATCACTGAAGACCGACGTTCCGATACTCACGGTGGGCACTCCCGATGTGCTGACTGACGTGGGGCGTACCTTGTATTTGGCAGTGGTTGCCTGTTCGCCGCCTCGCAGTACACCAACCAGGGTATTTGAGTCGTCCCCTCCGTTCCATCCGAGCAGTGTGATAACCACCTCATTGTCTCCGCTCAGCTGGGTTGTGAGCTGTGAGTTTACGAGTGTTCGAGCGACTCCGATGGCGGAAGAAAATTGATTGTCAGGGAGGAAGTCCCCATTGAGATCGCAGCCGACCGTGCTTTCGCTGACCGACAAAGCGCCCACGCCAAAGGTCACATCTTCCGTACAGTTGGACTGGCAGCCATCCCAGTTGTTCTGATTGCTGTCATCACACTGCTCATGGGAGTTTACTGTACCGTTTCCACAGGAGGGTACAGCGTCGCAGTTTGCCGCACAGGCATCGCCGCCGACTGTGTTGGAGTCATCGCACTGTTCACCCACCTGGAAATCAACGATGCCATTCCCACATTGTTCATTGGAGTTGCAGTCGGCTGAACAGCCATCGCCAGAAACAATGTTGCCGTCATCACAGGCTTCGCCAGCCTGCTTTTGGTTGTTTCCACACCGGGTTTCGGAAGCACAGGCCGCGCTGCAGCCGTCGCCGTCTGAGGTGTTTCCGTCATCGCAGGCTTCTGTTGGGCTCCTTACACCATCGCCGCACAGGGAAGAACCATCGGATTTATTTGGATCGCCGGAAGCACTTTTTTGTCGACAGGCGCCCATCTGACAAGCCAAAAAGATGACCGCAAATACTGCAGCCGCTTGGGATATGTTGGAGTGCTTCACTTACGGAGTGTAGCAGCCTGTACCGAATCGCCATGACGCACCGGGTTGTTAAAGTGAGGCTCACATTCCCGTGGTGGCGATGTCCTATGCAACGGGTGCAACGCTTGTGATCGACTGAACTTGCGGTGTGTCGAGGTATTGATCCCGTGTGTGGTCTCCTCGTATTTGTGAGAGGCGACGACCCACAATGTTTCGAGAAAACTGATCGAGGCTGGCCAGGTTCTTTGAAACTCCAATACGCTCCATGGCGCGCCGGAGGAAGAAAAGAACCTGCTCTGACCGCTCTAGGCCGTCTCGAAGTTCCAACTGGGGCAAAATGGATTGGATAATCAACGACGCGTCATGCTTTTGGCCCCGCTCCACGAGGGCTTCCGCAAGCGCGGCGTTGGCAAGAAGTTCAAGCACCTCAAGGCGAGCCGCCCGGGCAATGGCAAGCGCTTCTCGCAGACAACTTTCGGTGTCTATCCAGGAGCCCCTTAAACGGTGCCACGTGGCGCGTACCAATCGCTCCCTGGCAAGATCTACCCTGTCGCCCGTTTGTTTTGCGAGATCGCGGGCATGGTCCAGGGTGTTCAAGATCAGATTGGTGTCGGGATCAGTAACGTTGGAATCATTTCCGTGATGGACACCTTCTACTACGTCGTGTTTCTTGGAGAGCTCAGCGATGTGCACTTCTGCAAGCGTGCTGAGAGCATGGGAGTATCCAACGCGATCGTGGCCCCTTTCAAAAACCTCGATTGAGCGTCCCAGGAATTCTCCGGCAGATCGATAGTTTCCCATGTCTGCATGGAGTTGCCCGACGTCGGAGAGCTTTCGGCCCAGATGGATCTTGTCTCCGATTTCCCGATCGATGCGGATAGATGCGCACAGGACGGCGACGGCGTCTTCCCATGCGCCACTCGCAGCGAGTGTGACCCCAAGGGCGTTGAGGGCCTGGGATTCGTTGCGACGGAACCCAAGACGGCGAAATACCACCACCGCCTCGGAACTCGCTTCCAGGGAAGAAGCAATCCGATTCATTCGGTGCAAAATAAGCGCCTTCTGAACAAGAACAGAACCCCGCGCTGCGAGGCGTTCCCGCCTTAGACCACACTTTTTCAATGCACGTTCACAGGCTTGCAGAGCGGTCTCCATGCTCCCCTCCATACGTGCCAGTTGCGCTGCGAGTCGAAGCGCTTCGATTTCCGCGCCTGCATCTTGCGCCTGTAGCGCCGCCGCGATGGACTGCTTGATTACGTTGTGGACACCTGTGTGATTGCCCTGATCGAGCTGGTGACGAGCAAGCCGGTTGAAAGCGAGAGCTTGCATGCTCGGATCGTTGTTTCGGTCCGCGTGGGCCCGCATGGCCTCAATTTCTTTTACCTGCTCTGCGGGACGGTCCATTCCACGCAACATCTGCTCGCGTGCCTCATGGGCAAAAAACCGGTTTGGAGATCCTGCAGGCAGCAGGCTAAGCGCCCTGGAGAAAAATCGCAACGCCTCCCGATTGGCGTAGGTGGCACGTGCGGACGTGGCCGCGCGTAGGTAAGCGTCTGCGGCCGAATCGTATTCCTTGGCTTTTTCTAGATGGCGCGCCACCCGCGCAGGTGCAAACGGGCGAAAGGAGTTGGACATCCACCGACCCACACGTCGATGCATTTTTGTTCGGTCTTCTTCGTCTGTGGTTTCGTAAACAACCTGGCGAAGCACCGTGCTTGGAAACCGAAAACGACCTTCAACGGAAGCGATCAGAAGATTGCGTTTTTCGAGATTGTCGAGTTCAGTACCTGGATCCTGCCCCGTGATCTCACGAAGGTCGTCACTGGAAAACCCAGACCCAAGAACGGCAATCCACCGCAACATGCGGCGTTCGATCTCTGGTAGCTCATCGAGCCTGGAGGCCACCACCCCTTCCAATGTGGCTGGAAGTGCGAGCGCCGAAACGGACGATCGTACAATCTGGGAATGGCCATCCCTGTCAACGAGAACTTTGACCACACCACGCTCCAAAAGCGTTTCAAGTAACTCGGCAATGAACAATGGGTTCCCACCGGCCCTATCGGTAACCAATCTGAGAACCGAGGGCGTGATCTGAGCGTTGGGAAAACGCCGACGCACCAGTTCGTGGCTGTGGGATTCTTCCAATTCATCAAGCTCAATGTGGGGCACCGCGGAAAGGGCTCGCTCGATGCGAGTATCAGGCCGTGCACAGAACAGAACAAGCAATGGAGCCTGCACCTGAGATCGAAGTACGGACGCAAATAGCTCAAGACTTGGAGAATCGATCCACTGGGAAGAATCGACCCAAAGCACATGGGGTTGGGTGTTGGCTATGGCTTCAAGAAAGGTGGCAACAGCCTGCGCCAATAGGGGGATTCGATTGGTACCGCCGGGCTGTTGAGAGATCCCGCCATGGCTTCCATGCACTAGCGCTTCAAGAAGGTGGTGGTCTGCTCCGGGTATTTGATGCCGCTTGAGCTGCCTTTGAAGGCGTTCTCGCGCAATTTCGGGGCTGTCCTGTTCGGTCAACCCAAGCGTTTGCCGCAAGATCTGACGGGCCGTGGACAGGGGAGCGTCGGAAGTGCCAAACGCGCATTCCGTGTGCACCATATGTGGTTTGGGTACGAACTCGGCAATGGCTGCGGCAGTAAGGTAGGTTTTTCCAACGCCAACTTCACCGGTGACCACAAGCCCTATGCTTCTTGAGGAGGCGATGGCTTCCTGGAACATCTCCCCAAGCAGCCGGCGTTCCTCCTGCCTACCCACGATGTTTTCCTGGTGATCCACGAGTTCCGCTGCCCGTGACGCATGGCTTCGTATCCCCTCCAACTTGAAACTGACTTGTTCTACCGCCTCTGCCTGGGGAACTGGGCCCACGCTGGCAGAAAGGTGCTGTTCGCTACCGGCAGACGCTTGTACCTTCGAATCCGGTGGCGTCGCGTGAAACAGAAAGTCCCTTCGGGTGAGCCGATATATTTCTGAGGTGACTCGGGTTTCGTTGTTTACTGCCAAGTCTGCCAGCTTGTGGGCCAGCTGGAAGGCTTTTGATTTGGGATCGTAGTCCAGTAAAATGCCGTTGCTGTCACGCACGGTAGCGACCACACCCCGTGTCACTCCAAGAGCAATCTGTATCGGGTTGTTTCCGTCCGGTACGAAACCTGCGACTGCCTCATGAACGTCTAGGGACAGCCTCATGGCAGTTAAGGGATCGTGGACCGAGGCTCGACGCAGACCGACAATAAAACGGAACCTGCGGCGAACATCCCCGTCTTCCCAAGAGAGAACCGCGTCATTTTTGTAGGCGAGGTCCGCAAGCAACGTGGCAAACTTTGGACCTACCTCAAAGCCGGAGATGTCTTCGGCGTTCCGTTGAATAACTCTGCCTGAAACGATGACCACATGCCTTCGCTCTCTCACTTCCTGATCGGGATGGGAAAGGGATGAGTCAACGGTGGCGCTGGCGCCTTCTCCATCGACTTGAATGCCGCTGTTGAGTTCATCGGGGTGGGTGAGGTCCCTAGGGAGGACTTCTGCGATGAACTGCTCCAGGCTTTCGCCATCGTGCACGTCTTCCAAGCTCCGGAGGTAGCGATGAAGATCCGCTGCAAGCTCCCGCGCAGTTTGGTAGCGATTCTCAGGTAGGTAGTGGGTCGCCTTTTCTACGATGTTACACAGGGAAGTGGGAATGGTAGCGTCGACTTGGCTGGGCGGTGTGATGTTACCGCGACGTACGTCCTCGAGTACTTCAACACCTTGTCGCCCGGGAAACATGTTGCGGCCCATCAACATCTCGGCCAGCAGAATGCCCAGGGAGTAGATGTCGGATCTCTGGTCTACGGCTTGCCCACGTGCTTGCTCCGGAGCCATGTAGCCAAACTTGCCCTTGATGACACCGCTCTCCTCGGAGACTTTTCTGGCTTTCGCGATACCGAAGTCTGCGATCTTTACCGAGCCCTCATAACTCAGGAGAATATTCTGGGGACTGATGTCTCGATGCACGATGTCCATGGGATCGTGACGCTCGTCCTTGCGGCGATGGGCGTAGTCGAGCCCCTTGGCAACTTCGTGAGCAATGAATGCGGAGGTCCCAAACGGTATGCGTGTTCCTTTTCGTCGTGCCGCCGCACCCAGCTTGCCAATGTCGGGCCCGTCCACAAACTCCATGGCAAGCAAAAACTCGTCCGCCACCTGTTCAAAGGCATAGACCTGCACGATGTTGGGGTGGTTGAGGCGTGTGGCAATCTTGGCCTCCTCAAGGAACATGGTGATGAACTTTGTGCGGCGGGCAAAGTTGGGAAGGACCCGTTTGACCACGAGTATTTTTTCAATGCCTTCAACGCCCGTGGACTTGGCTAGGAATACTTCCGCCATGCCCCCGGCCCCAAGCCGACGCACAATCTGGTAACGACCAATTTGCGCGGGCAAGGCATGGGTGGAACGACTCATGGACGGGCCAAGAATACCCTGCCTGGCCATACTTACAAGGAGGCAACCACCCCACAAAGCTGGGAATTTCCGCACGAAATGGCGGCTTGTCGCCCAAAGCTAGGGGATCTAGGTGAGGAGCCCCAATCAGGTGCGAAAACGGGATGGGTAGTCGTTGGAGGCGATTCGTGCCTTCAACTCACCATCTTCTGGATGAAGTAGAATGGCTTTTTGCGCGAGATCGGGCTCTTCTTCCCGATGTTCGGGGTTGGGCAAGCAACACTCCACGGGGCACACGGCCTGGCAGGCCTCGGTGTCGTAGAACCCCACACACTCTGTGCATAGGGTGGTGTCAATCACGTAGATTTCTTCACCCTCACTGATCGCGTCGTTGGGGCATTCCGGTTCGCAGGCACCGCAGTTAATGCAGTCGGATGTGATGTAGGTGGACATGGTACTTCCGCGCGGATCTAGTGCCTGGACCTGGCTACGTCAATGTTGTGGACGCAATCCACCCCATTTAGGGAATCGTGGGCAAGGATATTCGGTTGGCAGCACGCTCGCCGCTTTCCGTTCGTTCCAGGTCCGCAATGAGGTCGTAGTCCGTCGCGTGGGTCACAGTGGCCCGCTGGAAGCTTCCCAAGTCAGGCATGCCGTTGGTGAGAATGACTTTTCCGTCCACATCCTGGGCCTGGCCCCACCACCGACCGTCCAAGAGCAGATCGCTTTCCTCGCTTGTGCCTTCCACTAGCACTTCTAGGGTTTGGCCGACCCGCGAGCCCATGGAGGCGGCGCTGATGTCACGCTGCAACTCCATGAGTTCCTGTTGGCGCTGTTCGATGACTTCCTGGGGGACTGCCGGGGCCACGTTCTGGGCCAGCAGGTCCATGCTTCGTGTGCCTTCTTCAGGCGAATATTGGAATACCCCAAGGTGATCAAACTGGGCCCACTGGGTAAACTTGAGCAACTCCTGGAAATCCTGCTCCGATTCACCCGGGTGTCCTACGATAAGGGTGGTTCTAAAGATCATTTCCTCGAGTTGTTCACGAAGGTGCTCCACGGTACGGTAGATTCGGTCTCCACCATGGCCCCGTCGCATGCTGCGAAGCACACCGTCAGCCACGTGCTGAAGGGGCATATCGATGTACGGCAGCACCTTGGGGTGATCCCGAAATAGCGCCACCAGTTGGGGTTGCAGCTTTTCGGGGTAGAGGTAGTGAACGCGGATCCAACGAAGTCCCTGTACCTCTCCCAATGCACGGAGCAGCTCTGCGAGGTCGGTACGCTTCTCGCCTGGAAGGTCACGCCCGTAGGCGATGGTATCCTGACTAATGAGGTTCAGCTCAAGCACGCCCTCTGCCACCAGCCGTTTGGCCTCCTGTACAAGGTCTTCCACGGATCGGGATCGCTGCTTGCCCCGCATGGATGGGATTGCACAGAAGCTACAGGTTCTGTTGCATCCCTCCGCCAGTTTTAGGTAGGCGCTAAAGTTGTTTCCAGCACGTAGCCTCGGATCCGAAGCGGACATGGTGTAGTGGGCCGGGTTCCCCACGTTGAGGCGAGGTGTGGGGCTCTTTAGGATGGGACCCAACTTGAGCATGTCACTGGAGCCGATGAAATGATCAACCTCCGGAAGTTCCTTGGCGAGGTCGTCCGAATAGCGCTGGGATAGGCATCCTGCGACCACGAGTTTCTCGCAGCGACCCTCGGATCGGTGTTCGGCCATTTCCACAATGGCATCGATGGACTCCTGCTTCGCGGGCCCGATAAAGCCGCAGGTATTTACCACGATGACGTCCGCCTCCTCCGGATTGGGAACCCAGCGGTACTGCTCGGCCGCGCTCACCCCAAGCATCACCTCGGTATCGACTTGGTTTTTTGCACAGCCAAGGCTAACAAAATGGACCGTGCGGGCGGAACTTGCGCCCTCATCACTTGGTTCGGTTTTCATGGGTAAGTACGGAGGGAGCTCTGTCGAAATCTCGCGCGGTGATTGTTACGACGGAGTCCGGACGATGTCGACCGGCGTTGTATCGACTGGGGTGAGCCCAGCTGCAGCCACTCAACCAGCAGGCTTCCCCCCAGTTGTGACGCCTACCAGCGTTGCTCGTACAGCTGGGCTCACCCCAGTCGATATCTAGCCTATGTGCGTCCTACTCAACTGAATGCTCGGGTTTTCATCAACTCCCAAAAACCACCTCAACGTGTCCCCAGGGACAGGTTGTGACGCATTTCTTGCGGTTCCTCAAGTAAGGATGCCCCATTGGGCGTCTATTTTTGGGAAGCTACGGCAGCCTTTCCCTGGATTCTACTCGGATCTGACTCTCGTACTATTCTCTTAAGTTTTGCATTCCACGACCAGCTTCAATCCCCAACCCTCCCTGGTTGGATACCGCCGTTTGGTGTTTTGTTTGTATGATTGTCATTTTTTTTCATGGGAATTCAGACATTCAGATCCCGCAAAAATTGCGATCCCCAGGTGTGGAGTCTGGGCACAGAGCTGAACATCACAACAGGGCTGGGACACTGGAGCTGGATGAATGGGGCTGAGCTATTTGGGGCTGGCCGCCTTCAAACACTGGACTACTGGGCGGCGGGCTGGGCGCAGAATCCAGCGGATTCTTTTCCGTCGTCAAGCACTCGGGCCAGAGTTTCATCGTCCGTTCCGGCAATTTCGGAGGCCTCGAGGCACCGGTAGCCGTCCCCTTTTCGGCAATCCCGGCTGGAGCTGCAGCGGGCCATGCACCATCGGGTGGCAAGCCTAGAGGGGTCGAACCGGAACTCCACGCAACGGGCACCGTCAGGGCAGGTATCCGCCTCGCAACCACCGACAGTACAGTAGCCACCGGGGGAAGCGCGGTCACAGATCCGGTCTCCGTTGACCGAACAATCGGTGGTGGTGGTGCAGGAATCACCGATGGCCGGGGCGCACCCTGTGGCAATGGCGACGAAGCACCCTATGAATAGCAGCGAAGCTCTTCCGGCAAACACCCTTCGTGTCTAGCAGGTCGGATGGGCGAGTGAAGTGCACAACTCACTATTCTGGGTTGGTATTTTCTAGGCAGAGAATACTTTCCATACGTTGGTGGAGTGGAGATCTTTGCTGTGAAGTAGAGTGGGTGCCTTGGCTGGCCGGTCGAGGGCACGTTGGGGTGGCAGCTCGATGAGCTCGAGGTTTTCCTGCTTGGCTGCGTGGATTTTGAGCACCTCTAGGCTTAGGGAGTGGCCGACACGCCCGTCTACGATGATGGTGTCGATGTATCCTTGGGGATCCTGTAGGTGGGCCACCGCCTGTACCGCATCATCTGCGATCACCACACGTTTCCCCATGGCCTTGAAGTCGGCCGTCATCTGCTGAAGGACACGGGAGTGGCGTCCAACCATAAGCACGGCCGGGTGGCTACGGCGATGGGCCGTGAGAAGTGCTTCGCAGATGGTGTCCTGCAGTAGATCTTCTGCATCGGGTGTTAACTTTTTGAAGCGGACCGCGAGGGATGCCCCACGTTTTTCAAAGGTGACCCGCTGTACGGCAACGTTGAGTCGTAAGGGTTGTTGTTGCTTTTTGTCGAGCTGCAACAGCATTTCCATGGATTCTACCGGGCGAATGCTGCTTTCGCTGCAAAGCAGTGCTCCGCCCGCAGAAATGTTGGTGAGTTTGGCGCGGGCCACGGCTTGCTCACGGTGCACAAAGAGAGCCTCCGCATTCAAGTTGGCACGGCTGTACCGACGCCGTTCCGTGGAACGCTGTTTTGTTGCTTGGTGCTTCATGGCCCCTACCCCCTTCACGACCGTTTGGCTGCGTGTTGTTGCGTTTGCTGCAAGCACAATACGATCGATCGATGGGGCGGATCCACAAGGATTTGGAACTGCCCGAAATGACGTACGATGTTGGCCGCCACCTCGGATTTTCTGGGTCTGGTTGGGAGCATTTATGATCCCAACATGGCAAAAGGCGGCCAACTATCCCATTTTGGAACGTTCAGCCGCCTCTTGGATTTTCGCTGCGCGAGATGCCTGCGCTGTCTAGCTTTCCATGGTGCTTTGAAAAAGCAGAACCATGGCTCCAACCGGATCCACTATTGGAGCAAAAATACCGTACTGCGGCACTTCCTCGGGCTCCATCTGTGCGGTGGCGCCCAATTTTTCTGCCCGGGCCTTGGCTTCGTGGATGTCCTCGACCAACAGGTAACTGGACCAGGTGTTTACGGGGACCATTTCAGGGCGGGCCATGATTGCGCAGGTTTGTTGGTCTCCACGTTTGCCAATCCAGTACTCCATGGGCATCTCCGCTTTTTCGAACTCCCAGCCAAACAGGGTTTGGTAGAAGGCTTTTGACTTTTCGATGTCGTCGGTCAGCAGTTCATGCCAACAAAATTCGCCCATGCCAGGTTGTTCGGACTCTGGCTTTTCTCCATGGGAGGAACGGAAAAGAATGATCACCGCACCCTGGGGATCGCGAATGGTTACCGAACGCCCCACGTCGGGCAGATCCATGGGGCCCATAAGGATCGAGCCTCCCAGCTCCTGTACTTTATTTGCCGCGGCATCCACGTCATCGACGGTGACGTACTGAAGCCAGTGGGAGGGAACTCCCGCTGCCTGGGGAGGAAGCTGGGCGGTTCCGGCGATGCCTTTTTCTCCCAGTTTGAACATGGTGTAGTGCTCGCCCCAGGGTGCGGTGCTCCAGTTCATCAGCTCACTGTAGAACGCCGCCGCTTTTGTCGGGTCGGTGGCCATCAAATCGGCCCATACAAATCGCCCCTGGCTAGTTTTTTGTTCACTCATGGCTCTTCCCTCCTGTTTTCCGCTACTATCGATAGTTAACCGACTGGTGCACTACAATCCTGCGGGGAGGTGGTCAAACGATTTTCAATCCGTGGCCATGTTCGCTCACCGTACCGGCTGGTTTCATGAGAATATTGTCATGAATGTCTCAATTTGGGGGCCCGCGTGGGCGGGGTGGGCATCATTTGAAAGAAGAAGAAGGGAAATTCCGTTGGACATAAAGGAATCCGGGGGACATCTCACGCGTAGTCAGGACGTCTCGATGCCACGGCAGGACTCAGATAGAACAGTGCATGTGGTCGCGGCAGGTGTGTCCGACGTAGGAAAACAGCGGGAGCATAACGAAGATCGCTACCGTTTGATGCCGGAGTACGACCTCTATCTGGTGGCGGACGGTATGGGCGGCCATCGGGCAGGGGACGTGGCCAGCACCATGGCCACGGACGTGGTGGGTGAATTTTTTCGTGCCACCGCCTCTGAGGATGCGACCTGGCCGTTCCATTTTGATCCGAAGCTCACTTTGGACGAAAACCGCCTGATGACCGGGATCAAGGTTGCGAATCGGAAAATTTTTGATGCGTCCATGCGCGATCGTTCGGTGCAGGGCATGGGTACGACGATTGTGGGCGTACTGTTTTCCAAAAAGGAAAACCAAATGTACGTGGCCCACGTGGGTGACAGTCGGTGTTATTTGCTGCGAAACGGCAAACTGCAGCAGCTTACCCGGGACCACTCGCTTGTGAACGACTACCTGGCCGTGATGCCAGATATGCCCAAGGAGCAGCAGGATGAGCTGCCACGCAACGTGATCACGCGGGCGCTCGGCATGCAGGACTCGGTGACGGTGGATGTGCTTTCCGAGGGCGCAAAGCCGGGAGATCAACTGGTACTGTGTTCCGATGGGCTGACCGGCATGGTGGAGGACGAACAGATCCGCGCGTTGCTTGAGGCTTCTGGAGACAATGTGGAGGCCGCTGCAAAACAGTTGGTGGATATGGCCAACGCAAATGGCGGCGAAGACAACGTGACTGTTGTCACCCTTACGGTGCTGGACGGTGGCCTGCTCGACGACCTGGGCGCCGAAGGCGACACCCAAATCGACAACGAACCTTTGGAATAGAGTTCCCATGACACGTCTTGAAGTGAGCCATTTTTTTCCTGTGGATGCGGAGACCTATTGGAATCGGATCTTTTTTGATGCGGAGTTCAACCGGGAGTTGTTTTTTAACAAGCTTGGGTTTCGCGAATGGGAGGTGCTTTCCCAGGAAGAAGAGAACGGGACCGTGGTACGGCGCACGGTGCGTAGCCAGCCGCCCAACAACGCACCGGGGCCTGTGCAGAAGCTGATTGGGGATTCTCTTTCCTATGTGGATGAGGGGCGGATGGATTCGGATGGGCACTGGCGATTTACGGTGCGGCCTTCTGTCATGGCAGAGAAGATCCATATCAGCGGGGACTTTTGGACAGAGCCTACGGAGGGTGGTGTGAACCGACGGTGCACCATGGAGATCGAGGTGAAAGTCTTTGGGATCGGCAGGATGGTGGAGACCACCATCGAAAAGGAAATGCGCCACAGCTACGATGTGGCCGCGACTGAAACCGTGCGGTTTATCGGCACCCTCAACGCGGACTGAAACACTTGACTGCACGCCGCCCGGCGACATGTTGAGTTCATGGTGAAGGCGTGGGTTTTGGGTCTTGTTGGATGGTTCGTTCTTGGGTTCGCGACGGCCCATGCACAAAACGCAGCACGGCACCCAGCACAGTACGCTGCGCAGTACGCAGGCGGACCCAAGGGATATATTCGTACGTTCTCGCAGGAGGCGGTGGCAGCGGACCACCCTTTGGCTTCTCAGGCTGGGGCGGAAGTTCTTGCCATGGGAGGTTCGGCGGCGGACGCAGCCATTGCCACCATGCTGACGCTGGGCGTGGTGAACCCCATTTCTAGTGGGCTCGGAGGGGGCGGGTTCGGGCTCTACTATGAGGCCAAGACAGGGAAGACCCGTTTCTTTGATTTTCGGGAACGGGCACCGGCAAGGGCCACGCCAGACATGTTTAAGGGTCAGGTTGGGGTGGACGGGCCGTACAGCAATCCTTCCCAGTATGGTGGCCTTTCCACTGCGGTTCCTGGGGAGATGGCTGGGATGGCCACACTTCACGACGCGTTCGGTAGGCTTGAGTCACACGTACTCGTGCAGCCTGCATTGAGGCACGCCCAAAACGGTGTGAGAGTGGGGCGACACTTTGCCGACACGCTGGAGCCCTTTGTGGATCAGATGGCAAAGGACCCCGTGCTTGCACGGTGGATCGATCCCCAGACAAACATGATTCGTGCGGGTGTGTTGGTGAAGCAACCGGAGTTGGCCGCAACGCTCGAACAATTGGCCGCAGGATGGAGTGGGGCTTACTACAACGGGCCTATCGGGAAGGAGATCGTACGTAGCAATCAGGCCCACGGTGGGTTGCTGACAACGGAGGACTTGGCCGCCTACAAGGTGATTGAACGAACACCGTTGGAAGGTGATCGCTTGGGTTACCGGTGGGTGACCGCACCCCTGCCCAGTGCGGGGGGTTTGGCCATGCTTGAGAGCCTCGCCTTGCTCGAGCGCTGGGTGTCCAAGGAGCGTAGGGGCGAGTGGGACGGTTTTCTTTTTCACGCGTTTGCGGAATCCTGGAAAGGTGCGTACTGGGATCGGGCACAGTGGTATGGCGACCCTGATTTTGTGGACGTCCCGCTGGACGTACTGACCAACCGGGGGCGTTTTGCGATTCGCGCAAGTATTTTTCGACCTGCGTTGGCCATGCACGCGCGCACCTATGACTCACCTATTCACTTCCCTCTAAGAGCTACTCCACCCACAAGCCAAGCCGCCGCTCGGGTCCAAGACTACGGGACGTCCCACCTTTGTGTGGTGGACCGGGAAGGCAACGTAGCTTCCATCACCACAACGGTGAACTTCATACTAGGCGCACGGTACACGGCAGCTGGCATGGTGATGAACGACCAGATGGACGATTTCGGAAGCGAAGCGGGGGCCGCAAACGCGTTTGGCCTTCCCGGAGGGGCCGCGAATCTCCCGGAACCCGGCAAGACTCCTATTTCGAGCATGGTTCCGACAATTGTGTTTCAAGATGGTGCACCCGTGCTTTGCATTGGGGCCTCTGGAGGTAGCCGAATCCCCACACACAGCCAGCTCGTGGCCTGGCGGCTGCTCGTGTCCGGTCAGGACCCGAAGACTGCGATTGATGCGCCACGCATTCACCACCAGGGCGCCCCGGACCATATTCGGGCGGAGGAGGATCGGGTTCTTCCACGCAGCGTGGAGGAACAACTGGTCGCACGGGGCCACGAGATGCACTACGCCTCCTATTCGGCAGTGGTGCAGTTTATCCACTTAGACAACAATGCGGGAGTGTTGCGACTTGTGGCGGCCAGTGATCCCCGCAAGGGCGGCATTCCCGCCGGGCGATAGGTTTAGGAGCAAACTGATGGACAAGACGATTCAAGGAAACGTGGGGTTTCGAAACCACTACGTACCGGCACACAAGGCGCTTTTTGAAAAGTTGGTTTTGGGGCAACAACCTCCTATTTTGCTTATTACCTGTTCCGACTCGCGTGTGTCCCCAAACACCATGACCGAAACGGAACCTGGGCACCTCTTTGTGATTCGCAATGCAGGGAACATGTTTCCGCCGAATCCATACTACCCGTCACCGCGGAAGAACCTGGAACCCACCATTGTTGGAGTCGAAGTGGGTACCGCGGAGTACGCGGTTGAAAGCCTGTCGGCGACCTAACGTATGGCGCGGCACCTATTCATCATGGATCCGGTGTCCACCGTAGTGGAGGATCAGGATACCTCTTTCGCACTCATGCTTGCTGCCAAAAGGGCGGGCCATTCTGTGGAACATGCGCTTGTTCAGGGTGTGAGTTGGAGCGCGGGGGAGTTGACCGTGCAAGCCCACGATGTGGACATTGCGTTGGGTAGCACTCCACCGGTGCGGTTGGGGAGCGGTACACAACGTGCTGTGGCTACCTACGATGTGGTGTGGATTCGCAAGGATCCGCCCTTTGATGACAGCTACCTGTGGCTCACGTTGTTGCTTGAACACGTGCGCGGACAGGTGGAAGTTCTCAACGATCCGCGGGGCCTTCGGGAGGCAAACGAAAAGCTCTACACGCTTCACTTTAGGGAGTTCATGCCGCAATCCCTGGTGACGGCAGATCTATCCCTGATTGGTGACTTTGTGGCCGATCGGGGAGGCAAGGCCGTGCTTAAGCCTGTGGACGGGCATGGGGGAGAGGGAGTGTTTGTCCTGCAATCTGCGGATCCTAATTTTACGCCTCTTGTGGAGTCTGCGACACGGTTGGGGAGTCGTGTGGTGATGGTGCAGGAGTTCTTGCCGAATGTGCGTTTGGGAGACAAGCGGATCCTGCTCATGGACGGTGAGATTCTGGGGGGTCTCGTTCGCGTACCCCCCAACGGGGAAATCCGCAGCAACATTCACGTGGGAGGGAGTGTTCACCGCGCTGAGATCACCCTACGGGAGCGCGAGATAGTAGAGACTATGGCACCACGGTTGGCGGAGGACGGTTTGCGTTTCGTGGGCTTGGACGTGATCGACGGCATGCTCAGCGAAGTGAACGTCACCAGCCCCACCGGCATTCAACAGATGTCGAAACTGGATGGGCGTGACTACGCGGCGGACGTCATCCGCATGCTTAGTGCTCAGGCGTAAACGTGATCTCTAGGCGCCGAAACATTTCGTTCTCTCCCCGCGGTTGAAAGCTGTCAAAGGGAAGGCGCTCTTCGTAGCGTTGGAAACCTGGTTTCTTGGCGACCACTTCGATGGGCTCTGTGGCGTGACGAACCGTGTGGGTGCCCGGTGCCTTGAAGCGATGGTGTGCGACGCGAACTAGGCCACCCTCAGGCACGGTGTGTACCTCGATGACGTGTGGAATACCCCGAAGGTGAAAGGCAACGTTGCGGGTGTGGTGATGCCCGGCGGTTAGGGTGCGCGCTTGGCTTTCAAAGCCCCTTGCCCTCACCTCTAGGGAAAACTCCCCTTCTTCGGGCACTTGAAACGCACCGGGTGTATTGCCGAGTTTTGCGCCATTGAACCAAACCTCACCATCCACGGGGGTAGAGGTGACGAAAAAGGTGGAAGTTGGCCCTTCGATTGCTGGCGCTTCAGGTGTGGCTTGGGCGGCAATGTCTCCAGGTTTTTCGTCCAGGGCCACGTCTGTGGCACCTTCGTTCGCTTCACCGACGGGTTCTGGTGTGACGATGCCCGTGGCGATGTCGGTGGAATCCGTTGCTGCTTCTTCACTTGGGGCAGGTGCTTTGTTCTCAAGAGCGGATCGGTTTGCTACGGACGCACCCTCAGCCGCTTGTTCTTCGGTAAGACCTGAGGTGTTGGGGGCGACTGCGGGGCCGTTAGAGCTGTTGGAGTAGTTCGCCTGGAGTTGGCCGTAGGCGAAGTAGCCCACAAAACCCATGAGAATGCTGGCGGCGGCGCCCCACGCAAGCCACCTACCCATCGCACCCGAGGATTCTTTGTTTCCGGTTCCTTTGTTCGGAGTACCCGACCTTTTCGGGGGATTGGCTTTCGCACCACCCTTGGTACTTGTGGGGGATGGTGGTGGCTTCGAGACCACAAACCTCCCCGTGGCCTCGATGGGTGCCCCCTTTGCCGCTGCCGAAGGTGGCGCGGGTGGGGTCTTTGAGGGTGCAGAACCTCCAGCTGCCGGTGTTGGGGGTGTTGCAGGTGATATTGGAGGAGCGATGGGAGCTTCAACCTCCACGTTGAGCTCGGCCTCCAGGTCGTACAGGGATTTTCGTTCACCGACCGGGTTACCCTCGAGCTCGTTGTCGAGGGCAGCCCAGGATTGGCGCGCCACTGGGTTCATGTTGCCAGAGGATTGGGACTGGGCAGCCTCTTCTTTTTCGATTTCAGCAATTTCTTCGTCTGAAAGATCGGGCGGTAACCCATCGTCAACAATCTCGGGGAGTTCGGCTTCGGCCTTCTGGACAGGTGGCGGCTGGGCGGGTGACGGCTGGGCGGGTGATGGCTGGGCGGGTGATGGCTGGGCGGGCGGCGGTTGGGCGGGTGACGGCCGGGCAGGTGGCGCGGCGGACGGAATGGCCTGGACCTCGTCCTCCCCGAGGGCCTCTGCAAGTTGGTCCTCAAGGTGGGCGTCAAGTTCGTCGTCGTCGAAGGCAAGACCAAACGGTTGGGTGACCTGATCCTCCACCGTGGGCTGGGGAGCACCGAATAGTCCCCCACCCTGGGTTTCTGTTGCACCGTCGCCCTCGATTTGCTTGTCGGCAAAAAGGCCACCCGTTGTCGAAGAAGGTTTTTCTCCGGGCACCCGTTGGGCCAGCGGCTCCCCCTGGGGGGTACCCGAAGAAGTGGCCACTGCGGCCGCTTGGCGTTCCCGCTCGATGGCTTCCGTTTTTCGTCGTGCAGCGGCTGCGTCCCGTGCGGCTTCCTCCGCGGTGTCGTCGCTTCCATCCGCCAGTGCTTCCGCGAGGAACTGGCTCGCGTGCCGTATTTGGGTGTCGTCTGATGGATGTATGGGGAGCTCGTCGCCTTCGGGAGAGGACTGCTCTGCAGAGACCACGATGGTTTCCACAAGTGCGCGGCTTTCCGGGCTCAACTTGATGAACTTCACTCCCATGCCAGGAGGGTTGTCATCGCCACCCTGTTCATCGTGGCGTTGCCACACGACCCGCCCGACACCTTGGACAAACTTGGAGCTGTCCTCGAGCTGGAGTTCAAACTTTAGGAGGGTGCCCTCTGGCAGGGGTTTCTTACTGCGAATGAACACACCCCCACGGGAAATGTCCCGCGCATGGTGCTCCAAAAAATCTTCGAGAGTGGCGCTTTTGTACCGCACCTTGATGGACGTGGGCGCGCGGGGATGTTTCCGGGTTTCGGACATGAGAACCTAATACTTCGGACGAGTGTACCCGATCGGCCTGGGATTCTGCGAAAGAATTGGACCAAGGTTACGAAGGCCCAGCCCTTTGACGGTGGAACCGACTTCAAGGGCCTGTAGGGCGTTTTTCCACTCGGACGGCGGCGACAGGGCCACTTCAAGCAGCGGCACTAGGACAAACACCCGTTGTGTTAGGCCAGGGTGGGGCAAGCAGAGCTGCAGGGTTTGCAGTTCGGGGCCATTCCACCAAAGCAAATCCACGTCCAGGGTCCGTGGGCCCCAGGGAACCTCACGAACCCGACCGGATTGACGCTCCAATTGCTGGGCCCGTCTAAGAATATCCGTAGGGTCTAGGGCGGAACGGATGCGAAGCGCGGCATTGAGGTAGTCCGGCTGGGGAGGCCCCATGGGAGGGCTTTCGTACACCTGGGAGATTGCTTCCACAACGATGCCGTCGGTTTGATGGAGCCCGTCGGTGGCGAGCTGGAGATTTGCCAGCCGGTCACCCATATTGGAGCCAAGGCCCACCAGAATGTGTCGCTCGGACATGGGCCTAGACGTCGTTTTCTAGGGGTTCCTGGGACCCGAGCAGTGCGTCACGCATGGTGCCTGTGACCTTTCCCATGGGAAAAGGGCCGCTGGGGAGCGGGTCACCCAACCAATGTTGCAGGGCAAGCGCACCCTGGTGTACGAGCATGCCTAGGCCATCCACCGTTCGGAGCCCACGGGACCTGGCGGCTGCCAATACAGTGGTTTCAAGCGGTTTGTACACGAGATCCACCACCGTGGCGTGCTGGGGGAGTTCCCCAAGTGGTAGCCCCCTGGCAAATGCAGAAGCGACCGATGAATCCAACGTGGCACTTGTGGATTGCACCAACAGATCACAGTTGGGAAAGAGTGCCTGGAGCGTGCCGGTCTCAAACCCATGGGCGTGGAGTGAGACCTGTACATGGGGTGCCAACTGTTGGGCCAACTGTTGGGCCTGCGCCTCACGGCGAGCCATCACGTGAATGTGTTGTACACCGGCTGTGGCTAGGCCCATCACCACCGCCCTTGCGGCACCGCCTGCGCCTAGGACCACGGCATGGGTTGTTTGTGCGGCGGACCACCCCGCCTCTTCCATTGAACGAATGAAGCCCGCGGCGTCTGTGTTTGTACCCAACCAACCGTTTTCTTCACGGATCACCGTGTTTACGGCCCCGATGGCAGTGGCGGTGGGGTCCACACGCTGCAGGTGCTTCATGACCTCTACCTTGTGTGGAACCGTTACATTGAACCCAAGGCACCCACGGAGATGCATCAGTGCGACGGCGGGCTTGAGTTCCTGGGGCGAGACCTCAAGGGCAAGATACGAGGGAGGTCGCCTAGCCTTGCTCGTTGACGCCGGGTTCAATAGCCCTGGGTTCAATAGCGCCGGGCTCAATAACCGAAGCGCTTCGTTGTGCATGATGGGAGAAAGGGAATGGTGGATCGGTTGCCCTACCACGCAGTACCAATGTTGCTCACTCAGGGCGCCGGGCACACGCTTATCCAACGGGATGTTTGTCACAGCAGTGTTCATGGTTTGCCCGTCTTTATGAAGTCTAGCTGGGCCTGATCTGCTTTGGCAGCGGGGCGGGACGTTGGTTTTTTGGCCTTGGTTTTTGGCACGGGACCCGGTCCGTTGACCGTGGCGGTGATTTCGCCCTGGTGAAGTTTCAGGTGGATGGGGTCACCGGGCTTGGCGATTTTGGAGTCGGTGAGGGCGCGACCCTGGTGGAGGACAATGGAATATCCCCGTGACAATACCGACAGGGGGGAAAGGGCTTGGAGCCGGCCGGCGGTGCTTTCAAGTTGCCCGCGATTCTCCTGCAGTTGACGCTGGGTAAGGTGGATCAGACGTGTTTGTTGGGCCACAAACTGGGGGCGGCGCTTGCGTAGGGCCAGGCGAACATCCTTCTGGGCCAGATGCTCCCGTTGGTGGTTGAACCGGGAACGGAGTGTGCGCAGTTTTTGCCGTTGGGCCTGGGAAAGCGCCTGTTGCAAACTCGCAAGCTGGAGACGGGCCGGGCGAATGGCAGACCGTGGATCGGAAAGCGCTTGGCCAAGCCGGGACCACTGCAGGCGTAGGGTATTGAGGGTGGCATCGAGGGTTTGCTCCGCCCTGCGGCTCTGGTGCTGGAGTTCCCGGCGCAAGCTTTCACGCTCCACCACCACCATTTCGCCCGCATTGGAGGGGGTGGCGGCGCGTACGTCGGCTGCCAAATCGGCAAGGGTGACGTCCACCTCATGGCCCACCGCGCTTACCGTGGGAATGGGGCAGGACGCAATGGCACGCACGACCTCTTCGTCGTTGAATGCCCATAGGTCTTCTGCGGATCCGCCCCCCCGGCCCACGATGAGAACGTCGGGCTCGACCAGGGTGGTGATGCGGTGAATGGCAGAAACAATCGTGGGCGGTGCCTCCTTGCCCTGGACTCGGCAATCGGCGACCACAATGCGCACGGGGAAACGGGCGCAAATGACCTTAATAATGTCGTGGAGTGCTGCCCCCTTGGCGCTGGTCACGACACCCACCGTGGTGGGGAAGCGCGGTAGGGGTCGCTTACGGGCGGTTTCAAATAGACCTTCTGCGGCCAATTTCTTTTTTAGGCGTTCAAACTGGGCCTGCAAATCTCCTTGTCCCACCGGCATGGCGGCTCGGGCTAGGAACTGGAAGGATCCACGCGCTTCGTAGAGGGAGAGTTTTCCCCGCATGCGAACGGCGGTGCCGGGTTTGATTTCGGCCTGGGCGCGCTTGGCGTCGGAGCGGAACATGACTCCACGAAGCTGGGCCGGCTCTTTTGGGTCGTTCAGGGTGAAGTAGTAGTGACCCGACGCGGCACGGGTGACGTCAGACAGTTCGCCCTCCACCCAGAGGTCATCCCAATCGGCCTCCAACTGCAATCGAACTCCACGATTGACCTCCGCCACGCGAAGCACGCGCTCCTCCCTGGAGGACGCGGTCTCAACCGGTTTCAACATGGTGACTTTTGGTGACATTAAGGGAGGTGTGGCAGTCTCGACGGCTTTCCAACGACCGTGCAAATTGCACATTAAAAATGCAATTTGCAAGGAAGTAATCTTCTCATTCTACGCACGGCATAAAAATATTTTCCGCACAGGGATTCGACGAGGGAGGAGTCGCCCGTGGTTTCCTTCAGGTCTGTTCCGTAGGAACGGGTGTGGTGAAGGGGTGAGGAGTCGCGGGCTTTGCCCGTGCGACGAGGGAAACCCGGAACGGGTAGTTCCGGCGTGAAGCGGAGTTAGGTGGGAGGCTCAGCCGAATCGTATTTGGCTGAAGGGGGTTTGCCCGTGGTTTCCTTCAGGTCTGTTCCGTAGGAACGGGTGTGGTGAAGGGGTGAGGAGTCGCGGGCTTTGCCCGTGCGACGAGGGGGAACCTCAGACAGGTTCCCCCAAAGAAACACAGTGGAGCTGAGGGGAATCGAACCCCTGACCTCTAGAGTGCGATTCTAGCGCTCTCCCAACTGAGCTACAGCCCCGTTTACCCACATGAATGTAAGCAAAAGGATCGCGAAGTTAGCTCCGGGGTGTGGGCGGCGCAAGGGCGTGCTGCTAGATCGTACCCATGGAACTGGTGTTGAAGGTGGCTACGGGGCCTGGGTGGCTAGAGGCCGTACTGGAAGACCTGGATGGGTTTCTCATCGATCATGCTTCCTGTGAGCGAAAAGCATCTGCCATGGCCATGTCACTTGTGGCCCATTACCCGGACCGGCGGATGCTGGTTCGGGAGATGATTAAGCTTGCCCAGGAGGAGTTGGAGCACTTTCGGCAGGTGAACCAACTGTTGGACGCCCGCGGATTGATGCTCACCCACGATGTGAAGGATGCCTACGTGGGTGGGTTGCTTAAACACAAGCGCTCGGGTCGGGAGGACTACTTTCTCGACCGGCTACTCATCGCCGGCATTGTGGAGGCGCGGGGCTGCGAGCGATTTGGGATGATTGCTGAAGGCCTGCCCGAAACCGAAGCGGATCTCCGCGCCTTCTACCGACGCATCACCGACTCCGAGTCCCGGCACCAGGGGCTGTTTCTCACCATGGCCCAAGAGTACTTTGACGACTCAACCATCGCACTACGCTTGAACGAACTGCTGGTGGCAGAGGCCGAACTCATTCGTGCCCTCCCCCACCAGCCAGCTCTACACTGAGAGTTTTTGGTGCTGTCTTTTTTCGGGCTTTAGGGGTTACACCTAGTCGCTAAAAACGACTATTTCGGAAAGGGATTCGATAGATATTCCTGCGCTACAGGCCTCGCCACAGTGCCGCGCTTTGTGGTCGCACGTTTTGAGATATCCATCCTCATCAAAGTCTAGAGTAACTTCGTAGTCGTCCAAGTCCTTAACAAGCACTTTGGTGCGGCAGAAGTCGTACACGCCTTCCATGGTCCACACCCCGTAGCTGTGCTTGTCGATACCAAAGGTTTCGTTGTGAGATCCCAACTCGTTTTCGGTTTCTTGCCAGTTTGTTTGAAGCTTTTTTGGTTCGCCTTGCCAAGTGCTGAATATACGCTGAGTAACCGCTCCGTCGTAGACCGAGTAGAACATGGAAGTGCCTGACTGGTGCGCTGCCGAGGATTCGATGCGGTAGTTGTACGATGGTGGAGCGGTCTCCTCCCAAGTGGCTTCGCTCTTCTGAAGCTCTTCCATCCAACTCAGACATTGGTTGTTGTGGCAACCGTCTTGGCCAGGAATGTCTTCGGAGTTGCATCCCGAGCCTAGGCAAGCGAACGCCGTAAAAGCCATAATGTATTTCGTATTCATTGATAAGTAGGTCATGAAACATTGCAATGCATTTGGCATGCCAACCTATCTTCAGGGATGTTGGTGCAGCGACTTGGGTTTCCTATGACAACCGTGTCGTGTATTGGCCCACTATGGACCTAGCTTGCGCCAAACGATCCTTGGGGCATTGCTTGACACTCCAGAAATTCCCCTATTCATTCAGTTTCGCTCCGTACCACTGTCACCCGGACCTACGCGCCTTCTACCGACGCATCACCGACTCCGAGTCCCGGCACCAGGGGCTGTTTCTCACCGTGGCCCAGGAGTACTTTGACGACTCAACGATCGAACCTCGCTTGAACGAACTGCTCGACCTGGAAGCCCAGGTGGTAGCCACACTCCCCCACCAAGCTGCACTGCACTAGCGTGGCGTTACATCAACGCGGCCGTGTGCGTTGATTGTGGGCGAGGTGCAGGGTGAGGGTTGTTCCGTTTCTAGGGCTGGATTTGGCCTAGGCATTGGTGGAGGTTTTGTTTTGCCTGTGCTTCACACTGGGGGTGGTTTTGCGCACCTTCCTGAACGTCTTCCATGCACTGTTGATAGACGTTAAAGTAGCTTTGAATGAGGCATCGCTGGACTGGGAAGCTTTCCCGAAAGATGGCGGCTTCCCTTGCAACCTGGTTGCTACTGTCACTTGAAAGCCAGCTGCTGTATTTGCTGGCGAGTTCCTCGGTGCTGGCAGACGGTTTATGTACTGGCTTCTCTGGTTCCGGAGTTGGGTGGTTGGCGCCTTGCTCTTCGCCTGGGATGTAGGGCCGCAACGGTAGGTCTAGAATGAGAGCAAGCTCTGTGATGGGGCTCTTGCCTTTCTTGAGTTGTTGGCATGCGAACGTGGAAACCGCCCTTAGCTCTATTGTGCCGGTGCCCATGCCTTCAATTGCCCCGGTTTTTTCGCACGCCTCATCGTACTCCTGCTGCGGGATCCACCCGTGGCCCTTCATATCCCGACAGACCTTACGTATGGCGCCTGCGGCTTCCCCACAGGTTTGCCCCAGGGAACCATAGAATGAGAAGTGATCGGTGAGGGACCGCCCGGTTTGGTCGGCCGCTGTCAACAATGCTCGCAGCAGGCGTGCAGAACGTGGCTCTGGATGCTTGAAGTCGACTCTCAGATCTATGTATCGGCGTATCATCGACGCGATGACGCGTTTGCGGAATGCCTTTTCTAGGTAGACTTCTAGTGATCGTTCCCAACGGCCTACATGCTCGTCATTTGCGTACCATTGCTCAGCGCTGCCCCCTTGCAAATCACTGAGCTTCCAGGTTGTTGGAAGATTTCCAAACAGGGTTTGTGTGATCGGCCCTATATTTTTGCTGTTCCTGAAATTGAACTGGGAGTACCCGCTAAAACTTGTTGCGTTTCTCACAACACGCTGGGTCCACTCCCTGCCTAGAAATGCACTGCGTTCAGCGGTGCTCTTTCCTTTCCATTCATCCACGTGGCCTTCACATAGGGCGTTGTCCGAGGGCGGCACCGGGTAGTAACCGAGGCTGGGGTTTCCACTCGGATCTCGGTAGCGTACGAAGTAGTTGCCAAACTCGCTATCTTGAAATGAGAACAGCAGTGGAAATATCGTGGCATCCGTTTGGACGCGTGTTTTCCCCTCTACCCTTCGGCAGGTGGTTGACCAGGCGTTGTCCCTATCGATTTGTATGCTTTGGATTGCGGGATCGTAGTCGGGCCAGGAGCTCTTTCTCATGGCGCTTGTGCAATACTGATGGGTGACCGGCCGCGATGTGGTGTCGCTAGGATTTCCAGCCCGTACGAGTTGTTGGACGAGTGCCCCGTGCTCCGCTTGGGTAAGTAGTTCGGCGGCCTTCATACCGTTCAGCACACTTTCTACTTCCGACGTGAGCTTCCAACACACGTGCTGGGATTTTCGGGAGAACAGGGCCACCAGTGGGCTGCCCTGTTGTTGATCCATTTTTTCTAGGAGCGATGCCCGTTCAGGCGCTGACATGGTGCTGCTCTGGGATTTTGAAAAGCTCCATAGGACGTGCGCCACCAGGTTTTTCACGATGAACCCTTCTGCGAGTTCAACCAGTGATGCCTTCGCATTGACGGCCTGTGCGGTATTCAGCCAATCGATGTTGTCTGTGCCTAGCTGGTCCACGGGTATGGCCTGTAGGAAGCTGAATATTTGGGCGCTGAGTGCTCTCGATCGCAGCAACGCTCTGCCGGCCCATGGTACACCCATGGCCTGCCCGAACTTGTGCATCATGTGGTCTGCAATGGCAGGCAGGGTTTTGATTGCGGTGCCTGCAAATGTGCCTTTGCAATGGCTTCCATCCTTGGGCTTGGTATCAAAAAGGCCAAAGCCAGCGGCCTGAACAGCATTTGCTGAAGTTGGATAGACGGAAAACCAAATCCCAGCGTTCTGTGAGGCACCTGCCCACTCATAGGTGAACCTCATTCTGAACACAGTGGCTGACCGAGTGTTGTTCTCTGGCGCGTTTTCCCCTGCGTACAGGTGGCATTCGAATGGGTAGGTCCATACTGTGATGGATTGCACTATGGGATTTTCGTCGTGAACGGAAGTGAGTGCCTTAGAGCCATACTGTGGAGCCGTGCATGCGACGCCTACGACAGCAGCAACACCCATGAAGATTGCAAACTTCAACCCTGTACAATCGTGTAGCGTTGTGTGTTGCGGCATGAACGTGAACTCGAAAGCACAATGCGTGCCAGGGGTTTTTGATATTCCGCCGGGAACCTTGTAGTGCTTGAATCTCAGGGAATGGGTGGCATCGAAAGCGGCAAGCGTGATCGGTTGCTGGAGCTCATGCTTCCCAACGTATGCACAAATATCTCCATAAGTATGCGGAGGACATTGACCTTGGCTGGAGCGGGATGGTTGGCTCTACAGGACCAAGTTTTGATGTTGGCGTGGTGATCCCTAGCTATGCGGAGGGTGCTGAGGTGGTGGGCGCAGTGGCTCATGCGGTGGCCATTGGGGCGGAAACTGGGCGCGGGGTGTTGGTGGTGTTGGTGGTCAATGAACCACCGGGGGCGAGCGCAGTGGTGAGGCAAAGCAACAGGGAGACCGTGTCCGAGTTGGCTCGGCGCTACGGCACACCCACATGGGACGATGGACATTCGAGGTACTGGGAGGTCACGGGAGTCGGCGGCGTGCTTTGTGTGGAGCGGACGCACCGAACTGTGCCTATTCCAAAAGAGGAGGGTGTGGGCCGGGCCCGTAAGATTGGGATGGATGTGTTGGTGGGTTTGTGGGCAAGCAAGAGGCTTAAGACACCCTGGCTTTGGACCACGGATGCAGATGCGATTCTTCCCGACGACTATTTCGTGTGGGGATACGATCGCCCTGGAGTAGTAGCTTTGGTGTACCCGTTTTTGCATATCCCGAGCGACAACGAGATCGTGAACCGGGGGACACAAGCCCACGAAGCACGGCTTCGCTACTACGTGGATGGCGTGAGGCGTGCGGGGAGCCCGTATGCTTTTCATACGGTGGGAAGCACCATGGCAATTCACGTGAACGCCTACTGCGCGGTGCGTGGTGTGCCCTGCCGATCGGCCGGGGAGGATTTCTACTTGCTGAACAAGGTGGCCAAGGTCGGTAGGGTGGAAACCCTGGACGGCGAGGCTATTGTACTGCAATCCCGGTGGTCCGACCGGGCACCCTTCGGCACCGGTGCTGCTGTGGGAAAAACGACCCAGGATGGACAGGACCCGTGGGAGCAGCCCACCTACGCTCCCGGGTGTTTCGACGCACTTCGCACGGGGCTTCAATGGGCCGAGACTGCGCTTCAACAGGGCGACCCGTCGGTACCCATGGTGGGCCTTGCCAGTGATGCGCAAGAACTCGTTCGACAACACATGACACCCGCCATGGAACGGGCCCTAGAAGAGCGACCCGACCGTAGACTGAAACGTTTTCACGAAGGCTTCGACGGCTTCCGCACGCTCAAACTTATTCATGCACTCCGGGACAAGGTGTTTGGAACCCTTCCCTTGAATGCTGTGATTTCAGATTGATTGGGTTGGTTCAGGCTATGCCGCCTGGGTGCGTTTGAGACGTTCGTGAATGATTCGTGGATAGGAAGCCGCAATCGATAGGAGTGCCAATGCCGGACCTTCAGGCCACCGGACACCCTGCTCCCAACTGCGTAGCGTGGATACGCTGATTCCAAGCGCGAGCGCAAACTGCTCTTGGGTCATCTGAACGTATTTACGAAGAGAGACAAAATCTTTCTCGGACTGAAAAGTTCCGTTCCGAAGTCGCTTTCGAACTGCACTTGAGATTGCGTGACCAAAGAAGTCTTCATCCAGTTCTTCGATATCTGTCATCACCCCTCCAAAGCTTGCTGGTATTTTACGATTTCGTTTCGAGTAGCGTAACGAGCGCTCACAATACGGATAACTTCACCTTCCATGCGCTCCACAAAAATCACTACCGCAACACCCAATGCTATGGTCCCAATGGCTCGAAAACGTGGTTCAACATGTCGTAGATCTGCTTCCTCAAGATATGTTTCCCCAGATGTAAACAATGTGGAGGCCTGGGCAAACGACAACCCATGCTTCTTTTGATTTGCAGCGTCCTTTGCAGGATCCCACTCAAACTGCATATCTCAGACTAACACATTGGGCTAGTAATGCAACGTCTTAGTCACTCCAGGGTGCGGATGCGGAGTTCGGTGAGTTGGGTGGGGTCTGCTTGGGTGGGCACAGCAGGTGTTGGAACGCGTGCGTCAGGAGGCGTCAACCGGATGGGTTCCAATCAGGGGCCCCTATTTACTTGTCTGTGCGTGGAATGCATTGATCAAGTGCAATGCGTAGAGGGTATCCGCGTTGAAGTTTGCTTGTAGCTTCTCGTTGACCTCCTCGATCTTGATGTAGATGCCCTCTTTTTTCCTGAGCGCGTGGGTGTCTAGGAACTTTAGTTCGGGAATATGGCCGATGATATCAATCAGGGTTGGGGAAAAACGTGCCCAACTTGAGAACAGGATGATGTCATTTCGAGAAATCTTCCCAGTGGGGATATCGGTTGCGAGCAGACTCTTCGCGTGTTTCGCAAGGCGCTGTGTTACCTCGGATGTTGTTTGAACGAAGAGCGCGTTTTCATCTGCTCCCCATGTGGCGGGCTTTCCTTCTATTTGGAGCGAGATACCTGCGGTGAGATCTTCCATGGCGTAACGAAGTGTATCTGAAAGGGCAATTTCACCGTACATTCTTCGAACGATGGGGCGCACCTCTGCAGTGGGGTCGGAAGCCGTAGCAAGCTTTGCAAGGGCGGTAGCGACCTCTAAACGGTCAGCTGGATAGGCGCCAAGGTTTGAGAACCTAGCAATGTAGTTGCCCTCCACAATTAGGGCGTCGCCCTCCACATAGTGCATGCTCGCGTAGTCATGACGATCTCCGTCTACTAGCCATTGTTTTGCATGGACCGCTTCATGGAGGACGCTCCCGAAGTTGTACTCGTGATTGAGAAAGTCGATGGAACTCAACGAGAACCTCGCGCCTCGCTTTCGGAACCAGTCGTTGCGATCGCCTTCAAAGGTTGCGAGCCCTCCTGTACCTGGCGGCATCATGACAACGGCGATTTGACCCTGTTGAATGGCTTCGATCACGGGGGTGGTGACGCTTTTGCAGGTGGGAGGCGGGTCACCCGTGAGCGGCGCGCTACGATCGATCGACGAGAACCTTGGAATTCCGAGAGGCTCATCTCCACATTGGCGCTCTATCTTTCGCAGGACTGCAACGAATCGCTGCTCCAGGAATGAGCTTTCTAGGTTTTTCTGCTCAGCACTCGAATAGGAACAGCCCACGGCTGCCAGGAGTAGTGTTAGCGCTGTTACTGTTTTGGTGCGGGGGTTATGTCTGGACATCTTGGCGGGTGAGTTGCGACCAAGACTCCGTAGATTCAAAAAAAAGTTCGTGGTTCCCTTCTGACTTACTCCAGGGTGCGGATGCGGCGTTCGGCGAGTTGGGTGGGGTCTACTTGGGTGGGGGCGCCGGTCATGCGGTCGTTTGCGCGTTGGGTTTTGAGAACTGGGCGCTCGCCTATCTAAGAAGGGTAGCGAGGTGAAGCGCATACAGTGTAGCGGTGTCGACGCTTCCCAGGGAGCTGGCATCTTTCAACTTGGCTTTGATATCGTTCTTTTCATAGAGACGCATCTCCAAAAGAAACGCGGATGCAGGCTCTAACTTTGTGACTACCCCGAGAACCATTCGGCTATTTCGTCGCCACGCGTTGTAGATGTTCCTTTGCTGCTGCGTGGGATTCGCGTTGGACACTGGCTGGATGCCTAAGAACCGTTGTGCTTCCAGCCGAAGAATGGACAGTGCGCCATTGAGAGCTTGTTTGGCGCGTTTCTCTTCGGGATCAGGACCAAGCTTCGTGGTCAGCTCGTAGACAACCCGTCGGAGCGCGTTGACGGCCTGGGCATCACCGTAGATTTTTTCTGTGGTGGCCAACACGGTACTGGGTTCGTTTTCGAGGTCACGAAGATCGTTGACAACAGGCCTCTGATCGGAAGGGATGGAGCTCAGGTCGCCGAGCAGAGCGTAGTAGTGACCCTGCACAAGCAATGCGTCCCCTTCGACATGTTCGATTTGTGATGTTTCAAATTTTTCCCTGTCCACAAGCCACTGATGGGCGTGAACCGCTTCGTGAAGAAGAATTGCATCGTTGTACTTGTGATCTAGGAAGCCGGTTGGAACACGAATCGCAGCTTGGTTTTCAATTGCCCAGTTGTTTCTGGGAAACGCAAACGCAGCCTGCTCAGGGCCTTTTGGCGTGTACTCTTGAACAAGAATAGTATTGTCTTCTATGGCCTGAATGACCGGTCTTGTGATGCCTTCGCAGACAAGCTGCGTATCACCGGTGGGTGGTGGATTGCGGTCTGCTGTCGAAAACCTGAGGAGACCCATGGGTTTTCCCCTACAGGTGTTCTCAATACGAACTAGGGCCGTGATCACCGCCTCTTTGGCGCCTAGTAGATTTTTTTCTGAGCCATGTGACGGCTCAGATCCGATACATCCAAACTGAAGGAGAGAAAGTACACAAGCCAAAGTAGGTATGGTGAGTTTGTAAGACATGGAAGGACTAGTGAGCAATAGCTGTACCAACCACGCAGGAACGAGCGTGCCACTTATGCTTCAGTCGATTCTGGGGAACTCTTGGGCAAAATACGCCCGTTCTGGCACAATTAGACTCAGAATTGTCCCAATACCGGCTAGTCGGCTAGCCATGTAGGACCATTGCTGCCCTCAGACTTACTCCAGGATGCGGATGCGGAGTTCGGTGAATTGGGTGGGGGCGACTGGGGTGGGGGCGCCGGTCATGAGGCCGCTTGCGCGTTGGGTTTTGGGGAGACGATGACGTCGCGGATGGAGTCAGTTGCGGACGCGATCAAGGCCACGCGTGCGGATCGGCAATGAGGAGATAGCCTCGAAGAGTGGGCTGCGAATTGAGGTTTGAAGTGTCTGGTTGACCTCGCGGATCTTTCTTCTTCCCGTTTCCTCTTTCTGGGACCAGGACAGCCACCGGAACCGAGAGTGCGACATCACCCCCGCCACAATTCCCCCTGAGTGCTCTAGCCACGCAGTTACGATGTTTTTTTCCTTGGCTGTGAGCGCTTGCGCAAATCTGGCCCTTTCCAGTATCGAAAGTAACGTTTCTGCAGAACTGCTTAAGTCTGAGGCTATTTCCTGAATCAGCGGGAGCAGCACGGCATCTCTGTTGTGCTGTTGCAACTCGCCGAACTCCCCATAGGTGAGCCCAGTTCCCCGATAAAGTTTTTCTTCTGCCATTTGCAGGGCATCGAATGCTTCGGGGTCTCCGTAGATCGCTGCGACGTACTCGTTTGCCAGAGCGTGTGGGTCGTCTGCAAGACTGGGTATCTTGTCGTAACCCATCGCCTCCCTTTCAATTTTTGAGTTGCGACGTACGGGGCTGTCTGTGGATTCTTTCAGGAGTGCCAGGTAGTGACCTTCGACTATGAACGCCGCTGTTTCATCTTCGAAGCGATAGGGTGGGTTCACCAGTTTGCCTCGTTCAAGCCACTGGTACGCGTGAACTGTTTCGTGAATCAGGACGGGATCGTTCTGGCTCTGAACCAGTGAGTCGAACGGAACAACAAGGGTCCCTTTTTCGACTTTTCGTTCGGGAGACTGTGCCCAGTCCTCAATCGGGGGCTCGAAGAAAGCCACGATGTTTGGATCGTCGTGCCTGCCTGCGTTGACTCCCAACTTGTTGTTCTCAATCGCTGTGACAACAGGGTCAAGAATTTCTTCGCATTTGAGCTCGCGCCTCTCAGGCACCGCAAACTGTTTACCAAGAATGCCGCTCTGAATACCCATTTCTTGGCCAGCGCACCGGCCCCGTATTCTTTTTAGCGCCTCTACAACCTGGGTGGAGGCGTAGTCTGTAGAACTGGAGATCTGCTCCGGCCTGGTCGCATACCAAGCCAGTGCGATTAGAGCTACCACCGTGAGGCCAAATGCGTGTTTCATTGATGCGCCTTGTAGACCGCCATGCTGTTGGGGCTACTCGCGACTATTTCATATTTGGAAGGAATGACCCCCAAAAACTCGACTTGAGGCAACGCGTTTGCCGGTCGTCACTCCAGGGTGCGGATGCGGAGTTCGGCGAGTTGGGTGGGGTCTACTTGGGTGGGGGCGCCGGTCATGAGGTCGCTTGCGCGTTGGGTTTTGGGGAAGGCGATGACGTCGCGGATGGATTCGGCTTCGCAGGCGAGTAGGGCCACGCGGTCCATGCCGAAGGCGATGCCTCCGTGGGGGGGGGCTCCGTGTTGCAGTGCGTCCAAAAGGAAGCCGAATTTTTCACGGGCTTCTTCGTCGCTTAGGCCGATGACGGAGAAGACGCGCTTTTGTACTTCCGGATCGTGCAGGCGGATGGAGCCGCCGGCGATTTCGAACCCGTTTAGGACCAGATCGTACCGGTAGCAGAGTACGTTGCCGGGGTCGGTCTCGAGCAGGTCAATACATTCGTCATGGGGTCGGGTGAATACGTGGTGGGCTGCGGCCCAACCTTTTTTGCCGCCCTGTTCGGTGCTGTCTTCCTGTTCGAAGAGTGGTGGATCCACAATCCAGAGGAAGTTCCAGTCGCCCTCGGCACCGCTTTCTGGGATCCAACCAAACTTGCGGGCCAGGTGCACCCGTAGGTTGCCCATGACGGTGTGCACGGTTTGGGCCTTGCCGAACTGGAAGAAAATCATGTCGCCGGGGGATGCCCCAACGGCTGTGTTAACGGCCTTGCGGTAGTCGTCGGTGACCATTTTGGCGAGCGGGCTTTGTACCCAGCTGGATCCGTCTTCCCCTACCTTGGCGCGGGCCAGGCCCTTGGAACCCATTTGGCGTACGTACTTTTCAAGCTTGTCGAGTTCCGTACGGCTGAAGGCGCCCGCATCTGCGGGGACGCGAATGGCTTTGACGATCTCGTCTGGGAGGTCCGCGCGGTATTCACCGGATTTGAACTTGGCGGCTAGGGGCTCCAGCATGCCGATACCACCACCGTTGTGTTCCACGGTAAGCGCGGTGAGTTCCACGTGCTGTAGGCCAAAGCGGAGATCGGGTTTGTCGTTTCCGTACTTCTCCATGGATTCGGCGAACTTCATTCGTGGGAATGTGCCCTCGGGGTAGCGCTCCTTGAGGTCCACGCCGAGCACGTCTTTCCACTGCTTGAAGACCATGCCCTCGACGATGGTGAAGAGATCGTCCTGGTTGATGAAGCTCATCTCGATATCGATTTGGGTGAACTCGGGCTGACGATCGAGGCGGAGATCCTCGTCGCGAAAGCAGCGGACAATCTGGAAGTAGCGGTCGTAGCCGGCGACCATGAGCAGCTGCTTGTAGAGCTGGGGGCTTTCGGGCAGGGCGTAGAAGTTGCCGGTGTGCTGGCGGGAGGGCACCAGGAAGTTCCGGGCACCGCCGGGGGTGTATTTGACGAGGCTTGGGGTCTCGATTTCCAAGAACCCGTTGTCGCTTAGGTAGTTGCGGGTGGCCTGGTTGAGTTTGTGGCGCTTGATGAGGTTGCGCTGGAGCGGTGGGCGGCGGAGGTCCAGGTAGCGGTGCTCCAGGCGCTTTTCCTCGTGGGTATCCACCTTTTCTTCGATTTCAAAGGGGGGGGTGAGGCTCGCATTGAATACGGTGGCCTCCAGGGCGTTGACTTCGATCGCGCCGGTGGCGAGGCGGTCGTTTTTCATGTCTCCCCGGTCGCACACGGTGCCGCGTACCCCCAGGACCCATTCGCCCCGGGCCCTGTCGGCCACGTTGAAGGCCTCTTTGGAGACGTCTGGATCAAACATGACTTGTGTGACGCCCTCCCTGTCCCGGAGATCAATAAAGATACAGCCACCGTGATCGCGGCGGTTGTGGACCCAGCCGAAGAGCACGACCTCCTGGCCTACGTTTTCGGCGCGCAGGGCGCTGCAGTGGTGGGATCGTTTGAGTTCGTCGATGAAGCGGGCCATGGGATTGGGCCGGAACTTAGCCGCAGGCCCTGAGGCTGTCGAACCATAGGGCCAGGGAGAGCGGATAGATTGTAAATCTTGCTCATGGGGGTTGCGCAGAAGGGGGGTTTTCGGCGACACTCTTACGGATTTCTGCGTGGCGGCCGGCCCTTGGGTGTAGGCTCGTCACCAGGTGTGTTGGATAGCCTTTTTAACGGCTTTTCCGAAGGAGCGAGGTCCCATGGCGGTCGAAGAAATCATCTGTGCGGTATGTGGTGCAAACAACGCGGCGAACTCCCAGCGGTGCAGTTCCTGTGGGGCGCGCCTGGAGGTCTTGGCAACAGAGACCCTCGATGAGGACGCAGCCTACGCACAGCGCTTCCAGCAGGACGGCTTTCAGTGGAAGTGGGTATTTGTGTCCTTCGGGGTGTACATGGCCCTGCAGGCGGTGTTCCTGGTGGCGCTGGGCATGGTCGTGACTTCCTACGATCCTCAAGGGTTGCCTGGTCTGCTGATTTCTGCAGGTATCTGGTTTGTGGGGGGAATGGGCGTGGCCTACATGACCCCGGGCAAAACGTTCATGGAGCCCGCTGTGGGAGCCATGCTGGCAGTGGTGCCCACGACAGCCTGGTTGATGCACATTGCCGACGTGTACGAGTTGCCGTTCCTTGCCTACATCGTGGGTGGGCTGCTGGGCGCCATGGTGACCATGTTGGGCGCCTTTTTCGGCGAGATGCTCAAGGGTGACAAGCCCGCACGGGCCTAAGACGAATTCCCCGACGCAGGGGAAAGCGGCAAACTGACAAGGAATCGATCTCGCACTTCAGCGTCTCGCTCTGTTGGTGGAGTGGGTCAGGCCCTGGGACGGTTTCGCCTTGGGGGTAGGTTCCACCATGCCCGTTCTTTGGGGTTAGGGGTGTGGGCCTGACCCTTTCGTGGAAGGTTCTTTTGGTGGTTTCTGTTGACCTTTGGGTTTGTTCCAGAAGTCTTTCAGGGTTTCTAGGCTTTTGAGTTGTTGGGCGGGGGGGAGGCTTCTTAGGAAGGTTTTTCCGTAGCCTTTCGTGGTGATTCGGCTGTCCAGTAGGGCCACGATGCCGCGGTCTTTTTGGGTGCGGATGAGCCTTCCAAAGCCCTGTTTTAGGGTGAGCGCGGCGGAGGGTACCAGGTACCTCATGAAGGGGGATTCACCCTGCTCCTCCAGGCGAGCGCAACGGGCACGCACCAGGGGATCGGTGGGGACTTCAAAGGGGAGCTTGTCGATGATGACCATGCGTAGGGCATCCCCTGGGACGTCGATTCCCTGCCAGAATCCGGAGGTGGCAAAGAGCACGGCATTGCGCTGGGTGCGGAACATCTCCAGGGTGGCCTGCTTTCCGGATTGGCCCTGGAGCAGGGTGGGCTGGGTGATGGGGTGGGCTTGCTCGGGCGAGGTACACCGTTTGTGAAGTTCGCGCATCATTTGCAACGAAGTGCAGAGTACAAACACGCCGCCGCCTACCAGGGCCACCAGTTCACAAATGCGTTCCGCCGCAAGGGCGGGGTAGTTGCCCGCACGGGGATCGGGCAGGTCATGGGCCAGGTACAGGGCGGATTGTTGCCCGTAGTCGAAGGGGGATTCCACCACGGCCTCTTCCACGGTTTCCATCTCGTTGAGCCCCGTGCGCTGGCGTAGGAAGTCGAATGAGGGTTCGCCCTTGGAGCGGGTGGTGGTGAGGGTGGCGCTGGTAAGGACCACGGCAGGGGTACTCAGAAAAAGGTGCTCACGGAGGACTGCGCCCGCATCCACGGGGCTTGCACCGATGATATCCTGACGGCCCTTGCGCTCACGCCAACGCACATGGCTATGGGTACTGGCCTCGTGATGGGGAGGTTCCGCAAACTGGGCTAGATGGTTGCGCATGCGGCTGGTGCGGCGCTTCAGGTGGGCGGCCCTTTCGTCCTTGCGAGCGGTGGATTGCAGGGTGGCGCCGAGCTGCTCGAGCACGTGATCTAGCTCATGGGCGGTGGACTGAACCGAGGCGGTGAGGTGCTCGGGTTGGATCTCCAGCCGGGGCACCGAGGGGGATCCATCTGAAGAAGTACTCGGCCCAGAAACCCTAGACGTCGCGGGGGTGGGAAGTTGCCCCAGCAGGGTGGAGAATAGATCCGATGCGCGCGCCACATGGGATTGGGCTGCGCGAACCACGTCGATGGGTACACCCACCGCGAGGGCGTGCACGTCACGGGATAGGTGTTCGAGCTGGCGGGTGGAGATGCGTATTCCAAAGAACTGGGTGGCCACGTCTTCGATTTCGTGGGCCTCATCCAACACGACGGCGTCGTATTCGGGAATGACGGACCCAAAGTTGGAGCGCCGTGCTGCCAGGTCCGCAAAGAATAGGTGGTGATTGACGACAATGATCTGGGCAGCCTGGGCCTTTTGCCGCATGCGAGTCACAAAGCACGCGTCGTAGTGGGGGCAGCGGGCGCCAAGGCGGGTTTCGCTGCTGCTGAGCACGTGGTTCCAGAGGGAGGCCGTTTCTGGAATCCCGTGGGCCTGTGCGCGATCCCCAGAGGAGGTGTCGTTTTGCCATTGGGCCAGGGGGGTGAGGTACCTGCGGTGGGCGGGCTCTGCGGGTTTGGAAGACATGGCGAACTCCTCTGCCCGGCGCAGGCAAAGGTAGTTTTCCAGACCTTTCATGACTGCTGCCTCGAACTGGAGTCCCGTGTGGTCGCGCAGTCGGGGGATGTCCCGTTGGATGATTTGATCCTGTAGGGCTTTGGTGCCCGTGGAGATCACCACCCGTTTCTCTGAAAGAATGGCGGGGACCAGGTAGGCGAGGGTTTTACCGGTACCGGTGCCAGCTTCAACCAACAGCACGCCATCGTCGTTCAGGGTGCGTTCCACGGATTGGCCCATGTGCAATTGACCGGGCCGATACTCGTGGTCGGGCATGTTTCTTCCCAGCAGCCCATCGGGGCCGAGTACGTCGGTGGTGGTGAGGGGTGCGTTGTTCACGACCGAGTGGACCGAGCTAGCGGTAGCCCTTGTCGTATCCCTTTGAGCTTCTTCTCTTGGGAGGTTCCGCCTGGGGTCGCTTTGACGCTATGGGCGAAGGGCGGTGACTGTCCTGCCGGGGCTGGTGGTGCACCTTGTGTTTGCGGGCCTTCGGTGGTTTCCTGGAATCTCTTAAGAACCACCAGACCATCGCAAGGCCACCCACGAATCCACCCACATGTGCAAAGAACGCGGTGCCGCCGGTGTCTTCCCCAATGGTTACCAGGGAGGCCGAGGCATTGAGCAGCTGCATGCCGAACCAGATGAAGATGAAGAAGGCCGCGGGGATTCGAGCAAAATGCAAAAAGAAGAAAATGGGGATCAGAGTGACCACCTTCGCCCTGGGAAACAGCATCACGTAGGCCGCTAGAATTCCAGACACGGCGCCTGAGGCACCCACCATGGGAATGTTGCTTTCGGGATTGATGACCACCTGGGCCAGCGCTGCGATGACGCCGGAGAGCACGTAAAAAAGAAGGAACCGGCGGGGGCCGAGTTTGTCTTCCACGTTGTCACCAAAGACCCACAGAAACCACATGTTGCCGATGATGTGCAGCCAGCCACCGTGCATGAACATGCTGGTTACGGGGGTGACCAGGCTACCAAGGCTCCCGGTGACGAACGCTTTGGGAACCACGCCAAACCGGAGCACAAAGGCCTGCATGGCATCGCCACCACCCACGGCAGATAGCTGGACCTGGTAGAACCATACCGCCACGTTGATGCCGATAATCACGTAGAGGACCAGCGGTTTGGTACGCACCGGGTTGATGTCACGGATAGGGATCATCGGAGGTGCCTCGATCTAGGGAACTGAGGACGATCGGTCAATGCGAGTGCCCTATTGGGTCGCCTGTTCCGCTGGTTGCTGGGTTGGCTTCCGGACTGGCTGTTGGGCAGCTTCAAACGCCCTGAGTACCTTCGGTGAGGTGCGTGTACGGTCCAACTCCATGGCGGGCTGGTTTTCGAGCATGCGAGAAAAGATCTGTGTGGCCATGTCGGGGGCGTTTAAGGCCACGTAGGCCAGGGCCAGTTCCCGGCGGGCCACCTGGGTTTGGGATTCGGTGATGTCGGGGTTGCCAAGCAACCGGTTGGCGAGCGCCACCAGTTCCACATAGCGACCGCCCCGTTGCAGGGTTTCGAGGGTGGGTAGTTGCGCGTCAATGGCCGCCTGCTGCTTGCGGGCACGGCCTTCCTGGAGGTTCTCTGCGTTGACCGGCGTGACTCGGGTTCGGCCCTGCTCGGTGAGCTCCAGATTGGAGAGCGGGATGAGTAGTACGGTTCCACGGCGGGGCCGCATGGTGCGCATGCGATTGAAACGCCGAATCGTGGTGAGGCCTTCCTTGGGATCCTCGTAGTAACGGTGAGCGATGCGCAACAGTGTGTCTCCGGTTTGTACGACGTGGCGCAAGGGATAGGGTACCCGAAGTTGGGCACCTGGATCGGGGGCGGTGGCGGCACTGGATGGGTTGTTTTGCGTGAGCACAAAGGAGCGGTGGGATTTTCCGTAGAATGCCTCGGCCAAGCCAAACCAGGAGTCTCCCTGTGCGACGCGGTAGTATTGGGTCCAGGGGATGAGCAGCAGCATGCCCACCTGAATGCCATGGGCGTTCTCAAGGCTGTTTTCGGCCACTAGGATGCGTTCTTTTTGGGGGTCGCCGTAGTAGAGCTGTGCAATGGATGCGAGGCTTTCGCTTTCGCGTACGACGTGGGTGTGGGTATGGAGATCGGTAACCTCCTCCGTGCGGACCTGTGCCCCGCCAGGGGATGAAGTTAGGATCCCAAGCGCAAACCAGGCAGCGACCGCGGGGGCTGTTGATCGGAACTTGTTGGAAGTCACGGAAGACCTGTTGCGGGTGCTGGGGTGTTGGGTTTCAGCTCGATATGAAGCACCTGTTCTTCGGAGGCCTTGATTTGTATTTTCTGTTCCTGCTCTTGATAGTAGGGGTTTTCAAAGCGCAGGTAGTGCGTGCCTGCGGTGAGTTCCAGGGGTTGGGCACTCGGGGTAGTGAAACGGCGTTGGCCATCCACCCAGACGTGGGCCCAGGGATCCACGCGAACGCGTAGTGTTCCAGTAAGTTGCTTGTCGCTGGGCTGGGGGTCACCACCCAGAATCAGGTTGGTAGAAAAGGCCGATGCATGGAAATCCCGTGTTGGGTTCTCCTGGGTGAGGGCCACGTAGACGAACCCACCACACATGAGCAACAGCAATAGCGTTTGGGTGAGCAATACGGACCGTAGGAACTGACGGCGGGATCTACCCACCACCTTTGGTTGCAGGTGGGTATGTTGCAGCAGTTCCTTGGCCTCTTCGTCGGAGACGATGGCCGTTTCCTCAAGGTATCCCACCAGGCGCGCACTGTGGTGGGCGGTGGCCCTGGAGGCGAGAAACTCGGTGAGCTCATTGATGAGTGTTTGTGTGGAGGCGTACCGATCGTCTGGTGACTTTTGCAAACATCGATCAAGAATTCGATCGAGTGCGCGGGGAACATCGTGGTTAAGTTTGCGAGCTGGGGTGGGGTGATCCAATCGAATGCGTTGCATGACGCTGCGAGAATCATCATCCATGAACGGTTTTCGACCGGTGAGCATTTGGTAGAGCACTATGCCGAGAGAGAAATGATCGCTTCGGGAGTCGAGACGATCACCCAGGATCTGTTCGGGGCTCATGTAGGCGGGAGTGCCGAGGCCTGTGCCGGTTTCTGTGAGGTCGCGCAAACGCTCGTCGCGGGCGATGCCGAAATCCATGAGTTTCACTTCGCCGTTTTTGGCCACCATGATGTTGGCGGGCTTGATGTCTCGATGGATGATGCCGCGGAAGTGGGCGTATTCGAGCGCGTGGGCCACCTGCAGCGTGACGATGGCCGCTACCTCGGGAGGGAACACCGGGGAGACTTCCAGCAGATCGTAGAGATCCACGCCATCCACGTATTCCATGACGATGGCCATGGTGTTGCCGTGTTTCACGAGGTCGTGAACGTGGATGATGTTTTCGTGTTGTAGGGAGGCCATGAAGTGGGCCTCACGCTCGAAGCGCTTTGCGAACTGCTGGTCAATGGCGACCGAAGACTTGAGCGCTTTGACGGCCACGAGGCGACCGAGCGGCTCTTGAATGGCCTTGTAGACCACCGCCATTCCGCCACTGCCAATTTCCTTAAGGATGCGGCAGTTCCCTACGGTGGCTTGGATGGGCACTCCTTTGGGAAGATTGGGCATGGCGATCAATGCAAATGGGGCCGGAGACATACGCCCCCAGCCCCAGTGTACTCAGATTCCCCTGTACCTAAAGTTCAAGGCCGGAAATTCAAAGCCGGAAAATCAGGACTGAGAAATCAGGGTAGTCCTCACCCTTCGTCGTCGTCGAACAGGTTGCATGCCTCGTCAATGGCTTCGCAGGCAGCAATGTTCTCAGGTGAGGGGCCGTCAAAGTTCTCAAACTCCATACCTGCGGCTTCAAGAGCTTCCATATCGCCTGCCAAGTCACAGCTGATGGCGCCAGTGATCTCGTCCAGGGCGTCGATCAAGGAGTTCGCCATGCCCTGCATGCAGGTGTTGAGCTGGCCTACGGTAATGTCGCCGGTGCACTCAAAATCGGAGGAGTCCACCTCTCCACATTCAAGATCTACATCCGAAAAATCGATGCCAAACTCGTTGTCCGCGGGTGGGTTCGCTTTGCAATCGTTGTAGGCCGTTTGACATGCGCTCTTGTTCTCAGACGTGAAAACAGAGAGCAGGAGACACCCTAGGTCTTCTGCGTCGATTTTGCCAAACTCTCCCTGTAGATAGCTTTCGGCCGCTTCGCAGAGGTCCATGGCCTGGGCGTCGTTGACGTCGTTAAACTTGGTGCTGTTGTCTACTCCCTCCACGCCGCCCGTGAGGTTGGCCTCACCTGCGCTGGAGCTTGAATCCGAGCTGCAAGAAACTGCCGCCCCTAGGGACAGGATTGCGGAGATTGTTCCACCGATGATCCGTGTGTTTGTATTCATTTTTCTCATTTCCCCTGGTTTTTGACCTAATTTTCACGGTGACCGGTGGGCCACCCGTGTTGATGGAGGGATTCTTGCCCACTTTGGGGGAGAGTGTCCAATTTGATCCGTCGAGCCAGGGTGGTTACCGGAGTCTAGGGCTCAAACATGGCTGGGCACGCGGTTTCAAGTGTGGCGCATTCTGTGAGGTCGCTGGGCTCGGCTTGGGTTAGGTCGACCATGGCCAGGGCCTGGGCTTTCAGGTCCGCGTCTCCGGCAAGGCTGCAGGTTAGAACGTCCGCTGCAACGTTGAGTTTGTCGTTGGCATCCCTGGCGATGGCAGTCACGCACGCCTCCAGGGTTGCCACTGAGATGCCTCCCTCGCAGGAGCTAAAATCAAAGTAGGTTCCACCATTGCAATCCAGTGCAGCATTTTGGCTGTCGCTTACGGACACGCACTCCTGCCTGTCCGCTTCGCAGGCACTTTTGGAAGACGTGCTCTGCAACGCGCTCTTCGTGCAGCTGGAGTTCACCCTGGAGAAAGCCCTGGTTTCTGTTCGCAGATAGGACTGTGCTTCGGTACACAGGCTCGTTGCTTCAGCCATGGAGACCCCGGATAGGCTTGAGCTGGAAGTCACCCCCTCCACGGTTTGAGAAAACGGATTGGTGGTGTGCGGGGTCACCGTGCCAATGACCAACGGCTCGGAGTCATCACTGTCGCTGTCGCTGGTACATGCGGGGAGCAACAGGCCAATCAACGGGAATACAAGCGCGGTTGGAAATCTAGTCATAGGACAATCCTAGTGGGGATCCGGTTGAAGACTCAAGACATTGGGAGACAAAAACCCGGGACGAACATCAGGGCTGGTAAAATCCCAAAAGAAGACCGAGCCGAACCCGGCCTTTCTTTAGTCAATGATGCTATCGATTTAGTGCCATTCCTGGCCGAGAAAGTCGGGGCAGGCGGCGGCTACTACGGCGCAGCCTTCGATGGCAGAAAGGTCTCGGTCCTGCTCGATAAGCAGTGCATCGATGACCTGCCGCTTCTTGGTCTCATCCGATGCAAGGCTACAGGATACTTTGTCGAGTACTTCATCGGCGGCACGCCCAAAGAACCTGGCCAGACCCGCAACGCATTGCTCCATGTCTCCAAGGGTGACTGCGGGATTGCAGGTTGTAATGCCTAGCCCGGTCTCCGGCTCGTTGATTCTATCGCAACCCAAATCGACGGCCCTTTTGGTATCCGCAATACAATTCTCATGTTCTACGGCACACAATGATTTCGATTCTTCCGTAGCTTCGGGGTCCAATACCTCGAGCAGGCAAAGGGCACTCGTCAGGGTTGCTTCGTCACGATCTCTAATGATGAACGCTTCGACTGCGTTGCAGAGGTTCGTTTCCTGGGTGCGGTCCAGGTCATTGATCCTGACTTCATCTCCGGCATTGGGTACCCACGCGCTGAGGTCCGGGTTTGTTTCGTCGGTGTCCGATGCACAGGCAGCTAGGGAAACGAGTAGGGCAATGCAAAAGATCTTTGGGCTAAGGTTTCGTATCGTTTTCATCTGTTGTAACTCCTTAAGGTAGGCCAAGTGCAAACAGGCACAGGGGCATTGCTAAGGCCATTACTTTGTGCGGTTTTACCCATCACGACAAGAGTGATCCAGATGTCATGCGAGGAGTTGAGACGGCCAAAAAAAAGGCCAGGGACTACCTGGCCTTTTTTCCATCGCTGGAGTTTCACTGCAGCGATGTCTGGTTACATACTCAGTAGTGCTGGGCAGGCCAATAGAACAGGCACGCAGCTAGGAATATCTGTGAGTTCATTGAAGGTGTAGGCGTCGTCAAACGCTTCCACTGCATCGTCGTCCCCTGCAGAATCACATGTGGCCACGTCCAGGTAGGCCTTGAAATCCTTGTCTTCGGCTGTGGCGATGTCGTCAAAACACACGGCAAGGTCTGCCGCGGTGACGTCACCTGAACATACGGAGATGTCAAAGTCGTCGCATTCGAAATCTAGTGCATCACTGTCTTCGTAGCTGTAGCTATCCACGCAGGCTTGGTACTCTGTCTCGCAGTCGGTTTTGCTTTCCTCAAAGAAAACCGCATCGGAAAGGCACGAATGATTTCTTGTGGTCTCTGTGTCCAATGCCTTGTTTACGTGATCTTCCGCGTTGGCGCAGAGGGATCGACCCTGGGCTATTGTGACGTTGTCGGGCGTGGTGGTGTTCCGCTACATTGATTCATACGGGCCGTATTTTTTCACAAGTCCAGAGCTGGAGAATATCTCCAGCTCTGGGTTGCGTGCGCGACACTTCTATTCGATGAAATCGGAGCAGGAGGCTGCCACTACCTGGCAACCTTCCACCTGTGCAAGGTTTTTGTCCTTCTCCAACGTAAGCGTACTGAAGACCCATTCCTTGCCACTTGGGTTATCTGCAAGATCACAGGAAACCTTGTTGTGGGCTTCAATGGCGGCATCACCAAAGAACTTGGCTAAACCGTACATGCAGGATTCCATATCGGCCACGGTGACGTCTTCACCGCAGGTATGAAGTTTCAACCCTGTGGCGTCGCAGTTGAAGTTTACGCCCCGTTTTACGTTTAAGTTGCACTTGTGGTACGCACTTCGGCAGTCGAGGTAGTTGTCAGTGGATTCCACGGCATCCATTTCACAAAGTGCTGAACTCATGGCTACCTTGTCGCCTTCTGCACGAACGTACGCTTGGGAGATTTCGCAGATCTCTGTTTGTTGATCTGGAGACAGCGATGCAAGCGTATCAAGAGAGGTTGTGCCTTGTGTGTCTTCGTTAAGGTACCGTTGTGGGAGCGGATCGTCATTGTTCACAAGGGGATCGGAACAGGGGACCAGTTCTTGCCCTGCGATGCCGTGCAGGCACTCGCCTTTCTCGGCTTCATTTGATTCTTGGGTGCAGGCAAATACGGCGGTACTAAGGAGGACAACGGTGGGCAATAGGGCTGCGGGAGAGTATGTGAAGATGTTCACTGTGGCTACCTTTCGTTAAGACATTCTAAGTTGAGTTAAGGATCAGCAAACTGCTGAATACATAGTGTGTAAGTCACCCACATCGGCGTCTAGAGTGACTTGATTGTCATGTTCACACATACCCAAAACACCTAAAAAGTGCGAGGTTTTGGGTTATTCTCCAGGCGTATTGAGCTCAACCCGCAGGCGATGTCATAGGTGAATACGCCTATGGCCGAATCGTCTGGATTTACACCTAAGGTTGTACGGTGCAGGTGGTGCGTTGGGTCCAGGCTAGGCCGCCGCGTTGGTCGCGGACTACGAAGAAGTAGCGGGTGGTGTCTCCGTCTACGCTGGCTTGGATGGGGGGCACCCAGGTGACTTCGGCGGTTTCGTTACGGGCGATGTCGGTGAACTGGCGTTCGAACTCCCCTGCTGTGGAAAAGTGGGAGACGAGTAGAAGTTCTTCTTCGGTTGCGGTGGTGCCCACGGGGTAGGTTTCGTGATCCTCTGTGGTGGATTGGAAAGTTACTGTGGTTTCTAGGGTGCCCGCGGTCACGGCTGGTAAGGAGGGGCCGGTCGTTCCTGCACACCCGGTGGTGCTGGTGGGGGTGGAGGCATCCCAGGTTTCGCCGTCGAGCTGGAAGGCCCAGTCGTCCATGCTTGGGTTCAAGTTTGCAACGGCTGGGTCGAGCACAAGGTCTAGGGTGAACGTGACGGTTGTTCCCGGGTGGGTTCCCCCATCGCATTCAAGGAGTTCGCCGTTTTGGGTGGGGATGCCGTCGGTGCAGATGATGCCGGTTACCCAGACTTCCAGGGAACCGGCGAGGGCTTGCTCGGTCGCGGGCACGTTCAAGGTGATGCTGGGCGGGGCCTGGGTGGGCGCACCCTGCAGACTGGTAGCGAAGGGTGCTTGTAAACAAAAGGAGTCGCCGGTGACCGAGGTCACGCTGGAGCAGGCGGAAAGCAGCCACATCCACGTTTGCTCTGGGTCATTGGAAACGGCAAGCCAGGTCATTTCTGCAGTTTCGCCAGGTAGGGGTTGGGACCGAGCTGGGTCTCCCCCCACCTCAATCTTTGCGCCAAGTACACGTGGGGACGCAATAAGGGAGGCAGGATCAAACTCACTGTTGCAGGCCACAACTCCGCAAAGAAGCAACGTGGCGATGCTGCGAAACAACACACGGCCGCATGTGGTTGGAATGCTCATATTTCACCTCGCAGGCCCAGGGAGGGAATCATGGGCAGGCCACCTATGGTTTGGGAGTTGCTGAAGTCGTAGTTGTAGAGGGTGCCCTCGGGATTCATGCGGTTGTACACGTTTTGAACGTCCAGGTAGAGGGCGAGCTTCCATGCCTCAAAGGTCCACTTCTTTTCAACGCGAACATCCACACGGTGGAAGTAGTCGTTGCGGTCGCTGTTTACGGCCCCGTAGATGGGCTCGTACACATCGGAGTTGGCGTTGTAGAGCCCGCTGATGATGGGCGTGAGGGGGTTTCCGGTGGCCAGGCGGAAGGTGGCGCCGGCTTCCCACCCACGGCCTAGCAAGTAGAGTGCGGATGCGTTCATGATGTGGGTTTGGTCGTAATCGAAGAGCCGCCAATCGTCTGTGGATTGGTCTTTGCGTTCACTGCGGGAAAGGGTGTAGGACAGAAACCCGAACCAACGGCGGCCGGCTGGCGTGACACGACCGGAGACCTCCAACCCGTAGATGCGGCCCAGGCCTTCGTTCACGTAGAGGGGGCCGCCGGTGACTTCGTCCGGGTTGGACACCACACGATCCCAGATGCCCTTGTGGAAGCCTTCGATCCCGAGTGTGACCCCCTCATCGGCGTCGTACTCCACACCCAGGTTGCTGTGCAGGGATCGAATGGCGGTGAGATCGGGCGTGCCGATGGTTTTGTCGGATTCGTTGAACTCCGGTGGTTGGCTGAACAGCCCCACTCCTGCCTTGATTCGCAGGTCATCCCGTACGGACCAGATGGAGACAAGCCTTGGGTCCACCGACCAGGAACGGATTTCACGGTAGTAGTCGGTGCGCATGCCGAGTACGAGGCGCCAGGGATCTAGTGGCAGTAGATCGACCTCAAGGTACCCTGCGGGCCGTACGGCCACGTCGTCCACCACGGTTTCTACAATGGGCACTGTGGAGATGCGGTTGTCGTCGTCTGCGGTGCCTTCGGACTGGCCGGGCTGGGGGCCGCGGAAGGTGATGTCGAAGGGTACCACCGAAACATCCAAACCACCGATCAGTCGCACACGGGGTGTGAGGCGCGCGCGCCATTCGGAGCGGAAGTCGATGTCCACGAAGTCACCGGAGAAGCGTAGATCCTCGCCCAGGGCGAAATCAAACTTGGAGGTTCCCACGGCGAGCTGAATGTCCTGATCCAGGTCGTTTGAAATCTGGCGATTCCATTTCGTGAAGAACTTGGTGAAGCCGGTGGTGAGCTCTAGGTCCCCGCGGATGTTCGGATCGCCGTCCTGGGGCTCAGAAAAGATGAGGGCGAACTTGTCGTTGGAGCCGTAGGCGTTGACTTGAATGCGATCCCTGGGGCTTGCTTTCCAGTTCGAGAAGACCTGGTAGTCGTAGTACACGGGAGCGGCCACCACGTTGAAGGCATCGCTTGGAACCAGGTTTTCAAAAAAGAAGTCGATGTAGCTGCGTCGGGCGGCAGCGGAGATACTGCCGTACTCGCCGACTGGGGTTTCCACCATGAAGGAGCTGTCGATGATGTTGATGTCGGCCACGCCGTGCAGGGCGTCGTCTGCGGGAGGCTTGGTGGTGACATCAATGACGCCGCCCATCTTTCGGCCGTAGCGGGCGGAAAAGTTACCCGGGAAGAAGTCGATCTGATCAATGACCCGGGAGTTCATGATGCTGGTGATGCCGCCAAAGTGGTAGAGCAACGCCACGGGGGTTCCATCAATGAATACCTGGCTATCTCCGGGCGCGCTGCCTCGCACGATGATTTGGCCGGTGCCAAACGGTGGCCGCGCCACCCCCGGAAGGAGCTCAATGGTTCGCAATGCGTCGCCGCGGGTACCGGGAACACGGGTGAGCTCCTCACGGGTGATGGTTCGCCGGACCACCTCACGGGGCGGGGGATCGATGGTGGCAACGGCCCCAAAGCTCACGGGCTCTCGGGTGACGGCGAGACGGTAGGTGACCTCTGTGATTTCACCGTCGACCACCTGTTCTTCTGTGTTTGATGCGTCGTATTCAGGCAGGGTGATGGTGAGGCGGTACGTGTCGGGAGCCAGTTCGCCAAAGAAGAACCCACCCTTTTCATCGGTTTGGGCTCGGAGCGCCACGGATTCTTGCTCGTTGGTGAGAATGACCTCGGCACCCGCGAGGGGTTTGTCCTTTTCGGCACCGAGTACCGTTCCCTGGAGCTGACCCATCGGAGGGGGTGGAGGGTCCTCCGCCGCCCTTTCGGTTTCATCGGTGGAAGGCGGCGAGAGCTCGAAAACGTAGCGGTAGCGAATGCGTGATGCGATGGCTTCGCCGTCACGGGTGGCGGGCGTGAACACGAAGCGCTTGGCAGCTTCCACTGCGGCCTGTTCAAACCCGAGCCCCACAGCTTGCCCCTCGGCGGGGGTGAGCACGATGGCGTCTTCCACAAGCCCATCCACGCCGATGGTGATTCCTAGCTCGATGGTGGCTGCAATTGCCTGGGCCTCGGCCTCCGGGGGATAGGGCGCCTGGGCAAACTCAAGCAGCTCGGGGGGAGTCACCACGGGGGCGCTTTCGTCGGGAGGTGCACCCTGGGCTAGCACGGAGGTGGCCACCGCCATGACCGCAACGAGTGCAGAGAAAAACAACGCGCCAAGGAGGGATGGTTTTGTAACTGTAGTTCGCGTGGGAAACATGGCTGTCGTTAGATGGGTACGTTTGCTAGACGGGTACATTGACCTGAAAGGTGGTGCCCCTTTTACCATCACTTTCTACGAGGAGCTCGGCGCCTATTCTCTGTGCGAGATGTTTGACGATTGCAAGGCCAAGGCCGGTGCCTCCCTGATCACGTGTTCTTCCCTCATCCACACGGTAAAAACGTTCAAAAATCCGCTGTTGTTCCTGTTCTTGAATACCAGGCCCCGTATCGGCCACTTGCACGACCACATGGTGCTGTTTTTGCTCCAGGATCACCCGTACCTGTCCGCCTTCTGGCGTGTATTTGAGGGCATTGTCCACCAGGTTCACAAGAATATGATCCATGGCCCAGGCGTTGGTTTGGGCCACCGTGGGTGACTCTGTACCTAGGGTGGTGAGGGTGATGGACTTTTCCTTGGCTTTGCCCTCAAGACCCATGGTCACGTCCTGAACCACCTGGCACAGATCCACGGGGGCCAGATCCAGGGTGCCGTGGCGGGATTCCAGACGGGAAAGGTCGAGCAGATCGTCTACCAGGCCCTGCAAGCGTTTGGTGTGGCGCAGGATGGAGCCAAGAAAACGGGTGGCGGTGTCAGGATCCACTTCGGAGTCACGTAGGGTTTCGGCGAATCCCCGGATGGCAGTGAGCGGTGTGCGGAGTTCGTGGCTGGCATTGGCCACAAAGTCCCGGCGGATGTCGTCGGTACGTTTCAATGCAGAGATGTCGTGCAGTACCCCTACACATCCACCCTCAGGCAGCGGGGCCACCTGGACCGCAAGGTGGTGCTTGGTGCCCGCAAATTGGAGCTCCATTTCCTGTTCATGGGCGGGGCCTTCACTGGCCTTCTGCATGAGGGTTTTGATGTCCTCGCTGCCTAGGGCTTGCCAGGGTTTTTCCTCCAGCAATGGGCCATCGGCCATGCGGGTAAGGGCTTGGTTGGCAAGCACAATACGGCCGCTGGTGTCGGTCACGAATACGCCTTCGACCATGCTGTTCAACACCGCACTGAGGCGGTTGCCTTCGTCGCGCACCTGGGAAAGTTGTCGTTGGATTTGGTCTGCCATGCGGTCAAGGGAGCGCGCCAGGGTACCGATTTCGTCGGGCCGATCCATGCCGGTGCGTTTGGCAAGGTCACCTTTTGAGAAGTCGTCTGCGATGGCGGTGAGGTTCTCAATGGGTTGCACCACTGTGCGAGCAAGCACCACGGACAGGAGAAGTGCTGTGACGATAGCGATGAGAAAACCCACAAATAGGAGATCGCGGGTACTGCGGTGGGAGGCATCCAACAGGGCCGTGGGTCGGGATGCTCGCACATGGCACAGGACTTCCGGTGATACCCGAAACTGACGTGCGACGAACTGGGTGGCTTGATCGAAGTCGGTGTCGATCCGAAAGGCTTCGCTAAAGTCGGATGGGGTGGCGGATGCGATTTCAAAGTCCGTGGGTTTCCATGGGGCACGTACACCCACGGGGTGTATTTGGGCGGAGTCTGCCAGTACTTTCTTTCCACAGGTGACCAGGATTCGGGTAGCGGTTTCCCCGGCGATTCTCGCGACTTGGGACTGGGTGTGGCGCGCGGCTTCCACAAACAGGGATGGGTCAGCCAAGAGGGGTTGAACATGTTCGATGGCTTGGGCGAGTTGGTGGCGGGTGCGGTCGAACTCCCGTTGTTCCACCACGGGGTGCTCCAGCATCAATACAATGGTCACCAACGCCGCAAGGGCTGCGAGAACTGTGCTGAGTACGGAGAAACGTAAACTCAAGGAAGTTCATCCCGCAGGCGGTACCCCACACCACGTACGGTTTCCACATGGTCTGCGGCAGCGCCCAGTTTGACGCGCAAACGTTTGACGTGGGTGTCCACGGTTCGGGTCTCAATGCCTGGCGCGTATCCCCAGACCCGCTCGAGCAGCGCATCGCGGCTTTGCACGCGGCCCTTACGAACTGCCAAATCCAACAGCAGACGAAACTCCAATGCAGTAAGGCCTGCCCGTTGCCCACGCACTCGAACCTCGTGGCGTGGGGTGTCGATGATCATTTCACCTACGTGAATGGCTTCCTCTGACTCAGTGGTTGCCGGCGGATTGGCACGCCGGAGAATGGCGCCCACGCGCAATACCAGTTCCCGGGGGCTGAAGGGTTTGCCCATGTAGTCGTCGGCGCCCACCTCAAACCCCATGACCCGATCAACCTCTTCGGTGCGGGCGGTGAGCATGATGACGGGTAGCATCTCCGTCTCCCGCTGCTGCCGAAGTTGGCGGCACACCTCAAGGCCAGAGATGTCGGGTAACATCACATCCAACACCACAATATCCGGCCGTTGCTGTTGAACCTTAGCTAACGCCTCCCTGCCGCTGCTGGCCGTGCGGGTCTCGTAGCCATCCTGCCGAAGATTAAACGCCACCAACTCCGCCAAGTCAGCCTCGTCCTCCACAATAAGCACTTCCCCACGCACACCCAGACGCTAGCACCCCACCGCTTGATTTGCGGCGCTAGATTTACAGGTCTCAAACGTCCCGTAAGCAAACGACCCAGGGTCGACAATTAGTCAATAATTTCAAGGCGCGAGGCCCCGAATTGGGCCTTCAACGGTCTCTTTTGGGGCGATGAACGGGGTTGGAGGGGCTGAAGGGACGAGGTCGTGTCGGAAAATGGTTTTCAGCGTGTGTCTTAATTTGTAAGAAACGATGGGTTGCTTAGAATTATTGGAGAAAATCGTGAAATTCGACCGCTGCGCATGGCACGAAGCCTGGCTGTACCGGCTTAGGAACCTACACATTGAACCGACTGTGTTGAATTGCTTCAGGTTCAACTAAACGTTGAATCTGAAATGCATCACGTCGCCGTCTTGGACGGTGTAGTCTTTGCCTTCGATGCGGAGTTTTCCGGCGGCGCGGATGGCGGATTCGGTGCCGTGTTCAATGAGGTCAGGCACGGTCATGACTTCGGCTTTGATGAAGCCACGTTCGAAGTCGGTGTGGATTTTACCTGCGGCCTGGGGGGCTTTGGTTTCCCGGGGGATAGTCCAGGCGTGAACTTCGGGCTCGCCTGCGGTGAAGTAGGTAATGAGGTTAAGCATTTCGTAGCCGGTGCGGATGACGTTGTGCAGGCCCGGCTCCTTGAGACCTACGGACTCCAGAAAATCGCCGCGCTCTTCCTCAGGCAACTGCATAATTTCTGCCTCAATGGCAGCACTGATGACCACATGGGGGCAGCCGCGTTTTTTAGCCACTTCTATTAGCTTAGAGACAAGTGGGTCGTTGTCTGGATCGGCGAGTTGATCCTCTTTGACGTTGGCCACGTAGAACATGGGCTTGGCGGTGATGAGGAATAGATCGTGGGCGATGCTCTGTTTGTCTTCGTCTTCCAACGCAGTGACGATGGGCCGCGCAGGTTCACCGGCGTCAAGTTGTTTGGCTAGCTGCTCACAAAGCTCCACCGCTTTGGTTTCAAAGGCGTTGCCACCACGGGCTGCCTTGCGGGCCTTGTCCAAGCGTTTTTGCACGGCGTCTAGATCCTTGAGCACCAGTTCGGTCTCAATGGTTTCAATGTCGGCCAGGGGGTCCACGCGGTTGTCCACGTGCAGTACGTTGTCGTCCTCAAAGCAGCGAACCACGTGGGCCACGGCGTCTGCCTCACGGATGTTGCTTAGGAACGCATTGCCCTTGCCCTCCCCTTTTGATGCGCCACGCACGAGCCCCGCGATGTCCACAAAGTCCACGGTGGCCGCCGCCACCTTTTTGGGTTTGAAGATTTCCACCAGCTTGTCGAAGCGTGGGTCCGGTACGGGAACCACGCCCACGTTCGGCTCAATGGTGCAGAACGCGTAGTTGGCGGCTTCGGCCTGCTTGGAGGAAAGGGAGTTAAAAAGCGTGGACTTACCCACATTGGGCAAACCCACGATCCCGACAGAAAGACTCATGGGCAGGGTCTAGCATGGCTCGCAATCCGTGGTTCAGGACCCATCGACGGCGGGCGCACCAAAAAAGAGAACGCCGTGGGCGGGATTCCTTCAATATTCCGAGGCCTTCGCACCAAAAAAATCCCAACCTGTTGACCGCTCACCCGTTTTCGACGGGAAACCCACTCCATTGTCAGAAGAGCCCCTTTTCGTAACTCAGCGAGTGTCACGTGGAACATTTCCTGTTCCATAGAACACCCCGTGTTCTACCGTGGGAAGCAGACACCCACCGACTCAAACGCCAGTTCCAACCTTTAAATCATTGAGATCAAACAAAAAAAAGATGAGTCGGGACTCATGAGCTAAAAACCCATGGAACACCGTCGGTTCTGGACGGTGAACTTTTCCGCAGAATCGATCTTGGTATAAAATGTGCTTGGTACGTTTTGATATGATTCACAGGACTCAGACTTCACTTCGCCCCGTCGCCTCCCTATGCACCCACCGAGCCATCGGGAGGGGCACGACGGTCCTCATCGCCCTGGTTGCCAGCTTCTCGGTTGCCAGCCTCTCCGGCTGCAACAACTTGGCGCCGGCGGCTTCCGCGAAACGCTCCCAACAGGGCGCAGGCGTGGGTTCGGTCCATGTACTGTTCACCCGGGAGGACGCCACCGCACTCCGGGCCATAGCCGCGGACCTAAATGACCCCCAGTCCAACGTCTACGCGGCCCAGGACAAAGATGACACAAACATCCTAGGCAAGGCTGCCCAGTTTGACGCCATGAACCGAAACAGGTACGCGGCACACGATGCTGCCCCCGTTCACGACCACAACACGGTTGACGAAGGCCTTTCCGAAAAGTGCGACGATCGGTACGAATCCCCCAGCTGCAGCATGTACAGGCTTGAAGCCCTGTTTGGAATCCAACCCCAAGACATTGACGAAGTCACCGTGGCCACCCTCGAGTTCGCACTACAGTATTCCGGAACGAAAGCGACAGCAGACGCAAAGAGCTACGTTGACCGCGGGGCCCACCCCAACAACAGACTCATTGATCGTGAGGCCATGCAGACGCACTACAAAAGCATCCGGGCGATCGCCCAAAACCGCCTGGGAGTAGAGACCCATGAAAGACAAAACGTCTCGCTCTCTAACTCCAACCTCAATTCCTATCAAAAACAAGCCCACATGCTGCTGGTAAGGATGGACTACCTCGCCAAGGCATGGGCCCAAATGGACAATGCTTGGACGGGAGGCTCCTCCACAAGCTTGGAAGTGTTTTTTAGCCTGAGCGGTTGGCTCGTCCCCTGGAATCTGACCATTTTCGAGCGGCCGTCGGTTGAACTTACCACCACAGCGGACCTGGCAGCCACCAATCAGGGGCTGGGTTTGAAATACCTGGGCATCAGGGAAATCACAACCGACACCGAAACCGTCGAGCAGCCCACCTACGCCACCCAAAGTTGGCTCCGACAATACGGTGAGTTCTCCAACGGAATCGTCCAGAACGTAAAAACTCCGGCGTCTGCAACCCCACAACTGATAGACCGCTGACTTTTTTAAACGGTCAACGGGCTCTCCAAATTTACCACTTCAGCCGCCGGCTATCATCTGAGCGAACAGCCACATCCAACCGCCGAAGGACACTGAACCCCGTGAAAAAGGGGCTAGCCCAGAGGCAGCGTCCCAAATCCGGAGAACACAGGAATCGTCAACGGAGGGCACACCCAAAAACAAAATGCTGTGAGCGGGTTCCTTCAGTATCTCGAGGCCTTCACACCTCAAAACAACGACCCCGCTGACCGCCGCCACCTTTTTGGGTTTGAAGATTTCCACCAGCTTATCGAAGCGTGGGTCCGGTACGGGAACCACGCCCACGTTCGGCTCAATGGTGCAGAACGCGTAGTTGGCGGCTTCGGCCTGCTTGGAGGAAAGGGAGTTAAAAAGCGTGGACTTACCCACATTGGGCAAACCCACGATCCCGACAGAAAGACTCATGGGCCGGGTCTAGCACGGCTCGCGGTTACGGCACCGGTACTCAATACTTAAACGGTTTGTATTCGGTCTTTCTATGGGTCATAATTCAGTCTATATGCAGATCAAAACGTCAAAGAACATTGTACCGGTGAGTGATTTCAAGGCGTTGGCCTCGGATTGGCTGCGTCGGGTGGCTGCGTCGGGGCAGCCGCTAGTCATCACACAACACGGGAAGGCGGCGGGGGTGCTTCTGTCACCAGAAGCTTTTGATCAACTGATGGAGCAGACAAGATTCCTAGGCGCCGTGCAGGAGGGCCTTACCCAGGCGGCAGCCGGGGATGTGCTCTCCACAGAAGAGGTCTTTGATCGACTGGAGCAAAACATTTCTTCCGTGGAATCGAACTCCTAGGGCGAAGTCGTGCCGAAGAAGAATCATTTGCGGGTGCACTGGTCGCGCCGAGCCGTGAGGGACTTGGACGGCATCACCGCGTACATTGCCCGCGACAACCCAACGGCCGCCCGTGCCCGGGTGCGCAAACTGAGAAAAGTCGTTGAAGACACCTCACACATGCCCATGTCTGCTCGAATGGTTCCCGAACTCCAGCGTGAAGACGTGCGAGAGGCTCTGTTAAAAGGTTACCGCGTCGTTTTTCAGGTTACCGATGAATCGCTGGTGGTGCTTACCGTGGCTGGGGGCGGCAGGCAGCTGGGACTCTGAATTGAAAAAGGGCGATGAACTCTGCTGTTACAGTGCAGTGCTCACCGCCCTTTGGGTTGGCCCCTCACAGGGGGCCTCAACGACGCTAGTTGTGCTAGCTCGCTAGGCCCTCCTGTGAGAGACCGGGTCTAGATCCATGTGTCATATGTTGTTCCCCTCCCCTGGCGTTTTGCCAGCGCCCTGTGGATTCCATGGAGACATGAAAGCCAGGTTGGGCGTTCCGTTGTGGCAGCGGGTGTTGCATGAGCTCGCGCATGTTGATTGCTGCAACACCTCGATACCGTGGACGCACCGCTCGAGCTCTTAATCGCTAGTGTAGGCCCAAGAATTTTCACATACAATCTTGACCGGGAAAATTTCAGAAAAAATATTCAGAAAAGGAACTGGTCGCCCAGGTTCATCACGGTCAGATGGTGCTTTTTGATCTTAGCGAGTTGTTGTTCCACCTTGGCTTCGAACACAGGTTTGATGTGAAACAGTAGAATGGGAAGGTCTGCCTGTTTTAACTTCTTCAGGTCCTTCGCTAACGTGCGTGGGGTGTGGTGACCCGATTCGATCGCAAGCTTGGTTTGTTCGTTGGGGAACGAGACTTCCATCAATAGGGCGCGGAGATCGGGGGTTTCGTTGAGCACTTGCCAAAGTCGCTCGGTGGGGCCCGTGTCACCGCTGTAGGCAATGCTGCCCTGGTCGTCACTCACCACGAAGGCGGCGGTGTCGATGGTGTGGTCCACCTGCACGGGCTTGAGGGTAAGGCCTGCCACCTGGGTGGGTTTCTCTGGGCGAAGGGTTCGGTAGGTGATGGTGGGCGCGCCTGCGGTTTCAATCTTCGAGAAGTCGGGCCAAAGGCGGTCGTTGAAGAAATGCCGCTTAAGTTCTTTCAAGGTGGCGGCCGTACCCAGGATCTCGAGGCCGGGGCCGCCCTGCTGGCAGCGATTGTCCACCAGGGGCGCCAGGTCACGAATGTGGTCCAGGTGGGCATGGCTTACGGCGACCGCCTTGATCTGCTGCTGCTCTCCCAGGGAAAGCTGGCTTGTGATGGCACCCGCATCCAGGGCCAGGTGGTCGTTGATGAGAAAGCTGGAGGTGCGGTGCTTTGGGGTTTCACCGCCATGACAGCCGAGTACTTTCAGTTCCATGGAAGGAGGTTGATCCTACCGATCTCTGGGCAGCATGGAAAGGATCTTTGCGGTGTGGGGTGCGCGTTCGGGCTGCATGGAGAGGTGCAAACGCAGCAATCGCAGGCCTGTGGCGTCGTCCACATCGTAGCTGTGGGGCAGCAGGGCATGGCTGATCGCGGCCTTTTTCAGGCGTTCCTTGGTGCACGCCAGGGTATCGGGCGACGACCAGGGTATGCCTTGAAACATGGGAGGCACCTCACCGCGCGCTCCCACAAGGTAGTAGCCCCCGTCCGCCGAAGGGCCCAGCGCAACCCGGTGATCGGAGAGCAGCGCACGTGTCTGGAGGATGTGGTCCGGTGTAAGGGCTGGGGAATCTGTACCGATGAGCGCACAGGTACCGCATGCCTCGATGCCGTGGCCTAGTGCTACGGCCATGCGCTCTCCAAGATCACCCTGGGGTTGGGCCATGCGTGGGAGATCACCCAGCAGTGGATCCAAACGTGGATCTTCGGGGTCGCCCGCTACCCACGCCACGACTTGTACGCCCTTGCAACGGCGGGCCATGGCAACCGTATCTTGGATGAACGCGGTGTAGAGATGGTGGATGGATTCTGGGTCGAGTGAGGTGGCGAGCCGAGTTTTGACCGCTCCGACGACAGGGACTCGAAGGAATATTCCGAGTTGGATGGGTTCAAACTCTGGCATTTGGACGTGAACAACCTACCAGGTAAGCCTCTGGCGAGGTATGTGTCGCTGCGTGATTGTTGATGTAATTATTCCAGCTTTGAATGAGGAGGAAGCCCTTCCCTTCGTGTTGCGGGAGATCCCCAGGGATTGGGTACGCCGTGTGGTGGTGGCAGACAACGGCTCCACGGACAGCACCGCGCAGGCTGCCCTGGCAGAGGGCGCTGAGGTTGTGACCGAACTGCAACGGGGCTACGGGGCCGCCTGCTTGCGCGCCATGGACCACCTGGAACAGGACCCACCGGACGTGGTGGTGTTCTTGGACGGTGACCACAGCGACTACCCGGAGGATATGGCCAAGGTGCTGGAACCCATCATCGCGGGACGCGCGGACTTCGTGGTGGGGTCTCGGGTGGCGGGGGGTGCCGATTGGCAATCGTTGACGCCGCAGCAGCAGGTGGGTAACCGGGTCGCCTGTCGGATGATGCGCATACTTTATGGGGTGAGTTACACGGACCTTGGGCCCTTTCGCGCGATTCGGTGGCCCACGCTGATGGGCCTGGGAATGGTGGACCGCAACTACGGATGGACCGTGGAGATGCAGATCAAGACTGCCAAGCAAGGTATTCCTTACGCGGAGGTCCCAGTGCGGTACCGCAAACGCATTGGGGTTTCCAAGGTAAGCGGCACCCTGCGCGGGGCCTTGGGTGCAGGAACAAAAATCCTATGGCTGTTGGGGCGCTACGCAGTAGGGTAGGCAGCAAATCATGTCGCGGGAACCTGTAGGAGAACAACAAATGACCCAACCTGGGCTCGAACGGGATATTGAATCGAAGGAGTATTGCCACGACGGATTGGTGGAAACTTTTGAAACCGATATGTCTTCCTATGATGTGGTGCGACGCCTTGAGACCTTGGTCGATGATTTTCTAGGCCCTGTGTCCATCGGGCAAGGCGGCCTTGATGGCCTGAAGGTATTGGATGTGGGCTGTGGGCTTGGGCACTTTTCCGAACGGGCCGCGCAACAGGGCGCCCAGGTGACAGCAATGGACTTGGGGCCGCGCCTTGTTGAGAAAACCAAAGAGCGTGTGGGTTGCGAGGCCCTCGTGGGTGATGTGCTTCAGCTCACCTCGTTGCTTGAGCCAGGATCTTTTGACGTGGTGTTGTCGTCCGAGTGTGTTGAACATACCCCCGATCCACTTTTGGCTGTACAGCAGATGGCAGCCATGGTGCGGCCTGGGGGGTGGCTGTCTGTATCGACCCCAAACCGCGTGTGGCAACCCGTGGTGCGCGCTGCAAGCCGGTTGAAGTTGCGACCTTTTGACGGCCTTGAGAATTTTGTCACCTGGAACGCACTGCGTTCCACACTTGACGAGAGCGGATTGTCGATCGTGCGCCAGGAAGGCCTGCACCTTTGGCCGTTCCATTCCCGCATGTATGGCGCGCTGCGGTGGTGTGATTCCCACATGCAGGCACTCAAGGGTGTCATGATCAACATGTGTGTCTTGGCACAAAAAAAATGACGTTGAGTGGCTTGGTAGAAAAAGAAGATTTGGGGGGACGCGAGCAACGACCGCTTAGAAGCCACAAATCTTTTGTCATGTGGGTAGGCGTGCTTGTGTGTGCGTGTACCGCTGCTCTGTTTGGCGGACGGTATTTGGATGGAAACCACGCGTCCTACCTTTTGCACGCGTTTCATTGGGCTGATCCCCATTTGTTTACAAAAGACTGGGTTGTGCTGTCGGGCTCCTATCACCCAGTCTTTAGCGCGCTCTTCCAGTTTTTAGTGGGTCACTCGTGGAGCCCTACGCTCTTTGTGATGGGCGCTGTGACTTTGAATTTTTTGATTCTATGGCTCTTTTGGATCCTGCTTTGGAAAGCATTCCCTTCCGTACTTTCTCTGATGTTTCTCAGCGCTGCTTGCGTGACATTCGTGTACACGGAAACGATTGCCGCACAGGATACGGATCTTCTCGTTGCAGTGGTTCAACCGTCTCTATTGGGGTGGCTGGGGTGGCTGGTTGCGCTCGTCGCCGTATGTTCTGGCCTGCGGCCTATCCTGTGCGGCGCCCTGGCCGCTCCATTGCTTGCGTTCCATTTGAATTTTTTGGTTCTATTTTTTCCATTCTTCTTTGGCATCGTTGTCTTCGCCAAAAAGCCCGAGCTTCAAAACACGCCGGATCTTCGATCTCGGTTTCTCAATGGTCTGAAGCAGCTACCTCTTTTCGTCGCTCCAGCCATTGTTGCTGCGGTTCTATTGAACCAGGTTCTAAACGCCGCTACAGGTGAGTCTGCGGGTATTGCCAGGGAGATTCTTCAGGATCTCCGCGCGCCCCATCACTACCAAGTGGATTTTCAGGGCCAGCTTCTTTTCCTTACGTTGCAAGCCACTGCAATCGCCTGCCATATATTCACCAGGCTCTCCCGAAATCGCCAACTGGATCTTTTTTCTTTTGTGGAAAGTTCAGGGTGTACACGCGCAAGTTGGTTAAGGCCGCTTCTCATCATCAACTGGTGGTCTATCGCTGTCATGAACGTGTGTACTATTTTCGCTTGGTGTGGAGTTCGGCAGATTGCCCAACTATTTCCATGGCGCATTTTGCCATTGAACGAGTTGTTACTCGGCTTCGAGATTCTTTGCTTTATGGCTCTTTTCTTGTCTTACCAACGGCGAGCCATGGTGATGTTGCTTCCGTTGTTGATTCCTGCGCTGTTGGTGCCATCCGCGCGTGTGCTCGTTTCGTGGGCTTCACTGGTGCTCTTCCTTGTGGTCGCAGCTACTTGGAAAAACAGGAGAATTCGGTTGGGGTCTCCCCGTACTGTGGTTTTGGCAGGGTCGTTGTCCGTGTTTGGTTTTCTTTTTTTGGCCATCCCTAATGCCGCTGCGGTACGAGATCGATATCAGCCCTCTCGGCCTGAGCTGCAGAACTTTTTTTCCTGGGTGCGCCAGACCGAAAAAGACACACTGTTTGTTGTGCCCCCGGATTTGGGTTTGTTTCGTATCCGTAGTTTGCGTTCTATCGTGGTTGACTTCAAATCTCTCCCACTCATCGCAGACGGTGTGGTGGAATGGGAGAAACGCATTCGCGAGATTTCAGGCGTAAGCACGTGGGCGACGTTATCGGACTTGGTGCATGGTTACGGATCCATGGGGCGAGAGAGGTATTGCGCGCTGCTACAACGCTACTCTCCGAACTACGTTGTGTTTTGGTCAAACCCCGAGTTCGATTGGATTTCGGAGAGCGATGTGGCCTATGAAGATTCAGTTGTAACGGTGTATTCAGCCGCCGGGGAGGAACACCTATGTCGGAAATAGTTAGAACGCTGCCCGCAAGGCTAGACATCGTCATCCCCGCCTACAATGAGCAAGAGTGCATTGGGGAGATGATCGATGCACTGCACCAGGGGTTTCAGGTTCTGGGGGATGCGATTGCCCTGCGAGTTATTGTGGCCAATGACGGTAGCCGGGATCGCACGGAGGCCATCGTGGCGGAGAAAGCGCGAACCCACAATGTGCTGTGCGTTTCCTTGACCAGGAATTTTGGCCACCAGGCTGCCCTCACCGCAGGGCTGGACCATGCGGACGGCGATGCCGTGATCATGATGGACGGGGACTTTCAGCACCCCATCGAGACCGCCATCGATATGGTCCGTGCGTGGTTGGGCGGCGCCAAGGTCGTGTTGGGCCAGCGCAACATGAAGGGGAAGCTACCGCTGATGAAGCGTGTGACCTCGGACGGCTTCTACCAGCTGTTCAACATGCTTTCGGAAACCAAGCTGGTGACCGGTGTTCCAGACTTTTGTTTGCTGGACCAGGCCGTGCTCAAGGTGATGCAGTCACTGCCGGAGCGGCATCGGTTCCTACGGGGTCTTGTGGCCTGGTCAGGCTACGAGTTGACCGTGCTGCCTTTTCCGGTGACCGATCGCCGTGCGGGTTCCTCCAAGTACGGCATGCGTAAAATGGTGCAGCTGGCCTTGGACGCACTGTTTTCGTTTACCACATCGCCCATGCGGGTGATGTCGCGCCTGGGGCTTGCGTCCATCCTGGGCGGGCTGTTCTATTTTGTGTACGTGATGGCGCGCTACTTTTTCGTGGGAGACCTGATTCAAGGCTGGGCCTCTGTGGTGGTGTTGGTGCTGGTACTTGGCGGCATCCAGCTCGTGTTCATGGGGGTGATGGGCGCCTACGTGGCCCGCACCTACGAGGAAGCGAAGGGAAGGCCCTTGTACGTCATAGATAAAGTGATTGAAGGTAGTACGAAAAGTTCTTAACACCATTGACACTGGTTTTTTGTTCAGTACTCTAGAGGTATGTCTTCAAGGGTGCTCATACGCTGTGTGCCTGACCGGGATCCGGCGCACTTTGCCTCCTGCGTGGAGGCGCTGTCTGTATTTGCGGACGGGGCAAGGGCAGATGAAACCCGGCCTGGGTGGATTTGGCTCAGCCCACGCATCGGGCGCGTACACCGAACGCCGCAGCATTGGGCTCGTACGGTGGAGGCCTACCTGCGGGCGCGGGGGCTGTTGTGCCGGGTGGACCTGTCGTCCTACGTCATGCGCAAAACAGGCCGTCGCCGTCAGTCAGGGTCACGGGCAGCGTAGTCCCCGGTTCTGATTGTTCCGTACTCGGCCTACAGAACCCCTATTGGCCGTTGCTTTCATCGGCGATGACGCCGTTGTGTGGTGTGGCAATGTTGAGCTCCGAGCCGTCGTTGCTCCTCTGGAGGGCACTATTGAGGCTGTGGAGGGGGCCTGCCAGTTGAGAGATGATCAGCCTAGGAGTTACTTTGATTTGTCCCGGTAGGTAATCGGGATGTACGACGGACGTGGCGGAATCGAATGTGATTGTCCAGGGATCCGTTTCAAACACAAGGTACAGTTGGGTTCCTTGTTCTGGAACGCCAGAACTCCAAGCGGTTCGCCTGGGGTTCCAATAGTAAAAATCCTTAAGCGTGGGGTTTACCCAAAGTCCGTGGCTTGTGTCGACGTTTCCTGAAAAGACGCCTCCACGGGTTGTGAACCAGTCGGTGAGCTCGCTGCCGTCGTAGTCTTTCGCGTGTAAAACGCCTATGTTGACTTCACTTGGTGGCTGATACGAAGACCGCAGTGTTTCCAACGGGATCTGAATCCCGACCGCCGTACTTACCGCGATACCGTGGCCCGGAGGAATCGGGTTTTGGATAAAAAGCACCTTTCCCGGAGTGCTTGGTTCACGGCTTTCTTTTCGATTAAACTGGTAGGTCAGGAACTCGCGCTCGTGGAGGTTGATGCCGCTTACCTTCAACATAAGGGTGTCAGAGCGCGAATCAAAGAAGAAGTCACCCAGCGCGAGGGTCTTGTCGTACCAACAGGGTGGCAAGCTCTCGTCGACCTCCGGCCCAACAGAGCTTGCAGCAGTTTCTTCCGTGTCCGATACCGCAACAATGATCGGCTCGCGAATGAACTGGCGCTCCCCGCGGGCACAGGCCGGAACGTACATGACTGAAAAATGGAGAGCGACCCTGGCGTTCGCACTAAACTTGAGCCCTGCAAACTCCACTGGCGGTTGCAGTGGGGTTTTCAGCTCCTGCTCACCCGTACTCACCATCGCGGAGCAACCAGGGGTCAGCATCCACAGCGCGAACAGCAGAACCACCGCGTTGGACGTCCTGTGTTGTTGGGTGGAGAAAGAAGGCGGTAGAGTCACATGTGGTACGACCATGGACACCAAGTATTCCGGCTAATCGGCCTACTGACAAGGGCGTAACCCCAAATGCGAGTGCCACCTGTAGTTGGTACCCTACCGAGGCCCCTTTGCCGAGGTCTCGTCGGCGGAAGGGCGCTTGGGGATGGAGAGGCGGATTCTCGAAATGCCTTTGTCATCATGATGGAGATCGCGGAGTGCTTGGGTGGTGGGTTCGTTTTTGAACAATGATGTATCCATATTCTGAGGGTGGAACTTCGATACGAAGTTTGTCGCCAGGCAGTACCGCATCTGAACCATCCCAAAGGGAAACCTTGCTACCGCGCTTTACGTACACACCCACGCCAGGACTGGATTTTGTACCGACATAGGTCGGGCCCTGGGGCTGCACGAGGAACGTTAGGCATACGGCCGCTGCAACAGTTGCAAAGGTGCCGACGGCCAGCGTACCCACGGCCACTGTGCCCGCAACGAGCGCTCGGGGAGATTTCCAGAGCCGTGTGAAGGTCTCCTGGCCATTTCTTCGGCGGTGCCCGTGTCACTCAACATGCGGGCGCACTTGCCCACAATCACAGGAAAGTACTTCCTGTACGCTTCGATCAATGAGTCTTCCTGGGCCATGGCCGTCACAACGCAATATGGACGGAGACGGGGCCCAGAACCGGACAGAACCAAAGATTTTAGAGCAATGTGAGCTGACGATGGTCTTTTTGGGGTCTCGCGTATGTTGGGGGTTACCTCACGAAGATGTAGTAGGCGCCGTTGGTGATCGCTGGAATATCTGAACAGTAACTATTGCCGCCCGAAGTACCCCAGACATTTTCATGGGGGTATGGGTAGTTTCGTACTGGATTTGAGTACCCTTGGTGGTCGTAGTCAATCATGAACGAAGTGGTGTCTCCGCAGGTAGCTTCCAGGGTGGGTCCACCGTTCGTGAACGGCGAGAAATCCCATTGATCACCCGGCGTTTTACGGGCCGTAGAGTACCAAATGTTTCTTCTGCCTGGCGCCAGACCTCCGGGACCCAGCGGATCTACCATGCAGGATTGGGCATCCGTTCCCGTGGTGATGGTGCGGTACCAATCTACGTCGTAGAAAGCCAGATCTACATGGTTGTGGTAACCCAGTGTTGTCGCGTCCGATTGACACGCGAACCGGATGTCACTGTTGCCCGGGATCGCAGCCCGCATGCCTGACCACACTGACGTGGAGTGGGGGACGGTTGCGGGGGAAGGTGCGAACCGATCCATGAGTCCGGTGTGATAGCCACCCGCCTGATCCTGCGGCGCAGTTCCTGAAACGGATGCCACAAGGGTCCACCCGCCCCCGTCCCTGTCCATTTCACAATAGACCCGGTACGACCCGCCTAGGGCACCTGGATCGAGATCGTAGGTCCCCGAGGGTGCCACATGGTAGTGGTCCAGTATTTCTTTGCAGCTACCAAACGCTGGCATACCGCAGGTGCCACTTGTGCAGTTGAGGGACTCGCAATCTTCGTCTGCAATGCAGGTTGTACCAGAGACGCACAACGGACAATTGCCTCCACCACAATCGGTACCGGTTTCACTACCATCGAGCATCCCGTTGACGTCACAAAAGCTGTCTTCGCTCGGCGCGGGGAGGACCGCACCCCGTTCACGAACGAAGATGTACCAGGAAGGATGATCCAAAGGACTTGTATACGCGTCCCCACACACCGCAACCCCATCGTCTTCACCCCAATCGGTGCCGTCTCTATCGTTTCCATTCATTCCACGATCGTCGAAGTCGATCTTGAAGTCGTTTAGATCTGCAGCGGTATCTTCCCCAATTGGACCTCCTGTAGTGCTCGAGCCGCTGTTCCAAGTATTACCGAGAGGAAGAGTTAGCCCTGACACGTTATTTTTCCGTGCTGGAACGCCTGGCGAAGCAATCGGATAGGTTGTCAGATCGTTGTTCAAGTCGTCGTAGCTTGAAATCGCGTCGTACCACCGGTTCTCATAAAACGACATGTCGACATCAAAGGGTGTGTTTTGTGTTGTTGCGGAAGACGTTGATTTGTAGCAGGCGAATCGGATATCTGTTTGATCCGCATAGTACCCTTGGTAGGCCCTGCCCCAGATGCCCCTGTTTGAACTCCCTACGGATGGATCATGAACCGCAAGACCATCGTGGGTGACAGCTTGATCGTCCTTGAGAGGATGATCGGTGGATTTCGCGACCAGTGTCCAACCTCCGCCGTCGGTCACCATGTCACAATAGTGGTCGAAAGGCAGACTATATGGACCATCCAATATGGTGTACGTACCACTTGGTATTCCTGGGTTGTGGTCGAGGATATTGCGGCAGGACCTCGACGTCGCAACGTTGCAAAGATGATCTGCACAGAAATGGGATGCACAGTCCTGGGCCCACCGGCAGGCTTTCCCGAACGCACATCCCGTGCAGTCGAGGCCGCCACAATCGGCGTTTCGTTCTGTACCATTGAGCACTCCGTCCGTACACGTGGGCGCCTGGCAGATGTTTGCAGTGCACACACCGCTCTCACATTCACCTGCGTTGGTGCAAGCAAGTCCATCGGCGCACGGGTCGCAGGGGCCACCGCAGTCCACGTCACTTTCTGTCGCGTTCTTTACCCCGTCGGTACATGTGGGTGCTTGGCAAAGATTTCCAGTACATACAGCGCTATCGCAATCAGAGGGCCCTAAACAGGCATCGCCGGGTGAGCAGGCGACGCAGGTGGTTCCGCCGCAGTCCACATCGGTTTCGTCCTGGTTCTTAAGCCCATCTGAGCAAGTGGGTGTGGTGCAGACGCCTGCGTTGCACACGGTGGAGTTGCAGTCGCTCCCCACAAGGCACATGTCGCCGGGCAGACAGGGCGCGCAGTCGGGTCCACCGCAGTCCACATCGGTTTCGCTCCCGTTGAGCACACCATCCACGCAAGCAGGCATGCTGCAGACGCCTGACATGCACACCATGCTCATGCATTCGGTGGCGAGATTGCACATCTGGCCGTCCACGCAGCGACCGCAAGAGCCGCCGCAATCCACATCGGTTTCGTCACCGTTGTGAATGTTGTCGGTGCATTCGGAAACGCATGTGTTGCTATTGCAGTTTTGACTTACGCAATCGTTTGCTTGGGCGCACATCTGGCCATCTGCGCAATCTACGCAAATCGTGCCTCCACAGTCGACGTCGGTTTCTGTGCCATTGAGCACGTTGTCGGCACAGGTGGCGGCACTGCATTGACCTCCATTGCAAATCTTGTTGCGGCAGTCCGTTCCCGCGCTGCACGTGTCACCGTCATCACAGGGGCTGCAGGAACCACCGCAGTCCACGTCCGTCTCATCACCATTGTTGATGCCGTCGTTGCACTCGGAGACACACACGTTGCTCTTGCAGTTTCCGCTGAGGCAATGACTCCCGTGATTGCACATTTGGCCGTCCATGCATCCGGTGCAGGATCCGCCTCCACAATCTAGATCGGTTTCGGTGCCGTTCAAGATACCGTCAGTACAACCTGCGGCACCACACATTCCGTTGTCACATACGAGGCTTGTGCATTCACTGGAAAGGTTGCACATCTTGCCGTCTCCGCAGGGGCTACAAGGACCGCCGCAATCCACATCCGTTTCCAGTCCGTTGCGCGCGCCATCCGTACAGCTAGAAACTTGGCAGATGTTACTAGTACATACACCGCTGCTGCAGTCGCCTGAAACCACGCACGCTTTGCCATCGGCACAGGCATCACAGTCGGGGCCGCCGCAGTCCTCGTCCGTTTCGTTGGAGTCCGTCGACATGCTGGTGCAGTGCGCAACGCACATACCTGCCGGGCTGCAGGCCATGTCTACGCAGTCGCTGTCGCTGCTACACGCCTTGCCGTCGGCGCAGGCAGGGCAACCGTCACCTCCACAGTCGACGTCGGTCTCGGAGCCATTGACCTCACCGTCTGGGCAGGAGTTCGCGCAGGTGCCGCTGGCATTGCAGAAGCCGGAAAGGCAATCGGAGTGCTCCCCGCAGTCGCGACCGTTTCCACATCCTGAGCAGGTTGTGCCACCGCAGTCTGAGTCCGATTCGTCCTGGTTCAGTACGTTGTCGTTGCAGGTGGCGGCGGCGCACTTGCCCACTCGGCACACCGTGCTCTCACAGTCCGACCCTGTGATGCACCGAAGGGTCTCGACGCAGGCGGGGCATGTGCTTCCACCGCAATCCACGTCTGTCTCTGTTCCATCCTTTGTGGTGTTGGTGCACCCGGGAGGCAAGGTCGCAGTGCTGTCAGGTGCAGCGTCCTGACTTTGCATGCCACCATCCAAGTTCGTACCGTTGTTGGACGAGCCTGGATCGTTAGACGAACAGGCGGCGACGAAGACGAGTAGTAGGGTTCGGAACGGGAGCTTGGTGTACATCGGATACGCCTCTAACGGCCAACGGGATGGTGCTAGTTGTTTTCTGTTTCCTGCAAGTGGCCCATTTTTCTTACGTGAACTGAGCGTCTTTTCTTCCAGATCTGACACAGATTGTCACGTATCTTGCGTTTTCGTCATAAAACGACACTCCAATGTGGGTGTCACTAATGAGTAGAACCACATACCCCTACATGCTGTAGACCCCCGTTGGACATGCGAAGTCCATTGCCCGCTGATGGGACGCGCCGTCTGCTTACGCCTAGTCGCAGGTGTCGTTGGTGCAGTTCAGAGAGGTGCAGTCGGAGTCCACGAGGCAAGCGTTCCCCTGTGCACAGAGTGGGCAGTTGCCACCGCCACAGTCCACATCCGTCTCAGAGTTGTCCTTTGCGCCATTGGCGTTGCACACGTTGGGAACGCTGTTTTCCCGAACATAAATGTACCACATGGGATCTGCAGCGGTGTAGGTGTAGGCGCTTCCGCAGATGCGCCCTACGCCACCTTCGTATCCCCAGTCCGTGCCGTCCGCTACGGTCCCTCCGACCCCACTGTCATCGAAATCGAGTTTGAAAGCGTTGTCGTTGACAAAATTTTCCATGCGTGGCGCACCTGAGCTGTTTGGCGTGTTGTTCCACGAATCGAAGGAATAGCGTGTTGCACCCGTGAGGTTATTCTTTCGGGAGCACTTTCCGGGGTCCTTGATATTCACCAAGGCACTGTTGGTGTTGGACGTCATGGTTCCGTACCAACCACAGGTATAGAACGAAAGGTCTACGTCCAAGGGATCAGCGATGCTCACGTTGCTACTGGTGGATTCGTAGCAAGTGAATCGAATGTCGCCGTAAGTAGCTAGCGGGCGCATACCATCCCAAATGTTCCACGAACTCCCACCGGTGTGGTTGTAGCTTGCTATGGAAGTACGGTAGCTACCGGCCTCTGCGTCGACGGGGTAGTCCACGGCTTTTGAAACTAGGGTCCACCCTCCGCCATCATTGTCCATGTCGCAGAATACCTGCCGTGCGGTACCCATTGGATCGGGTTGAATGGTGTAGGTGCCACTTATGGTGGAACCTCCCGCGAGTTGTTGGTGCATGCACGACTGAAAGTAGGTAATCGCGGTGCAGATGTGATTCTCGCACACGTTTTTTTCGCAATCCGATCGCCAGCGGCAATCGCTGCCACCTGGACAACCCGCACAATCTACACCTCCGCAGTCCATATCGGACTCGTCTCCATTCGTGATACCGTCGGTACACGTTGGGATCTGGCAGATATTTGATGCGCAGACCCCACTGTCACAATCCGAGGGGCCGCTGCACATCAAACCATCCGCACAGGCCTCGCAGGAGCCTCCGCAATCTAAGTCAGACTCTGATCCGTTTGCTACCCCGTCAGTGCAAGTGGGGACCTGGCAGAGGTTGCCTGTGCACACACCACTTTGGCAATCCTGGGCTAGATTGCAGCCAACGCCATCAGGACAGGGGCCACATGAGCCACCACAATCTAGACCTGTCTCGTCTCCGTTTTTGATACCGTCCGTGCAGCTTGGAGTTGTGCACTGATTTCCGATGCAAATGGTGGAGGTACAGTCACTTCCAATAAGGCACATGTCGCCAGGGTCACATGGCGAGCATCCTGAGCCGCCACAGTCCACGTCCGTCTCTGTGCCGTTCTTCATGTTGTCAGTGCAACCGGCTGCGCCGCAGGTGCCCATGTCACAAACCATACTGGTGCAGTCGCTTCCCGCGCTGCACATCTGCCCGTCCACGCAGGGGCTGCAGGGGCCGCCACAGTCCACATCCGTTTCCGTGCCGTTGTGCACGTTGTCTGTGCAGGTGGGGACTTGGCAGACGTTTGCAGTGCATACACCGCTTTGGCAGTCGCTGGGGATGAGGCAGGCGTCCAGATCTGGGCACGGATCGCAGTCAGGGCCCCCGCAGTCGACGTCTGTCTCATTGGAGTCCTTGGTGAGACTGGTGCAATGGGCGACACAAATGCCGCTGGGGCTACAGGCGTTGTCCGCGCAGTCACTGTCCTCCACGCACATCTTTCCATCGGCGCACCCCATGCATCCGCTACCGCCACAGTCGACGTCGGTTTCAGAGCCGTTGACTTCACCATCGGGGCAGGAGTTCGCGCAGGTGCCGCTGGCGCTACAGAGACCAGATAGACAGTCGGAGTGCTCTCCGCAGTTGCGACCGTTGCCACAGCCAGAGCAGGTTGTGCCACCGCAGTCTGAGTCCGATTCGTCCTGGTTCAGTACGTTGTCGTTGCAGGTGGCGGCGGCACACTTTCCCACCCGGCACACCGTGCTCTCACAATCGGCACCCGTGATGCACCGAAGGGTCTCGGCGCAGGCAGGGCATGTGCTTCCGCCACAGTCCACATCCGTTTCCGTCCCGTCCTGGGTGGCGTTGGTGCACCCGGGGGGGAGGCTGGTGTCAGACGCAGCATCCTGGGTGCCACCATCCAAGTTGGTGCCATTGGTGGAAGAGCCTGGGTCGTTGGAGGTGCAGGCGACGAATATCCATGGAACTAGGATGGCGAGTAGGAGTTGTCGATACATTGAATCTCTCCCCTATGGCTCTCGAACGAAGACAAAATGGGATGCATCGTAGTTGTATCGGTCTGTCCCGCACGTATTGCCGCTCCCATCCTCACCCCAGTCAGTGGCATCCGCACTTCCTCCAGCGCCCTGATCATCAAAATCTATGAGCAGCTGGGTGGTACTGTTGCAGGTGCTCTCCAATTGAGGGCCGCCTCCTGTCGCGTTCCATGTATCAGTGACAGGTAGGCTCATTCCAGTCACGTTGTTGCGTCGCGCGACTCCATTGGTTCCTTCTGGATCCGTCATGCACGAATCGGCGTCCGTTCCCGTTGTCATGGTGTTGTACCAACCAACGTCGTAGAACGAGAGATCGACTGTCATTTCCTTTTTGTGGGCGGACTCTCGACATGCAAAACGAATGTCACTCTGTCCAGGAATCACACTACGCATGCCATCCCATAGACCGCCAGGTTTGAACCCAACAAATCTGAGCGGCAGAATAACTGTGGGTGTTTCGATGTGTTTTAAGCCCGCATGGTGGGCCGTAGCGTAGTCTCCTTGAGGGTGACCAACGTGGGATCCCACCAGCGTCCATCCACCACCATCGGTTTCCATGTCGCAATAGACACTTTGGCCTGCACCCATTCCGGTAGGATGGATTTCGTATGTGCTGCTCGGAGCCCCTGGCACGTTGTCATGGATTTCTTTGCAGCTACGGTATGTGGTCCGAGCACATGTGCCATTGACGCAGCTTAGTGACTGGCAGTCTTCCTTTTGGGTACAAGTCATCCCCTCTGCGCAGGCCAGACAGTTGCCACCACCACAGTCGATATCGGTTTCTGTGGTGTCCTTTATGCCGTCATTGTTGCATAGGACGTCTAAGGGCTTTTCCCGAACGAAAATGTAGTATACGCCATATACGCTCGTGCTAATGTCTGTGGTGTAGGGACCACAGTCCGAGAAACCACTACCACGGCTTCCCCATTCGGTCCCATCGTAGGTGCCGCCAATGCCAACGTCGTCGAAGTCTAGGAAGAAGTCGTTCACTGCATTGGCTGATGTTTCCATCGTAGGCCCGTCACTGAAGTGTGGCGAAGCGTTCCAGGAGTTTCCACGCCAACGGTACACGTCATTGATGTTGTCTCTACGGTCTGGCGTGTAGCCGTTGCCAACAATATCGACGAGATCATTTCCAGAATCGCTGGTGGAGTTGGTGATCTTTCGGTACCAGTCGTTGTCGTAGAGCGACAGGTCCACTTTAAGGTCAGATAATGTTAGGTTTGCCGGGTGGGTTGTTGCGGTGGCGTAGTACGTACACGCAAAGCGAATGTCACCTTTGTCGTGGATAACATCTCGCAGTCGGCTCCATACGGGTCTCCCTGTATTGACGATCGAAGTTACATGGAGTGTGGCGAGTCCAGAGTAGTACGCGGAAGCCTTATCTACTGGACCGTGTCGAAAACTCCTTGCGACCAACGTCCATCCACCTCCGTCGGTTTCCATATCACAGAAGACGTTTTCAGATGGACCGGAGCCGGGCTTGATGGTGTATGTGCCGCTTGTGGTGTGACCGCCAAGTTCCATGGCCTGTCGGCATGTCCGATAGTTTGTGATCGTTTCGCAGATGTGTCCTGCACAGGAGCCGCTTGTGCAGTCTTTGGACCAGTTACACCCTTGTCCTGCTGCGCAGGTGTTGCAATCAGGGCCACCGCAGTCCACGTCAGTTTCGCCACCATTGGAAACCCCATCCATACACGTGGGAGCTTGGCAGACTCCAGCCGTGCATACCCCGCTTTCACAATCTGAAGGGCCCGTGCACATCAAGCCGCTGCCGCAACCATCGCAGGTTCCGCCGCAGTCTATGTCGGTTTCGCTGCCGTTGTGAACGTTGTCTGTGCATGTCGGTACCTGGCAGATGTTGGAGGTACATACACCGCTGACACAATCAGAAGGACCGCTACACATCAAGCCATCAACGCAGCCACTGCAAACGCCGCCGCAGTCCACATCCGACTCGTCTTGATTGATTACCCCATCTGAGCAGGTTGGAACATCGCAGAGACCAGAAGTGCATTTGTTGGATGTACAATCGCTCGGCCCCGCACACATCTGGCCAGGGTCACATGGCGAACATCCTGCGCCACCGCAGTCGATGTCGGTCTCGGTACCGTTTTTGACCATGTCGGTGCAACCGGCTGCGCCGCAGGTGCCCATGTCACAGACCATGGAGGTGCAATCGCTTCCCGCGCTGCACATCTGCCCGTCCACGCAGGGGCTGCAGGGGCCGCCGCAGTCGACGTCCGTTTCGGTGCCGTTGTGAACGCTGTCTGTACAGGTGGGGACTTGGCAGATGTTGGAAGTGCACACCCCGCTTTGGCAGTCGCTGGGGACGAGGCAGGCGTCCAGGTCCGGGCACGGATCGCAATCAGGGCCGCCGCAGTCCTCGTCGGTTTCGTTGGAGTCCTTCGACATGCTTGTGCAATGGGCCACGCAGATACCGCTGGGGCTGCAGGCGATGTCTACGCAATCGCTGTCTTCCACGCACATCTTGCCATCGGCGCAGCCTGGACATCCTGAACCGCCGCAGTCCACGTCGGTTTCGGAGCCGTTGACCTCGCCATCCGGGCAGGAGTTCGCGCAGGTGCCGCTGGCATTGCAGAAGCCGGAAAGGCAATCGGTGTGACCACCGCAGGCGCGCCCGTTGCCACAGCCAGAGCAGGTTGTGCCACCGCAGTCTGAGTCCGATTCGTCCTGGTTCAGTACGTTGTCGTTGCAGGTGGCGGCGGCACACTTTCCCACCCGGCACACCGTGCTCTCACAATCGGCACCCGTGATGCACCGAAGGGTCTCGACGCAGGCGGGGCATGTGCTTCCACCGCAATCCACGTCTGTCTCTGTTCCATCCTTTGTGGTGTTGGTGCACCCGGGGGGGAGGCTGGTGTCAGACGCAGCATCCTGGGTGCCACCATCCAAGTTGGTGCCATTGTTGGAAGAGCCTGGGTCGTTCGAGGTGCAGGCTGCCAGCGCGCAGAGAGCAAGTACTCGGAAGATAGACTTTGGATATGTCTGCATATTCATTGGTCCTAGGGTTCTCTTACGAAAGCATAAAAGTCGGCGCCTGAATCAAGCCAATCGACACAATAGCTGCGGTAACGGGTTCCGATGTTCCGAGTTCTCCCCCAGGTAGTGCTGTTTGGTATGCCATCAAAGGTAATTGTGAATACGACGGGGTCGCTGCAGTTGTACTCCATACTAGGACCCCCGCCGGTACTGGAGTTTGCGTTGTTCCACGTGTCTCCAAGGGGCAATATCTGCCCAGTCACGTTGTTCTTTCGGGCGGGGATATTTCCACTTCTCACACTTGGCGCAACCATGCACGATTGCGTGTCTGTGCCTTGAGTGATCTCTCGGTACCAATCCACATCGTAGAAAGACATGTCAACAGAGAAGGGCTCTCCGACTCGTCTACATGCGAAACGAATGTCACTGTTTCCAGATATCGCAGATCTCATCCCGCTCCAGAAACCCTCCATGTCATTGTTGTATGGACTGAGAACTTCGGTCGGCGTTTCCAGATGCGCAAGTCCTGGGTGATACGTGACTGCCAGATCATCCGGCGCGCCCCCAGCCGCCGACACGACAGCAGTCCAACCACCACCGTCAGTGTCCATGTCACAGTACACGCTTCTACCTGTGCCTGTTCCGCCGGGGCGTATTTCATATGTGCCGGTGGGCGCCCAGGGCTGCATGTCGTGGATAGCTTTGCAGCTCTGGTAGTTGGTTTGCGCGCAGGTTCCACCCACACAACTAAGGGATTGACAGTCTCCGTTGTGGATGCAGTTCATGGTTTCTTTGCAACCAAGGCAGTTACCACCACCACAATCCACATCTGTTTCTGAAATGTCTTTCGCGCCGTTGATATTGCAAAGTATATCTAGTGGCTTTTCTCGTACGAATATGTAGTAGGCGCCGTGGTATCGGGTTCCGTTTGTGCCAAGCCCAATGCACTCTTGGTATCCGTCACGTTCTCCCCATTCGGTTCCATCGTAGGTACCCCCAATGCCCACATCGTCAAAGTCGAGGTAGAAATCATTTGAATCGCCTGCTGTATCTTCTATTTTGGGTCCACCACTGGAATGCGGAGACGCGTTCCAAGTGTTTCCGCGCCACCTGTACACGTTGTTTACGTTGTTTCGGCGCGCAGGGGTGAGGTTGTTCCCGACGATATCAACCAGATCGTTGCCTGAATCGCTTGTTGAGTTTGTGATTCGCCGATACCAGTCATTGTCATAGACAGAGAAGTCTACATCGAGGTCAGATAGGGTGAGAGTGGACCCCGTAACAAATGCTGAATCGTAGTGAACGCACGCAAAACGGATATCTCCCTTGTCCTGGATAACGTTTCGCATACCGCCCCAAACACCGCTGCCCGTTGGACCATCTGTGGGATCAAAAACGTCTAGACCTGAGTAGTATTGCCAAGCTCTGTCTACAGGCGCCCACCGCACCGTTTTTGCGACAGTTGTCCATCCACCGCCATCCGTTTCCATGTCGCAAAAAACGTCCACCGCCGAACTCGCGGGGTCGGGCTTAATGGAATAGGTACCGCTTGTGGTGTGGCCGCCTATTTCCATGGCTTGGCGGCAGGATCGGTATGTCGTCATCGGGTCGCATACGTGGCCCGCGCAGGAACCACTGGCGCAGTCCTTGGACCAACCGCATGTCTGACCCGCTAGGCAGCTACTACAATCAGGGCCACCGCAGTCCACGTCAGTTTCGCGACCATTGGAAACCCCATCTATACACGTGGGTGCTTGGCAGACGCCTCCTGTGCATACCCCACTCTCACAATCTGAAGGGCCCGTGCACATCGAGCCGCTGCCGCAACCGTCGCACGTTCCGCCGCAGTCTATGTCGGTTTCACTACCGTTGTGAACGTTGTCTGTGCATGTGGGAACCTGGCAGGTGTTGCTGGTGCAGACACCACTTTCGCAGTCGCTCGGGTTGTTGCACATGTCCAAATCGGGGCAGGCGTTGCAGACACCGCCGCAGTCCACATCTGACTCGTCTTGATTGAGTACACCATCGGAACAGGTCGGCACGTCGCAAATGTTGGAGGTGCACTTGCTGGACGTACAATCCGATGGAAGCAAACACATGTCGCCAGGGTCACATGGTGAGCATCCTGTGCCGCCGCAGTCGATGTCGGTCTCGGTACCGTTTTTGACCATGTCGGTGCAACCCGCCGCGCCGCAGGTGCCCATGTCACAGACCATGCTGGTGCAGTCGCTTCCCGCGCTGCACATCTGCCCGTCCACGCAGGGGCTGCAGGGGCCGCCGCAGTCGACGTCTGTCTCTGTGCCGTTGTGCACGCTGTCTGTGCAGGTGGGGACTTGGCAGATGTTGGAAGTGCACACCCCGCTTTGGCAATCGCTGGGGATGAGGCAGGCGTCCAGGTCGGGGCACGGGTCACAATCAGGGCCGCCGCAGTCCTCGTCGGTTTCGTTGGAGTCCTTCGACATGCTTGTGCAATGGGCCACGCAGATACCGCTGGGGCTGCAGGCCATGTCTACGCAATCACTATCGATGCTACACGCCTTGCCGTCGGCGCAGCCTGGGCAACCACTACCGCCGCAGTCCACGTCCGTTTCGGAGCCGTTGACTTCACCATCGGGGCAGGAATTGGCGCATGCACCGCTGGCATTGCAGAAGCCGGAAAGGCAGTCGTTGTGTTCACCACAGGCGCGCCCGTTGCCACAGCCAGAGCAGGTTGTGCCACCGCAGTCTGAGTCCGATTCGTCCTGGTTCAGTACGTTGTCGTTGCAGGTGGCGGCGGCACACTTTCCCACCCGGCACACGGTGCTCTCACAATCGGCACCCGTGATGCACCGAAGGGTCTCGACGCAGGCAGGGCATGTGCTTCCGCCACAGTCCACATCCGTTTCCGTCCCGTCCTGGGTGGCATTGGTGCACCCGGGGGGGAGGCTGGTGTCAGACGCAGCATCCTGGGTGCCACCATCCAAGCTGGTGCCATTGTTGGAAGTGCCTGGGTCGTTGGAGGTGCAGGCTGCCATGGAGACGAGTAGTAGGGATAGGAACGGGAGCTTTGCGTACATCGGATGCGCCTTTAACGACCAACGGGATGGTGCTATTCATTTTCTGTTGTCGGGAATGGACCATCTTTCTTACGAAGAATAGTCCTAGTTTCTTCCGGATCTGACACAAATTTCTGCAGAACTCACGTTTTTGTCATAAAATGACGTTCCAATGTGGGTGTCGCCATTCAGTGATCCCACATGCCCCTACATGGGGGTATTCCCCTGTTGGGTAGGCGGCGTCTTTACACGCTGATGGAGCGCGCGGTCGGCTTAGTCGCAGGCGTTGTTGGTGCAGCTCAGGGAGGTGCAGTCCGAGTCGACTAAGCAATCATCTCCCTGCACACACAGCGGGCAGTTGCCGCCGCCGCAATCCACGTCGGTTTCGGAATTGTCTGTGGTGGAGTTTACAACACAGCGATTGGGCACCCCGGAATCAGGTTCGCGCACATAGATGTGCCACATCGGGTCGTTGGAGTTGGACGTCAGGGTATCGGCGCAGACATAGGAGTTTAGGTTTGCCCCCCAGTCGGTTCCATCCGTTCCGTTTCCGCCATCACCCACGTCGTCAAAGTCGATGCGAAATACCGCGAGGACGGTGTTTTGCTTCATGCGAGGCCCTCCCGAACTATTGGGGGTATTGTTCCAGGCATTGGATGCCGACAGAAACGAACCCGTGAGGTTGTTACGACGGGCGGACGGGCCGGGGTTTCTTAGGTTGATACTCAACGAACTGTAATTTGAGGAAATCAACCGATACCAACCGTTGGAGTAGAACGACATGTCCACGTCCAACGGATCCGCAATGCTTATCGAGGAAGTAGTCGACTTGTAACAAGTAAACCGAATGTCGCTGAGACTTGAGATCACCCCACGCATATCTTCCCATAGACCGCGTGTTGAGGATCCATTCGTATGGTCATAGGTTGCCAGGGCGTTGTCGTAGGTAGCCGCTTCTCCTACGGTGGTGTAGTCCAAGCTCTTTGACACCAGGGTCCACCCACCGTCGTCGTTGTCCATGTCGCAGAATACCTGGCGGGAAGTACTGCCCGGTTTGACGGTGTAGGTTCCACTGTTGTTTTGTTCCGCTGCAAGGTGGTGATGGAGGCAGGATTGAAATACAGGTTCCACACAAGCGTGGGACTCGCAGATATTGCTCGCACAGTCTGATTTCCATCGACAGAACGCTCCTGCTCCACACCCCACGCAGTCGTTTCCTCCGCAGTCGACGCTTGTCTCGTCACCGTTGAGCACGCCATCAGCACAGTTAGGCACCTGGCAGATACTTGATGTACATACCCCGCTGCTGCAGTCGCTCGCGAGGGCACAGGCCAGCCCGTCGGCGCAAGGGTCACACGGACCTCCGCAGTCCACATCGGTCTCGGTGCTGTTCGCTACACCATCTGTACATGTCGGAGATTGGCAGAAGTTTCCCGTACACACTCCACTGTCACAATCGCGGGCGTTGTTGCACATCTTTCCTGGGTCACATGCGCCACATACGCCCCCGCAATCCACATCGGATTCATCCTGATTCAGCAAGCCGTCATTGCAGGTGGGTGTCGTGCACAGGTTTGAGGAACACACGGTTGAGTTGCAGTCACTACCCAGGAGGCACGTTTTTCCTGGTGTACAGGGTGAACAATCGTTTCCTCCGCAGTCCTTGTCGGTTTCCAGGCCGTTCTTCACGCCGTCGTTGCAGGATACGCAGGTCCCGTTGTCGCACACACCACCCGTACAATCCGTACCCACAAGGCAAGCGTTTCCGTTGGCACATGCTGCACACGCGCTACCGCCACAGTCCACGTCACTTTCGGAACCGTTCTTGATGCTGTCCGAGCAGGACACGCAAACGCTTGAGTCGCAGATTCCGGAAATACAATCGGACAACTGCACGCAGGATTGCCCATCCGAGCAGCCGTTGCAGTCGCCTCCACCACAGTCGACGTCGCTTTCAGATCCGTTTTGAACGCTATCTCCACAGGTGCTTTCTCGGCAGTTTCCCTCGTCGCAGAAGTTGGTGAGGCAATCGCTGCTCTTGTCACAGCTACGACCCAGGCCACATGCGGAGCACGTCGAGCCACCGCAATCCGAGTCGGACTCGTCCTGGTTCTTGACGTTGTCGTTGCAGGCTGGAGCGGCGCATCGGCCCACTTTGCAGACGTTGGAGGAGCAGTCCGAACCGCGTGCACAACCGAGCCCTTCGGCGCAACCACCGCAAACTGTGCCGCCACAGTCCACATCGGTTTCCGTACCGTTCTGGGTTCCGTCACCGCACTCGACCGGAAGACTCGCGTCTGCTCCGCCGTCCTCCAGCACGCCACCGTCAAGATTGAGGGTGTTCTGACTTGCCGGGTCATTGGATGAGCAAGAGAATAGGGATAGACAAGTGACCAGGAGGGATATGGATTTGTGCATTTGACTTCGCTCCCGGTCGCCGTGTCTCTTTCGTTTAGATCCTAAAATTCTAAGGCTCGCGTACAAAAACGTAAAAGGGAGCACGCTCGACGATGGCTGAATCCCCACAGAATACGTTGATACCCTGCCGACCCCAATCTGTGGGATCGGGAGTACCTCCGTAACCGACGTCGTCGAAATCGATCATAAAACCTGAAACATCGTTGCAGGTGGCCTCCAGCTTGGGGCCGCCTCCCGTGTTGTCCCAAACATCGTTGATAGGGAGGCTCACACCAGTGAGATTGTTCCGACGGGCAACCCCGTTCGGCCCCTCTGGATCAACGAGGCAGGATTGGTTGTCGTTGCCTGTTGTCATCTCCCGGTACCAATCCACATCGTAGAAAGACAGGTCGACACCCATCTTGTCCTCTGCGAAAGAAGTCTTACATGCGAAACGAATGTCACTCTTTGCCGAGATTACGGCTCGCATACCGTCCCAAACACCGCCAAAAAAGCTAAGGGGCGTTTCATGGATGTGACGAATGTCTGCTTGGTAGGCCTGTGCGTCATCACCCAAAACCTGTGCAGACGCGACGGCTGTCCACCCCCCTCCATCGGTTTCCATGTCGCAGTACACAGCGAAAGCTGAACCCATAGGGTCGGGTTGGATCTCGTAGCTACCGCTTGGGGTAGCAGGGTGATCTTCCAGTATTTCTTTGCAGCTTGCATAGATTGTGGTCTGGCATGCTCCTGATACGCAGCTGAGGGACATACAATCATTGTCCTCCACACAATCGTTGCTGGCTTCGCAACGGTGGCAGTTTCCTCCGCCGCAATCCACATCAGTTTCGGAGTTGTTCTTTGCCCCGTTCACGTTGCAGTCATTGTGGGCCTCGGTCTCGCGATACCAAACATGCCACATTGGAGACTGGTTGGAGTTGGTGTAGGCGTCGCCGCAAACTTCGTTGGAGATGTCCCCACCCCAGTCGGTACCATCGTTGCGGTCGGCGAGGGAGCTACTTCCGGCGCCCCTGTCATCGAAATCGATCCAGAAGTACGGCTCCATCGGGGATACTTCCATGCTCGGCCCACCAAACGTGTAGTTTGATGGGTTGGGTGAGTTGGCCCAATGCTCAGTGGAATACTTAAACTCACCCGTAAGGTTGTTGGCGCGATCGGCCGGCCTCATGTTTACAAGAGTGATGTTTGCACTGTTGTAGTCAGATGTGATGAACCAGAACCAGTAATTGTCGTAGAACGAGAGATCCACATCTGGGACATCTGTGATGTTTGTGGACGAGGTTGTTGTTTTGTAGCACGTGAAACGGATATCACTGCGCGCTGCAGAACCTGAGATTGGTGATGTAATGCCACGCATGGTACCCCAAAGACCATCGATGGAAGAACCGCTGGTTGGCCCGTATGTGGAGAGGGCGCTGTGGTAGCTCGCTCGTTCACCATAGCTCGGCCATTTCACTTTCTTGCTAACCAGCGTCCACCCTCCGCCGTCGGTTTCCATGTCGCAGTAGGCCTGGACGGGTGGGGATGTGCCAGCAAGGTAGGGCTTGATCGACTGGGCACCGCTGACGGCATTCGGATTCACCCTTTGGTAGTGCAGGCACGTTTCGTAATTCGTGAGCACCACACAAGCGTGATTCTCGCAATGGTAGCTCGCGCAGTCGGACTTCCATCGGCAGTATTCTCCGGTGTCGCATGCGTCGCACTCTGGCCCGCCGCAATCGACGTCGGATTCGCCCCCGTTCAGGATTCCGTCGGTGCAGGAGGGGGCGACGCACACGTTGCTGGTGCAAACACCACTGACACAGTCGGCATGAACCGAGCAATCACTACCGTTGGAGCAACCGCCGCAGCTTCCGCCACAGTCCACATCCGTTTCGTTACCATTCTTTGTGCTGTCACTGCATGAGATGCACACGTTACTTTCGCAATCGCCGCTCTGGCAGTCGCCGTTGATGCTGCACGCGCCCCCGTCCGTGCAGCCGCCGCAACTTCCACCACAATCGGCGTCGGTTTCAGTTCCGTTCTTTGTGCCATCGCTGCACGAGATACACACGTTGTTTTCACAGTCGTTGTTTTGGCAATCTCCGGCGACCATGCACATCTTTCCGTCCACGCAGTCCGCGCAGGTGCCACCGCAGTCCACATCGGTCTCAGTGCTATTTTTGACGCCGTCACTGCACAGGGCGACTTGGCAGACGTTTGCGGTGCACACCAAGCTTTCACAATCAACCGCCGTATTACATGACTTGGTTGCGGCGCAGGCATTGCATACACCGCCGCAATCCACGTCCGATTCATCCTGGTTGAGAATGCTGTCCGAACAGGTGGCAACCGTGCAGGTACCCGTATCGCATACGGTGGAGTTGCAATCGCTTCCGGTGAGGCACGTGTCTCCACCCACACAGGGAGCGCAGCCTGTTCCGCCGCAATCCACGTCGGTTTCAGTTCCGTTCTTGACGTTGTCGGTACACCCGGGATCGCCGCACATGCCCATATCACACACCTGACTTGCGCAATCGGAGGCGGCACTGCACGTGTCACCATCAGGGCAAACACCGCACGAACCTCCGCAGTCCGTGTCGGTTTCGTCTCCGTTCTTTACGCCATCGTTGCAAGCTGGCACTTGACAGACCCCGGAGCTGCAGATGCTGCTTTCACAGTCGCTGGCCTGGCTACAGTCATCGCCATCAACACATGGGCTGCAATCTGGGCCTCCACAGTCCACATCCGTTTCGTTGACATCCCTTGCACTGTTGGTGCAGTGAGCCACACAAAGATTTCCGGGACTGCAGGCCATGTCTTCACAGTCCGAGTTGCCTAAACACATCTTCCCATCAGCACAGCCGGGGCAGCCTGGGCCTCCACAGTCCAGGTCGGTTTCCTGGCCGTTCGTCTCGCCATCTGGGCAAGAGTCACCACATGTTCCGGTGCTGCTGCAAAACCCCGAGATACAATCGTCATTGGCATTGCAGTCACGACCATTTCCGCATGGGTTGCATTCGTCGCCCCCGCAGTCGTCGTCACTCTCGGTCTGATTTTGGACGTTGTCGTTACAAGTTGGTGCTGTACACCTGCCGACCTTGCAGACCTTACTCGCGCAGTCGCTTCCTACACTGCATTGTTTTCCCTCAGTACAACGGCTGCACACGGTTCCACCGCAATCGATGTCTGTTTCGGTGTTGTCGGTGGTTTCGTTAGAACAACTTGCGGGGAGGGTTGCATCCCCCACTCCCCCATCCACATTCAACCCACTGTGACTGGGTGGCCCGTCAGATTTGCATGAAGCTGTGAAAAGTATGAGCGTTGTGGCGACGAGGAAATGGGATTTCATGGACATAACTCAGGTGGACAGGTGTGAATACGGTCTGTGCACCCAGTATGTTCCATATAAAGTGGCATTTGTCCTAGTTTTGGGGCGGGGCATTGGGTGATCGCCCGATTGTCTTGCGATATTCCTGTTGCGGGAAAAATGTGAGACCGAGTCGCTTTTTTTCTATCCCTAGACCGCGTCGGAATTCCAGGTTCCCCCAGCTACGCGTGGTGTGGCTGAGGTTGTTACGACACAGATGTTGACGAGGTAACGAACTAGGGGCAGGTGATGGTGAAGGTGTAGGCGGCGCCGGCGTTGGTGGCGATTTCGGAGCGGTTGGGGGCACCCACCACGAGTCGAGTGCCAGAAACGGCTACGTAGGTGCCAAACCTATCCCCATTGGGGTTGGGGAGTTCATCACTCGCTTCTACCTTGTTGCGTTGGAACCAACTGGTTCCGTATTTTCCAAACACGTAGATGGCGCCCGAGGATAGTCCTTCACGGGGAGCACCCACCACTGCGGTCGACGCGTCGATTAGGGAAACCGAACCACCCACTTGGTTGCCGTTCCCGGAGTCGCTACCCACGAGTGTGTCTTGCTCTACCCAGTTCATGCCATCGTACTCGTACACCAGCGCGGCACCCACCCCAAACGTGTGACCTGGGGCACCTGCAATCAACGTGTTGCCTTCCACATCGATGGAAGCTCCAATGTTGTCGTCATCCGCGCTTCCAGTTGCACCGAAGTGGGCGGTTTCGCTCCAAGTGCCAAGGGACTCTTCGAACACATAGATCGAACCGTCGTTGTTCTGCGCGAAGTCATCGTTTCTGGCACCCACGGCCATTCTGCTTCCGCTTAGAGCCACACTTGAGCCAAACATATCTCCAGCAATAGAATCCGATCCGATCAGTTGTTGGTGCTCAGTCCATAGGCCTCCCGATTCCGTGAATACAAGTACGGAGCCCGTAAAACCACCTCCACCCGCCACTGTACCGACGATCGCCACGGAACCATCCATATCTAAGGATGTTCCAGCACCCGTGAATATCGCCGGAGTGGAAGGGATGGACTTTTGGGTTTGTGTCCAGATTGTTGCCGTGCGTTCGAAGAAGTAGACGGCGCCCACGTTGTTGCCGCCATCTTGATCGACTGGAGCACCTACCACGATCCAGTCGCCACTGATGGCCACCGCGGTTCCGAACTTCTTGCCGTCCGATCCATCTTCGGGAATGAGACGTGCCTGGAACTCCCAGGCTGAGCCTGTGTGCTGGAACACATAGACCGCACCGCCGTCGGTCCGGGGATTTCCGGAAGAGGCTACGAACTCCGAAATACTTTCCTCGTTGGGTACGCCGACAACCATCGTGGTGCCGTCCATATCGGTTGCTAGGCCAAATAGGTGATCATTTACGGCGGCGTGGTCGTGTGCCATGCGTTGGCGACTTGCACCCGTGTTACCGTACACACGACCTGCGTCGTTGCCGAAGCTATCGTCGTTTGGTACCCCGGTGACTACTGTCGCGCCTGCTGCTGCAACAGACCAACCAAGATGGTCCAGGGGCGCTTCTCCGTTCTCGGAACTGAACGAGCTGTTGTTCCAGTTGCTGCCTGTCCACGGAATGACTGCCATCAACCCCACGTCGCTTCCCGGCGCGCCGTTTGCCTCCGGGCCACCCACGAGCAACGTCATTCCGGATACGAGATCCACTGAGTGCCCCATCTTGTCTCCTCCGTGGAAGTACGAGAAATCGACCTTCTGGCTTTCGGTCCACACCATCCCGCTTCGTTCGTAAGTGTAGGCGGAACCACCGAGGGTCATGATCGGCTCGTCGTCCGGTGCTCCAGAAACAATTTCATCGCCGTCGATGGCCACATCAAAACCAAAGAGGTCTTCGGAATCGCCGTCTGAAGCGGTGAGCTTTTGTTCCAGGGACCAAACTGAACCCGAACGGGTGTACACGTAGGCAGAACCGGATTCGGCACCGTTGTCGTCATCCTTGGGAGCGCCGATCACAAGCGTGCCGCTGTCGATATCCACAGAGTGTCCTGCCTGATCACCCACTGCAGTGCCTGTGGGAATGATTTTTTGCTGTAGGGACCACGTACCTGCTGTACGAGTGAACACATAGGCAGCTCCTGTTTCCCCACCGAGGCTGCTATCACCGTACGCACCAATCGCTAGGTCATCACCGTCGATATTTACGTCGAATCCAAATAGCCGCCCTGCGGGAGTGCCTGTGGTGTCTGTAAGCTCGTCCTGCAGGCTCCAGCCAAGGCCGTTTTGGGTGTACACGTATGCAGCACCTGTGGAGAGACCAAACTCATCGTCCTGGGGAGCACCCACGACGATGGTTCCATTGTCTATAGAGACTGCCGCTCCGAATAGCATTCCGTCCAAAGGATCGTCCGGAAGGATGGTGCTGTGGAGATCCCAGTCTCCATTGGAAGCGAGATAGACGTAGACTTTACCAGCGGTTGCACCGCTGTCGGTATTTGAAGGTGCGCCGGCAACGAGCCAGGTACCGTCGGTGGCCACTGCATAGCCCAGCTCGTCACCGGTTCCATCTAGGATATCGTTCAAGATCTTTTGTTCGTCCGACACCGTGCAAGGCGACACGCAGCCACCGGACTGGCACATGCCCGCACCCATGGCGCAACTGGTTCCGTTCATGACGTTCGCGGTCTGGCATGTGTTGGATCCGTCACAGGTGTCGGTGGTGCACTCGTTTCCATCATCACAGTCCGTGTTGTTTACACATTCCACACAGGAACCGGTAAGACACACCCCCACACTGCACATCGTGCCGTTCATCATGTTGTTGTTGATGCAGGCATCCATCGTTTCGTCACAGGAATCCATGGTGCACTCAAAGGCATCGCTGCAGTCCCGCACACTGCCAACACATGTACCCATGCCATTGCATTGATCCGTCACTGTGCAGAACAGGCCGTCGTCACACATGGCGCCCATGGCCTTGGGGTCGTGGATACACGTGTTGCTAGAGCACATGTCCTCCGTGCAATCGTTGCTATCGTCGCAATCGATATCCATCGTGCATTCGGGGCCTGCATCAGGGCCCGCATCGGCTCCACCGTCCATCGCTGCGTCCATGCCAGAATCAAGACCCGCATCGGTACCCGCGTCCGGTCCGGTATCCGAGGAAGCATCTACGCCACCGTCTACCGCGCTGTCAGAACTAGAGTCTACTGCCGCATCGGTGCCAGCGTCTGCGGAGGCGTCTGCGGAGGCGTCTGCGGAGGCGTCTGCGGAGGCGTCTGCGGAGGCGTCTGCGGAGGCGTCTGCGGTATCTTGACCTGAGTCTAGGCTCCCGGCATTTCCCCCAGGCGATGCGGGATCGTAGCCAATGCGACCGCAGGCAAATAGCTGCGTAGCCATAGCTACCATGAGGAGCCCCCATACCGGGGCTCCGGGCTTAAGCAGGGTGCTTATCACGGGATTGACGCCATCATTCCACGAAAGGGCTGCAGGAAAGCAAGTTACAGAGTATGTATTTTTCTCACCGGGCACTTGTTTTTTGCTATGGGCAGATGACACTGTACATGTAGGCGGCGCCGGCGCTGGTGTCGATTTCGGAGCGGTGGGGGGCGCCTACGGCGAGATGGGTGCCGAATACCGCAATGTTGAAACCGAACTGATCGCCGTTGGGATCTGAAAGCCCGTCGCTTGCTTGGTGTTTGCTGCGTTGGTGCCACGCGGTGTCGTATCTGCCCATGGCATACACCGCTCCCTTGTTGGAACCATGGGATGGGGCACCGATCCATGCGGTGTCCATATCAAGCAACGTGATGGCACTTCCAAACTTGTCACCCGCCGTGGTGTCGTCGCCTAGGAAATTGTCTTCTTCTACCCAGTCCATTCCGTCATGGACAAATACGTAGGCCGCACCGGTATCGCTTGTATGACCTGGTGCACCGGCAACAATGGTAGCGCCTTGAAGTCGTACGGCGGCGCCAAGGTTGGCGTTGTTCATGGGGTTGCTTGCCACAAGTTTCTCCGTTTGGGCCCAGGTACCCATGGATTGCTCAAACACATATACGGCACCATCGTCCGCAAGTAGGGCGTGATCTCGCTTGGCACCCACCGCCATTCGATTTCCATCTAGCGATACGCTTGAACCAAACTGCTCGCCGGAGGCGGAGTCCGCCCCTCGCAGTTCCTGGGCCTCGCTCCACACGCCTGCGGTCTCCGTAAATACGATGACCGATCCACTGCCAAATACTGTGCCTGCCTCCGATCCGACGACGGCTGTGGTTCCATCCATGTCAGCGGCGACCCCAAGCCCACCATTCGCAAAGGGTGACGAGGGTGTCAGCTTCTGCTTCTGTACCCAGTTGGTGCCGGTGCGCTCGAAGAAATAGGCAGCACCTACGTTGGAACCGGCACCAGAATCCCCTGGAGCTCCGACAACTATCCAGTCACCCACAACTGCCACTGCCGATCCAAACTTCTTTCGATCGCTGGGATCCTCAGGAATTAGTTTTGCTTCAAGATTCCAGGACATTCCGTCGTGGACGAATACGTAGACAGCCCCAGCATCAGCGCGGGGTATGATCGTGGGATTGAAAGAGAAGCTTCCGACGCCGTTCTCATCCGGAACGCCAATCACCAGAGTGTTGCCATCGGATGCGGTTGATTTACCAAAGAGATGATCGTTTACCGCCACATGATCCAACCCAAGGGACTGTTCGTTGGTCCATACACTGGTGAAATGGGAGGCTCGAACACGACCGGCGTTGCTTCCAAACTCATCTTGGCCCGCGACACCAAAGACTGCGGCGTTGGAAGAAACGCTGACGGACTGGGCCATGTTGTCAGAAGGCGCATTCCCTTCGGAGCCAATCACGCTTGACGTATCCCAGGACGACATGGCTCGTTTGAATACTCCAACGTACCCCACATCGTTACCCGCGGTTCCGTTGGCCTCAGGCGCGCCGACCAGCAAGTGAACCCCGGAGACCACGCTGACGGAATATCCAAACTTGTCTCCCCCTGCGCTGTGGTTGATGGTGACCTTCTGGCTTTGCGTCCAGACTGTGCCGGAGCGTTCAAAGGCGTAGGCAGAGCCACTGAGGTTGACTGCCGCCTCGTCATCCGGCGCGCCCGCTACGATTTCGTCACCGTCCAGCGCGACATCAAAACCGAACAGATCGTTGGAATCGCCATCGGACGCGGTAAGCTTTTGCTCCAGGGACCAGACCGTACCCGAGCGTGTGTAGACGTGGGCCGATCCGGATTCAGCGCCGTTGTCGCCATCCTTTGGGGCGCCGATCACGAGTGTGCCGTTGTGGATATCAACGGAGTAACCCACCTGATCTGCGGCAGCGATGCCCGATGGGATGATCTTCTGCTGCTGAGACCAGGTGCCCGCCGTGCGAGTGTACACATAGGCGGCACCGGTTTCCGCACCGAGGCTAGAATCTCCGTAGGCACCAATGGCGAGATCGTCGCCGTCGATATTTACATCAAAGCCAAACAAACGACCTGCGGGGGTGCCTGTGGTGTCTGCGAGTTCGTCTTGCAGGATCCAGGTCATGCCACTGCGGGTGTAGACGTACACCGCACCGGCGGAGGAACCGAACTCGTCGTCCTGGGGAGCGCCTACCACCACCGTATCCCCGTCCACCGCAACGGAGGCACCGAAACGCATACCGGCAAGGGGGTCTTCCGGGACGATGGATCCGAATAGATCCCAATCAAAATCACCCTTGATGTACATGTAGACTTTGCCCGCGGCGACTCCGGTATCGTTGCTCCCTGGAGCGCCTACCGCCATGAAAAAGCCATCGGTCGCGACGGCGTAACCTAGTTCCTCGGCGGTACCATCAAGAACGGTGTTCAGGACTTTGTGTTCATTTGAAATTACGCAGGGCAACACGCATTCACCGGATTGGCAGGTGCCGGAACCGGATGAACAGCTTGTGCCGTTCATGGCGTTGACATGTTGACACATGTTGGATCCATCGCAGGTGTCGACAGTGCAATCGTTGGTGTCGTCACAATCGGCACCCATGGTGCACTCGAGAGCTGCATCCACCCCGCCGTCTTGGCCGGCGTCCGAGGAGGCGTCCAGCGCGCCGTCTGTGAAGCCACCATCCGTCGGGCCGCCGTCCACGTGTAGGGATCCATCGCCCGTACTCGCATCGATCGTTGTGTCTGGGGTGCCTCCGCTTCCTGCTTTGTGGTTGGAGCGCTTGCAAGCAGTGACTTGAACCGACAGAACGGCAAGGCAGATCAAAAGCAATGGCATCCTGAATGTGCTGTTTGGGAGCATGACGCGTTTCATATGTGGCGGGAGCAGTAGCATGGGTTCGTCGCCGTTTCTTTCATGGGTGGTTAGGGTTCACGAACGAAAATGAACCAGGACATGTCTGTGGAATCGGTATTGGTTCCACAAACGTCGCCACCGATTTCTTCACCCCAGTCCGTGTCATCACTGGTGCCGGCTGTGCCGCCATCGTCAAAATCGATCAGGAAGTCTGCCGCGCTGCTGCAGCCCGGTTCCGCTTCTAGGTAGCCCACGTCCCATTCGTCGGCGCTTGTCTTAATCGTGTTGGTGAGGTTGTTTCGGCGGTCGACGGCACCGTCGTAACCGTTGCCCATGTCCTCTTGAAAGCAAACGCTGGCTTCGTTTGTGCTCGCTGTGAGCTCCGTGTACCAACCGTTGTTGTAGAAAGATAAATCTACGGTCATCGGGATGTCGGTATCGTTGCCTTTGCATGCAAAGCGAATGTCGCTGTTGGCAGTAATCAGGGGCCGCAGGCCATCCCAAATGGATTCGTGTCGGCCAGTGGGTAGCAGTGTGGAAAGCTCGCTGTGGTACCCACCTCCATGATCCATAGGGGGTTCGTCATTGGTGGAGCTTACGAGCGTCCAACCACCACCGTCGGTGGTCATGTCGCAATACACGTTGTAGGTGGTGCCCATGGGGTCGGGCTTAATGGCAAACACGCCATTGTTGGGGTCGGTGAATGCGTTCTTGGCATCCTGGCAACTCTCCGGATAACGGCAGAGACTGTTGTCACACAGGGTGCTGATACAATCGTCATGCTGCTGGCAGGCTTCACCCTCCACGCAAGCGCTGCACCCGGGGCCACCACAATCCACGTCGGTTTCGTACCCGTTTTTGGTTCCGTCGCTGCAGGTCTCTGCGCACACGCCACCGGAACACACTCCAGCAATGCAATCGGTGTATTGAGTGCACGCGAGGCCCTGCCCACATGGGCCACAGGCACCACCTCCACAATCCACGCCGGTTTCCGTGCCGTTCACAACACCGTCACCGCAACTGTCCTGGCAGGTGCCATGGTCACAAAAACCAGAGGCGCAATCCGACCCGGCGCCGCACATTTGATTGATCGTGCAGGTGCCACAGGATCCGCCTCCGCAATCCGCGTCGGTTTCCTGGCCATTTTTAATCCCGTCGTCACAGGCCCCCGTGGTGGGATTGGGCGTAAACTCATTTCCCGGGTCCACTTCAGGTAAGGTCGTCGCATCGATCACTGCGCTCGTGCACGTGCCGGACACGCAGGTATCTCCGCCTTCGCAAGAAACGGCGGCGCAGGATTGTTGCAGAGTGACCTCAAGCAGTAGCTGTTTGCCTGCCACAAAACCCACCACCACTTCGCGAGAAACCAGGACCGCATCATCTAGGGAGAGGGTGAGGTTTAGCGTGACTGTACGGTTTGCATCGCCGCCGGCAGGTTCTACCCCAAAGGACAGGGGCAATACTTCGCCCTGCTCTTCCGCCTCGGACAGGGCCCACTGCTGGGAGCTCTGCTCTAGGCCGTTTTCGTCATGCACACGCACGACCAACTGATTGGCTTCGCTTGGGACCGTGTAATCCGTGCGAACAACCACGATCAACTGGGTGATGGAGGACGCGCACGATCCCAATAGGACCGGGGCCAGGAGTAACAGCGCCCATGGGAACCGGCTTGGTACGTTGCGAAACATTAAAACCTCACCAGGGGATTTGATCTCAAACCAGTCAAGACGGTACCGGTATCGCCCCCATAGCTTCCGCCGTCATCGGAAGATGTGGCGACCACCGTGATCACCACGCCAGCGACGAGTACGCCAGCAACGGTCCAGAACCAGGGGTTGCGCATGAGAGAGGTTCGGTTCTCCTGCTGTTCTTTTTCGCGCTGCTCTCTGAGGTAGTTGAGGTCGGGGTGGAGGTTGATTGGCAATACGATGTATTGTCCAATATGGGCTGTGATTCCCCGCGAAAAACCTTGATAGCCTGTGGCATCCACCCGTATCAGATGGCTGCCGGGGTCCACAGTTTCGTGGAGCTGACCTGCATCGCCGGGTTCAATCACTACTCCATCAATGAAAGCTGTGGCTGCGGCCTGGGGTGGATGGATATCGATGGCCACGGTGGCTAGGTTGGCCGAGGCTTCTTGAATCAGGGCATTGGCCTGCTCGATGGCGGGCAGGTCCTGGGTGTTTTCGGATTTGATCCGCTCCAGGAGATCCACGGCGGACTTAAAGCGCGCGAGATGGATCAGGGCGTTGGCGATGTTGAACTGGGTGCTGACCCTCGGCACCAGAGCTGACGAAGCTTCAAAGGACTCGAGGGCACGCAGCCATTGCTCCTGATCGGCAAGTTCAATGCCTCGCATGAAGAGCTCCCGGGCCTGGTCCATCTGCTCGACTGCGGCTGGAGGGGACGATGGGACACCAGCCGCTTGTTTCGGAGTAGATCCTTCTGGATTGACTTGCTGGGCGAGAACACTCGCTGAACCCACGCCAAAAACGGCGAGTAGTGACAGTGCGCTTGCAAAGGTCAGCACGTGATTTGGAAAACGACCTAGGGCCATTGTTTAGTGTTTACCATTCACGCTGTAGGCCAGGTAAAGCTTTCTGCGGTTGAGCCGATCGGCGCGGTGGTCGCCTACGCCGCGCATTGCCGGTATTTTTGGGTGCCGCTTGGGTACCTGTGATACGGCCCTCGGCGTCCTCATCCCCGTTGTCCAGTTCATCCTCGGTGCCGACCCCATCAGCGGAAACCTCTGGAATTGCAGCAGACTGGGAGATGTCGTCCTCGTCCTGTTCCATGGAAACGGCCCCGGGCTCTGGAGGCACCACCGCCGCCTTTGGGGAGTCTACCTCGGGGGTGGATGCCTGTTGTGCCTGGGCCTCCTGGGAATCGCCGCCGGAAGAGAGGGCGAACACAATCCCCACTCCCACAACAAGCATTAGGGAAGCGGCACCCGCGATGATCCACGGTAGTTTCTGTTTTCTGCTGGATGCCTTGTGTATGGCGGGGCGGAGGCCGGCCAGGGAGATGCTGGCGTCCGTGGTGTCTTCAAAGGTACTGGCCGCACTTACGGCTTGGCCGGTGTTGATGCCAAGAGCGGCGTCTATTTCAGCCACTAGATTGGACATGGAAGGTGTGCGCTCTTTGAGGTCCCGGGTGAGGGCGCGCTGTACGGCGTCGGCGAACGCGTCGGGCACGCCTTCTTTCCCGTGCAGCGTGGGAATGTCCTCAATGCAGATGGCGTGCATGACGCGTGTGAGGTTTTCCCTGTCGAAGGGTAAATCGCCGGTGATCGCTTCGTAGAGAATCACACCCATGGCCCAGACGTCGGTCTGGGGGCCCACGGTGGACTCTCCGCTAATTTGCTCCGGAGACATGTAGTGGGGCGTGCCGAGAAGTTGGCCCAGGCTCGTGGTAGCGGGGGCGTTGTTCGGGCGTTGCATTTTGGCGACCCCAAAGTCCAGGATTTTGGGGATTTCCCTTCCCTTCATATCTTTGTGAACAAGGATATTCGTGGGTTTGAGGTCGCGGTGCACGATGCCGAGTTCGTGGGCGTAGTGCATGGCATCGGCGATGGGCCCCAACAGTTGCCAGGCACGAACAGGGCTGACGGGGCTCTTGTCCAGGATTTCACCGATGGTTGGCCCTGAAAGGCGTTCCATGACGAGATAGACGGTTTGGTCATCGTCGGAACCCATATCGAGCACTTCCACCACATGGGGGTGGTGGATACGGGTGGCCACGCGAGCTTCGTCAAGGAACCGCTGGATGACTTCCTTTTCCTGGACCCACTCGGAATGCAGTACTTTGATGGCCACGTTTCGATCGGTCCACGCGTGGGTGCCGCTGTACACCTTGCCCGCAGCACCGCGGCTGATGACAGAATCCACGCGGTAGCGACCACCCAGCATGCCGCCGATACGTGGATCGGATTCTCGGTCCCCCACGACGCTATCCAAATCGTCAGGATTCATCCCACCGGTTTGGCTGGTGGCTCCCGGCTGCCTGGTGGCTCCCGGCTGGCTGGTGGCTCCCGGCTGGCTGTTCGTTCCGGGATTGCTGCCGAAACCTGGGGTGCTGATCTTATCGGTTGGAGCGCCATTGTCAGTGGAGGGTGATTCGAATGCGCGGACCTGCGCCATCTCCTCTGGCGTGACTTCCGGTGAGGCGGTGCTTTCGGTGAGCGTGTCGGGCGCGGATTGCTTTGCGCGGACTCCCGAGGTCGTGTCTCCCACACCGGTGTAGGAATCCAGGAGTGGATCTTCCACGGGAATGCTCTTCGGAGACACAACTCTCTCGGAGGAGGGCTGGCCTTGAAGTTCTTCCGACTCTAGTGTGGGGTTGGGTTCTGCAGACACGTGTTTTCTCTGTGGGCCCAGCGGACTGTGTCCGTGGCTATCGTCCTAGCTGGCGCGCCCACCTAGGATGACGATCTGGGTTCCCGTTCTCTAGTGTAACAAGAAAATTCCAATCATGCGATTCCCAAAACGACTGTTCGAAGGCCAATTTGTAAAAAGATATCGGCGATTTTTTGTGGACGTGTTGCTGCCTTCTGGGGAGGTGGTGACCGCACACTGTCCCAATACAGGGAGTCTCAAGGGTTGTCTGGTGGAGGGTGCCCCTGTGGGGATGGTGGCTGTGGATGCGCCGCACAGGAAGCTAAAGTGGGGTTGGAAGCTTGTAAAAGTGGGGAAAACCTGGGTTGGCGTGGACACTGGGGTGGCCGTGCCGCTCGTGCTTGAGGCCATCCAAGGGGGCAAGATCCCTGGGCTTTCTGGATACGAACGCCAGGTTACCGAGGTGAAATACGGCCAGGAGGGGCGCAGCCGCATCGATATTTTGCTTTCCCGCGGAGGGCAGGTGGCGGAGAAGCCTGCGTTAAAGCGGGCTCCCTGGGAGGGTGACGAACGGGTGTACGTGGAGGTGAAGAATACCACCTACGCCTACACGTCGGAGGACGGCATATGCACCGCGGCGTTTCCCGACGCGGTGACCCAGCGGGGGCTCAAGCACCTCCATGAGCTCATGCACGTGGTGGACCTGGGGCACCGGGCAGCGATGGTCTATTGCGCCCAACGATCGGATGTGACCCAGTTTGCCCCCGCGGATGACATTGACCCGGCCTACGGCAAGGGGCTGCGCGAAGCCCTAGCGCACGGGGTTGAAGCCTATGTGATGAAGGCCCGTGTGGGTTTAAGTCAGGTGTCGCTGACGGAGCTGCTTCCGATGGTGTTATGATGATTTCATGTTGAACCGGCATGGGTTGGGGGGGGCGTTTGGCCCCGTGTTGCTACTGGGTGTGAGTTGGGGTTTGGGTTTGGTGTTGATGGGCTGCGGCCCAAGGAACACCGAAAGCGCAAAGGACGCTTCTGCGGACCCGATGTTGGAGCAAGCACAGCGATTGTTGCTTGCTGTGAAGAAGATGGGCACGCCAGAAGGTGCGGCCATGCTTGAGGCGGAGACGCCCCAAGAGGACAGCCCTTTTCATGAGCTTTGGGTGCGAGCACGGGGACTGGCGGATTACTGGGATTCCCTACACAACGACCCCAACTACGATGCCCAAAAGGCCCGTGCGGAGCTGGAGGCCTGGAGCCAGGAATGGATGAACCTGCTGGCGGATATTCCGGACGTTCTTGCCACCCACCCTGACTTTTTTGAAACGGTGCTGGGTGATTTACACAACCAGGTGAAGACGCGACAGGCCATGGCCATGGGTACGGATGTCACTCGGGTGGCGGGTGTGGCCCAGGTGAATCTGCTTGCGGAGCGGTTTGTGGTGCGCTTCCCCCAATTGGCCCGGGCCCATGGGGAACGGCTGCGCGCGCTGGAACTGTACGGCCCTCCCGAGGGGGAGCGCCTGACACTTACGGCGACCCACGCACGGGAATGCCTCATGATTTCCCCTGGGCAACGTTACTGTGTACGAAGGTACCGGGAAGACGTGGAGCCCCACCTGTTTCGACAGTGTGCCGGCGGAGATGTAATGGGCGACCTGGAGGTTTGGGCAACAAGCCGGACAGAACAACTTCGAACAGAACCGGTGGAGACTCCCTGGGGAACGCGCTTTCGGGATTTGGAGCCTTTGATGCTGGGTGGAACGCACATCGCCCGGGTACACGAACGGACGGGGCAGTTGGTGGTGGAACCCAACGACGCTGGGCGACAGCAGTTTGCCCTGCGCAAACACCTGAAGGACTGGCCTGATTTGGACGTGCTGCTTGTGCTCAACGGAAACATTGTGGCAAAGGCGGAACAGGGTGGATTTCCATCCGACCAGGTGTCCATCTCCCAGGTTTGTGGACAAACCGCCGCCGCCACCCTTGGGGAAGAATACAGAGTAAGCGCCGAACGACTCCAGCTGGACGGCCCCTTGATCCAAGTAACACCGTAGGGACCACCAGCCGCTACCTCTGCATTCCCGGACTGTTTTTTGCCGCGCGGTTCTGCATAGGGGACGATGGCCCTACATGGAACTTCTGCTGGTGGCTCAACGGCCAGGTGGTTTCTCACACGCTCAACACTGGCTTTTCCCTGGAAGAGTTGGCCATGGATCAGGTGTGTTGTGATCCGATAGTTCGTCAGAGGTATTGTTGCATGACGTAAGCTAGATGCAGACCATGCAGAGTTCTGCTGACAAGATGGGTGCCGTTCTTTTGATTCACCTCGTCAATTTTTCGTTGGTAGTCCTGTGACTTGTAAATCTCCTGTGATTCCTTCAAAAAGGTGAGATCGGGGTGTTCATATATCGCCTGGAGAACCATGTGCCCAATGCCCACCCAAACTGTGTGGTTCCATCCGGCTTCGACCGTTCCATCATCCGCTGGAGTGTACTTGGCGAGAAAGGCAGCAGCGTCTGTTTCGAGATCTTCAGTGACTACTTGAATCGCTTCGAGCAGTTCTTTATTCTGTTTTTCGGACAGAGATTTGCCTGTGTACGGTGCAAAACCATCGAGCAGACTGAAACTAGCTTGGTAGATGCGGTTGTTTCGATCCAAGTCTCCGTAGTGATCCTCGAGAATGGCAACAATGGCTTGTCGTTGTGCTTCCTTGGTTTCATGCGCTATCGCTCGTTTTAGGCTGTCGGCACGCTCCTGCATGGACTCTGAAATGCCGTTGTAGTTCTTCACAAAGTTCTTGTAGTAGTGTGCTTCAACCACGTGAGCGTCGCCCTCGAAATCACGGATGTCCGAATGGGGAACAAAGTGATCGCCGCCCACCATCCATTGACGGGCGTGTAATGCCTCATGGAGCAATACCGCCTCCTCCCACTCGTTTTCGAGAGAAGTGTTTTGTACCATGATTATGGCCTTGTGTTTTGTGAGCCAGTTGTTTTCCGGCGGACTGAACATCGCGGTAAGCGCTTTAGGCAACCCTTTCGTTCGGATCTCTATTTCTCCATTTCGAATTGCGTCAATGACGGGGCGGGTAATGCCTTCGCACTTGAGAGGAGCATCACCAGTCGCGGGAGCCGATTGATCGACCACCGACAACTTGTCGATACCCATGTAGGTACCACGACATTTGCTCTCGATTCTTTGAAGAACGGTGACGATGGCTTCTGCGTTACCTTCTGTGCTTTTTTGGTGCGCGCCTTCTGTGAACGCGCACCCGGAAAATCCCAGCAGTGCTGTGCACGCTATGGTTGCTGCAGAATATGTTGTGAGTTGTGTGAAGCTCTTGTTTTTCATGATGCTGGAGTACTAAGCAGGTTTTGTGCCAGCACATTTCTTCCGTTTTCTGCCGAATTCTGCTGGGGCCAACTGTTCGCATTGGCCCCACCGGTGCGACATGAATGTCTCTACAGCATGCAGCCTCATGTTGAACAGCCTCAGACATGGGTGACTGACGGATTGGTCTCAGACAATTCCCATTCGGCGGACGATGCGCCTGGCGACTCCTTAAGCCGGGGGTGTTGGAACGGAGCGTTTATGGTCGGACGTGGCGATCCTGTGGGTGCGATCAAGGGGCCGATCGCACGATGTCAGGCACATGCCTCACCATTCGGTGGGCACCATATCTTCGGTGATCAATCCAAAGCCGCTCTTGCCTGTAAACCCTATGGTCGAGTACACACCAACAAACCGAAGGCATTGCCCACCATCACACTCGACTTGAGCAAACAGGCCACCGCCCGAATCACCTTTTTCATTTACGCTTTGCGGAAAGCCAACGGGGGTAAGCTCAACCATATTTGTATAGGTTATTTCGCCAGGAAAGTTGCATCTGGGACCGACTGTCACACAGGAACGCATCACGATGTTTAGTGCGGGGTCTTCTACTTCAAAAGGGAGGAATCGACGGCGAAATGCACCACTGTGGGGTGAGCCGCTTTTTATCAACTTTGGGTTTGCACCATACCCAAAGGACTCGAGGGCAAGGATTTTTTCGCCTTCTTGAAGAAACTCTACCCTCTCAGAGGGAACAGTGTTGCACACCTTCCGAGAGACTGAAGTTGCCTTGTAGAGCGCGTAGTCGAGACTCAAGTCTTTGGTCGCGACTTCCCTGAGTACTCCCTGAGTCATGCGTGTAGTCACGGTCCACGGTGCTTTTTCTGGGACAACGACATCCGTAAGGTTGTCGAACAAATCGTTTGCTGGCGCCGTCCAACCTCGGGGAAGCTCATCGAGGCCAACGCTGATGAGATTGCGTTGTTTGTTTTCGAATGGCTTGTCTCTTCGGTGGGGTGCAGTTGCTACGAGGATCTCGCAACCCTCTGGCGTATCTTTCTTGTCCAATATAACCGCAGACAAAAAGTTTTGTAGAGCGCCATGCTTCCAAATACCGTTTGGGTCGCTTGCATTCTCGCGAACGAAGTCTTTTTGAAGGAATACTGCACTTGCTCGACCGACTGGAATTCCTATTTTTGAAACGCTGAAACAGTTCACGCATTTTTCGGAACCTTCCGGAAGCGCGAAAACGGCACAAGCGGACGCCGCAACACTGACCAAACAAAGCACTAAGAAACGTGTGAACATAATAACATTGGTCCTTGCAATACCCGTTCCAACGACAAAAACTACCAATTTACTATTTACCCTCCGCGGAGATGGTGACCATGAACCCCGTGCTGTACGCGAACACGGGAAAGGAGCCGAACAGCGACCTGTAATCTGGTGCATTATTTGGATGCCCTAATTTGCTGTGAGAGGGCCGTTTTTTGCGTATTTGCCTGCCCTGGGTGACCATGTATGGCCATGCGTTTCCTAGATTGCATTTGGCTCAGTTTGCTCGGTCTGTGTGCCGCAGGTGCGTCCGGATGTGGTGAATCTGCTTTGGCGGCGGAGCGGGTGCGGGGGTGGTTGGAGGTGCCGTCCACGGAGGAGGCGGTGTTTGGTTGGGGTGAGGAAAGCTACTTTCTGGGCGAGCCGGAAACCGCGTGGAGGCGATCGCTGATGGAGGAGCCCGTGGTGGGGCGGGAGCTGGGGCGCGGCGGACGATCGGTGGCGTTCAAGTTGACACTGCAGGATGGCACCGTGGGTTACTACAAGGTGGCGCAGTCGTTTTCGGCGGCATATTGGCATGCGGAGGTGGCGGCCTACTATTTGGACCGGGTACTGGGCATTGGGCGGGTGCCTCCGGTTGTGGGCCGGCGCATGAAATGGAGCGAGCTTCGGCAACTTGCACGTCACCACAAACATTTGGACGAAGTTATTGTGCGCGAGGACGGTCTTGTGGACGGTGCGTTCGTGGGCTGGGTGGACGGCGGACTGCCACGGTATGTTCCTGGCCGCGGTTGGGAGAAGTGGGTGCGCTTGAACGGTGGCTTGGAAGTGAGCCCGTACCAACGGCCTGCCGGCTGGCGCGGGCGCAACGCGGCCGGAGACCATGGTGATGATGGCGCCTGGGCGGATGCGGTGGCGAATGACGAGGACCGTGCCGCGGAGTTGTCGGATCTGATTCTGTTCGACTACCTGACCAGCAACGTGGACCGATGGGGTGGTGGGTTTACCAACCTGCGTACCCGCGGGGAGCACGGGCCACTGGTGTTTTTGGACAACGGAGCGGGATTTTTTCCAACGCCTAAGGCGCAGAACAGCCTGATGGACAAGCGCCTGGAAACCCTGCAGCGGTTTCGACGTAGCACGGTGGACAAGATAAGAGGTTTTGATGGTGAGAAGTTCAAACGCATGTTGAATTCGGACCCACTAGCGCCCGTGCTGACAACTACCATGCTTTCGCAACTTGAGGTGCGCCGGGAGTTTTTGCTGGAACACGTGGAACAGATGTACACCCGGTTTGGGGATCGGGTGTGGCTGTAGGGTAGTGATTGTGGGTTTAGGATGAGGTGGCCTGCAGAATGGGAGCGGATGGACTCCCTGTGGACGGCGTGGCCGTACCTTTCAGAGGAGTGGGGGACGCAGTTGGAGGCCGCTCGGCAGGACATGGCTGGGCTGTGCCGCGCGCTTTCTGGGGTGGTGACCGTGAAACTCTTGGTCCGGCGGGAGGATTCCGCGCGTGCAAGGGTGCTGGTGGGCGACTCAGTTGTGTGTGTGCACGAAACCTATGGGGACACGTGGTTGCGGGACACGGGGCCGCTGTTTTTGCAGGATGCAACGGGTGCACGGCGCACGTTGGGTTTTGGATTCAACGGGTGGGGTGGGAAGTACCTGTTTGATGGCGACCTGGGCTTGGCTCAACGGGTGGCTCGTGCGGAGGGAACGCGTTTTACCCAGGAGTCATTGATTCTCGAGGGGGGTGCTGTGGAGGTGGACGGGGAGGGTACGGCCATCGTTACTGAGCAGTGCCTGCTCAACCCCAATCGGAATCCAGGGGTTGATCGGTCGGCCTGGGTAGGCTTTTTTAGGCGTTGGATGGGCGTTGAGAAAATAATTTGGCTAAAAAATGGCCTTCATTTTGACCACACGGATGGGCATGTGGACAACGTGGCGCGCTTTGTGGCACCGGGACTGGTTGTTTGTTCAGAACCGGGTGGGGATCGGCACAATCGGGATGTTCACGCAGAGGTGATGCGGGGGTTACGGGGAGCTCGGGATGCGCGAGGTCGTCGGTTGGAAGTGGTGGGTGTTCCGGCGCCTAGTGGGGTGAGTAGCACCTTTGATCACAGCCCAATGCCCGCAAACTATTTGAACTTTGTGATCGCGAACGGAACGGTTTGCGTACCTACCTTTGGAGTCCGCGAGGATGCGAAAGCCCTGGATGTGCTGCAAAAGGCCATGCCCGGTCGCAAGGTGGTTGGGCTACCCGCCCGGGGGCTGCTGCACGGTGGAGGAGCGTTCCATTGCGTGACCCAACCGGTGTTTTCCAGGGATCAACAGCCCTGAGGGACAGGTTGTTCACGCAAATGGCACGCGAATTGCCCCTCCCCACACGTGGCTCCCCGTAGGTGAATGTGGTATTTTCGGCCACCCCAGCTTGAAAAGGAGCTGCGATGATGGTTTCCGGAAGACATCTAAAGCATCTACAACTAGCGACGGCACTGCTAATTCTTGGCGGTTGTAGCGTTGACTCAGGTTCGCCGAAAAGCAACATGGATTCGACTACTACCGCGGTGGTGGATCATTTGTCCAAGGCTGCGCTGTGGGCGGACCGCAGCTCTGAGAATGAGACCTGTGGGCAACAGCGACATCTACGCTGCAAAGAGAATTTTCACTGCTTGAACCCTTCACTGAGTGCTGCCCCCCTGCTCTCTCAGATTCCCGAGTTTTTTGAAAAAGCGATCCGAGCGGGTGAGGTAGCGGTGGTTGCAGTAGATCGGGTTGGCGCACCGGCAACGCTCATACGTTCAAAGACGACGGGCAGGACACGGATTGAAGTGGACCGGCATCGGTTGGCCTCGGCACATTTGGACCCAGTCGTCTACGCGAGCTTCCTGGGCCACGAAGCTTTTCATTGGTGGGAAAACGAGTGCTTTGGCTGGGATACCGTTGGCGAGCAACCGCTAAATCAGGTTGAAGAACGAGCATTTGAAATACAAATGCAACTCGTCCACAGAGCGCGAGCCGCGGGCGAAAGCGTCCTAACCCCGGCATGCCAAGGTTTTGTAAACGGGGTGACCGCCTCCGCTGGGGCCTATGTGTACGAGAACTACGGTGACCAAGAGTTACGGGGTAGGGCCTTAGACATTCTTGAGGGAGGTAGCTCATTGGCGACCAAAGTGAGCTACCTAGGAGCAGTTGCATCGCGACTGGTGGAGTGGCTTCAACTGGGCACAGACCAGTCTATTCCGTCCTCTGTTCCAGACTCGGTCCGCACCCACTCCAATGCGCGAGCGGTATTCTCCAATGGTGTTCGAGCCACCTATGAGACGGTATTCGGAGGATTGGTTTATCCCAGGGTTCGAGCTCTGCTGGGCCTTTCAGCTCAGGCCTCCGTACAGGATATTGTAACAACCCTGTCGGGAGTCGTGAATAAGGGTTCTCATCTCAAAGATTATTGGTCCTTCGTAGAATCTATTCGGACTCTTGAAAACCACTTTGCACGTCCAAGCCCGGATGTTGCCGATCAGGTTGAGGTTGTTCTGCCTCAGTTTGTTTGTTTAATTTAGGTTACCAGTCGCGGTGGAAGATGTAGAGGGCGCCTTCGCTTTTGTTTTCTCCGGCGGCGCCTAGGGCGATCCATTTGTCATTGCCGGCGATGGAAGTGCCGTTGCCGGCGGGACCTCCTGCGTAGGCCACGAGTTGCTTTTCCAAGGTCCAGGTTCGGTTTCCGTCAAACCGATAGAGGGTTGCGGCTGAATGGAGTTTGTTGTCGCCGCGGACGTCGGGATCACGGACAAGCAAATCCTGGTCTAGGAACTGGGCGGATGTACCGCTGAGAATTTGGAGTTCTTCCCAAAGATCAATGCCGGCGTCGTAGTGGAAGATGGAGACCTCGCCCGTGGTTCCAGCGAGCGTTGTCATGGCGAGGTAGTCGCCCGAGAGTGCAAGAGCATCGATGTCGTAGGCGTTGGTGGAAAGGGTGGAACCAAACCGGTGTTTCTCCACCCAGGAGCCCGCTACCCGTTCAAAAATGTACACCGTTGCGCCGGCACCATTGGTTGAGTTCACTTTTTGGGAACCAATGGCCAACCGGTCTCCATCCACAGCCACGGCTTCACCAAAATAGTCGTAGGCGGCGGCGTCACTTGCTCCAAGCTGTTGGCGGTAGCTCCAAATGTTTCCGTTAAACTCGTAGGCATGGACCACGCCCTCCCGCGTGTGATTTACACGGAGCTCGGTGTCCGCAACCAGCAACGTGTTGTCATGCAGCGCTGTGGGGACCCCAAATAGAGCGGCGGCATTCCCGGTGGCTGAACCGTTAGGGTCGACCACGGGCGGATCACCAACCCAGTCTCCATCGGGCAGACGGCGCCGCACGTAGACGCGAGCAGAACTGTCAAACGTTCCGGGAAGTTTTGCAAGCGCCACGCGATCCGTGGACGCTGAGAAACCCAAGACTGCGGCACCCGCTACCTGGTCGGCTGTCCAGGTTTCACTGAGGGCCGGAACGCCGGACTCTGAGATGTCGTAGACGAATGTGGTTCCCTCATGGGTTGGGCCTTTGTGGATACTGTGCGCAACAAGCTGGTCACCAAGTAGCGCAAGTTCACGGCCAAACTGGTCAAAACCCGTGGGTGCATCGTGCGTGACGTAGGCATCGCAGTTGCCTCGGCCGCTGCAAAAACCGGTGCTGCAAGGGGTGCCCGCGCGCCACAGGTTGACGTCGTCGCAGTACATGGGTTGGTTTTCTTCACATCGCCAGTAACCCACACGACACTCTTCGCCCTCTGGAACACAGAGGGCTCCGCAAAGTGTGCCCTCTGGAGCTACGCACCCCTGACCGGGGTTGGGGTTGCAGTAGAAGGGCTCATGACAACCGCGGGGTTTGATGACGTGCATGCATACGCCTTCTACGCACTTGGCTTGTGCACATTCGGCCACGGGGCCGCACTCCGCGTCGGTTTGGCAGAACTGGTTGACGCAAACGGCTTGGGTGACTTCTTCAATTTTTTTGAGTACGCCGCCGGTGCTGTCGTCCCCTGCCTTCATGGCAACCGCGAGCGACTGTGTGCTGGCACAGGTGTTGTCGATGCAAAGCCTGCACAGGGTCCCGTTGTCGTTGGTACACCCATCTGTTTTGCAGCCCCGCGCGATGACCACGCGGACTTGGTTGTGCCCGTCCAGAAAAACGTCCGCGTTCCATTTGGCGACCACGTTTTCAGCGGCATCCACCAGGCTTACCTCTACGGAATGCTGACCGAGTGGGAGTTTGGCCAGATCTGCAACTGTGACGCCACTTGAAAGGTCGTCACCCGGTTGCGGAGTCCAACGTACCTTGCGCGTTTCCTCACTGCGTTGGGTCTTGCCTTCGCCCACCGACACGATCACGTCGTGATACTCGCCAGGTGCGTAGTAGTCGGTGGCGAGCTCCACATGGAGGGAGGCCACTTGTTGTACCGAGTTCACCCGGGCGCAGGAAACGCTGCCTAGTACGAGTAGAACCCACCCTAAAAACCATGCCGGCCCGCCGGTATTTCCTGTGCGCTGACCTATTTTTGAGTGGTGGGGGGATGCCCCACAAATGCTGTTTTGGCCTGTACTTCGCCTGGAACTTTCGACGCTACGTTTCAATATCACCCGTGGGATTGGTTGTGGTTCGCATGGCTACCAGTCTCGGTGGAAGATGTAGACTCCACCCTCTCGATTGTTGTCCCCGGCCGCACCAATGATGACCCATTTTTCGTTTCCGTCGATGGCGGCGCCGGCGTAGGTGGTTCCCGGCGTGGCGGAATAGCCCGTAAGCCGTTTTTCAAGTACCCAGGTTTGTGTACCATCAAAACGGTACACCACTGCCGCTGCTGATTCACCACCGGTGCCTTGGCTGTTCGGTTCACGCACCAGAAGATCGGTACCCACAAACCTTGCATTGGTGGGACCTTCGATTACCTGAAGTTCAATCCAAAGGTCAGCGCCTGCATCGTATTGAAAGAGGCTGACCTCACCGGTGCCATCCAGTGCGGTACTTGTGAGTGCGAGGTAGTCCCCCGAGAGGGCCACGTTTGATGCGGTAACGTTTGGGTTCACCGAGAGTGTGGATGCAACTTGATGTTGCTCCACCCAAGTGCTCCCTACTTTTTCAAAAACGTAGGCCGTGGATTGCGCGCCGGTGGCGGCGTTCACCTTGCTAGAGGTGACAACCAACCGGGATCCTTCCACGGCCGCAGCACCACCAAAGTGATGGTTGTTCGCTGTGTCAGAGGCCTGGAGTTGTTGCGTGTGATTCCAATCGCTCCCATCAAACGTGTAAACGTGGGCTGCGCCATCCCGGGAGTTGGCAGAATCCAGGTCCGAATCTCCGACGATGAGCGTGTCGCCGACAATGGCTAGCGGTTGGCCGTAGCGCGCAGAACCGCCGAGCCCGCCGCCGTTGGGATCACTCAGGGGGCCATCGGTCACCCAGGAACCGTCGGCCTGGCGGCGACGTACCCACACCTCTGGATCGGTGAAGAGGCCCGGGATTTTACCAAAGGCGATTCGATCTCTGGACCCGATCATCTCAATGAGATGGTTGTTTGCGATGACATTGGCATCCCAGGTATCCACAAGCGCTGCCGAGCCGTCGCCTTGCAGTTGGTACACGTAGGTGACCCCTTGGAATTGCCCGATCTGTCGGTTGGAGGCATGGACAAAAAGTAGATCGTCGAGAAGCGCAATGTGGTTTCCAAAAAGGTCGTTGCTGGCGACGCCATCCAGGGTGATGTAGGTGTCACAACTCCCACGGCCACTGCAAAACCCAGCACTGCAGGCGGTTCCAGCCCGCCACAGGTTGACGTCGTCGCAGTACATGGGGGTATTGCCGTCGCACTGCCAATACCCGACTCGGCATTCTTCGCCTTCGGGTACACACAGGGTGCCGCAAAGGGAACCCTCGGGAGCCACGCAACCCTGACCTGGGGTGGGATTGCAGTAGAACGGTTCCTGGCAGCCGCGTGGTTTGATGATGTGCATGCACACGCCCTCCACGCATTTGGCTTCGGCGCACTCGGCCACCGGCCCACACTCTGAATCCGCCTGGCAGAACTGGTTCACACAGACGGCCTGGGTGACTTTCTCGATACGTTTGAGCGTGCCGTCGGTGCTTTCATCTCCCGCAAGGGTCGCCACGGCCAGGGATTGGGTACTGGCACAGGCATTGCCAATGCAGAGTTCACACATGGTGCCGTCCGCGTTGGTGCAACCTTCGGTTTGGCACCCACGGGCGATGGCCAGGCGCACACGGTTGTTCCCGTCCAGAAAAACATTGGCCTGCCACTTGGCCACCGTATTTTCGGCTGCGTCCACAAGACTCACTTCCACGGAGTGCTGCCCGAGTGGCAAATCGACAAGGCTCGCGATTACTGTTCCGCTAGAGAGGTCTTGGCCCGGCTCAGGCGCCCAGCGCATTTTTCGGCTTTCTTCGGCGCGGCGGGTTTTTCCTTCGCCCAAGGTGATGAAGACACTGTTGTACTCGCCAGGGGCGTAGTAGTCCGTGACCAACTCCACATCGAGGGAAGCGACCTGTTGTACGGAGTGAACTCGGCTGCAGGCCGTGACTCCAACGATCAGGATGAACGCCCCCAGCCACGATGGAAAAGAAGGCATGGTTTTCCTAAATAACCGCGTCATTGCAACTCCCAGTGATCTCCAACCAATTTAGTGCAGGCGTGGCATTCGGTGACGCACCATCCAGGCGCTGAAGCTGCACTTCCACTTCTAGCCACGGTTCCATGCCTTCTTTTCCGTTGCTGATTCCTATGCTTGGTAGGTGCGAGGTTAGCTCCGCGTCTCCCACCGGGTTTGCATCGGTGACCGTGGCAATGGTGACCCAGGGCACTCCGGTGAAGCGCTGCCAATGGATGGCGGTTCTCGCCCGGAACACGAGTCGTGTGTTTGGGGGTACCGCCGCGTTCCAATGTAACCGAGACCAGATGCGTTCCGGCTTTTCGCAATGTTCAAAGGTGGTGCGGTAGACACCGTAGGCCTGGGTGGCAAGGCGGTGCTGCAGGCCGGTCATGTCCGAATAGGTGTAGGGTTCGTTCAAGGACTGGACGCTGGTGCTGTCCACGGTGTTGTTTGTAATGGTGGCACCGGGTTGAATGACAAGGGCTGTTTGGTCGCGGGTAATGGACCAGACCTTGCCCTGGCCATCCACAGCGATGCCCTTGTTGCTAAAGCCCTGGGTTCCCGTGACCCGGTGGACTTTACCGGCACCTGTGGGGTCGTCTGCATGAATGCGAAGCACCCCCTCGTTGAGTCCAGCGCCCCATACCCAGCCCTGATCGTCGACAGCAATGCCGTGAATGACATCGTCAAACCCGCTGGGCGGTGTCCATGGGAAGGTGGTGAGCTGGGTCACCCTAGCGTTGGGGGCGGCCCCGGGATCATAACGGGTGACGTTGTACCCACCGAACCATAGGCGCTGTTTTTGATCGATGGTGATGCCGTAGGAATGGAAGTTGGTGATACGTAGGGCCTGTTTGATGCAATCATCACCAAGGTGATTGTCAGACTGGCTTGGGGAGACACATGTGGCGACATCACAGGACGGGCCGTCCATGCAACGGGTGGTATCCAGGCGACCCAGGTAACCGAACTGGCGGGTGGCCATCCAGAGGTTGCCCGATCGGTCCATGGCCATTCCGTAGGGCTCGATCGGGTCGCCGTTTTGAAGGGTCGGCGTAGGGGTCTGCAGGAGAATTTCGCCTGTGTTGGCATCGAGCTTCCAAAGCACTCCGTCGTACCCGGCGACCCATACTGCGTTTTCCAGGACCCCATCCAGGCCGATCACGTTGTGGGAAGCGATGCCGCGTAGGGGCCCGCCGCCGTCCAGGTAACGGCTCCACAGTACGCATTTGTCCTGGTTCCAGGATTTGACGTCGGTAGGGCTCGAGGAGGTCTGGGTGATGGTGGTTTGCGCGTTGAGCACTTTGTCGGGGCAAGCGGTACCCTGGGAGGAAACCTTCACGACACTGCGGCCCTGGCGGTTGGCGATGTACGCGTCCCCAAAGGCGTCCACTGCCGTTCGGGAGGGATCGTCGCCGGTGTTGCCCGCCCGTACCCCCCCGAGACGACCGGTGCGGTAGCGTGCAAGTTCCGTCTTTGTGGCGGTGTCGATTTTGGAAACGGTGGCTTCGTGGGTGTTTACGATCCAAATGTGGGAACGCTCCTGGGTGGTTGCCTGGAGAACCAATGCACCGTCTTTGCTGGCCACGTGGTAGTTGCCGGTGCCGGTGGGTTCGAAGGCGGTTTCTGTGGAACAGTCGCCCGCATTGAAGCTGAGGGTGGAGGGGACCACTGGATTTCCACAGGTGGTGGTGACCTGGCAACTACCGGAAACGCAGACCCCTTGGGTGCAGTCGGCATCTTTTTGGCACAGCCATTTGGTGTTGCCGTCGCCCTGGTCTGGGAGGCTGGCGGGCGTGGCACCCGAACTGCCACCGCAGGAAAGCAACAGGCTCGCACCCAGGAGGGCCGCCAACGAGTGGGCTGTATTGTGGACTGTGGAGTTCATGGTTGGCTGGGAAGACCTGTGGTGGAGTAGCCGGGTAGTTTGTTTGATCCCCAGCGTCACAGCAAGGCACGGCACTACAACGAGGTGCGGGCCAGGGGATTCGGGGAGCACTTGGGGGTCCTGGGTTTCTGGGTTAACTCCGTGGCCTATGGGTCATGTGGTGTTGGGTTTGGTGCAGTGTTCTCTGGGTGATGGGGAGGCTGGGAACGTGGATCGGGTGGAGAACCTGGTGAGGCAAGCGGCTTTCAGGGGTGCCACGCTCATCGTCACCCCTGAACTTTTTGAATTTCCTTACTTTCCCCAAACCCAGGACCCCATGTGGTTTACGTACGCACAGCCTGTGGAGGGTAATCCATTGATCGCTCGGTTTTCTCAGTTGGCGCGGGAGTTGGGGGTGGTGCTCCCGGTGTCGTTCTTTGAAAAGGCAGGGGCGGCGTACTTCAACAGTGTGGCCGTGATCGACGCTGACGGTGAAATGCTTGGGGTTTACCGCAAGACCCACATTCCAGACGGCCCGGGCTACAACGAGAAGTTCTACTTTCGTTCCGGGCGCAGCCAGCCCGAACAGGGTGGGTATCGAGTATGGAACACTTCCGTAGGGTGCGTGGGGGTAGGGATCTGTTGGGATCAATGGTTTCCGGAGGCCTCCCGAGCGATGGTGGCCCAGGGCGCGGAGATTCTGCTCTACCCCACCGCTATTGGGAGCGAACCGGAGGAGCCGGACAACGAGACCCGATTGCCCTGGCAGCGGGTGATGGTGGGTCAGGCGGTTGCGAACGCTGTACCTGTGGCGGCCGCGAACCGTATTGGCCGTGAACAGTTGAAGGGTGGCCCGGGGCTCAGCTTCTACGGAGCTTCGTTTGTGTGTGACCACCGGGGTGAGGTACTTGCCGACCTGGGAGACGGAGAGAATGTTCAGGTGGTGGAGTTGGACTTGGCCCAATCCAACGCCTACCGGGATGCCTGGGGGTTCTTTCGGGATCGTTAGCGCTTGATTGCCGAGGCAGGGTTGCCGAGGCAGGGACTCGGGGGAGGGATCTGCTAGCGTGCGGCTTTCCTATGGAACACGGCTCAGGTCTTACGGTTGCGTTGGCACTGACGGGGGGCATTGTGGCGCAAGCGATTGCGCGGCATTTACGTCTACCCGGCATTGTTCTGTTGTTGGGTATGGGGGTGGTGCTGGGGCCGGATATCGCAGGCCTTGTACATCCGGAGACGCTCGGTTCCACGCTGATTGAACTGGTGGGCTTTGCGGTGGCTGTGATCCTGTTTGAGGGTGGGATGAACCTCAATCTTCGCCGTCTGTTGCGTGAGCAGCGAGCCATTCGGCAGTTGATTAGCATTGGTGCCCTGATCACCGGGGTGGGGGGCACGCTTGCAGCGAAGTTAATCATGGGCTGGAACTGGCAGCTGTCTATTCTGTTTGGTTCCCTTGTGATCGTGACGGGGCCGACCGTGATTACACCGTTGCTTCGGCGCTTGAACGTGACCCGCGCGGTGGCCACGGTGCTGGAGGCCGAGGGTGTACTCATCGACGCGGTGGGCGCTATTTTAGCCACGGTGGCATTGGAAGTGGTGCTGAGCCCTTCGGGGCAAAACTTTGCCCTGGGCGGTTACCACATTGTGGCGGGCCTGGGTTTTGGTGGCGCCATTGGTTTTGCGGGGGGCATGTTTCTTTGGCTTGCGCTCCGGTTTCGGAACGTGGTGCCCGAAGGGTTGGAAAACGTGTTTACCCTGTCGTGGGTGTTGGCGCTGTTTCATATCTCAAATGCGGTAGCCCCGGAGAGTGGCATCGTTGCGTGCACCATGGCGGGCATTGTGGTGGGCAATTCGCAAACCGCGGTGCAACGGGAGCTGCTCGAGTTTAAGGAGCAACTGACCGTGATGTTGATCGGCATGTTGTTTGTGCTGCTTGCTGCGGACGTGCGCATTGCCGATGTGCAGGCCTTGGGGTGGCCCGGCGTGATTACTGTGGCGGTGCTGATGTTTGTGGTGCGACCGTTAAACATGTTCGCAGGTACGTTCGGCACGGAACTGAAGACCAAGGAAAAGGTTTTCATGTCCTGGATTGGGCCCCGGGGAATCGTGGCGGCGGCAGTGGCTTCGTTTTTTGCGGCGGAGCTTGAGAAACGGGACATGGAAGGTGCCACTGAGTTGCAGGCCATGGTGTTTCTGGTGATTGCAGTGACGGTGCTTTCTGCGGGTCTCACCGGGGGAACCGTGGCTCGCCTGCTTGGGCTGCGGCGCAAGACGGATACCGGTTGGGTGATCCTGGGTGCGAACGAGCTTGCCCGCATTCTTGGGGTGGCGCTCAGGAACGAAGATGAGGAAGTGGTGTTGCTCGACAGCAATGCCAGTGCCTGCACTGCCGCGGAAAAGGACCAGCTTCGGGTGTTGTACGGCAACGGGCTGGAGGAACGCATGATGGATCGAGCCCAGGTGGATGTTCGTCGGGGTGTGATCGGAATGACATCCAACGCAGAAGTGAACTACCTGTTTGCCAAGAAGGCGAAGGAACACGGCAAGTTGAAGCGAATGTTTGGCTTGGTGGACGCCAATGGCACATCTGCGCATAAGCTGCTTCAAGGGATTGGTGGTGAAGCGATTTTTGGCAGACCCCACGCCGTGGACGGTTGGTTGACCCGAGTGCGACGCAAGACGGTGGCCATGGAACGCTGGCGTTTGGTCGAGCGTATGGTGCCCGAGTCCCTCGCTGCAGTGCTGGAAGATACCGAGAATACGTTCATACCCATGGTGACCCACCGGGATGGGCGTGCGGAGCCGGTGACGGAATCCGTGAAGTGGAAGCGTGGCGATGAGGTTTCGTTTTTGGTGAACCAGGAACGACGGGACGCGGCGGATGCTTGGTTTGAGGATCAGGGGTGGGAGCTCTTGGACGGTGCGGAAATGACCCTTTCACAACTTACCCGCAAGTCCCTTGCACCCGGCCCCCTACCCGCACCGGCATGACAGGGCCGGTGGTTGGAAGGTTTGCCCCGCTGAGGACGTAGGGTCACCCTAGGGTGATGTTCGTGGCAGTTCGAAATTGGGCGTGGGTTGGGTTCTGTTTTGTGGGCGGGTGTGCTGCGGTGGTTTCGCCGACGGCCACGGAAAAGCTTGGGCCGGGTGATGTTACTGAGGTAGTTCAGTACTATTCACGCCCGAATGACGACCCCTGGGAGACATTGACGAACTGCGAGGCCCTGAAGGCGGACCATGGCTACGAGAGGGAATGCTCCCCCTACGAGACTGCCATCATTGGTGTTCACGGACGTTTGGAAAACCAGATGCTGCACCTTTCCTACGGGGCATTGTTGTGGACGTGGGATCGGGTTTCAGAACGACAATCAAGGTGGTTTGGGCTGCGCGCTTGGAGCCTGGCAACCTACGATGCAAAGGTGAAGCAAGGTTCTTTTGATCCACGTTCTTCACTTGCGCCATTTGCAGAAATGGGCCTTCAGTTGAGAAAGAAAGCAGGGAAGATGGCAGAAGGCTGGCCGTTGAACTTTGCCACGGTGGATCTGGGTGCTCCCACACAGCCCCTGGCCTGGGCCACTCTGGATTTGCCCGCGGGGGTGGACAACGAAGGGGTGATCGAGGTGGTAGCCCCCACCGGGAGAGCCATGGTGAACGGCGTATTGGGGAGGGGTGAAGAAGTTCAGCAACTGATTCGGTGGAGCGTGGAAGGCGAGGCCCTCACCCTTGAGCTTGAGAGCCTGGTGACCGAGGGCTACTACCAAGCAAGTTACGAAGAGGTGCTTGGCGAATATGCAAAGGTGCTTGCGAGTGGCAACGAACAAGCTCGAGCCTACGTGGAGTACATGCGGGCCCATGGAGTGAGCTCGCTGCATGTGCATTCGCCCACCGTGTGTGTGGCCGGGGATTGCCCCGACGGAACCCCCGCCAACCGGTACCCCATGCGCGTGCTGAAGGACCGGGCCATGGTTCAAAACCGTTTGGAGTTGCGCGACCGGGCCGTGAAGTACTGGTGGGCACAGCAGAATCAAGACCACTAGCCGGCATTCCGATTGGCAGCTCTCTCGGAGGGGCTCCTCTGCCGAAATCATTGGTTAATTTTCGAACCTGGGTTGTTTTCGGCGCCAATAGGACGAGTCTGGCTTAGTTTTTGCGTCCCCATTTGGGGATGTTTTGGTTTGCACGATGGGTTGGTGTTGGATCTCTTGTCCTGTTCTGTCTGCTTTCGGGCTGGCTTGCTGGTTGTGTTGCGGAGCCGACTGGGCTGAAAAGCGCGGGTGCGGAAGCCGTTGGGGGCTCGGTGCTGCAATACTATTCACGGCCGAATGACGACCCCTGGGAGACGCGGGCAAACTGCCAGGCGTTGGACAATTCTGGGGGTCTCCATGGGGACTGCAGGCCCTACGAGACCGCAATCATTGGGGTTCACGGGGAGTTGCAGGGGCAGATTCTCAGGGTGACCTACGGCGCCATGCTGTGGACCTTGGATGTGGGCGTGGAAGAGGGTGCTGGGCAGTTTTTTGTACGACAGATGCTGGAAGACGGCTCTGCGGGGGTTGAAGCGGCCCTGATGCTGGCAGACAAGAAGTTGCGGCGGCAGTCAGATTGGCCTTTTGATTTTTTGAGTGTGGATGAGTCTACAAAGTCACAATCCGTGGCCTTTGCGGCCCTTGAGTTGGGCGGGGTCGGGTCGGAAGCTAGCGGCGTGCTTCAGGTGTGGAATCCCAGGGGCCGCGCGGGGAGGGATGGGCAAGTTGTGGAAGGCCCGGAGATCCAGCAGGAGATTCATTGGCATGTGTCGGGCGGTATTCTTGTGGGCTTGGAGCTCCGTGGGTTGCGGCAGGATGGGTACTACGACGCCGTGTTTGAAAGTGAAAAGCAGCTGCTCGAGGGCTACCTGAGCAATGGAACCCTAGGGGCGGAACAACAGCAGTGGGCACAACGGAACCTGAGCTATCTGAACGCTGTGGGAGTGGGCGCCGTGAAGGAGTTTTCACCCACGGTGTGCGTGGCCGGTGCATGCGAACAGGGCGCCATTGGGGAACGCTACTTGAGGCGTGTGTTGAACGCGCGGCAAATGGAAAGCGCGATTTTTGAAGTGCGTGACCTGGCCATACGGCAATGGGCTACAGAACAGTAGGGTCGTTTATTCTGCTTATTGTCTGCGTGGTACAATTTTGTTTTCTGCACAATCCTGGGGTCTGCGTACTCCAGTGAGCGGGGATCGTGGATGAATCTGGCCCAACAACCGCTGAATGTCGGTGTTATTAGGCTAGGCACCGGTTTTGCTTGCCCGTAGGTTACGTTCCCACGTTCTGGCTTTGGATCCGCAGAACACCAACTCAGGAGAAGGTATTTCATGCACGTAGAAGCACTCAAATCAGGTCGGATGTTTCGTCAGGTGGGCGGCGCCACCATGTTGGCCACACTCGTGGGTGGGCTTTGGGCCTGCTCGGCGGACCTCAGCGCCGGATCGGTAACGACAGCCAAGTTTGTGGATCCCAGCGGTGACTTTGAGCAGGAGCTTGAGTTCCTGGACTCCGATCTGGAAGAGGCCGCCGATGGCTTGGGCTTTATCTCCGATGGGGCCATTGAAAGATTTCTCAGCGCCCCGACAGACGAGGGACGTGAAGCTGCGTGGGCAGCCATTGAACGTGAAGCACAAGAAGCCCATGCCGCAAACCGTGAGGGGGTAGAGGGGGCTACCACACAGGCAACCAAAGCAGTGAAGACCATCAAGTACCGCACCATTACCAAGCTGGATCTTGATCCCACGATGGCAGCAGGCTTAAACGATGAACACACTGAAAAGTCAAAGTACTACGCCCGGTATTGGGTGGATGCGGTGTTCATCGACGCACACAACCCAGAGACTGGGCAAGCGAAGGTGACCACGGTTGCGTTGTTTGATTACAAGCCAAGTTCAAAAGAAAACCCCTCCGAGGAGCTTAAGAAGGGCGCTGCCCTTGCGACTTTCGTCTTGATTGAAAAAGACGGAGAGGTGGCCAATCACGCCCGTGCTTATGTCCCAAACAAGGTTTCTCACCTTAAGATCGTGGAAAATCGTTCAAGAGTTACCGAAGGCCAGTCTGCTGAGATAGTCAAACCCGACGATGACGACAGCGCATTCACCGCGGATGATTTGGTGGCCTATGCCACAGCAGCGCTTGGGTTGGAGGAAGATGCGTTGGTAAAATCCGGGTTGGGCTTGAACCTTGGGCTGAACCTGAATGGCAAGAAGCTAGCGAAGGTGATTGTGGGCGCGGTTTTGGCGCCGATTATCATTGCGGGGTTTGCGGAGGGTGCGGCCATTGTGGTTGTGCCGGTGGTATTGACCGCCCTGGGCGCCGGTGGGTACTGGCTGTTCAAGAAGCTAAAGAACCGCAAAGGATCCAGCCGTGACGTAGAAAGAGTTAAACAAGCACGCCATAAGACGGGTTAGTTGGAGCCGCTCGGTGTATTGGGCGGTTTTGTGTGTGGGTTTTGTGGGGTAAGGAGCAGGGTATGTTGCAAGTAAATACTGTGGATTGTCGTGGGCCTTGGAAACAATGGGGGGCGGGGCTGATGGCGCTTTCCCTGGGGGCGGGAGCCTTTGCCTGTTCTGCGGACCTTGCCGGGAATGCGGTTACAACTTCCAAAACCGCGCAGGCTACCTCGGAGTTTGAGGAGGCCGGTTTTCACTTTGACGAAGAGTCCACTTCCACATTGGATGACCTGGACGGGGTTGAGGCAAATCTTGCTGTGGCGCTGAGGTCCCTGTTTCCTGCGCACGTGGTGCCCGACTTTGTTTCTGACGACCCGATTGAAACGGTTCAGGCCGCGATGGTAGCGGCTGATGAGGAGAAACAGGCGGCTGTATTGGATGCCTTGACTGAAGCCACCTCGGTGTTGTCCAAGTTGAGGGTCACCAGGCGAAAGCGCGTTCAGCACAGGGACTCCAAAGAGGTATTGAAAGCTTTGGTTTCAAGGCGGGCGACAGCCGATGGCGACCAGGATCCTATGCCCAAGGGTTGGGCAAAGTCTGCCAAGGCCTGGATTCTGTTGGATGGGATGCCCTCTGCTGGGTCGTCCACCTCTGGGTCGTCCACCTCGGGGTCGTCCACCTCTGGGTCGTCCACCTCTTCCCGGGCCGAGGGACAAGCGCCGCTCTACGACCAGGTGCGTTACCAAATGCGTGTTTCCCTTGGGAACAAGAAGCTCGACCGTTACAGCGATGAATGCCGCTTTGAAGATCATTGCTTTGCCCAGGAAGAGATTACGGTGGGCAACGATGCTGAGGGCGTGAAGGAGTACCTGCAGTGGCGCGATGCATTGTTAACCAAGTGGGTGGGGGACACGGAGTTTTTTGATTCCTGGTTGGAGCTTCCCCAGTGGCTTTCCAAGGCGATGAAGCGGGTGACCCGGGTATTGGGCCTGGTGCTTTCAACCGCGCTGATGGCAGCCGGGACCTACCTTGTCGTGGGTGGGGTACTCACTGCGCCTGTTGTGGGCGCCGCGGTGTTTGCGGCGTTAGGATTGGCGATGGCCTTTGGTGGAGCAAAACTGGCGTTTAGGAAGCTGCCCGTGTTTGGAGACGTGGGTGCAGGGACCTGGCGTGCCGCTCTTTCAAAGATGTCGAACGAGGTGGAGTTGTTTCCAAAGCTCGAAGGCGAGAGCGCTAACGTTTCAACTGAGTAATCTATTGGAGCGGGACCGTGACGGCGATGGGGTCGTCCCGGTCGGGGCGGCGGCCGTGGGCGAGCACGGCGCCTAGGCGCAATCCGTCGGTCGCAACGCCTGCATGCTCATCGATGTTCAAGCCGTGGATGGATTGTAGAACGTCACCCCGGCGCAACTGGGCGGGTGAAAGCAATCCGTCGAACAGCAGGTCCACACGCTCTGGGCGGAAGGCCGTGCCTAGCCGAACAGCAAGGTCTGCCGGGCAGGGCCCGTGGGCCTCCAATTGAAGGGTGACTGCAGCGGGTTGCAGGGTGGCGTGGCGTGCGGTGAGGCAACCTGCCAGGCGCAGGCCTCCTGGGATGCTCGCGTGGCCACGAATGTAACGGTTGGCCAGGTGGGCGCGGGGGTCTTCGCCGTGCCTAAATACAAGGTAACGGCCGTGCACCGACACTAGGGCTGCATCATCCTTGGCGAACCACTGCCGTAGCTGGATTTCTTGGGGGGTGCGCAAGAGCGCGACCTTGCCCTGGAGATCGTCACGATGGGATCGATCCAAAATCGTGAAGTGCTTTGGGCCCAAGGGATCGGATGACCCGTGGACGGTGACCAGGCGCGAATTGGCGAGCAGCGCCGGTGCCAACTCCGGTGGTGCAGCGACATGGGCTTTGGTGGGAATGGCTTGCAACACATGTTGCGCATCCTGGGCACGCGCGTCCTGGGCAAAAACCGAGCGATCGAACCCAGGAGAAAGGGGTGACGGTGCAAGCACGCCGTGGGCAAACGCGGCCGTGGTGCCCATGATGATCCATGCCCATGGGGCCACCCTTTGCAGGGCCTGCCGCGCTGTTCCTTCCATGGCGGCAAAGAGCAACCATGGAAGGGTGGCTAGCAGCCACGGTTGATCAAACGAGGCGGGATTGGAAAGCAGTGCGCCGAACCAGGGTGGAAGGGAAAGGCTGAGAATCAGCAGCACGGGTGCAAGGGCGATGCACCACCGAACGCCCAGCAGGGGCAGTAGTGCAAGGGCGGTCATCAGGTCCCAGAGCATCGGTGCACCCGTCCACCATGCGTCTGTGTTGTGGGGACCTGCATGCTGAACCGCTGCATGCTGGGCCCCTGGGATACGAGACCCCGCAGGAAGAACGTACATCATGACGATCCACAGCGCGGTGGATACCCCTGCCGCAAATAGGGGTGCTCTGAAGGAGATGGACCCGTGGGGTTTGTCTTTGGCGCCGGGTAGGGGGAAGTGCAGTACACAGGCGGGCACGATGAGCCAGGCAAAGCCCACGTGGCAGGCCAAGGCCACGAGGCTTGAAACCCACACGCCCCAGGTGCAATGGCGATGGAGGCTTACCCCCAGGAACCCAATGGCAGGCAGGCCCAGGGCCATCGGGTGAAACGTGGTTAAACCCAGTTGGCTCACAGGAAAACAGAGCCACCACACCAGGCACACCCACCAGGGGAAGAGCACACCCCACTTGCTGGTGTTCGGTGCTGCACCGGCAAGAGTTCTACCCGGAGTCGCGTTCAGGGCGAAGCGCGCCAGGGGCCAACACACACAGGCCAGGGCTACCCACTGGCTCGCCAAAAGAACGAGCGCCACCGGCTGTTGCACGAGGTAGGCAAGGACTGCGAGCGGCATGAGCACCGCAGAAGCATTGAACCCCTGGAATAGGCCGGACCCCTGGGCCGCCACCTGGGAGAAGTGCAACAGCCATGGATCTTCCATGTGGAAGGTGTGGAAACGCTGCCATCCCCCCCAGGCCAGGGCCGCGCCGCCCACCACTGCCGGGGGGAACCAGTGGAGCCAAAAGGGACTCCTCAGTTGCTGTGATCCTTGGGCCATGGAGGAGCGCCGAGGATAGCCGACTCCGGTCTCGTTTGTTCCGTTTAAGGCGATGCTATTTACGGAGAAGCGGTGGGATGCCGCATTCCAAGCATGACCTCGAAGTGCTGAATAGTAGACTCGATGGTGGCGCCAAGAGCTTCGGTGATCAACTTGGCGACCACATCTTCGGAACTCTTGAGGGCATCGTAGTAGCGCTGCCGTTCCGTGGCGTGTACCAACACCGGGGGGTAGCCCTGGCGCAGCAGGATGAGATTCATGAGAAGGCGCGCCACCTTTCCGCTTTGTTTAGGAAACGGGTAGGCCTGGAGCAGCCGGGTATGGGCCTTGGCGGCCAAACGCACGGTGTGGGTGGAACGCTTGGTTTCCGGCGCGTTCATCCACTGAACGAGATTTCGCAGCTGGTAGCCAATTTTGTCAGGTGCTGCGATCTCGTGGAAGTACAGCCGGTGAATCGGCATGTCCTTGCGGTACTTGGGGCCACCCTTGCCCTCGGCCTCCTCAGGGATGAGCGTGGTGTAGAGATCCTTAATGATGTCGATGGTGATGTCGCCACGCTTTTTGGCGGCTAGCTCGCGCACCTTTCGAATGGTGGCGTGGTTCTGTCGGATCTCGTCGTACAACGGTACGAGAGTAGAATCTTCTTCCGCGTCTGGATCGGACTTGATAGCCGTTTGAATTTCCTCGGCCGTGTAGACGGTGCCTTCGAGGGCGCTGTCATGGTAAATCCAAAGAAGATCGAGCTTGTCCTGGAACTCTTGCACCACGTTTTCATTGGTGCGGCCGAGTAGATCCTGGAGGTAACTGATCCGTTCCTCGAGGCTACTGCCCTGTAGGGATTGAACCACGTGTGTTTCCGATGCGTTTTCGCGGGCCCTGGGTCGCGGTTGGGGGCCGGCGGAATTGCCGGAACCCCGGGGCTCGCGGCGGGCGAAACTAGCTGGTTCGGCCAGAAGGGTCAACCCCTTGGAAGGTCCGCATTGGGTAGCCGCGGCAATCGTATGGAGCACCGGGCCCCGCCTCCAGGGGGGTTATCAAATTGGATATCCCCCTCGTGCTCCAGGATCAGCTTCTTGGTGATCGGTAGGCCAAGGCCCGTTCCTGTGGCTTTTGTGGTGAAATAGGGGTCAAATACGGTCTCCAGCTGGCCCTCAGGTATTCCGGGCCCATTGTCCGTAATCTCGAGGCGTACGTGATCCTCTGTGGGAAACAGGTGAAGCGTCACCCTCCCCTGTGGGGTTTCTTTTTCAGTGTTTTTGGCATTTGCTGGGGGAAAGGTGGCTTGGATCGCTTCGATGGCGTTTCGCACCAGGTTGTCCAATGCGCGTTTGAACAGCATGGCGTCGAGGTCCACGACCACGGTGTTGAACCCCGGTTCCACAATAAGCTCGACCTGAACCGGGTGGGCGGGGCCTGCCTGCCGACCGTCCAACCCTAAATAGGAGACCGCATCCCCCAGGAACTCTATTAGATCGGTGGGGACCCTTTGGGCCTTGGGCAGTCGTGCAAACTCGCTAAACTCGGTCACTAGCCTGCGGAGGGTTGCCACCTCTTCTTCGATGATCTGCCTGGCTTCGCTCACCTTGTGAGGGGCCGAGGGATCTCCCTGCTGTGTGGCCACGTCGGCTTCCTGGGCAGAGAGTAGGATCGGCGTGAGGGGGTTTTTGATTTCGTGGGCGAGGCGGCGAGCGAACTCCTGCCAGGCACCAATCCTCTGGAGGTATTCAATACGCCCCCTTGAGTTGCGGATGTCTTTGACCATGTGGTTGAAGGCGCGGGTGAGTTCACCGAGTTCGTCGCTGGAGCGCTGCGTGACCTGCACAGAAAGATCGCCCTGGCCCACCCGGCCCGCGGCGTGGGCCAACTCACCTACGCTACGGGTAAGCCGCCGGGAGAGAACGATGGCGGCCAGGAGCGCAAGCAATGTGAGCCCACTGATAACCCAGGCGAAGATACGTAGAAACCCGCCTGACACCAGATCCACGTTCTTGCGAAGGTCGCCGTACGTTTGTACCAACTGCCCTGCCTCCCGGTAGGACTCAAAGGCATTTTTGGTGAAGACGTGAACCACAAGGCGGGCTTTGGTTCCCGGTAGGAGTTGGGTCATGGATCGGGTGCCCTGGCCGCGGGGGGTGCCCTGAACGAAAGTTAGCCCATCCTCGGTGAACCACTCGACCCCAGCAAGCTCCGGATGTTGCCTGGACCAACGGGCCCAATGGCCGGCAAGCATTTCCGTGGACGGTTGATCCGGCGGTAGTGATGGGTTCGGTGCGGTACTCGATTCCTGGGTGAGATCCGGCATGAGCTCCTGGGCGAGGGTCTGGGCGAGCTGTTGGGCCTGGGAACGGAGTAGAACCAGATATCGCCGGTGGATTTCCAGTTCCGATTCCAGGTGCCGTTCCATGGCGGGGTTGACGCCCACGTCCAGGGTTTCTTTGAGCACGCTGCGACCGAGCCACACCGTGCCCAAAACGATGGCGCCGGCAAGCATCGTCATGACAAGGGCCATGCGCCGCTCAAAACGGGTGGAGGGCAAGCGGCCCATGAACTTGCTGAACCGGCTCATGGTGGGGTTGTGGTGGGGGTTGTGGTGGGGCGAGGGGCTGCGGTGGGGCGAGGAGTAATGGGTACCGGGAGAGTGCGAAAGCGTAGGGTGCGTTGGGCCTTGCCCACCCGTGGCTGCACAAACACGCTAACGAACGATCCAAAGAATGCATCGTTTTCACCGTGACGACCTCCAGGCTGGGCGAGCCACCTCCGGATTTTTTCCACGGTGGCCTGGGACATGGGGTTGAACTCCACAAGGACCTGAAGGTGAAACATGCCGCCAGCCCTGCGCTCGAACGCGGATGGCGCGTCTAGGGGAAGGCCCCGGATTTCCAGGCACCGGGAGAGAACTTCGGACAGGTGGTTGGACTGGTGGTGAACGTTGCCACGTGGGCTCTGCACTTCGATTTGGAAGGATTCTTCCCACAGGTCGTAGGTGACGCGGCAGACCTGGGCGGCCTGGGCCAGGGTGTGGTCGCCCGAGCGAGCCACGGTTCGAACCACCACGGTCTGGGGAAGACCGGAGCGAAGGTCCGCCCATTCCTTTTCGCGCAGCAGACCCTGGGCAGAAAATGCGACCACTGGAGAACCCATGGACCACCGAACTTCCATGGACCGACGCGCTTCGTCTGCCCGTGCCGTTGTGGTTGCAAGGCCGAAACCACCCAGCAGGCTGAACCCCAACGCGACCGCAAGGCACCTGTGGAAAAGGCATGTGTGGAATCGGTGGTTCACGGTTGGAAGAACCCCAATGCGGTGGAGAACCCAAGTTGGAGGGTGCCGATTTCCGTGTCTGCACGAATGCCGAGATCAAAGGTGATGTCTGCAGGGATGGCGGGTGCGCCTGAATAGCCGTTGATGCCCACACGGATGTCGTCGCGGTTGGCAAGGGCGTAGAGGCCCGTGAGCGCGTAGGCCTGCACCGCGCGAAAGAAACGATCGCCCCGGTAGAGGGGGATGCCGTATTCCACGTCCACCCTGGCCGCCAGGTCCTGGGAACGCATTTCGCGCACCGCAGAGCCCAGCAGGTTGGGGGCCGGCCGGCCATCTACGCTCATCTCCATGACACGACTGGGTATGAGGTCACTGAGATCGGAAACGAAGAAGCGATGGAAGAACGGTGCATCACCAAAGATGGCGCCACCAAATGCGCCGAGCCGAAGGCGATGCCGCCCGTGGCGACCCCCCCAGGGCATGGGCACCCAGGTTCGTGCCAGCAGTTGCAAACGGACGAATGGGTAGTCGCTTCCAATTAGGCTGGAGGCCGTTTCTCCCTGGAACTGAACGAGGTTTCCCCGGGAGGGGAGAGCCGGGTCGTCACGTCGATCGTAGGTCACACCGAGACGAACGGAGGAAACGAGGCTCACGTCAGGAAGAATGCCGAAGTCGATGGGTTCAATGGCGTCGCCGCGGGATTGGCTTGCCGCATCCGGCATGACGCGCACATTGACCACATCGCCGACCCAGTCGAGGGTGTACCGCGTGGAAGCACCGATGCTGCGGCCTGTACCGAGGCTCCACCCCAAACGTTTGTAGAACACCACCGCGTTTGCAGCTTCGACTTCAGGTGGGCACAGGTCGTCTTCCCTACGGGGCTCAGGGCAACGGATGGATACCCGGGGTTCGTTGCCAAAAAACTCTAGGCCGTTCAGGAAGTGCAGCGACAGGGACCCGAGTTGGCGCTCCCCAAAAAGGCGGGGGTCGGTGAAGCGGCCGCGAACTCCCTGTTGCCGGCGGGATGCCAATCCCGAAAGGGAGAGCTCCATTCCAAGGCCTAGGAAGTTGGTTTCAGAAAGGGAGAGCGCCGCGTAGGGCAAGGTGTCTCGCTTGGGGTCGGAGCTTGCCGACACCCCTTGGGAAAGCCCAAAGGCGAGCTGCTTTACGATGAGGGTGTTGCGCTCGTTGACGTGAACGTGAAGTACCACCCAACCCCGTGTTTGCCCCCTCTCTAGCCGGAGTCGGACGGTTGAGAAGTAGCCCGTGCCAAGCAGTCGCCATCGCAGGGCTTCGATGGCTGGGTCAGAAACGTCCAGCAAATCACCTCGTGAAAACGGAATGAAACTTCGAATGATCTCCACCCGGGTACGGCGGTTGCCGTGCACCTGCACGCTTTGCAGTCTGTAGCGAATGGCCTGGGGCGCAGTGGAAGGTTGGAGGTCCGTGGACGGGACCGTGTTGGAAGGTTGGGCATGGGTGGGGGTGCTCAAACCAAGCAACACCAACATGGGGATGGCGACCCGGAGGACGGGCGTTCCATGTTCATGCCGTTGCACGGCTAGACCCTACCAAGGGAGGCCCGGTTGTGCAGGCGGGCGTTTTATTGGGGCCGGTAGACCCTTAGGGGAAGATGCCGCGCTCTTTGTAGACCTGGGCCAGGTTGTCCAGGGCCAGGGCGTAGGCCGCCACCCGTGGGTTCACGTTCTTTTCCCGGGAGTAGAACATCACGCGCCTGTAGGCATGTACCATGTCCTTTTCCAATTTTTCGTCGACCTTTGCTAGATCCCAGCGTTCACTGCGGCCGTTCTGTACCCATTCGTAGTAACTCACCGTGACGCCTCCACTGTTGGCGATCACGTCGGGTATCACCGAGATACCTCGTTCGAGCAGGATGCGTTCTCCGTCTGGGTTAACGGGACCGTTTGCGCCCTCGGCAACGAGCTTCACGTCCAACGCCTGGGCTTCGGCTTCACCCACTTGGTTCTCAAGGGCCGCGGGGACAAAGATATCTGCCTTGATGCCGAAGAACTGCTCCCGCGAGCAGGTGGTGCCGTGTGGGTAGCCTTCGATCGAACCGTGGGTCCTGACGTGTTCCACCAGTTTGTGGGGGGAGAAGCCCTCTGGATTGCACAGGTAGCCCGAGTGATCCCCGACGGCGACCGTGGCCACACCAAGCTTGGCAAGCAAGAGGGACGCGTGGGAGCCCACGTTGCCGAACCCCTGCACGATGGCGGTTTTTCCCTCCAGGTCGAACCGGTTCTCCTTGGCCCACTCGACGATGCAATGCACGACGCCCTGGGAGGTGGCTTTTTCACGCCCGAGTGATCCCCCACTTGCAACGGTCTTGCCTGTGACGACCCGGCGCTGGGCGTTTTTACTGTGGTGGCCCACCGTGTTCATGTAGGTATCCATTAACCACACCATGGTCTGGCCGTTGGTACCCACGTCGGGCGCTGGGATATCGTATTGGGGGCCAATGTTTGAACCGAGAGCGTGAGTGAAGCGGCGAGTCATGCGGCGCAGCTCGTTTTCGGAAAGGTTGCGTGGATTCACCTTGATGCCTCCCTTGGCACCACCAAATGGAATGCCGAGCAGCGAACACTTCCAGGTCATCATGGACGCCAGGGCCTTGAGGTCGTCGAGCCCGACGGACTCATGGTAACGAATGCCGCCCTTAAACGGCCCCAGCAAATTGTTGTGTTGTATTCGGTACCCCTTCAACAAACGATGCTCGCCTGAGTCCATAAGCACTGGGAAGTGCACGATGATCTCGTTTTTGGCCTCAGACAGGATGTCCAGAACGTGGTCGGGCACGTCCGCTACCTTTGCTGCCTGGTCCAGATACCCTTGGATCACTTTGAAGAAGTCGTAGCGATCCGGATCGGGCACGGGTTTCAGCGGTATGAGCGATGGCCTGGACGATGGAGATTCCGAGTTGGACATGATGACTTTCCTTGAAGCGGCAGACGTCTCAGTTTTCTTAAGTGAAACCTGGGACGCCGTTTCCGTAGTATTGAGGAAGTCAGGGGGTGCTGTACATAACTTGTACAAAAATCCAAGTGGTGAACCCGGTGAGCAGTAGCGCATCGATTCGATCCAACAGGCCACCGTGACCTGGAATGATACGACCCGTATCCTTTACGCCAGAGCTTCGCTTGATCACAGAGACCACGAGATCTCCCCACTGGCCCATGTATGAGGCCACGAGACCAAGTATCAACATGGGCACAAGAGCTACATGGGGAAGCAAAAACAGGTGAACCAACAGGGCACCCAGGAGGCTTCCGGCCGTGCCGCCAAGGGAACCTGCCACCGTTTTGTTGGGGGAGATGTTGCGTGCGATGGGCCGGCGGCCCCACATCTTTCCTGCGAAATAACCGCCCGTGTCTCCAAGCCAGGCAAGAAGCATGGCGAGCAATACCCAGCTGGCCCCGTGGGGTTGCTGGTGGAGCAACACGAGGATGGCCGGGAGCGCCCCCGCGTACCAGGGCCCTGCGATCATCCAGCCCATGCGGGTGGAGGCCGTGGCCATGGGCAGTACCTGTGTCATGGAAATCAAAGCGCCGAATACCGTAAGCACCACTGGAGCGAGTAACGGCAGGGTGTGCAGGAGTGGGAAGTCGGGGATGCAGGGGTATCCTCCGAGAGACCGATCTGAAAGCAGATGCGCCCACAACAGGTGTACCGTCAGGGACGCGATGACCAGGTACCTTCGGAGGGCCGTGTGTTGGGGGGCCACCATGGAACCCAGCTCTGTGGCGGCAACCAGGGCGGTAAGTGCACCAAGCACTGCGAACACCCAGGGCGGAGCCACGAAGAGTGCACCAATCAACAACGGTGCTGCCACCAGAGCGGTGAGGGTTCGAACGATAAGATTGGACATGGGGAGGAAGTACGGTTGGTATCCTACGCGAGCGCACCACGTATCAGTTCCAGGGCGGGATGATTCGTTTCGGTGGAGCGCTCCTGCGGTGTATCTGCGCCTTGGGATGTACTTGAACCTTCAGGCGTGGCTGTGGAATGGGCGGGTTGCTGACCCTGAACGAGGCCGTACCGCCTTTCACGATGTTGGAACGCTGCAATCGCTTCCATGAAATCTGCCTCGGTGTAGTCCGGCCACAGGCTCGGCGTGAAGAACAACTCTGCGTAGGCGGTTCCCCAAAGAAGAAAGTTGCTAATCCTCTGTTCTCCACCCGTGCGAATCAAAAGATCGACTGGGCCGGGTACCATGGAAGGCAGGTGTTTTTCGAGTTGCTGTTCGTTGATGTCTTCCGGATTCAATGTGCCCTGGGACACTTGCTCAGCCAGTGCGCGGGCGGCGTGGGCAAGTTCTTCTCGTCCACCGTAGGAGAGGGCAAGGGTCAGCGTCATACCCTTATTGTTCGCGCTGTGTTCACACAGGGGTGTCAACACGTTGCGTACGAAGGGCGGCAATCGATCCTCATCACCAATAGAACGAAGCCGAATGGAGTTGTGGAGGATTTCATCTCGTTCGCTCACTAGGAACTCGTGGAGGAGGCCCATCAGCGCGTCGACTTCGAATCGAGGACGATCCCAGTTCTGTTCGCTGAAGGCGTAGAGCGTAAGCGATGGAACCCCGAGCCTACGACACAGTCGCACAATCCTGCGTACGGCCTTGGCACCCACGCGATGACCTTCAGGACGTGGTTTTCCTTGTTGTTGCGCCCATCGGCCGTTGCCGTCCATTACGATCGCCACATGGGCAGGCAACCGACTCACATGGACGTACGTCATGGGTTGGCCGTACCATGGGCGGCTGGTGCCTTCAATCGGGGCACGGTTGAAGAACGGGATGGCGGACTTATGTTGGTGAGAGGAATGGAGTGCACGGGCGAGTGAAGGATTTGTACGCAGAACTGGGAGTATCGAAGCAGGCCTCCACGGATGACCTCAAGAAGGCATACCGCGCGCTGGTTAAGGAGCTCCACCCGGACAGGAACCCGGACAATCCCCAAGCAGAAGAACGCTTTAAGTCCGTTTCAGCCGCCTACGCCGTGCTCAAGGACCCCCAAAAACGGTCCATGTACGACCAGTTCGGAGAAGCGGCACTCCAGGACGGCTTTGATCCCAACTATGCCAGGCCCCAACGGGGTGGGGGATCGAAATTTAATCAAGGATTTCAATCATTTAACTTTGGCGACTTCAATTTGGAGGACCTACTTCGCTCGGCCGACCTACAGGACATGTTTGGCGGTGCAGGGGCGTCCAGCAGTGGAGGCGTTGGGGTGGACTTTCGTTCCACCATATCCATCACCTTCGTGGAAAGCCTACGGGGCACCGAACGGGAGCTAACCTTTTCGGAACCCGGAGGAGGAGACCGCACCGTTCGAGTACGCATACCCAAAGGCGTGCGCGACGGCGAAACCATCCGCCTCCGAGGTCAAGGAGGGCCAGGCCCCGCCGGCGCAGGCGACTTGCTACTGAAGGTAGCGGTGGCACCCCACCCCAACTACTGGAGGGAGCAAAACGACCTGCATGTGCGAGCGACCATTTCGCTTATTGAAGCTTATGAAGGCACAAGCTTCGCAGTGGACACGGTTTCTGGTGCAGTACGCCTCAAAGTACCTCCTGGTTCGCAGCCAGGTTCAAAACTGAGGATTCCAGGAAAAGGAATTGCACGTGGAAAGGCGCCAGGTGATGTCATCGTGCACGTTCAAGTACAGCTTCCCCCCCCAGGTGACCCAGAAGTTGCCGATCACCTAAGAGCAGCCTCGGGCCAGGATTCAACTCAGCCCGCCTCCCCAGTTAGACTCTGACCTCTACAACCTACGCTTCCCTTTGCCTTCCCAACCAATTGTTTCACGTGAAACAATTACCTCAACCTGTACCCGAACCCGTGAGGGTCAGGCCCTAGTCCTTCTAGCGCTTTTGCGTATCTGATCCTATGCGGGTGCGGAACCTGTGTGCCGAGCCGTCGAGTAGCACTCTCTGAGGCCTCAGATGACTCGCCAAGTATGCTAGTGGGTTACCAATTGTTTCACGTGAAACAATTGGTCTATCTGCCTTGGTACGGAGCGTCTGATGGACGTGGTGCGTTTATGGCTTCTAGCCACGCAGGATAGTCACGAGCAATGTATTCAAGTACAGCCCGATTTGGTGCGCCCCTGAGTCTTAAGCTTGACCACTCCCAGTCCTCCGCCCGCCGGACGAGGCCGGCTGCCAACGGGTTTCTCTCAATGTACTGGAGTACCCGAGGAAGATCTTCTTCTTCCAAGATGGGTTCGGAGAAATAGCGACCTTGAAATACATGCCCTTGTTTCCCATAGGTTCTGTTGAAGTACATCGCGTACATGGTTGTTACCCGATGTACCCATTTTGCTAGGTGCCCCCTCTCGTGTGGTTGAATGGCAATATGAACATGATTGGGCATCAAACAGTTGCCAAGCTCAGCAATCGGAATCTTCAGGGAGGCTTGCATCATGAAGCCCTGAAAACGTTGGTAGTCACGATCGCAGAAGAAAAGTCGCTCCCTGCGCACTCCTCGGCAAACGATGTGGTAGGGGAACCCCGGTTCTTGAAATCGCAATGGACGCGTCATGCCCACTTATCGACCGTGAGTGTCGATAGTTGTGTGCTTCCGATTCTTTTCTTGAATTGTTTCACGTGAAACATTGGAAGATCACCAAGACTCTGCCGTGCAGGGCCTGACCCCATCGAAAGCGCGAGGGTCTGGCCCCAATGGGGTGGGGCAATTGTTTCACGTGAAACAATTGGTTGGGCTACCATTGGTTGGCTACCATTGGTTGGGTAGCGAAAGGCGGGTATTGCGGCTTAGAGCGTGCCGGAGAAGACTTGCTCGGCTGGACCCCGCATTTGCACAGGTTCACTGGACATTCCCACTTGAATCTGGAGGGATCCACCTGGCAACAGAACTGAAATCCACTGGTGCCTTGGGTAGTCACGACTCTCAACGGCAGCGACAGCTGCCGCACATGCACCGGTTCCACATGCTTGAGTCCAGCCCACACCTCGCTCAAAAACCCGCAGGCTCAGGCTGTTTTCCGTCGAGTCGTTTGCGATCCCTACGTTAACACCACTAGGGAACAGATCTGCGGTGGCAGCGGCCTGTGCAGTGTTTTCTACTGCGGCTTCAGGCACGTGAAACAACACGGCGTGGGGATTGCCCATAGATAGGGCTGTCATTCGAATGTCTGGGGCCAGGCCCCATTGGGGGGGGAGAGGGTGGTTGATTAGGGGGGTGGGGGAGGTGGTGGGGATGTCGCTGGGATCGAAGGAGGGGACAGCCATTTCTACGGTGACCGTTTGGTCGTCGTAAGTGCAGGTGTGGGGGCCCGCGTCGGTCTCTACGATGATCCTGCCGCCTGATACCTTGCCTTGATCCGCCAAGTACCTCACGACGCAACGCAGTCCATTGCCGCACATTTCAGGCTGGCTTCCGTCTGAGTTGATGACGCGCATTCTGGGGGTGGCTGGCTTTCCGGGAACACCCAGGTAGTCGACGAACAACACGCCGTCGGCACCCACCCCCCGGTGCCGATCGCATGTTTGCCTGACCCGTTGCGCGGACCAAAGCTCGGGCGTCTCCACAATGATGAAGTCGTTTCCTAGCCCCTGGTACTTCTCAAAACGAATGCTCACGGCATCTACTATGGGGCGACCAAAACCGTAACGCCAGAACCCGGACAACCGCGCCCAATAGCGGTACCCACCACAGCATGGGCATTCACAAATTACTTTTTTATTTCAAATACTTAGGACACTCAAACATCGACCACTGTATCGTCGGCGGACGCGTGATCCGCGAGTTGATCCAGAGTCCCAGTTGATCCGTTTGGGCTCCCGTCTGATCCTCCAGACGAGTCGCCCTCGATCCCAGCTTCCCCATTTGCGACCGCGGCGGCCAGCCTCTTTTTGGTTGTGGGGAATCCAATCGCGAAGAGTACAACCGTGCTCACCACCGCAGCGAATACGACCACGGGTAGATTGTGCATTCCAGGTATTCCCTCCTGGGCGGGAAGCATTGCGAGCACGCCCGCCGCCATGCCCCGCGGTAGCAGCACACGCAGAACTCCCTTGGACCCCTGCGGAAGTTTTGCCCCAAGCATCCCCACAGCCACGGAAGGAACACGGGCAACCAACAACACCACGCCAATGCCTGCACCAAACGCCAACAACCCCCAGGGCGGCCCAAGCATGGCGCCGATGAAGGTGAAAAAGAATGACTTGATGATGAAAGCGATTTGGTCGTGCACTCCACTGACCCCCTGACCCAACATCGCCTGTTGGTTCAGGCCCATGGCCTTGGAAATGGAGGGTGCGTTGCCCACGCAGATGGCAATGGCCAGGATTCCCAGGGCGGCACTCCCGCCCAGTTCGTCAATGAGTACGTAGACCACCAGTAGCGTGCCGAGCACCAATGGATAGGCGTAGGTGCTGGATTGTAAACGGCGCAATACCCAGAGTGAGATCAGCCCCACGGCGAGACCGACGCCAAGGCCCACGCCGAAGGACTTACCCAGCGCAGCAAACGTGGCTTCCACATCTGTTGAACCCGATTTCATGATGCGCACCAGGGCCACCGTAGAAACCACGCACAACACATCTGTCAAAGAGGATTCAAGATTGGCGATGTTCGAAATTTGGCTCGGAAGTTTCGCGTTTCGCAGGGCGGGCATGATGACCACAGAACTGGGGCCGCCGAGAATCGTGCCCAGGGTCAGCGCGTGCATCCAGGTCCATTGTTGGGGCAGTATCCCCGCCCAGGATCCCAACATGGCGATTGGGGTGACGAGCCCGACAGAAATCACAAAGCTCAGCAACGCCAGTACACCCCCTCGGGCCGCTGCTTTGCGCAACTCGTGAAGCTGCAGTTTGCTGCCGCCGTCAAATAGCACCACCACCAGGGTCAACGCGCCGAAATAGGGCGCGATTTCCAGTAGAGAAGAACGTTTGATGGCCCCGGTAATGGGCCCCAATACAAGCCCAACGGCGAGCAGCCAAATCACGTCTGGCAGACCCGTGCGGGCAAATACCAGTTCGCCGATGATGCCGATCAAAAAGATACCGGCAATGGTGAGGAGAAAAATTGAAACCGAACCCATCCGCCCATCCTATCTGACCTGGGTCCACATCCCAGTTTTCGAACCACTCCGTTGTTTACGCGCCCCAATCGAACTACCCTAGAAGCCTTGGCAACGGGGATCCGCAGTTTGATGGCAATGGGGGTGTTGTTGGGTCTATTTGCACCCCAAGCACCGGTGTATGCGCAGAGTTCGCACCTGCTGGAAATCGAGTTTACTCCCACCAAGCGCGCCCAGATAGCGATTTGGATTGAGAACGACGACGGGGACTTCCTGCAAACGGTGCGCCTGACCCAGGCCGTGGCCTACCGGGGTGTGGGTAACCGCCCGGGGGCCATGCTGATGAACAGCGGGTACCGTTGGCCCTATGGTCGGCGTGAGGGGATCCTTCCGGTTTGGGGGCACCGCCGCTCGGAAGCCCCGGGCGCAGCACAGTTCCAACGTGTGATTTTCCAAAACCGCACCTACGAGGGGCTCGCGTCTCGCACGGCGAATGACTTTTCTTCCGACCCGTACTTCTGTCTGTCTTTCAACATTGCTTCCACCCAGAAAGAGGGTTTGGACGCGGTCACCTGTGCGAGCGCAAACGCCTTCAACAGCGACAAGGGGCGCTACATTACCCAAGGGGACGTGGACGGGGGCTACCACGAACCCTTTCCAGGTTGGCAATCCAGCGACACACGCCCCCTGGGCCTTTACTCGAACTATCCGCCACGTAGGGATGTGAACCGTTGCAATAGTGGGGCCACGGGTTGCAACGGCCATGACACGGCGGACGTGGAGGACTACGACATCCACACCCGAACGGTCATGCCCGATATCGATGCGGTGACCATGGCCACGCCCCCCGACCAGGAGTTCACTCGGGTGCAGTTCGACGCTCCATCCTCCTGGGAGGGCGAACCACTGGTCGCGTGGCTCGAGGTCAACACGGAGGGGGACTACAGCCCGGGATATTACGACGATCAAACCCATCCCACGCCCACCACGCCCCAGGCGGAGTGGGACACCTGGGCAAAGAACTACGGGTACCCCTACCGTGGGCAGCCGTCCATTGTGTACAAACTTCCGTTCCAACTCTCGGACACGGGCGATGTGACGGTGTTGGGGGCCCACGGCAACGGACACATCCACGGCACCACGGGCGCGGTGGACACGAACCTGGTGGGAATCGTAGAGGACCCCAGCAATGCGCCCGGCAGCGGTGTGGACCGGCTCCATGCCATGTCGGACGGGGCCCGTGTGCGGTTGAGAGCGATTTCCAAGAACCCCTGTGCCTCTGCCAACCCCCCGCCGGAATGCAGCATGGAGTGCAACACCGATGACCCGTGCCCGAGCGGTTTCCTGTGTGACAGCAACTTCACCTGTGCCGGGCTGTGCGAGGTGGATACCGCACCGTCTGTTGTGGAGGACCTAAGCTTTTCCAACCATGGGGAAACCAACTCTCACCAATGGGGGTACATGGCGTTCACCGTGGGGGACAGCCTGCGGGACATCGAGCGGTACGACGTACGGTACAGCCGGGAGCCCATTACGGACCAGGATTCGTTTGAGCGGGCACAGCCGGCCAATGCGGCTTCCATGGAAAGCGAGGGCCTGGTTGTACCCACGGGTGGCTCGCCCGGTACCACCACGGAAGTGGAGTTCGGGGGCATGCTTCCCCAGACAACCTACTACGTCGCGGTCAAACCTGTGGACCGATGCAACGTGGCGGGCCCCATGGCGTCTGGGAAAATCACCACCACGGAGATTCACTTTACCACCGTGGACCCCTGCTTCATTGCCACTGCGGCCTGGGGCACACCGTTTGCCGCAGAAATCAATGCCCTACGGCGTTTTCGGGACCAACACTTGCTAACCCATGGCGCAGGCCAGTGGTTCGTACGGCAATACTACGAATACAGCCCACCGGTGGCGGACTGGATACGCAAACGGGACGGCGTGCGAAGGGTTGTGCGCTGGGCGCTCCAGCCCCTGGTGGCGTTCGCCAACTGGATTGCACCCGAGCAGGAGTAGTAGGCTGCCGACCATGACGACCCTGTCCCGCCTGCCCTCGGTGTGGGTGATTGCTATTACCGCACTTTTAACCTCCGCATGTGGCCATGTGGCGGCCTATGAACGGGAGCACCTTTCACGGCCCACCATGGATGCCGCCCGGGAGGCCAACGAAGTGAAGTTCTACGCCCATGTGCAGGATTCCCGGGAGGGCGCCACGGGTGGATCCTCCAGTACCGGTGGAGGATGTGGGTGCAACTAGGGTGACTGTTGGAGTGAAACGAGCGGCGACTACAGCGGTGTTGACGCTGGTGCTTGCCACCCTTGCTCCGGACCGCGCCGAGGCAGACGAGGCGACCGGCACGTGGACTGGCTCGGTAGAAGCCCGGGGGAACTACTACTGGGAAACCAGCACCCGGGTGATGGCGCCTGAAATTTCGGGCCAGGTGAGCTCCCCCACCGGTGTGAGGTTGAACGCCGGGTACCTGGTGGATGCCATTACGAGTGCAAGTATTGGTGCGGGGGCACGCAGCGACATTCTATTCACCGAGGTACGGCACGACGTCAGTGCGGGTGTGGGCAAGGAGTTCGCCCTTTCTGGGAAGAACGGAAACCGTAGTGCGCTGGACCTTTCTTTTTCGGCCCACGGCAGCCGTGAACCGGACTACCGGTCGCTGGGTGGCACGCTGGCGGCTTCCTGGTCGGTGGACGAACGGAACACTGTGTTCCACGGGTCCGTCACCGGGATTCACGACGACGTGCAGCAACGCCTGCGAGGCATCAACCCTGCAACGGGCGGGCAATTGATGGGGGCCACGGACGTGGGCAACTTGGACGGGGTGGTGTTGCGCGCTTCTGTGGACCGGGTGATTTCGCCGCGCATGACGACCACCGCCGGGTACGACTACGGGTACCTCACCGGATTCCTGGCCAACCCCTATCGGCTGGTGACGGTGGATGGTTTTGCCCAGGGAGAAAACCACCCTGGCACACGCCACCGACACACCGTGTACGGCCGGGTTGCGTGGTACCTACCCACCACCCGCACCGCCGTGCATGGGATACTTCGGGTGTACCGGGACAGTTGGGATGTCACCGCTGTCACCCCCGAGGTGCGGGCCTACCAGGAGTTTGGGGACGTGGCCTACATACGATTGCGCTACCGCTACTACGGGCAGACGGCCTCTTCGTTTTATCGATCCTCCTACACCATTGACGATCAACTGTGGACTGCCGACCCAAAGATGGAACCCTTTGAAAGCCATCTCGTGGGCGGTCTCGTTTCATTGGAGCTCAACTGGCTCGAAGGCACACCATTGCAATTTCTGGCACCGGCACGGGGCGAACTGTCCTTCGACTGGGTGCAACGCACCAACCGCTACGGCAACGGAGTCATCAGCCAGGCCGCCCTACGGTTTCCGTTTTAGGATTGTCATACCCTACTCATCTGGGCCGGGGGCGCGGAAGCCGTGGATGTGGCCGAAGAGGTCGTAATAGAGGAATACCTCGGCGCACCGGTCGTCCTTGTTGGCGCAGTTGGTGTCGATGTCGCAATGGAGAAACCCGCGGCGCACAAAACCCACCCAAACATTCACGCCCCGATCTTCTTTTTCCCCGAGTAAGGCGAGGGAACTATCCGATCGTGGATCCATCACAGGGTACCCCACCGAAACCCACTTTGCTGTTCCTGGTATGGCGGTGAACTGTGCCGTTTTTGAGTGAATTCCACAGAGACTTGCGGCGCCGGACAGTTCTGACACGCGGGGTGCTACTTTGTTTAGTTGATCCACGTTCTCCTGGCTTGGTTCTACCCTCAACACGACCTCTGGGCAGTGGTCTGCTTCGTCGAGCGGGGTTGAAATTTTGGCGAGGTCACACCTACGCAGCTGACCGAACCAACCGGAAACCCAACCGCATTGAACTGTGGGCCCAAAAAAACTCGGCCGCACATCGCATAGGACTGCCGTCAGTTCCGTTTCGACCATGGCAAGAACACGTTTCACATCGCTCTTGTCGCTGAAAACCTTCTTGAAGGTTTCGGTGTAGGGAGGCGAGCTGTGTTGTTGCAGGCCGCCATTGTCTAGGACTTCCTGAATCACCAAAATCTGTTTCACGACTTGGGACTTCAACGTCAGATGATCGCGGATCACAGGATCAAACCATGGAACACCCTTCAGATCTGCAACTACCTCAGGCGTACCCAACGGCTCCGCGGCTATTTTAGAGCTACCCGGCGATGGCATCGTACATGCGGTGCCTAGCAACACTAGGAACGGAACCATCGGAGTTAGGACAAGCGGGGGCAGGGCAACTGGGGGCAGGGCAACTGGGGGCAGGGCAGCTAGAGGTAGGGCAACTGGGGGCATCCGCGACATCGTGAATCACTCCTTCAGCGTTACTGCATTGCGAGGCTAACCCATGTACGTACAAGACGGGCTCGATGTTCCCCATGGACCCTAAATACCCTTGGGAAATACGGGAGGTGGGGCTGGATCCTGAATTTCTAGGGTGAAACCCGTCTTTGGGTGGGTGAAGCGCACGAGGCTGGCGTGGAGGGCGTGGCCTTTTAGGTTGGGCATGGGAGGGCCACCGTAGGTGGCGTCGCCCAGGAGGGGGTGGCCGGCGTGGGCGAGGTGGGCGCGGACCTGGTGTCGGGTGGCGTGGTTGGCTTGCACGTATACCCGGGAGACCACGTTGCCTTCGCGCTCACTGACGGGCTCCGCAGAAAGCACCACGGTGTGGGCGGGGCGGGCTCTCTTTGTGAGCGCGGAATCGGCGCGGTCCACCACGACCACGCGCTTGGGATCGGCGGGGTGGTCGGCGATGGGGTGGTTGAGGGTTTGGGGGGCAGCGGGAATGCCCGCGCACAGGAGGGTGTACTCTTTTTCAATCGCTCCGCGTTTGAGTTGGCGACGCAGGTGTTCGAAGGCGGGCTGGGTTTTAGCCACGATGACCAGGCCGCTGGTCCAGCGATCCAGGCGATGGAGAATACCTGGTTCGGTGGGGCCGTAACCTACGCCATGCAACGTGGGATCACGGGCCACCAATGCATTGACGAGGGTATCCCGATCGGCTGGCCCCAGGGGGTGGGTGTGCATGCCCCGGGGCTTGTGCACCACCCATACGTATTCGTCCTCGTGGCGCACATCCAGAGCAAGGTTGGGATTGGGGAGAGGCTCAAACTCCTTTGGTATGGGGAGTTCGCGCAGTTGCACCCGATCGCCCTGGGTTACCAGGTGGCTCTTGGGCCGGTACTTTTGATTGACGGTGACGCGACCGGATTGGATCCATTCCCGGGCCCGATCGCGGCTCATATGGTCCACCTGCTGGGCCAGGAAGCGATCCAGACGGGTGCCCGTGTGCTGTTCGGTCACAGGAATTTCGTGGCCAAGCTGCCTGTGGGAGATGGGCAAGGTCATGGTTCAGGGTCATAGTCCGCCGATGGGCAATACACGGATGACCCGATCATCTTGGACGATGTTGGTGGGATTTGCACTCCTGCTGGTGGTAGGCACCTGGGGAGCTCCCCGGGTGGCCAAGGAGTGGAGGTTCTATCAAACCCCTCCACAACAGAACCTGCCCCTGCACAAATCTCTTGTGGCGTTGGGCACGGAGGAGGGGCAGGCACTGCTTGAGGGGGCCGAAGATCGGGCGGACTACACGGCGGTGAAGAAGTTTTTTCAGTCCCAGATCCGCCTGGCCTACTGCGGCGTGGCCAGCAGTGTCATCGCGCTCAACGCCTTGAACGAGATGGGTGGTACTTCCGCAACCTGGAGCCAGGACACCTTCTTTGATCATGGGCAAACCATTCGCTCCGAGTACGACACGACCCATGGGGGCATGACCCTTGCCCAGTTGGCGGGCCTGCTCAACGAGCGGGGGGCCCGGGCACAGGCGGTACATGCGTCGGATTCCTCCGTAGTAGAGTTTCGCACCCAGGTGCGGGAGAACCTGGCCCGTGAGGGAGACGTGGTACTGGTGAACTACGTACGAAAAGCCATCCACCAAAAAACGGGCGGGCACATTTCGCCGCTGGCCGCCTACGACGAGGACACGGATCGGTTTCTGGTGATGGACGTCTCCACCTACAAGTACCCACCTGTGTGGGTGAAAACCGAGGCACTTTGGGCCGCCATGAACACCGTGGACGGGGACTCCAACAGGACCCGCGGATATGTGCTGGTCCAAGCACCGGTGGATTCTGGAACATGAAAGAGCGTAGACTGCCATGATGTCCGAGCATTCGCCGGAGTGGGCCACCAGCTACTACGATGTATTGGGCGTGACCCGTGGGGCCACCCCAGAGGAGATCAAACAGGCTTACCGGCGCCTGGCCATGGAGTTGCACCCGGACCGCAATCCGGATGACCAGGACGCGGCGGATAGGTTTCGCGCGGCTACAGAAGCCTACGCCATTTTGAGCGACTCCAATCAGCGGCAATCCTACGACCGCGCGGGTCACCAAAACTTCGACCCAAGTGGTGCGGAGGTTCGCCTTGGGATCGTGGGAGAGGTGCTCGAGGGGTTGCTTGGCGGGATGTTCTCCAGCCTTCGGCGACGGGCGAGCAAACGGCCGCGATCCGCGCGGGATTTGACCTACACCCTGGAGCTCACGTTCGAGGAGGCGGCGCTTGGCACGGAAAAGGAAATCGAAGTGCTACGTCCCATCGAAGAACCGCCCGGGGCCGCACGGGAGGTGACGGAACGTCTCACGGTGCGGATCCCAGCAGGTGTGGAAACAGGCTCCGTGCGCACTGTGCCCGGGGGCGGGGAAATCACCCCCCAGGCGCGGGGGGATTTGCACGTGTACATTCAGGTGGCCCCCCACGCTCACCTGCGCCGCAAGGGCGGTGACGTGATGTGCGACGTGATGCTTTCCTACCCCCAGGTGGTATTGGGCACCGAGGTGGAAGTTCCCACGTTGCAGGGCATGGTAACCATGCGCATTCCTCCAGGAACGAAACCAGGGCGTGTGTTTCGGCTCCGGGGGCGCGGGGCCAAAATGTTTGGTGGTGCCGGTCGCGGCGACCAGATGGTCACTGTGGGGGTGGAAGTACCTGAGGCGGTCACACCCGACCAGCGCCAGATTCTGGAACAACTTGCGATCTCCTTGGAACGCACCCGGGACAGGAACGTTCAGGGGGGCTTTATCGACCGGGTACGGAACTGGTTTTAGGGAGGTAGTATCGATGGATCATCTTCAACGATTGAAAGCGGTGGCAGCCGCACAAACCGTGCGTGCAGAGGGGCGTGTACGATCGGTGGTGGGGCTTGGGCTTCGGGCCTCGCTTCCGGGTGGGCGCACTTCCATGATGGTGGAAGTGGTGCGAAGGGATGGGCCACCCCTGAAGGCCGAGGTGATCGGTTTTGTGGAAGAGGACGTGTTGCTCATGCCCCTGGGTCGATTGGAGGGCATTGGGCCGGACGACGTGGTGCGGCCGTTGGAAGATGGCTTTTCCATTCCCTGCTCGGAGCAACTGTTGGGCCGCGTGTTGGACGGCCTGGGACAACCCATGGATGGTGGGCCACCTGTGGAAGGTGAGCCCTGGCCTGTGATGCGTGCTGCACCCGACCCCATGGCACGCCCACGTATTCAGGAACCCTTACCCCTGGGTGTGCGCGCCATGGATGGGTTGTTAACCGTGGGCCAGGGGCAACGGGTGGGCCTGTTTGCGGGAAGCGGCGTGGGCAAAAGTACCTTGCTTGGGCAGATTGCGCGGCAGGCCGAAGCCGATGTGTTTGTGGTTTGCCTGGTGGGCGAACGTGGGCGTGAGGTGGTGGAGTTTTTGGAAGACTCCCTGGGAGAAGAGGGACGCAAACGGGGCGTGGTGGTGTGTGCCACAAGCGACCAACCGGCCCTCATCCGTTTGAAGTCCGCCTACGTGGCCACCGCCATTGCGGAGTGGTTTCGGGACCAGGGAAAACGGGTGTTGTTTTTGATGGACAGTGTCACCCGGTTTGCCCGCGCGGGCCGTGAAGTGGGGTTGGCCGCAGGTGAGTTGCCCGCACGACGTGGTTACCCACCCAGTGTTTTTGCGGCGCTCCCTGAAATGTTGGAACGCACGGGCACCGCGTCCAAGGGCTCCATTACTGCGCTCTACACCGTGCTCGTGGAAGGTGGCGACATGGAAGAGCCCATCGCTGACGAGGTCCGAGGTATTTTGGATGGGCATGTGGTGCTCGATCGATCCCTGGGTGCACGGGGACGCTGGCCCGCCATCGATATTTCACACAGCGTTTCCCGTGTGATGGATGGGCTGGTGAGTGACGAACACCGCACAGCGGCCGCAAAGCTACGGGAGCGCTTGGCCATCTTTGAAGAAAAGCGCGACCTGGTCACCCTGGGTGCGTACAAGGCCGGCTCTGACCCCAAACTAGACGACGCCCTGGCCCACATCGACGCCATCGAAGCCTTCCTCAAACAGGCCCGCACCGAACACTCCAGCTTTGACGACACCCACGCTGCACTAGTTCAGTGTTCGACAACCTGATACTTCGCATGCGGCATTCTGGGACGTTCGCGTAGCCTATTCGTCGATGGGCCAATCACAGTGGACGTGGCCGTCCGGGATATCCGTCTGCCATTTTGGGTGGCAGGGGACACCTTGCCCATCGGTTCGAATCACCAGCTCTGCATCGTTGACGACAAAGTGAGTTCTGTGCACTGTGATGTCCTTGCCATCCACTTCGATTGCGTAGGCACCTGCCTCGAGGACCACGGCAGCGACGGTTTCGGTAAACCCCCCCGGGGTGACCCCGTAACCAAAATCAGCGATCTCTTCTGCCTCTACACTTTTGTCAGCGGCTTGAATTTCCCAAACTACAACATTCTCCTGACCTAGAACGCGAATGGACTGAACCTTCTCCGAGCCAAAGCGTTCGTTGACGTGGAACTGTAGATCCTCCACGGATTGCTCAAACTGGGCCACATACACCCACAGATCTGGGTAAGAGCACGCTGCATTGGTCATCGCCAATATCCCCCAGAAGAACGTCGATGTACGAGCCATGGTGTTATTTTAGTTTCAATATCTCGGTCTGCAAACGCTGCAGTGCACCTGTACTACGGTGTTTCCCAGGGCCGGCGGTCGAACTAGGTCGCCAAGCGTGAGCTCCACCCTTTCTTTGGAGACCCTTCAGGGCTCCGTTTCGATTTCTACTCGTCGGCGCAGATGCGGTAGCCGGTGAGCCAGAGGTCGGTGCTGGCGCCGTTGGGTATTTGAAGGAGTACTCCCACGTCCACTTGGTCGTCCGTGCTTCGAATGCTGGCGGCCAAGTCTGTGGGGGCTGTGGTAATTCCCTGTTTGCTGAGGGACGCAAGTTCAAGGGCAATGGGGTTGCCGCCGCTTCCGCTGCCGCCTGCGCGAACGTAGTCAAAACTTGCCTGTTCCACGAACCGAGCGACCACCACATAATCTCCTGAACCCGCGTCGAAGGTGGAAACAATGGCGGTGGAATCGACCATCTGCACGGAGTCAAACAAGGTTTCGCCGTGAATAGAAGTTTCGATGTAGGGACCATCGATGGACTGGCACGTATCCTGAAACTTGCACTGGTATTCCTCCATCCAAACGCCTTCTTGGGTGGGAGCAAATAGGCGGGTGTCCTGGGTTTGAGACGCGGTGTTCGTATTGGAAAGGGTGGCACGGCCGGTCAAAAGGTTCTGGGTCTGGTTGAGCACGGGCACGGCTTGCTGGTCAACGGCGTTCCCGGACGTTTCCCAAAAGGCAACCCCTGTGGCGCGCCCGGCCTGCCGAATGTCGTAAATGACAACGCTACCTGCCCCCGCAAGCCAGGTGGGCGGTTCTGCGATTTGATTGATGAAACGGAAGCGTTGACCTTCTGTGACCACCCACAGACGTAGGTTGGCGGTGCCCGCATTCTGAACCCATGCCATGGCGTTGTTCATTTGCCCTAGACCCACAAACTCTGCGTGGGAAAGGAACGCTGTGAGGGGTAGCGGATTGTTTTGGGACACCATGTCGGAAAAAGCGAGCCGCACTTGGGTATCGGCCTCATAGAGCACCATGCGCTGGTCCGCCTGACCACTGGGTGGATCGATGATGCCTGTGGCCCCAAACACCACGTCGTCTGAAAAACGGTGCACACCAAGGGCATGGGTCTCCTTGTTGGGAAGGGACACCGCTGCGCCAGAATCGTAGTTCGGGACCGAAACAAAGGAGGCGTCCGTTTGGGATGCCCCGGATTCTGGAGCGTTGAAACCTACCAAGTACCCAATGCCACCCACACGGAGCGTGGCGTAACCGAACCGGCCATTGAGGTCGTCGGTGTCGGCGAAAGCGAGGGTAAGGGAGTCGGCCTGGCCCTGGGGCAACCCAGTATTGAGGCGCACCAGTGGGAGCAATCCGTTTTCATCACCGAGGAAGAGATCGTCGATGGGTTGGTTGTTGCCATTGCAATCCTGGATCTTGCCGTCGTCGCAGACAGGTGGCGCGCCTGGGTAGGATGAGGCGTCAAAGTCATCGCAGTCGTCACCGCCACACTCGGTGCGATCCCAGCGGTGCCCGTCATTGTCGTTGTCGCAGGGGACGCACATGCCATCGGAATCGCATGCCCAACTCTCCTGACTTCCGCAGTCGGACGCAGTGGTGCAGCTGCCTACGCACTGACCCGAATCCACGTCGCACGTTTCGTCAGAGACACAGTCGCCATTGCCGGAACAGGTTTGCACAGTGCAGGTGCCGCTGGAATCGCAGTTGGGCTCACTGGAGGTGCACTCGGAACTCGATGTGCAACTTTGGGAACCGCCATCTTCTAGGCCACCATCGTTTTGATTCGACTTCTCCACGTATTGATCGGGGTTGATCAGTAGGGAGCAACCGCCTGCCAGCAGGAAGAGAGACACCGTGGGGGCTGCCCACACCACCGAGGAACGCTGCATGTTCACGGCGGTACCCTACCACCCGCGGCAAAAAATGCCGGGAACAAAGTAGGAGCGAGCTTTCGGATTCCAAGAACTCAAGAGATCCAAGAACTTTGGGAGAACCGGAACTGGGCCGCTAGGCGGTCTTGGGCTCGAGATCCCAGTTGGGTTGGCTGCGCCCGTGGCGGTTTAGGGTCACTGGGGCCCGCAGCAGGCCCATTCCGGCGGCTGCAAGCTGTACAGAAGTCCAACGGTTGAGAATACGCTGGGACGCCCATTTGGAGGCCAACCCAGAGGTCTTTCGTTCATCGGCGGTTTGGGCACAGTGCTCTTTGGCGGAGGCAAAAGCCTCGTAGTAACGCTCGATGCAACGGGCGGGCATGGCCCTGTCCTGCGCGCTTCGGCGGGCCTTGGAGGCGAACCAATGGCGCTTGGTGGGATCCTTCAGAAGCCCACTCACCTCGTGGGCGAAACGGCGGTTGGATTCCTCTTCGTCGGGTCCTGGGGGGATGAGAAAGCCGTCCTGGCCGTGATCGATCTGGTGGGAGACGCCCATGCCGTCCTCAAAGGCGACTACCGGTAAGCCACTCCACATGGCTTCGGTGACCACCTGCCCGTAGGTCTCTGACAGGGAGGTGTACACGAACACATCGGCATGGTGGTACCAGGTGGGGATATCGGTGACGGAGAACTCTCCGGGGAAGAAGGTGCGGTCTTCCACGCCAAGCTTTTTGGCGAGCTCCACGAAGCTGTCGTGATCGGGCCCGTCACCCACCAGGGTAAGTGTGGCATTGGGTGTGTTGGGAACCACGTGCTTGGCGAAGAGCTCGATGAGCCGAGCGACGCTCTTTTCACGGGTGTGGCGGCACACAACCAGGAGCCGACCACCGCGTAGGGCGCTGGCATCGAACGGGTCTTCGCCAGGGGTGCTGTCAAAGATTTTTGGCTCCACCGCCCGGGGAATCACGTGGATGGGTACCGTGACACCACGGTCACGCCAGTATTGCTTGAGCCCTTTGGAAAGTACGATGAGCCCATCGCCCCCGTTGTAGACCTTGGCGGAATGGTGTTCGACCCAGGGCACCACGCGGTTCTCGAAGAACTGGTGGATGGGCTTCACGGAAATCACCTTGTCCGGAAGGATGACGTTGTAAGCGCTGGGCAGGTGTACGGTGTTCACTGCAAGGAACGGCACGTTGTGGGTGTGACGAAGCCACACGCCCAGATCAATCAGCTCAGAACCGGCCTGACCCAGGAGAATATCCAGATCCTTGGAAGCGATTTCGTTCAAGCTTTTGCGGCTTGGCACGGGAAGGTACAGGCCGGGGTGAGCACGCATGGGAAGTGCCGGGAAGAGTACATGCCGTGGGGGTAGCTGGTCGGCGGTCGCCTCAGGATCCCGGGGCCCCACCACGGTGACTTCGTGCCCACGGGAAACCAGTTCGCGGTAAATGAACTGGGAGGCAAAGGAGGAGCCATTGGCGTAGGGAATGCGAACGTAGTCGTTCATGACGCCCACGCGCTTGGGCCACCCGTGGGAGGGGGCCCCTATGGGGGAAGTTGTGGGGGAAGCTGCACCGTTGCTTCGGACGTTGTCGTTTTGCAGTGTGTCGTTTTGGGGCCGGGGCTTGATGGACCAAATGCCCGAGTCGCGCCTGCTCCGTTCCGTCCCGGGGACTACTGGAACAGGCGCCGCTGGGGCGGCCCCTACCGATGGGGGCTTAGGAGAAGATTGACCAAATGCGGTCTTGGCGGCGGAGTCGGCGGTCTTCATACCCTGAATACTTTGCAATTTTCACGCCAATTGGGTTCTTCGAAACATTCCCACAATTTAGGTCGTGAAGTGTGCGTGCAGCACCACACCATGTCCTACCAAGTGTGATTCCCCGTCACACCCCGCGTTGTCCCGAGCCTGTCTTTTAGACAACGGGACGCGCATGTGCAGAATTTAATTTTTCACCGGGCAGATAATTTTCGATTCTGCACGCTAAGCTCTCCGGTGAGATATCGCTAGCTCTTGCGGCGCGACGGGGGCGGCCTCGACGGAAGGCAACAGGGTGCGCTCCTGACGGATCGCTGGGACTTTACCTTTGGTGGTGGTGGCCCTGGCGGCCGGAGAGCAGCAGTAAGGAGGGGTTAAGGCCCAGGCGTTTGCCGGCTTGATGGTATGCTTTGTGAAAACCCACGTGCTCGCATTCGCCGCCGTCAGTGGTGTACCGAAGCCCCTTCACTGACTCTGCCCGGTAGAGAGCCATCCCTGCAAAGCCGCTCAACACAGGGAGGACAGCATCGCCCCGCCGAAGCCCGCCAAGCCTTAGTCGCACCGCCGCATCGGCACGGGTACGCGCCCAGTCACGTTCTCGAAACGCAAATGGGTCGTAGTAGCTGTAGCCCAGCAGCGGTACCACCGCGTCCAGGCCCACCCAATTGTTGACGCCAAGGGCGCAGAGGCCGTCAAACTGGTTCGACTGTTCCAGCTCGGCCACGCTGTGGGCAAGCCCATCCAAACTGACGGGCCCCGCAAGATCCCCGTCCACCATGCATAGGTAGTCGCTCGGATTGGCGCCCTCCACGAGTGCCCCGAGCACCCGGTTGCGAAGGGCCGCGATTCGTTCGATTCCGGTGAGGCCATGGAGGGTGTCGAGCTCAGCCTTGGTGCACCGTAAACTGGTAACTCGATCCGAATCGTCGTGGCTCCACTGTCGAATTACCTTTTCGGTTCCGTCAGTGGAATCCTCCCCAAGGATCACCACATGTCCACAATCAAACATGTCCATCATCGCTTGCATGCGAGCTACCAAAACGGGAGCCAGATCGATTCGGTCACGGATCATGATTCCAATGCGCACAGACCGCCTGCGGGCAATTCGGTAGCCCAACTGAACTTGCTTCAGGTAGCGCTCTCGGTTGCTCGCGCGCGCACGAAATGTGTGTTCTGGAAAATGCACCGCGTACCTATGGGGCCGGAAAATCTCATCCGCTGTGGTGTGGCCCTGGACGACCATGACCAAGTTCGCCAGGAAGGACGCCGCGGAAAAGGGCTCCCCCTGAACATCGTGCTGAAGGTGTGACGCGGGCAGAGCGTTAGCGATTCCCATGTTCCCTATTGCCCGGCTCCACACAAACCTGACCAGGTATGTGTGGAGTCAGCTTCCGTGAGTCCACCACGCGACGGTTGCCATTAGGACGATCGTCGCCATGCAAAGCGTTGCGAGTTTTCGAGTGTAGTTCCACGCGCCCGTGGCCAGACGCATCTGCACGAGCTGAATCACACTTTGCACCAATAGTGCGCTTCCCGTGGCCACTGCTCCACCGATGATTCCCCATTGCGGAACACACAAAAGCAACAGACCCAACTGCACCGCCAGCGCCACACTTGTGGCGAAACGCGCGGAACGGGCACCGCCATATCCGCTCACCACTTGCCCGCTGAGGCCCATGCAAGCAACGTAGACAAGCGCCGTGCAAAACACCCACAACGCTGGATAACCGATCTCAAACCCATCCCCCGCGAGACCCAGCAAGGAACGTCCAAACAGGTAGAACAGGGCAAGGGTGGGCACTTGCAACATCAACACAAGGCTGCTGGCTCTCGAAAACCCCTGGGCCAATCGATTCGGATCGTGCGCCCGTGAGATGCCGGCCACCACGGCCACCACAAGTGACTCGTAGTTGCCCCGAAACCCGATCACCGTATTGGCAAACTGCCGAACCACATCGTAAACACCTGCGAGGGCAGCTCCCCCGAACCACCCCACAACCACCGTGTCGACCCGCTGCAATCCCGTTGCAGCGAGATCCGCAATCCACATAGGCCTCGCATACCTTGAAAATGTGGTCGGCAAGCGCCAGGACGGTGCACCGTTGCCCGGCACGCCCCCAAAGTGTTTAGCAAACACACGGGAGGTGACCGCCACTGCCAGGAGATGCGCCACGAAAAAGGCAAAGCCCAACGCTGTAGTGCCCCAACCCAACGGGTACGTGAGCGCACACAATACAATGTGGGTTAGGGGAACCAGCAGATCCCGAACAAACACTTGAACGCGAAGGTCCCTCAGGGAGACAAGGCTGTGGATGTGAAACTCCATAAGGCCGTACAGCGGCATGGTTGCTGCGACCCAGGTCACTGCACCCCGGTGACCGCGAAAAAGTGGACCTATGGTGCTCGCTCCAGAGGGGTTCACCCACGCAAACCACCGGGGCGAGCAGACCATGATCGCTCCCGCCAGGATGGTGAATACAAGAGTTCGGTTGCGGGCAGCGCGTAGCTCTGGAACTCCCTTCAGGGCACTTTTCTCCGACTTTTGAGGGATCCAGTAGAGCAGGGTTCGATCCATGCCACCCATGGCAGTACGTCCAAGGATGTACATGGCGGCCTGGCACAACACAAACACACCCCAGTTGGAAGCCCCGTAGAGGTTGGTTACCAAAAACAGCAGTGCTGGGTGGGCGCCACGGGCAACCGTTCCCAGGGCATTGGTGTAGGCACCTCGCCGAAAATCCTTGGCATCTCGACCGGTACCGGAAAGCTCCATGAAAGGCCTCCCTAGCCGCTTCACCAGGCTCCAGCAACGGCGCTGGCAATGGCGATTCGACAGAACTTCAGAAAGATCCACCCTTAGAGAGAAAGTTGGTCAGGAATCGGTTTCATCCGGGCAATACCACTCTTAGGGGGGGTTCGATCCTGCAACCCTGGTGGACTCACCTTGTGCCTTTGTGTTCCGACAGGATGCTCCGACCATAGCTTCATGTACGTACTTCACCCCATCTTTGCTTTGCCCGTAGCTGGCCTCTTCACGTTTGGTACCTTCGTGCAGGCCCAGGAAGCATCCTGCGCTGAATCCCTTGAAATCGTGGCGGATTCAAACATTCAGGTGGAGTTGCGCAACCTGTTGCTGGAAGGTCTGTTGGGCCGTGTGGAGAGTTCGCCCTGCGCCGAAAGTTTAATGCAAGTGACCCTGGGGTCTGGAGGGTACTCGGTGGACCTGCGTCACGGGACACGACGAGCACAACGACACGTGGTCGACCTACGGAGTGCAGCGGTGTGGACCGAAAGCTGGTTGACCCCCGAATCACTAAGCACGACCCATACGGTTGAAGAGCGCGCTGACAGCCCACCCGCAGCAGCCGACCCGCCCACAGCAACCGACCCGCCCACCATGGACATCCGCGGCCCTGGACACGTCCACAGGGGGCCAGCGTCCATGGGTGCAACCCTGCCCGACAAGCAAACGCCACCGGAACAACGCGGCTTGCCCTTCTATGTTGCACTACGGGCCATTATGGATGTGGATGATGTGGGCCCCCTGTGGGGCGGCGGCGAAGTGGCGCTCACTCTTGTGCCTTCCTCACGTTCGTGGCTCGGGGTTGGTGTGGTCGGGGTACGTTCCGTCAACAACGAAGACGTGGTTCGCAGCGCCGTGCGCATTCATGTGCGCGCAGGGTTACGTGAAGACATTGCACAAGGCACTTTGCGGATCGGCGGAGGGTTTGGAATCGCCAGCGCCACGGCACGCCGTACAGGAGGCTCCCCTGCGCGGGACGAGGACGCCGACATGCTCCTGGAACTGCTCGCGGTGTTTGAGCGGCCGTTCGTGCGCGGCTGGGACTTGTCCACGGGCCTATCGGCACGAATCCACGTGCCGGACTGGGGCTCCCCTTCGGTGGACCCAACGGACATGGCCGAGCCGAACCCCCTAGGAGTGTTTGGATTGAGTTTGCAGGTGGGTCTGTCACGTCGGCTGGGGGGCACACGTGGCTAATACCGTCACACGCATCCGCTCGTCTTCTGAGGAGGCTCACAGCAAGCCCGCCCTGCTTTCCGATGACGCGGTGGCCCGGGCGTGTGGTGGCCGGGACCCCCAGGCGGTGGCGGAGCTATTTCATCGATTTCACCCTATGGTCACGCGGTACTTACGCTACCTGGTACAGGGGGACTCCGAAATCGAGGACCTCGTTCAATCCACATTTCTGGAAATCGCACGGGGCAACGCAACCTACGACGCGGCGCGGGGCAACGTGACCACCTGGCTGCGGGGAATTGCCACCCATGTGGCACGCCACCACAGACGGAGCACCGCACGTCGTTTTCGGTTGATGAAGGCCGTTGCGTGGGCCGCGCCGACAACCTCAACGGGCGGCGTACAAGGCAGCGCTGAGCAAACGTTGCAAGCGCGCCAGGAACTGTTGCTCGCACAGAACGCTCTGCATTCGCTCTCCACTGAACTGCGGGAAGCCTATGTGCTGTGCGAACTCGAGGGTGTTTCCGCACAGAATGCATCTGGCATTCTGGAGTGTTCAGAAGCTACCGTTTGGAAAAGGGTCTCCAGGGCACGCCAGGTTATTTTGCAGCGTGTAAAGGAACTGCCACTGAGGAAACAACCCTTGAAGGAGTCCCCGTGCACAGGGTAGTGGACGACTGGTTGCGCTTGGGTCGATCCGAACCTCGCCCAGTGGAGGTGGAACGCCATCTGCAAGGGTGCCCCATTTGTGCACAGGAGATGCAAGAGGCCGACGAACTGCGACTTCTCTTGCAGACACAGAACCCTGCTCCGGTGATTTCCTCCCAGGGTATCGATGCGATTCGTTTCCGTCTGGAATCCACTGCTCGGCAATCTGAAGACAACGTATTGATGCATGCCCAATCTCCACTCCGGCACAGTGGGGTGTGGCGACGCCGTTGGTTGTTGGTGGCAGGTTTGTTCGCCTGGGTTCTCACTTGGGGAGTGCTGGAGTGGGAATCCCAAGGAGAAACAGCTGCCCCAACCGCTTCGTCCGAGGGTTTCAGATTGGGCACACCCGACCTACGACCGGATTCACTGCCCGCACACCCAGTCAGCAATGCAAAGATCGAACCGGAGCTTGGAGCGATTTTTTCCAAGCTGTCGCCCCTACCCCAAGAGTCGTACCGCATCCGTCGAGGGGCCGTGTGGTTCACGGTTTCTCCCTTGGGAAAAAATCAGGCGTTCCATGTGGTTGTGGGCTCCCATACCGTGGTGGTTCACGGTACGCGGTTTCGGGTGGAAGCTTTCGACGATCAACTTGTTTCCGTTGAAGTGGACCACGGTGAAGTGGTTGTGCTCCACAGGAGCGATGAGGTGCAGCGCCTGCACGCCCAGGGGCGCTACGCCACGAGGATTGGGTCAAATGATGATCCCGAACCCGTCCGACAACTCCCTGTGAGACGCCGGTACTCGACACGTCCAGCAACTTCCTCTGGCAGCGCTCCCAGGAATCACCAGGTGGATTCTGAATTTCAGGTCGCTTGGACCCTCTACCAACAGGGCAGGTATGACGCCTCCGCATTTGCATTCGACAGGATTCTCAAGGGGCTTCCCCCCTCTTCAAACGTCGCTGACTTTCTTTTCTGGTCAGGCCGATCCCACCTCTCCGCCGGACGTCGTGAAAAAGCCAGAGAGCGCTTCACCCAACTCATACTGACCTCCCCCGACTCCTGGCATGCCAGCAATGCCGAAGCACTACTCAACACCCTAAGCCCGCAGCCATAGGCTGCATTTCTGCGTGAAATTACTATCTATTTTTTTAACCTGGATCGTTTTCTGGCGATTGATGTAAAAAGTGTAACGTTATGGTTTACGGTTTATGTTGTGGACTTTGATGGACTGACAGGAAAAAAGGAGCGGTTGGCGGGCCTTTTGCCGCTGCCCGGTGCGCTTGAACGCAATCTGGAGGATTGGTTTCGGGTTGAACTGACCTACACAAGCAATGCGCTTGAGGGAAACACGCTCACCCGGCGTGAAACCGCATTGGTTCTCGAGAAAGGCCTGGCCGTGGGTGGTCGCTCGCTCAACGAGCATCTAGAGGCCACCAACCATGCCCAGGCACTAGATTGGGTCAGGGCGTGGATTACCCGTGGGCCAAGTCCTGCGACAGAACGGGATATTCTAGATATTCATGGGACGATCCTAAGGGGCATCGACGACACCCATGCGGGGAGGTACCGGTCCATCCCGGTACGCATCTCTGGTTCCACGGTTGTGTTTCCAAACCCGCGCAAAGCCCCCGACTTGATGACCCAATTTGTGCGTTGGCTCGAAGCAGAGGATTCATTGCATCCAGTGGAGTTGGCCGCAGAGGCCCATTACCGGCTGGTTACATCCATCCTTTTGTGGACGGCAACGGTCGCACTGCCCGACTTCTCATGAATATGATCCTTCTTAGGGAGGGCTACCCAACCGCGATCATCCACAAACGCCATCGCCTGGCCTACGTCGGTGCATTGGAGACGGCCCAGCTTGGTGGCCCCAAAGAACCGTTCTTCAAGATCATCGCGAAGGCAGTCGATCAATCGCTGGATATCTACTTGCGGGCTGCCACGGGTAAGGATTCCAAAGCTCCTTCGGGTCACAGGCTTCTGAAGATTGGCGAACTCGCCAAACGTGTAGGTGAAAGCAACTCCACAATTCGCCATTGGACCAAAGCGGGCCTATTGGAAGTCGCCGAAATAACCCGTGCGGGATATCAACTCTATTCGCAGGAGATGGTCGAACAGGTTGCGCGAATCCACGGGTTGAAAAAGAAGCGCCTCACCTTGGAAGAAATCAAAAAATCGCTCCAAGGGTGATACTTCACACCCTAACCGCGCTTGCGGCGGAGCCAGGAGGGGAGGGCGGCTAGGTTGATGCAGAGGGCGGCGCCCATGGCGGTGAGGGCGAGGGTGCCGATGGTGGCGACACCTGGGTTGTTTGCGGTGGTGAGGGCGCCAAAGGCTCCTGCCGTGGTGAGGGTGGAGCCAAGCACGGCGCGGGTACTTGTAAGAAGCGCACCCGCCTCACCGGCCCGTTGCCTTCGGTGGGCGTCCACCATGTAAATGGCCCCGTCGACTCCAATGCCAAAAGCGAGCGGGAAGACGAGCATGTTGTAGAGGTTGATGCGTTGCCCCGTGAGCACCATCACCCCCAGGGTAAGGGCCACGGCAGACACGGTGGGCACAAGCACGGTGACACTCGTGCGGACCGACCGGGTCATGATCAGGGTACCGACTAACAAACCCAGGAGCGCCAAGCCTATCAACGGGAACGCATCACGACGCAGGCCGGGAACGATTTCGCCGAGCAATGCCACGGGGGACGCGAACCTCACCTTCGGGTACTTCTCGCTCCACAGGTTCATGCGGTCGGCGAGCACTTCCATTTCCCGGGCGTCGCGACCACGTAGGGGTGAATAGAACACTCCGATGGTGCCAAAGGAACCGTCCTTCTCTCGCAACCAGGCAGATGCCCACTGGGGCAAGCTGTCCGCCGTGATGGGCTCGGTGACCTCCAGTTGGGGCTGCCATTGATTCAACGTGCCCAGCAACTCCTCGTCGACGTGGCGCTTGGCGTCCTGCACGACGTCACGCAGGCGTGCAATCGCCTGCAGACGGGCAGGTTGATGCTCAGGAAGAAACGCGGCAGGCGTGAGGATGGAGGCTGTGGTGTCACGGGCTGGGTCGTGAGGAAGTTCAAGTTCTGTCAGATCCTCCTGCCGAATCGCGTCCGCGGCCTGCTCCAAATCCTTGGGCGAATCTGCCAACATGTAGACCGCTGTCTTGGCACTGCCGTGAACTGCAGCCTTCCAGGGAATCCCGTGACGCACGGTGGCCGGGTTCAGTTTTCGTGTGTTGTATTCAAAATCGATTTGTGTTCCCACGGCTGCAAATACCGCTACCAGAATCGCCGACACCCACCACATGCGCCGGCCTGTGGGACCGCTCAGCCAAGTTGCCCAGTGGGGTAGCCAGGACCAACTACGCACCGGGGAGTGCCGTTCTGGCCACAGCCTGTGGGTCAATAGAACCAGGGGAGGGAACAGAACCACCGACGCCACCAGAGTAAGCACAATGCCAATACCGGCAAGCAACCCCAACTGGGAAAACCCTGGAAACTTCGCCACTGCAAGGGCACCAAAACCGCAACCGGTGGTAATGGCCGCGTTGAGCATGGAGCGCGCAAGGGCCGGCATGGTGTGAAGCAAGCTTTCTTCAGGCGTGTGCCCCTGTTGCCGTTCATGCCCGTAGTGCGAGAGCAGGTGCACCCCAAAATCAATCCCCACACCGGCAAGCACCACCAGAGTGAACGCGCTGATGAGATTGAGCGTTGGAAGAACAAGCCCGATGACACCTGCGGTCCAAAGGGCTCCCGCAGCAAGCGGTACGAGCAGGACCACCAGGGCGCGAAGCCCGCGAAACTGCCAGGCCAGCAACAATACCAACAGCGTGAGACTCACCAGGGTGGTGCGGCCCAGATCTTTCATCACCGTTTGTTTAATGATGGGCGCGTTTCGGTACTGGCCGCTCACCACCATGCGTAGATCCTTGGGCGCAGATTCTGGCCGCACCTCACGCAGCATGGCCTCGGCCTTTTTCACCATGCGGATGGCAAACTCCAGATCCGTAGGCCTGCCGCGAAGCACCACTTCCACCGCACACACCCGACCGTCATCGGAACACAGGTCACCGATACTGTTTGAATCACGGCGGTCCCGTGAACTGTCTTGGCTCGCTGCCTGTTGGCCCCCGTCGATGGCACGGTCCACACTGGAGCCACCTACGATTCCTGCCAGGGACTGCACTGCGGGGAGGGCCCGAATTTTTTCCTTCAAGCGATCGGTGTCGGGCCCTTCAGGCTCATCGTCGAAATTGACGCAACCTGGGATCGCCTCACAACGGCGCCACTCCACCTTCTCTTCCACCTCGTCTGCAAGCCTGTGGATTTCATCTGCCGGAAGGTACAGCAGGCGGTTCTTCAAAAAAAAGTCCACGTTGCGTTGGTTGATCGCGGATTGGGTTTCGGGCCACAGGCTTGCGCGCTGTTGAACTTCCCGGGCGAGGGATTGATTCAGCTCAATGTCGTTGGACTCCACCAAAAGATACAGGGGTGCTCCGCTTGTGAAACGGTGGCGCAGTTCCTCCAGTGCTTTTCGGGACGGCGTGTCCTTTGGCAACAGGGTCACCAGGTTTGGATCCACGTCCAACCGCAGGGCGGGAATGAGGGCGAGACCGGCAAGCAACAGGCAACCCAACGACACGGCCAAAGGACGACGGCGACAAAACTGCACGTAGCGAATGGCAAAGCGTTCTAACGAGCGTGGAAACTTAGATGATGGTGACGAGTGGGTGTCCATGGATACTGCTGCAAGCGTTCACGGGGATTTCCTGGAACCTATCCCATGAATGGCCCACAGGCATGCTAGGTTTTGCCAGATGCGCATTCTTTACTACGTGCATGGCCATGGGCGCGGCCATTCTAGGCGAGCGTTGTCGGTACTTCCGCTGCTCCAGGAGATGGGTGCGGAGGTGGAAGTCTTCGCCGGCGGATCCGCCAAGGACCTGTTGGACGGGCAGGCTGCCTTGCATGATCGAACCATCGTCGCCCCGGGGCCAAGCGCCCTGGCGCGCATTGGTGCCATGGCAGCCCAGGATGCACGCACCCTACGTGAGGTGAAACCCGATTGGGTCATTGCGGATGGGGATCAGGCGTCCGTGCTTGGCGCGCGCATGGCGGGCATTCCCGTATTGGCTATTGGCCACGACCTTACGTTCACCTGCGGCCAAATGCCCAGTGGTTTGCCCACCCGATCCCTGGCGCACCAAACCATGAACGGCGCCATTCCCACCTGGTTCAGCACCGCCCAAATCGCGGTTCACTTTTTGCCCCTGGAATCCAAGCGACCCACGGCAACCTGTGCGCGCCCCAACGTTCCGCCTGAGCTTTGCGTCCAACCCGAGCGTGAGGATTTTATCCTGGCCTACTTTCGGGATCCCAATGGAGCTGACGTGGTGGAGGCGCTTGCGGCCATGGGCCACCAGGTAAAGGTGTTTGGCCATCGGCTATCCACCACCTCAAGTCGCGTGCAACAATGCTCCTTTGATCGGGGGCTTTTTGCAGATGCGTTAACCCGTGCACGGGCGGTGGTGAGCTCCGCTGGGAGCAACGTGCTGAGCGAATGCATGCTCACGGAAACTCCTGTCTTTGGTTTGTACGCCGATGGTGACCACGAACAGGCACTCAATGGAGCACTGCTCAATCAGGCAGATGCTGGCATGTCACGAAGGATGCGAACCCTTTCACGCAAGCACCTGGAAGAGTTCATGTCCCGGGCCCAGGGCGGTGAGTTTACGTCCGTGCAGCTGGAACAACGCATGCCACCCCTGACCGAATGCGTGCGCAACGTCCTGCTCGGCAACGCCCTAGAAAACGCCGCCTAATACTCTAAAACTCAGGCGTTTTTACCTTGGTGGGTAGAATTGCCGCAATTCTACCCACGTGTGCGTGAAAATGCCGTTTCTCCCAAGTTCATTAGTGATTTCAATGTCTTGTGGACCCTGCGGAACCTACGCGAGCGTTTCGGCCACGCGGATGATGGGGCGCCACGCGTCTGGACGTGTGCGGCGAATCCACCTGTCGATCCACCGGCCCCAGGGCAATCCGATGAGGAGTAGATGGTAGATGAACGTGTGGAACAGGATGTTCATGGATAGGTAAATACCCAGGTGCAAACCAATGCACGCGAGGGTGACCCAGGGGCGCACCCGACGGAACCAAAGTAGAAACCCCACGGCTTCTGTGAGCAACCCAACACATAGGATCATGGTGGAAATCACAACACTCGAGAGCGCCAGCTCCTGCAAACTGTTGTACCCGAGCACACCTGTCTCGGAAAAGGTGTCCACACTCTTCATGCGAATCCAGGACCACAAATGCCTGCCATCCACCCACAGGGGCCCGGTCACGGCAAGCTTTGCGATCGCGGCCATCACGTAGCTCCAACCCGTAAAGAATAGGATGGACCCCAACGCAAACCGCCTACGAAGGACAGGTTCACGAAATAGGGTCATTGCAATCGCAAGCAACACCACACTCGTGCCTGCCATGTGTGCCAGATGAATCACCGACCCCTGGGAAAACCGGGCCACGTACTGCAGGTGCAAGGATGCCGCAGCAAGAACATAAAATACCTGGGGAAGAATCCGCAGGTTGCCTAGTAGCAAACACACGGTGAGCACACACGCGTTGGCCACGGAAGTGCCCCCTTCAAACATGAAGGTAACGTCCACATACTCTGCCATGCCGCGAGGCCGCACGACGGCTTCAAACTGCTGGATCTGACCCGCCCATACCCAGGACCACACCACGGCTTGAACCGCCACAAATAGTTCAAACGTTTTGAAATGAATTCGTTCGCCTGGCGTTTCCACGCTTTCAAAATCAAATAGCTCCAACCCCAACCGTGACGCCGATCGCCTTACCCAGTTCATGATTTCCCCCCTTTTTTTCGCCCTAGTGCACTTGCTGAACTCCGCTCCGTTGCGAACCTGCGGAAACTGCAACATTCAAAACCTCGCTTTCGCTCGGTGAAATTTTAAGCATTGGTACCGCTCGGACGGTCCACCTACCCTTGGGGGAGGGCCGCCCTTCGATCCGGTAGGCGAGAAGAACACGCTGTCTAGAAAGGGGCGTTGACAGGGCGCTGCGAACCACACGGATCTGCTCTGGATTCCATTGCCCGTCGGCCACGCGGAAAAGGCGGTTCATGTCTTTCTGAAGTACGCCCAGGGGCTTCAGGGGCAACGGATCACCCTCGAGGTGTTCCAGGGAGTCAAGAACTGCCCCCTTGGTGTTGGGAGTGCTGGTTACGTCACGAATCACCACACGCATCCACGGCTGACCCGCATGGGAGAACATGGAGTAGGTACTGAAGGGCCAGAACTCACCCTTGTGGGTTGCTGCAAACAGCAGCCCCACGCCCCAAACCACAAGAACAGCCATTCCTGCCCGATGGAGCGGGCGCCTGCGGAGAGGACCCTGGCGTACAGGATAGGTGGCCAATGCTGTCATTGTAGTGACGGGGACCTGGGTTCAAGGGCGAAGGCACGTACCCAGCGTGGCACGGCACCCGTGGAGGTTGCGGAAGAGCGATTGAGCCATTGGTCGATCCAGCGATCCCAGGGCAGGCCAATCAAAAGGAGTTGGTAGATGAACATGTCGAACATGATGTTCATGGATAGGTAGATACCAAAGTGCATGCCCACACAGGCCACTGCGATGAAGGGGCGGGTACGACGAAACCACAGGAGCAAGCCGGCGGCTTCGGTCAGTATGCCAACGGCCAGAATCATGGTGGAGATGGTTACACTCGAAAGCGCGAACTCCTGGAGCCAATTGTGCTCAAGAACGCCGAACTTCGAATAGGCGTCGATGGACTTTTCCCCAATCCACAACCAAAGGTGTCGGCCCTGAATCCAACCCGGACCTGTGGCAATGAGTTTGGAAAGGGCTGCTGAAACGTACCCAAGACCGATGAAAAAATAGACTGCACCCAAAGCAAAGCGCCGTTGGGTTTTGGGCTCCTTGGAAAACCACATGGAAATGGGCAAGGCCAGAACGCTCATGCCCACAAACTGGGATGCATGGCAAATCTCTCCCAGGGAATACCGGGAGGCGTAGTGCAAATGGAACGCAAGCACGGCCAGGGAGTAGGTCCACTTGGGCGCCACCCGGAAGAACCCCAACAGGATAAAAACGGTAAGCACACCCGCGTTCACCAGCGACACTCCGTTGTTGAACATGAACGAAACGTCCAGGTGGTTGGCGATGCCCAGGGGCAGCACCACTCCTTCGATGGATTGGATGTAGGTGCCCCAGTCCCAGGCCCAATACACCGCGTAGACCACGGCAAAAAGCTCAAACAGACGAAATCGTACGCGCTCTCCCGTGGTTTCAGGACGATCAAAACCAAACAACTCATCGCTCATTCGGGTGGTGATTTTCTTCCACATGTTAGGGCCCCGTTGAGATGTTTTGGGCAAGTTCGTTTTCAGCAACGACCCTGGCCCGTTCACGGTCCAGAAGCACCAGAGGTTCTGCGATGGAATATGCTTGGCCGTCGTCGGTCACGTCTCCGTGTACTCGGTAGACCAGTAGGGTGCGACCCTGATCCAGTACGCTTTGAAACATGCCTCGAAGCACCGCTTTCCGCTCGTCGGTCCAAACGTCCGTCAACTTGATAAGCTTGTTGAAATCATTTTGAGGAATTCCCAGTGCATGTAGGGCCAGGGGAGATCCTGGCAAGTCCTCCGGGCTACGGTCCTGGGTGAGCTCCGTTTCTGCCACCGTGGTGACGTCACGAACCAACATGCGGTTCCAGGGTCGGCCTGCCTGGGAAAACATAGGGTAAATACTGAAAGGCCAGAACTCGCCCTCGTGGGTGGCCACAAGAGTTCCACCGATAAGAACCATGATGAGCAGGGCGCGGCCGGCTCGGCGTGGGGGATTGGGCATGATCGATCAAACTCCGATAATTCGCACTATGGATCGGCTTTGTGGCGGCTACAACGTAGCCTTCCTACTCCCCATTTGTGGACGGGGATATGGGTATGCCGGCCAGCTGCTTGAGTGACTGGGTATCGTCTGGCAACCAGGCATGAAGGGCCCGGGCAAGCACTGGGTAAAGCACGGAAACGACCCCCACAAATCCCCCAAGGCGCAGGGCGCTGGGCCATACGGCCACCAGGTACGGCAGATAGAGCACCAAACTCCCGCAGGCCGCGGCAAGAACGGAAGCCACCAGCACCCTTGTGTAGTGCAATGCAGGAATTACCTTCCACCAGGGCACTTCCAGGTGGCGTGCGCAGGCCCGGAGGTAAAGCGCGAAGGCGACCATGCTGGCCACAAGAGTTCCAAGGGCCGTGCCCACGATACCCATGGTCCAGGTGAGCGGCACGCTGAGAATGGCATTGGTACAAAGCCCCGCGAGGGTGTAGCGCAGGATGCTTTTTGTCTGCCCAAAGGCCTGCAGTACGGCACCGTAGTGGGCCACTCGCTGCAGAAGCACCGCCAGCAGGATTTGGAATGGAACAACCGCACCCGCGTACTGGCTTCCAAACACCAGGGGCACCAACACAGGTGCTGAAATCAGCAGGGCCACCGTGGACGGAAGTACGGCCAGGGCGACCTTGTGAATCGCCCGGTACCACAACTGACGCAGGCTCTCCATGTCACCCGACTTCTGTAACACCACGTAGCGGGTGATGAGCACTGAGCCCACTGCGTAAGGAATCACGGAAACGAAGGGCACTTCGTAACTTGCGGTGGTGTATTCTGCGAGGGCGGCCGCGGGCAACATGAGTGTCACCACACCCTTGTCGATGTACTTGTTCAGCCGGTTCGCGAGTGCGTTAAGCCCCAGGGGGATTCCAAACGCGAGCTGCTGTTGCAGGGAGCCCTGGGGAAGTCGCGCCTGCCCCGAGTCGTGGCTGTGCCCCGGTGCGAGAGCTCGCAACAACCAAACAACGGTGAGTACAAAACGCAATACCGCGTAGAGCACTAGGCCCACAACCGCACCGCCGGCACCGTAACCGAGCAGAATAGGAATCACGGTGGCCACAAACACCAGTACTGTAGTGAGCAACTGGTAGGCACCCCCCTGGCGCGCACGGCCAGACCCGATCAGCGCTGGGATGAGCATCCAGGTGGGGAACTCAAGGGCAGCCACCAGGCCAATCCAGGGCAGCCACATCTGCACAAAGCTCACATGGGCCGGCTCCCAGTGGGGCAACCACAGGGGTGCAGTCCACCCGAGGCCCGCCAGCCCAAGCCCCGCAACCACGGCAATGGCCGACATGAGGCCCAGTGTTTGCAACGCGAAGGGGCGGTGTTGCTCCGTGCGCAACGTTCCAAAGAAGTAGTAGATGCTTTCTGGCAAACCCAGCACCGCAAACTGCTTGGCGAGTTGGAACAGAAACAACAGCAGGCTGAGTGCCGCAAACTCCCCCTTGGGCAACAGGTGTACGAGTGCCACCCCCAGCCCCACGTCCACCAGGGAAGACAACAGCCTTGCACGCACGACGTGGGCGACCTTGTCGCTTGTACTTTCGGCCCTTGGTTCAGCCATGGGAGCTCACGCTCCGTAGAATTTCTACCAACTTCTCGGTGGCCCGCCGGGACGAAAAACCATCCAGCGCAACATGGGCGCGACTGTCTGCGTTTAGATCTGGGTTTTCCCCCTTGATCCGATCAGCCAGGTGTTTTGCCGCGTCGCCCATTTCACCGTCGGTCCGGAATGCCCTTCCTGCGTGGGCCTGTTGCACAATGCCGTGTACTTCTGGGTTGTTGCACAATGCAAAGATGGGCTTTCCGGCACAGAGGTAATCCCATAGTTTCGCGGGGATGATTTCGTCGCGGCGGGGCTCGGTGCTGAGCAACAGAAGATCTACCGGGGCCAACACCCGAAGCGCCTGCTCGTATGGCACAGGATCGATGGTCTCAAAACAGGTGTGCACCCCAAGGGACTCCGCAAAGGCTTGATCCGAGGGTTCGAGGGGTGCGGTGGATTGCACGCGCACACGCTCCAGCAGCTCCGGTTGGAGTGACTTCAGGGCAGCCAGAAGTTGGATGACGGGAGTCGCCGGGGAGAGCCTTCGGAACGCCCCAAAAAACAGCATCCGAAACACACCATCCGGCGGGAGGGGGTGCACGTCGTGAACGGGAGGTTCCTCAAAACACTGCCGTTCAAAACTATTGCGAATGGTGGAGATCGGCGTGTTGAGGTCGGGGTAGGCTTTCAGGTAACGCTCGGTGGTTTGTTGGGCGGTGAACACCACGTGAGAAGCCTGTTTTAACCATCGCTTTTCTACCGCGGCATCGATCCGACGTACCCAAGCGGGGCGTTCTTCCAACCGGACCGCACAGAGTGACCAGGGGTCACGGAAATCAGCCACCCAGGGCACACCCGCAGCCTGGGAAAGGCGTTCACCAAGCAGGTGACTCGACCAGGGGTCGGCGGTACTCCACACCACATCGGGTTTCAGTTCTTTCACCCAGGATTGCAAACGCCAGGCATGCCACCGGTGTATTGCCCACCAGGAATCCACCGGGTGCAGACGGTCCACAAGTTTACGGGGCCCGGACCAACCCGCCTGGCTCTCTTGAGCACCGGTACTGCGCGCTTTCGCAGGCTTGGGCGTGGAACTAGGTTTGCCCATCGCCTTGAGTTCCACGCCCCTGAGCAACTCCTGCTCCCGTGGGGTGAGGTGTTGGCCGGGGTTTGCCAGATGGAGCACCGTGGGCTCCCAACCCAAATCGGCCAGGTGCAGGGCAAACTTGTAGGGACGCAAGGCACCCACCCTTCGACGGGGTGGGAAATAGGGGGCCACCATCAAAATGCGGCGTTTGTGGGCGGGTTTTGCCACGGGATCCTGAACGGAACCGGACTGTGGGACCGGGGTGGTACTTGCGCAACCGCAGCCAAACCTCACAAAAATGCCTCCGCAAAAAGGCGCCACCTCAAACTATTTGGGAATGTTTTCGGTCATGTGACCGTAGTCGACCCCCAATATGTGGGATATTGCGTGCAAAGGTGGGACTTCGGATCCATCTTTGGGGACGCTCTGTGCCGCCGCTGTTGCTAAACAGGGTCGGCCACCGTTGGGGGGTAAGGGCATGAATATGAATCGTCAGAAGTTAAGGCGTATGTTTTTGCATCTGGGCCGTTTAGGTTCGGGTCGGCTGTTCTTTGGCCTGGTGCTGGTCGTGGCCAGTCACGGCTGCGTGTTCACGCCAATCCCGGGGGTAGGCCACGACAAGTCCGTCGGTATCGACAAAAACTACACCACCACCGTGGATCTTCACGGGCAAACCCACGAGAGCACCATTCGTATTCAAACAGACGAACTTTGTGGTGCCCTCAGTCGGTACGGCGACGACGTATTGGTCGACTTCGGCTACCCCCTGCTCAATATGGTTGACGAGCAGAACGCGGATGACGTGTTTACCGACGAAATTCCGCTCGTTGGGTTGAAGAATGTGTTCAGCCCCTCCGGTTCACAAAAGAATGGGCCGGTCTGCTTTGATGTTCGGGAAACCACGGGGGCGCTGGACCACAACTTCCTGTTGGGTGCCTTTGCCGTGAGGACGGTCACGGCAGGAGAAACCGTGGAACTATCCCATGGGGAAGCCGTGTGGAAGTTTCAGGGGCCGGGTTATTTTTTTGGTTTTGAGGAGGACAGTGATCCGGAGGAACTCCACTTCGCGTATCTGAACGACCAGACCTCCTTAGCGGTCTTCCCTGATTTAGGGGACGAAAAAACAAAGGACCGGCTTTCAATCGCCCTTCGACGGTTGGTTTGGCTGCGCTTGGCACAACTGACACTGCAAGCCGACCGGGTTGTCACGCGCGCACTTGTGAAAACCATTGCCCAGGATCTATTGTCGCATGTCGATGTTGGGCAAGCCTTGCCCGTGGGGGCAGACGTGAGCGGCGGAAGGTACCGAAGCTGGTTTGTGTACCGGGCGGCTCACGCCAACTCGGATGGTCCACTGGGATGTCACAACGCTTATCTCTTGGAGGGTGAACAGGGCAGCGATGGGTCCTGGGTGGCCCTACCGCGAACTGTTGAAAACCCGTTCGCCTCCGCCAGTGTTCGGTGCACCGCTCCCGGGAAAAAAGCCGCATTGAAGTGGCTACAAGAGAACCAGAGCGCCGATCAGATTCAAGCCATGAGTGAGGCCATGGAAGCCACGCTGAGGAACACCTCCCACTCCATGATGAACGATTTGGCCTCGCACATTGCAACCCTATTTCGGGGAAGGCACGCGCTCAGTAGAACGATTCACGTCGATGACCTGAGTCGCGAAAGCCTTCAGCAGGAGGTTTGGGTATCTGCGCTCGAAAACCTAGGATGGCAGCCCCCTAGCACCCACGAGCCCTACCCAAAACCCATCGACTTTTACAACCACGTGTTTGGCAAAAGCCACGCCCAGCAGTAGCCCCACGCAGTTGCTCCACTCAACAGAGTAGAGCGCCCGAATGGTCCTAGAACCCATCTCATAAATCCCGCGGCGCCTTGAAGCCCATGCAAACGCGGCTGCTTTGTTGGCAAGGATTTGAAATACTCGCGGTATTCCTGCACCTTACCGCCTTGC
>JAUICN010000017.1 GCA_030427835.1 Polyangia bacterium | reverse complement strand
TGTCCTGGTATCGGACATTCCACACTCCAGTTGCGTCATTTCGCCATTTTGGCTCGTTTTCCCCTGCTTCCTTCACCACCCTGGGATGGTTTTTTCCCGGATACGAGCCAGAGCTCTCCTTCGGGGACAGGTCTTGGCACCGAACTTCATGACCCTGGGACGGCTTTTGACTCAATCTACCAAGGTAACCCAGGGCTAAAGCCTTCGTTAGTTGTCGCTAGATGTCACAGCAGGCAGTTCCGGTGTGGGGATTTCAGCCAACGCCGGCTCAAGGATACCCTGGTAGTCGGTCCAACAATCCTGAATCATCTCCGAAGTAAGCCCTGCACTGGCATGGTCAGGTCGCTCAGCTGGGCTCTCGGTCACCACGTAGTCCGCCATGCAAAGATTCATCTGCCGAGCAAACGAGTTCAGCACAAAAATAGTATTTGGTGCCAAAGATTCTGCCACATAGGCCGCGTCCAAAAGGCTCAAAAGCCCGTCCACAATAGCCGAGGTCTTTTCCATTCCGTGGGCGTTCCCGTCGAGCACCAACGGGCCCATGGCCACCGCAAACTCGGGACGGGCATCATCGGTCCCGCGCGGGGTAAAGTGCTTCTCCGCATGGACCAACTGCCCCTGAAAGGCAGCCAGGTATCCATCCGTCAGTTCACCAAAAGCAATCACCGGATTCACAAACTCCTCGCCCATCATAATCTTGGAAGCGCGAATCACGGACTTCCGGTTCTCCTTACCGGCCAGCCCCGGCTGAAGAGGATTCTTGGAAAGAATCGTGTAGATGCCTTTCTCCTTAAGGGTAAGCACCATATTCGCACTGTTGGGGGCCCAATAGTCTCTCGGGTACGGCGTAATCACAGGGTTGCCTGGTCCCTCAATTTTGAAATCTTCAGGCTCAAAATCCCCGTGAGCAATCAATGCGAGGCAAGGAATCTCATTGTCACCTTCATAGCAATCCGTTCCCAACGTTAGGTTGTCCGCACGCTCTGGATCAAACCCAAAAGTGACGCCGTGGTTGAAGCCACCTTCCTCGGCAGCAAACTGCGCACTCATCACACGAACATCCAGTTCTTCGTTTCCTACCGACTTACCTAGGGGAGCCAGGTCGGCCGAACAGGCCGCAAACATGGAAACACTGAGAATGGTGGAAACAACTGGGGTACTACGCATGACCCATCGGTACAGCAACAGCCGTGCCAAACCCAAGACGACGGGGTTTTTGCGCGCACACCCCACGCCAGCCCTGGCCATCCCGCTATCCAGCGGGACCGTCGATGTCGCAGTAGTACACACCCAAATGGGGCCGCGATGCCCACCCCTAGAAATATCCGCCCACCCCGCGTATGTTTCACCCCATGAACGCTCCCGAAACAAGGCCAGTCCAAAATGCCAGCACAAGCCCCAACGCAGGCCCGCCCGTTGGCACCACCGCAACCGGCTCACCCAGGGAACGCATGCTCATCGCCGTGGTCCTCGTGAGTGTATTCTGCGCCGTGCTCTCCCTCGGCGCCGTTGGATTCATGGGCTGGCTCAACCGCTCCACACTGCAAGCACAGCCAACCCCCACAGAAACAGTGGCCAGCACCACCGCCACCCCACCTCCCGTGCCCGCCACCGTCGCCGCCCGTGGAAACCTTTCATCCTCCGAACAAACCACCGTCAGCATCTTTAGGAACGCCGCACCCTCCGTGGTCTACATCACCAAACTCAGCGTTCGGCGAGATCCCTTTCGCAGAAACGCCCTCGCCATTCCCCAGGGCACCGGCTCCGGCTTCATTTGGGACGACCAAGGTCACATCGTCACCAACTTCCATGTCATCCAGGGTGGCGACGCCGCCCAGGTCACCCTCTCCGATCAATCCACCTACAACGCCACCCTGGTGGGGGTCTACCCCGACAAGGACATCGCCGTACTCAAGGTAGAGGCTCCCACAGGCAAACTCCAACCCCTACCCATAGGAGCCTCGGAAGATCTTACCGTGGGCCAACACGTCTTCGCCATCGGCAACCCCTTCGGCCTGGATCACACCCTCTCCACCGGTGTGGTCAGCGGCATTGGCCGCGAAATCCAATCCGTCACCGGCCGCCCCATCCAGGGTGTGATCCAAACCGACGCCGCCATCAACCCCGGAAACTCCGGTGGCCCCTTGCTCGACAGCGCCGGCCGACTCATTGGCGTCAACACCATGATCTACAGCCCCTCCGGCGCATCCGCCGGCATCGGATTTGCCGTACCCGTGGACATCGTGCGCGTGACAGTCCCCCAACTCATCGCCCACGGAAAAGTACAACGTCCCGGGCTCGGTATTCAAATCGACGAGGGCAACCTTGCCCGCAGGGCGGGCGTCAAGGGAGTCCTGATCCTCGGCGTCATCCAGGGTTCCGGCGCCGAAAAAGCCGGCCTGCAACCCGCCACCCAGGATTCTCGCACGGGCCGCATCTCACTTGGGGACATCATCATCGCCATCGACGAACAGCCCACCCCCACCCCCACCGACCTCTTCCGCGCGGTAGACGCCCACAACGTCGGCGACACCATTCAAGTCACCGTCCGCAACACCGAAGGCACCCGAACCCTCCCCATCCAACTCACCGCCCTCCCAGACTAAGCCACACAGCGGCCGATCACACCGCGGTGAGCGTGGTCTCTTCGTCCAAGGGATCGTCCAGCACAGGGTCCTCGGCCAGACCCATGTGTGATTCGGGAAACAGGCGGGTGCCGGTGTCCACGCGCAGGCGTTTGCCTCGCCAGTTCACATGACGACTAAAGGGAGCGCGCAGCCAGGCGGTGAGCATCAGCAGATCACGCAAGGGTGCCACCAAGAGCGCACGCCAAAGGTTTTTCCATCCGCGCAACATCACCCACTGGGAGCCATCCCGCACCACCGTGGCCAACACCCACCAGGCCCCCACCCAGCCCCACAACGACATGCCAAAAAGCGGGGCCGCAAGGGCCACTGTCGTGGGCCAAAGCAGGGGTTCCACCACAAACGCCGCAGGCTCCATACGAAACCGCATCATGCCCCAACGGGTATGCCGGCCCAGGTAACAACGAACACCCCGCCGAACGCACACGTTGTACACCGGCTGGCGGCTCAAACGAACCTTGTAGCCCGCCAGGTGGAACATGCGCCCCATGATGTAGTCTTCGGCCAACACATTGGCCACCGACGAAAAGCCACCCAACAGATCAAACACCGAACGCCGAAACATCATGGATTTACCCACCACCACAGGTTGGTCCATAAACGCCGTGGGCACCGCGTTGCCCGAAACCATGTTTGTATTGAGCATGGCGTTCTCCAGCAACGCGCCCAGGTTCTTCTCCCCAACACCGCACACAAGGCTGGTCACAAGGCCAACCCCGGGGCGCATCAACTGGTGGGCCATGGACTGCAAATAGCGCGGGCGCACACGAACGTTCGAATCGCTGATCACCACCACGTCGTGTTTGGCAGAGGGCATCGATGCCCTTAGGTTGGCCACCTTGGGGTTGAAACCTCTCCCTCCGTCATGCACCACAAGCCGGGCATCCACATCTGGATGTTCTGCCATCAAACGCCGCACCAGGGGCACACTTGGATCGTTGCTTCCCTGCACCCCAAACACCAACTGGAGCGTGGGGTAGTCCTGCTGGAAAAAGGAACGGAGGTTCTCCTCCAGCCCATCGTCCATTCCACACAAAGGTTTGAGAACAGAAACGGGTGGCAACTCGCCTCCGAGACGCCGGACCGGACCCATGAACCCCACCCGGCGCAGCAGTTCGGCCAGATGAAGAGCCTCAAACACCCGTTCCAGGCGCAGCGGCCACAGCACCCAGGCCGTGGCAAACACCGCAGACAGACACCAAACCGTCGCAAACGCGACCATCAAAAGATAAATCAGCATGCCGAGATCTCCGGGACGCCACCCCCTTCAGAGAACGCACCCGTCACATGGGTACCCTGGATAAAAACTCGGAGCCGCACTGCGTCATGATCGTGCCACGGACCACAGTGGATTCCAAACCACCTCCACCCACATGTAGGATATCTGCAGTCTTCCCGTTTCATCCTTTGCCAATTAGGCATCCTTTCCTGTGTCGTTTTGGGGTCAATAGGGTGCCATCACCGAAAACTCAGGCAAAAACGGAGAAAAAAGCAACCCAAGCACTTTTTTTCTCAAGGTGTGGCAAGAACCGACCGATCTCCTGATCGTTGGGACCCCTTTTTCGAGGGGTGAAGTGAGCGTGAAGGGAGGAAGCTATGGAGTTTGTCGCGCACATGCAGACACTCCGATCGGAGTCACTCCGTCAACCGGCCATCGGTCGGGTGAAACGGATGGAATCCACAAGCGCTACCCCCCAGGACAACAGCTCGTCCAACGCAAAGCTTGAAAGCCAAGCGCGCCAAGTACTCCTAGGCAACCCTATACCTGGTGGAAACCCTGTACCCGGAGGAAAAACCCCAGTACCCGGAGGAAGCCACGCCCATCCACAGGCCCCCACCCCGTCCCGGGAACACTACTCGGAATATCCTGCGTTGAAGATTATCCCCGAATTCAACCCCGAGAACCCAAACCCTGGCGCGGTCGAAGAGAATTCATCTGCAAGACAAAACACCCGGGGACAGGAATCCGCCTCCACCAAGCAAATGGAACAGGGCACCCCTGGCGACAGCAACGGTCTCACACCGGAAGAACAACAACAGGTAGAACAGCTCAAACGCAGGGATGCGGAAGTGCGCAGGCACGAACAGGCACACGCATCGGCCGGTGGAGCCCATGCAGGAACTCCCCAGTACGACCTAAAGCGTGGACCGGACGGCCGAATGTACGCCGTGGGAGGCCACGTATCCGTGGACACGTCACCGGTGTCAGGCGACCCGGACGCCACCATTGCGAAAATGAGGCAAGTACGAGCCGCTGCGGTCGCCCCCGCACAACCCTCCGCCCAGGATCGCCGGGTCGCGGCAAAAGCCCAGGCAGCGATCGTGGACGCCCAAATGGCAAAGTCCGAACAGCTGCGGGAGGCCCGCAAATCCGAAGAGGAAAACGGCCCAGGGAGCCCCAATGCCATGGACAGCGTGGGCCAACGCCGGCGCGCCGCCACGGTAAGCTACGACACCCTCTCCAAAATGGAATCCAGTGCAAACTCAGTGGAAAACGAACTCAACTTCGTTTCCTGCGCAAAATGTGGAAGCGCCCACGCCCCCTAGGGGATCGGCGGCGACCCGTTTGACCAGAAGCCAAGTTAACCAGAAACCCGTTTGACCAGAAGCTAGGTTAACCAGGAGAGCAGTGTAACCAGGCCAGGGCATGACTCAGGGCCTCGCGTCCGCCCCCATGCACCACGTCACCGTGGGCCATCACGATACGGGTAAAATCAGAATCAATCAGAGCGCGCCCACTATCCGCCGCGGCATTCCGATCCTTCACCAGAAACCGCCATAGGCGGCTCTGCCCCACACGGCCCAATGCCTTGGACCACTTCAAGTAGAGGCGCGCCAGGCCCCGAGCCCCATGGATGTTGAACACCAGGTCCGTGACAATCAACGTGCAGGTGGACCGGTGCAGAAACACCATTTCCCCGGCACCGGGGGCCCCTCGGAACAGGCGCACATCCAGGGCTTCCCCCCACTCCTCAGGCCGCGCACCATCCTGCAAAAGTCGATCGTAGGTAAGCCGCAGGTTTCGATGGGGAAGCCGGGGAGACACCCACACCCGCGCCCTAGGGAAACGCCGTTGCGCGTGCTTCAAGAACCCACTGTGAAAACCGTTGGGAGCCACCAAATGACGCACTTCCCCCAGGGCCTCGATCTGCTGCCACAGTTCCTCCTCCATGGCGAAGGGAGCGTGGATCCACAACGTACCGTCCGGCAACTTCACCACCGTGCTGCGAAGGGGCAGCCAAAACCAGGGCATCAAACGAATTTGCGTCTCCACCCCCCACACGTTGTCGCAAATCTGCACCAACGTGGCCGGCCGCAAATTTCCAGGTCTTCCCACGCGCCCCATACCCGGACCACCCTACCGAAACCGCGCCCTGACGCAATCACACGCCCCACCCTCGAGAGGAACCCCAAGAAGAAAGAACAGGGCCTAGGGGCAGTCAAACACGCGATCAAGGATCGAAAGCAAAGCCGGCACATCCACGGTGTCGTCCGCGAGTTTTGAGATCTCTGCCTCAAACGCCATGGCATCGGCAGCGGACTGGGCTTGAGCTTCCCTGTAGAGAGACGGCGCCAGGGTCTGCACGAACGCTCGGTGGTAGTCCTGTTCCGATCCCGTAGTGGCGTCGTACTGGTAGATGCGATCACGAACCACGGTCGCCAACCCAAATAACACCGCACGGTCCAACTGGTCCCGGGCCAGTTCACGCAGGGTGAGATCGCCAGCAACCTCCCCTGAGTCCAAATCCCGCCAACAACGGAGCGCGAGCAAACCATCCCAGGCGCGATCGTGGGCGTAGGCACTCACGGAACGTACGCGCCCCGCCAGGCCAATCCCCCCACGATCGGTCTCACCTCCGGTGTAGTAGGCGTAGGCCGAATCACAATCCTTGGCCTTGGTGGTACAGGTAAGGCCTTCCTTGTAGGTCGACACGTACAAAAACCAGAGCAAACCGGCCTCCACCCGGGCCGCCTGCACACGGGGATCACTCGCACCGTTCCCATCGTTGTAGCCGGCATTCAATGCATCCAGAATCAGGGGCTGCAACCGTGCCGGGCCCACGCAGTAGTCCGGGAACATGGCCGGCACTCCGTCGGCGGAGCAATCCGTACCCTCCGGCACGTCAACATGGGGATCGTACCGGCGCACCACCCTGGAATCCAACCCCTCGTCCTCCTGATACTTCGCCCGAGCAGAAAGAAAATCCATGGCGCTAGGGTCGGCCTTGGGATCGAACAACAGCGTCGCGATTTCCTCAAAGGCCTGCACCCGCGCCACCGTGCTGATGGACTCCTGAATCCGGCTGTACTCTCCGGAATCCGACGCGCAGGCAGCCCAGCTATCGTCCACACACTGGGCGTAGTCGGTCGTCAACGCTTCACAACTTCCACCGTCCACCACGTCCCCAGGGTCCCGCACCACACACATGTAGGGAGTGCCATCACCCTTGCCCGCCGAACCCCCGCAGGCACCCAGTGGCAACAAACACAGCACCGAAAGAAACAGTCTCCAAACATCCATGCCGCTTCATAACACAAACAGCTCGCACCCGGGAAGCCACCGTCGGTCACCCCAACTACCAGGCAACCTCGGCACTCACCCACAACCCCCGACCGGCGCCATTCACAGAGGAACCATGGGTGCGGTAGGCCCCATCCCACAGGTTTTCAAACACCGCACTCAACTGAAGAAACTCCGTGGCCTGCCACCCCCCACGCAGATCAAACACCCCGTAACCCGGTGTGCCACCATCTGGAATACGCGCGTCACTCAAGTCACTGGGGGCCAAGCGGGTTTGGGCCATGGCCCACCGGATCCCACCCCCTGCGTAGGCCCCGCTGGCTGCATGGCTCCATCGCACCTCTAACGTACCGTTCAACGGCGGCAACCGTGAAAGCGGTGTCCGCGAGTCAAAGAAACCCGAGCCGCCGGTGACTCCCGAATCCCCGGTGCTCACGTTGGGCCCCTCCCCCCACACGTAGGACACGGTCGACCGAATCAGCCAGGGATCCGAAGGCCGCAAACGCACCGCCGCCTCTCCACCCCAAAGAACAGAAGCCCCCTGCGCATTCACCAGTTGAAACTGGGTACGCGACGATCGGCAGGAAGGGGTCTCCACAGGGCAATCTGAACCCGTGCGCAGGGCCCGAGTAATCCCATCGCGCAATACCGTACCAAACACCCAACCCTCCACCTCCAACATCGCACCGGTTTGCCGCCAACCCAACTCCAGGGTGCGCGTTTGTTCGGCCTGTAGGTGGGGGTTTTCGAACTGAAAGCCAGGCCCCACCTGCTGCCTGGAAGTCAAGTCATCCAGGTTAGGAGCACGAAACCCCTGGTCCAAATTGAGAAACCAGGACTGGTGTTCCGTGGGCCGGTAAGAAACCCCCGCACGGCCCACCCAGGCAAACCAGTTTCGCCGCACCGACTCCGTACCCGATTCCGGATCCCCAGGCGCCCGCGCCGCCACCCAGGACGTACGGCCCCCGGCGTGCCACACCCATCGCGGGTCCCACTGCAACTCCACCTCCGCAAACACACCCGATTGCAAATAGCGGGAACCCTCCAGGTACTGGCCACGGCTCAGGTCAAAATGGGCGTCCAAATCCGTGAAGGACTGCTCACCCTTCGAGCCCACACGGTCCGTGTACACATCGGCCCCGTACCGAACGGTCCCGTTCTTCAGCGTTCTCCCTGCGCTGCTCCCATTGGACGCAGTCCTGGGGGAAACCCAGTTGCCCGTGGACGCCCGCACAGACCACCCCAGGGTATCCACGGTGTTGCGCCATCGGTTCTCCACAAACGACAGGGGGCGGCTGCGACGCCGGCGCTCCAGGTGATTCTGGTAGGACAACGTCATGTTCAGATCCCGAAGCCCCGGGCCGCCATCGCCCCGTACGGATCCATAGGCCAGGGTGCGAAACTGTTTGTCGATCGTCAGGCACTCCGACACCGGCGCCTCCGGAGCAGGGCACTGGTCCGTTCGAGGCGCGTCGTACTGCCGGTAACCGTACACGGCCCCCACCCATTGCAAATCGCGCCAGTGGTGAACCACACGGGCATCAAACGTCGCTTCCTCGAACCCGGTACCCAACTGGGTCTTTCCATCGGACTCAAACCGGGGCACAAATGGCTCCGCACGCCCCCCATTGCGCACCACACCCCCGGAGCGCAGTCGGTCCACGTCCCGGTAGCCCATGCCCATCAATACCGCCGTGGCCCCGCGCCCACCCTGCAACTCCAACCGCCCGCCCCGGTTGTTGTCAGCACTGGCATAGGTTCCCCGGGTGCGCCCGCCCCAATGCCAGCAAGGATCGGCTGGCGAAACCTGCAAATCAGGGTTCACAGGAACCGCAAGAATCGCTCCGCCCAACGCATCCGATCCGAACCGCGTGGAAGCACTGCCACGCAAGACCTCCAACCGATCCAGCGAGTATTGGTCCACCGTAAAGAAGTATTGGTTCGGCCCCTGGCGGTAGATCCCGTTGTTCAAACGGATCCCATCAAAAAGGTGCACCACCTGCTGCCCGGTCATGCCTCGCACGTAGGGGCTCGCCTGGGCGTGGGCCGTCTGTTGCACGTACACCCCCGGCACATACCGAAGTGCCTCAGGCGCCGAGCGCGACATGCGCTCCTCCAACTCCTCCCGGGTCACCACGGTTTGGGACAGACTTTCCGTCACCCCAGGCGCGTCCACATCCACCGCCGCCTCCGCCCCAAAATCCGCGTCAGAATCTGCGCCGGACCGAGGCTGGGCCTGGGCATGCGTGGGGGGGGGAGCCCACAGCGTAACGGCGACCGCCACAACCGCGACCGCCACAACCGCGACCCCATTTGCCCACACACGCCATTGCCGCAACCACCCCGAATCCACCGTGCCCCACGCTAACCCATCCGGGAAGATTGCCAATACCCTTCCCACTGCCATACTGGCCGCCATGATCCTTTCAGACAGGGACCTCAAAGCACGGCTCGCATCGGGGGATATTCAAATCGACCCCATCGCCGATCCCGAACTGCAGATTCAACCCGCCAGCATCGATTTGCGCCTTTCGCCCACCTTCGTGGTGTACAAGCTACCCCACGTGGCCTGCATCGACGCCCGGGATCCGGCAAGCGTGGAGGACTTTACCGAAACCGTCGAAATCGACGAGGGGGAAGGCTTTGTGCTTCACCCCGGCGCCTTTGCCCTCGGGTCCACCACGGAGTGGGTCAAGGTCCCCCCCGATCTTGTGGCCCGCGTGGAAGGCCGCAGCAGCATTGGCCGCATCGCGGTGGTCGTACACGCCACGGCCGGCTTTGTGGACCCCGGCTTTGAAGGCCGCATCACCCTGGAACTCAGCAACCTTGGCCATTGTGCGGTAAAGCTCTACCCCGGCATGCGCATCAGCCAAATCGTCTTCCACACCATGACAAGCCCCGCCGAGCGCCCCTACGGCAAGGCCCGCGGAAGCAAATACCAGGGTCAGACGGGGCCCGTCGCCAGCAGGATCGGTCACGACAAATGAACGGCAAGACCCAACCCCCCGAACCCACCATGTACAGCGCCCCAACAGACGACCTGCGCATTGACTCCATTCGCCCATTGCTTCCCCCTGCAATCGTCATGGAAGAAGTGGCCCCGAGCCCCCAGGCCATTCAGTTGGTCACACAAACCCGTACCGCCGTGGCCGACATCATCCACGGGCGAGGCAAGCGCCTCCTGGTGGTTGTGGGCCCCTGTTCCGTGCATGATCCCGCCGCCGCCCTGGAATACGCAGGCAAGCTCAAGGAATTCGCCAGCACCCTGGACCAACAATTGCTGGTCATTATGCGCACCTACTTCGAGAAACCTCGAACCACCGTGGGTTGGAAAGGTCTCATCAACGATCCCAACCTGGATGGCAGCTTCCAAATCAACGATGGCCTACGCATTGCCCGTGGGTTCCTTCGTGACGTCACCGAACTGGGCATGCCCACGGGCACCGAGTTTTTGGACCCCATTTCCCCCCAGTTTGTGGCCGACCTCGTGTGCTGGGGCGCCATTGGGGCACGCACCACCGAAAGCCAAGTGCATCGGGAACTGGCTTCCGGATTGTCCATGCCCGTGGGGTTCAAAAACGGAACCCGGGGCACAGTGCAAATCGCCTACGACGCCATTGGCTCCTCCAGCCAACCCCACCGTTTTCTGGGCGTCACAAAACAGGGCATCACCGCCATCGTCTCCACCAAGGGCAATCCCAACTGCCACGTCATTCTCCGCGGTGGCATCAAGCCCAACTACGACGCCACCACCGTACAAAAGACCCTGGACGAGCTAGACAACAACAAGCTCGTTCCCCGCGTCATGGTGGATTGCAGCCACGCCAACAGCGGCAAGGACCACACCCGCCAACCCGCAGTCGCCGAAGACCTGGCCCAGCAAATCCGATCCGGCTTCGGCCCTGCCAACCCCCGGGGCATTTTTGGCATCATGCTGGAAAGCTTCCTGGAAGAGGGCCGCCAGGATCACTCCCAGGATCACTCCCAGCAACAACAACTCACCTACGGCAAAAGCATCACCGATGCCTGCATGGGCTGGGACACCACACGTCAGGTGCTCGAAAACCTGGCCAACGCCGTCTCCACATCGAAGGGCTAGCTGTGCAGACGGAAGTACGCTTCATCGAACCCACCATCCCGTTGCATATCTTTGACGCCGAGCGGGCGGGCCCCACGGCTCTCATCCAAGCGGGCATTCACGGTGACGAAATCGCCGGCGTTCACGCCCTTGAGGAGTTGCTCGAAGAGGGCGTCTACCCAGACCAGGGCCGGCTCCTCATCGTTCCTATCATGAACCCCGGCGCCTACCGAGCACGGGAACGGAAAGCCGTGGGCGGGCTCGACCTCAACCGTAGCTTCCCTGGCAACGCCCAGTCGGAGCACCGCGAGCAACGGCTAGCCCGCAAGTTCATGGACCTGGTGGAACAGGAAAAGCCCGACCTCATGGCCACCCTGCACGAAAGCTGGAAACGCTTCCACGCGGACCTCCAACCTTCCTTTGCCCAGACCATCGTGTACGGGGTGCAACCCATGCCCGAAATCGTGGGACGCGTCATCGACCGCATGAACGAAACCAAGCAACTCGACTACGAAACCTGGTCGCCCCACCACTACCCCGTACCAACCAGCTCCACCGAGGTCATCGTCGACCGGGTCGGCTGCACAGGGCTCTGCATCGAAACCTGGATGGGCTTCGATCTACGGCGCCGCATCGACATGCAAAAACAAATCGTACGCTACCTGCTGGAAGATCTCGGCGTCCTCAACTCGAAAGTCTAGACCACGTCAGGATCTAGACTGCGTCGGGATTTAGAAACGCACCGAGCCGAGCAGGTGGCGAAACTGCTCCACTTCCTCTGTCACTTCAATGTCCGCTTCGGGCGGCAACACGCCGTATGGATCGAGAACATCCCAGGCAACCCCAACGGCCTGCCCCAAACGGACCGCCGCGTCCTTCGTGGCATGGGCCAACACCGCATGGCTGCAGTCGCAATCCATGCCCAAGCAGGAACATTGCCCTAGGGTTGCAGGGCAACCCTCGCTTCCGGTACCGCTGATCTGCCGCACCACAAATGCCTCCGACTGATCGGGCCAATCCGCTGAGCCGCCCTTGGGTTGCTCCCGACCGAAGGCACCATGAACCGAGGCATCCTTCGCCGTGGTCAGCGGGCGGTGCTTCCATTGGGCGTCCAACACCCACCGCGTGGCGCGCATGTCGTTGGAGAACCCCGCTCCCTTGGGATAATAATAGAACGCCCTGCGAAAAACGTTCGTTCTCGAGGTGTGCCCATCGTCGCAATGCCGGGGCTCCCAGGGCTGCACCAGCACCTTTCCACCCCACAGATCCAACATTCGAGCCCCCCTGGAAAAGGGAACCCCGTCCGCACGGGCCGGCTCCCCAGGAAGGGAAGGATCTTCCAGCAGGGGGCAACTGCGATCGTCAACGAAAGTGCCCCCATCCTCCAGCCCATCACCAGAGGGCACACCATTTTTGGCGACCGCCATCGCACAAAAAACAAAATCCATATTCGTGCCCAACGGCGAAACACTGTACCAAGGTTCGCCAGCTTCACCATCCTTGCCGTCATCCACGGCACTCAACCCGGAAAGAACCCCCCAGAGCACCCCCTGCAAATCCGACAGCGGACCTCCTGTGTCCGCCATGGCCATCTGCGTAGACGTGGGCTGAACCACAATGTTCTCGAAATAGGAGTGTCTCGATCGGGGCACCCACCGAGACACCTGCCCATTGCGGGGTCGCCCATACCCTCCCCCCCTCAACTGGGAAGCGACAGGTACACGAACCGAAGATGGAAGTTCATAGTAGGTCGTCTCCCCCACAGGTGCCCTATCAAAAAATAGAAGAGCCATATCACCCAACACATCGTGACCCCTCTCCGAAGTCCAATCCGCGCCGTATTCGCGGTGCACAACCACCAGGGAGGGTCGCAACAACTTGGAATCCGCAGCACTTCCTAGGCCCAACCACAGTTGGGAGTCCTTGGCCTGCGGGTAGATCCCACGGGCGGACGTCACCGCCACGGCCCGAGCCCAGGCGGGAGCACCCGGAATGGAAACCACATCAAGCAAAGGAGCCGTCGCCACAAGTGTCCGCCGCATCTTCTTGCCGTCAGGAGAAGCGGTGAGCCGAAGCAAGTGCCCCGCATCCGGCATCCCCGGGAACTGAAACCTCCCGCGATCCATGGCAGGCACATGGGGGTTCATGAGCCTCAAGTTCCACCCCACGTGGGACCGCAGTCGAACGAGGTCACGCTCTTCCAACGTCTCGTGTTCGTACTGCTCTGCGAGCCTTCGGGAAACACGTTCAAAAATTGCCATGAACTCGGGCTCCACCTCCTGGCCCGAAAAACGAAACTCTGCACACTTTGGATTCGGGGCGACGCTGCGTGAAATCGCAATCGCAGTCTTTCCGCTACGGATGCTCCCAAACACCGACAGGGTGAGCGGTTCGGGCGACCCCGTAACGTGAGAAAGGGTCCAGCCCAGGGAACGCACTTCCTCGTTGCCCTTGCAGTCCGCAAACCAGTGCCATTCGTAGTCCGTGGAGTAGCGAACCACCCAGCCTGACGAAAAACGCAGCACCCCCTGCCCGTCCTCAAGCACCTCTTGCGTACCCTTCGCGACCCCCGGAGCTCCCCAGGCAAGGCATCCCATCCAATGGAGCGCCCCCACAAGCACAGCCAACCACTTTAAACAAAACGAAACCAAACTCACTGTGACCTCGCGCAGCAAGTTCCGTTCCCAACCAAACCTTCAATAAAGGCGCGAAATATCCCCCTCAACCGACCACTCCACCCGCCACCCGTCAACACCCCCCAGCGGCACTCCCTAGATCAACCTGGGCCAAACCCAACGAACCCAACCAAGAGGCTACACAGCGGTCCGCTTTTGACAATATTTATCAATAATTTCATGAACCAAAGAAACTCGGCCAAAATAAGACATGCAGTGAAAACCATTTTTCGACACAAAATGCCCGCCCAAGCCAACAAACCTGGGTCAAACCCACCCATCCACGCACAAATCCCCGCAAGTGCCCGAAATCACTAAACACTCAACCCCAAAATCGACCCTGGGTCGTTCACCATTTCAAAAGCTCAGGGCGTCAGCTACTGAATCTTAACCGCAGTGCCATCCGCAATGTTTTTCGCTTCCACACCTGTGACAGCCCTAGCCCTTCGCTGGGTGCCAGTCCGAACATTTCCCATAGAGTCAACGTTGCGAAACGGTGGATGGGTATGAGTATGACTACGGGATCCTTTCATGAAGTGCCCCCGTTGCTGAAGCACGTCTGTCCGGGCTCCACCGGGTTGACGGTAGTTGCCCGGGGGTGTTGCTCGAATATCCACCATCTGTCCTGCAGGATCAGAAACAAAACGAGCTTCTCCAAACGGTCCCTTCGATCCTCTTCGCGTTCCAGAACGACTTACGGATTTTGATATGTTCGATCTCTGAACTGCCGAAGAAACACCTCTAGATGCACCACCAATCCTTTTTGCGCCACGTGCAACTCCAGCAGAAGCACGGGCGGCAACTCCCAGTCCGGTAGCATAGGGAACAAGGAAACCTGCCGCATCCGCAGAAAGGGCGTTGAGGTTCTCTGCAAGGTTACCCTTGTTGCCAAATACGTTGTCAGCAGCAATGCGGTAGATGTCGTAGGCGATGAACACCGCATCAGCGATCGTATCCACCGGCACAGCACCACTTCGGTCATGCTGGTTGATTGGATCCCCAAATGCGTACCGATAGGGGTAGAAGTACCCTGGGTTTCCTGCCTTGTCGGGATCGGGGGCAAGCGCCACCGGATCCACGCCAAGAAACATCCCCCAGCGCGGCTCGTAGGGGCGCGCGTGGAAGTGGCCAAGCCCCACGCCATCGTCCCAGTCGTTTCCCACATAGCCATGGGTTCCGCCCTCTCCCGCGCTCCCACGCAGGGCACCGTAGGGGAAATAGCTACGGCCCATCGTAGCCTGACCGTGAACGTCCACCTCCGCCGCAACAGAACCAAACCGATCCCCCAGGTAGACCACCCCATCGTCGGGAAACGCTTCGATCGGTTTCCCATTCAGCCGAGCGCCAAACCCAGCACCGCCCCCACCAGAAGACTCACAACCATCCCCCGGGCAACCCAACGCCAACACTGCAAGCGCCGGCAACCACACCCACCGGCGGGCCCACGCAGCAAACGCCAACACCAAACCCAGCAGCGCAAAAAGCCATGGATGGGCACCCCCCAACCCCCTCAGGTGCGGGCCCCTGCCTGCCGAAACCAAACTCCCAAAGACAAGCCCGGAGTCCCGCGCAGATCCACCAACAGTTCCACCGGCAGCCACAGCCCCCTCCCCGGAAACCCCATCCAACCGAGCAATACGCAACTCGCCAGAAGCCACGTAGCGGACAAGCTTTCCATCCCGCTCTTCCACGTCGCCCGCCACATACCGCACCCGCTGCACCTCACGACCCCCACGCCTCACCACCTTCTCCACCCGGCGGTTCTCAAAATCGTAGGCATAGTGCTCCGTCACCGACCCGCGCACCGCCTCCGCAAGGCGCCCCTTTGCATCCCACACAAAGGTACGCTCCCCATCCGAAACCACACGCCCCGCACCGTCATATTCAAGGCGCTGGCCATCCACATCCACCAGTCGGTCGGGGCCACCGCCCCCTTGCCCGTACACCATCAACGTATTGAGAAAGCCCTGTGGGTGATCTGAGTGAACCTCCACAAGGTTTGCATTGTCATCGTAGCGGTATTGGGTCGTTGCTTGGGTATCCGTCACAGACGTCAACCGGTAGCGGTCGTCGTAGGAGTAGGACTCCGCCCAACTTACGCCATCCTTCAGACCCGTTCGCCCATCCTGTCGACCCAGCACCCGGGAAGCGGGGTCCAGGGTGTAAGACAAGGAACGCAAGGGTGCCCTATTTCCACCCGGGGCAAGGTGGGCCCCAAGGGACGTGAGTCGAAGTCGATCGTCGTACCGTCGCTCGTCCCGCACGCCATTGCCAAAGGCAACCTCCGCCAAGTCACCCCACGGGGTCCAAAGGATCTTTGGCGCCACGCCGGAAATCGCCGCCATGCGGCCCACGCCATCGTATTGGTAGGTCAGGTAGCTCCCATCGGGAAACCCACGACGGGTCACCCGATCCGCCGAATCAAAATCCCGAAAGGTGTGATGTTCGGTCCCATCATGAAACCGGCGCACCATGTCGGTCTCCCGCCCACGCGCATCGTAACTAAACCACGCCTCGCCACCGCCATCGTCCACCCGCGCAAGCTTACCCATCAGGTTGCGCTGCCACTCCCGGTCCTTGCCCGCACCGTCGTAGTACATCCGCACGGCCAGGTGTGCGTCGTCACCCTCGCGATGGTGCACCTCCTCCACCACCCGACCCAATAGGTCGTGGCGGTATTCCACCCGGTGACCTGCACCGTCCACCCGCTCGGTCAACTGGTCCGTGGCGTTGTAGGAAAATGTCCATGTGCCGGCATTGGGGTCCTCCAACCGCAACCGCCGGGAAAGCCCATCGTAGGTCACCCCATGGATCCCACCCCTGGCGTCCACAATGCGCGTCAGGTTGCCCAACCCATCGTACCCGTACCGGGTTTCCACCCCACGCCCACCGTCAACCTCCCGCACGGACACCAACCGCCCAAGCCCATCCTGCACAAAGGTGGTGGGGGTGCCGGCATGGGGGCCGCCCACATCGTTGTCGTTCTCATCCGACACCACCCGCTGCAACGGGCCATAGGCCGTCGATCGAACCGCCCCATCGATCTCCTGTTCACGAAGAACGCGACCCAACGCGTCGTGGCCAAAGGTCACGCCCCCATTGCCCGTAGGTGCAAACCAGTCGGCACTTCCCACGCGGCTGGGGTGGGCCTCAAACAACCTGTGCCCCCGGGCCCCAAGGCGCACCAACCCCGAAACATCCCAGGTGCCGCCATCCCCTTGCCGAAACAACCCCCGGGCTCTCCCAAATCCATCGGAGTACTGAATCTGAACCATCTGCCCCTGGCCTCCAGATTCCGTACGGCGCGCTGACCGCACGTAGGAAAGCGGCGCGCCCAACTGGTACTTCACCTCAAGGGTCGGCTGCCCTTCGCTGTCCCCCGGGTCCACCCTGGAAATCAACCGAGCAAGGCCATCGTACGTCGCATGATGGGCATGCCCGTTGGGGGTGGTCCACGAGGTCACCACCCCCAATCCAGCGTCGTACTCGGCATGCCATGTGAGCCCCCTATCCCCATCCACCACACGGGTTTCGGAAACCACAAAACGGGCGCTGCCATCGTAGGTCAACTCCACACGCCCGCCCCGGCCATCCCGAACCGAAGTGGGGTTGCCGTGGGAGTCAAACTCCCGACGCACCCGATCGATCCAAACCGCTTCGCCCCCCTGGCCAGAGACCCATGCGGATTGCCGACGCACCACACCCCGGTCCACCTCACCCAGGGGCAGTCCTGCCAACCCATCCCCATCGTAGTAGCTCCGTGAGGCCTCAAGCCAGCGGCCAGATCCATCCGTCACCACCTGCTCCACCACCTTGCCAATCACCCACTTGGAAAGGTTTGCACCGTACCGAAACACGGTGATCTTTTCGTCGTCACCAAACCCATCGGCCTGCCCATCCCAACGCCCCCACGTCGCCTCGCGGGTCATGTTGCCGTAGTCATCGTACTCCCATTCCGTGCGCACCGTTTCAGGGGTGGGCGACCCCTCCACAATCTCCGTCTCCGACGATTTCGCAAACGCAAACGTACGCAACCCACCGCTGAGTGACCGAAGCCCATAGGTCGACCGCTGCACATCGAACACCACACCCTGTGCATCCCTGCGCTCCACCCGAAGCGTGCGCCCCTTCAAGGCCTCCTCCACATCCCCCACGTCAAAGAGAGACTCCGAAACCAACGTGGGCTGGGGCCCATCTCCCAGATCCCTGCGCACCGCCCTTGCAAATCCGCGAAACTCACGCCGGGGCCCATCAAAGTAACCATCCGCCACCCGGAACTCCGAAACCGAAGAGAACCCCAACCCGTCGCTCTCACGCACCTCCGAAAGCACAAGCTGCCCCCGGGGGCTCCGGTGCGTCCACGAAATCCCCCCGTCCCGCGCCCAGGCACGCATGAACCCCACACCCTCGTAGGAAAACTCGGTCACCCGCCCAAGGCCATTGCTCGCGCGCACCATCAACCCCGGCGTGCCGTCGGAAAGCAACTCCAAAAACCGCCAGGGCACGCTTACGGTAGTATCCACCCACACAATATCCGTGGTTCCGTTTCCGTTCATGTCGGCAAAGCGCACCACGGCATTGCGACGATCGGGGGTGGACCGCACCTCCCGTTCCACGTCCAACGCCTCCCCCGCAAGGTTCAACCAATAGCGAACCCGGGAGACTCCCACGTGTACCAAATCCGAGAGCCCATCCCCGTTCAAATCCGACCAGCGAACTTCCCCACGTTCGCCACTGGAAAGCACGGGCCCCGGCCCCAGGGGCACGGCCTCCCCAAAGTTGCCCATTCCCATGGAGGGGAAATAGCGAACCGACGCGCCCGAGCTTGCCCCATCCCGAACCACCACCAAATCCTGCAGTCCATCCCCATTGAGGTCCGCAAACCTCAGCCCATCTGAAAACGACAATACCTCCGTGGAACTCAAGGGTGGCAAGGCCGATGTGGGCGCAGAAAACTGCCCCGCCCCCAGGTTCATTTGCACACGCAATGCACCCGTCGCCGGATCCACATGCAGCCAATCACTGCGACGGTCGTGGTTCAAATCCACCAACCGAGCATCCGCCCCCACAAACGAAAACGAGGTGCTCGCACCCACATCCACCCGGCTGCCAAACCCATCCACAACGCCACCACTATCCACATGGGCCCCCGGGTAGTAGCGAACATCACCCGCAGTCACCTGAACCAATACATCGGCAGCCCCATCCCCATCCATATCCGCAAGGCGCGCATCCGGGTTCGTCATCCACACCGACGGCGACTGGGCAAGCGTGGCCGCACCTCCCCAACGCTCCCCATCCAAGTTCGGGTACCAACGGTACTGCCCACCGCCGAGCGCCGGATCACTGACCAACAAATCAGGCAGGCCGTCCCCGTCCACATCGTTGATTTCAGCCGTCGACGAGGGGCCGCGCCCGGGCCCATCCTGCATATCAACGATGCCAGAAACGGCAGGGCTGAACTGTGCATATTCAAACTCCAACGGTGGAAGCGCTTCCCCTCCCCGGCCCGCCATGTGCACACGGGTCAACCGGCTCAACCCTCCATCTTCGGAATAGGAAAGATCATAGGTGCGCAATACCTCACCCCCATGCAGCACCTCAATCTTGGTCAAGCGTTGGTTCATCCCAAGGGAAAAGCGCGGCAGATAACTCACCAAACGGTCGGGTCGGTTCCCATAGGAAAACCGCACTTCGTTGCGATAAACTTCCCCTGCCCCATCGTTGTAGGTCACCGACGCCAGGTAGGGCCGGCCGTCTTCATTCTTCTCGTAGTGGTAACGAATGCGGTGGCCAAACGTGTCCACCTGTTCGGTTAAACACCAGGAAAACACCTGGGCCGCCATTCCAGCCGGCGATCCCACAACGGTACTTTCTTCATCGGCAGAAAACTCAAACCGAACACCGCTTCGATTGCGAAACGTCCACCCGCCATCACTTCGGCGTTCGCCTTTGACAAATGCGCCCTCGATGCGAAACCGGTAGTCGTTGTTCGCCACCTCCACCAGCTCTTCGGCTCCGGTGGATCCCATTCCGCGAAGCACAAACACGTCCGCGCCCCCATTGGCAACGTCGTCGTAAAGGGGAAGTCGACGGTCCGTGCCACGCTGCACCGTGGGCACATCCATGGCCCACCCCATACCCAGCACACCGTTGCCCCGGCCCGACGAGTAGGTCAACGACAGGGACGGCCCGAACCCTGCCACGGTCGGTGCAAGCACAATATCCACGCCGTAACTGCTGGTGCCGCTGTTGGCCTGAATATCAAACCCTTGGCCCAACCCCTCCACCGAACCCGGCCCACTGGGCAGCGAAAGCACAGAGGGATCCACGCCCGATCGATCCGTACCTTGGGCCTGAGCAGGAGATGCACCTCCCAACGATAGGGCGACCGAACAGACAAGAAGACACCGTGAACGGAATCCCAGCATCCTAGAAACTGCAGGCTGGCGAGTAAACAATGGGCGATTCAGAAATGGACGTGGCGCTGTGTTCGATCCGGAACACCACATCCTCTATCTTCGTAACATCCAAATCCCCGTTGGTGGGAGCCAAATCCCCATTGGGAATGGTCAGCAACCACTCGCTGGCCGCCACCGGGCGACCAAAGAGCTGCGCATCCTTGGCCGCTTCCGGGTAGGCGTTGATCCCCGCCTGAACTTCCACACGCCGCGGAATCAATCCGTATTCGATCAGGATGTCATCGTTACCACGGGTCATGGCATCGCAACTGCGCATCAATGACGTTCCCCCGTGGGAAAGCAGCACGCGGGCCTGGTCATCCCCAAGGCCATCCCCCACAAGTTGCGCCTGGATGGACCGAATCTGGTCATTGCACACCAAGCTTCCCCACACGCCGTTGCCCGGGTTCAGGGTGGTGGGAAACGGTATGGCCACACCCACTGCGCCATCCACGTGGTTGGGTTGCAGTAGCAAACGTTGAAACTGCTCCACTTCAGACACTTCCTTACCGGTTACATGATCCCTCACCGGCCCACGTATCTGCAGAATGTCCTCCCGCAGGCTTACCTCGTCCGTAAACACCTGGGGCACCCCGTAGGCACTGCGGTAATCTGAAAACAGCGTCCCCAAACACGTGGTGAAGTCCCGCAGTTCCTCCGCGCGGGTGGCGGGCAACAGGTGCGTCTCAATGGAGGGAAGCTCCGTATTGGTTTCCAACTCAAACGCCCGTGCCGCACGGTACAACCCCTCCTTGGCTTTCAGAAACGATGCGCGCGCACGGCGCACCTTGTGATTGCGCAACACACGGTAGGCAGGGTCGTTGGCCAACCCCGTGGGGTCCAACAACTTGCTTTGCCTCAGCTCCGATTCCGCGCGAATCCGTCGCACCGCATCACGCAGGTTCTGTGCCCGGATCCGCGCCGTGGATGCCCGCAGGGCGGTTTGCACAATTTCAAGTTCCAGCTCCGCACGCCCGATGAGCATCTCCTTGATCGTCGCCATGCCATTGATGTACTCCACCTCCTGATTGGCCTGAATCGACTTCAGGTGCTGCATCTGGCGAAGCCGCTCCTTGCTCGCGTTCAGCTGATCCTGAACAAGACCATCAAACGCACCGAACACCCCGCCGTCCACCCAGGTCGCTGGGTTGAGAACTTTCACCACAAAGCTGAAGAACCCACCGGCTCGGCTCAGGGCCTCAATTCTTCTTCCGGCAGCATCGATGAAGGCGATTTCATCCTCCCGAACCGCGTGCACCTCCCGGAGCCGCTGGGCCTGGACCAGTACCCGCTGGCTCAAACCTTCCAATCGCTGTTGGGCCGCTCGAATCGACAGGAGCGCCTCCTCCACTTCCCGATCGGCCACCGCCAACTGCCCAGAGCTCGATCCACACCGGTCCAGATCCGGTTGGGTAGGGTCACCAGAAACACTGCCGCACAGTTCGGCTGCCTGAAGATCCGCCTCCCGTGCAATGTCCTCTAGCTCGGTCTGCAACGCCGTCACCTGGTTGTCGTAATCACGGGAGGCCGCAATGGCGTCCGTTTCAGCCAGGGCAGACGCATCGATCGCAGCCTGCCGTGCAGCCAATACCTGTTGAAAGTTGGTCGCCCCCCCCGGCCCGGCCATCAACGGATCGTAGAGAAACTCCACAAACCCAGGCGGCAACCCCATGGGGTCACTGCCCTCCGCCATATTCACCAAACGAAAGGCCATCCCCTCGAACCCTCGCTGCATGATCTGAAACTCCGGCCGGTTGGGCGCGGACTGGGCATCTGCCATCCGGTCCAGCACCATCATCCCCATCAGGATTTTCACAAAATCCTGGCGCCCCGCCTCAAGAACATCCCGCACCGAGGAGGACGACTGCCTCTCCAGCTGCACCCAGGCGTCCAATCCATCCCTCCACAGGGTGAGCAAGTGCCCCAACCGTTGCACCGCCCGGTACTGGTTGTTCGATCCCGCCGTGGCATCCGCCGTCACGGCGTAGTGGGCAGACAGGGGCCACAACACTTCCTGCATGACCAGGGCAGGCCACTTGCGAGCGCCCAGCAACTGCTTGCGAACTTCATCCACCACAGAACCCGTGGCGACCCCGCTGTGGTAGGGCATCCAATACCCGTCGGACAGGGCCTCGTTGGTGGTAACAATCCCCGCGGCCAATGTGCCCGCCAAACCCTCCAGCGCCAGATCGTCTGCGGTTCCACCCTGATCTGCGGTCACCCCAGCAAAGGCGAACACACATCGGGCATTCGCCACGGAAATACAACGGCCCGTATTGCCGCTGTAGCTCGGCGCACCGGAGGAGGTGTTCTGCAAGTCGTTCGAACACTCCGTGGACATCTGCTCGTAACCACGGTTGGCATCCTGCACAGAAAAACCATTGGTCGGGTCCTCAAGCCCGTGGGATTGATCCAACCACAGTTGGGTACAGGCACGGGCATCGGTCGCGTTGACCTGATCGTGCACACAGTTGGCGTGACCACAGCTCGACCGCCATGTCACCTCATCCAAATCAGGAGCCCCAGGAAGCTCAGGCACTTCATCCGGGTCGATGGGCCAGGCCTTTTCACCCGGAACTCGACCCACCCGTAGCGTTCCAGAAAACCCCATCGAATCCTGAGCCATGCCGTGCCAAGTGTCGGTGAACGTGCCGGAAAGGTTTCCAGAGGACGTGGCCGTCAACGCAAAGGAGAACTCGCGGCCCACATCCCGGTCGATCATGGGGTGCTCCCCCAGGTCCCCGGGAGCAATGCGCTGCACCACCGTACCTTCCACACCCGTGTCCGAAACCAGAATGGAAGCCGTGGGGAACTTGCCCCCCACCACCACAAAGCCGGGCGACCGAACCACGTCCACCCGCAGGCCCGCCGTGCGCTTGCCGTCCATATCGGCTTCACGGTCCGCGGGCACGTCGATCTCAAGCGCAATGGGCAACTTGCCGCTGAGCCCCCCCGCCCGGGGGGAGCTGTACTCCATGTACCCACGGTAGATGCCCCCCACGCCCTGATCCAACTGCACCACCACCACGGCATTGCCACGGGTCGTATGCACCACCACCACACCCGTATGTTGCCCAGGGGCAAGGCCCTTCCGGTTCAACGTCAACTCCACATCCAAGGTCCCCTGGAAGGCACCGCGCGCGTCCGCCACCTGCAGCCAGGGCACACGGGGGTCCACCCGGTAGCGAATCGTTTCCGTGGAGACCACGCCGTCCACCTCCGCGGTCACCTTCATGCCCAGGGACTCGGTGCTCGAATCCGCGTAGAGCTCCTCGGCAAGAAACGTCATCTTGGGCACATCCACATCCACCGTCTGGGCCAGGGCTTCCCCATCTTGCACAGGCACCCCCTGATCGGTCACACACTGCCCACGGGAGGAACAGGCCACGTTCGCTTCACCGCAGGGAAGATCCCTATTGCATCCCTGGTAACACTGCCCCAGGTCGCAGTAACTGTTTGCCGGGCAATCCGCGGACAACTCACAATCCAGCCCCTGGGCCAGGGCTTCCGCAAGCGAGAGCGCAGGCTCCTCATCACTTCCGGAAAGATCGCCCGCAGTGCACCCCATGGCGAACAACACACCCCATAGCAACGCAGCCCATTTAAGGGAGGCCCAACATCCCAACCGCGTTTGTCCCTGCCGTACCCGTACTCGAAGCGCCATCGGTTCCCCCTTTTTGGTCCCTGCTACCTAGGCCAAAATACACCCTTTCTCAAACACACACACACCTACAATCCCCTTCCCCGCCGTTTGCACAGGATTGCCCCATCGCCTAAACAGACGCTGTGAAAAGCGCCTGGGGAAACGCACAAGGAACGGCTGAGCCAAACCGATGGGGCCACTTCACGGCCACGGCCGCCATCCTCCTGGCAACCGCATCCATCGCTCTCCACGGCTGCGGCGAAGGCGAACTCAAGGCCCGCGCCCCGGATGAACAGGCCCAGCAGGGCGACACCACCCAGGCACCTGAAGCCGTGCCCGGGCGTGCGGCACTGCAGACCGCGGGGGGCGGCATGGCCGAAACCTCCAAATACCGTATTGGGCTACAAATAGGGGCACCCCAGCCCCTTGGCCCCCGGCAGGGCCTCGCCACAGGAAGCGTTCAATTGGGTCCAGGAAGCGCACCGACGCCTTCCAAACCCGTCGAGGAGCAGCCATGAAACGCAGGGCCCTCGGCCGGTGTCTTGTGGTCAGTCTGGTCACCGGGTGTCTCCTCGGTACGTCCAATGCACAGGCCGACATCCCAAAAAAAATCCCAATGACCGGCACCCTGGAAGATTTGAACGGGCACCCCGTGACGGAACCCAACCTGGCAATTTCCGTAACGCTACTCAACGACGAGGGAACCACCGTATTCGACGAAGACCACATGGTCGCCATCAACGACGGTCACTTCTACCTGGTGCTGGGCGAAAACCGCACTCTGGATCCAGAGGTGTTTGTGGACCACAGGATCACCCACCTGGCCCTCTCCATCGATGGGGAGCAGGCCCAATTCCCATTGGGCACCGTGCCCTACGCCGCCTACGTACCCCATGGGGACACCGCCACCACCACCGGCCACGCCACCACCGCGGTGCATGCCCAGGTCTCCGATACCGCCGACCACGCCACGGCCGCCATGACCGCCACCACCACCGCCCTTGCGGACAGTGCCCCCACGGCCAACCACACCGATCGCGCAGACCGTGCCACCAGCGCCAGCAATGCAGACAAGGTACAGGGCAAAAGCGCTTCCTACTTTGCCCGATCCAACCACGGCCATTCCTGGAGTTGCACCACCCGGTCGAGCTCCATCAACGTACGAAACACCATGCAATCCGTAACCGTCTCATGCCCCTCCGGCTACCGCGCGGTGGGTGGCGGCGCCAGCATGCAGATGACCACCGACAACGAGGTCCAACACTGGCCCGACGACAACTCTTCTGACAACCGCTGGAAATGCCAGGGGGCCACCATCTCCGGCGTCATCCAGCGAACACTCACCTGCTACGCCCACTGCTGCAAGGTCGACTAGCCATGGCCCCATTGCACAGACGCGCAGTCGCCACGCCCACAGTCACAGCGGCAGCCACCCTAGTTTCAATCGCATGTACCTTGCTGCCCGCCACCGCCAGGGCTGAACCCATCGAGCTTCCCATGACAGGCACCGTGCTCGACGAAAGCGGGCAACCCGTCACCGACGAAACCGAAATCCAGGTCACCTTGCAGGACTCCCAGGGAAACCTCCTTCACGAAATCCGCACAGACATCCAGATCACCAGAGGGCGTTTCGACCTATCCCTCGGAACAGGAACTCCCTTGGATTCCAACCTGTTCAGCCAGCACAGCGACCTATCCGTGCAAATCGCACTGCTCGGTCAAACCATTCGTATGCCCATGGTCGCGCAACCCTACGCCTTCTCCTCCCACAGTGCAGATGCGTCCAACACCGCCGAGCAGGCCACAGACACCACACGGGCCACCCATGCGGATCAAGCCACCATGTCCATGACAACCACCCGTAGCGCCACCAGCACCACCACAGACCAGGCCACCGACTCCGACCGGGCCACCACCGCAGCAAACGCAAGCTATGCTTCCGATGCAGATGCCCTGGGGGGATTGCCCGCAAGCGCCTACAGCACCGCAGGCCACGGCCACAACATGAGCTGCTACACCCAGGGAACCAACACCACCGTTTCCCTAAACCAAACCGTGCTTCGCTCCATGGTCTGCAACTCGAACTACGCCGCTGTGGGCGGCGGTGCCAAAATGCCCCACAGCGTCTCACGCGTATGGTCTGCTGGGACTCAATACGACCGTCGGGACAACAGCACACGCTCCTACCCCAGCAACGACCCAAGGGTATGGAACTGCGAAGGGTTCACCCTAAACAACAACCAACGCCTGGACTGCTACGTGAGGTGCTGCCGTGCCGACTAGTTCCAAAAAGAAGATCCAAGGCAGCATTCGCTCCACGCTGTGGGTCGGTCTTGTGGTCGCTGCACTCACAGCCACCCCTGTATTGGCGGATACCCCAGCCGAACTCCCCATCCACGGCACCATTCTCAGTATCGAAGGGAAACCCGTCACCGGGAACCTGTACGTCACCTTCGCCCTCTACGACAACAACCGGCAACTCTACTTCTCCGAAACCCAGCGTCTCACCCTACTGCAGGGCTACTTCAGCACCACCCTTGGGCGTGTGGAAGCACTCGATCTGCAACTGTTTCGCCAGCGCGGAGACTTGCAACTTGTGGTGGAACTGGACGGCGAACAGGCCATCTTTCCCCTGCACTCCGTACCCGAATCCGCCCACGCAGCCTGGGCCGAACACGTGACGCAGGCCCAACAGGCAGACACGGCGGATCACGCCCAGAATACGGACCTCACCGGGCACGCCGCCACCGCAAGCCATGCGGGCCACGCAGGCCATGCCGACAGGGCCACACAGGCCGGCCACGCCACCAGCGCATCCAACGCCGACCGTGCCAACAGCACAAGCAAGGTGGATGGAGTGAGTCACGGCAGTTTCTCCCGAACGGGCCATACCCACAGGCCCACCTGCAACAGGGTCTCAAGCTCCAAAAACGTCACCTTCAATCGCGACGAATCCCTTACCGCCACATGCAGCTCGGGTTACGTCGCCACCAGCGGCGGCGCCACCCTTCCCTTTCGAGCGGGAAGCAGAAACAGCCCCGGCATTTCCCAAACCCGTTCCTACCGTTCCAGCTCCCGAAGCTGGCGCTGCGAAGCCCGCAGCCCCAGGCACAACGACCCCTTCGTTTGCTACGCCCGCTGCTGTAAATTCTGAAGCCAACACCACTGACGCAACACAACACCCTTCGGCGCGAAAAGCGCCGACGCAAAGCGGAGTTCGGGGGAGGCTCCCGAGGGATTCACTCCCGAGGGAGGGGGAGTGCAACACTCCCCAGAAAACACAGCTGCTACGCCCGCTGCTGCAAGTTCTAACCCTGTCTACATCAGTAAAAAAACAACCCAGGTTCGAAAATTCCTCAATCATTCCAATCCCAAACGTTAACCCAGGTTCGTTTTCGTCAGGGTTAGGTGTCACCCAAGCTACATTAGAATACCGCGCTCGGTAGGCTTGGGAATCTCCGGGACCGGCCGCTCGCCCAGGCGTTCGGTCAAGTTGGCCTCAATGGTCTTGCTCAGGGCTGTAAGCGGCAAACCGTTGTAAAACATGGTGAAGGGGTCCTCGAGCACGCGCCCAGCTTCACTGATCAGCCCAAACGACAGGCACACCAACACATTCATGGGCACCGTGGCCCAACCCAGGGATTCCACCACGACGAACGGAAACAACAAACCAAACGCCACCACCAATCGATGGGCAATAAACCCATATCCCCGGGGCATGGGGGTATTCTTGATCCGCTCACACCCACCCTGAACATCCAACAGCTCGTGCAACACACGGTCCATGGACTGCAGTCGAATCTCGTGAAGAAACCCATCCGCAGTAAGCGAACTCAAATGCTCTGCCTGCCGCGCAAGAAGCCCGTGGGTGGGGTTCGTCTGGGTCAGCAACTCCCGATCCTCCTCCGCAAGCAGGTTGCGAACATCCGGGTCCTTCTTTGCGTCGTGACGCCGCAATAGGCACCGGAGCACGTGCACATAGGCCATGTGCCGCCGCACAAGCTTACGCCGTTCATCGCGCAGGGACTCCGGAAGGTACGCACACACCTGGTTGGAAAACTGCCGAGAAGCATTGATCAACCGCCCCCAAAGCTTTCGCCCTTCCCACCAACGGTCATAGGCCGAGTTGGTGCGAAAACTCACGAATATGCCCAGCGCACCACCCACAACGACCACCGGCGTGGTGGGCAACACCAACCAGGAAACCTCAAACATCTTGTGCGCAATGGTCGCCAACAACCCCGACACAGTGAACACCGTCACCGACCGCCACTGCCACTGCAGCAAGCGAAACACCGAACCTCTTTCCGACACCATCATAACGCAGACGCTCCTCCAAGAACCGAGCCCCGTACTAGGACTCCCAGCCCTAGAACACAAGCCACCACACCCGCCCATGCGCCTACCCAGCCCCCCAAAAACGACCCAGGTTCGAAAATAACCCATTCAATTCAACGAGTTGACCCCTCGCCGGGCCAGAGGAAGACCGCAAACAGGGACAGCCCAAAACGTTGGACACCGAATAGGAGTAATTCAAGCGTCACCAAAAAGGGAGCACTCACACCGGAATTCTATTGAAAAAGAAATTTTCCACTGCTAGTGTCCTAAAAGGGTGAGGAAGTCCCCGTGCAGGGACATACACAACATGCGGAAAAACACACACAGAGAAAACATGGGTTCCAAAATGGGGACAAGCGAAAATCAAAACAGTCACCACCAAACGGTGGGTTCCAACAGGGTGCAATCCAACAAAGGCGAGAGGGGCAACTTAACTATGCAAGCAACACATCGGGAAATCTGGTTACGAACAACCGTGTCGATCCTAGCGTCGATCGCACTTGTCGCCTGTGGCGGCGGTGGAGACACCGGCGGCGGCGACGACGATGGCAACGGCAACGGCGGTCTTGACGCAGGTGTCACGCTCGACGCTGGAAACGGTGGCGGCGACGACTCCAGCGTTGAAACGGACGGTGGCTCAACCCCCGATGGCGGAACCCAAACAGACGGCTCCATGGGCGACGGTGGTTCCCCAGACGGCGGCGACAGTGATGGTGGCACGTGCCCCGACTCGGATTCCGACACCGTATGTGACTCAAGCGATGTGTGCCCCGGCCACGATGACCTGATGGACGACGACTCCGATGGCGTGCCCAACGGTTGTGACCTTTGCGCCGCCAACGACGACAACGACGACGCGGATTCCGACGGCGTGCCCGACGGCTGCGACATCTGTTCTGCCGGCGATGACAACGACGACGCCGACAGCGACACGGTACCCGACGCCTGTGACGTATGCGCAGGGTCGGACGACATGGTTGATACGGACATGGACACCGTACCCGACGGCTGTGACATCTGTGCCGGCTCCAACGACACCAACGACGCGGATTCCGACGGTGTGCCAAACGGCTGCGACATCTGCCCCGGTTCGGACGACAACGGCACCGACACGGACTCCGACGGCGTGCCTGATGCCTGCGACGTGTGCGCAACCGGTGACGACACCCTAGATGCCGACTCCGACGGCGTGCCCGACGCCTGCGACGTGTGCGCGGGTCACGACGACACCCTGGATGACGACATGGACATGATCCCCAACGGTTGTGACACCTGCCCCATGGGTTCTGCCGACGCCGACATGGACGGCGTACCCGACGCCTGTGACATTTGCATGGGGCATGACGACGCAGTCGACACCGACTCCGACGGTGTACCCGACGGCTGCGACGTGTGCGCCGGGGGTGACGACAACGTCGACACCGATTCCGACGGCGTGGCAGACCACTGTGACATCTGCGCCGGAGGCAACGACACCGAAGATGCCGACTCCGACGGTGTACCCGACGCCTGCGACCTATGTGCAGGTTCAGACGACAGCAGCGATGCCGACTCCGACGGCGTACCCGACGGTTGCGACATCTGCGCCGGGGGTGACGACAACGTCGACACCGATTCCGATTCCGTTCCCGACTTCTGCGACGTCTGCGCCGGTGGCGACGACAACGTGGACTCCGACTCCGACGGCACCGCAGACTTCTGCGACCTATGCCCAGGTGTGGCCAACCAAAACAACTCCCTCGACACCGATGGAGACGGCACCCCCGACGAGTGTGACGCCTGCGGCGCCAACATCGCCCTTGGCCCAGTGGCCTACTGGCGATTCGGAGAAACCTCCGCATCGGACGCAGCTGTGGACGCCACCGGCAACGGCCATGATGGAACCTACAAAGACAGCCCTGTTCTCAATACCGCAGGTGTAAAGAACGCAGCCGACAACGACACAGGTATCTTCTTTGACGAGACCAACCTGCAACGCATGGTGATTCCCAGTTTCACCGGATTCCCAAGCTCTGGCAAAGACGTCTCCGTGTTTTTCTGGCTTCGCCAGGACAGCAACCCCGACAACCACGGCATGGTGTTCAAATACTCCACCGCCGCTTCAGGGGGCCGACTCAATGAGTTTCGGTTCTACACACGCCAGGACAGCAGCACGGGTTTCAACTACGCTTACGTGACCATCGGTGGCAGCACAGAAACCTTTGGCCCCGGTGTGTCCGATCTCTCTGACAACCAATGGCACCACGTGGGCGTGACCTGGCAACAGGCCACAGGTACCCTCCGGTACTACGTGGATGGGGTGAACGAGCGCATCAGCAACCTGCGCGCCGGCTACACCGTCGACCCGAACGGCCAGTTCGTAATCGGTCAGGATGCTCGCAATCTGGACGACGTGGATTCCGGCGACTACTACACTGGAAACGAATTCCGCGGTCGTTTGGACGAGTTTGGCATCTACGACAAGGTGCTCAGTGGCACCGAGATCACAGGTCTCTACAACCAGTTTGAGGCCACCTCCTGCAACGTCAGCTGCAGCACCATCGGAGGGAGCTTCAACTGCCCCGGTACCACCTGCAACGCCATCAAGACGGCCCACTCCACCTCTGCGGACGGGGAGTACTGGATCGACCCTGACGGCTCCGCCGGCTACGCCCCCTACCGCGCCTACTGCGACATGACCTTTGACGAAGCAGGCGACGACACCGGTGCAGGTGGCTGGACATTGCTCATGTCCACCAGTGGAAACCCAGGCACAGGGCCAAACACATGCGACCAGTTGGAAGAAGGTCCTATCCTCCCGGGCACCCACGCCACCCTGCAGAACACAGACAACACCAATGACCACAACGAGTGGAAGCTCTGGCAGGCATTGGTGGCCGACGGAGTCTCCGCCCAGGTACATATCCGTACCGCTGGCGCCGCCGCCACCGAGTCTGTCACCAGCAAGGCCCAGTACGACGACGCCGTGTTCGCCGGATGGAGGCAACCTACCATTCGCGTTCTGAACTGCACCCACGCCACCAACTGCGATACCCCCTACGACAGCAACCAAGTGCTCACCCACTTTGCAGGTCCCAAAGCAAGTATCTCAGCGTTGTACCAAAGCGGAAGCATCAACTACGACCACCCGGACGTATGGAATGCCAACAACTCCACGGATTCCCTCGAGTTGTACGACAACAACTCGGCCTGGGGTTCAAGCAGCGCCGACGTGGCCATGGAAGTCTACGTAAAGTAGTTCTCCCAATAGACACGAGATAGAAAACGGCGGGTTCCTTCAGGGGCCCGCCGTTTTCTTTGAAAAAACAGGAACCTAAAAGAAGTTCGCCACACCCGAGAAACAAAAATGATTTCAGGAAGAAAGGAATGCCCCCCCACAATCAGGGACGCAAGGAGACTATAATATCAAAGGAAAAATCCACATATTCTGTTGAAAAAGAAGTTTTCCGTTGTTAGTGTCCGAAGAAGAGGGGTGGAATCCGCCCTCACTGTCGACCCCAAAAGGAATCACTTCACCATGCAAGAACTTCGTCAAACCCCCTGGCTAAATACTCCGACCGGCACATTCGCAGTCATCACCCTAAGCTCCCTCGCCTGGATCGCCTGCGGCGGCGGTGGTGACGGGGGCGGATCCGGGGGTGACAACCTCGACGCTGGAACCACCGTGGACGCCGGCAACGGAGGCGGCAACGACGACGGCGGCAACACCACCGCGGACGGATCCCTATCGGACGGAGGAACTGCAGACAGTTCGGCCGATGACGGCAGTACCCCAGATGGATCCCTCGGCGACGGCGGCTCCGACGACGGAGGGTCCGGCGACGGAGGCACGTGCCCCGATTCCGACTCGGACACCGTATGCGACTCCATGGACATCTGCCCTGGCCACGATGACCTGGTGGACAACGATTCGGACGGCGTACCCAACGGTTGCGACGTGTGCGCCGCCAACGACGACAACGATGACGCAGACTCCGACGGCGTCCCCGACGGGTGCGACATCTGTTCCGCCGGCGACGACAATGACGACGCAGACTCCGACGGTGTCCCGGATGCCTGCGACGTCTGTGCCGGTTCCAGCGACACCGTAGACACCGACATGGATACCGTACCGGACGGATGTGACGTTTGCCCGGGCTCCAACGACGCCAACGACGCGGATTCAGACGGGGTTCCCAACGGCTGCGACATCTGCCCCGGTTCGGACGACAATGGAACCGACACGGACTCCGATGGAATCCCTGACGCATGCGACGTGTGCGCAACCGGTGACGACACGTTGGATGCCGACAGCGATACCGTTCCCGATGCCTGCGACGTGTGTCCAGGGCACGACGACACCCGGGACGATGACATGGACATGATCCCCAATGGTTGTGACACATGCCCCATGGGCTCCACAGATACGGACTCCGATGGGGTTCCTGACGCATGCGATATCTGCCCCGGCCACGACGACGCAGTGGATACAGACTCCGACGGGGTTCCCGACGGTTGCGACATCTGCTCCGCGGGAGACGACAACCTGGATTCCGATTCCGACTCGGTCCCCAACGCCTGTGACGTGTGCCCCGGCGGAAACGACACCGAAGACGCGGATTCCGACGGCGTACCCGACACCTGTGACGTCTGTCCAGGATCGGACGACAGTATGGACGCCGACTCCGACGGTGTACCCGATGGATGTGACATCTGCGCCGGTGGTGACGATGGAGAAGACGACGACTCCGACGGCGTGCCAGACCATTGCGACGCCTGTGCGGGAGGCGACGACAACGTGGACTCCGATTCCGACGGCACCGCAGACCACTGTGACCTGTGCCCAGGAGTCCCCAACCAGGACGATATGCTCGACACCGATGGCGACGGAGCGCCCGACGAATGCGACGCCTGTGGCGGCAACGCCGCCCTGGGGCCTGTGGCCTACTGGAGGTTCGGAGAAACCTCTGGCACCGTGGCCGCGGACTCCTCAGGCAACGGCCATGACGGCGTGTACAAAGACAGCCCCATTCTTAACACCGCAGGTGTACCCAACGCCTCCGACAACGATACGGGGATCCTGTTTGACGAAACCAACTCACAACGCATGACCATCAATAGCTTCACCGGGTTCCCCAGCGCAGGCAGCGACGTCTCCATGGTGGTTTGGCTACAACAAGGCAACAATCCGAACAACAACGGAATGGTGTTTCACTACGCCACGGCAAGCCAACTCAACGAGTTCCGGTTCTACACACGTCAGGACAGCAATACCGATTTCAACTACGCCTACGTGACCATCGGTGGCAGTACCGAAACCTTTGGCCCCGGCGTAACAGAGATTTCCGACGGCCAATGGCACATGGTCGCCATTACCTGGGATCAAACCACAGGTACCCTCAAGTACTATGTGGACGGTGTAAACGAGCGCATCAGCAACCTCCGATCGGGCTACTCCGTGGCCACCAGCGGGCTCTTCGTGGTCGGACAAAACGCCCGAGACCTGGATGACGTGGATTTCAACGACTTCCATACCGGCAACGAATACCGTGGCCACATGGATGAGCTCCAGCTGTACAACAAGGAACTCACCGGAAGCGAAATTACCGCCCTCTACAACCAGTTCAAGGCCACCTCCTGCAACGTAAGCTGCGGAACGATTGGAGGAAACTTCAACTGCCCAGGAACCAGCTGCAACGCCATCAAGACGGCCCACGCCACATCAGCTGATGGGGAATACTGGATTGATCCTGACGGGGCAGGCGCAGGCTACACCCCCTACCGCGCCTACTGCGACATGACCTTTGACGCGAGCGGGGATGACACCGGCGCCGGTGGATGGACACTCCTCATGTCCACGGACGGAACCGACGGCAACGGCCCTGATCAATGCACGCGGCTACGAGAAGGCCCTGTCACGCCGGGAACACTCACGACCCTCGACGACCAGTTCAGCACCAGCAACAGCTACAACCAATGGAAGCTGTGGCAAGCACTCACGGCGGACGGTATTTCAGCGCAGGTGCATATCCGCACCGCCGGCGCGGCCGCCACGGCTTCGGTAACGAGCAAAGCGCAGTACGACGACTCCGTATTCGCCGGCTGGAGGCAGGAGACCATTCGTGTTCTCAACTGCACCCATTCCACCAACTGCGACACACCCTACAACAGCAACAACGTGTTGACGCACTTCGTGGGGCCCAACGCCACGATCTCCGGTCTGTACCAGAACAGCAGTATTTCGTACAGTCATCCGGACATCTGGAACGCCAACGACCACAGCACCGATTCGTTGGAGTTCTACAACGACCGGGCCAGGTGGGGCAGTACCACCACGAACAGCTCCAACGGCCCCATGGAGGTCTACGTCAAGTAGCCCTAAGCGAAACACGACGCAGAAAAACGGCGGGTCCACATGGGCTCGCCGTTTTTCTTTGAGCCGGCCCAGGATCCACATTGTCAAGAAGCCCAACCCGCTAGGAAATCCAACCCGCTAGGAAACCGGCCGAAGGCGGTCAAAGTTGTTGTAGTTCACCTGGCGGGTACCGTCCTCGGCAGAAACCAACACATCCTCAAACTTCATGTCGAACTCCAGGTCGTGCACACCGTAGGCATGCCTTGAATGCACTGTTTGGGCCAGGGTGTCGTCGATCCCGGTCATGGTGACGATGAAAATCACGTTAAGATCCTCCAGCGCCTTCCTATCCAGACCATGAAGAGGGCTACTTTCGTCGATGACGTGAAACACAGTCCAGGTCAGGGAGAACAACGGTGAAGACTTGCGTTGCAGCTTCAAATCGATGAGTCGGCGGCGCATTTCGCCGTCGGGCTCAACCTCATCACAAACCATGACCACCCGAATCTGGGCCTCCACAATCATGTGGCTAGGCCTATCGTTGGCCATGCGAAACATAAGCTTTCGCTCCCCCACATCCTGGGAGATGAGCGCCTTTCCGCTGTACCGAACCCGCGCCACAGGCGTACCGAATTTCGAAAAAATGACTCCGGTCGCCGTGGCCGTAAACAACAATCCATACAGGGCCTCCAAACACACGATCCCATTCGCGTACACACCCACGGGCGCAAGCCTCCCATACCCGATGGTCGACATGGTCTGCACCGAAAAAAAGAACGCATCCAAAAACGACCCTGGTTTTCCGTTCGCAATGCAGTCACCACCCAAAAAGTAGAGACACGCAAAACCCAAATTCGATGCCACAAACCCCGCCGCCAACATCGTCATCAACAGCGGCCAGGAGGACGTCCGAAAGAAGTGGTACACGTCCCGCACCCAGTGCCTCTGCACACCCACTCGGCTGATCTGAACGGTACCGTCGGAACGAACCACGGGAGGTACACTCGGCCGCCCACGCCCCGGGTTGGCCACACGCCCCCCGGTCGTTTCATCGCCCTGCTTTACCCCTCCCGAGTTCCCCATTCGGGGTGCTCTAGCACAGAACCCCCTGTCGAAGCTGGCCCGCCACCGACCGCCAAAACGTCACCAAAAAGGGACACAGGCGAATGAATTGGGGTGAAGAAAGGGAGGAGAACGTCACACAGTAGATTACCAAAATGACATAAAATTACCCTTATATAAGAATATATGTACCCAAACAGGGTCATTTCGGTTAAAAATTGTCCTCAGATTGAATGTTTTTAATCGGGGGACACCAAATGGGGAATAAGCGCTTTTGCAGCGACCTAGGGTCGCGATCGATCAGGGCCGCGGTCCTCGGAAGCGCACTTCTACTTACCCTCGCCTGGGCACCCACCGCCTCCGCACAGTGCGTCTGCCCCCCTGGTAGCAACATCATCGACGGCACCTCCGGAGCGGACTCCCTGGTCGGCACGTCCGGTGACGACTGCATCCGAGGATTCAACGGAAACGATCGCCTGGCAGGCCGGGGCGGCAACGACGTGATTTGCGGAGGCAAGGGCAACGACCTACTCGTCGGGGGTGCCGGCGACGACCTGATCTACGGCGAAGGCGGCGCCGACACCATACGGGGCGGTGCAGGCAACGACGAGATCTACGGCGGCGGCGGTGGCGATGATATCCGAGGCGGAAACGGAGACGATAGGATTCACGGCGAGAACGGCAAAGACATTCTCCGAGGCGGCGACGGAAGTGACATGATCCTAGGCGGGGCGAGCAACGACGACCTGTTTGGCAACGGAGGGAACGACTTCCTGGACGGTGAGGCCGGCAACAACAACAACGACGGAGGCGCGGGTACCGACACTTGCCTCGGAGATCCCACACCCGTCAACTGCGAACACCTGAGCTTCGCGGTCGTCACGGACATCGGAATGTTCGCCCACCAGGGTCAACCCGTGGTGTTCTGGAAGACCAGTACGGAAAGCGCCACCCTGGGTTTTGAGCTCGTACGCATCCAAAAAGACACGGGATTTCCCAGCCCCGTGCCCCACGGAAACGTGCTTAGCATGGGCAACTCAGCCCAGAACGCACTACAGGGAAGCACCTACTACGTGGTGGACCCCAGTGGAGACGCCTCAGAACCTGGGCGCTACGCCATCATCGAAACCGACTTGCACGGCGCAAAGCACCGGTACGGCCCCTTTGAGGTGAACCGGGTGCCCGCGCCGCGCACCCTACCCCAATCCCTGTTGCAAGAAGGCCACCTGGCGGTACCCCACAGGCAAATCGCCAACATCACCCCAGAACAACGTGCCCCCCGCACCCAACTGCTCTCCAACGAAAAGCCCGCCGCGGTCTACGTCAAGATCGCAAGCACAGGCGTTGTGCAAATCGACGCAAGCGACCTGGCCACCTGGTTTGACCACTCGGTTCAGGAAATGGAATACCTCATCCAAACCCAGCAGCTGGGCCTCACCATGCAGGGCCAGCCCATCGCCTGGAAAGCTTCGTCCGACGGTCGTGCAGTGCTCACCTTCGCCCGCGTCACCCCATCCATCTACGACGCCCATGACCGGATTCGCATTACCCTCACCCCGGGCCTTACCCTCTCCGATTGGGATGGCACCCCCACGGGCGTTCTTCACAACGAAACCTACCGCGCAACCGTCCATGCAGAAGAAGACGTCATCCCGGCACTCAATGTCTCCCCCGACCCCACCAAGGACTTCTGGTTCTACAAAGCACTGGCTCCCTCCTACGGGCTACCTACCACCGACCTCCCCTTCACACTGGAGTCCACGGTACCCGACGCGGCATCCGCCACCATTCAACTGAGGGTCTACGGCGGGCAAACCGAAAACGTCCCAGGAGAACACCGCATCCGCGTGGAACTCAACGGAACCCACCTGGACACCATCGCCTTTGAGGGGATTCGCCCCTTTGAAACCAGCTTCACCGTAGAAGCCTCCGACCTACGCGAAGGCCAAAACAACCTCCACCTGGTGGCCGAAATCGCACAGGGCGCCACCCACAACACCGTCTACGTGGACGGAGCCACCATCGAATACACCCGTTCCTACGACATTCCTTCCACCCCAGTGGAGTTCACGGGCGCACTCCACCACAACCTGCACCTGACCCATGCAGCAGGGGACGTACGCATCCTGGACATCAGCAACCCCCATCAGGTCCGTGAAGTGATCAATGTTGGCATCGCGGGCACAGAATCGAGCCATTCCCTGTCGTTCACCCCGGAACGATCCACGGGTACCTACTTCGCCTTCACGGAATCTGACATCCTTTCCCCGGACGGCTTTGAGCGGGATTTTGAGTCCGACCTCCGCAACACCGACAACAACGCAGATCACCTCGTGATTACACCAAGCTCCCTGGCTTCCGAAGCCGTTCGCCTGGTCAACCTGCGCAACAGCACCCGCCTCGGGCAAACCCAACTTCGCTCCATGCTGGTCAACCTCTCTGACATCTACGACGAGTTTAGCCACGGGCGGCAAGACCCCAACGCCATCCGTGCATTCCTGCGTTACGCCCACCAACACTGGGAGCGATCCCCCCGCTACGTGGTGTTGGTGGGCGTGGGCACCTACGACTACAAGGACACCTTTTCCATGGGTGACAACCTCATGCCCATCATGCTCGCCCAGACCCCCAACGGCCTCTTCGCCTCGGACCTCAAGTACGCAGATATCCTTGAGGACGACTGGATCCCAGAACTCGCAGTGGGCAGGCTCCCGGTGCGCACCCCCACCGAGCTCGCCGGCCTCATCACCAAGATGGAACAGTACGAACAGCAGGCACCAGGGGGCTGGTCCTCCAAGGTCACCCTGATGTCCGACAATGCGGACCGGTCACACGACTTTAGCGAATCCACAAAAACGATTGCAGGTCAGCTTTCCCAACGCTTTGAAACCACCCATGTAAACCAAGGCGACTTTGATTTCGACACCGCCCGCGACGAACTCTTTGCTGCACTCAACGGGGGTTCATTGATCGCCCGCTACAACGGCCACGGGGGGGCAGATCGTTTGTCCACCACCGGTTGGATGACCCGAGACGACATGGACCAACTGAAGCCCAGCACCGAGCTCCCCTTCTTCGTGGTGAGCAGCTGCACCACCGCAAGGTTCGACATTCCCGGCTACGATTCCCTGGGCGCCCGCCTGGTACACACCCCCAACCGCGGCGGCATCGCCCTGTTTGGCCCCGCCGGAGTGTCGGTCACCCGGGAAGCCGAAGTGCTGACCCGTCACCTGACCCAGCTCATCGCCAACGAACACATCGGGGTCATTGGGGACGCCGCCATGGAAGCCGTAAGGCGCTACCGCAACAGCGACGAAAGCCTCGACACCGTGGTCATGTACAATCTACTTGGCGACCCCGCGCTCCACCTCAACACCCCCTACGAAAAGAACGACCCGGCGGAAAAACTTAACCAGTTGCACTCCGCAACAAGCGCATCCCTGGCAAGCAACCCAAGCGCCACAGAAAACTACCTCCCAGAGTCCAACGCAAACATCCCCACCTGTTCCGCGGCCTCCGGTTGCAACCCCCTCTCCGGTCAGGGCCCCATCGTGGTGAGCGTGGCCCTGCTGATTTTCCTGGGACAACGGCAAAACCGCCGCCGCAACCGCCGCCGCCGACGCCGCTAAACGGGTTCAATGGTGCGCTAGTAGCCACATGGGTATTCCAAACCCGTCCAGGCATTGGTACACTCGTTCACGGACATGTCTGCCCCATCCCCGATGCAAACCGAACTGGCCCAGCCCGGTCAAACCACCGAGCCAGTGTCGGCAAGATCAGAAATCCCCGAGTCGGAACGCAGGCGCGCACCCCGTGTGGAAATCTACGCACAAATCAAGGTAGCCGACGCCTCGACAGACTACATCATGAACGTGGTCAACATGAGTCGGTCGGGAATACTCGTGGACATGGGCAAGGGCCCTCGCCCACGGTGGCTAAAACTGGAAACGGACATCGACCTCAACATCTTTCTCCCTGAAACAGGAGCCGCGGTCGACATCGCAGGAAACATCGTGCGCTACAACGAGGATCTTCGATCCAAAAGCTTTGCAGCCCGGTTCATCCACCTCACCCCAGAAGTGGGAGCGAAACTCGAACATCTCATGGAAGTGGGCTGCGCCAAACCCCCACCCCTACCGGGCGGGTAGTCCCGACTTCAACGTTCTGGGTTCGCGGATGTGGGTTTCCCGTGGGGAACCAGCCAGTCATGCAACACCACGTGCAGTAACATTCCAGCCACCCCCGCGTGGATCCAGGGCCCCACCGACATCACCCATTCCGATGGCACCTGATCCACCAGGTGGATGCCCAACCCGGTTGCAAGCACAAGCCCGAGCGCGCGGGCGATCAGCTGGGTCTGGTGGGCCGCGCGGCTGTGCACGTGCTGGCCTAGCGTAAACAGGGCCGCCGCGGTCACCGGAACCGTGTGAACCGCAATGGCAACCACCATTTCCCAACGCCGAGTCTCTCCTGAAACTCCCAGGTCGTAGGTACCCAGCCCCACCCCATCCAAGAAACGGTGAAACAAAAGCCCCCCGTACATCAACTCAAGCCCCACCCGGTGGGTGGGGTGATGGTGGTGGTGGTGATCGCTGTGCTCCGCTGTGCATTCCGGATCCAGGGAAGCCTCCGGGTTCTTCTCCGGTCCAGATTTCCGGCGTTGCCCCATCCACTCAAACACTCGGGGCACACCCAGCGTTGCAAAAAACACCACCACTCCCCAGAACCCCGCCTCGGACAACACCTCGGGCAACATCTGGCCCACCACAAGCACAAGCGTCACCACCACCGCCGTGGTTTCCACCACCCGGGTGACCCTGGCGCCACGCAACCTGGGCCACGCAAGCAGGGCACCCACACCAATGGATCCGATTGCCGCAAGCATCGGTACGGACATCATGGGCGCCCTATCCCCCTGCCAGCTGGTAGGGTTCGTCCAACAGTTCGTTGACCCGCCCATTGATATGCTGGCTGATCTCCAGGAACTGGGCCCCAAAGGATTGGCTCGCGCGGTTGGAAAAGGGCACAAACGGCCCCGGGTGCCAGGCTGCCAACTGTTCAGGCGAAATCGGAGTACCAATGCGGTACAAAATCGGCCCGCCGCGACCCAAGGGATTGTTGTTGGGAAATACCAAATCCGAGCCATTGCAACCCACGGGAACCACCGGAACCTTGAGGTGCAAGGCGATCTGGGCCACCCCCGGGCGCGCCGGAATCAACCGCTTGGAACGTGTTCCCTGGGGGAAAATCAGCAACGGATTCCCCTGTTCCATGGCCTGTTCATTGAGGCGCACGAACTGCGCCATCATGGCATCGAACGTACGCAGCACGGCTTGAGCGTAGGTTTCCGCAGCGGGGTCAAACCCACGGCCCAACATATTCCGGGGTCGGTCCAGTACCTTGCGCAGAGGTTCGTCCACCTCTGGAGCGGGGATGACCTCCCCCACATCCACCGCAGCCTGGGCGTCCACCCAATCCTTCAGTACCCGATACTGCGCATCGGTGGACTTGCGCCCCATCACCGAACGAAAGTCCGTCGTAATCACATAGCCCTTGGAAACCGTGGGCAGCTGTTGCATGGCCATCATGAACCAGCGCATCAAGGGGTTGTCGTAATACTTCCCCTTCACCCAGGAGGCGAAATACAGGCCACGTTCCCTACGAAACCAATCCATGAACGGAAAATTGTTGTACCGATCCGAATGGTTCATGGCCAAAATGAAGGGCGGCTCCGGCAGGTTTTCAATCCCCTCAAACCCAAACTGGATACGGCGGTACCCCGGCGAAAGCAGCGTACCCAGCACATCCTGCCCCCGGGAACGGCGCTGCAACCGCAAGCTCTGCAGGGTATTGAGATCCAGCATCGCTTGGATGTGAGAGGTGACATGGGCCCTGTCAATCCACCCAGGTCACCACAGCAGCTCAACACAGCAGGTCACCACAGCAGCTCAACACCGGCGCCCCCCCCCAGAAGCCGCCCATATCCCAGCCATGGGGCGATTTTCCGGGTATCCAGAAAAGAACATGCTAAGTCATGCGGCTCATGGCTAGACCCGCAAGAGGAAGAAGGAAAAAGCATAGGTTCGACCTCGAAGAGGAGGACTCGACCAGGGACGACCACGTCAAGCTCGAGGGCCTCATCAGCCAGGTCTACGCAGGCGGACAGTTCGAAGTCACCACCGACGCCGGCGCCGTGGTCCGCGCCCAGCTCTGCGGCCGCATGCGGAAGTTTCGCATCCGCGTCATCCTGGGCGACCGAGTCACCGTAGCCCTCTCCCCCTACGACCTCACCCACGGCATGATCGTCTACCGCGCCAAGTAGTCGCCTGTAGGTAGGCGCCTGAAAGTAGTCGCCTGCAGCCTTCCCCAACGCTTCACACGCCTCGAAACTGTGGTTCTTTCCAGTGTTCAAGTGAGTGCCACGGGCATAAATCCAATTACTTGATCACGCCGCACTGCGGCGCCCTGGGTCACTACAGTATTTTTTAAGAAAATACGCAACTGACGACGGCCCTGTCCGATAACCGGGCAGATGGCACAAGCAATCGACAACACCAAACCCCTAACAGGGCCCCTTAAACCTTATTTTTTAGAGGGACAGGTCTCCATGCGCAAACGTCACCCCATGTTGGAGTCTCAATAAAAAAGACGTTTACAGACCCGACTGTTGTGATGAATTGTACCCATACCCACTTCCCATGAACCACCCACGTTCCAATTCACACCCGCACCCTGTGCACTGCGGCCTACGATACGCCTTAGCCTTTGCCTCCGCCTGGGCCGTGTTGGGTTTGCATGCTCAGGCTCCCGCACAGACCCACACCCAGGTTCGAATCCGCGTGCCGGCCCAGACCGCTACAGAGAATCGACGCTGGGAGGACGTACAACCTCACCTTGTGACCACAGCGACGTCACTACCAACCCAGCGGAATGTGGAACAGGTCGCCGAACACCTATCCAAGGTGTTGTATGAAATGCACGAACCCACCCCTGACAGCAGCAAAGCAGTACGGGAGTTCCAAGGCCGACATTCCCGCGCACCATCCCAAGCCACTGCGGAGGAGGAACGGGCAATCCGACAGATGCGCAACCAAATCAACTACCATATTATCCACGGCCACTGGACCTCAGCCATCCAGCGTGCGCGGGACACCCTGGGAGAGATCGAGCCCAATATCAGCTACCTCGCCCGCGACGACAACCTAGCTCAACGCATTCTGGATATTTGTGCGTACGCGGTGAACGCCCTACACCGCACATCACACGTCAAAGAAGCGGAAGAACAGGCCGTTCAATGCCGAAGGCTCACCCCCCACAGGGAAGCGGAAGAAGTATACCACCCACCCTACACCCGAAAGTACCTGCAAACGGCTGGGAGCCACACACCTAGCGACAACGGAAGCTTCACCATCCACAGCGAACCGCAGGGGTGTACCGCCTATGCCAATGGCCAACGCCTGGGCCCTACCCCCTACACATTCCACAACGCGTCTCCCGGCAACTACGATATCCAAGTGGAGTGTGGTGAGGCGAACATTACAGCAAGTCGTATCCACTCGGTCTTGATAGGCCACGCGGAAGATCACATTTATGTGGATCCCGAGTTTGACAACCTCATGCACACCGAAAGCCGCATTGCGTTCCGTTACCAGGACCACGAGCAACTTAGAAAACGGTACGTGTCCGATGCATTGTTCGCCGGCCAGGTACTCGGCGCCGCACACCTTTGGTCTGTCGTGGCCGAAGACTTTTACACGGTGCGAGTCGACAAAATTGACATGGGTACGGGCCGAATCACCGCCACCGCCACATACAATGCGCAACAGAGGGGGCCCCATTTACAACATCAGATCGAGATCTGGTTGAAACAGGCCGACAGAACACAACACCCATGGAGGCTCGAAAGTTTCAGCTTTCGCACCAACCCTCCCACTCCCATTTCGCCCACAAGGCATACCCCTCCCACAGAAGGCGAGGGCCAGGCCCTGGCCCTGATCGAACACTTTGGAGTTCATCCAGGGCTCACCAGGTACCGTGGCGGCGGCCCAGCATTCCTACAGGCTCAAGTGTACCTCGTACCCTACATGGAAGCGGCCGCCCGCACGCCTCGGCCCCCCAACAACAACCACAGATCCCACAACCGCCGACCCCGACGGAACGTCCGCCTAGAAGCGGACCCAACCATGTTGCCGACCTTCGCACTCATTACCAGCGGCAGCGCTCTTCTCGGCACCTGGGGAGTGTGGTCCATCATTCATCGCGATGGCCTCGATGACCGGCCCGTAAGCAAAGTAGATCGCGGCTACTACCACGGCATGGCCATCACTGCAGGCGCGTTCGGAGTGGTGGGCTTGCCCTGGCTATTCAAGGCCAACGGCATGCTGGATCGATGGGACAAAACAAAAGGGCTCCTTGGAGCCCCACTTTGGACATGGGCCGTGGGATCCGCCGGCCTGCTCTCCACCGGATTTGCCATCTCTGCTGCAGCTCGCAACGGAAAATGTGTGGAACGCATTGCCGACGGCCAGTGTTCCGTCAGCGTATTCAATAGTGGCATGGCCTGGGCCTGGGCCGCCACCGCAGCCCCACTGCTCAGCGTACCGCTCTCGTTTATGCTCAAACGCCCCGACACCGCAGACTCGGCAGATCCAACCGCAACCCGTGCCGCAAACTCACGCCCACGTCTCTCCCTACAGCCCACCCCCAACCAAGGCGGCCTCTCCCTCCAACTTTCAGGATCCTTTTAGACCGAATGCCCTTTCCACAAAAACCCATGCCCAAAACAAAAAATCAAACTAGGCTGACCCCCATGCCAGCTCCCACCTTGGCCTCTGCACGCACCCAAACACAGACCAAAGCACGGGTTGCACTACTGGGCACGTTGTTAACCACATCGCCAGCCACATTGCTGGCCGCCTCCCCCGCCCTGGCCGACACCTTTGTCATGTTGGACAGCCAGGGAGATTTACCGTCCCCGTCGGATGTGCATAGCCGTGTGGACGAGGCGATTGCGGTGTACCTGCACGCCCAGGGCCATACCCTCATCACCCGGGAACAACGCCGCCAACGGCTTCCCCAAAGCGCCTCCCCAACCACAAACCACCCACCGGATCACCCCTCCCCCGAAGACGAATGCGACCCCAACTGCGTTCCCCAGTGGCTGCAGGCCCTCAACGCCCAGGGAGCGTTCACCTACTCCCTCTGGAAGCAAGAGCCCAGTGGGCAAAGCACCCCCGATCCAGAGGCCCCCACCCTCCTCAACCTTGCACTCACCCTAGTCACCGCCAAAAACCAAACCTTCAGTGCCGCCATGCCCGACTCCCAATACCTACAACACCCAGAAACCCAAGTACCCCAACTGCTAGAGCAAACCTTCGCCTCCTACACCAACCCCGGCCCCAGGCTACAAATCCTCAACCTCCCCCCAGGCACACAAGTCCTCATCGACAACACCCTCGCCGGCTCCGCCCCCTTCAACCGCAAAATCCCCCCCGGAACAAGAAACATCCAACTCCAACCCCCCAACGCACCCATACAAAACTTCACCCTACAAATCCCCAACAACCCCACACACATCGAACAATACAACTACTCCCCAACACATAACC
>JAUICN010000016.1 GCA_030427835.1 Polyangia bacterium | reverse complement strand
TCTGTGTTGGCCCAGGCCAATCAGTTGCCGGCCATGGCGCTATCCCTACTCGGGTAGGGGCGCTGGCCCTAGGGCGGCCCCTGGAAACGGGGGTTCCCTAGGCACTCGAAGATAGAAGCGTTTGCTCAGGTGGTCCGAATCGGGATGAACCGGACCACAAACTCAAGGAAGAGAGATAACAATGGCACTTACAGTAATGACAAATACTGCGTCGATCAATGCGCAGAAAAACCTGGCGAAAACCCAGGTAGGGCTGAACCAGAGCCTCGGAAGGTTGTCCAGTGGTCTTCGGATCAACCGGGCAGGTGACGATGCTGCGGGTTTGGCGATTAGCGAAAAGTTGCGGTCCCAAATCCGCAGCCTTTCCCAGGCGGAACGGAATGCCAACGATGGCGTCAGTCTCATTCAAACGGCGGAAGGTGCGCTCAACGAAGTGAGCGGCATCCTGACCCGAATGCGTGAGTTGGCGGTGCAGTCGGCCAACGGTACGCTTGGATCCACGGAACGGGATTTCATTCAGCAGGAGTTTGTATCCCTGCGGAGTGAAGTGGACCGCATTGCAAACGTGACTGAGTTCAATGGCTCTTCGCTTTTGAACGCGGCCACGGCATTTTCGTTCCAGGTGGGTACCCAAAACACCACCGATGATCGTATTTCCGTGACCATGACGGACATCCAGTCGGCGCAGATTGGAAGTGCGACGGCGGGTGCACGTCTCGATCAAGCATCGGTAACCACGATAGGTGAGGCGCAATCTTCACTTGCCATTATCGATGACGCAATTACCGACATCTCCACAGCCCGGTCTGACCTGGGTTCTGTGCAGAATCGGTTGCAGGTGACCGTCACGAATTTGGCGTCTGCCCGGGAGAACCTCTCCGCTGCGAATTCACGGATTCGGGATGCGGATGTGGCATCAGAGTCTGCTTCCCTCACGAGAAATAACATTCTCATGCAGGCGGGCGTCTCTGTGTTGGCCCAGGCCAATCAGTTGCCAGCGATGGCACTATCCTTGCTTGGATAACTTGGTGAGTCGTGAATGGGGCACCGATGTCGGTGCCCCACTCACATTTCTTATAAAAGGAGGTGATGTATGGATCCGATTACTACATTTTCAGGTCTTGCTACGGGAATTGATACCGCGAGCATTGTGACCCAGCTTGTACAGGTAGAGCGGATACCGATCACCCGTTTGCAGGGGACCCAAGGGAACCTTCGTTCTATTTCCCAGAGGGTTGGGAATATGGTTTCCCTGATGGATGCCATGAAGGAGAAGGCGGAAGCTCTGGACTCCCGTGAGGAATCGTTGCCGTCGGCTGTGACGTCCAGCGATGAGGATAGTGTAGGGGTGACCGCCACGGGCGGTGCTTCACTCGGTAGTTTTGCCGTTTCTGTAAGCCAACTTGCGACGGCGGAACGGACCTACAGCGATGGGGTGGCTGCGAAGGATCAAACCGGTCTATTCAATACAGGTCGGCTGCGTATTCGAGTGGGTTCGGACCCCTGGACAGATATCATGGTGGACAACAGCTCCACGATGGAATCCATTGTTTCGGACATCAACTCTTCTGGCCTAGATGTGACGGCAGGTATTCTGTTTGATGGCACAAACTATCGAATTTCAGTTACTGGCAACAATACGGGTGCCGCAAATGACATCGATTTTCGCGAGAACTGGGGCCTCCAGATAGGTTTGGACAAGGCTGCCAATGAGGTTGTAACCGCTGAGGATGCGGCCTTTACGGTGGATGGGTTTGCCATGACTCGCGAAAACAACACGGTTGTAGATGCGATTCCCGGGGTGGAGTTGGATCTGAAGGCGGTGACCTCCTCTGACGTGACCGTGAACATTTCTAGGGATTCTGAGGCACTGGAAACAAACGTTCAGGAGTTTTTGGACGCTTACAATGCAGTCATGTCCGCCATCAACGCGGAGTTTACGTTCTCGGGGGAGGCTCGGGTGGGGGATTCCCTGTCGGGTGATTCCACCCTGCGAGGCCTGCAGAGCCGTCTAAGGGTGCTGACTTCCAGTGAAATCACAGGCCTTTCTTCGAACTACGCCACGTTGCGGAGCGTGGGTATTTCATCGAACTCGGATGGAACCCTGGATTTGGACTCCGAGGAACTGGCAAGTGCCCTGGCGGACGACCCCGAAGCGGTGTCTGCGTTGTTCCGCGATGACACTTTTTCAGGAATTGAGGGCTTCATGCCTCAGTTTGCGGCGCTAGTGGACGAATATACAGATAGTACTGATGGTTTGCTGTCCACAAAGATTGATGGGATCGGAGATCGTATCGACGACATCGATGATCAAATCGGTCGAATGGAACTCAATGTGGAGGCGTACGAAGCCCGGCTTCGGGCGCAGTTCACAGCCATGGAACAGTTGGTCGGTAGTCTCCAGGCCCAGGGGCAGCAAATGCTGGCTGTGCTCGGAAGCTCCAACTCGAGCTAGTTCCCAGTCCGGGGAGCTTTTTCCCCAATCACACAAGTCGCATCCATGTAGGGAGACAAGATGTCATTTGCTGTAGCTCAATATCGTAGTGCCCAGGTTGAAACCGCATCACCCGAGCGAATCGTGGTCCAGCTGTATGATGGCGCCATACGGTTTTTGTCGGAGGCTGTGGTGGCTGTTGAAGCGGGGGATTTGCCCCTCAAAAACCAGAAGCTGAAGCGGGCCCATGCGATTGTCAGTGAGCTGCAGCTCACACTTGACCCGAGCCATGCGCCGGAGCTCTGCGCGGACTTGGATCGCCTGTACGACTTTGTACTGCACCGTATCTCGGTGTTTACCTTGGATGAAGATGGGGAAGCTGTGGAACCCGCCATACGCGTCATGAAGGAACTGCGGGCGGCCTGGGCACAGCTTGCGGGAGTGAAGTAACGGTGGCGATGGTTCATGATTTGGTGCTTCGCCTTCAGTCCCTATCCACGCACTCGGTTCCTGAGGATGGACTTACGGACTCCCTCGATCAGATCATGTCGCTGCTCAACGACCGTCAAAAAGTACTCGATGAAATCCAAAGCCTTGACAGATCCTCGTTGGGTTTGGAGGACCAGAGGGCACTGATGAACGGCGTTCGTGCCACCCTGGAGGGTGATCGCATTCTTGTGGAAGCGCTGGATATTCACCGTTTGGCCCTTGAAAATGCCTCTAAACGGTCCACCGGGGCCCGGGAGACAGCCCGCGGGTACCGTGGTGCAAAGGAGAAGTATCGCGCGGGCCTTTCTGAGCGGGCCTAGCTGGCACGGGCGTTGCTTATACAGTGAACGTGACCCAACGGGCGGGAGACAAGACGTGGATGGAGTATTGCCCGCAACCTGCGACAACCCAACGCGCTTGCTCACCAAGGAGCTTTCATGGGGGTTCTCCAACAGGCCCCCCCTGCAGTTGTGCGGATAGGATCCCAACACGAAACAGGTTCTCCCCCCAGTGGGTCACATTCTTTATGGTAGGTGTACTGGTGGCCTGTGTGGCCGTTCCCACGACATATGCCGGGGCGCAGGACCTTGAGTTGTTCCTGGGGCCGTCGTTGGGCACGGGGGTGAGCATGGGCCAGGGGGCTGGGGGGGGGACCACCATGGGTCTCACGCCACTGTTTCTTGATTTGGCGGTGGATGGTCGCAACACGGAGTTTCCACAGGTTCTCTATGGAGGAAGCTTGCGATTGGAAATCACGGGAGGGCCAGCGGTGGCCATTGTCCCGCGCATCTCGCTTGAGGGAAAGGTGCTGGATTTTGTGGTTCGCCCAGGCCTGGGTGTGCCGTTCTTTTTTTCACCATCTTCCTTGCTAGGTATCGAGGCCAGCCTCCAGGTGGCCTATCCGTTGATGGAGGGTGTGGAGGGAGTGGGTACGTTGTTGATGGACGGCTTTTTCTGGGGGGGCGATTTGCCGGCGAATTCCTCGATCGTCATGGTGAACGTTATGGTGGGTGCCCGTGTTCTGTTTTGATGGATGGAAAAGGGCATTCCCGCCTGGGTGTTGTGTCGCCCTGGTGGCGATCGCGGTTTTGATTGGTGCTGGATGTGGTTCTACGTGCATCCGCGAAAGCGATTGCGGAGGTGGCATGACGTGTGTGGAAGGGGCTTGCGTCCTCGATGCCACCGACGAGATGCTGGACGCTTCCGGAGACGTCTAGCAGGGGACGTCTAGAACCGGTCTAGTTTTCTGGAGGAAGAGTTTGCCCGGTGCGTTGCGGTTTGGGGCGCATGCGTTTGCAGAAGTGCAGGATCCCCACGGCGGTAACCAATGCTCCGATGGCAATCATGGCACCGCGGCTTTCTGTGCCCAGCAATGTAAACTCACCCGTCAGGGCGCCCACGATGAGAACGGATCCCAGTACGATGTTGAGGATGGCGGTAAACACGGGGTTCTTGCCATTCTATCAGGGGCAGTAGCGGCGTCCAGGGTGGGGTTTGCTTGCCCATTGGTGCCGTTGTTCAAGGAACTCCCTGACACTTTCGTGCATGGGGGGTAGATCCTGGGGATTGAATGCTCGTTTTGGCCGTGCAGGCCTGGGCCTGGGCGCCGGTGCGGGGTTCGAAGTCTTTCCGAGGCGGGCGAGCCTACGTTGATGCCAGGGGTAGACGGGCCAGGTATCGAGGCACCCGGCGTCAATGTCCTCTGGGCTGCAATAGAAGCGAATGTGCATGTGGTCGTCGTGGGGGTTGGCGGGCTGGCAGGTCACGTGGGCTATCTGATCCACTGCCCGTTGCGGAGCCTGGACGGCAGCTGCGTGTTCCAATAGTTGCGTGCGGATGTGTTCGGCGATGAATACACGATGGATCCAGGTTCTTGGATCCTGTGCCAAGGCTTGCAAGAACGCCCAGGTTCGCGGCACATCAAACTGCACGGGGATGTCGTCTGTGGGGTCCAGGAGATCCCCGTAGTCTGTGCCACGGCCGTCGGGGCCGATGGGAATGGCTTTGCTTTGTCGTGGATGGCCGTGGTCGTCCAATAGGTAGAACATGACGTCCACATCGCGCCCCGCGCGGTGGGAACGGTGGTGGGAGATCCATCCGCCCCTTCGGTGGGAGATGTCGTGCACCCATAGGGTGCTGTTCGGATAGATCTCTGCCACGGTCTTGGCGGCATGGAGCAGGGCCCGTACGAGGTGGGCGGTTCCGTACCCGGCACGGGGGTTTGGGCGTATGGGGTTGGACCGCAATCCCGGGGCGGAGGGGGGAAGGGGCACCCCACACTGCAGTTCACCCTTGGTGGGGCTTCCCACGGAAAGGGAGGGATTGCAGTTTGGCTTTGGCAGGCGGGGGAGCAGCGGCACCTGGTCGACGGTGGGGCCCAGGGGAGGGCCGGTTACCGGGGGAAATAGGGACGAGCCAGCGGTGGTTTCACCCACAGTTTCATCTTCTGGTGTGACCGCTACCTCCTCTTCTCTGCTGGGCTCTGGATCAAGCCGCTCCGGGGCTGTGTTTGTTGTGGGTGCTGGAGCTGGAGGTACCGGCGCTTCGACTGGGGATTTATCCTGGGGCGTGCGGGGTGTCTGTTCGCAGGGGTTTGGAAATAGGGTAACCCACACCAGGATGGGGTAACCCGCCCGGGGCAAATACGTACGGTAAGGGGAGGAGGTGCGGATCATGGGTAGGACTAGCTTGCACCAAAGGCGTGTGATGTCTCCACTTTGGGTGGTATTGGCGTTGGCAACCACGGCCTGTTCTCCGGGGTGCGGCTCCCGATCTGCGGTTGCGGAGCCCACCATGCCGCCCCATGTATCGGCCCAGCCCAATGCAGAGAGAGAGGACGCCATGATGAAGGATTCCACTGGACAACCAAGCAATGCACAGCACCGGCATGGGCCGGATGAGGAGCATCACAGGGTGGAAAAAACCGAGTCGGAGTGGCAGGAGAATCTCACGGCGGAGCAGTATCGGATCCTGCGGGAAGCGGGGACGGAACGGGCATTCACCGGGAAGTACTACGCCCACCACGAAACGGGTGTGTACCATTGTGCGGCTTGTGGGCAGGCACTTTTTGGGTCCAACGCGAAGTTTGAGTCCGGCTCTGGGTGGCCCAGCTATTGGGAGCCCGTGAGTGGGAATGCCGTGGAACGTGTGGTGGATCGTAGCCATGGCATGGACCGTACGGAGGTGCGGTGTGCCAAATGTGGATCCCATCTGGGGCATGTGTTTGAGGATGGGCCCCAGCCCACGGGTTTGCGTTATTGCATCAACTCCGCTTCGTTGGATTTTGAAGGTTCTGAGTAGATGAAGCTATTGTTTAGAGGTGGATGACCGGCTCAGAGATGGACGATGGGGAGCCCTTGCCGCCCTTTCTCGGTGGCGAGTGGTTTGACGTTCTCTAGCTTGAGCACCCCCCGTGGGCACATGTGGGCGCACACGCCGCAACCCACGCAGGAGGCTCGGGTGAAACTTTCGTTGTTTTGGGCATAGGACCGGACGTCGATTCCCATTTCGCAGTAGGTGCTGCAGTTGCCACAGGAAATGCACATGTCGGGTTTGACGCGGATTCGGTAGCGCCCAAGTTTCTGAATTAACCCCAGCATGGCGGCCATGGGGCAGAAGTTTCGACACCACACCCGCGGCCCCAGAAGTGGATAGAGCCCGGTACCGGCCACGCCGGAAAGGATGGCGCCCACGCCGAGGCCGTACACGTATTTGATGGACCAGTCGTCCCACCGGTTGCCTGAGACCACGGCGTGGAACGCGGAACTCTTGTTGTCCATCAGGTAGTCCAGGCCGATGAGTGCGGTGGATGCGATGGCAAGAAACATCACCGTGTGTACGGACACCTGCTCGAATCGCCAGGAGCGGGTGGTTTTGCTGGAGAGATGCCTCCAGGGGTCGCCAAAGGTGTTGGCCAGCCCACCGCAACCGCATACCCAGGAGCAGTACCAACGCTTGCCAAAGAAGAAGGCCAGCAACGGTGCTGCGATGAGGGATCCAGCGATGGTGTAGACGGCGAGGTAGAGGGGCAGATCCTGCAGGGTATGGGGGTACAGGTAGTCGTACTTCAGGGGCCAGAAGTAGGAGGCATAGAATTCGGTTCCCCCAAAAAGCGGCATGATGAAGGGCAGGAGAAAGCCCAGCATGACCTGCACGGCCACATTGACGGAGATGCGAATGCGGTTGTAACGGCTGTTTCCGTGCCGTTTGAGGTAGTAGAATGCTCCAAACAACATGGCGGCGCAGTAAAGGAACCCGTAGAGGTACCAACGGTTTCGCAACCCCAGGGAGGCGGCCAGGTCCGTGAGTGGGCGCACGTGGTAGTAGCGATGCACCTTGTCCTCAAAGTAGAGGAACAGGTAGAAGCCTATCAGAAGCAACGAGATGAGGATGCCGCTGAGGCCCCGTTTGCGCCAGCCCTCCCTGTAGGTTGTGAGTAGTCCATTTTGCCCCTGTTGATCCATGTTGTGTTCCTGAACTGTGTGCGCCTAGATCGAGTGTTCTTCTAAAAGAATGTGGGCGGCTCAATGGTGGGTTGATTTGTTTTGCGCGCGGTCGCTGCAATGGGTTCCTGCTGCAACGCACTTTTGGGGATGCGCAGTGGAGGTGTGAGTTCGGTATCGAAACTGGCATCCTTGAGATGATCCAGGACCCATTGGAGGCTTCTGCGTTCACGGATCCATTGAAGTAGGATGCTGTGATCCCACCGCCGCCCAAGCATGTTGAAGCCGATGACGCGCTGCCCCTGATTGTGGTCACTCTGGTTGCCGTTGTCCTGGTCGTCGGCGCTGAGGGTGACGATTCGAATCGTACTGCGGACACTGCCCTGTTCTTCGAAGTACCAATTGCGCTCGCCGGTGATATTGAGATTGACGAATCCGGCGGTGGTGTACTCGATGTCCATGAGCTTGGCGGAGTTGTACCAAAGCCCCCGTTGGTAGGTGGCCTTCTCTCCCAGCATGGATCGGGCGGCAACGCGCCCCTGGTCCCGTGAGGTGTACCAGAGTTGCTCTGGCCGCTGTGTGCCATCCCACCATGGGAGTACCGCGCAGTCTCCGGCCGCAAAAATGTTGGGGTCGTTTGTGGCCTGGGATCCGTTGACCGGGATGCCGCCGCGGGGGTGCAACTCCACACCTGAGTTGGCCATCCAGTCCGTGTTGGGCATGACCCCGATGGCCACCACCGCAAGGTCCGCCCCGAATTCTCCCTGGTTGGTACGGATACCCGTAAGCCTATGGTTGTCGTCTGTGACGAGCTCTTCGATTTCGTGCTCCAGGTGTACCTGGACCCCGTGCTGCTCCATGCGTTCGCCTATCCAGCGGGATTCGCGTGTGTCCAGGGCGATGGGCCAAAACCACTCGTCTCGAATGAAAAAATGGGGCGTTCGTTTGGCTGCAACCATGATCTCAATGGCTTCGATGCCGATGAGCCCGCCTCCGATGACGGCGGGCTGGCTTGAGGTGCTGCCCCGGGACTCCAGGGCTGTCCCCCGTTTGAAGTAGGGTGATTCCGGGTTGGAAGCGCGCAGGTGAGCGTCGTGGCGTGGTGCTCGGGTGGAAGCGGGCCCACCGTGGATTTCGTCTTCCAGCCATTCCAGATCCTGCATGGTGACAAAATGACCCACTCCCGTGGCTTGGGATCCTTTCCAGGGCCCTGGTCGTGGGCGGGAGCCACAGGCGATGAGAAGTTGATCGTAAGGAACGGGAGGGTGATCCCCTGCAAGCAGAACCTGTTGTGCGCTTCGGTCAATTCCAAGGGCACGTGCGCGGATGCGTGTGAGGTTGGCGTTGGCGTAGGCGTCCCGTTGTAGGGGTTCGATGTCCTGGTGGTTCATTTGCCCGCAACAAACCCACATCATGGCGGTGCGCGAGAAGAAGTGATCGGATTCTTCGGAAATGATGGTGATGGGCCATTGGGGCTCCCTCGCTCGAATGAGCAGGGCGGCTTCCATTCCAGCCACGCCGTTTCCAATGATGACGATTCTTGACGATGGGCCCATGGTTCCCCGTACTTACCGTGTTTTCGACGATGACCCCAGCTTTCCAGTGGGTCCGGGGAAGATGTACGGCCCAGGGGCCCATGCGTTACAGCAGGATTGCTGCCATGAAAGGCAGCAGGGCTATTTGGATTTCGGGGATAGGAACGGTATCTGGGTTTCCTGGCGCTGCCCGGTACCGGTGTGTTCCACAATCAACCGCAGTTCTTCGCCCTTCGGTGAATGTTTTCCTATGGGCCGGGTGGCGAACACCGGGATGTGGGCCGACTCCAACGCCCTGAGGGTGACTTCCTGCTGGGAAATGACGATGTTGTATTCGGCGGGCATGTCGGAGGTGATCCGGAAAGAAACGGTTTCGTTGGATTTGTTCACAACATGCAACTCCACCTGATTGCGAACGTGCACCTCTGTGGCCACAAATGGCATGGCACCCAACCGCAGGGCGTTGGCCTCAAAGGAATCGCGGCTTTGAATGGCAAAACTGGCGACCCCAAGGCCGACGACACCTAGACCCACGTAGGCGAATAGACGGGGACGCAGGAATCTCCAGGGTTGGCCATCGAGTCCCTGCTGGGAGTCGTAACGTACAAGACCCCGGGGGCGCTTGATCTTGTCCATGACTTCGTCGCAGGCATCCACACAGTTGGCACACCCAATGCAATCCAGTTGTAGGCCGTTGCGAATGTCAATCCCCGTGGGGCACACGACCACACACCGGTTGCAAGAAACACAGTCCCCCGCGTGCTTGTCGGAGACCTTGCCCCGTGGTTCTCCCCGCTTTGCATCGTACCCGATGACCAGGGATTGCTTGTCCGCCAGCACGGACTGCAGGCGCCCGTAGGGGCAGACGACCAGACAAAGCTGTTCACGGAAGAATGCGAAGTTGAGGTAGAGAACCACTGAAATGGATGCCACCCAGCCGAAGGCCTCGGGGTGCTCCTTGGGGTTGTTCTTCATCATGGCGAAGAGCTCTGGAATGGAAGTGAAATAGCTCAGAAAGACATGGGCAATGGCCAGGGAAAGGGCCCCGTAGATGATGTGTTTTAGGGATTTTCTCCAGAATTTATCAAAGCTCATGGGAGCCGCGTTCCTGCGAATTCGCAGGTTGCGCGGGCCCTCCAGGCCCCGTTCGATGCGACGAAATACCCCTTCCAAAAACACCGTTTGCGGGCACGCATATCCGCACCAAACCCGACCCACCAGGGCGGCGAGAACGATGAGTAGAAAACCGATTCCCGAGAGCAGGAAAAAGGCGAGCCAGGCATCCTGGGCATTGAACGTCATGCCCAGGAGGTAGAAGCGCCTTGATGCGATATCCAGGTGGACCGCAGGGTGACCGTGGATGGGAATCCAGGGTGTCACCACGTAGATCGTGATGAGCACCATGAATGCCATTCGGCGACGGCGCGTGAACCTGCCCTGAACGTCGGCAGGGTGCACCCAGTTGCGTGTGCCGTCGCCCCGCAGGGAGCTGGGTTGCTCGTCAATGACAGGCAGGGGATGGGCCACTAGGGAGTTCCAGGTTCTGCGCCATTGTCTGGACTCCAAAGCTCGCCCTGGGGCTGCTTGCCGGGGATGTTGGTGCCCCTGAGGGTGAGGGCATAGGCCGTGACCTGCCGTGCCTTTTCTGGGCCCAGGAGCGATCCCCAGGCGGGCATGCCTGCACTGAGCACCCCCTGATCGATGACTCGGTGGATGTCCACGGGGCTTCCCCCATGGATCCAGTAGGGGTCCGTAAGATTGGGGCCGATGTTCCCTTCACCTTTGGCATTGTGGCAAACCACGCAGTTGGCCACGAACAGGGCGCTGCCTTCTGCGATGGCGTCCGGATCCTCCATGAGGGCCAGCAGCAGTTCTTCGCTGACTTCGCCGCCTTCACCTACCGAATCGGCAAGCTCCTTGGCGTAGGCCTCCATGGTCAGGGGCCCCACGTTGTACACGTGGTAGTAGAACCAGTAGCCCACGGCGAAAAGGGTGCAGGCATAGAATAGGCCAAGCCACCATTGGGGAAGGTCGTTGTCCGCCTCCTCGATGCCGTCGTATTCGTGAATGACGTCACCTTGGATCTCATCTTTTCGTAGGGGTGCATTGTGGTCAGTCATGTTGGATCTCCTCATTGGAATCGTTAAGTGGAAGGGAGGCGAGGTGTTGAATGCGCGCCTTGCCGGCGTGCCCCTTGCCCATGTGGATGGTGCGAAGGGTGATGACACCGAACACCGTGATGAAGATGGTCAATCCCACTAAGGGAAATGCCAATAGAGGACTTTGTGCGAAGAAGTCGCTTGCAAACCAACCGAGCATGACTAGTTGACCTCCTTGACCGTGTTTTCGTTCGTGGCCCCAGGGTCGCTTTGGGGTGTGGGCAGTCGCCCCAGCCTTTGCAGGTAGGCGATTACCGCAACCATCTTGCTGTCCGCAGGAACCTCCACATTGGCTTCTTTTTTGAGCCCGGTGGCAATGAGGATGGCTTGCGCTTCGGCGTCTCTTGGTGCCTGTTGCACTTGTTTGACGCTGTAGGGAACGCCCAGGGAACGCATGACACGTACCTTTGCTTCGATTCCCGAGAATTTGAACGTGTGACGCTCCAGGTGGGCGTAGTCCGGCATGATGGACCCTGCTGAAACCTCCCGTGGGTCCACCAGGTGTCGGTAGTGCCAAAGATCCGAACGGAGACCGCCTTCCCGCGCGAGATCCGGTCCGGTTCGTTTGGACCCCCACTGGAACGGATGATCGAAGATGGAATCGTCCGCGGAGGATACTTTGCCGTATCGGGCCGTTTCCCACACGAAGGGGCGGATCATCTGGGAGTGGCAAGTGTAGCAACCTTCCGCGACGTAGACGTCACGCCCTTGCAGCTCCAGCGGTGAGTAGGGCTTGTTTTTTGTGACTTTCAGGTCGCGGGACCCTGTGACCACCATGGGCACGATTTCAGCCACGCCGCCGATCAGTACGGCTCCCACGGTCAGCACAGTGAATACCAGGGCACGACCCTCGAGCAGGGCGTGCCAGGTGGGCCTGTCCGATTTGCGGGTGAGCTGAAGCGCAATGCTGCCAAGCAACGCCACACCAAATGCCATGACCACAATGAAGGTGCTGGCCATTTCGTTGACGAAGGCGAGGGTGCTGAGCATGCCGCCCACGACGAGGGTCAATACCACCGGCGCCCCGAACACCAGCTTGTGCCAGGGGGTGTGTGGTTGGCTAGAAGCGGCGTCCTGCAGTGTCGCGGCAGGGACCTCGACCTCCTCGTCCACGGGTGCTCCGGAACGGGCGGTCTTGTAGAGGTTCCAGGCCATCATGACAAAGCCCACGAAGTACAGGGTTCCCCCCACAAGGCGGGTCCAATACATGGGCTTGAGCGCAAGAACGGTTTCCAGGAAGTTGGGGTACATGAGCCCGCCATCTTCGGTTTGCGCACGCCACATGAGGCCCTGGGTGACGCCTGCCACCCACATGGAAACCACGTAGAGAAGAATCCCGAATGTGGCCAGGTAGAAATGGGTATTGGCGGATTTTTGGGAATGGAGCTTGGTGCCAAAGAGGCGGGGAACCATCCAGTAGAACATGCCGGCGGCCATGAAGCCGTTCCAGCCCAGCGCACCCGCGTGCACATGGCCTATGATCCAGTCCGTGTAGTGGGCAAGCCCGCTCACGCTCTTGATACTCAACAGTGGGCCCTCAAAGGTGGCCATGCCGTAGAAGGTGATCGCGGCTGCAAAGAACTTCAGTACGGGGTCGGTCCGCAGGCGGTCCCAGGCCCCTCGGAGGGTGAATAGACCATTGATCATTCCGCCCCAGCTGGGTGCCCAAAGCATGACGCTGAACACCATGCCAAGGGTTTGGGCCCAGTCGGGCAGGGCGGTGTAGAGCAAATGGTGCGGTCCGGCCCAGATGTAGAGGAACACCAGCGCCCAGAAATGAATGATGGAGAGCCGGTAGGAGAAGACCGGTCGGTCCGCGGCCTTGGGCAGGAAGTAGTACATGATCCCGAGGATCGGCGTGGTGAGGAAGAACGCGACGGCGTTGTGGCCGTACCACCATTGGACGAGTGCATCCTGCACGCCGCCAAAGACCGAGTAGCTTTGCAAGGGGCCCACGGGAATGGCGAGGGCGTTGACAATGTGGAGTACGGCAATGGCGATGAGCGTGGCGATGTAGAACCAGATGGCCACGTAGAGCTGTTTTTCCCTACGTCGTGCCAGGGTCCAAAAGAAGTTGACGGCGAACACGACCCAGACGAGCGCAATGGCAATGTCGATGGGCCATTCCAGCTCCGCGTATTCCTTGGATTGGGTTATGCCGAGCGGAAGGGTGATGGCGGCGGATACGATGATAGACTGCCAACCCCAGAAATGGATCCAGGAAAGCTTGTCGGACGCCAGGCGTGCTTTCAGTAGCCGTTGGGTGGAGTAGTACACACCGGCGAACAACATGTTGCCCACAAACGCAAAGATGACCGCGTTGGTATGGAGCGGGCGAAGGCGGCCGAAGCTCAAATAGGGCGGGAGGTTGCTCTGCCAGAAGGCCAGTTGCAGGGCGACGATGACCCCCACAAGCATGCCAACAATGCCCCACGTGACTGAGGCCCCGATAAACCATCGGGAGATGCGGTCATTGTAGGTGATTCGTTCCGTTTCCATTCTCTTCTCCTTTTGTGGCGGCCGCTTGTGTGTGGTCGCCGAAATGGGTGGTGGGTGTGGCGTGGGAGGTTGGGCGGTCCAGGGGCAAAATCGACAACCTGTCGGTGTGGTCCTGGTTTTGCTGCAGCACGTTCCAGACGAAAAATCCCACGGCGCAGGCCGCGAGCGTGAGGCTCACAAAAAGTAGGAGGACTAGCGCTTCCATGGCCTCTCCTTTGTTGGGGGCTTCTCCAGTGCAGTTGAATGGCGCGCCGTGGTGCCCATTGAGGTGCTTCGGGAAAGGCTGAGCACGGTGGTTCCCACTACAAAAAGGGAGCTTGCGGGCATGAGCACTGCGGCAAGCCACGGTTGCATGAGGCCTGTGTAGCTGAGCGCCACGGCCACAAGGTTGTAGGCCACCGCAAACACGAGGTTTCTTCGGACCACCCGCGCCAACCTGTGGGAGGACTGGAGTGCGTGGGTAATGGGTTTTAGCCCTGCCGCGAGTAGGTAGAAATCCGATTTTGCGGCCACGAAGGGCTGGTCGACCGCGGCGGCTCCCGAACACCAGCTCGTGGAGACCGCCAGACTGTCGTTGAGGCCGTCGCCCACCATGAGCATGTCCTGCTTGTCGTGCTGGGCCACAAAGGACTGTTTGTCGTTTGGAGTCTGGCCCCCGAGGGCCCGTTCTGGGGGGATCTGTAGGCGATGGGCGGCCCGTTTGACGTGGTCGGGGTCGTCGCCACTGACGATCCAGGTCTCGTAGCCCATGGACTGGAGCTCCTGGACCTCACGGAGTGCGTCGTGGCGAAACTCCTCGTCGAAGTGGTAGGTCGCCAGGGGCCGATCGTCCATGGAAAAGAGCACGGCATTGGATGGAGATATGGCTCCGGTGCTGTCGTTTGCGGTGGCCCAGTGGGGTTGGCCGAGACGGAACCGATGGCCCAGGTGCCGTGCCTCAATGCCAAACCCTGTGGTGAGCGCCACGTGAAGATTGGCCATGGTGGGGATATGGCGTTGTTGACAGTGCCGGGTGAGCGCTTCGCTCTTAGGGTGGCGCGCCCGGCTCACCATGGTGTGCAGGATGGGCAGAAAAGTAGCTGCTTTCGGTGCCTCCTCGTGCTGGGAGACTTGTAAGGCCCCGGTGGTGAGGGTTCCTGTTTTGTCGAACACGACCCTGCGTACACTTCGGGCACGGTCCAGAAAGCGCGCGCGCCGAACGAATAGGCCATGGCGTCGTAGGTTGCCGAGCACGAGCTCATAGGCCAGTGGTACGGCGATTCCAAAGGCGCAGGGGCAGGTGACAATGAGAATGGCTGTGCTGATCTCAAGCCCCTGGATGGCACTTCCGTGCCAGAGGACGCCGAGGGCGAAGCCGACGGACGCCAGCAGCAGTACTCCTGCCACGTAGGTGCCCGACAGTCGTTGCCAGAACTGGCCCAGCCCCAACTGGTCCACCTCTTCGGAGGAAGTGGCTTGCATGAGGGCGGGTAGGCTGGAGTCTTCAAAGGTCTGATCGGCAACGAGCGTCAGGGTGCGTTCGGTGGCGTTGAAAGCCCCGGCGGGGATGGGTGCACCCTGGATCTCCACAGGTTCGCTTTCGCCACGGATCCATTCCAGCGAAAAGACGTTCTTGATTTCTAGGTGTTCCGAGTTCAGCTGTGGACCCGATGTGGACTGGAGTGGTTCCATGTGACTCTGGACGGGGACGAGTTCCTGGGGAGCTACCAGGAGGTGGTCCCCCGCTTGGATACTGGACAGGGCGACGAGTTCCGTACTACCCGTAGGTGTCTTTCTTCGTGTGGGGAGGTTTGCGGCATCCGTGGGATCCAGAATTCGCTTTCGGTTGACCTCGATTTGCCGTTCCTGGAGGTACCGGCCCACCAGCATCAATGCGACGAAGACTGCGACGCTATCCAGGTAGCCCCCGGTGGTGCCCCCAAAGTGGGACCAGGTGCTTGCCCCGTACCCGAGCACCATTCCAATGGAGATGGGGAGATCCAGATGGAGAATGCCGCGGCGAAGGGCCTGGAAGGCTCCCCGTAGGAACACGGGGGCGCCCACCATGAGTGTGAGGGTGGACAGGGCAAAAAGGGCATGTCGAAACAGTTGTTGCAGGAGCTGTTCGCCAGGGGTGGTGGGTTGCTCCAGGCCCAGGTAGAGGGCTACCGAAAGCAGCATGGCGTTTCCTGCCAGGGCTAGGGAAACTCCCATGCGAATGAGCAGGCCCCGGGAGGTGCTCCTGTTCGGTGCATCTGCGGGGGATCTCTGGTTTGGCCCAAGGGAATATCCGATGCTCTCCACTGCGTTGACCCACGTGGAAAGATCGAAATGGGTCTCTACGTGTAGGACGATGGTTCCCTGGGTGGGGTTCACCCGGATCCGTTGTGCGCCGGGCTGCCTCGTGAACAGTTGTTCGATGGCCCACACGCAGGCGCCGCAATGGACGCCCTGGACGCGAAGTTGAAACGTGGTGGCCGTGCCCTGGTTTTGAATCAGTTCCTGCACCCAGGGGGAGGGGGTGGCCCTAGAATCACGCCAACGTGTGACCTGTTGGGGAGTGCCTCCTGAGGGGGTCGTACGGAGGCGGTAGAAGTCTGAAAGACCCTCCTGGTGAAGGGTGTTGTACACCGCTTCACAACCGCGGCAGCAGAAGTCAGAGTCTAACGTGCACGGTAGGGTTACGTTGCAGTGTAGGCAGAGGGGGTAGGGAGTGTGTTCCCTTGAAAAATCGACGTTTTCTACGCCTGGAGAGATGAATGGCGCGGTATTCGCCATGTCCTTTCCAAGGAGTTGCTCGCGCGTAATGTGGCCAAGCAGGCTGCGGTTGTTGTGTGCGGGTTCACTGCTCTGGAACAATACACGGAGCGCCCATGTTGTGCACGGAATGGATGCCACTTTGTGCGTGTTGCAAGTGCAACCACGGGTGCCCCACAAATAGGAATCCAACTAGGATCATGGAGGTGCCAAGCACTCTGGGAATCCACGGTGACCGTAAAGCAAGCCCAGGGAGCAATCGAGGAAGGAGTAGGTGCACCGCGATCTGGGGCACGGCACTACCGAGGGCGAACCCCACCATGGCAAGTGCACCTAGGAGTGGGTGGCCCTGGACTGCGGCGTGGGCCGCGGCAATCCAGAGGACGCCACAGGGCAGGATGAGGGTGGCTATTCCCACCAGGAAAAGGCCTCCTGGCTTTTGCCGTAGGGAGTTGAGTGCCCTGGGCACGGCAGTGGCCCAGCGAAACCTGCGGCCGTGCAATGTACGGCGGTTCTGGGAAGGGTTGGGGGACCGGGGCAACCGGAGCTGTACGGGTTTCGGTGGGTGGGGTGTTGGGGCACCCGCAACGGAGTCCTCGTTTTTCTTAGGGTCGGCAAAGGTGTGTTGCCAAAGTCGGCACCCTGCAGCAATGATTACCAGGCCCGCGATTGCTGCGGCAACCCAGGAGGTCCAGGGAGGCGTGTGGTCAAGAAGTCGCTTTCCGGTCCAACCCACCAGGGCGCCCAGGGATCCATACCCCACCACTCGGCCTGTTTGGTAAGCCCATAGGGGGTAGGCCGATAGGCCGTTGCGTGACTGGGTACCGCACATGGCGTGGCAAAGGGGGCCGCACATGGCGGCACAGTGCCCTGCGGAAAGGGCGGCGAGCGCCACACCCGTAAGCCATGCTTGCAGACTGGCCATCCCCATGTTGGCCATCCCCATGCCGGTCCACCCCATGCGGGTATCCTAACACGGTACGCGGGTTGGATCCTGAGCGCGCCTGCCCGTGGAGGAACTGCAACGGTCCAGGCAACATCGCTAGTGGTAGAGCAGGCTTCGGAAGTGGTCGGCTTCGGCCTGGGGGATGGCAGGGATCTCACCCGAGTCTGGATTTGAAAGTGCGAGGCGCGCAAGGTCGGTGGCATCGTCGAGAACCTCGCTTACCTTGGTTCGGTGGCAGGGGCAGTTTCGCTCGATGGGGCTGCAGTCGCATTTTCCAAGGGCGTGGGGGCATTGGGTTTCGGGGAAGGGGCCGGCCTGTGCAGAATAGAAGCCCACGGTGTCTGAGCTGGGGTTGGGGGCCGGTTCAGCAAAGAGGTGAATGGTGATCGACTCTGTGGGCGATACTTCCTTGGGAACCTCCACCACAGCCGTGCGGTGCTGGATCTGATGGTAGTTGTAGGAGGCGGTGTTGCACGTGAATGTTTCCCAGGGGGACACCAACACCCGCTTCTTTCGAAGGTAGGTTTCACGGGTGTTCCGGGCCAGGGAAACGTTTCGATGGGAGGAATGGGGCGGGCAACTTTCCTCGTTGACGTCGAAGGGAATGGAGCCCCGTTTGCCATCAGGAATGTCGGCCCGTCGTGATGCCATGCCAAGGGCGCATTGAATGAAATCCAGGTGCGCTGAGGTGGGGGTGACTTGAAGGTCCTGGGTGGGCCAGGGGGTCGTGGGGTCGATTTGTGTTCCCCGAAGGATGCCCAGGAGATGACCGTCGCTCGCCATGACTCCGGCGCCCCGGTCGCCCCAACCCACGGAACAGGACGACACACCGTTCCAACGCAGGTTGGGGAGGTTGTCCTGGCCCTGTACCGAGAGCATGCATTGGGATCCGGTGCCCACCCGTGGTGATCCGTAGCCTAAAAACGATACTTTTCCTGCCAACTTGGTTTGCATAATCTCCGGAGTGCTGTTGTGCGTTGCGGGTGTGTGGGCGCGGATTCCCCACTGGGGTTTGTGCACGAAAAGCAGGGCGATGTCGTTGTCTGCGATGTGGTTTGCCATTGGGTCGTTGGCAGGCGGATTGTCCACAAGGGGGCTGTTTTGGTGTGCTGCGCCCTGGGAACGGTATTGGTTGTGAACCACCGCAAACTCCACCGGCGCGCCCCAGGAGATTTTGGATCCTCCCCCCAGCCGAAGGGGCAGGTATGTGGTGTTGGGAAAACGTTTGGTGCCCGGAGCTGGAGTGAGGCAGGACGCGGTGGTGATGGCGACGGTTTGGTAGGGGCCTGCCCGGGTGTCGATCATGGTGGCGGAGCAATGCAGCTCGTGCCTGTCGAAATGGGTAAGGCGCCGTTGCTCCGTTGCGGGCGGCCATTGGGAGGTGAGCACGTAGGCGTGGCCGCCTGGTTTGGTACGGGTGCGATGGTGGATGAGCGTGCGGTTGGTGGAGGGGAAGTTGCCGGTTTCCAGTTTGTGCAGGAGCCGGCGGGTTTGGGTGAGGATTTCTTCCATCTCCAGGTTGCGTACTGTGGTTGAGGTGATGTCGGTTTCGTTCTCGGTGTTCTGTTCCTGGGGGCTTTCTACGGAGTGCCGAATCAGTTGATCGACGTGCTTTCGCAGATCCTGGATCTCGAGCGTGAATTCGTCACAGTCAGGCGTTTCTGCAGGTATCTCGGCGGGTTCTTCGATCAGGGCATAGGTGTCCTTTTGCACCCTGTGGTGGAGATCCAGGCGGGTGGTCCCCAGGGCTTTGTCGCCCTTCTGGGGGACCACCGTGATTTGTACATTCCAGAACAGGGAGTTGTCGCACCGGGGGTGAATGTAGACCCGGTTGAGGTGGTCAAAGATGACCTTGCCGCCGTCACCAAACTCCACGGTGGTCTGCCGGTGGCTGGATTTGATGTGTGCGGCTGGGGTGTTTGAACCAGCGGAGCACGCTACCAGCGCCATGCAGAGGAGGGGAGAGCAACACAAGGGGCGCCCCAATGTGCTGCTCCGGGATCTCACGCGAGCCCGTGGGATATGCCGCATCCTAGTTCGAGGCAGGTTGTAGGTCCGCCATTCCTTCAGCAAACCCACCTCGGAACTGATTAAACGCCCAGCTAGCGACTTGCCCACCGTAGTGGCGGTTAAAGGGGAGTTCACGGGTGAGGAACTCGCCCACCAGTTGGTTGGCACTCTTCTTGACCTGTTGGGTGCCTGCCTTGAAGACGTAGTCCGCCGCGGCTTCTCCAGCGCTTTCCCACCAGGAGTGATTCTCGTTGCTTGTGATTGCCACGGTGATTCCCTTGAGGTCGGCGATGTTTGTGGCCACGCCCTGGGCCACCCGCCCCACACCGGTATCGAAGAGGTAGTTCTTCGTGTGGTTGGCCAGGTCATCCATGGTGAAGTCCTGGAGGCCCACGAGGGATTTGACCCATTCCGGTGCTTCCACGCCCACCACGTCCAGGACTTCCACCACCGCGGCAGCGATGGCCAGGGGGTCCCCGTTGGCAGCGCGCACGGCCACCTGAACGGCGCCCAGGGCCTTGAAGAAGGTCTCGAGGCCGGTTCGAACGTCTTCGGAGGCTTGGGCGAGGTTTCGTGAGTGGGCCACAAGCCCGTCTGGAACGGCCCATTCGTTCTTTTCAAAGAAGTCCAGGGCCTCGGCAATGGTCATGAGGGTGCCCTCTGCGGCCTGGGTGACACGCAGTTGTAAAAGGGCGGTGGCCAGCCGTTGGGCCTTGTCCATGTGATCCAGGGTTTCTGGGCCTCCCAAATCCGCCCAGCGGAGGAACTGGAGCAGTGTTTCGTCCCTCAGGGAGCCCAGCATGAGTAGGTCCGGATCCCCCTCCTTGGCCACGTGGTAGATGTTTTCTAGAAGTGCGGTGGCCGCGCGGTTGCCGCCGCCGGCCTGGGCGATCAGGGTATTGATGTGGGGCTCCAGGGTTGGGATTGGGATCCGCCTGCTATCGTTTCCGACGATGGTTTCCCAGATCCTGCTTCCTCGGGACGCTATCCAGTTCGAATGTTTGTCAATGGCGAGGTTCCTCATGACGTAGGTGAGGGATGCCCAGCAGTCATTGCAAATGGCGGACCCATTTCCCCAGACCCCAGTACTTGTGTACAGCCCGGCCATGTTCCAGTTTTTTTCGGCAAAGCGATCGAGATTCTCCGATAGGTCCTTGGTGAGGGCCTGAAAAGGACTCGCCTCCATGATCATGGAGATGGGGATGATGTTGAAGTGCTTGGAGTTCACCTCCACTGTGGGCATCTCCATCTCTGTAAAGACTTTACTGAACTTGTGGTCGAAGAGTTTTGCAAGGGTGACGCCGCCGCTTCCGGCTCCGGTTCCTGACAGTACAATGTGTTCGATGGGGTGTTCCGTGCCGGTCACAGCGTAACGCAACTGGGCCAGGAACTCGTTGGTGTTGGTGAGGCCCTGGTGGTAGCCGTTGGCGGGATCGGTGTCCGCACCCAGGGTAAGATCCTGGGTGCATGCGGGTTGGGTAACTTGCCACATGGGTGCCGGGGCACCCGAAGGTGTGCCGTCGTACCCGAAGTCTCCGTTGGCTCCCTGACTTGTGCTGGCCTGGCCTGGGGTGGCCTGACCTGCGGTAACTTGCGTGGTGAATTCGGTGGCGACGTCCAGGGAGGGCATGGCCAGCCGATCCCAGGTGCCCTGGTTGTTTTCCGGCGGGTGGTCGGTGCCAAGGAAGTCGTCCACGTCTCCTGTGCGGTCGTTCTGGTCGTGGGAGGTGGTGCCGCCGCTGAAGTGGTAGTTGAGGTAGGGTGCGCCTCCGCTGTTGTACTTGACTGCGTAGGTAGCCGCGTCTCCGTTGGCGCACGTGGCTTGGATGCCGTTGGGTTCCAGATCTCCATACTCTACCCAGGTATCCTCCTGGGCCATGGCGCGGGTGTAGCCGTGGATGGCGGATTGGATCTGTAGGAGGATTTGGTGTTGGAATTCCGTGTCCGCCACGGAGTCTGGGATTCCCGGGGGCGTGGCCCAATGGACGAGCGCATTGGAGAGGCCGTTCCAGACCGGTTCAGGCGTGGCGCCGGTGTTTCCATCTACGATGACTCCCGCCTTCTGGGCCATCATTCGAGCCACGTAGGCAAGGTTGTAGCCAATCTCGGCGTACATCTCGGTGGCGTGGTCTCCACGGTAAGTGGTTTCGCAGGCTTCCTGGCCCACCACGTTGGGGGTCCAGTGGACGGATGCCATGGAGAGGTGGCTGTAGGGCTGTGTTCCCTCTTTTTTCTCATCGTCCGTCCAGTTGAAGATTCTGTCGAGGTGGAGCTTGTTGAGGCCGAGGGAGTCTGGGGATAGGCCGTTGAGCCCGAGGTCCTTTGACAGATCGATTCCGGTATCGTCGATGGCATCCATGAACACGCCCGGCAAGGAGGTGCTGTCTGGGTTTTCGTCTGGATGTACAAATCTGTCCGCCTGGTTCCCTTCCCATGTGATGGTGGCAATCTGTTTGTAGGTTTGGAACTTGGATTTTTCGTATAACGGAAAACCGAGGTCCTGGTCGTAGAAGTAGGTGCGGTTGACTCCGGATCGACCCTGATCGTTCCGTTGGATTTCAATCCTCACGGAGAATTTTTTTCCGTACGTGTCCGAGAGGGTGATGGTGTGTAGCTCCAGGCTTTTTGTGTCCACACGGGCGACGTTGGAAAAGGAATCGCCGGGACTGAACTGATCGTTGAGGGAAATGATTTCCCCGCAGTTTACCTCGGAGAGAGCAGAGTTGAATGTGACGTTGACATGGCCCGGGAGCTCCCGGGTGATGGACTTTCCACGGCCCTGCAGTTGTGCGGCGGGGGCCTGGCAGGCGGTAAGGTTGCCGGCGATTGCCACGGAAGTAGCGGCCAGGGTGGCGGTGGTGATCCACGCTCCAAGGCGGCGCCATGGGTGGGTGGTGGATTGGGACGTGCGGGGTTGGGTCATTGGAGTTCCAGCAGGGGTTGTGGGTGGACTGGTTGGGATGAAGGGACTGCGTTTGGTGGCAGTGGGGGATTAGTGATCGGTGTTTGGGGTGAGGTGGCTGGTCCAGGGGGGCGCAACCGGGCCGTATGTTTGTTGTGCGGGGCAAATTTCTGCCGCAGCGGTGCAAGATCGTTGTAGGAGATGGGTTGCTTTTTCTCCGGGCTCGGGGATTTCAGCTTTTTCACAGGCGTCTTCCATTTGGAGGTAGGTACCGCACACATCGGTGACCGCGTGTCTGCACCGCTCCATATCTAGGGGTGTGCCCACGTCTGGGGGGACATTGCTGCCAAGGGTTTGTTCTTCCTCGGCAATGCCGCAGCTGGCGGCCATGGTGTCCCGCAGGCCGGCGCAGCCCTTTGCAAGGTAGTAGAGTTGCTTTTCGTTTAGGTATGCGACCGGGCCCAACTGTGCGTTCGGGTTCAGATTGACGGCATTTCTGTTGTCTCGCAGATGGGGGTCGGGAGCGATCGGAGCGACACTTGGGGACGGTTGGTTTCCACCATGAAGTTCCGGATATTTGGTGAGAATAAACTCCGGCCTTTTTTGATAGGCCATGCACGTGGAATGTGCGATTTGCGCGGCCTTTTCACAGAGCCGGTGGTTGCCTCCGGGGCCCTCTTGGCCATAGATGACGCCACACGCGTCGGATATCGGTGTGATGTGGGGTTCCAGTGAGTTGTGGTTCCCAGGGTAGTTTTCTGCAAGCCACAGCATGCGGGCCAACTGCGCGGAGTACAGTGCGTGTCGGTGTCGCTTGGCGTTTCCGGGCTCAGGGCTGACCGGTGCAAGTTCAACTGCGCCCGGCTCGGACAGGGCCCCGTAGTACACATGGTAAAAGACCTCCATGGAAGGGTCGGTTTCCAGTTCTGCCTCGTGCCGCGGGTACCAAGCATCGGGCAGCATCGCATGTTTGGCGGGATAGGAGTTGTTGTCTCTTCGGTCTTGACCAAGGACGGGGGCGGTTTGCTGAAGTACCCGTCGCGCCTGGCTCACAAGACTGAGCGAATGCTTTACGGAATTCTCTACCCATGCGTGAACGTTTTCATTGTTTTCTGCGCATGCATCGTTGAATGGCGTGTTGGATCCCCAGAGGACCGCGCACACTTTCTGGATGCGATCGGGTAGTTCCTGGTTGTTTTCCGCGTAGGCCAGTAGTTTTTCCTGAACGATGTTGAGGTAGGCTTCTGCCCAGTGCCGAATGGATCCCGCAAGATGCTCGATGTAGTTGTTAAACGATTGGCTGTTTTCATGGAGTCCGGAGTACAAAAGCCCTTCATGCCCCGTTGTGGTATGGGCGTAGATTGCGCCTTGAATGCTTCGGATGTGGCCGTTTCTGGCTGAACCGTTGCCCTCGCGAATGACTTGGGTGGAATAGGCTTGGATCATGTCCAGGGGGGTCTTGTCTGCCAGCGGTAGCCCAGCGAGGTCGCCCACGGTGAAGTCGCGCACCGCTCGACTGATGCTGGAGCTAATCTCCAAGGAAACGGTACTGCAACTGCCGTCCTGAAGATCTGCGGAATGCCCGATGAGTTTGCACCCCAGGGCGTTGGCTTGGCTTGCGGTGTCGGCGAAGGGCCATGTGTTGCGAAGGCCAACCGGCGTTCGGGTTTGGGTGGAGCTGTCCGCCAGGGCGGCGGTGGAGTCGTCCCTAGCAATGGGCTCAAGCCGGGCATGGGCGGAGTCTGCATGGGGGGTGCCTTGTAACTCAGAGGAGTCTGCGGCCGGGTTGGCGGATGCGATTTCACGAAAGAGCTCGTGGCCCTCTCGGGGGTCTTCCACTTTTCGAGTGCCGTTTTGCCAAATCTCGACCTTCCAGGTGACGGACTGTTGTTGGGAGGTGCTCGCTCCGAAGTTACTTAGTGTGATGTCCATTCGAAGGGCGTCTTGGGTGGAACCTGTGGTTTCATCGAGAACGGTGGTTCCGTCTTCATGGGTGCGGTGGCTTACCCAACGCCGAACCTCTAGGTTAAAAAGGTCGTAGATGTTCCGGCCGCAGCGGTGGGTGGATTTGGTGTTGGTGTTGGGGACGCCCATGGCGGTGCAGGAGGCCAGGGTGGGGAGGGTGAGTAGAAGTGCACCGAGTCGGAGGGCACCGAGTCGATGGGCAGGGAGTTTGGGGTGTCGGGAGGGCTTGGGGGACGTGTTGTGGGTGCTCATGGGTTTGGCTTCCTGGCAGGGCGTTGGCCGGGGACCTGGAATGGATCCCTGGCAAAACGTAGAACCCCTTCTGCACGGGCTATGCCAAGCGTAAGTGCCTGGAAAATTGGGTAGGTTTCCAGGAACCTTGAATACGAACCGGCTAGATCGCTTTTTCTATGGCTTCTCCAGTGGTCACCCTGCGACTCAATTTGCAGCTGAATTTTGCATGGGGGAGGCGATCCGGTGGAAGTGACCTCGAAGCCGCTAGATGGCGGGGCGCAGATCGGCCATGCCGGCGGCAAACCGCTGGCTGATGGCACGGCCCGCGTAGGCGCCGAGGAAGCGAAGCTCCTTGTGGAGGAATTGGGAGGCCAACTCTGTGGCGCTGTGCTCTACCCGCCGTTGGAGGTCGTTTTGGATGGCCAGAAAGCCGTACTTTATGGCGGCATTGGCCGCGGACTCCAGCCAGTCGTGGTCCGCACTGCCGGCGAGGGCCACGGCAAGGTGAGGGGAGAATGCCAACCCTGCCCGACCGAAAAGGTGATTCATGGTGGCGTCGGCCCATTGTTGGGCGGTGAGGCTGGAGGTGAGGATTTTCACCCAGTTGGGAACTTGAAAGCCCAGGGCATCGAGTGAGGTGAGCACAATGGCGGTGATGGCCATGGGGTCGCCGTTGACGGCCCGGATCCCCAGCTGGATGGTGGCCAGGGCGTCCAGGAACTTGGTGGTGACTTCTGATGCCACGTGGATGGTTTGTGCCGTGGCCTGGGCGGTGGTTTGTGCTGCCTTGCGGAGGTCCTCAGGGAGAATCCACTGATTTTCCTGCAGCAAGGCCAGGGCTTCAGCGGCGGCGGCGCTTGAACCCGCCACGGTGCTGGCAATCTCTATCCGTGCGAGGCCGGCCCCCAGGTTGATGGCGGTTTGCAATGCGGTGCGTTTTTCAGGGCTGTCATCATTGGCCCACTGGGTGAACTGCAGCAGGGTGGGATCCCCCAACGCGTGCATGGCCAGGTGATCGTGGTCCCCATGTTGGCTCTGGTGGCTGAGCCGCCCTAGGGCAGCCTGTACCCGTAACCCTGCACCCTGTAGCAAGGGCAGATAGCGTTCTATGTCCTGAAGCGTGCTTCGGATTTTGCGTTGTTGGGTGTCTGCCCACCCACTATTGGCATGGAAGTCGTTTGGAATTCCAGATGCTTTGTTCTGGTAGGTGGATCCGAGGTTTCCATAGCTCCAACTTTGGGCGTTTGCATGGTATGTTGTGGACGGTAGATCTCTGAAACCCCACTCGTCCACAGCGACCTGGTCTAGGTGTTCGGCAAGGTGTCCGGGAAGGGTGAGCAGGGGGTTGCCGGAGGTGATGGTGTCCACCGGGACGATGCCAGGCTTGGCGTCCAGTACGAGGCCGTTGCCGTCCTGGTAGATGGCCAATCCCTTTCGGAACAACAACGGCCCGTTTAGCTGTGCGGTGATGACCTGGGGGGCCAACGTGGCCTGGGCGGCCCCGGCCCCTTCTCCCACCACAATAACCTGTTCCACGGGGTGGTCCCCCGCCACCAGCGTGCCCGCAAAGCGTTGGAACAACTCCACGAAGTTCAGCATCCCCTGGTGGCGGTTTTTGGTGTTGGCACCGATGCCCAGATCCTGGGTACATGGGGTGGTAAGAAAATGCCATTCCGGTGCGGGTACGCCCTCGATGGCGGTACCATCGTATGGGGTGCTGCCGAGGGCCAACCCACCCGTGGGTTCGAAAATCTCAGAGGCGAGTGCCGGTAGTTGGTCGTCGGTGGGTGGGGCGTCAGGCCCTAGGAACCCGTTGAGGGATCCGGTGCCTTCGTCACGGTCATGGGAGGTTGCGCCGCCCGCAAAATCCACGAGGGCGTAGGCGGGATGACCTTCGGGGTTGTGGCGTACACCCAGGACTGCGGGTTCGCCGTTGAGGCACCTGGCGTCAATATTCTTGGCGCCATTTGGATCGGTGTAGCTTACCCACGTGTCCGGGTTGGCCAGGGCCCGCTCCGGGGAACCGATGGTGGCGGTGAGCTGCAACTCGATTTCCTTCTGGGCGTTGTTGTCCATTTGGGATCCGCCATGGGCGCTGTGGGTCTGTGCCCATAGGCGTAGGGCATCGGCAAGGCCTCCCCAGGTTCGTGGGTGGGTTTTCCCGGGGTGAACTCCCGTGGGAACATCCACGTGGGTGCCCGTTCCCTGGGCCATCATTCGGGCCATGGCCGCCGTGGTGGAGGCCACTTCATCAAACATGTGTTTGATGCGAACGGGGCTGGTTTCGAACTCACACGCGGATACAAAGGTGTCCACTGGAACCAGCCCCTGGGCCTCCGGAGTGGGTGCCGGGGGTGAACCCATGAATGTCCAAAATCCCTCCTTGGCATCCTGGAATTGCTGTACGCCCGTTTGGGTGGCCACGACCTGTGAAAGATCAAGGGTCATGTCATCCAGGGAGTCCGTCAGCATGGGCTGGGTGGGGTCCCTGAGTTGGAGTGGGTTGTGGAATCGCTGGAAGGAGTCCGGTTGAAGTACTCCTTCGGCCAGCTGAAGGGCGGAGGCGAAGTTGTTCTGCGCGTACGTGGGAACGTTTAGGTTGTCGCTTTTGTGGTAGGTGCGGTTGTAACCGATGCGTGCATCGGCGCCCTGGCCCTGGTGGTGCATTTCGATTTGGGCGGTGAAGGTTCCACCCCGGGGTGCGGTGAGTTCCACCCGCAGGATCTGAACGTCGATGGTGGTCGACGTGGAGGAGGCCAGGCGGGTGTGCCCGACGCTCAACCGGTCGTCCAACATGACCTGGGTGCCGCAGGTGAGCGGGGTTTGCCCTGAGGTGAACGATACCTGTACTCCACCTGGGAGCTCCCGCAGGTTGGATTTGATCCGCAGGGCGGGTGGGCTGCAGGAGACCAGCGCCAGGGAGATGAGGGCCAGGGAAATGAGGGAGAGCAGGGGGAACCGTGTGGAGTGGTGTTGACGCATTTGATTTCCTAGTTCTTCCAGGGGGAGTCCTGGGGGCCCATGGCGGTGCAGATGGCAAGGCCGGTTCTGCAGGCCTCATCGAGGTACTGGGTGGCGATGGCACCGGCGTTGGGCACGTGATGTTCCGCCATGGTCTGGTGTAGCCCCCTGAAACCTGTGCACGGGGGTTGGTGTGCCTCCTTGCAGCCGTTTGGATCCAGAGCGGCCACGGTGCCCTCCACCCAGCCCAGGTTGTTCACGGGTGGCCGCGCTTGATCGCAGGAGGCCGTGATGTTGGTTCGAAGGTTTGCGCAGGCGTGCAGCAGGGCTTCCTTGTACTCCGGTTCAGGTCGCATGGTCTGACTGGGAAACCCGGTGTTGGATGGGGTTGGATTGGGGTCGCCAAGATGCATGTCGCTTTGGTGACCCAGGTTTCCTCCCAGGTTTCCATGCGGGTTTCCTCCCGGGGCGACCATGGTGGGTGGTGCGGGAATGGTGGTGGCGAGGGCGAGTTCGTTCATGCGGGCCATGCATGTTCCGTAGGACGCCTCTGCAGCTTCATGGCAACGGGAGGGGTGTTTGAGCTTCGAGGTGATCACGTGGCACTGGGGTCCCGCTGGGGCCTGGGGCTCTGCACCGGGGCCGCCCTGGGAAGACGTGGCGTGCAACCAAAGCCACCGCTGCAGGGTGGCGGCCATGAGCGCGTTGTGGAGGGAAACGTTTCCCGCAAATGGGCCGTTGGGATCCGCGGCGTCGTAGTAACCCGCGTGGAATGCAAACATGGAGGGGTGCAGGTGGGTTTCGGCTTCATGCTGTGCCTGCCAGCTGGTTTCCACAAGGTGTATGGGGGTGAAAGGTGGTGCTGCGTTCATCAGCGGCGGAACTGCCCGATCGCTGTCGATGAGGGTACGGTTTTCCTGGACGAATCGTCGGGCCAGGAGATGTTCAGGGTTGGTGGCCTGGGTGATGGCTTCGCTTGCCCAGGCGTTGAACTGACCCGGGTCGGCAAGGAAGTGGTTGCAGCGGGCGGCAAACTGGGGGTTCACGTCCAGGAGTTGACTGCAGGTGGCGGTGGTCAGGGCGGCAAGTTCCGTTGGGTATTGCTCCAGGTGTTGGCGGAGCTTGTTTCCAAGGGTTTGCAGGTAGTCCACCACCATCTTCGTCATGGTCGCGTAGAAGTCATCCAGGAAGTTATTGAAGTCGTGTGTGGAGCTGGTGGCGGCCCTTGTGAGTAGCTGCGCGCTTGTGTGCCCTGCGAAGTCTTGACTGGACGCAACGTAGGCGGTGCGAACGGTTTCGAAGGAGGCCGCAACCCCTGGGGGGAGCTTCCCTAGATTGAACAACAGCGTGCTGTGAACATAGCGTGCGATTTCGCTGATGATGTTGCGGGTAACTTCCGTGCAATCGGTATCAAGGCCAACGGTGGATCCCCTGAGCTTGCATTGCAGGGTTGCGGGGGCCCACGTGGGGGCCTGTTGATAGAGGGTTGGGGTTTGGGAGGCCCGTGCGGTTGCGGGTAGGCCTGCGGTCCCTGGGTCAGGGATCGTGGCCACCTGGCCCGTTTGCGACGTGGTGGGGACAAGCGCGGTCGAGGACGAGGTGCTGTCCACGGGGGCTACGTGATGGTAGGTGCCGTCATCATCCTCGGTCATGCGAATGACACCATCCTCTTCCAGGTGGGGTGTATGTGTGGCGCCGTCGGTCAGTTGGGGGGTATTCGTTGTGGAGTCTGCTGGCTTAATTCTCTCGGGTGCAATCAGGTAGCGAGAGTCGAGTTTTGGTTCGCGGGGCGGAGGGTTTAAATCTTTCCCCCAAATTTCCACGGTGTAGGTTTTGGCGAGTAGACCGTTTGGTCCCCCAAAGGTTCCAAGTGTCACTGCCACAAGGGTGGCGGGTTTCGGGTGACCTTGGCTGTCCAACATGGGTCTGCGGTTGTGATCGGTCCGATACCCTAGGGTTCGAATGACACTCAGTTGATGGGCACCGATATTGCGCCCGCATTTTAGGGAGGATGCGCTACTTTTCTGGTCCCCAGGGGGAGGTGCCAGGCAGGAGGGGCTAGCAAGGGGACTGCTAATCGTGAGGCAGAGGGCCCACAGGGTGCGGCGGGCGACTCTGGCTGGCGGGTTGGTTTTTTTTCGGGACCTTGAGGAATAGAACGGCATGGTAAGGGCTGCAGGCCATGGTTTGTCCACGGTGGATTGGGTGGCTTGCGTAGTCCTGTCGAGCACGTCCTGTGCCAGGTTCGCTCATCGGAAATTCATTGGGACGAGGCCAAGTACTTCAGGGAGCTGTGGCGCGTTCAGTTGCTGTTTTCTGGACTGCCTGGCGCTTGGGGTGGCCAGGGGCGGCAGGTCCGTTTCGGTGGGAATGGTGTTCCGGTGGCGAGCGGTTGGAAATTCGAGGTCCGCGCCTTTGGCTCGGCTGGCCGGTTTTATGGCTCTTCGATGACGCTGAGGAAGGCTTCGAAGTTCGCAACGTCGTTGCTTCCGGCATCACCCAGATGCTGAATCATGAGGCTCCAGGTGGATACTGCGGCCTGCTGCAGGGTGGGTAGGCTGCAGACGCAGTCCACGGAGGCTGGTTTGTCCTTGCATGAACCCCGTGTGCTCGGGCAGGGCGGCACTACGGGCTGGTCTGGGGCAGGTAGGTAGCCTAGGAAGTGGTCTTCGTGGTTGGCCACAGAGCCCCCGTCTGTTGTTGCTGTGGTTTTCGTTTGGGCTGTGATGAGGAAGTGGAGGGTTCTGCCATTAGGATCCTCCAACATGATTCTCCGGTTGGCGATGGGGTGGATGCCGAGGTTGCTTCTGCACAGGGCGCTTGCCCAGGGAAGTACCACGGCGGTGGCGTGTTCTCCCACGGCAATGGTTTGTGAACGCTCCGCTAGGGGTGGGAGTGCCTGGGACTGTTTTGTTCCGGATGGTCGGGGGCACTGGTTCCGCTCCTGAAGGGTACTTGTGAGGGAGGTGGAGTGGCCGTGTGTGTTGGCCAGTCGACGGGCAGTCCGTTGGGCACATTGGAAGAATTTGCCATGTGGCGCCGTTGGAATCAGCGCTGCCCGTGGGGCAGGTTGGTGGGTTGGTGCGTCGTAGCCCGGGCCTCGGCCCCCTAGGATGCCCCACAGGGTGTGCCCGTCGGCGACACCGCCACCCTCGTCGCCCCGGGCCAGGTTGAACCCCTGTCCCAAGGCGTGCCAGGTGTTCTCGCGGGTGGTTTGTAGGGAATCCGCTCGCCAGAAATGGGGGGTGCCGGTTTTTGGGCTCCCGTAGCCGAAACCCGTGAGCGGGCCCTCGGGTGTTGCCTGGGGGGGCATGGGTGGTTTGGGCCAGGCCACGTTCGAATGGCCCAGGGAGTTCTTGAGAAAGAGCAGGGCGATGTTGTTGGCGGCGGGCACCTGGAGCTCCATGAGTGTCGATCGGTTGGGCCTTGGTTTGTTTCGATGGACCACAGCCAGGTCGATCTGTTGGCCGTTGCCAGGGGCCATCTCTCCTGATCCGACGTACAACTGCGGTTCGTTGCCTGGAATACAGTGTGCTGCCGTGGCCACCATGGCACTGTGGCTAGGCGATGTTTCGTTGAGCAACGTTGCCGCGCAGGTGAGCTCCCATAGGTCGCCGCGACGGGGTACAAGGATGTGAAGTGGCGTTGGACCAGAATTCCCACCGGAACTTCCACCGAAGCGACCCACCGTTTCGGGGCGCCGTTGGGATAGCCGTTTTAAGAGGTCATGGATGCGCAGGGCAATGCGCTGTTCGTCTTCGTTGTGGAGCGGGATGTTTCCCAGTATCGAAAGGAGTTTGTCCACAATGGACTGGGTGATTTTTGCGACCGCGTCGTTGTGCATAAGGTCGTGGTCTTTGCAAAACACAGGGGGGTAATGCAGATGATCGTTGGGATAGATGGAGTTGCCGTGTCGCACAGAAAACCGCCCGGTGGCTTCGTTCCAACTGACGCCCAGGCCAAGCTCCCCGTTGAGGTCCCTATCGAAAAGAATCACCTGGAGGGATCGTACTACCCGTGCGACGGGGCAACTTTGGTAGGTAAACAGGTGGTACTCAGGGCGAGTGTCGAGCCGGTAGCCGTCGGGGAGCAACAGATCCAGTGTGAGTGGGTCCGTGGAGGTTTTCGCAATCCCAGGAGGTGGTGTGTTTTGGGAATGGGGAAGGGCCGTGCAGGCACCGATGGCCGCTACTATTCCCGTGGCTAGAATCGATTGGGCGATGTGTACGGCTTGGGCCATGGGGTGGATCTGTGTGGCGCAGGGGGCGATGGGGTTTCTAGAGCCGTTGGAGCAGTTGCCAGAGTTCCGTTTGGGAAACCTCCCCGGTGAACGGTTCTCCGTGGATGGTCCACCACATGAGATGCACCGCGTCGGTGGATGCGTCGGCCAGGGAGAGTTGTCTGCACTTGCAGTCGGGTTTTGGATTTCCCACGCAGGTGCAGCGACCCCGGGTGCTTGGGCAACGTGAAATGGTCCGCTGGGGGTTGGGAACGTAGGCTGTGAAGAACGTGGCCAAGGAAGCGACCGGATGGGCGCCCCCAAATACGGAGCGGTTGTGCACGATGTCCTTGTCGCTGATGTCGTACCGGAACTGGGCATCCATATGAAGGGTCACGGGCGCCTGGTCCTCCTCGATTTGCGCTGTCACGGTGCGGCGCAGGATGCCTATGCTTCCCAGGTCTGGGTCGTTGCACTGCACGGTTTCCCAGTCGCTTACGATGGTTTGGGTTTCTCCTAGCAGGGTGCCCAGGGTGCCCGGCTCCCATGGGGAACCGTCGCGCAAATGGGGGGGTAGGTGGTTTTGATTCCAGTCCGGGCAGGTCTCCGCATCCACCTGGTACCCAATGGCGTAGGAGAGGTGTGTGTTTGCCACGCGGAGGCCACATTGAAGAAAACCGGTGTGCTGGGAAATGGGTGACATGGAAAGCTTGTCCGGCCCGCTGATGGTTCCTGAAAGGACCGCAAGCAGGTGCCCCTGGTGGTTGAGCAGGCCGGCGCCGTCGTCTCCCCAATTGGTGGAGGCGTCCGTCCGTGCGACCCAGACGCGATCACTGACATGGCTGGGTTGGCTCCAGGGCTCGGAGGGTGAGGGTTTGGGCTGTTGTGGCAGGGAGATTACGAAGGGGTCCGTGGGTTTCCAGGTGGAGGCCTGCCCGTTTCGTGGGTGGCCGAATCCCGTGAAATGCAACTTCTCAAAGGACGCGGGGGGAAACTGTTGCTCCCACCGAATGGTTGCCCGGGGGCCGGGAAGATCCTCCCTGGAAAAGAGGATGGCCATGTTGTTTATGGGGGATGCTTCAAAGCCCAGGCCTACGTTCTCCATCGGGGCGGGGCCACGGTTGTGGCGTACCGCAAGGTGCACGGGGACCATGTGCCCGGTGTCGATGTCGTTCGGATCCATATTTCCCTGGCCTAACCATTGGGGCCTGGAGCCATCTCCTACGCAGTGGGATGCGGTGATGGCCACGGTGGGGTAGCGGTCCAACCCGGAATCCACAAGGGTTGCCGCACATCTAAGGGTGTTCTGGGTCGGGTACTCGTAGGCCACGTAGGCCGTTGGGGTCGTGGCACTTTCTTCGGAAGTCAGTAGCCTGCGGACCTGGTGGTTCACGATTCCGACGGGGCGTTGCCGCAACTGGGTGCCGAAGGCCTTGATGCCCTTTTCAACGGTAGGGCTCAGTTGGACCTGGGTGGATGAGAAGTTCTCGCCAAGATTCCACCCTTCCAGTTCTGCCAAGTGGTGAAGTGTACGTTGGGTGGCCTGTGTGAGAAGGTTGTCCAGTCTACCGGGATGGGTATCAAAGGCGTCGCATTCTGGAACCCGAAGTGCAGCGCCCTCGGGGTGGAGTCGCACCGCAAAGCCCTCACCGTGGACGGCACTGTGTACAGCCCTGTGTACGGTGAAGCCAGGCCCCCTCCTGTAGCCTGTTGGTTCGGAGCTATCCTGGACGGCCGTGATGACTGAGTTGCTCCACACGAGAGGGTTGCCCGGGCACTGGGTCTGGGTGGATAGATGCACATCCATCTGAAAGCTGATGACCCAACCGTCGGTCAGGGGCACGTTCTTGGTCCAGGTGGTTTTTGCCTGGTGTGATGGTGTTGCGCCGGGTGTGCATGCCATGGCGAGCGCCGCCCAGAGCAGGCATGTGGATAGGGTGCGGGCGCTGTGTAGCGGGGTGGAACCCTTGTGGTCCATTGGCGATCGGAGGCGAGGGAGCAGGTGGTACAACGGAAACACGACTACCGGTCAGCAAAAAATGAGCCATGCCGCTTTTCGAAGGAAAGGCTCGCTGTTTTGTCGAGGGTGCACCGGGTACTTGTGGTGGGTGGCCAGTCCAGCCGCCGGGGTGGTTAGGGCAGGAACCGGTGCCGTATGGCAGGTTCTGGAATGGGGCAGACGTCGTGTTGGCCAAACATGCGGTAGCGCACCCGGGCCACAAGTTTGTAGCCCAGATCGGTGAGCCACCGTGGGAGCCAGCGAAGGACCCGCAGTGAGCGCCAGGGCTGAGGGAGCAGGGCGGCCATTTCAAAGGCGGCCCTGGAACGAAGAAACACGTTGCCGCCATGCAAGAGCACCATGGTTTCCACCTCATGGGGAATGCTGGGGTGTTGCTGCCTGAGTGCGGTGGCGGTTTCCCCCTGGAGCGCCGCAAAGGTGAAGACCCCTTCTCGATCGTGTTTGAGCACGAACTGCACCACCCGGTCGCAAAACCCGCAGGTGCCGTCGTAGAGAACCACCGGGCCCTGGGGGGCCGACATGGACTCTGGGTTTGTTTCCTGGGGGGGGCGCTCCACGGAGGGAATGTGGGTCTGGCGGGTGGATAAAGCAATGCCCGCGCCGCGATCCTGGCGCTGGTTCGGTCTTTTCTTGGCAGCCAATCCACCGCAAACCACAGTCAATTGTGGAAAACTTTGGGGACACTGGCAAATATTCAATAAAATCAACGACTTGCTGAAATGTGAAATGTGGACAGACTGTTGTTTAACGTGAAACATCCCTGTTGGGGTCTGGCCCCAAATCCTTGAATCATTGTTGATTCGTTCTGCTAATGCTGTTTGTTTTCAATATGTTGTGATGTTTTTCGAGGTTTGATCTGGGTTTGGGGTGGCGCGGTGGATTTTGGTGGAGTGTTTGACAGGGGCGGGGAGAACCGGTCAATCCTTGCGCCGTGTCTAAGAGGGAAAAGGGAGCAGGTACGGTCGGTCAGGCGTTGGTGATTGTGGAGTCCCCCGCCAAGGCCCGTACCATTGCAGGGTTTCTTGGGGACGGATTCGTGGTCGAATCCTCCATCGGCCACATTCGGGATTTGCCCCGGAAGGCCGGCGATGTTCCTGAGAAGTACAAGAAGGAGGCCTGGTCCCGGCTGGGGGTGGATACGGAGAACGACTTTCGGCCCCTGTACATTGTGGACCCGGGCAAGAAGGAGCACATCAAAAAGCTCAAGGCGTTGCTCAAGGATTCCAGCGAACTGTTGCTCGCCACCGATGAGGATCGCGAGGGGGAATCCATTGCTTGGCATTTGCTTGAGGTGCTGAACCCCAAGGTGCCCGTGAAGCGCATGGTGTTTCACGAGATCACGAAACGGGCGATTCGGGCGGCCCTCGATTCTCCCCGGGAGTTGGATCGAAGCCTGGTGGATGCCCAGGAGGCCCGGCGCATTTTGGATCGCCTGTACGGTTACGAGGTGTCGCCGGTTCTGTGGAAGAAGGTGATGCCTAAGTTGTCTGCCGGTCGGGTGCAGAGTGTGGCCACGCGCATCATCGTGGAGCGCGAGCGCGAGCGCATGGCGTTTCGCGCGGCCCAGTATTGGGATGTGACCGCGGAGCTTTCGGCCATGGACCGATCCCTGGGCTCCGAAAAGCCCACGTCCTTCGATGCACGTTTGCTTGAGGTGGCCGGTGACCGGGTGGCCCAGGGCAAGGATTTTGATTCCCAGGGCAAACTCAAGTCCGGTGGAAGCACAAGTATCCGTGTATTGGACGGCCATGGTACGCGTGCTTTGTGTGAGGGGTTGCAGGGGGCGGCGTTCACCGTGACCTCTGTGGAGCGAAAGCCCACCAAGCGATCCCCTGCGGCACCGTTCATGACTTCCAGCTTGCAGCAGGAGGCGGGGCGAAAGCTGCGCTTCTCGGCGTCGCGCACCATGCGTGGTGCCCAGCGACTCTACGAAAACGGTTACATCACCTACATGCGTACGGATAGCACCACCCTGTCCGAGTCCGCGCTGACGGCGGCCCGTTCGCTTGTGAAAGAGAAGTACGGCGCGGACTACCTTCCCGCGGCCCCACGGCAGTACAAGAAGAAGGTTAAGAACGCCCAGGAGGCCCACGAAGCCATTCGCCCGGCGGGGGATGTGTTTCGCCTACCCGAGGATGTGGCCCGTGAAGTGGAGCATGACGAAGCGGTGCTCTACGAGTTGATTTGGAAACGCACGGTGGCCTCCCAGATGGTGGATGCCAGGGGGCACAGTGTGCGTGTACGCATCGGCGCCACCACGGCTGACGGTACGGCTGTGAAGTTTGGAGCGAGCGGCAATACGATTGCCTTCCCCGGGTTTTTGCGCGCCTACGTGGAGGGCAGCGACGATCCGGATGCGGAGTTGGACAGCAAGGAACGGCCCTTGCCCGCCCTGCAAGAGGGGCAAGGCGTGGACGCAAAGAAGTTTGTGCCCGAGTCCCATGAAACCCAGCCGCCTGCGCGCTACACGGAGGCCTCTCTTGTGCGCCGTTTGGAGGAACTGGGGGTGGGGCGTCCATCCACCTACGCATCGATTCTCACCACCATTCAGGATCGGGGATACGTGTGGAAGCGGGCCACGGCCCTGGTGCCCTCCTTTAAGGCCTTTGCGGTGGTGGGCCTTCTGGAGCGTTACTTTGGCGGTTTGGTGGACTACGCGTTCACGGCCCGCATGGAGGACGACCTGGACTCCATTGCTTCCGGTGAGCGGGAAACCGTGCCCTGGCTCAAGCGTTTCTATTTTGGAAAACAGGGAACCAGCATTCCGGCCAACTCCAATGCGGTGGCCGAAGACCTTGGACTGAAGGCCCTGGTCAATGATCAGCTGGGGGAAATCGATGCCCGGGAGGTCAACACGATTCATCTCGGTGCGGATGAAAATGGTGAATCGGTGGTGGCCCGGGTGGGTCGTTACGGGCCCTACGTGCAGCGTGGGGAAGATACGGCGAGCATTCCCGATGATCTACCGCCCGATGAGCTAAGCGTGGAGAAGGCGCTTGAGTTCCTTTCTGCGCCCAGTGGCGACCGGGTATTGGGCAAGGATCCGGAATCTGGATTGGATGTGAACCTGAAGAACGGGCGCTTTGGCAGCTACGTTCAGCTGGGGGAACCGGAGGAGGGCTCCAAGCAAAAACCCAAGACGGCGTCGTTGCTTAAGAGCATGGACCCGGCGACGCTTACCCTAGAGGAGGCACTCAAGTTACTCACGCTCCCCCGTGAGGTGGGCAAGGATCCGGAGTCCGGTGAGGTCATCACCGCGCAGAACGGCCGGTACGGCCCCTACCTGACGCGGGGCAAGGACAACCGAAGCCTTGAGAACGAGGATCAGTTGTTCACGGTGACGGTGGAACAGGCGCTTGCCCTTTTTGCCCAGCCAAAAACCTCCCGGGGTCGAAAGGCGGCTGAGCCGCTGAAGGAACTGGGCAAGGATCCGGTGTCGGGCGAAACCATCACCCTGCGCAAGGGGCGATTCGGATTTTACGTGACCGATGGGGAAACCAACGCCTCCCTGCGCACGGCGGATGATCCGGACACGATTTTGCCAGAGAGGGCCCAGGAGTTGCTTCAGATCCGAAGGGATCGGGGACCGTCCACCAAGAAAACCAAGAAGCGGCCCGCGAAGAAAGCGGCCAAAAAGACGACGAAGAAGGCTGCCAAGAAGGCGACCAAAAAGACGACGAAGAAGGCTGCTGCAAAGAAAACCGCTGCGAAGACGGCGTCCGGCGCTTCCTAGGCCGACCCTACAGCGACTGAAGGAAGGCGTGCAATGCGCTTTGATCGGAGGGGCTCAGCGCGAGGGCGGCGTCCCGTGCGGTCTGGGCTTCGCCCTGGTGTGCCTCGATGGCATCGCTGACGGTCTCCGCGCGGCCGTTGTGCATGTAGGGGGCGCTGGTGGCCAGGCCCCACAGCGGTGCGGTTCGGAACTCGGTCATGGCGGCATCGCCCGATTCAATCCCGGGTGCTCCCGGGCTTGCCACGTCATGCAGCAAAAGATCCGTGTAGGCCTGGGCGGTTCCGCCCCCCTGCAACGGTAGTGCGGGTACGTGGCAACCGTCGCAGCCCACGGATGCGAACAGAGCTTCGCCCTGGTCCTCCAATGCCACGTCCGTGCGGGTACGTGGCGCAGGCGCGAGCTGTGCCATGAAGGTCACCAGGTTTTGCAGATCTTCCAGTGCCATCTCAGGGTCGCCAATGCTGTCGTTGTCCGTGGTGGCGCCAAAGGTTTGGCCCGCTTCGGTGGGCAGGGTGATGCCCATTTCGTTGAAGAGTGCATCCCGGGCGAACTCCTGCAGGGTGGGCACGTCCGCCTTCCATCCAAAACGGCCCAGGCGGCCGTCCCCCAGTCGATGTTCCCGCCCTGAAATGCCATCCATGTTGCTGTCTGTGGGATCGGCGCGGGAGAGGATTTCGGATTCGCTGACCTGCTCAAGCAACCCCAGGCCAAAGAGGGGTGGGGTTTGCCGTGCTTGCAGTGTGTTCACACCGCTTGCGGGTTCCGGGCGTGTGGCCTCGGTGCGAAAACGGTGCAGCATGGTGCCGTCGGTGGGTGCAGTGAACGTACCGCTGCTCACGGTGCCCTGGCGAATCACGTCCACACCCAGGGGCCCGGCGCCTCCGATGACGGGCTCAAAGTGGCAGGCGCGGCAGGCATCTCCATTGAAGTGGCGGTCGGTTCCGGTGGTGCCGGGAATCGACGCCCCAAGGCCGTCCGACAGGGCCATGTCGCGATCGAACTGCGCGCGGCCGTTGGCAAATGCGGCGGCGGTGTCCGTATCAAGCCCGTCGTTGGGTGCGCCGTATTGGCCAGGGCTTGGCACGGTGGCGCCCGGTGCCAGCAGGCCTGAGGTGCGTTGGGAGGCGCCGCCAAGGGTGTCCAAAAAGCCGATGAGGTCCTCCTGGAAGGAGGGGGAAGCGTTGGTGAATGCCACCCGCGCAGCTTCGGCCTCTCCCCCGTGGGCCACAATGGCCTCCCGTAGGGTGTCGGCACGCCCGTCGTGGAGGTAGGGCCCGGTGGCGGTGACGCCCCAAAGTGGCGCGGTGCGAAAGTCCTGGCCGCCCGCCAACCCCTGGACCACGCCATCGGACATGTCGGCGCCCATGTCGTGCAGCAACAAATCGGTGTAGGCGGGAATGGCGCCCCGGGGGCCCTGCAGCGATGGGACGTGGCAGTCTGCGCAGCCCATCTCGTCGAACAGCGCTTGCCCGTGGTCGGCGCCGATGCCCGGCGTTTGGGGCGTGGGTGCGGCGGTCAGCATGGCAAAGGACACCAGGTCGAAGAGGTCGTCGTTGGAAAGCTCCGGGTCGGCCACGCCATCGGCGTCGGTGGTGGGTTCGTCGGGTGCGGCGGCCTGCCCCATGACCAGACCACGGATGGTGTCGCCCGCATCACCCGTGCGGATGGGGCTGCGAAGTCCGGCGGTGAGGGTGTCTGTGCTGGGCACGGGCAGGTTTGCCTTTTGGCTTTCGCTCAAGGGATCGGTGGTGATGCCCATGTGGTTGAAGAGGGGGCCCCGGATGAAGCCCTCGATGGATACGGTTTGGGCCTTGCGACCAAAGCGCCCCACGAAGCCCCGGTCGTAGTTGGGCCGCCCGCGAATGCCGTCGCCGTCGGCGTCGTCCGGGTCGGCGTACTTGAGGATTTCCTCTTCTGGAATTTCTGCCAACAGGCCGGCGCCAAAGAAGGGAATGGGATTGCGCAGGGCCGTGACGTTGGTGGACACGGGGGTGGCCTGGCGCACGTCATCGATGTGGTACTGGGGTTGTACGCTCTGCACGCCCAGGGGAATGAAGTCGTCGCCGGAAAGGGATTGGCCAACCAACAGGAAGTTGCGGTAGCGGGCGGCGCTTCCGCCGAACACGGGTTTTTCGTGGCAGGCACCGCAGAAGGTGACGTTGAAGTGGGGGCCGAGCCCCTGGGCGGGGGTGAAGCGCCGTTCCAGAACCCGTAGGCCGCGTTCGAAGGTGGCCTGTTGCTCTTCGGTTGCCGAGGGGAGCACCGTGCCCAGGTCCCCGAAGATGCCCTCTGCGGGGGTGGTATTGTCATCCCCGGAGCTGGAACCGCCACAGGCCATGAGCTGGGCGGAAAAAATGGACAGGAGAAGGAGAGCGAATGGCGGCCGCATGGGGGCATTCTGCCCCACATGGGGTGCGGGCGCGAATGTTCGTGAATCTTTCGGGTGGGTGCGCAACCCATGGATGTGGTGGTGAAACGGCAAACAACGGCCATACTTTCCGGCATGACAGGGTTTCAGGCGTGATGGGCTTGCCCACTCGGATGCAGTTGCTTGCCACGCGCCTGGTGAGTTGTTTGATTTTCGGCCTAGGGGTGGCGCTTGCCGTGGGGTTGGGTGGCTGTGGTGCCCCGGTGGTGGAGCGCTGGGGGTTTGGGATGCGCAGTGAATCCACCTGGTACCTCAGCACCTGGGCGCCGGACGAAGCCTATGTGTTCGTGGTGGGTGGGGAGCCCGCGTCCGGAGATGGTGCTGGGGACGACTCCGGTCGTGGGGTGGCCCTGCGGCGTGTGGGCAAATCCTGGGTGTCGGACCCCTTGCCCGCGGGTACGGGGCTGTTGAACTGGGTGTTTGGCTTCAGTACGGTGAACGCCTGGGCCGTGGGCGAGGGCGGCGTGATTCTCCACTACGAGGGGGAGCAATGGACCAAGCAAACCTCCCCCACCACCGAATCCCTGTGGGGGGTGTGGGGTGCGACCGAGGATGATCTTTGGGCGGTGGGCGGCGGCGGCCGGGAGGGGGACCTGCCCGTGCTTATTCACTACGACGGCACGACCTGGGAAAACGTGGTGGTGCCCGCGCTGGAACGGGCCCAGGTGCGCGCGTTCTTTAAGGTGTGGGGGGTGTCGGCGGATCAGGTGTACGTGGTGGGGCAGCAGGGGGTGGTGCTTCACTGGAACGGGGAGAGTTGGGTGGAGATCAACGTCGGCACCTCCGATGATTTGATCGCGCTCTGGGGAACAACCACAAGTCCATCCGGGGATTCCGAAGAGGGCACGGTACGTGTGGCCATGGTAGGGGGGCGTAGCAATGGGGTGGTGGTGTACGGGGAGGGCACCGCGAGTGAAATGACCTGGCAGGCCCGGACCCTGGAGGCGGTACCTGGGTTGAACGGGGTGTGGATGGCCGGAAGCACGGTGTGCGTGGCCGGGCAGCGCGGCACGGTGGGGGAGATTACCGTCGCAAGCCTGGCCGCGGGTGCGCCCGAGTTCCGCGCCCAGGAACTGGATGGGCGTGACCTTGCCGCGTACCCGGTGGGCAACGACGACTTTCACGCGGTGTTTGGTGTGGGCCAGGAGCGCGTGGCGGTGGGCGGCAACCTTGCGGCACCCACGGCACCCTACCGGGGCATGGTGTGGCGCCGCGTGGAACGCTGATTTGCGCTGCAGCGTTGTGCCTACTGGGTAGGAACTACTGGGTGATGCGAACGAGGGCCAGGTCGGTGGTGCCCGCGGGGGGGGTGTGGGTGGTGAGGTCCTGATCGAGCTGTAGGTGCAGTGTGCCGGTCACAGCCACCAACGTGTCCACTCGGGAACCCCTGGCGTTCACTGCACGCACCTGGGTACCGGGGCCGGTGCCACGGAACCAACGGCGTTTCATGTGTGGGGTGAGGCTCAACACAAAACCGTAGTCCAGGGCACTGCTGGGGTTGGCCTCGGCGCCCGGGTAGGGGGCAAAGGTTTCGCCGTCGTAGGTGAGGTTGCCGTGGGTGTAGCCGGCCAGGTACAGGTTGCCTTGCCCGTCGGTGGCGGTGGCGAGAACCATGGCCGTGGGCGTGAGGTCGGCGCGGGCCGCGGTGGTGAGGTCCGGTTCGAGCAGGGCGATGTAGCTTGGGTTCTCTGAGGGGGTGGCGGAATCCTCAAAGGCGCTCACCAGCCAGGTGCGCCCGTCGGTGCTGGGCTGGAGTTGTGGGTGGGCTGCGGGCTGTGCTGTTGGGTCGGTGTTCACGCCGGTGGTGGGCAGGTCCAGGATCTGGGGCGCGGCAAGGGTGCCGTCGGGTGCCGTGCAGTTGGCGACGAGGGCTGTGGTATGGGCGCTTGTGGTGTTGGCGCTGGTGGATTGGATGGAGGTGGCCTCGGCGGTGGTTTGCCCGTTGCCCCATTGCAGGATCCCGTTGCCGCCAAGCAGGGCCTGGCCCAGGGTGCATCGGGTGCCGTCCTGTGGTTCCACCACGCCGATGGATCGGGCGATTTGATTCACGGCCGTTTGGCCAGGGGCGGGATCGTCCTGGGCTGTCCAATGGGTGGCGGTGATGTCGCTGCCGTCGGCCAGGCGGGTGGCCCGGGAAAACCCGCCGCTGCCCACCATGGGATCCCGTTCAAAGAAGACATGCCGGGAGCCCAGGTCCAGCCCGTCGTTGCCCTCACCGCTGGCCCACAGGGTTTGGCCGTCCCGGGAGACCTGCAGGTGGTGGATGTTCACCCGGGTCTGTGCACCGTCCACCACGCGGATGTCCCGACGGCGTAGGGATCCACTTGCACTCCAGTGGCCAAGCACATGGCCGGAATAGGAGGCCAGGGGATCTCCCGAGCCGTCTTCCAGGTATCCCGTGTGGCTTGTGGCCCAAAACACACTGTCGTCAAAATGGGCCTGGAGCTGGCTTGGGCCCATGCTTCCCGTGGGGGAGAAGAAGGCATCCAGCCAGACAATGCCGCCGCCGATACCCACCTTGGCCAACAGGGATCCGGCATCGCTCAACACCTGGCCTGCCACGGAGAGTTGCCCGTCGTGGGGAATGGCCACCGCCGCGTTGCCGTCCGAGAGGGTGGCCACGTCGGGTAGGGCATTGGTGAGGGCGTACCCCGGGTTGGTGTAGAGGTGCACCACGGACAACTCCTGGCAGGTGCGATTGTTTCCCGTGCCCAGGGCGCAGGTTTGGTTGGCCGTGCATTGCACGTCACAGGCGCCGCAGTGGGTGCCGTCGTCGATGGGGGTTTCGCAGCCGTTGTCGGGGTTGCCGTCGCAGTCGAGGGTGTTGCTCGCGCAGGCGATGGCGTTTGGGTCGGAACCGTCGCCCAACAGGGAAGCGTACAGGCAGACCCCGTTTTCGTCGTAGGTGGCGCACTGTTTTTGTGCGCACCCCGCACCCAGGCCCAGGCCCAGGCCCAGGGCAAGAAGGGCTCCAAGCCCTAGCGTAGCGAGGGACAGGCCTCCAAGACCCATGGCGAAACGCCCGTTTCGGATCGCCGCCTGCGGGCGCTTGTGGTTTTTGTTGGGTGCTTTGCCCCGCTTGGGGTGGAGGCGAAATGGGGTGAGGTGCCCGGGCATTGCGTGACATTTACGTTACCAGACCTGTCCCTCCTAGGTGAATTTGATTTTCTTTTTAGGGTGGCTTGTGTATCCGTGGGGGCGGTGTTTTGATGCCCGGAACCTTTGGGTGGGCGCTCCCCAAAAAAAAATGAAAAAAAAGAAGGTCAATACGCAACTGGCGGTGGCTCGGGCCGATAAGCGGGGTGATCACAAGGACTGCAACGGGTGTTGCGGTGATTTGTGGCGGAACCAGGGGTGAAGGGTTGTGGCGCATGGGAATTCGAGGGCCGTTGGGTATGAATAGGCAAAACAAGCGATCGGGATGGGTGGGGTTGTTGTCGTTGGGGCTGGTTTCCCTGGTGTTGGTGTCCGTGGTGTTGGTGTCCCTGGGGGCGCAGGCCCAGGGTCGGGGCGCGGGCCGCGGTCGGGGCGAGGGGCCATCCCGGGCGGAATCCGCCAATGAGGCCATGGCGACCCATGAGTTTGATGAGGCGGAGGCCCAGCGTTCCCTGGATCGGGCCCGCAAGCGTGAGGAGCGATCCCCGCACCTGGTGCTGGCCACCTCGGTGGATGGTCGGGAGGTGCAGGTGGAGCGGGCGGCCATGCTGGTGGCCCAGCAACTGCGTGAGATTGGCCAGGAGGTGCCCGATTGGGAGGTCTATTCCAAGGAGTTTCAGTTGCGCCATTCCCGGGAGGCCGTGCCCGTGGAGGCGGCGGATTTGCGAGCCCTGGCCCAGTGTTCTGAGAAAACCCTGAACCAGGGGGCCTTTGGGTACAACCGCGGTGCGCTGCGGTCGTCCGATGCCTGTGTGAATCAGGTGCGCGGGGCGCTTGAGTCCGTGAACCGGCAACCCCGGGCCGCCGCCAACCTGTTTAACGGGTGCATGTACTCGGTGCGGGCGTCCATCGATATGAACCGCTTCAACGATGCGTTTTGGCAATGTGTGCAATGCCGCCGCCTGGTGCCGGATATTACGCTTTCGGCCCGGTACCACCCGCCCCCGGTGCACCACATGTACCGCCGGGCCATGCGCGAGGAGGATCGCGCCCCCAAGGCCACCTTTCGGGTGCACAGCCAGCCCACGGGTTGTGCGGTGTATGTCAATGGCCGCAAGCTGGGCAATACGCCGTTCACCATGGAGAAGGCCGAATACGGGGTCTACCGGGTGCAAACGGAGTGCGAGCCCGGGGTGATGGTGGATGTGGATATGGACGCGACCGGCCGTTCGGTGAGTCGTGGCACGGGTTCAGGTGGATCGGGTTTCGATGACTCTGGCAACGATGACTCTGGTACCGACGTGGATGGGCAGGCCGGGTCTCCCCCGGGCCGCGTGCACCATTTGACCCTGGGGGCCTACTCCCGGGATGTGTTTGTGGACGTGGCCTACGACCGGGTCATTTACAACGGCCCCATGGCCCGGGCGGCCAATCCCTTGCCGAGCCATTTGATTTCGGCCTCTCTTGCGGCCCAGCGCCGGGCGGCCCTGGAGGGTTCCACGCCCGGGGTGAGCTTGCGGTACCCGAGCGAGGTCTCCCAACGGCGCCGCAGTTTTTCGGACAGCATCTACACCGCCCGGCTGCTCCACGCCCAGAACCTGTGGCTGGTGCGTTTGGTGCCCGATAGGGACGGAAGCGCCGGGGGTGACCGGGTTCGGTTGGACCGGGTGGAGGTGGCCACCGGGAGGGTGCTGGGCAACCTCTGGCTTTCCTGGGCGGATTTGGAATCCCTGCAGGGCAGGCAGGGGGCTTACCTGCCCCTGGCCAATGCCCTGAGCCGGGTGAACCAGGGGGATGTGTTGGAACTCCAGGGGGAGGAAACGGGCCCCGGGGAGGCCTGGTTGCCCACGGTGGCCCAACAGGCCATCGGCATGGCTGCGGTGCAGGGGTTTGGCCGCGCGGATGGGTTGGGCGAGATGGGTGGCGGGGGGCCGGTGTTTGTTTCCCCCCAGGCGCAGAAGAAGGCCCAGCAGCAGTTGCTTTCCGAGGATCGGGGTCGCGGCAGGGCACGCAAGCCCCTGCATATTCCCTGGGGAACCGTGGCCCTGGGGGCGGGTGCGGTATCCCTGGCGGGGGCCTGGGCGACCTGGGTGCACCGGCACCAGGGTGGGGACGCGGAGGTGGAATCCTCCCGGCTGCTCTACGGGGCCACGGGCGTGCTGGGGGCGGGCCTGCTTTCGGTGGGTGCGGCGGCCCTTGCCCCTGAAATGGATCCGGAGGGTGGCTTTTGGACGCGCCCGGTGGGGCCGCTCGGGATCCCCGGTTGGGCCTACGTGAGCGGTGCGGCGGGGCTGGGCCTGGGCGGGCTTTCGGCCTATTTTCTACACATTGATGGGTATTGCGAAACGGAGGACAACGCGGGCACGTGCCTGGTGGAGTTGTCCAACAGTGGGCTTGCCTGGGCCACGGTGATGTCGGCGGTGCCCCTGCTTTCGGTGCCGGTGACCTATTGGGTTCGTGGGGCGCGGGGCGATTCTACGGGGGCGGGCCTATCGCTGCAGGTGCGGCCGGAGCGGGCCGGGGCTTCGCTTGTCCTAGGGGGTCGGCTCTAGGGTGTTGGCTCCAGCGGGTTGGCTCTAGCGGGTTGGCTCTCGTGTTGGGATTTTTGGGTTCTTGAATGGATTTCGCGGTGAGGAGATGTCTGGTGGATTTGAAACGACGTACAAACAGTAGCGGCACAGGTTGCAACCCGTTGAAAACATACGGCAAGGTTCCCGGTGGGGGGGCGTTGCAATCCCCGGGTGACTCGCCTAGATTGTGCCAAGGCGGATCGCGGATGGCTTGTTTTCACAGGGGGGCCCCATGGGGGGCACGGCAGGGCGCACAACAGGGTGCACTGCAGGGCGTACAACGGCCGACGTGGATCCAACAGGGTGCTGGAATACGGTCGTGGGTGCTGGCCCTGGGGGCTGTGCTGAGCATGGTGCTTGCGGTTGGATCCACGTCGGGCGTGGCCCGAGCGGATGAGTTTTTGATGATGGGCAATGGGGGTCACCAGGGGGTTTCGCGTCGGGCGTTGCGTGCGGTGGAGTCTGCGGTGGTGC